>CAZYNH010000034.1:0-3047 GCA_964648295.1 uncultured Bacteroidia bacterium | reverse complement strand
TGTCAGCCATGGTGTCCTGTCTCCCCTCGACCTGCTCGCCTCCCGGTATGTAGGCGCCGCAGCCTCCGCTGCCGCCGGAGGAACTGCGTTCCATGATCAGTTTCAGTTTGACCTGCGCCATATTCTCAGCCTCCTTTTCAGTTATAAAAAGCATTACATCAGAAAAACGGAAAAAAGAACTCTGTTTTTCTGCGGATTTTTTCCTCCGGAGCGGAACGGTTTGACCTGATTCCGCCCTGGAAACAATCACTCCGGACTCTTCGGGGAAGGGTGTAATGGGCGTGTTTGATGTGACGTCAACCTTCCCGCTTCGGGGCATACCCTTTCCCGTCCGGAACGGAAGAATTTCGGAAAATATGGCTGAATTTTTAAATAAGACAGGATTTAATACAGGCGCCGCAATAGATACCTCGAACTTTATTTCCCGGCTGACAGGCGGCACTTTCGAGACAGGGGCGAATCTCACCTTTCAGGGCGGGAACCTGATCATGGACGGTGCGGGAAGGCTGAATGTGAAAGATATTTATGTAAACGGAATAAAACTGTCCCAATTGGATAATGTGAATTATACAAAGGGATTTGCACTGGCGAATCCGAATCTTTCAGGAACCTTGCGGGCTACAAATAATACGGGGCTTGCTCTGTACGGGACATTCAGGTTTGGTGCCAACGGAGGAACCTTCACCATAGACGATACAGGATTTTCGACAACAGGCAGTCTGTATGTCGACGACATACGAGGTCCCTGGGGGGAGATACGGAATAATTATTTCACTTTAAACAGCCAAATTTTCAATTTTTATACCAGCAATACGCGCGTGGAGAGCGATTCGGGCAATTTTTACCTTACAACGACAAGAGATTTCCTCCTTCTTAGAGGACGAACCGTAAGCGTGGACGCTTCAGCAGGGGATATAGATTTCACAGCGGCTACGAACATAAATCTGACCGCCGCGGGCAATATGAACTTGAACGCCGATCATGTTCATTTTTACGGGGATACCACATTCCACGGGGATACGGCGTTTCTGGGAAGTACAGCGACGGTGGATTCGTTTGAAGCAAGCGAAGTTAATATTCCGTCCGGCGGAAAGATCGCTTTCGGCAATAACGATACGGTTTTCCGGCTGAACGGTTCAGGTTCGACGCTGAATATTGAATCTAACGGGAAGGTGAACTTTAAGACGGATCTTCGCGTGGACGGGAAGAAGGTTATCACGGAGGGGGATACTATTTTTACAGATATGGAATATACAGTGGAGGCAGCCAGTAGCAGCCCAAAAGAATTTAAAAAAAATGAATCGACTATCATAGGTTACGGATATCCTGGTAATAAAGTCTACGACTATATAAAAGATCTTTTTAATCTCAGTCAAAGAGAAGGTTTTGCCAATTCCCTCGCCTATATGCTTCGGTTCCGCGGGGCGATCAACTGGATAAAGGCTCAAATTCCGTCAACAGGCGTCACAGGTATTGTGGGGGATTACGAGAATTACATTCTCAGCCGGACAACAGTTACTTCCCCGCCGAATGTTCAATTGTATCTTCCCTACGACGGGACGACCACTAGGGCAACCTGGCTAGTAAAGAAGAGAATTCCGTTTGTATTTTGCAAGAGGGAAATCCTCGACCATTAAAAAGCAGCTGAACCATTACAAGAGGAAAGTCTCCCTTCTCATACTGGACGAATGGATGCTGACGCCGCTGAGCGGCTCGGCAGCGTTCGATCTGCTGGAGATAGTCGAAGCCAGGCACCAGAACGCGTCGACGATTTTTATCTCCCAGTGCGGCCCTGCCGGATGGCATGAACACATCGATGACGGGAGGGTGGCGGATGCTATTTTGGACAGGATCGTCCACAACGCCTACGAAATCATGATTGACGGCGAGGACTCCATGAGATGGAGGAAGAGTTTCAAACGCAAGGCAGGAAACAAGGACTAGAGCCGATGCAGGCGGCGAAGCCCCGGAAAAACGGCTTCGCCGCACCAAGGCAAAATGGATGGCTCTGTTCAGGAAAAGCCTGGCTCTGGAAGAGGAGATAAGCGGCTCTATAAACAGACACAGGTGGCTCCGCAAATGGAGACAAGTGGTTCTACGGGAACGTAATATTCAGTCACGCTTTACGACGGATATTTTAAAGGACTAATAGGAATGCCCGGCGCTTTCGACAGAGGAACGGTCTTAGACGAAAAATATGTGAAGCACATATTCAATCCTGTAAGTGCTTTAGTCGATGTTTTGGATAATACTTTAAAAACAAAAGAGAATTTCGCTCCGCCGCCCGGTTTGATTTCCATACCGGAAGATCTTCTTACTTTCCGGATGGATATGCGAAGGGGCAATATTACCAAATATTCAAATGAAAAACAGTATCGGATCAAATACAGGGATTTTGATATAAAAAGTTTATACCGGACGGAAAAAGCGGTCAGCACGACCATCCACAGCATGACAAAACTGACGAATATCAATCAGGTGCTTACTGGAGACTATTACATTTACCTTCCGGGGGATCCTTATGAGAAAATGCCCTCTAATAGACTTATGATAACCTCTACCAGTTGTTATTTTTTTACTGATATGTCTATCCCGAAAGAACTTCAAATAGAATTCAATAACGGAGAAGTTCTTGAGAATGTCGCATTTACCATAGCACCTCCCAACCATTCCTACTTTACCGCCGCGAGGATCTATAACGTTGATATTACCGCTGTGGAGACAGAGCGTCTGCGATATCTCGGGCTATCTGATTATGTAGACCTTGTGGACAAGATCTTTGATGCCTCCTCGGGAGAGGAAATGCCCCAGCCTATAGTCGTAACGACTGATTATGTGAAGGATAGTATGATAAGCAGTGATGATAATCCCAACGATCACTGGTACCTGAATATCTCCGTCGCCCTTGCGGATACCTCCTCCTGGGCGAGAAAGTATCTTACTTTAAACTATGGAACAGACCAAAACGTTTATACCAGAGGATACATGCTCCCGAGTTAAACTCAGATCTGGTGTATGGACATAGAAAATGAAGTGGCGTATCCTGC
>CAZYNH010000033.1:0-3127 GCA_964648295.1 uncultured Bacteroidia bacterium | reverse complement strand
AAAATGAAAATTATAATTCAGAATAATTTTCTTACTAATATACCCCGCTCCCTTTTCCTTTGACTAACCTTTAACTTTTTCTTACATTTCTTTGCATAACAACCGGACAGACGCATGGCTTTAAGCTGGAATGAAATAAAGGAAAGGGCACTCAGGTTCTCGAAGGAATGGGCGCGAGAAACGAGCGAGGACGCGGAAGCCAAATCCTTCTGGGATGATTTTTTTAATGTTTTCGGGATCTCCCGCAGGCGTGTGGCGACTTTCGAGACAAGAATTACCAAGCTTGGCGAAAAGCAGGGATATATTGACCTTTTGTGGAAAGGCCAGCTTCTGATCGAGCATAAATCGAGGGGTAAAGATCTTGATATGGCTTACAGGCAGGCGGTTGATTATTTTCCCGGTCTTAAGGAGCACGAACTTCCGAAATATATTCTCGTGTCGGATTTTGAGCGGTTCAGGTTGTATGATCTTGACGAGAATACCCGGCATGAATTTGTTATCGGCGACTTTTATAAGAATGTGACCCTTTTCGGCTTTATCGCGGGATACCAGAAGCGCGTATTTAAGGAGGAAGATCCGGTCAATATTAAGGCCGCTGAGCTTATGGGAAAACTTCACGACAGGCTCAGGGAGTTCGGTTATGAAGGCCACCCTCTCGAAGTTTACCTCGTCAGGCTTCTTTTTATTCTATTCGCGGACGATACAGGGATTTTTGAGAAGGATACTTTCAAGGAATTTATCGAGCAGAAAACGAATGAGGACGGAAGCGATCTCGGGCCGCTGCTGGCTCAAATGTTCCAGATCTTGAATACGCCGAAAGACAAACGGTTTAAGAATATTTCGGAGCATTTTGATCAGTTCCCTTACATTAACGGCAAGCTCTTTGATGAATTTCTTCCCATAGCCGGATTTAATTCAGAAATGAGAAATCTGATTTTCGAGGCTACCGCGCTCGACTGGGGAAAGATCTCCCCCGCTATCTTCGGGTCTCTGTTTCAGGCCGTTATGAGCCCTGAACAGCGAAGGAATCTTGGCGCGCATTATACTTCAGAAAAAAACATTCTGAAGGTTATCAAGCCGTTGTTCCTTGATGATCTCCGTGCTGAATTTGAAAAAGTCAAGTCGGACAAGAAACAGCTTCAGGAGTTCCATAAAAAACTCTCGAAGCTGAAATTTCTTGATCCTGCCTGCGGAAGCGGTAATTTCCTTATCATTTCATACAGGGAATTGAGGCTGTTGGAAATAGACATTCTGAGAGAGCTGTATAAAAAGGGCGAATCTTTCCTTTCGATTTCGGATATCGTATGGCTGAATGTAGATCAGTTCTACGGGATCGAGATAGACGAATTCCCGGCGAGGATATCTGAAGTCGCGATGTGGCTTATTGACCATCAGATGAACATGAGGATATCGGAAGAGTTCGGGCAGTACTTTGCTAGGCTTCCTTTACAGAAATCCGCCAGAATAGTCAACGGGAACGCATTGAGGCTCGACTGGCACAAACTGATCTCGAAAGACGAAATTGATATTACTGCCGATGAAACGAATGTGGTTCAGGTAAGCGATGCGACCGTCCATTACAACAAAGTGAATGTGTATTCGAAGAAAGTGAATCTTGTGGACGGCGATGTGCCTGTCTCTTATTACGGCAGTCTGACTTTCGATTATATTTTCGGCAATCCTCCTTTCGTGGGTTCGAAATTAATGACACCCGAACAAAGAAATGAGATCGTCGGGCTTTTCGACGGCTCGGAAGGCTGCGGAGTGCTTGATTATGTTACCGGCTGGTATGTAAAAGCCGCAAAATTCATACAGAATACGGCAACGAAATGCGCATTCGTTTCGACAAATTCGATCTCTCAGGGTGAACAGGTCGGATATCTGTGGAGCGTTCTATTTAACAGGTTCGACATTAAACTGCATTTCGCGCACAAAACTTTCAAATGGAGCAACGAAGCCAAAGGCAATGCCGCGGTTTACTGCGTGATTATCGGTTTTGGATGCTTCGATACGCCTAATAAACGCATCTTTGAATATGAAGATATTAAAGGTGAACCGCACGAAGTAAAAGTTACTCGATTAAACCCGTATCTGGTTGAAGCAGTAAATGTCCCTATAAAAAGCAGAACAAACACGATCTGTAATGTACCGAAAATGAGCTTTGGCAACATGCCCCTTGACGGAGGAAATCTTCTGCTGACTCCAAAAGAAAAGGACGAGTTGTTGAAATCTAATCCTAATGCGTTCAAATATTTGAAAAGACTGATGGGATCTTATGAATTCATAAATGGTACTGAAAGATGGTGTCTTTGGCTGATAAATGCGGATTTAAATGAAATTAGAGAAATCCCTCTTATTTTAGAAAGAATAAAAAAGGTTAAACTATTTAGAGAAAGCAGCAAAGCTGCATCTACTCGCAAATTTGCTTCAGTCCCTAGCTTATTCCGTGATCGATATTTACCAGATACTTATATAATAATACCTAGCGTTACATCTGAAAGACGACTTTATATACCATTTGGATTTTTAACAAGCGATTCTGTACCTACTAACGCGGTACATATTATTGCCTCAGGCAGTCTTTACAACTTCGGTGTTCTTTCATCAAAAATTCATATGGTATGGATTAGCTATGTATGTGGGAGACTCGAATCCAGATATAGATATTCAAAAAATATTGTTTACAACAACTACCCGTGGCCGGCAAATCCGACTAAAGTACAGGAGATAAATATCGAGAAAGCCGCGCAAAAGGTGCTTGATACAAGGGCTGAATTCCCTGATTGTTCACTCGCCTCTCTTTACGATCCGCTTACAATGCCGCCTAAGCTCGTCAAAGCTCATCAGGAACTCGACAGGGCTGTTGATCTCGCCTATCGCTCCCATCCTTTTACAAGCGATGCGAACAGAATGGAATTTTTGTTCGAGCTTTATGAAAAATATACCGCAGATCTTTTAACGAAAGAGTTTGGCAGAAAAAAGAAAGTAAAGGCGTCAGAATAATTTCACAATCGATTTTTTGTTTGTATATTCAAGATTTTTTTACTAAATTATAGTCAAATTAAACGGAGAAGCCTTTATGTTCAAAGTGGTAACGGCAACATACAATAATAATAATTTGACCCTC
>CAZYNH010000032.1:0-3154 GCA_964648295.1 uncultured Bacteroidia bacterium | reverse complement strand
TCATAAATTTAAGTTGGTCTTAGCGTTTTGTCCAGAAAATCGGGTATAGTCCAAACTTACCATTGCTCGTGTACCAACAGGGTACAATGAGATCAAAGCTCGCTACGGCGGGCTTTTCTGTTTTATTTCAATTCAGACATCCTAATTCTGAATATATACGAAAGATTGAGGCGGTGTAAGTTTGAAGTCTCTCTTTAAATCTAAAGGTATATCGTATCTTGTCGTTTTTTTAATTTTTATTGCGAAGCCTGAATCTTTGCCTTTGTAGTATTCAAAGAAAAAATCTTTGTTTATGCCAGATTCCTTTTCTGTCAGATTCCACAGCTGATCTATATCTTTCCTTAAAATAGTTTCTATCTCAAATTCGCCAATTACTTTTTGGACAGGTGAAGAGGAATAAACAACAATCGTTTTGATATTCGGATTTTTGAAAATACTACGCCTGAATTCGTACTTTTTTGTTCCTGCGAATATCTTATTGGCATATTCAGGTTTAATCGACAATAATACTTTCATTTGTGTTTGTCTCCCTTAAAATCGTTTCGAAATGTTTTTTTGAGATTTTCATGAACCCTCTTGGTGCAGAATTTACATCAGCAATGATACCTAAATCTATCATCTTCTTTAAATTTATTCTTTTAGGTAGGGTATAGCAATACAAAAAAATAACAATAAAAGGCCTGTCATTCGGATTTTGATTCCACCACTCTAAAAGTTTTTCATCTGAAAACACGCTTCTTTTTCTGCATTTTGCGATAAAATTCTTTGAGTTCTTAAATGAGAAAAGAACGCTCTCAACTATTCCTAAAGTAGTAATAACGCTCTTGTGATATCCGCCAGTTCTGTAAAAAATTATAAGATCACCCTTATTTATGTTTTTTTCCATAGATCTGGATATATATACTTTCTTAATGGCATTTCTATGAGGAGTTTCTTCCTTATATTCTTCTGGCCTTTCTGTATTTAATAACGAATCCGGTAACAGATCACTATGATACTCCGGTTTAATCGGTACTAAGAATATAGAATTGTTCGATGACATATACGGATATGTTAATTTAGGATCACAGTTATTACAAATCGGCTTGTAATTCCTCTTATAAACAGATTCTTTACCGTCTCCAGTTACTTTAATTCCGTGATACTCAAAACCCCATTCTTCAAGTATATTTACAAGCATTTTCCGTTCGATTTCTCTCTCTGAATTGAAAATAGTCACATAAATTTCATCAACTTTGTTTCGCAATGCGTTGTCAAAAATAACTTTCAAAAATCGTTCACTCAATCTATTACCTGTACAGGTAATTTTGAAAGTGCCGATCTTCAACCTTTTCTTAGGTGTAAAAGGCGGTGTGATATTTGAATAATTTTCACTCTCGTCTTCTATCTTCAAATAAAGGAATGAAGTGACAACACCATCTTCTAAAGTTACATAAGCTGGTTCATCTGATTTTTTTATATACCATTTATCAAATTCTTTATAATCTTCCCTGAAGCTGTCAAAAAAAGGATCATTAAGCTCAATGTTACCAAACTTTTTCTGCTTAACTGCCAGTACTTTATATTCAGTCAAACCCGGATTTTCATCCAAAACCTTTCCGATAAAAGAAGAAATAGTAAACACCCTGTCATCAATACCCAACAATCTGGATTTAATGTGCATTTTGCGATCTTCTGTTATTAGAAATTCAATCCTCTCTGCAAAGACTTCATTCAGTAGCACCGTGTCGTTTTTATCATTATCTGTCAGATCATATTTTTCAGAAATTATTTTTACTTCATCCTTTAAGGGAGTAACGGTTTGTAGTTGTTCATAACTTTCAAGTTTGATACTAAACGTCTCAGCCGTTTCTTTGTTTTTATTTTTCTCAATTTCTTGAATAGTAATCGGATGCACACATTTTGTAAACCTCCCTTTATCTAAAAGCCTGAATAATTGACCAATAGATTTATCTAAAATACGATGGCTTTCTCTGTGAATTATGATATTTGTATCGAGTAAGACTTTCATTCATTCTCCGATTTTTATTGTAATATAACATAGCTAGAGTGTCATATAGTGACCCACCTTAAACTTATTTCGCTTTTTTTTAAGGAGCCAATACAACATTTTTTGTTTCGTCATCTTTTAGGGTTACTCTTAGCATTAGTATGCCCCCTTGTCTTTCTTGTTTTGAAAGACCCCATAAAATCGTCGTTACAATAAAGTATTCACCGTCGCATAATTCATCGAATTCAAAATAACCTTGCACATCACCCATTGTTTTCCGAGAATATTCGTGATATTTTTCGTATTCAGGAATGAAAATATAATTAACATCTTCATCAAAATAACCACGATTCTTGTTTTCAGGTAGGCTGTAATTAATTGTTAAATTCTTATAAGCTTTATCTATGTTTCCATATAAGATCTTGAATCTTTCTTTAGCATAGTCTGTTGCAGGATATAAAAACACTTCACAACCGGCACATGTTACAACTCCACCGCCAGCTTGTCTAATAAGTGCTGATCCGGTGATTTTATTACTACCTTTTTCCAAGATTCTACTTGCTTGAATTTCGTTAAAAACTGAATTTAAATGAATTGTTTTTTGTGGTGCAGTGCAACTTAATATAGCCAATATAACTATTGAGAAGTAAAATATATTTAATTTTCTTGTCATTTTTCACCCCTGTTACTGATTTTCAACAATCCTAATTTCTTCCTCGCTCAGCTCGTAGAGCTTGTAAACCATCTGATCAATTTCTGCATCGGTTTTTTTAATTTCTGCCTGCAGGTCATTGATCTCCTTTTTGTAGCTGTTGAAATATTCTTCCCATTCGTCCTGCTGCTTGAGAGTAGGGGAGACCTTTTGTTTCTTGAGTTCAGCTACGAATGTTTTGAAATCGTGATCGTGGAATGATTCTAGTTTTGTGCTTATCTTTTCTATAGCGAAATTAGATTTGATTCTGCTTTGAAATTTGTCCTTTTTATCTTGTAGCTGTTTATTCAAGTCAAGCATCTTATCAGCCTTTTCAAAATAAGGTTGTTTCTCTTTAGGATTAAGTTCATAAACAGATAAATTTACCATTTTATTCGCATCTAACCTTATTCTCCCGCCACGTACGCGTTCTACAGAATCAAGGGGCAGATGATCAATTTTCTTCAGCGTTC
>CAZYNH010000031.1:0-3226 GCA_964648295.1 uncultured Bacteroidia bacterium | reverse complement strand
CCATAGTTTCCGCCCATGCCGCCAAAAGCAGCCCGGCTCCCACTCCGATCGCTCCGAAGAGCAGTGCTTTTCCTAAACTCATTTTGATCCTCCCTTGTTTGTTTTTTAGTATCCGCTCATCATTTTCTGCATAGTATTTTGTATTTCATTTTGAAGAATTCTGTCGATCTTCTGATAATCATCATCATTATGTTTTTCTCTCATGTTGGCCATGAAAGTGTATAATTCATCCTCCGCTTCCTGCATTTTCTCCTCATACTTAGGGTTCTGATCTTTTGCCAGCCGCAAAGCATATTCCATTTTTTTTACGATGTCTTTTCCATCTCTGATATCACCTTCAATACCGCCCGCACCGCAGGAAGTCAGAAAGATCAGAATAAACGCAGTGATCACCAATTTTATCGTAATTTCATGTTTCATTTTATTTCTCCGATATTAACATCAAGCTGCCATTTTTTCATAGCGTTTATGACATCGCCGCTTTCCGGGTTTTGAATTATCCAACCGTTATCGAGGTAATTTATTGTAAGCTGCCTGTTTCCTTTTATTCCCATAAAAACGGCAAACCCCAGCTCCGCCAGCATGAGAACTACGGCAGGTGTCATGTCTTCAGTCAGTATGCTCAGCGGATATACTATCATGTAAGAAAGGTGAAGGAACAGAAAGAAGTAAGCCCAGTTATAAGCTCTTTTTATGAACAGAGGAATTCCCCATGCACCTGAAAACAGGCACAATATCCAGCTCCATCCCGTACCTGCGGTCTGAGATTCTCCTGTTTTCGGATTTTTAAAAATAATTTTTCCGGAACTGAAATTGCCTGAGTCCTGTGTGGGTGATGATGATGAAAAAACTACCGCGTTTTCAGGTATTGAAACAATCTCGCCGCAGTAATGGCATTGTACCATATCACCCTTATTACCCGATCGTAAAGTCAAATCTTTCTGACATTTTGAACATTTGAATATGATTCCCATTTTTTATCCTCCGTGTTTTTAGTTTTATGCGACGCCGCTTTCTTTTTCATTCTGAACCTCTGCTTCCAGCCTGTCAGCTTCCTTTTCCAGTTTTTCGACTTCCTTCTCCAGCCTCGCTACCTCGCTCTCATAGCTCGGAGTGAACCACTGGACCGCCTCGGGCGCCATAAACCACTTCATGTTCTTCTGCTGATACTTTACAAGCACCTGCGACCTTTCCGCCCATTTCTGCACGGCCTTCCAATATGCCTGTTCCTTTTCATTACTCATCTTTTCCTCCCGCTTTTTAAAAGTTCAAGTTTTCCGTCGCCGACCTGATCTCATCGAACAGGTCATTGATCTCGCTTATCAATTCTCTCGCCGCATCCACGCTGCCGGTCGCCTGCCTCAAAGATTCGATCTTCGCTTCAAGTTTCTCCTTCATTTCCGCGTCATCCTCATCCAGCGTCTCGATAGCCTCCTCGAGCTTTTCGATCTTCTCCTCGATATCGCTGTTTTCTTCGTCAGGCTCAAAATCGATCTCGTCGAATTCCGTATAGAGATCGTTCACCTTTTCCACCAGCGCATCAAATTCGTCCTTTAAAGGCTCGATCGCGGCTTTGATCTTCTTAAATTGTTTTTCGGACATTTCCTCCCCCGTTTTAATTTAGTTCGACGGTAAGATAAACCGGCCGGGGGGTAGTATAATTACCCGATGAAAAAATATTTTACTTTTGATTGAAATAGTTGAGTAAATTTCGTATATTCCGTACATGAAAAAAATCGTTAGAATAGTTAAAAAAGGGCAGGATGACAGCAATATTGACTATTGGTTATCACTCAGCTATGAACAAAGGTTGATGAACCTCCAAATAATGAGAGAAGAGTTGAATAAAATATACTATCCTGATCAGCAAGGATTTCAAAGAGTTTGCAGAATTATTAGAAAAGAACGAATTTAATTATCTTGTTATCGTGGTTTGTAGTTCAGAATTTCATGAAATTATCTGTAAAAGAAATAAATCCATCCGATCAAATGAACAGCGATTATTGTGTATAATATTGAAACATAAGGCTTTTTCTGTGTCTTATGCTTAAAAACCATCTGCGCAATCAAAGCACCCGGCCAACCTCCGATAAACTCAAAAAAATGAAGAGTATTTTCCGGTATCCTGTAGGGTTGTTTAGGGTCGTACGACCTTTTTTTATCCATCCCGTAAAGTATAAAGCAGATCAGGCTCGAAACTGCATATATCGTCACCGGAACAAAATAAAAAGCTTCACGCCGGAAGTAGATTAAAATCGAAAAAATAAAAGGCAGGGAAGCGAAAGCTATTCTGCGTGATTTAAAGTGATCTGTCATATAATTCTTCGCGGTTGAATTTATAACCCTTCTTGAGCTTAATCTGACACCTTTACTTTCTTCTTCTTGCCAGTCTCTTTTGTAAAAAGATCTGCAGTATATTTTTCATATAACTCGAACAGAAACTCCATGCGGTTAGCCTCACTCACAAACGGTTGTGAACGGTAGGCGAGATCTACGGCTTTATCGAGCTCGTTATGAGCTTTTACAAGGTCAGCCGGCATTGATAACGGATCGTAAAGCTCTGCGAGAGAATTATTCGGAAACGATGCGCGGGTATCAAGAACTTTCTGAGCGGCTTTTTCTATGTTTATCTGCTGAACCTTCGTAGGATTGTCCGGCCACGGGAAGTTGTTGTAAACAAGAACATTCGAATATCGGTAGTCGCTTTTAATTCTTCCGCAAATGATTTTTACCCAACTAACATGCATAAACGAAGTTAGGATTCCAAAATGGTAAAGGCCTGCATCCGGTAATGCGATACATGAATCGCTGACAATAGTGTCAGGACCGAAGAATCCTATCGGGATATATTTTCTGTGCTCGGAAGAGTGCCGGGGTATAACAATATAGTTACTTTTAGGTTGTCTGATTTCGGAAAATAAGCTCGGTGTTTCTGCCTGGCTTTGTACTGAAAGCTTAGGACTGACCGATCTGAATTTTCTGATATTTTGTAAGCGTGTCATGACCAGCGGCATCTGTCTTAATTCTGCCGGATTTGCATTGGCAAGCCACAAGCACCATCTGTTTTTGCCGTTAATGTATTCGTCACTGCTTAATATTGGTCTGATAAATTTGATAGCGTACGGTTCTTTTGCCAAAAATTCAATCTTTTCCGTATCTGTTAAAAAGAAATTGCCGTTATCCACAGGTTTGCTTCCGTACATCATCTTTGGAACCTGACAAATTG
>CAZYNH010000030.1:0-3230 GCA_964648295.1 uncultured Bacteroidia bacterium | reverse complement strand
ATGTCCAAAAGTTAATACTTGGAATATCATTTATATTCTTCAAATTGCTCTCAAAGTCAACGATCCCTTCACCTACAGGTTTAGGTTCCACGAAAGACAAATATCTGTCTATAAGCCCGAATGTCTTTTCTTTTGTCAGGGTTACCGTATCCCCGTTTATCAGAACATCCGTCTCTATCTTTATCGTAACGCTGTCTTTATTTTCCCCCGTATCAAGCTTTGTTTCATAGCAGGCATAACCGTACGCGTATTCCAGCTTGGTCACCGTAGAATTCATGTGCGTAAAATCTTCATCAAGAGGATATTTGTAATAGAAATGAATATTCGATGCGCTCCCGATCCTGTCAACCCAGCTGTAAGTGCCGTTGTCGTAATAACAGCAATCCGCGCCGATCTTGTGCACCGTCGTGTAGAGACTTGTCCCGCCTTTACTGTTTATCAGACCTTCGGAGTCGTATTTGAAGTGGCGGAAAGTTAGATCAGCTTCCAGTATCACGAACCGCATGGAATCAGCACATTCCCCAGAGTTCCAAAAAGACAGATCCGCTACCGCTTTTAGCCATCCGTATCCTTTCTTTGTTCCGCAATTCCATGTGCAGGTATCTACTTGAATTTCTTCCTTTTCTCTTTTTATTTCACCAATCGGAGACCACACACTCTCATCATCAAATTTATAATAATAATCCATTCCCCAGAAACCGTAATTCGTTCCGTCCGGCTCCAGACAAACTGCTGTAATTAAATGAGTTGTATCAGTTGACTTAAATACTTCATTCTCACTGACCGTCGGATCAATCCACATCATTACTTCAGGCATGATATCAAAATTACCGCTTTCCGCCGTGCCTATGTAAGTCAGATTCTCACCGTCCTTCTGATAGAGATGCGCCTTAATAAAATAATCCGCGTTGACCTCAAGGTCGGGATGATTCATGTTTATGGTTGTGTCGGAATCGAATTGAGCAAAATACCACTTGAATTCTTTCCTCGGATCAATAGACGGAGATGTCGAGATCGAATCATTCAGCCACGTGAAACCGTCGTTCCACAGAACATACTGCACACGAAGAGAATCAATGTTGTAGACATTATCAAGATTCGAGATAGCACTGTTAAGATCGCTTATCCTCAAACTCACGGGGATATAATTCCATTCTTTAGCAACAACAGCAGTATCAGCCTTGGGTTCATAAACAAGATAATCGCAGACAGATATTCTTTCACTAGTGCTAGGCCTCTGATCACATGCATAGTATGCAATGTATTCTCCTTGAGTTTCAGTATACTGTCCCGAATTGAATATATTCTCATTTATTCTCTCAGCGCTATTTATAAAGAAATATAAATCGAAATCATTTATATCTTCATTTCCCGTATCCCAAGTAAACTTAACAGTGTCATTCACCAAAGAATCAGTTTTTATAAATGTTGCTTCCGTTTCACCGTATGCAGCTTTATATCCATCTATCAAATAAGTATAAGCAGGATTGGACAGATTAGTTGGAATAAGCTTAAAATGAACATTCTGTCCTTTGATAACCGGTATAGTAAAAGAAGTAGAATCAGTTATTGTAGGTTCAATAATTTCAGGTGGATTATATAATGCCTTACAACCATTCTCTTCATCTTCTCCAATGTTTACTATTTGAGTTGAACTGGCTCCGCCTTCTTTCATGATATCGGATTTTTCTAAGCTGTGATGAAATCCGACGGAATGAATTAATTCATGCGTCAAAACATTTCTCGGATTTTTATAACTATAATAAGGGTATGCATCTGTTCCCCATTTATTTTCTTTGTTAATATAACTATTCAAAAGGACATCTATATAATCGATATTTCCTTCATCGCTTGGAATTAAACATTGACCATATAAACGCTTATTCCATACTGGCTCATATTCGATATGGCAAGTTGTTTCCGTGCTTACTTCATTGCCAATCAAATATCGAGGGCCGTGATCAACTAATATTCTTCTTGGATTTACATCATTGATACAGGAACGAATCATTGCCGAATCCAGTTTTCCTATAATAGTGGTATCTTGCGTTAGAGTATCAATATATGCATCAATATAAGGCTGGCGGAATTGAATATCATAATCAATACTGAAATCCGTACTATCCCTCATCTGTGTTCCCCTGACAAGTACATACGAATGAAGTGATTGCAATAATGAAAATGCAACAAATATAAAAGTAAATATTTTTTTCATATCACACCTACCTGTAGCTGCGGGAATAAAATTGAGATTTTCGATTCAGTTCCCCGATCTTTTTAATTGTTTCATACCATTTCATTAATTTCGCACTGAACTCTTCTTTATAATACTTTTGTGTTGCTTCGATATCAATTGCTGAATATGTATATGGTGCAAACATATAAGGATCATTAATATTATCAGGTAAAGGCTTGACTTCCTTCAATCCAGTTTCTGATTTGCTGTATCCATCATTTAATCTAGCATAGAACTCAATTGGAAATCTCGTCAAGAACAGCATATATTTTTTATCTTTTTGTAAATTAGGTTCAGAAGGCCAATGTCCTCTTCTTAAGTCACTTTCAAGAACGACATATACTTTTTCAGGCAGTTCAGGATACAGATCCTGCCCGGTAACGACTTCATGAATTTCAACTTCAACAGTAGTTTTATATCTTGCATTTTTCCTGTCATCATATTTGAAATCTTTTACAGTACCGATTATAACAATTTGGGAAAATAATGCCGCTACATATATCCCGTCTTGCTCAGCAGTTTTTTGTGGATCAAGTAATGCTCCTAAGTTTCGTAATTCATCCAGCTTATTGACATTTACCCGGAAATCCCAATAAGTGTTGACTGTGTTTCTGTCTTTTTCACCATTGTCCTTTGCTTTCTCAAAATAATCAAATCTGACCTGATTATATTCTTCTTCTGATAATTCTGCTGATTTCTTTTGATCCGGCCAGACATTTTGCAGAATAAACTTCTCAATTTTCTTTTCTTCGTACGATTTATCTTCAGCTTGTTCTAGGTGCTCAGCATTTTCTACCTGCGCGTTCTGTTTCACTTCTTGCGCTTGCTTCGCTGGTTCGTCACCGCCGTCATTTGACATTGCAAATGCTGCTGTCAATAAAGCAAACGCGAATATTACAGCTACGATCATTTTATTTTTCTTCATTTTCATCCTCTTTTTTTTTTTTATTACTCACTCTCTCTTTTTCATTACTCATTCATAAAGACATCGCCT
>CAZYNH010000029.1:0-3911 GCA_964648295.1 uncultured Bacteroidia bacterium | reverse complement strand
GATTGTCTATCTCGGTACCTTTTGGGGCATTGTCGATGACCGCTTTCTGGATGTTGGATTCTTTTATTATTTTCGTCATCCCTGCGAAAAGTCCCACCGCAATAACAGCCGAGTACAAAGTCTTGCCCATAGTTTTTTTCGCTATGTCTATAAGATCCACCATGACGAGTTTTTGAGGAATATCAGCCGGTACTTTCGGCGTCAGGTTCGGATCTACCACAACTATCGCGTCCGGTTTAATTTCCTTATAGTATATGCTGAAAGCCTTCTGATGCAGCGAAAGGAAAAAATCCAGATTTTCCGTTCTCGGATACTCGATGTGTTCTTTATCAATAACGACATCGACTTTTGTCGCCCCGCCCCTTACCTGCGCAGTGTATGTAGGCGTTTCGAGAGCCTTGCAGTCCTCGAAACAGACCATGCCGTAGGCAAGGATCTTTCCGGCGAGTATCACGCCCTGTCCGCCGACACCCGCAAAACGGGCTTCATAATGATCGTTTTTCATTCTTTATCTCCGTCGTGTAAAATTATTTTTTCTGAGCTTTCTCGATGATCGTTTTGTAAGCATCAGTATATTCGTGTTCGGGGTGATTGTAATTGTCCCATCTCGTCATTTCTGGTTCTTCAGTTATAAATTCTCCCGTAATGACTTTATCTTTAAGCTCCGCAGCCTTCATTTCCCGTGCCTTTTCGAGAGGTATCTCCCTGTCAAGGATCCATTTTCTGGAAGATATCGGGTCGCTCATCTTGTTCTTTCTGCCGAACTGGGTATGGCAGTTGGCCGTTGCAACGATGACAGAGAATCCGTTGTGCTGGAATCCTTTCGTTATGTATTTTTCAAGCTGTTTGCCTTTGTTTACCGTTGCTCTTGCCACATAAGATGCCCCTGCTCCTCTGGCCAGCATGCAGATGTCGAAGGTCGGATCGATATTTCCGTAGGAAGTCGTGCTCGTTTTATAACCGATCGGAGTAGTGGGGGAGTGTTGTCCGCCTGTCATTCCGTAAGTATTGTTATTAACGACGACCAGCGTCATGTTGATGTTTCTTCTGCAGGCGTGTATAAAGTGATTTCCGCCGATAGCGGTCGCGTCGCCGTCGCCTGAGAAAATGACCACATGTTTTTCGGGTCTGGCAAGTTTGAGGCCCGTCGCGAACGACAAGGCTCTTCCGTGCGTTGTATGAAGCGTGTTGCAGTCGATGTAGCCGGGAGCTCTGCTGGTACAGCCGATCCCCGATACGAAGGCGATGTCGTTCTTATCCCATCCCATAGTTTCGACGGATCTGAGCATTGCTTTCAGAACCACGCCTATTCCGCATCCGGGACACCAGAGGTGGGGGATCTTGTCCATTCTTAGGTATTTTTCATATTCGAAAGCCATTATAACGCCTCCTTTATTACATTCAGTACATCGGTCGGATGAATAGGAACTCCTCCGACATGATTGATCCTTTTGACCTTTGTTCTGTCGGCCGCGTATTTTTGAATGACTTCGCTCAGCTGTCCCATATTCATTTCGGGTATTATTATAGCTTTGGCCTTTTCGCAGAGCTTTAATATCTCATCCTCAGGAAGCGGCCATATAACTCTAAAGCGCATCATTCCCACTTTTATTCCGAGCTTTCTGGCATTGTCAACCGCGACCCTTGCGGCTCTTGCCGTCGAACCGTAGGCAAAGACTACGATATCGGCGTCTTTCATTCTGTAATATTCGTAGTCAACGATGTCTCTTATTTTGCTGTTCACTTTTCTCATGTGTCTTTCCTGATCTGCCTGAACGAGGTCCGGATCGGTCGTCGGGAAACCTGTCTTATCGTGGCTTAATCCGGTCACATGGTATCTGTAACCTTCAAAGAAGCTCGCCATGGGGGGAACATCGCCGTAAGCGGTATCGTAAGGGAAATATTTTTCCGGAGGAACGGACGGTTTTCTTCTGTCCTTGATCACAAGAAGCTCTTTGTCCGGAAGGTCTATAGCCGAACTCAGATGCGCAATGACCTCGTCTAAAAGGAGCATTACGGGCATTCTGTATATTTCCGCAAAATTGAACGCCTTGATCGTAAGCTCGTAGATCTCTTCGAGGTAAGCGGGGGTCAAAGCGATTACGGGATGGTCTCCGTGCGTTCCCCATTTTGCCTGCATCACATCTGCCTGTGCCAGAGCAGTGGGAAGGCCTGTTGAAGGTCCGCCCCTCATTACATTGCAGACAACGCAGGGTACTTCGGCCATGTACGCATAACCGATATTCTCCTGTTTTAAAGAAAAACCGGGTCCGCTTGTAGCCGTCAGAGATTTTACGCCTGCGAGGGAAGCTCCGATAATTGAACCCATTGCGGCGATCTCATCCTCCATCTGAATGTATGTGCCGCCCACTTTTGGGAGCAGAACGGACATATATTCCGCGATCTCGGAGGAAGGTGTTATGGGATAACCTCCGAAAAACCTGCAGCCGGCATCAATAGCCGCTATCGCCACAAGTTCCGCTCCGGAGTAGAATCGTACTGATTTCTTCAAGGTTATACCTCTTTAATTTTTTTTAATAGATCTTGATGCAGAAGTCGGGGCAGTGGATCTCGCACAGCATGCACTTAATGCACTTGGCCGCGTCGGTCACCTGTACTACCTGGCCGTTCCATTTGTCTTTCGCTTCGATAATTTCCCATACCTGTTTCGGGCACACATCAACGCAGATCCCGCAGCCTTTGCAGCCGTCGCGCCAGTACCCGACCGTGACATGGTCTTCTTTTTTACCGATCTTAATATCGGCCTCCCATCTACCGTAATGGTCCGGGATGTTGATCTTTTCACTCATAGAGTTTTCCGCCTTTGAGTTATATTATTAATCCTGAACAATGCTTGTTCCGTCTTTTCCATCTATCGCGTCCATAAGTTTATCTATCGCGGTGATGATGACCCTTTTTCCGCCGTTACGCAAAAAAACTATCGCGGACTTCATTTTCGGTCCCATGCTGCCGTAGGGGAAATGACCTTCGTTAAGGTACTTATCCGCTTCGGACATAGTTATTCGGTCCAGGTCTTTCTGATCCGGTTTTTTAAAATTCAGGGAAACTTTGTTCACTGCCGTCATTATGTATAGTTCGTCGGCTCCGATAAGGTTAGCCAGAAGCGCGCTGGCCATATCTTTGTCTATGACCGCATCAACTCCCTCGTAATGTCTTTTTTCATCGATGTAAACCGGAATTCCGCCTCCGCCGCCAGCGATCACGATGTTTTTCATGTCCATCAGCTGCGATATAATGTTCTTATTGACGATATCGATAGGTTTCGGTGAGCCTACAACCCGCCTCCAGCCTCTGTCTGCGTCCTGCTTGACGATCCAGTTGTTCTCCGCCGCGAGCTTTTTCGCTTCCTCTTCGCTGTAAAAGCTTCCGATATACTTAGTCGGATCCTTAAGCGCGGGATCGTTTTTGTCCACCACCACCTGCGTAAGCACTGTAGCCACGGGAATGTTTAAACCTTTGTCGATCAGTTTATTCTGAAGCGACTGCTCGATCATATAGCCCATGCTTCCTTCCGTATCAGCCACAAGCACGCCCAGCGGTATCTCCGGCAGGCTGTTTCTGGTTTCTTCAACCCTTTTCAGAGCTACACCCACCTGCGGCCCGTTCCCGTGAGTGATTGCAACGGAATATCCCTGCTCGATGAGCGGTATCAGGGATTCTATGCTCGTTCTCGTATTTTTGAACTGGGAACCTATCCAGTTCGTTTTGTCGGTCGGAGTCAAAGAATTTCCGCCGATCGCGATCACAACTCTTTTGTTGTACATCTTCCTCTTCCGAATTAAATATTGTTTATTTCAACACTTTCCGCAGTATTTTCCCCGCGGTAAGGAAGGAAAAATATAATTCAATTCTTAGGAGCTGTCAACACATTTGATTAACTTAAATTTTAT
>CAZYNH010000028.1:0-4735 GCA_964648295.1 uncultured Bacteroidia bacterium | reverse complement strand
ACCCGGATTTTTGTATCTCACCGGGCAATTATGTGGATTTCAGGCTGCCCGGAATTAAAGTTGAGATATTTCACGGGATCGGTATCGAAAAAGAATCCCATTACGAGATCCGGCACTTTTTTGATGTATATCTGACTTCAGGCCCCGTTGTGACAGAAAGATTCAATAAACTTCAGAAGAAATATAAATATTTTCTCGTGCGTGAAACAGGCTGGCCAAAAATGGATTATATCTTAAAATATCCGTCTGAGAACATTCGCGAAGAATTCGGATTTCCTTTAGACAAAAAGATCATACTTTACTCACCTACATTCAGCGGTAAACTGCAATCAGGAAATGATCTTCTTCCGATAATCCCTTCTATTATAAAAGAAGATGAATTATGGCTGATAAAATTCCACGAATTCATGAATAAAGAGCTGGTTAATACAATTAAATCAAGCAAAATTCCGAATATGAAGATCGTAGATACTTATGATATCACTCCTTATTTGTACTTAGCTGATATAATGATCTCGGATACATCTTCAGTTCTGTATGAATTCATGGCTCTTGACAAACCTGTAATCACATTCAGAACATACAAACGGAAGGATAAGGGAATTGATATTCAGAACCCGGAAGAACTGAGACCTGCTTTGGACAGAATTCTGGCTGATCCAAGTGAACATTCCGAGATAAGAAAAAGACATTTATCTGAAGTCAATCCGTATTTAGACGGAAAGATATCAGAGAGAATATTCTCCGCACTTGAAAACATTGTAAGAAACAATGAACTCCCAAAGAAGAAAAAACCGTTGAATTTATTTAGAAAATTGCGGATTTTATATCATGAAAAATTCAGAAAAGGGTACTTAAAATAAGGTAATTTTATGAAAGTAGCATTTTTATATCTCTACGGCCTGCATCAGCTTTATCATTCTGCTATGATCGCTATGGAATTATCTTTACTTGATCCTGATATTGAAGTATTGTGCCTATCATGCAACAAAGATCATACTGAAGCCTTAAATAAAATAAAAGCATTGTATCCAGAAAGTAAAACTACAATTATTCAATTAAGACAACCTTTTAGATATAGATTTTTAAATTTCAAGAAAAAATCATATCCTTCGGTCAATGCTATGATAAAAATAGCAAAGAAATATTTAAAAAATACTGACTACATTCTGACGACTTCGCACGGTACACCCAAAATGCTGGCAAAAAATAATATTACTAAACCTATATTGGTCTATCAGTATCATGGATGCGGAGACAGAAAATATGGATTTGATCCGGGATTTAAAAGATTCAATTATATGCTGTTACCGGGAATTTACCATCAAAAAAGACTTTTAGAAGAAAATATTATACCTGAAGAAAAAACTTTTATTGTAGGTTGGCCGAAATTTGATTACTCGCTGAAAATAAACCAGCATAGAAAAAAATTGTTTGATAATGAGAATCCTGTTATTTTATATACTCCTCATTGGGAACCAAAATTAACTTCTTTTAATAAATATTCTGAATTTCTGTTAAACTACTTTAAAAACAACAGAAATTATAATTTCGTATTTGCACCGCATGTTTTAGTAAAACACTGGAAAACTCATTATGGCTACAGAACAGATTTTTCAGAATATGAGAGCGACAACATTATTATTGATTTCGGCAGTGATCTCAGCACAGACGGAACTTATCTTAACAATTCCGATATGTATATAGGTGATGTCAGCAGTATGGTCTATGAATTTATAGCATTCAAGCAGCGTCCGTGTTTATTTTTAAATGCGCATAATGTCGCCTGGAAAGGAAATGTTGATTACAGATTTTGGGATTATGGTCCGGTAGTAGAAAATCAAGATGAATTCGAAAAGAAATTTAAAGAATCTTTTTCAGATGAAAAATTCATAGATATCCAAAGATCAAGGATTAAGGAATATTTTGATCTGAATGAAACCGGTTCATCCTTAAGAGCTGCAATGGCTATTGATAATATACTAAAAACTGACAAAGATGCTTAGAAAATATCTTAACAATTTATACTACACTCTTATTACAACAGCTGTATTTTTCAGCGGCGAGATGCTTTATATGCTATTTAATCGGAATTATTACCTAATGCCGGACAAGAGGAACATCGTCTATCCTCTGGCTATATTTCTTTCACTTTCCATTATAAAGAATTTAAGGCTTAAGAGCGCTCTTATAATTGCAATAATGACTTTTTCTGCGATACACCTTTTCCATATCCAATATTTCGGAAACCTGATCCAGCCTGTTGCATTCATGCAGTTCTTTCAGAACACAGGAGAGGTCTTCGACTCACTTTATCCTGAATTGCCGTCAATGATCGCGCCGTTGGTGCTGTGCATCCTTACAGCCGCAGGACTGATATTCATTACCAGAAAATTTCAGAATAAGACATTTACATTCCCGTTCTCGGCAACAATATTCTTCGGAGCACTTATAATTCACGCACTTGTCATAGGTAATCATTTGAATTCAGGATTAGAGAAACTTCCCGAAAAGACAGCAAGATTCATTTATCCGAGACCGAACAGGCATTCATTTGAAAACTTTATGAGAAGCGTGAACTGTTTTTTAACGGGCATAGTTCCAAAGCTGCTGTCAGGTAGTACTGAAACATTCCCTGACCTGCCCCCTCCTTCACTCGTGTCAGCAAGTCCTGACAGGAACATTATACTCGTGATCGGTGAATCTCTCCGCTCAGACAGAATGTCTCTTTTCGGTTATGATAAAGAAACCACTCCCCTGCTCGATTCTATCGCAACAGTCGAACCATTCACGCACAAAAAGGTACTGTCAGGCGGGACTATGACAAGAACATCCTTCGCTGTGCTGCTCAACAGACTCAAATATCCCGGTTCTAATGGTCAGCTCACAGGCTACACGAACAACCTGTTCAAACTGGCAAAAGACAACGGATTCTCAACTCATTTCATATCGAAGCAGTCATCCAGCCAGCTTGAGATCGTGGACAATCTTTTATCCAGACAGAATATTGATGAATATTATACAAGTAAGGATGTGGCTGAAATACTCGGGGAAAAAACTAATTTCGACGGTGATCTTCTTAAAATGCTCGAACGCATAGATATGAGCAAACCTAAATTCATTATCCTGCATAAACGGGGCTCGCATTCTTCTTCGATCAAGCTTTATCCCGAAGAATTCCAGAAGTTCGACGGTTATTACGACAATTCTGTACTTTATACCGATTTCGTCATAGCAGGCATATATGATTATCTCAAAAAGAACAGCCACAAGGAAACTTATCTGATATTCACTTCTGACCACGGTGAATTGCTCGGAGAAGTGAAAGGCAAAAAAGGACACGGTTGGTTCGAAAAAGAAGTTTATAATGTCCCTTATCTGTATTTTGCTATCAATACAACGGACTCGACAGATAACAGCCAGGATTATGTCAGATGCCACTTCGATGTCAGTACGCTGGTCCAAAAGCTGCTCGGATTCGATTCTGAAATTGAGACAGATAATGAACGAATGATCTATGTCAACGGATCCGAGATGAATGCTCTGGGCGGATATATGGTCTTCAAAACTAACAGAGATTCAGTGATCTCAAAAGAAATCATAAGGTAATTTATGTCAAAAATCAAAGTGCTTTTCGATCTTAAAAAGGAATACTATTTTAATTCGCTTTATCCGCTTTATAAAGAGCTTTCAAAAGACGACCGCTATGATATATCATTTCGCATCGGCAAAGACCAGAAACGCTTCCTCTGGGTATTTCTTATCAACGAAAAGAACAGGATCGCCGAATGGATGAAAAAGGAAGGCTATAAACTTACCGACGAAACAGAAGGATTTGATCTTGTAGTATGCGGTGATGCTCTAAAAGATCCGGAAAAGTACGGAAAAAGCATTAAAGTCCATCTCGACCATGGCGTAGGCATCAAAACGCTCAGGATCAGGAACATCGTAAAGCAGAAGGATTTTCGCTATCATGTCTTCCTTGAAGGACAATACTGGTACGATTACATCAAAAGCATCAACTGGCAGGATAAAGCCGACTTCCACATTCTCGGAATACCAAAGCTTGACCCGTTCTTCTGGGAAGGTCATTACGACAGAAAAGCGATAATTGACAAGATCGGGCTCGATACAAACAAGCAAACCGTCCTTTACGCACCGTCATACAAACCGAGCTGCATCGAATATATACAGGGCAGAATAGCAGATCTCATTCCGAAGTACAACCTGATAATCAAGCTGCATCCCTACAGCTGGGGAGGAAAATACGCTTCACATTCGCAGCACACTTACTATGAAAAGCTTGCGAAGAACAACTCGGACGTTTTTCTGATAGATGAAAACGACTACGACATATATCCCTATATGTTCGCATCCGACACAATGATAAGCGACACATCAAGCGTGATAAATGAATTTTTAGCACTCGGCAAGCACGGAATAATCTATGAACTACCATACAACGAACTCAATCACTCGGACGGAATGCCCGTCCTCTCTATTGACCCCAAAGAATGGCTTCTCGGAGCCTACCCGCACATGAAAAGCCCCGACGACCTTCTCCCCAGCGTTGAACAGGCACTCAATCCTACCAATGAAATGAAAGCCAAGCTGACCGAATACAGAAACTACTTCTTTTCTGGCCTTGACGGCAAATCAAGCGAGCGGGTCAAAAAGAAAATCGATGAGATAATGGGGATATAATCTTGGAATAATTTGATTTTATTTAATTCCG
>CAZYNH010000027.1:0-4965 GCA_964648295.1 uncultured Bacteroidia bacterium | reverse complement strand
ACCCGGATTTTTGTATCTCACCGGGCAATTATGTGGATTTCAGGCTGCCCGGAATAAAAGTGGAGATATTTCACGGTATCGGCATAGAAAAAGACTCGCATTATGAGATCAGGCACTTTTTTGATGTTTACTGCACTTCGGGGCCTGTTGTTACTGAGAAATTTAACAGGCTTCAGAAGAAGCACAAATACTTTCTGGTCCGCGAAACGGGCTGGCCGAAGATGGACTATATTTTAAATTACCCGAAAGACAATCTATGGGATCGCTCAGAGTACCCTTCTGATAAAAAAATAATTCTATACGCTCCCACATTTTCAGAAAAACTGCAGTCCGGAGACGATCTTCTACCTCAGATCCCTTGGATCATAAGAGACGATGAAATTTGGCTGATAAAATTCCACGAATTCATGAACAGAAAACTCGTTGAATCTATTTCTGAGAAAAGTAACGATAAGATCAGGATCGTTGATTCCTACGATATCACCCCGTACCTGTACATAGCCGATGTTATGATCTCCGACACTTCTTCCGTGATCTATGAGTTTATGGCTCTGGACAAACCTGTTATTACATACAGGACTCTTAAAAGAACGGACAAGGGTATAAATATTCTTACGCCCGATGAATTAAGACCGGCCCTAGACAGGACTCTTGCAGACCCCGGAGAATATTCAGGAATGAGGCACGCTCATATAGCTGAGGTAAATCCTTATCTGGACGGAAAAACGGCCGAAAGACTGTTCGGGGTCCTTGAAGGTATCATTACGAATAATGAACTCCCGAAAAAGAAAAAGCCGTTGAATTTATTCAGAAAACTGCGCATATTGTACCACGAAAAATTTAGAAAAGGACACTTGAAATAATGGCCGGCGACCTAAAACTGACAGGCAATATCGAAGTAACCGCGCGAAAAATGCTGAAGGATGTTTGCGGTATTCTCGACAAAAACGATATACCCTATACGCTCGAAGGCGGAACGCTTTTGGGGATCATAAGGGAGAACAGGCTTTTGCCGTGGGACAACGACATGGACCTGACGATATCCGATCAGTATCTCGATAAGCTTATTAAAATACGCTGGAAGTTCTGGCTGGCAGGATACAGAACGAGGATCAGGAGATCGAAAAAGGACATGCCTCATTTTCCAAAAGGCTCGGTCAGGCTTGTAAAGATACAGACGAGACGGTTTATTTTTAAAGGCTACAGCCTCCTTGATATTTTTATCAAGAAAAAGGTTGATGACAGTTATTTCTGGACTGTCGGAATAAAGAATCCCGTGCTTAAATCAGCCCGCGCGCATTTTTACGAAGATATGACCAGACATCAATTCGACGGATATGCCTACAGCGTGCCTGAAAAATATGAGGATTATCTGGCATACCGCTACGGCGACTGGAAAACCCCGGTCAAAGAATACGATTTTAAAAAGGACGATAAAGCCATCGTGAATAATAACGGAGATCCGAAATGAGAGCGATAATAATAGCGGCCGGCAAAGGCACAAGACTCTATCCGCTGACAAAGAACACTCCCAAAAGCCTGATCGAGGTCGGTAACGGTATAACCATGCTCGAATCCCAGCTTCACAGCCTTAAAGAGAACCGAATAAAAGATGTTACTATCATCGTTGGTTACAGGGCTGAACAGATCGAGGCTAAAATTAAAAAATACGCAAGCGATCTTAATATCAACACCGTATATAACCCTTTCTACGAAACTTCAAACAATTTAATATCGGTCTGGATGGCTAAACATTATATGCAGGAAGATTTCATTACCATAAACGGCGACGATATTTTTAAGCCTGCGGTGATAGAAAATCTGCTGAAGAGCGAAAGTAATATTACGATGGTGATAGACGAAAAGCCCGAATACGATGACGACGACATGAAAGTAGTGCACAAGAACGGCCTTGTTCAGCAGGTCAGCAAGAAAATTCCTGCCGGCGAGGCTAACGGAGAGTCGGTCGGAATAATAAAATTCACAGGCAAAGGCAGGCAGATATACATTGACACGCTCGAGGAAATGGTCAGGGACGACGAGAATATGAACGCATTTTACCTTAAGGCGATCCAGCAGATAATTAATAAAGGTTATCCCGTAAACTTTTCGATGTGCAAAGCTGATGACTGGGGCGAACTGGACTTTCATCCCGACCTTGTGCTTATAAAACAGTATCTGAGAAGATCCAACCTTCTTGAAACGATATTTCCAAATAATGAAAAATAAAATCCTTAACACTCTTTTCTACACGATAATAACGACCGCCTTTTTCTTCGCAGGCGAAATGCTTTACATGTTCTTTAACCCGTATTACAGCCTGATGCCCGATAAGAGAAATATCGTTTATCCGCTGGCTTTATTTCTTTCCTTATCATTTATAAGGAGCCTGATATTCAAAAATGTGATCATTTTGATCGTTATGCTGTTTTCTGCTGTACACCTGTTCCATATTCAGTATTTCGGCAACCTGATCCAGCCTGTCGCTTTCATTCAGTTCTTTCAAAATACGGGAGAGGTTTTCGATTCTCTGATACCCGAGCTTAGTTCCATGATCGCTCCTCTCGCAGTAAGCATTATTACCGCAGCCGCTCTGCTATACATAAGCCGAAAATTCCACGGAAAGACATTCACTTTCAGCTATTCACCTTTGATATTTTTCTGCGCTCTTATTATTCATGCGGCCGTCATTGGTTACCATCTGAATTTCGGACCTGAGGAGCTTGATGAAAAGACAGCCCGGTTCATCTACCCCAGGCCGAACAGGCATTCGTTCGAGAATTACATGAGAAGCGTAAATATATTTTTTACCGGCATAGTGCCTAAGATCATCTCGGGAAAGTCCGATAATTTCCCCGATCTTCCCGAACCGGCCGTAGCACTCAAAACTCCGGACAGAAATATAATCCTTGTGATCGGCGAATCGCTGCGCTCCGACAGGATGTCGCTGTTCGGCTACGATAAACCCACCACTCCTCTGCTCGACTCTATAGCGCGAACTGAACCGTTCACGCACAGAACGGTGCTCGCCGGAGGAACGATGACCAGAACATCGTTCGCCGTTCTTTTGAACAGAATGAAATATCCCGGATCGAACGGACAGCTTACAGGCTACACCAATAACCTGTTTCGGCTCGCAAAAGAGAATGGATTCGACACGCACTTCATCTCAAAACATTCTTTCAGCCAGCTCGAGATCGTGGACAATTTGCTCTGCAAAAAAAGCATCGACGAATATTATTCAAGCGAAAATGTGGCTGAAGTGCTTGGAAATAGAACACCTTATGACGCTGATCTGTTAAAAATACTCGAACGATCAGATCTGAACAAACCAAATTTTATAATCCTGCATCAGAGAGGCTCCCATACCCCATTCTCCGCTCAGTTCCCGTGGGAGTTTAAAATATTCGGTCACGATTACGACAATTCAGTACTCTACACCGATCTGGTCATAACAGGAATATACGATTACCTGAAAAAAAACTCTCCAAAAGAAACCTACATGATCTTTACTTCAGATCACGGCGAAATGCTCGGTGAAGCCAAGGGAAAAAAGGGGCACGGCTGGTTCGAGAAGGAAGTCTATTATGTCCCTTACCTCTATTTCGCCATAAACGCTCCAAACAAACCCAATCACGGTCAGGATAAGGTTAGATGTCACTTTGATGTGAGCACGCTCATTCAAAACCTGCTCGGATATGATTCTGTTGTGGAAACTGATGAAGAAAGGACGATCTGGGTCAACGGTTCAGAAATGAATGCGCTTGCAGGCTATATGGAAGTTAAACTGAAAGACGGAAAAATGGTTTCTGAAGAAATTATCAGATAACGGAGCTCTTATGCCTTCTAAAATAAAAGTACTTTTCGATCTTAAAAAGGAATATTATTTCAATTCCCTCTACCCCATTTACAGAGAGCTTGCGAAAGATGACCGCTATGATATTTACTTCCGCATCGGCAAGGACCACAAACGCTTCCTGTGGATATTTCTGATAAACGAGAAGAACCGTATCGCGAAGTGGATGGAGAAGGAAGGTTATAAACTGACTGATGAAACCAGAGGATTTGATCTTGTCGTATGCGGGGATGCTCTTAAGGATCCTGAAAAATACGGACAATGCACAAGAGTTCATCTTGACCATGGAGTAGGCATAAAAACGCTCAGGATCAGAAACATAGTCAAGCAGAAGAATTTTCATTATCATGTCTTCCTTGAAGGGCAGTACTGGTATGATTACATAAAAAGCATCGGCTGGCAGGATAAAGCCGACTTCTACGTCATGGGCATTCCAAAGCTCGATCCCTTCTTCTGGGAAGGGCATTACGACAAAAAAGCGATCATTGACAAGATCGGACTCGACATAAACAAAAAAACAGTACTTTACGCACCTTCGTACAAACCGAGCTGCATCGAATATATAAAAGATAAGATCGCAGACCTGATCCCCGAATACAACCTCATAATTAAACTGCATCCCTACAGCTGGGGCGGAAAATATGTCTCGCATTCCCAGCACACTTACTATGAAAAGCTGGCGAAGGAAAATCCTTCAGTGTTCCTCATAGCCGAACAGGATTACGACATTTACCCGTACATGTACGCAGCAGACACGATGATAAGCGACACATCAAGCGTAATAAACGAATTCCTCGCTCTCGGCAGGCACGGCATAATCTATGAACTCCCGTATAAAGAACTCAATCACTCGGACGGAATGCCCGTCCTCTCGATCGACCCCAAAGAATGGCTGCTTGGAGCTTTCCCGCACATGAAAAGTCCCGACGACCTTCTCCCCTGCGTAAAACAGGCACTCGATCCCACACCAGAAATGAAAGCGAAGCTTGAAGAATACAGAAATTACTTCTTTACAGGATTAGACGGCAGGTCAGGTGAAAGGGTCAAGAAGAAGATCGATGAGATAATGGGGATATAATCTTGGAATAATTTGATTTTATTTAATTCCG
>CAZYNH010000026.1:0-10919 GCA_964648295.1 uncultured Bacteroidia bacterium | reverse complement strand
AGGGAGATAAATGTGCTTAGCAATGTCTACAAAAAATCGGGTGTATTCCAAAATTACAAAGCTAAAAGAATGCACTTTCTCCGAATTGAAATTTAAGGAAAGGGAGCATTTGCAGGAATGGCTGGCTGACAATCCGGGATCGTTGGGTGAGGAATTGTTGATCATTCAGAAAGAATTTGATGGTTTTAATGATACAAAAGAAAGGCTGGATCTTCTTGCATTAGACAAACAGGGGAATTTAGTTATTATAGAGAACAAGCTTGATGATAGCGGTAAGGATGTTACATGGCAGGTTATTAAATACGCATCCTATTGCTCAAGTCTTACTAAGGACAATATAAGAGATATATATCAATCATATTTAGATAAGCATTATGAAGATAAGTCAGCGAAAGAATTACTTGTAGAGTTTTTTGACGGTCAGGAATATGAAGAGCTTGAATTTAATAAAGGTGCTACTCAAAGGATAATATTGGTTGCAGGAAAATTTCGGAAGGAAGTGACTTCGACTGTATTATGGCTCATGAATTATAATATAAGGGCACAATGCATTTAAAAATCCTGTCAAGAAGTTGAATGAGTATTCGAAGGGGTTGTAAACCATGTAACAGGGATGTGACTAAACTCCGGAATTTTGTAGAATTTAACTGAATTCTGTAGCTAATTCGATGTGATAGGGATGTGACTGAAAGGAAAAAGGTATGAAAAATAATGAAAAATAAGTTGAAAAAAGTCTAGGGTGGGTCACTATATGACACTCCAGCTATGTTATATTGCTCTTAGTAGCGTAAAAGGGTAAATTAACGGGAGAAAATGAAAATAGGAAAAGAGATGGGAAAGAAAAATAATGCAATGCGCGACAATTCTTTCACGGAGCTGATGATATATTCGTCTCCAAGCGGAAAAGTAAAAGTGGAAGTTTTACTGCGAGATGAGAATATCTGGCTTACACAGGATAAAATAGCCGAACTTTTTGGAGTTCAAAGACCTGCGATCACAAAACATTTGAAGAATATTTTTGAAAGCTGTGAATTGAAAGAAGAAGTGGTATGTTCCATTTTGGAACTATCCACTCCACATGGAGCAATTAAGGATAAAACCCAAAAGGCCAAGACAAAATTCTACAATCTTGATGCTATCATATCGGTCGGGTATCGTGTAAACTCAAAACTTGCTACTCAGTTCAGGGTATGGGCGACAGAAAGGCTGAAGGAATATATCATCAAGGGTTTCACAATGGATGATGAACGCCTGAAAAATCCTCAGTATGTTTTCGGTAAGGATTATTTTGAAGAGCAGCTGGCCAGGATCAGAGATATAAGGTCGAGCGAAAGAAGGTTCTATCAGAAAATTACGGATATTTACGCTCAATGCAGTGCCGATTATAATAAGGACAGCGAAGAAACTCAAGAATTTTTTGCACAGGTACAGAATAAATTACACTGGGCTATAACAGGTAAGACCGCCTGATGCGGGAAAAGTAACACATGAACTGGCTGTGGAGCTCGCAGAAAAGGAATTTGAGAAATTTAAAAAAGAACAGGACCATTATTATACATCCGACTTTGATAACCACCTTAAACTTCTGATGGAAGAACGGGCCAAGTATGGGAAATGAAAAAACGCAAAAAAAGTCTAGGGTGGGTCACTATATGACACTCCAGCTATGTTATATTGCTCTTGTGAAATAAAAAGAGTAGTTTAACTGGAGAGGAAAATTAAATGGGAAAAGAGATGAACATTATAATACGACCGGAAACGAAAGATGACTTCAGAAAAGTCGAGGAAGTAACGCGCGAGGCGTTCTGGAACCTGTACAGACCGGGCTGCGACGAGTATTACCTTGTTCATATCATAAGGGATCATAAGGATTTTATCCCCGAGCTGGATTTTGTGGCTGAACTTGACGGTGAGATCGTCGGAAATATCATGTACGCAAAGTCGTATATCGAAAATGAAAAAGGCGAAAAGGTAGAAACCGTGACTTTCGGGCCTGTATGCGTTCATCCCGACCATCAGAGGAGAGGGATAGGATCAAAGCTGATCAGACACACGATGAAGCTGGCTTGCGATATGGGATATCCTGCCGTCCTCATCTTCGGTGCCCCGCACAATTACTGCACGCACGGATTTAAGAACGGGATCGACTACGGTGTAAGTGTATACGGAGGTATATTCCCGATGGGTTTTCTGGTAAAGGAACTGAAGCCCGGTTTCTTCGGTACGGACAAGTGGGAATATCACATGAGCGATGTTTATCATTTCGATCAGGAGAAAGCCGAAGAGTTCGACAGTCATTTCGAGCCTAAAATCAAAGAGCACAGGCCGAGTCAGGATGTATTCTCGATCCAGATCAGAGCCGCGCTTAAGTAATCATATAAAAGATTTTTTTTGATATCACCCGAATTATTTGTTACATTATAAGCTTAAAATTTGGACCGGAACAGAATGGAACTCTCGACAACAGACATATCGCAGGTAAAAGATGTGGGACCCGTGCGCAAAAAAGCGCTGAACGCCGCGGGTATTATGACAGTCGAAGACCTTTTATTTTATTTTCCCCGAAAATGGCTCGACAGAAAGACGGTCAACAGCATATCCGATATCCTTATGGACGCAAAGGAAATGACATTCATAGCTCAGCTTGTTAAATTCAAGCTTTTCCCCTCGAATAAAGGCAGAACTCTTCTTAACGCCGCGTTCTCGGACGGTTCGGGCATGCTGACCTGCGTATGGTTCCAGGGCGGCGATTACATATCAAAAACCCTGATCGAGGGTGAGGAATACATAATTTCAGGCACACCCAGGTATCACAGAGGCTGGCAGATCGAACATCCGGTAATTGAAAGGATGGACAAAGAGGAAAACCTTAAGAACACGGGGAAAATCATAGCCCTCTACCCTCTCACGGCCGCGCTTGTCTCAAAGAATATTGACAGCAGAACTTTCAGGCGGATGACCGGTAACGCGCTCGATCAGTTCGGAAAGGAGATCAAAGACACTCTCCCCTTTTCTGTAAGGCAGATCAGAAATTTCCCTGACCTTGAAATGAGCCTGAACTATGTTCACCGGCCGGAAGACGACAGCACAAGAAGGCTCGCGATCCGGAGGCTTAAATACGAGGAATTCTTTCATCTGCAGCTTGTGATGTGCAGGCGGAGGATGAATGTTAAAGCGCTGCCCAAGAAATACAGGATTAACGGCTCGGGCGAGCTTCTTAAACAGGTTTATGACAATCTGCCCTTTGAACTGACTGACGCTCAGAAGAAAGTGGTAAGAGAGATATATGACGACCTTAAGAGCGATAAGGTCATGAACAGGATGATTCAGGGCGATGTGGGCAGCGGGAAAACAGTGGTCGCGCTGTTGTCCATGGTCATGATGGCCGGTAACGGCTTCCAGTCCGCCGTCATGGCGCCCACGGAGATATTAGCCGAGCAGCACTACAAGGTATTCTCTGCCATGTGCGAAGGTCTGGATATAAATATTACGCTCCTGACAGGCGGAATGAAGAAGTCCGTGCGCGACGAAAGGCTCTCCGAAGTCGCAGAAGGACGGAGCGGCATCATAATCGGCACCCATGCGGTGATCCAGGAAGGCGTGGAATTTAAGAACCTCGGTCTGGTGATAATTGATGAGCAGCACCGCTTCGGCGTACTCCAGAGAGGCGAGCTGGTAAAAAAATCCGATTCCGCGCCGAACATACTCGTCATGTCCGCGACGCCTATCCCCAGAACGCTCTCATTATCGCTTTACGGCGATCTGGACATTTCTATAATAGATTCCCTCCCCCGCGGCCGGAAACCCGTAAAAACAGCCGTCAGAACGGAAAGAGAAATGGCAAAAGTCCTCGGTTTCATCAAAACAGAAGTCGAAAAAGGCAGACAGGCGTATATTGTATATCCGCTGATCGAGAAAACGGGGAAATCGGACCTGAAAGCCGCGGTTGACGGATTTGAAGAACTGAAGAACGGAGTATTTAAGGATATTCCGGTCGCGCTCCTTCACGGCAAGATCAAAAGCGAGGAAAAAGATGATATAATGAGCCGGTTCAAGGCCGGAGAGATCAAAGTTCTGGTCAGCACGACGGTTATCGAGGTCGGAGTGGATGTGCCCAACGCTACGGTCATGCTCATCATGCACTCCGAGCGGTTCGGCCTGTCGCAGCTCCACCAGCTCAGGGGAAGGGTCGGCCGCGGACAACACCAGTCGTTCTGCATACTCCACCTGGGAGCCACAGAGAACGAAGAAACCGTTCAGCGGGTGAAGGTGATGGAAACGACGGCTGACGGTTTCAAGATCAGCGAAGCTGATTTCGAATTGCGCGGCCCCGGAGAGTTTTTCGGCGAAAAACAGAGCGGCATGCCGGATTTAAAACTCGCGCACCTGATATACGACAGGGATCTGCTCCTTGCCGCCCGGGATGACGCTTTTAAACTCCTTTCCCGGGACCCGTGCCTGTCGGACAACAGAGAATTAAGAGATCTGATGAATGAAAAATTTAAGGACAAAGTTGAATTTTTAGACTACAGTTGAGAAGATATCGGCGGTTATGTTGAATAAGGAAAGTAAAGCAGTTAAGAGAAGTAATAAACCCCGCGACCTTAAGAAATTCAAACAGCTTAAAGGTTTAAGCATAACAATAAGCCTGTATGCTCAAACAGTGCTGGGCGGAGTTACGAGATCGGTTTTTAAGATTACAGCGGAAGACACCACGACCGGCCGTAAAATTTTGGGGTGCTGCCTTGAAAAAACAAAACAGAATCTTGACATATTTCTAAAATATGCGCTCGCCAATATTGCCGGGACGGAAAATTCTGACAATATTTTTACCGCGGAGGTCGAAACTGATACAGCTTTTTCAATAGAACACAAAAGAACTTCAAAAACCGTGATACCGCCAAAACTCAGTATGAATAAAATCCTGCGATCTTTATATCGGGAACTTCTGCTCAGTGGCGGAAACGCAGAAATTAACGGGCATTTTGAAACTAAAGACGCTGCGGTACCGCCGATCCTCGCCGACGCTTTTATTAAAGATTTCGGCAGGATCGTTGAATCTTCCGGCTATTTTACCAGTAAGGCTATAAACCCGGAAGAAAAAAAACTGTTTTCTGAAACGCTTGATGAAATTGCATGCGAAACAAAAGAAATTGAAAACAAATTCGAATTCGGTAAAGCTCTTTTTGTATACAACAGACTTATTCCCGCGGCCAGATTCCTGAACGGTCCCGATGATGTTATGACCGCCCGGTTCGAACTAAAAAAAGCAAAGATATATTTTTATCTCAAAGAATATAACAAATGTATCGAACTCCTTCGTAAATGCAAAGAAATTTTTGAAAAAACCGGCTATGAAACTGATCTGGGAGAATCCTGTTATTATCTTGGAATGACAGATTTTTACTTCAATAGCAGAATTGAAGCCCAAAGATATTTTTCGAAGGCAGCTAAACTTCTTTCAAAAAGCAGTAACGCAGATAATGTGTTTCTCAGGAACAGATCCAAGGTAAGAAGGTATTTGCTTTCAGGAAATTACCAGCATGCGCTGACCGCCGTCAGCTCGGCGATCAGGTTCGCTTCACAGAATACAGATGTAAAGGAAAAGGCGTATCTGTACGGACTGAAGGCTGAGATATATCTGTGGAGCATGAAATATTCCCTTGCTGAGGATGCTCTCCTGATCCAGTACGAACACGCGGTTCACTCCGGTGACATTCTTATCGAAGCGAAATGCCTGACCCAGATGTTCCAGCTGATACCATTTACAGGCGTAAGCGGAGATGAAGAGCTGAAGGAACGGATCGCCAGGGTAAAGCATCTGTCGGATCTGTGCGGTAAAGAAGAATATTACTACTGTTGCCTTGCTTCGGCGGGGGTGCATTATTATTCTAAAGAAATGTATAAAGAGGCTGAGAAATACCTCTCCAAAGCACTAAAAATATTCAGACCGGGAACGGCGGATACAGCCAATCACATATTTAATATGATATATCTCGCCAAAATCAGGGTCGATTCGAAAAATTATCTAAGCGCAATAAGGGTACTTTTCAGAATTTTAAGGTTATGCGAGGATTTTTCGATAAAAACTTATCCGGCTTATATTCAAAATCTGATAGGCAGGATCGGTTATGAGACAAAAAAGTACAAGAACGCACTGAGCCCGCTAAGAAAATGTCTGAACCTGATGAAGAAAGAAAAGATAAGTGATCATGTGCTTGAAATTAATACGCTTAAACTGGCAGGTCTGTGCAGGATCGGGCTGAACGATAATATAATAGCCGCAAAATATCTTAACTCAGCGCTGAAATTAATTACGAAACCCAAGCTTCCATTTTACATCGGAAAAGAAGATGATATCTGTGAAATTAAAGAAACTTTGCGCAAGATAAGCAATCAATTTTGAAATTATTCATTTAATATTTATTTTACATATTATACGAGAGTTACAAGATCGACTTTAAAATTTCTCAACCGTGAGCGGATATTGCTTTAACCCCCTAAAACGCACTTTGTTTTTATAATTTTCATTTTGTTGTTATTATTCGAAACAACTAACCTAAGGGGGTTCAAAATGAAAAAAATAATATTGGCGATCGCAATGTCGGCATCTGTTCTTCTTTATGCCGAAGATGCAACTCAGGACAACTGGACGGGATTCGATAACGGGGTTATTACTATAGGTACCACCGCAACGACCGACGGCGGGAATCCTATGCCTCCTCCGCCCCCTCCAAAAGACTAAATACGGAGAAAAATTCATAAGGACAAAACAATGAATATCGTAAATGACAGCTGCGGAGCCGTAGCTGTTTTCTTTAACAGCTGTGATAATCCCGGCATTTTCACAAAAGGAAGCAGATACCTGCTCAAAAAGTTCAACCTGTACGGACGGCAGTGCGCGATTATATCAGAGGATCATAAGCTATCTCTCCTGTGTGATCCAGGAAAAGAATGTGAGGAGGAACTTCTGTCCGTGAATGTGCCTGAACAAAAAAAAGAAAATATAAATTCGCTGATATTCAAGTGGAAAAACGACAGTTTATGTTTAATGTTAAAGGAAAAGTGAAATGAATGAGTTAAAATCGTTGATCGCGGAAGCGATCATTAACAAAAAAACACTTATTGCGGAACACAGATACTGCGAAGCAATAATTGATCCGTTAACGGTCGAAGTCTGGCCGTATAAACTGGACGGAGATTTCTTGATCTGCTGGGACATCAAAGCGTCACAACCTTATGCAATAAACCTCAAGTATGTCACCGGCCTGAAACACGGAGAAAAAACTGAGCACGACATCCCGAAAGGATCGTGGTTCAAATAATGACTGGGGCCTCCTCCTCCGCCCCTGCAAGAACGGTCCTGTCCCAATCACTCCCCATCAAAAAAGGGCCGTTCTTTTCTTTTTGTATAAATAATCAACCCATGACTATGAATGCTACGATTTTACATATAAAGTTTACTTAAAACTAAGGATACAGCCATGAAAACCAAACTTACCTTCACACTTCTACTCATCCTCACATTATCCGCTCCTCTACTCTCTCAGGACAACTGGAGCAGCGCAAGACAACTCTCAAGAGACGGAGTCGGCCCGTACTTGTTCATGGGAGTACCTGCCATAACAGTTGACGGCAGCGGAACCATTCATGCCTTTTGGGTGATAAGTCCTTCTGAAGACGGTGTTTATAACAGATATTCCCAGATCGAATACAGGAGGTCATCAGACGGCGGTAAAACATGGACAGCAACGGAAAATCTGTCGCCTGAATATACAACTCAACGGATATATTATATGAAAGCCGCCTGTGATTCTGATAACAATGTACATCTTGTCTATCTCAGAGGAAGCGAAATCCTAAAGGTAATGTGTAAAATGTTTGACGGTACATCTTGGACTGAACCTGTTCAAATAGGTGCAGGTAGTTCTTATTTACGAATGGGAATAGATTCCGACGACAGGGTATACGCCACATGGATGATCGGAAGAGAAGCATTCTTCAATTACAAAGATGGGGATACTTGGGCTGAGTATTCTCAAATAGGCACCGGAGAATTCGGCATAGCTGACATAAAATTCGACAAATACAACATTTTATACGCAAATGGGACTTGTTATACAGATGTTAAACCTTATTTATTTAACTACGAGAAAGAATCCGAAACATGGTCGAAAATAGAGGAAATACCAAATAATCCCGACAGTCTGACACTAGGGCGCGTATTAGCAATATCAAAAAACGACACAGTATACATTAACAATAGTGAGGGTTCCTGGATAGACAAGAACATTGGAGTTCATATGAATTCATTTGTAAACCAAGGTGAATATAGCACTCCGTACTATAATGGGAATAACAACGCCCCGGACAGAGAAATGTACATTGATACCCACGATTATCTGCATTTGTTTGAATTACATTTTTTTGAAGGCACTGTAAACGGGCCGATGGGATTAACGCACAGTGTCGGAAAGAATAGAGTATGGGAAACAGTTGTGATTGATTCAAGTTACTCACAATACAGCTATTCAGAGCCCAATGCAGCATTCGATAAAATAAATAATAAATTCTATCTGCTATACAAGATACATGATAGAGTAAGTTCCACTTCCCGTATTTTTTTCCGCTCCAAGCAAAACACAACAAGTATTGAGAGCAGCGATGATAATGTTGTAAAAGCCTATGAGCTTTACCAGAACTATCCTAATCCGTTCAACAATTCGACTAAGATATCATATTCAATATCAGAACCCGCTAATGTCAAACTAACCGTATTCAATTTAAAGGGTGAGCTGGTTCGCCGATTGGTAAACACAAGACAGAGTAAAGGGCAGTATTCGGTCATTTTCAATGCCGATGATCTTAACAGCGGGATTTACTTCTACAGGCTTGAGGTAAATGGATCAGAGACTGAAAGCCGAAAAATGCTGTACCTGAAATAAAACCAAAAAAAGGAGATGCACCATGAGAAACAAACTGATAACGGTCTTAATGATCGTGCTCGCAGCCGCATTATTCTCTGCGGACAAATTCGCCGTGATCATAGCCGGCAACAACAACCCTACAAATGTTCCTTCGGATCAGCTATGGAACAACGGACAGGGAGACTATTCAGAGTTCTGGAACGATCTTTACCTTCAGTGGGAGATGCTTTACCAGAAAGGATACGCAAAAGAGAACATAACCGTGATTTTCGCAAATGGCATTGACATGTGGAAAGTTCCGGGATTCGAGTACATTCACACAAGGTATCGCGCTGCTAACGTAACGGATGATGAACATGAAACGATCACGAACCATTCTGCTACGAAAGTGAATGTAACAACGGCAGTAAATGCTCTTAAATCGAAAATCGGACCTAATGACTTCCTGTATGTCTGGGCGATGAGTCACGGTGGAACTCCTTCGCAGTCCGGATTGTATTTCAATGACGGTTTTATGACAGATGCAGAATTCGCAGGATTGTTCAACACGATCAATGCCAACAAGAAGGTGTTCGTAATCAACGCGAATTATGCTCAGGGCTTTTTGAGTGCGCTGGAAGGGGAAAGTATAACAGTAGAGATAAACAAAAAATGAAACAAGTAACAACCCATGACTATGAAAGCAACAATTTTACACATAAATCTTACTCAAACAACAAGGATACAGCCATGAAAACCAAACTTACCTTCACACTTCTCCTAATCCTCACCTTATCCGCTCCTCTGCTCTCTCAGGACAACTGGAGCAGCGCGAAACAGCTGTCAAGAGACGGAACTTGGCCGACACTAAATTTTTGGATTCCCGCAATTTCAGTTGATTCAAACGGGGTCATACATGCCTTTTGGCCGTTGGATATTGAAGTTAACGGAAGTTGGACTAATGGCTTTTATTCCCAGATCGAATATCGCAGATCATCAGACGGCGGCAAAACATGGACAGCAACGGAAAACCTGACGCCGGAATATACTACTCAGCGCATCTACTACATGAAAGCCGCTTGCGATTCTGATAACAATGTACACCTAGTCTATCTCAGAGGAAGCGAAATCCTAAAGGTAATGTACAAAATGTTTAACGGTGAGACTTGGACAGAACCGTATGAAATATATCCGCATTCCACAAAGACAGTTCTATTAAAATTCGACGGTAACGACAGGCTTTTCTGCACATGGTTTCTCGGGAGCGGTTCTTATTACAGCTACTGCGATCTCAGTTCAGGTGAACCTGTGTGGTCACCCGCCGAAAGAATACATGAAGAAATTGATTACCGGGTTCGTGGATTTGACTTTCATGAAAACGGCAATGTTCAATCTATTGCCAGTTTTACAATATACGAACCAACCGCAGATTATCGGCCATATTATTGTTTTTTCAGCAGAGATGAAGACAGATGGATCATTCATGAAGAGATTAGTAATTATGAAGAGAAAACTCTCGGAACAGCCATTGCGTTATCTTTAAAAGACAGCCTGTATGCTAATACTGCAGTCGGTCAAACCCTTGACAATAATAAGGATGATCACATTTCAAAGCATACGGATGATCCTTCTTGGTCAAAACCCTATTCTTATGGCACAAACAATGACTGGGACAGAGAAATGTACATTGATACCCATGATTATCTTCATTTGTTTGAAAAGCATTATTATGAAGGGGATACGAACGGACCGATGGGATTAATACACAGTGTCGGAAAGAATAAGAACTGGGAAACAGTTGTAATTGATTCGTCGTCAACAAAAAGTTATTCAGAGCCTAATGTAGCTTTCGATAAGATAAACAATAAATTCTATTTAGTGTATTATGTTTTCGATAAAATTAATAGTATCGGCAGGATTTTTTTCCGCTCAAAGCAAAACACAACAAGTATTGAGAACAGCGATGATAATGTTGTAAAAGCCTATGAGCTTTACCAGAACTATCCTAATCCG
>CAZYNH010000025.1:0-15546 GCA_964648295.1 uncultured Bacteroidia bacterium | reverse complement strand
CAGACTATTCTTGTGGAGATGAAGAGCCGCGGGAAGAGTCTCGATAAGGCTTATTCGCAGGCGAGGGAGTATTTGAAGGCTGTTAGAGAGTTCGAGCTTCCGAAGTATATTCTCGTTTCCGACTTTGAGCATTTCAGGCTGTACGATCTTGAGGAAGATGCGCTGATTGAGTTTAAGCTTGCCGAGCTTGTTCATAATGTTCAGCATTTCGGTTATCTTCTTGGCTATCAGAAGAAGATCTATAAGGAGCAGGATCCCGCGAATGTGAAGGCGGCCGAGCTGATGGGTAAGATCCACGACAGGCTTAAAGAGATCGGTTATACGGATCACCCTCTCGAAGTTTATCTTGTGCGTGTTTTGTTCTGCCTTTTCGCTGAGGATACTACGATATTTGAGAAGGAGCAGTTTCAGGATTATATTGTTCAGAGGACGAATGTTGACGGGAGCGATCTTGCGGCTAAGCTTCAGGAACTTTTTCAGGTTCTGAATACTCCGAATGAAAAGCGGTATAAGAATCTCGATGAACAGCTCGCTGATTTTCCTTTTGTGAACGGTAAGCTTTTTGAAGAACTTCTGCCTACTGCGAGCTTTGATTCCAAAATGAGACAAGCTCTGCTTGATTGTTGCAATATTGACTGGAGTAAGATCTCACCCGCTATTTTCGGTTCGATGTTCCAAAGCGTGATGAATCCTAAAGAACGTAGGAATCTTGGTGCGCACTATACAAGTGAAAAGAACATTCTTAAGCTAATAAAACCCCTTTTTATTGACGATCTTTGGGCTGAATTCGAATCGGTAAAGAACAGCAAATATAAACTCACCGAATTTCACAAAAAACTCAGCACTCTCAGGTTCCTCGACCCTGCCTGCGGCTGCGGAAACTTTCTTGTGATTACTTATAGGGAACTTAGGCTTCTTGAGATCGAAATATTAAGAATATTGTACAAAACCGAGCAGGTTCTTGATGTCAGAGACATTATCTGGATTGATGTGGATCAGTTCTACGGGATCGAGATAGAAGAATTTCCGGCAAGGATCGCTGAAGTGGCAATGTGGCTGATTGACCACCAGATGAATATGCAGATCAGTAATGAATTCGGGCAGTATTTCGTAAGGCTCCCGCTTTCAAAATCCGCTACGATCGTGCAGGGGAACGCTCTGAGGATTGACTGGCAGAGCCTCTTGAATCCGGTCAACACGGTTGACATTGTGGCTAAACATGCCAATGTTTACATGGTGTCGGAGCCGGAGCCTATTCCGTACGGTACTGTTAATGTTGAGGCGGAAACGGTAAAAGTTCATAAAGGTAAAATGCCTCCGTACGGATCAAAGGTCAAGTTCGATTATATACTTGGCAATCCGCCGTTTGTTGGTCATCATTATCAAACTGATATTCAGAAATTAGATATGCACCAAATATTTACCGACAAAAAAGGCATTGGTGTATTAGACTATGTGACAGCCTGGTATATTAAAGCAGCTGAGTATATAAAAAACTCAAAAATCAAAGTAGCGTTCGTATCAACTAATTCTATCTCGCAAGGTGAACAGGTCGGGATATTGTGGAATTTTCTGTACAACGAATATAACATCAAAATTCACTTTGCACACAGAACATTCAAGTGGGGGAATGAAGCTTCAAAAAATGCCGCTGTTCATGTGATCATCGTAGGTTTCGTTAATTTTGATATTTTGCAGAAAAGATTGTTCGAGTACAATGACATTAAGGGGGATGCTCACGAGATAGCATGCAAAAACATAAATCCTTATCTGTTAAATGCCCCTGATATTTTAATATCCAACAGGTCGAAACCAATATGCAATGTGCCAAAAATGATTTGGGGCAACAAGCCGACTGACGGTGGCAACCTTATTTTCAATGATGACTTAACCAAAAACGAATTTATAAAAATCGAGCCAAAAGCAGAAGAATGGATCAAGCCTTATATAAGCGGTGATGATTTTATACACGGCAGATTCAGGTATTGTCTATGGCTAAAGAACATACAACCTCATCAATTGAGCGGTATGTCAGCCGTAAAAAAAAGGGTTGAGGCTGTTAAAAATTTCAGACTCAGCAGTAAAGCTGAATTAACCCGAAGGAAATCAGAAATACCTTCTTTATTTGTTCAAATATCCCAGCCCAAATCAAATTATCTTGCTATCCCCGAAGTCTCTTCCGAGAAAAGAAAATATATACCTGTAGCTTTTATGGATAAGAATGTAATCGCAAGTAATACAATTCAGCTCGTGCCGGGAGCTAATTCATATCATTTTGGAGTATTAACATCAATTATGCACATGGCTTGGGTTAAGTCTGTGTGTGGGAGACTTGAGAGTCGTTTCAGATACTCAAAAGATATCGTTTACAACAATTTCCCGTGGCCGGAAGATCTTACGAAGGTTCAGCAGATCAATATCGAAAAAGCTGCGCAGAAGGTTCTTGATACACGCGCTTTATTTCCGAACAGCTCACTTGCAGAACTTTATGACCCTTTATCAATGCCGCCGGAATTAGTGAAAGCTCATAACGAGCTAGATAAAGCTGTTGACCTTGCTTACCGTTCACAGCCGTTCGTGAGCGAGGCTAACCGCATGGAGTTCCTGTTCGAACTTTATGAGAAATATACTGCCGACCTTTTCACGAAAGAGAAGGAAAAGAAAAGTAGAGCTAAAAAGTGATTTGCTGAACAATTTGTTTGTTTCGAAAGAGAAAATTTGTTATATTATTACTGAGCGGATAAATTTTGCGCATGTTGATGAAATATTAAAGCGGAGGAAGTTATGAGAAAGCTCTTGTTGTTGACTCTTGTTTTTCTTGCCATTTTCAGCTGTACGAAGGACGATTATCCAGTAAGCCCGAATGATAATTCTCCAAATGAAACGGTCACTGCGAAGCAGGTAACCGAATTCAGAGAGGCGAACACAGAATTCGCGATCGATCTTTTTAGGGCGGTAGTGACGCCGGACAGCCTGAAAGAGAATGCGATGCTTTCGCCGTTATCCGTTTCGATAGCTTTATCAATGCTGAATAACGGTAGCGCCGGGAACACGAAAACTGAACTTAAGAACTCTTTGAGGTATTATGATCTGCCGGATTATTGCATAAATAAGGGTTTCAGACGGCTGATCGACGAACTGGACTGCTACAACAGCGTGATGAAACTCAATCTTGCCAATTCTGCGTGGTTCGATGACAGTTTTCCGGTAAAAGATGATTTCGTTGATGTATCGAAAGAGTTCTTTGACGCCGGTATCAAGAACATTGATCTTCAATCCGACGCCGCTCTGGATTCTGTAAATTCATGGACAAACGAGGCTACGGACGGTATGATACCGGAAATGTTCAGCGAAATGCCGGATGTTGTATTTCTTCTTTGCAATGCGATAAATTTTCAGGGATACTGGAAAGCGCCTTTCGATCCTGATGAAACTGAAAACAAGAAGTTTTATCTGGACGGCGGCGCAAGCAAATACACTCCCACGATGCAGTGCAATTCAGTTTATCCGGAATCACCGTCAGTGAACTTTTCTTATCTTATCGGAGATGATTTCAAAGCTGTGAAGATGCCCTACGGAAAAAAGAGTTATTCCGAATCTCTTTCTAAAACCGTTGCAGTACCCGCGGATAATGATAACATTCACATGTATGTTTTCGTTCCTGCCGGAGACCTTTTTACTTTTATAAACGAAAAGCTGACCAAGGCTCAGTGGGACGGCTGGATGGGATCGTTCAGGCCCTTTAAAGAACTTTTTCCTTATGCAGATGAATTCGATTTCAGCCTTCCAAAATTCAAATTCGGATTCGAAACGGATCTTATCCCGGTAATGAGCGTATTGGGCATGAAGGACGCTTTTAACCCGGCCGCATCCGATTTATCAAATCTCACAGAATTCTGGCGGGGACTGTTCATAAGCATTATTAAGCATAAAACATTTATCGAAGTGAACGAGGAGGGAACAAGCGCGGCAGCAGTTACCGTAGTCGGAGGTTCTTACGGGGTAATTCCGCAATTCAAGGCCAACAAGCCGTTTCTTTTTGTAATAAGGGATGATCTGACGGGCACGATACTGTTTATGGGTCAGGTTTATGATCCTCAATATTAATTTAGTGGAGCCCTGATGTTCTCAACCATAAGAAAAAACTACGAACTCTATAAAAAACAGTATTTCCGCGGAAATGACATATACTGTCCGTTCTGCTCCGGATTCTATAAATCCCAGAAATTCAAACTTTCAAAAGAACAGTCATCAAACTGCCCTGTCTGTTCATCCACTATAGAAGAAAGGACGGTGCTTCTGTTCCTGCTCTCAAAGACCCGTCTGCTGTCCGGAGAATTGAGCGTTCTTATCATTTCTGAGCCAGGAATCGTCTGCGGCTATTTTGAAAATTTCCCCAACGCGGAGGTAAAAGTATACAAAGAGACCGGCGATTTTACTATCCGCGACAATACACTCAAAAATAAATATGACAGCGATAAGTTCGATCTTATAGTGTGCAATTATATACTTGAGAAGCTGCCTGATCACATAGCCGTGCTGAAGGAGATTAAGAGGATATTGAGACCGGAAGGCCTCATTATGCTTCAGGCAAATGTTGACTCCGAAAAAGATAAAACTGTTGAGCTTCCTCTCACGAACTATAAAGACAGGTTCATGATGTACGGGATCCCGGGAAATCACAGACGGTTCGGGAAGGATTACGCCGATCATTTAAAGGCCCTGGGACTGAATGTTTCAAGACTGAGGTTCACCGGAGGGTTCGATCTTCTGCCTGAGATGTCGTTTAAAAAGGAGGAAGTGATCTATATAGCACATAAGACGCCCTCGCCCGCACTGGAAGACAATACAGACGAACTTGAAGCTGAAATGGCAAAACAGAGATCGAATTCGGGCGGCAATAGGCTGCAAAGTCTTTTATACACTTTATTCTTCATACTCCCTGATATTCTGAAAAACTATGCTTCACTGGTCATGGGCAACCTGAACGAAAGAGAGGAGAACAAGGGAAAATTCTCATACATGATCTATATTCTCATATCAGGACAATTTTATTTCTGGCTGGGACTGTTCCTTTATGTGATCTTCAGCAGTATCTCCGACGAATTCTGGTTCGCGGGACTCTTTTTTCTTTTCACTTTAGGCTTCGGCGGAGCTTTGATAATGGCGGGATATGTTTTTTTAAACGGCAAAGCCGGATTCATAAAAAAGCTTTTTGTGGGCGCTTTCCTGCTTGTATCTCTATTCTACCCTCTGATCGGAGGATTCTTCAGATAAAAAAGGCGGGAAAAATATTCCCGCCTGAAAATGTCATCCTATACAATACCTTAACTGCACTTCGAGTATCCGCATGTCGGGCATGTCATGCAGCCCTCCTGCATCGACATCGTACCGTTGCACTTGGGGCAGATCACTCCGCGCCTAACAGGAGACTTTGGATCGCCTGCCTTAACTTCGGCCTTAGCCTCGTTCTTTACCGGGTCAATATAATACTTTTTAAGAATTTTGCCTATTGCGTCAGGCGTGGAAAGTATCTGCTCGCCGTTGTGCCAGACCGCGTTCGGGCTGCCGATGCCGATCAGCTGCTTGACGATCACATTGATGTCAATGTCCGACCTGAGCGCCAGTGAGACCATTCGGCTTATCGCTTCGCTCTGCGCCGCAGCGTTCCCGCCCGCCTTGCCTATAGACGCGAAAAGCTCGAACGGCTTACCGTCTATCGTGTTGACCGTAACATACATGACGCCTTCGCCGGTGTTTACCTTATAGGTCTTGCCGTCCATTACATCCGGCCTGACCTTCGGCTTGTGCGCGTCTTCCGCCTGTTCGGCTTTCTTATCCTCGTTCGTCTTCGTCCCGGTGTTAAGAACCTGGTACGGGCGGCATCCGTCCCTGTATACCGTAATACCCTTACACGCGGAATCATAAGCCTGCAGATAAGCGTTCTTTATATCGTCCGTCGTAGCCGAGTTGTCAAAATTTATAGTCTTTGATATCGAGCTGTCAACGAACTCCTGGAAAGCCGACTGCATGGCCACATGGTAGTAAGGATCGATTTCCTGAGCCGTAACGAACACTCTTTTGATGTCGTCCGGTATCTCGGCGATACCGGAAAGCTTGCCTTCCTGCTTTATCTTTTCCATCAGCTCGTCAGAATATATACCTCTCTTTTTCAAAGCATCCTCGAGAAGCGGATTTACATAAAGAAGCTTTTTGTCATCCATTACATGCTTGACATAGACCAGAGCGAAATTCGGTTCTATACCGCCCGATGCCTCAGCGAGCATTCCGATGGTTCCTGTAGGCGCCACGGTCGTAACATTCGAGTTCCTCATCGGCTTTGTGTAAACGGATTTGTCAATATTCGGGAACGACCCTCTTTCCTCCGCAAGTTTTTCCGAAGCCTCCTGAGCGTTGGAGTGAATGAAAGCCATCAGTTTTTTCCCGAAAGTCACGCCCTCGTCGCTGTCATAAGGAATGCCCATCTTGTAGAGAAGGTCCGCGAATCCCATGACCCCAAGACCGATGTTCCTGTTGGCCCTTGCCATTTCGTGAATCTTCTTTATTGGATATTTGCCGACCTCGATCACATTGTCCAAGAACAGCACGCAGTCAGACACGACCGCCTTGAGCCTTTCCCAGTCCAGAGAGTTTTCGCCCGGTACATAGAAATTGCTCACATTGATCGATCCGAGGTTGCAGCTCCCGTAAGGCAGAAGAGGCTGTTCTCCGCAGGGATTTGTCGCGGCTATCCTGCCTACGCCGGGGAGCGTGTTCTTTGCGTTCACCTTGTCAATGAAAACGAGTCCGGGTTCTCCTGTCTCCCACGCGTTCTTAACGATCGCGTCCATCACCATTTTGGCGTTAGCCGCGCCCACGGGTTTTTCCTTGTGATAAAGAATGTAGTCCGTTCCGGCCTTGTATGCCTTCATGAACTCGTCCGTTATAGCAACCGAGATGTTGAAGTTCGTGAATTTTGAAGTGTCTTTCTTGCATTCAATGAAATTTAGTATCTCCGGGTGGTCCACTCTCATTATGCCCATGTTCGCGCCTCTTCTGACACCACCCTGCTTGATGGTCTCGGTAGCGGCGTTGAAAACGGACATGAAGGATATCGGCCCGCTGGCGGTTCCGGCGGTGGACTGGACATTGGATCCTGACGGTCTGAGCTGGGAGAAATCAAAACCTGTTCCTCCGCCGGATTTGTGGATCAGCGCCGCGTCCTTGACGGCATTGAAAATGCCTTCCATCGAATCTTCCACGGGAAGCACGAAGCAGGCGCTCAGGTTGGGCAGCTCGCGGCCCGCGTTCATCAGCGTAGGCGAATTGGGCATGAAATCCTTATTCGCCATAAGCGCATAGAACTTGTCCTCGATCTCCATCACTTTCTCGTCTGAAATATCGGGATCGGCCTTTCTGCTGCCGTCCGCGATCGCTTTAGCGACCCTTACAAAAAGGTCCCTGGGGGTTTCTTTCGGCTGTTTTGTATCAAGGTCCTTAATAAGGTATCTCTTCTTGAGGATCACAAGCGCGTTCTCTGAAAATTCGATCTCCGGGAATCTGCTGTCAGGATTCTTCACTTCCTGAAATTCCTTGTCTGCTTTTTTTGTTTTTTCGGTCATAGTCTCGTCTCCAGTAGGGTTTCTGTATCTTTGTATGTAATTGTCTGTTTTTGACGCAGTACTCCAATATAACACAGGACGGCAAATCATGTCAAGCTTTTTTTTGACAAAAACACAACATATTGTGGTGTCGAACCAAATATACTACTATATAATGTGGTTTATGACTGCAGTTGTGTTCTTTTTGGGTTTACAGATCAGAAATAACTTTCTCATATATTTCTAATAATTTGTGAAATAGCGAACAGTAACAGACTTTTAAACCCCGCTTGTGAAGATCATCCTATATCTTCCCTTGAAAAAGACTTGTTAAATCATTATCTTTAGACACTTTTATAAACCGGAGATATTATGGAACACGAAAAGATACTGATACTCGATTTTGGAAGCCAGTACAACCAGCTGATCGCGAGAAGGATAAGGGAGAACAGCGTTTACTGTGAACTTAAGCCTTTCTATACTCCGCTTGACGAGATAAAGAAATTCAAACCGAAGGGAATAATTTTTTCGGGCGGACCGAACTCGGTATATGCTCCAAATTCTCCGGATGTGCCTGACGGCATATTCAAGCTCGGAGTGCCGGTACTCGGTATCTGCTACGGCATGCAGCTGATCACAAAAAAGCTGGGCGGAAAGGTCGAAAGAAGCTCCGAGCAGGAGTTCGGTTTCGCGGAAGTGAAACTTACCGGCGACGACGATATTTTTGCCGGAGTGGCTAAAAAGAAAAAAGGCTGGAATGTGTGGATGAGCCACGGGGACAAGGTGGTCAGGATTCCAAAAGGATTCGAGAGCATCGGTTATTCCGAGAACACGCCTGCGGCGGTCATGAGGAATTTAAAAGAAAAGATATACGGCGTGCAGTTCCATCCGGAGGTCAACCATACGGAGAACGGCGGAAAATTTTTAGACAATTTCGTTAAAAAGATCTGCGGATGCAGAGGCGACTGGACGGCATCGAATTTTATTGATGAGAGCATTGAGAAAATAAGGAAAACTGTCGGGAATAAAAAAGTCGTACTGGGATTTTCCGGCGGAGTTGATTCGTCGGTCGCGGCGCTTCTGCTGCATAAAGCTATCGGCAAAAATCTGATAAATGTCTTTGTTGACAACGGCTTATTGAGGCTGAATGAGAGAGAGAAGGTAATAAAAACATTTAAAGAGAAACTCGGACTTAACCTTATCGTCGCGGACGCTTCAGATCAGTTCCTGAGAGAACTTAAAGGCATAAAAGACCCCGAACGGAAGAGAAAGATAATAGGCCGCGAGTTCATCGAGGTGTTCCAGGATCAGATAGACAGGATTAAGAAAAAAGAGGGAAGCTCGGTCGAATACCTTGCGCAGGGAACGATCTATCCGGACGTAATTGAATCCGTAAGCGCGAAAGGCGGACCCTCAGCCACTATTAAATCCCATCACAATGTGGGCGGACTTCCAAAGGAGATGAAGCTCAAAATAATAGAACCTTTAAGGGACCTTTTCAAAGACGAGGTCAGACGGGTGGGTCACGAACTCGGCCTCCACGACAGAATAATAAAAAGGCATCCTTTTCCGGGCCCGGGCCTCGGCGTCAGGGTTATAGGGAGCATAACAAAGAAGAAACTCGACATCTTAAGGCAGGCTGACGATATTTTTATATCGGAGATCGAAAAAGCCGGAATATATGACGGAATCGGACAGGCGTTCGCCGTATTCCTGCCCGTAAAAACTGTGGGCGTAATGGGGGATGAAAGGACCTACGACAATGTAATAGCGTTAAGAGCCGTAAGAACGATAGACTTTATGACAGCGGACTGCTATCCTTTCACGCATGAGTTTTTAGCAAGAGTGTCAACAAGGATCATCAACGAGGTCAGGGGAGTCAACAGAGTCGTTTACGATATCAGCACAAAACCGCCCGCCACCATAGAGTGGGAGTGATTAAAATATTTTTTTTATTGATTTATTTCCATTATAGTCTTATAATTCTCATAAATAAAATTTACCGGGATTTATGGCGGATGTAAAAAAAATACTGGTCGTTGACGATGAAGCTATAATGCGCGACCTTCTTACTGATTATTTTGAGATGATGGATTACGGCGTAATGAGCGCCAAGGACGGATCGGTGGCTTGGGAGATCATCTGCGCGGCCCGGCCCGAAGAATATAACCTTATAATAACAGATATCAACATGCCCAAGATGGGCGGGATAGAGCTCTTTAAAAATGTTAAGTCAAAATATCCCGACCTTCCGATAATTCTGATGACGGGCTACGGTATTGAAAAAGTTAAGCAGGATGTGGATAAGGCCGACGGTTTTCTTGCAAAACCTTTCGAGCTTGACGATCTCCACAAACTCGTTGAAAAGATCTTATCCTGATAACGCATACTCCAATGAGACTATTCCTGCTCAAACTAAAATTCTTTATTTTTACATTCTCCCATTTTCTGGTCCTGCCTTATGTTTATTATAAAAGATCTGTCTTGGATGACACAGGTTTTAAGAAATTTATTTCAAAATACCCGCCCAACTGGGGCTCAAAGATACTCAAATGGTCGCTTGTTGATGCGGAAGTGAAAGGTCTTGAAAATATCCCCGCAGAGCCGGTGGTGATAGTGTCCAATCATCAGGCCGGATATGACATTCCGCTTCTTTTTGCCAAAATGACCAACAGTCCGTCTTTTATAGCAAAGATCGAGCTTTCGAGGGTACCCTTATTCGCCGCGTGGATGCGCCTTCTGGGCTGTCTTTTTATTGACAGATCGAGTCCGAGAAAGGGTCTTGAGTCTTTCAGGGCCGCTGCCGAAATGATAAAAAAAGGTCAGACCGTCATAATCTTTCCTGAAGGGACAAGGCGCCCTAACATCATACCTTTTAAAAAGGGCAGTTTTAAACTCCCGCTCATGGCCGGAGTACCGATTCTGCCCGTAACGATAGCCGGCACGGAACATATAGTTGCGAACTACAAGGCCGGAAGGCGGAGCAGGGTCGTTCTTGTAATAGACAGGCCGATCAACATCTCCGGTTTAAGCAAAGAGGAGCAGAACACGATCCACGACGATGTCAGGGCCATGATCGTAAAGAATTTTGAAAAATATTCTTAAAGAATTTTTACCACATCATGGCGAAGACGGCCAGCGCGGCGCAATATCCGGCAAAATAATACATGTTGGATTTTCTGATCATCCATATAAGAAGTTTAAGGCTGAAATATCCCGATACAACTGCCGTTATAAATCCTAACAGAATGTAATTGTGGTACACGAAGCCATCCTCAAGCGCATCCTTGAACTGAAGCAGGAAAGCTCCCGTTATTGCAGGCAGAGAGAGCAGAAACGAATAATTTGCGGCTGTTTCTTTGTCGATACCGAGAAGTTTTCCCGCGGCAATGGTCGAGCCTGACCTCGAAATGCCCGGAATTATGGCTATTCCCTGAACGATCCCGATTATAAACGAATCAATAACGCTCATGTCGGTGATCTTTTTCTCCGCGTTCTTTTTAAGTTCGAAAAGCACTAGAAGTACTGCAGTCGTGAGCAGCGCAAATCCGACATATAAAAGGTTGTCTGCAAGCCCTTCAAAAAAATCCTTGAAAGTAAGGCCGATGATCGCTGTCGGAACGCTTCCTATGATTATGAGCGAGAACAGCTTCGAGTCGGGTGTAGTTAAGAATGACGCTTTCATCCCTTTACCTGAGATCAGGCTTTTTACGCCGAAGATCCCTCCCCTTATGATATCGGCTATCCTGTTCCTGTAGAAAAAAACCACCGCAAGCAGAGTTCCCAGGTGAAGTATCACATCAAAGAACAGATTTGACCCGGTCTCGAATCCCAGCACTTCGTGAAGTATGGCAAGATGTCCTGAAGATGATACCGGCAGAAATTCGGTAAGCCCCTGAATTAATCCCAAAATTATCGCGCTTAATGTTTCCGACATTTTCACCTCGGCATAATTTAGTGCACCCGGCCGGGTTCGAACCGGCAACCGCAAGATCCGGAGTCTTGTATTCTATCCAGTTGAACTACGGGTGCAGCGTTTCTTGAACTTCTATCTCTTAAGAAAGTTTACGACCTTTTTCGTTAATTCTCCCGAGCTGAGGCCGTATTTCTCCATCACTACATTTCCCGGAGCCGATGAGCCGAACTTATCAATTCCGATGTTCAGTCCGTCATGCCCTGTATATTTCTGCCATCCGAAAGTTGAACCCGCCTCGACGGAAACTTTTTTGACTCCAGGCGGAAGTATCTGCTTTTTGTACTTTTCTTCCTGAAGCTCGAATATCTCAAAAGAGGGCATGCTTACCACCCTCGCGGCGATCTTTTTCTTCTTAAGTTCGTCCTGAACTTTTAGAGCGAGATTTACTTCCGAACCCGTAGCGATCAGAATGACATCAGGCTTTTTTACATCCGAGAGAATGTAAGCGCCTTTTGCGAGGCCGTCAGCTTTTGCGTATTGCTTACGGTCAAGCGTCTCGATATCCTGCCTGGAAAGAACGAGCACATAGGGGTTGTTCCCGTTCTTCAGCATGTATTTCCATGCTTCAGACACCTCGTTCGCATCGCCGGGCCTGATCGTCACAAGGCCGGGAATGATCCTGACCGACATTAGCTGTTCTACCGGCTGATGCGTGGGTCCGTCCTCGCCGACCGCCACCGAATCGTGCGTGTAAATAAATACTGGATTTATTCCCATAAGCGCGGCGAGCCTTACGGAAGGCCTCATGTAGTCAACGAAGGAGAAGAAAGTTCCGGTCGTCGGCCTTAATCCTCCGTGGCAGGATATACCGTTCGCTATAGCGGCCATCGCGTGCTCCCTTACGCCGACCCTTATGTTCCTTCCGTCCTGAACGGCCGCGTCAAAATAACCCGCGCCCTTAAAAAAAGCTTTCGTCGAGCAGCTCAGATCGGCGTCCAGGCTCACAAGCCATCCTATGCTCTGCCCGAGCGCCGCCATGACATTATGGTTCGACACCCTTGTCGCCAGTTTTTCGCCGGCCTTGAATTCAGGCAGAATTCTGCTCAGATCGCCAGTTATTTTCAGACCTTCGAAAGAAAGAAACTCTTTATACAGCTCAGGATATTTTTTTTCATAACTTTTCTTCAGCTTTTCCCAGCTTTCCCAGCCGGCTTTAGCTTTCCCGATAATTTCTGAAAAATGCTCCTTCACCTTTTTACTTAAATAGAATTTTTTCTTGGGATCGATTCCGAAAAATTCTTTTGTGAGCTCAGTCTCTTTTTCGCCGAGAGGCGCGCCATGCGCTTTCTCAGTGCCCGCCCTGTTCGGAGATCCGTAGCCTATTGTCGTTTTTACGATAATTATCGAAGGTTTATTATTTTCCTTTTTCGCCTTTTCGATCGCTTTACCTATCGCGTCAAGGTCATTGTCGCCGTCTTTCACTGTCTGAACATGCCATCCGCAGCTTTCAAATCTTTTCTTAATATCCTCTGTGAAAGTCAGAGAGGTCGGCCCGTCTAAAGAAATATCGTTCGAATCATACAGCATTATCAGCTTTCCCAGCTTCAGATAGCCTGCGATCGCACAGGCTTCAGCGCTTATTCCCTCCATCAGACATCCGTCACCGTTAAAGCAGTATGTATAGTGGTCAATCAGTTCATGACCTTTCCTGTTGAACCTGTTCGAAAGGATCTTTTCGGCTATCGCCATACCAACGGCGTTCGCAACCCCCTGGCCGAGCGGGCCTGTCGTAGTCTCCACTCCCGGAGTATGCATAAATTCAGGATGTCCGGGCGTTTTGCTTCCCCACTGCCTGAAAGATTCAATGTCTTTAATGCTCACGCCGTATCCGAAAAGGTGAAGCAGACTGTAAAGAAGCGCGCTTCCGTGTCCTGCGGACATTACGAACCTGTCTCTGTCTGTCCAGTCAGGTTTTTCAGGATTGAATTTCAGGTGGTCAGCGAAAAGCTTGTAGGTCATCGGAGCCGCGCCCAGCGGAAGCCCGGGATGGCCGGAATTGGCTTTTTCAATAGCGTCTATGCTCAAGGCTCTGATAGTGTTTACAGATTCTTTTTCAACAGTTCTCATACTGCAACCTCATGAATTTTATAATGTCCTAAATATAGGAAAAAACATACCGATAGTTAAGAACTATTTTAAATAAAAAAAGGCGGTAAAGAACCGCCTTCTTAATAAACACTGCCGCATCATCGGCTACACTATTTCGGGATCCTCCGAAGCAAGATGTATGGGATTTATATATTTATACCTGAAAAGTGTTACTAATACATAGCTGACAATGCTCACTATCCCGCCGTATGTAGCCGCCGCGTACATAACATTATCGTCTATTTCGATAAGCGAACCCGAACCGATCATAATATATACAAGCCAGACGCCAGTTCCCGATATCATCGAGACCCATGCGGCTAGATTGTTGGCCTTTTTCCAGTAAAGCGCGAATGTGACCGGCGCGAATATACCTACCCATAAAGTCGCCCATGAATTTACCATAAGCGCATAGATCTGATTTACGAACAGAGCGACTCCGAGAGATAAGACCGCGATAACAACTGTTGCCACTCTTGCCCATTTCAGCTTGTCCTCTTCCTTTATTTTGGGATTGAGTCTGAAAATAACATTTTCGGTGGCAAGGGAAGACGCGGCTAAGAGCGAACTGTCGGCAGAACTCATGATCGCGGAAATCAAAGCGCCCATAAACAGAATTATCATGAAGGGGTTAAGATATTTCATGGCCATTATAGGCATCAGGTACTCGGGATCTTCCATTTCAGGCATCAGTATTCTTCCTGCCAAGCCTATCGTTATAGGCATAAATCCCATCAGAATGTAAATTACACCTGCAGAGACAGCGCTGTTCTTTGCGACTTTCTCATTCTTGCTGGAGAGAGATCTCTGTATAAGGTCCTGCCCGACTATACAGCCCAGACCCATCAGAAGCCACTGACCAAGATAAGAAACCAATCCGTCGTAGCCGGCGTCTCTCGGGAAAAAATCGAGAAATTCCCCAGGCGTTTTATCAAGAAGTCCAGAAATACCGCCGATCGCTTCCTCGCCGAGAACTACAGGCACCATAAGCATAAGTCCTATGATCAGAACGACAACCTGAAGAACATCGGTAAGTGTTACGGCCCACATTCCTCCGGCGTATGTATATATAAGTACTATAGCGCTGCCGATGAGCACTCCGGTAGTGGGATCTATTCCGAGAAGCACCTTCATAATATATCCTATTGCCACCATCTGAGCTCCCAGCCATCCTATATAGACCGGTATCATGAGAAGCGAAGCGAATATCTCTGAATTCCTGCTGTAGTATACACCGAAAATATCCGTTATCGTAAGAAGTTTCATTCTCCTTAGAAATCCGACATAGAACAAACCGGCCAGGATCAGCGACACACCGGCCGCGAATGGATCTGAAACTACTCCGAGTATACCGTCCGTGTAAACCGTACCTGATGCTCCCATGCATGAACCTGCTCCGAACCATGTGGCGACCAGTGTGGCGACCGCGAGACCGTAAGGCAAACGCCTGCCCGCTACAAGATAATCTGCGAGGTTCTTGATTTTTCTGCTTGATAAATAGCCAACCGCCAGCATCGCTATCATATAGATAACTACACCTGTAATAACCAATGAGTTCATCAGGTCCTCCGATTTTAAAATTTTGTTAAATTTAATTATTTTTTTTTCTGAAACAAGAGCAAATGTGAAAATTTTTACAAATAAAAACCCGCCTTGAAAAGCGGGTATTGGTGGAGAATATCGGATTCGAACCGATGACCCTCAGACTGCCAGCCTGATGCTCTAGCCAACTGAGCTAATCCCCCGGAAACGCTGTAATATAAACACACAGCGTTAAAATTTAAAGAGAAAAATAAAATATTTTCAGCCCGACGAAGAAGGATGCGGCGGCATGAAGAGAATATTTCTTCCTTTTTGCACAGATTTGCAAGGAATTCCAAA
>CAZYNH010000024.1:0-17042 GCA_964648295.1 uncultured Bacteroidia bacterium | reverse complement strand
TAGCTCAGTAGAAAATTAAGGCTTACGGTTACCTTTTATTTTGATGCAACTGGTAAAATACTCAATTCAGCAGATAGTAAAATTCAAAATTTATCCCGGGGAAAAAGTTGATATTCATGTTATCCAGAAAAGGTTCTTCGTAATTCTTCTTTTTTCTTTCAATATTCATCATAAAAAAATTAACACCTGCGTCCAGTCTCATGCCAAAATTATCTGAGAAACTGAATCCTCTGCCCGCTTGGATATTCAAAAAAACCATGTTGCTGATAAGTTCGTCTGTTTCTTTGTAATTGTAGGTAATACCCGGTTTTATATAATACTTCGGTTTTTGTGAAGGATAGATATAGACATCGAATGAAAGCGCTCTGAGTTTCCTGACCATTTCTTCCGGAACAGCACCCGCTCTAAAACCGAGCCAAACTGCTTCGGAAGTCTTCATTCTTAAACCACCGTAAAAGAGTTCAAGATAGCCTGCTCCGGCTGATATTTCGTAAATACGGGTTGGAGGTCGACTTTCGTCTGCGTATATTCGTTCGGGAAGTAACAGCATAAGGATAGTAAATGCTATTTGTAATACAATAATCTTCTTCATAATAACGTTACTCCGCATTAATAAGTTCACTTAGAATTCTCTGTTCAAACGAAATATCAATCTTATTCTTCCGGCCGTTCTCAATATTCTTCTCAAGACTAAATTTAGCTATCATCAGCTTCAATTTCTCATTCTTTGCCTTCCCGGACTTTATCCCTGCCCCTTCGTGATAAGCTTCAAGACAGTTCCCGGCTCTGATCATCCATGGATATTTTTCCTTATCATACACATCAAGAAAATCGACGTAGTCGAGATCAGAATAATTCCAGCCTTCGTGAATATAAGTAACATCAACGAACCTTATACCTGAAGCCGATAAAATAATATTATTCCTGTGAAAATCTCCGTGACACACAGTCGTAAATCCGACCTCACCATCAGCAATCCTGTTCAGCGAATGAAATTTTCCCAACTCGAAGAACGCATCCTCTATCCTTTCCTCAGTAATAACCGAACCTTCTATCCACTCAAAAACCAATTTAGAATTCCCATCCTCAAGATCTTTACAACTAACCAGCTTTGGTAAATGAGGTAAGTTGCATCTTGAGTAGAAACCAATAATGGCTTTTGTTTCTTTAGATGAAAGTATTTTTATATTTCCTAAAGACAATCCATTTTTCATGATGCCCATTCAGCTAAACTAGTTTCTATTCCTAATCTCCAAGCTTCTTCATCCTCTATAGTTTGATTAACTGAACATTGATTTTCAAGCCAACATTTTAATTTAGATGGATCCTTAAAATTACTCGAGACTCCGATTCTGATAAACTCAATAAATTTATCTAAATTCATCGGTATTATTTTTGTTTTTCCACCATAATGTTTTGTATTTAATCTGTTTAGATTAAAAAAATGTGCTAAACACCCATCATGAATATTAGGAGCTACAAAAATACAGTATGTTTCTTTTCCAATTGTTTTTTTAAAGTCACCAAAATGCCTGGGAACAGAGTCTCCTTCCATTTTAAACTGAGTTGCGCCTGTTGAAAGTGTTACTTCTCCTATTATTGCAAAATCATCAAATTCGATTTCTATATCTGCTTTTTTCCCGGGTGCGGTATTCAACGGCATACCATCTATGTCCATTATAAAATTACCATCTATACGTTTTGCATAGTTTAGCATAACAAATGCTCGCCAGACATTCCATTCCAAAAATAAAGACGGATCAGGTAATTCTTTTTCTTTTATTTGATCAAAAACATGTAGAATGTCAGGCAATTCTTTATAAGTTTTCAATTCTTTTTTTCTTTCTTCAAGATTTTTCTCTTTTACAGCTATCTGCAAATCATCAAGTATATCTTTCAATTTCTCAATAGTAACCCGTTTCTCAGCTATTTCATATCCTAATTTCTCAATTTTCTTCTTCAATAGCTTCTTGTCATCAGAGAGAAGTTTTGTTGAAGTCGGATTAAAAAGATACTCTTTATAGCTTGTTTCTGTTTTGAAAATGTACGGTTCTCTTGGGATAGTCTTAAGTAAATATTTAACTTCTTCTATTTTTTGAGGAGAAATGACTAATCTAAATGTCTTTTTCTCAAAGGTAACTAACTCTGTTGCTCTAATATACCTAACAAAAGCATCAGCATAATCTTTCATGTTTGATCGCTTAGTACTAATAAATTTGTTAAGCGATCTGTCTGAGCTTTCTCTTGTATGCAAATCGTTACTTTCAATTTCATTGTGAAATATCTTCATAATTTCATCTTTAAAACACTGACTCACATAAGTTTTCCTACTACCTTTAAATTTCTTTGATCCAGCTCTGAATCTTTTTATTTTTAAAATAATTTCACTGTATTTTTCAAAATTAGTTAACTGTGTAAAAAACAGAGCAACTTCTGTTTTGGATAGGCTCTCCAGATCATCAATCATTCTCAACAGCTCTAAATATGGTTTTACAGCAAATTCTATTTTTTTTGACTGTGTATGATATGGAGAAGGTAGTTGGAATTTCATTAATTGTCTGGTAAATGTTTCATCAAGTCTTTTTTCTGAAAGAAGCAAGCGACCTGCTTCTGTAAGTGATATATTAGGCTTCAAATCTACGAATCCGAATGCCTTCGGAGCTCTTGTAATTCTATCACGCGCGGCAAGTGCTTTATTTTCAGGCAAAGTTTCACCTTCATAACATTCTGATTCATATAGTTTCTGAAAATAATCGGCTTGAAGATATTCATTACCTGACCACTCCTTTCCTGTATAATTATCAATTAGTATTCGAATTTCTGGTATAATCTTTTCTATTGTTCTAGGAGATGTAAATCCGAATAGCGTTTTTGTTTTAGTCAAATTACCCATATTTATTCCCAAAATTTATTTTCTTCAACAGCCATAGATTGTTTTTGCAGTATATCTTTACCAGTTGATATAAATTTTTCAATCCGTGAAGTAGATATCTCTACAGCTTTATCTGATATATCACAACCTATAAAATTACAATTATTCTTTATAGCGGCGATAGCAGAAGAAGCGCTACCGAGAAATGGATCACATACAGTAAAATTCTTTTCTGCACTTGCATTTATCATTGCTTGAAAAACTTCAACAGGTTTCTGAGTAGGATATTCAGAATTATGAATTCTTTTAAATCTCCATACATCAGGAAAAGTTCGATTCTTAATTTTTCTAGTATTCTCATTTGTAGCGAATATTATATATTCATGACGTCTTCTGAAATAGTGTCCCATTCCTATATTCACTTTATCCCAAGTTATCAGATTCTTTACATCAAAATAACTTCTCACAATATTTCCAAGGCTGAGCAGAGAATAAGAATCAAACATTATATAAATATGACCTGTAGATTTCTTTAAAACTCTTTGACATAAAGTTAGGAATTTAGAATAGTTTTCCTCTGAATCTTGAAATTCGCCGAACCATTTTCCATTTTCTTTTCCTTTATCAGAATATTTTCCAACTATTCTACCTTTCCCAAGTTGAAGTCTATTATTCATTCCTGAGTAAGCAGGATCTGTTACAATCAAATCTACGCTGTTATATGGTAATTTTTCAAGAAATGAAATTACATCATCCTGAAAGATTGATACTCTATTTACATCGTTATTGTATCGGAATTCTGCATAGGCATTCTTTACTTTTCTTTCAATTCTATCATCTATAGTTTCGATAAAAGGTAACAATGCTTCCATATACTTTTCACTTATTTCACTTACTTGAGGACTTATCGGAATTTTATTTTCATATAAATATGATTCTAACACTTTTGTTTCAACTCCGTATTTCTTGGCTATATCTTTTATTTTGTTCATGTCTATTATATCTCAATTATAATGTTTTTTTTACCTAACTAGGTTTGTTTACAACATTATTGATTCCTTCACAGAATTTAACTATAAACTCCATAATGAATTCTAAATCATGTTTATCTATTGGGTTTTTGAACATAGTCATTTCATTGATATCAGCTTCATGTGCAATTTTATTCCTTCTCTGTATGATTAAAGAAAGGGTTCTTTTTATGTCTTCTGCTTTTATGTTCATATAAGGCTCAAGTTTATTCCATAAGTTTGTTATTGCTATCATATTCAATGCATATTCGATACTTGAAGGACTTTGAAATGAATTTTTTGAGTTTAATTCCCTTACTTCATTTTCAAATATACCGGCTTTTTCAATATCATCTTCTGCATTAATAATATTTAACAAAGATTTTGATCTGATTAGAAAGTTATCAAATTTCTTATTTGAGTTATCTCTACCTTGGAATATCTCAATCATTTTTATGCGTACAACATCATGTATAAAACAATCTAAAGCTGATACTAATAGAACAACTTCCGCTCGTAATATTTCATCGGCTCTATCTTGCAACAAAGGGAACTTATCTTTAATTAATGTATGAATAGAATCAAGCTCCCTTACACTTTCAATATTATTTTCAAAAAGATTAAGTATTATTTGCATCATCAATCATTTTAATTAATTTTGTGGCAAAATCTGAGAACAGTGAATAAAATCTCTCTACAGCCTTCTTTTGTTGATCAAGAACTGGCCCAGTTGACCCTATTTGTTCGTCAGTTAACAAAAATACAGGCGTAGAAAATTCTTGATATCTTGTAACTAAAGTGTGAAAATTGGGTATCTTAGCTATACAATACTCATCACTATAAATATTTTTATCTAACAATAATCCTGCCGTTTCAAAACTTGGTATTAATTCATCTTGCACTAGCTTCTCTATACCGTCAATAACATTTTTAAATGATGAAGCAGGCTGGCCACTTTTTAGTGTAAAATCATTAATTGTGAAACCTAGAAATTTAGGTGATTTCTGAGGTAGAGGATAGGTTGCCGACGAGAAAATATCCCTTGCTTTCTTTGCCCATTTCTCCCAAATTGGTAAAACTCTTGACAATGATTTAATCGCCATCTTCGAGAAATAGTCAGGTGAAGCAGGTACAATAAAATAATCACTTGAGATAAAAAGAACTTGATTGATTGCACTTAAGCTTGGATTGACATCAATTATAACATAATCTACATTATATTTTTCTGCTGTTATTTCGATGAGATAATTAAATGATCCAGGTAGGTTCTTCATTGTGCTAAAAGATTGTGAGAATTGAAAAGACACACCTAATTGAACTTCGTATTCCGTTATGTCGAAATTACCTGGTAATAAAAACAATTTATCATTATCACCAACTTTAATACATTCAATCGGTTTAATCAATTCTGGTTTTGAATCAAATGCAGGTGACAATCCATCTTTAATGTTATTCTTAGGATTTTTTTCATCATATTCTGCATATTGATCATAACCTACAGAGGTTAATGTTAAATTGCATTGAGAATCAGCATCAACAAGTAAGACTCTTTTTCCTTTTTCAGTCAGTATACAAGCTAAGTGAAAAGCCGTAGTAGTCTTACTTACTCCCCCTTTGTGATTGAAAATTGTAATTTTATAAGCCATTATTACTCCCTAATTTTTCCATATTATAACTTATTATAAGAATTTTGTCAATTGCTTTCATTTTACTGAAAACCCCCGAAAATTTTAGCATGACATATTGTATAGGACGAAATAGAAATAAAATAGATGATATTTAGCTTGAAAAAAGCCTCCGATTTTGTTAAATTATTCGTGCGCAAACAAAAAAACAAAAAAAAGGAGGCTCTTGTGTGTAATGTAACAAAACTCGGTGCAGAAATCCAACAAAATAGTTCGAATTATTTGAGAAGATATGAAGCCCATCTAAACTGTCCGACTTTTAAATTCCTCGAAAGCAGCATCAACGGTATGCTTAGAGCGAAGAGCATTTTCATTGCAAGGATCGCATCTCATCTCGGAGAGAGCATTAGCAGAAAAAAAACGGAAGAGCGTCTTTTGTATCATCTTTCGAAGCGGATGAAGAGTGATAATCTTTTAAAAGCATATCTTGAGGCTAACCGCAGTGAGATATCGAAGCAGAAATATATTATCTGGGATGGAAGCGCGATCCCGAAAGCTTATGCGAAGAAGATGGAAGGACTGGCTCAAGTCCACGACGGGTCATCAAAAAAGAAAAGAAAAATCGAAACCGGATATCATTGGGGTAATGTTGTAGGAGTAAATAAATCTAAAACCGGACAAACGGCCATATTCCCGATACACTCTGAAATATACAGCAGGAAGCTTGATCCGTGCTTTGAGAACTTGAGTGAAAATGCCAAAATACTGGATACGCATTTAAAGCTACAACCATATCTGTCAGCTGGTTCGATAACTGTTATGGATCGCGGTTTTGACAGAAAAATGCTCATAGACCCTTTTATCGAGCGTGGTCAAAATTTTGTTATAAGGCAGACGGGCAGGAGAAATCTTGAGTATCCTGACGGTTCAGGCTGTGAATCGTTAAAGAAAATATCAAAGAAAACAGAACTACGATACAGCTATGTTGTGACGCAGGCAAGTGAGGAAAAGAGAATATTCAGAGTTGGAGCGAATAGAGTAAAATTCCCTGACTGTACTTCCAAAAAATATCTATGGCTGGTGACGGCTCACGAACAAGGCAAAGGTAAGACATGGTTCCTGTCGCATCTCGACACAGCTGATGAAAAAGAAGTTGTGATGACCACAATGGAGGGCTATACTTACAGGTGGAAAATCGAAGAGTATCACAGGCAGATAAAACAGGACTTTAATCTCAACAAGATCAAGGTAATGAAGTACGAAACAATCAAATCGCTTGGCGTACTACTACTCATAGCTACTGGCTTTATTTCAAAGCTGTTCAATTCTATGGATATCGATACAAAGATTAAAGTCCTCAAAGTGGTGAACCAGATCAACAGCGAATCAATTAAAGCTATACCCAGATATTTTTATTACAAAGCTACTGAGGCTATTAGAATACTACTTAGCCTTATATTCCGAAAACGGAAGCGTAAATCAAAAGAATATTTATACTGCTATCAGCCTGTTTTTGACCTATGAAAAAATTTTCGGGGGTTTTCAGCTTTCATTTTACCCTCAACATCACCACTGCTTCTGCGGCTATTCCTTCCTCTCTGCCTTCAAATCCGAGTTTTTCGGTTGTTGTGGCTTTCACAGATATGTTCTTGATGTCGGTGTCGAGGATGTTGGCGATTGATTGTCGCATGGTGTCGATGTGGTTTTTGAGCTTCGGTCGTTCGCAGATGACCGTGGAGTCGATGTTGTTTATTTCATATCCTTCGGCTTTTATGAGCGCATAAACCTTTGTAAGCAGGACTTTGCTGTCTATGTTCTTGTAAGCTCCGTCGGTGTCGGGAAAGTGTTTTCCAATATCGCCCAGAGCTAAAGCTCCGAGCATGGCATCCATTATCGCGTGGAGCAGCACATCCGCGTCAGAGTGGCCGAGCAGTCCTTTCTCATGCGGTATTTCGACTCCGCCGATTATGCATTTTCTGCCTTCGACGAGCCTGTGTACGTCATATCCTGTGCCTATTCTATACATGCCTGCCCCCTTTTTTAAAGATCATCCCTTACATATTTGTCGAGATAGAATTTGATTGACTGTTTTGACAATGATATCTGCTCCGCAAGCGGGAAATATACCAGATACCAAGGTTTTTTGAGCTTTATGAGCGTATATAGGAAGTTGTTCTTGATCGTGAATGAAAAGAGATCGACTTTTATTCCCGGGAAGGCGTTGAGCATGTTCTTTACCATTCCTGCTGTCTGATCGCCGGTGTTTTTGTTTAAGAATTCGAGCAGATATTTCGCGTCGTCGCCCGATATTTTCGAGATGCTGATCTCCCCGTTGAGGTCGGGTTCGTTTATTATGTCGAGGCCGTTAGAACTCAGTTTGACTATAATGTTCATTTCGGTTGACGGGCTTCTTTTTGTCTTTGTTCTTGTCAGGTAATATGTGTTAAGTCCGGTCATGTTCAGACCAAGATCCAGCTTTGCTCTTCCGGTTATATCGTCAATGCCGCCCGCGCCTAAATTGAGGCGGAGAAAGCCAGCCGTGTTGCCGTCGAAAAGCTCATAATAGAATCTGTTGAGGCAGAATTTGTTGTCATCGAAAAATATGTCAAGCTCGATATTTCTGATATCATTCTTAAAAAGACTGTGCGAGACGGCCACCGTGTCAATAGTCAGGTTCGATACAGGCAGTCCGCTAATTTTATACTGCCTGCGCATTGATGAATAGTCAAGGAAGTCAAAATCAGCCGTTCTGGGGTATTTGTTGTACTGAAGAAGTCTCATCTCTTTCAGATCGAGCTTCGCGTTTAAAGGAATATCCGCTTTTAACCCTGATATCCTCACTTTATTGCCCAGACTGTCGAGCTCAAGCACAAGTCTGATATCGGCAAGAGATTGAGTATGAGAGACATTCATCGAGTTCAGATCTCCCGACAGCTTTGTTACACCCGAAACGGAACCTTTGATATTGTCTATCCCTCTGACTGCAGTATAGCTCTTTTTCAGACCGATCCTGTGCGTTAACTCAAGATCAAATGCATAGAGGCTGTCAGTGAGGTCCGCGGTTCCCCTGATATTAACATCTGTCTCCAGCCCGGGAACGGACGCGCCGAGCTTGAGGATGCGGAGTTCCCCCCTTTCGGTGTACCTGATATTATTTTCGATCGTTGCGTCACCTTTGATGCCCATTTCTTCAAGCATTCCGCCATAATCCGCGCCTTTTACGAAAATTCCGCCGATCAGGGAAATATCTTTGCTGAGGAGATTTATTGTCTGGTTAACTTTTAATCCTTTATTTACCGAAACATCTTCGTAAAAAAGCGAATCTATGCACATATCGAGCTTGATTTCCGTGTTGGCGGACATATCTGAGATGTTCCCCGTTCCTCCCGCCTTAACTTCAAGCGAACCGTTGTACAGCATTACAGGCTGTATCTCAGGTATGCCGGTAGCTTTACCTATCTCCAGAAGGCCGTCGAGATCCGCTGAAACAAAAAGTTTTCCGATGCCGGCGTTATTATTCTTCATATCCGCTGTAATGTTCTTTATTTCAGCCGTAAGAACATCGTTTATTTTTAAAGTCAGTTCGTCAAGTTTATAGAACTCATTGTGCAGCCCGTTCAAGTCTGCTTTCAGCCTTGAAACAATAAATCTTCCGTCCGCGGCGGAGAATACTGACGCCGTGTCGCTTTGAAACTCAGTCCTGAGTTCAAGTTCGTTCGTTACAATTCCTTTTGAGAAGTACAGCTTCTCATTAAGCGACACGGTCAGACCGGCGGGAGCGCTCTGTTCAAGCGTGTTCGGGCGCAGGCCTTCGGCCTTAAAGTTAAGCGAAGCTGCCGTATTCTTTATCAGGGCGGGCAGGGAGGTGTCCGAAAGATCGAACGAGGCGTCCAGCCCGAGCTCTATCTTTCCCTCGGCAATATCCGATATTTTATGGCTGTACGATATACTTTTAGGCATAAAATCGCTTTTGAGGACGGGTCTTAGCTTTATCTCCTGCCTGCCCGTTCTGTATTTTGCGCCCGAAACGCTTGCAGAGACATTTTCCAGCCCGAGATCCAGACTTATGTCGGAAAATGTCAGCGCGTTGTCCTTCAGATCCAACGCGAAAGCACTCCCGAGCGAGATGTTTTTTACCAGCGCGGAAAGTTCCTCCTGCCTGTAGGTCGCCTGAGCAGCGGAGAACGCCAGGTTGCCTTTAATCTTTGTTTCGTTCTCCGGCACCGAATGGATAACATGGAGATCCGTTATCCTGCATTCCGAATCCTTTATCCCGGCTCCCATAAGGTCTGCCAGTCCGTTCCTTTCCGCGAAATCCGCCAGCCCGCTCACATCCGCGTATATTTCCGAAAATGTCACTTCCGCCACCTGACCGGCAGTCAGGCCGTCCACTTTACCGCGCAGACCGGCTTTCACCATATCGGCGAAAGTGAAAGCGAAGTTCTTTATGTCGAGATTGTCTGACTTCATGTTGTAGTGTGATAACAGCTCTATCTCGATGTTGCCCGGCCTGCTTATGTTCGCGTAAGGACTTTTAAGTTCCAGCTCCCCGATTATATGGCTGAATTCAAGCCCGACATCCTGATTTTTCACGGCTAATTTAACAACCATCTCCTGCCTGAATTTTACCGCATTCTCCCTGTCGGAGAACGAGAGAATATTATTCTGCGCTGTGGAAAAACTTATGTCCGCACTAAAATTATCAGCGTCTTTGAACTCGGCTCCGCTGATCTTAAGGTTATAGAGAGGAAGCTTAGCTTTCATTGGCGCTTCAATAGATCTGTCCTCGTAGCTTAAATCAATATTGTTCAGTTCAAAATTTTTCAGATCGATAATGAATTGCGGAGCGCTTTCTTTTTTCTCGTCCGGCTTTCCGTCATTTTCCTTCTTTTCCTCAAGAGTTTTCTCCACCGGTTTTCCGGAAAATTTCTCAACAAGACCGTCAAAATTAAATTTCCCGGTCTCACCCCTGACAACATTTATTTTAGGATGTTCAAGGATTATTTTCTTTACAACGAGTTTTCTGTCCAGAAGAGGTATGAGATCGTATTTGAGCGTGAACGATTCCATACTGAAAAGCGAATCGGGCATATCATTGTCAGTGAACCTGAATTTTTCGATCTTAATCCCGCTCAGTATTCTGAATTCAAGCCTCTCGATCTTAAGCCCGACATTATAATTCTCCTTCATGTAGGCTTCGATCCTGGATATCAGAAACGATGAGGGGAAGAAATACTCGAGAACAAGAAATACGGCGGTCAGAAACAAAACTGCCGAACCTGTTAGATATACTACCCATCTTAATATTTTATTCTTCCAAATACGCATCTGAATTATTTCTTGAGAAGTTTGATCTTGAATTCCGTGCGTCCGTCAGCTCCGGACAGCGAATGATCGTAGCCGATATACTTGCTCAGTATCAGGTTTAAAAAATACATATCCGGGCACGATCCGGGGTCTGTCCCGTTCTCAAGGCAGATTTTACCGTTAGTGGAAATGCTCAGCCATACGAAACTGTCTGAATTCTCGGTCCTGTATATAATGCTGTTGGTCTTGCAGCCTTCTTCGAATGAGTCGACTGCTTTTTTGGTAACTGCATAGAGTATGAAGAATATATCCTTGTATTCCATCTTAATGAACGGATTGCCGTCCAGAACAGTTTCAACCTCTGTGTCATGTTTGAACTTTTTATCGAATTTAAAAAATTCGCAGAAGATCTTCACTACCCCGTTAATGTCAATCATCTGGATTCCCTGAGTATTCTCGTTGAAGATCTTGTCGTTTATTATCTTCATAAGAGCATTGAGCTCAGACATAGGCTCTTTTAACTGCTCAGAGATTTTCAGCATATCGTCATATTCGGCTTTTTTGAAATTATATTCGGCCTCGCTCATGCCCTCTTTTGCCGCCTCGAGCTTTTTCAGCTTCAACTGCACCTTCATGTTGAACAGCTGCAGTTTTGAATCGACCGCTGTTATCTTGCCGTTGATATTATGAACAAATCCCGGCATCAGACTTCCGTACTGCAGATTGTAATAAACTTCTTTAAGCGATTCTATGAGGTCTTTATCCATAACTTCACCTTAAAACATTTACTTTCAGTCCAAGTCTATAATATAGGTTCGAAATGTCTTATATTCAAGAAAATAAAAACGGAGGAAATTTTCCTCCGTTCTGAAGCACACATAGCAGTTTTGTCAGAAATTGTACAAGTAGCTTAACTGGAACTGGTACGGGTTATGACCTGAATCGAGCCTTCTGTGTACCGAAAGCAGATAATCATCGCCTAATGTAAGACCGAGGCCGAATGAAGTTTTCATTGTGCCGAGGCCGAATTTGAAAGCGCCTTCGGTCAGGTCGTCCGAGCTGACGGAGTAAGCCTCGCCCATGTCGAAGATCGCTCTGATCTGAGTGAGATCAATGCCAGTGAAGCCGATAATGAACCTGTCGTAAAATCCCCTGTTCCCCACAAATTCATTCAGTCTGTAGCCCGGCAGAGTACCGACCCCACCCATGGATACATATTTGAAATTCGGAACTATACGGTCGTCGGGGCCGTTCCCGGCGCTTACCGATTCAAGCCTGAAAAGGTTGGAGAAAACGAACATATTTTTTACTTTGCTCTCCAGAAATATGCTGAATATACCTTTTTTGAAAGAGAACGCCTGATCATACTGATCGAGGGTTTTTTCGACCGTCAGGTACGAGTCGGCATAAGTATTATAGCCGTTTAATTTTCCTACATACCGCACTGAAGCAACAAGCTCGGTCATCCTCCCCTCATCCGCGGTGAAATTTGGTATAAAGTCCCTGCCGTTAAAGAAAAGCGCCCACTGCGTCCTGTTCCTCAAAGCATCTATTTTTTCATTGTAAACTCCGGCCTTTAAGCCGAATTCGTGCGTGTTATCTCCCTTTTTTGCCCTTAAGATCGAGCCTGTGAACATCCCGTAACCTTCAGCCATGTAGTAGTTATAAAAATCCTGGTGAAGAAAGAATGCCGATGCCGCGTTAAGCGACGAGGGAAGCTTTCTCTGATCTTCGGAAGCTACGCTTTTATACTGCGCCCCGCCAAGTATGAGTTTCTCATCCAAAAAAGAAAGTTTCTGATCGAAATAGTATTCCCATTCCTCCATTCTGAATGCGTAGCCTCCCGATGCGTTCATGTTGAAATCCGCATACTCAGTGTCCAGTAGTTTGAAATCGGCGTTCAGACCCAGGTACAGGCCTTCAACTTTGGAGTAGGAAACAAAATCTTTCCTAATAAGCGAATTATGGAAAAAGAAGCCTTTCTGATCGCCGTTATCTGAAGTAAGCGCGTTCCCGGGACCCTTGATCCCCATTAATAAACTTACCGATCTCTCTTTATCGTCTTTACCCAGTATCAGACTTTTGATCTCGTCAACGACAAAATAGCTCGATTCGTCATCTATCACACCTGCTCTGTAAACCTTTCCCGCATAAGCCTTAACTTCTCCGGTCACCCGGCCCGATGCGGAAATTTTAACATTGCCCGAATAGACTTCCAGATCGCCTTCAAGATATCCGTTTATTTGTGCATTGCCTTTGAATACTTTCACATCGGCTTTCAGAGTGTCTCCCTCCGCTATACTGAAATCGGCGAACTTCGACAGCGACTCCGCCGCGAGAAATCCTGAGAGCATCATGGTTAATATCATCATGTTTTTCATTTTTAATTCTCCGTTTTCGCTATTTTACAGTTATTCCGCCCAGCTTCGTCTCGAACTTCAGGCATTTTTTACTCTTCGTGCATATCCTGAAATCATCGGTCAGTTCCATCCCCGGGCTGTAATCCGCTTTCTCATCGTTCTTAGACTTGAAAAAATCATACGAGTAAGGGTCTTTGAAGCCCAGCGATATCTCGCCGAAATTCATTTTTATTCTTGAATCGGCTTTTCCGGCCAGAGAAAAATCCTTAAGACTTATATCGCCCATTTTTAACAAAAGATCTATATCGGCTTTGACACGGTTAAGTTCCAATTCTCCGGCAGAAAGCTCTGCGCTTATCAGATCGATATCCGAATTTTTTATTGAAACTCCCCCTAGAGAAACTTTGACCGAAATCCTGTCTCCTTTTGAATCCGAGATCTTGATATCGCCGCTCTGACTCTCGATTTCCGCGCCTGAGAATTTCGATGAACTTATATCCATATCGCCTACCTGAAAAATGGTTTTGAGCATGCCGTCGAATTTTTTCAGGCTGAAATCGCCCGCCGTGTTCTGCGCGTTCAACGAACCGGTAATATTCTGAAGTTCAATATCTCCGGAATAGGTTTTTATATCCAGAACTCCCTCGAAACCGTCTATTTTGAGACCGCCTGATTTGTTCCTGTAGTTTACAACACCGCTTATTTTGCTGAGATCTGTATCCATGCTTTTTCCGTCAAGAAGAAGCTCGCCTTTGATATTGCTGATCTTTAGTTTGCCGTTGTCGAAGGTAACTATTACTGAGATCTCTTTCGGCGCGAAAACTGTCAGATATTTACCGTCGGTGTTTTTCTTTGAAAGATCGACCCTCAGTTCTTTTTTTTCTATGCTGAAGCGGTCGTCATTTAAAGGAGCCTGTTCAGGCTTATATTCCTTTTCCCTGATCTCGGCTTCCTGTATCGCTTTTTTTGTAATATACAATTCAATATTTTTTCCGTCCGTACCGATAATGCTGGCGCTTAGATCCTGTCCTTTGCATGTCATCTGCCTGATATCTGATGCGTTCACGGTAATTCTTGTTACACCGTCGCCTTTAAAGAATACGATATCATCCGCGGCGAAAAGCCCGTGCGCAGTAACTGAGCACAGAACTATGCCTATTATTCCTTTTATATTCATTTTAATTACCTCTTTCTTCTTTTTGTTCAAGTTCACCGGCTTTGAATCTGAAATATTCGCTGTTTTCCGATGATATGCTTTTTATAGCCTTGCCGGCATATTTGCTGTCAACTTTTTCCAATATTCCCAAAGCTTCGATCCTGTTTGTTTCATCCGCATCGCTGAGCACAATTTTATAGAAAGCTTCCCTCACTTCAGTTTCGCCTGCTTTATCCGATATCATTTTCATCGCCCTTCTTCTGATGAGCGGGTCTTTGTCTGATGTCATTACCTTAATAAGCGTTTTTGTAAAAGAGGCGTCTCCAGAAATATCCATAGCTTTCATCGTTTTATATTTAAGACCGGGATTCTCTTCATGCTCGGCGAGATAGTTCAGCATTCCGATTATCTCCGGATCGTTCTTAGGCCCTTTTATGACCTTGTTGGTGCTCACATCGAAATTGATGATAAGCTCGCCGCCAGTTTCTTCTATCTTAAGATTCTCTACTTTATACTTCGCCATGTCAATCCCGCCGTATATGTTCTCGCCGCTCTCCACAGCCACTGTCTTATAAGGTATTGAACCTTTGTTTAAAGCTGAGATCTCCGGGCTGACATTGGTATTTTCCGGCTTTCCGTTCCCGAAATGGTACATCGTAGCATAAAATGTTAGAAGAACCACGGCGGCGTATCGCAAAAATTTTCTTCCGTATATGTTAAATATGTCTGAATAATTAGTTTTTTTATCTTCAGCTGAAAGTGAAGCTGACAATTTTTCTCTGTTCCTTTCAAGAAGATCGTCTGAAACTTTAACAAAAACATCATTTCCGAGCGCGGATTTTTCTTTTTTCAAAGCATTATAGAGTTTTTTCAGCTCGGGATCGTCTTCGATCGCTTTTAAAATGATCTTCTTTTCATCCGGGCTTTCTATCTCGTCAAAGACCAGATCGAATATTTTTTCTTTCATATCGTTCATAGTTCTGCCCTTTTCCTTTAAATTTCGATATTGTTTCTTATATTCTCGACAGCTCTGAAAAAATATTTTTTCACGGTGCCTTCGTTCAAAGACATCACTTCCGCGATCTCTTTAAATTTCATTCCTTCAAAGCTCTTCATGTAAACGACGCTTTTCTGCTGAACGGACAGTTTCTCGATCTCTTTTTTCACCATCTCTCTTTTTTCCTCGTCGCTGAGCTCGATTTCTCCTGCAGCGCGGTGATCATCCTCAACTGACGGGGTGTGCACTTCCTCGTCAAATTCGGTATGAACGGGTCTTTTATTATAGAATGAGTAAGCCGTATTCACCGCTATCCTGTAGACCCATGTGTAGAAAGATGATGTTCTGTTGAACTGCCCGAGACTGTTATAGACTTTTATAAAAGTGTTCTGATAAGCGTCCGATGCGTCGTCTTCGTTCTTCAATATGTTCAGCAGCAGGTTCATGATCTGCCTGTCATATTTTCTTATCAGTTTATCAAAGGCTTTTGTCTCTCCTTTGACCGCCTTGTCTATCAGCTCGTTCTCAATTCTTTTCAATTCGTTCATTCGTTTTTTCCTTTTTTTCCCCCGGGGAAGGGCGCCCTTTTTTGCCGGCTTTTAAGAAGCTCCGGTCGGACCGGTACCTTCCATCGCTTCTCAACCCTTAGACCCGTGTTTTATAAAAAAGTTGTCATTCGAAAAATAATTTTTAAAAAAAACAGATTCGTTAATTTCATTCTTCTTCATTATCAATTTGCAATTTATTATCTAAATCCAAAAAATTCTCATTTGAAACAATACTTCTTTTCAATTCCTTCTCCGTTTCTTTTCTGGCATTACCCGCAACTTTGCCGCCTCTCTTTGCGACCTCTTTATTACCGTTGAAAGTATCAGGTTTTTCCTTTTGAGAAATTTCGGTCGTTACTCTTTCGCCAAGCATCGTAAAAATCAGCTCCAGATCATTCATGTGATCACGCAAATTAACTTTTGACTTTTGAGGAAGATTTTTAAACTCTTTGTACTGGCTTGGGGTCATTCCGAATGTAGCTTTGGAAATTTCTGCTGTCAATATAGCAAAATCACTTTGACTTTCTATTCCTCTTTTCTTCCATTCTTCTGTGAGGTTTTGACGGACCGCGATTCCCCTGAGCCGTTTATATATCCAATCTTTAGGATAACCTTTCAGCTCATACAACTCTTTCATTCTTTCTTGAGCAAGTTCCGGATTTTCTATCTCCTCAAGTCTTTCATAGCCAACCTTAGCCAGCCAGAGTTTGAATGGTTCAGCCTTAGGAGATGGAACTGACTGAATTATTCTTAAAAGATTTTCAGCCGTAGCTGAAAGCGTTTTCCTATATTTTCCCGTCAATGTTATCATCTCTACCTGGGGACAATTTGTCCCTATGTAATTTCCAAGTTCCGCATCTCGTTTTCTCAGTTTTTTTAAATAATCGGTAGGATTAACAGAATCAGTCAGCACTTCGATAACATCCACGACCGAAAAATACCATTTCTCTTCTTTTTCGTCCCAGTGAGAACGGATTTTTTTTGATTCGAACAGTTTGATATTGCTCATTTTTCCACCTTTACCTTTACTTTAACAATTTAATAAAATATCCGAAGATATTCCACCATCTTTTCCCGAACATTTTTTAACATGAGACTGATAAATGGTTTACTGGACTATACCCGATTTTCTGGACAAAACGCTAAGACCAACTTAAATTTATGATA
>CAZYNH010000023.1:0-21756 GCA_964648295.1 uncultured Bacteroidia bacterium | reverse complement strand
CGCGGTACATTTTCCTGCTCAAAATTTTTATAAGTTATATTTAATTAATTTAAGACGCTTTGTCAAAGGAAATCTATTTCTTCTCTCTATATTTGTTCCTTAGCTTTTCCATCATCTCAACTATTTTTGATCTTGCGTTATCGGCGGCCTTTTCTTTGGCCTGTGAAGGCGGATAGAGGAAGAGGTCTTCAGGTATTTCCGAAAGAAAGCGCGACGGCCTGCACTTTGAATCCTCACCGTATCTTGTCCTTTTGTCGCATGATGAGATATAGAGCTTTTTCTTCGCGCGGGTTATTGCTACATAACAGAGCCGTCTTTCCTCGTCAATATGATCCTCGTCAAGAGAGCGCTTGTGAGGGAATATTCCCTCTTCAAAGCCGGCGATGAAAACATTCTCGAACTCGAGGCCCTTGGACGAGTGCACTGTAAGAACAATGACCTGTTCGCCGCGGTCGGTGTCATCGCCGTCCTGGATAAGCGCGATCTTCTCGAGAAATCCGTTAAGGGTGGGGTTAACGGTCATATCCTGATAATCGCTGATCGAGTTGAGAAGCTCTTCGACATTCGCTTTCCTGGATTCGGCGCCTTTCTCGTTCTCCTTTTCAAGATACTGGTAATATCCGGTCTTTTCGATCACTCTTTTCGCCGTGCCTGAGATATCTTTCGATCCGGCCATATCCACAAGGTCAGTTATAATGCTGAGGAATTCAGATATGTTGTGGTGCTTCGAGCTCGCTATCGTTTCGATATTTTTGAAATCTTTGAGCGCTCTGAAAAAAGTGATGCCGTTTTGCTCTGCGTAATTTGAAACCTTGAAGACCGTGTCCTCGCCAATGCCCCGTTTGGGAGTATTGATTATCCTTAACGCCGAAACTTCGTCCGACGGGTTTACCATTATGCTCAGGTAGGCAAGGATGTCCTTGATCTCCTTTCTTTCGTAAAATTTGTAATCGCCGACAATTTTGTAAGGTATCCTGAATGCCCGGAACGATTCCTCTATCGTCCTTGAAAGGTAATTTGTGCGCAGAAGCACCGCGAAATCGGAGAATTTCGTTCCCGAGTTCTTTATTTTGTCGCTTATCAGGTCCGCTTCGTGCTTATCGTCTGTCGCGGCGAAATATTCGATCGGGATGCGGGTTTTTATGTGGGTTCTCACATTCTTCTGCTTCCTTTCAGTATTGTTGCCTATCACCGACGAAGCCGCCTCAAGTATGGTCTCTGTCGAGCGGTAGTTGACATCGAGCACAATTATTCGGCAGTTCTCCCAGTGTTTCTCAAAATCGAGAATATTCCTGAAATCAGCGCCCCTGAAGCCGTAAATGGACTGGTCGTCATCCCCGACCACAAAGACATTCCCGTATTTTGATCCCAGAGTTAAAACGATCCTGTTCTGAACGGGGTTGGTGTCCTGGAACTCGTCGATCAGGATGAACCTGAGCAGGTCCTGATATTTTTCAAGTATTTCTTTATCGGAAAAAAGTTCAAGCATTTTGAGTAACAGGTCGTCAAAATCGAGCGCGTTGTTCGCCTTTAATATCCTGTCATACTCCGGCATGATCCGCTTGGATACGCTTGTCACGGGGTCGATCGCGGCAACCGCAGAGAGGCTGATGAAACGGTTCTTAAAATAAGATATCTTGTAGCTGATAAGCTTTGGATCGAACATGTCGTCGGCGATGTTCAAATTGTGCATCGCCTTTCTGATGGCAGCGTGCTGCTCGGGAGAGCCGTAAATTGAAAATCCCCTTGAGTAACCGAGTTTATCAAGATTCTCTTTTATCAGCCTCACGCCGAGCGCGTGGAAGGTCGAGCAGGTGATTTCCGAATGCGTGCTTACCGACTTGGAAAGCCTCTCCCGCATCTCTTCGGCGGCCTTGTTCGTGAATGTAACAGCGAGGATATTTTTCGGATCGACCCCGTGGTGTGAGATGAGCCTTTCTATCCTTCCTATGATAACTCTTGTTTTTCCGCTGCCCGCCCCTGCAAGAACAAGGCAAGGCCCGCCGAAATGTTCGATCGCCTGTATCTGACTGTCGTTATAGTTCATCTTTCAGTTCACCGGGAAGCAGACTAAAATAGCCGTTCCTTTTCCTAATTCCGATTCAACCTTGATCTTCCCTTTGTAAGATCCTATCATCTGCCTGGTTATCACAAGACCGAGCCCGGTGCCTTTTCCCGGCTCTTTGGTTGAAAAGCCTATATCAAATATCCTGTCGATGTGCTCGGGTTTTATTCCCGTGCCGGTATCCTTTATATAAAAACATACTTTATCTCCTTTTAAAAGGGTCTTTATTCTGATCTTTTTTTCCGGGGTGTTCTCCACCGCGTCGCAGGCATTCTTTAAAAGGTTTGTCAGGATCTGCTCAAAATGCATCGGGACACCTTTGATCTTGGGCAGGTCTTTTGCGGGAGTAAAGCTTATTTCTACAGGTCCGGAACTTTTGATCTTGAGTTTCATAGAGTTTATATTTTTCTCAATAAGTTCGTTTAGGTTGAATTCAACCGGCTTTTCCGAGACTGAATTGTTTATCCTGTTCGAGATGCTTTTTACCATTTTTTCCATCGTTTCGAGGCTGTTGTCAATAAGCGACATAATATTGTCCGAGTTCGGATTGCTTTTTGACGAAGCGGAAAGCTCGTCTTCTAAAAGCTGATAGCCGGTGATCAGGGTCTGAAGCGGACTGTTGAGGTCGTGGACTATCGAAGCGGAGAATTTTCCGAGTTCATAGAATTTTTCCATATCCATTATCTTTCTGCTTTTCCTGAGCACCTCATCAAGAAGGCTTTTATTTTCTTTTCCTCTAAAAATTTATTGTGGCCTTCTATCACTTCTTTCATCCTTTTATGCTCCAGTCCGTGTTTTATTGCCTGAAGCAGCTGTGTTATATCGACCGGTTTGAAGAGGAACGAGAAGATATGACCTCTGTTTATTGCTTTGACTATGTCCTTTTTATCGGAATTGCCGCTTAAGATGATCTTGCATATATTGGGATGCGAGTCGTGCACTTTTTCCGCAAGCTCGCAGCCTTTCATACCGGGCATCATCTCATCCGTTATGAGAACATCAATATTGCCGGACTGTAAGATATTACCGACTTTTAAAGGGTCGGTCTCTTTTGTCACATTAAAATATCTTTCAAGCACAAGTTCGAGGGACTGAAGAATGAGAGGCTCATCGTCAACTATAAGTACAGAAGCCCTTTTATCGTCCTCGTGTTCGCTTTCCAGCTGGAACTTATGCGTCATAGAATTATACCTCTGCGAATAAATGTTCTGTTCATGAATTGTAACAAAAGAAAGTACTAAAAACAAATGAATTTATATAAAAAAAGCCGGATGTTCCCGGCTTTTTTACAAATCTGCTCAAAATTATGCTTCAGGTTCAACTTTTACAGTTATCAGAATATCAAGTCCCGACTGTGATTTATAAGGGATCTTGTAATCTCCAAGGTGCTTGATGTTCTCTTCCAGATGGATCTTTTTCCTGTCAAGCTCAATTCCGGATTTTTTCAGTTCGTCGGCAATGTTCTGAGAAGTCACGGATCCGAAAAGCCTGTTCTCTTCACCGACTTTCATTTTTATCACGACCGTTTTCTCGTCGAGCATTTTTTTCAAAAACTCTTCGGATTTTTTTACCTGAACTTCTTTATATCTTTTTGATTTTGTACCTTCTTTATATCTGTTCATGTATGCGTCCGTAGCCGGGAAAGCAAGATTGTTTGGGATCAGATAATTTCTTGCAAAACCGTCTTTGACCTTGATTATCTCGCCGGCTTTTCCGACTTTTTCAATATCCTGTCTTAATATGATCAGCATTGTAATTATCTCCTTTGTTATCTTGCTGTGTTGTCAACGAAAGGCATCAGCGCTATTATTCTTGCCTTTTTGATCGCGTTGGTAAGCATTCTCTGGTGTTTTGCGCATACGCCTGAAGTTCTTCTGGGGATCACTTTTCCCTGCTCGGTAGTGAATTTTGTGAGCTGCTTGTCGTTCTTGTAGTCAATATATGCGACATTTTCTTCACAAAATCTGCATATCCTCTTCTTTTTATCTTTGATCATTTTAAAACCCTCTTGTTGTTTAGTTGTCTTCGCCTGCAGCTGCGGGAGCGGCGGATTCTTCTTTAACGGCTGCTTTCGCGGCTCCGGTCCTGTCAAGTTCTTCCTGTTTGAGTGCTCTCTTGTCGATAGCTGTCGTCATATAGCGCATAACTGAAGAATTGAGATTCATGTCGTCAACGAGTTTCTGCGGTATTTTGTTTCCCGCGTTGTACTTGTAGAGGACATAGTATCCGGTGGGTTTTTTGTTGATCGGGTAGGCCAGCCTTTTCTTTCCCCAGAGATCAACGGCGATTATCTCTCCGTCGGTCTTGATCATTTCCTCATACCTGGAAACGACCGCGTCGATCTTATCCTGATCTATCGTTGGATCGACGATCATAACGGTTTCGTATCTTTTCATTTTACCTCCTTCTTTTGGTCTTGCGGCCGGAAAGAATCGTTCCCTCCGGCAAGAATTCACGCGCCAAATTTAAGCGTTTTTTTTTATTATGTCAATGATTATCTGAAGAAATAAACGGCTTAAGTTACACGATCAGTCCTGGTCTGAACCTGCGGAATTGAATCGGTTCATCGCTTTATCTATTCCGTGTTCAAGAAGATATTCTACAGCTTCGACGCATCTGTCCACCGAACATGATATTATCTCTCTTGCTGAAGACGGTATCTTTGAGAGAACAAGGTCCGGCAGGATCTCGGGTTTTGCTGCAAGTATAGAGCCGATCTGCTCCGTTTTAAAACCTATCCTTATCCTCGCGAACTCATCGGTCTCAAGCGAACCAATGAGAGATTTAATTCCGTTGTGACCTCCAGCGCTGCCTGATCTCCTGATCCTAATAGTGCCGAGATCAATATTGATATCGTCGTACACTACAAGCAGGTCTGCTGTTCCCGCCTCATAATACCTCAGTACCTCCGCGGCAGCTATCCCGGACAGATTCATGTATGTTGTAGGTTTGACTATTACGGTCTTAACAGAATTAATAAAGCCGGAAGCTGAATAAAATTTGCCTTTTCCGGCTTTAAAACTAAGTCCGTATTTCTGAGACAGTCTGTCGGCGGCAATAAAACCCAGGTTATGCCATGTGTCTGAGTACTTTGATCCCGGATTGCCCAGGCCGATTATGATCTGCACAGGAATTCTATTTTAAATTAACAGTTATTACTTCTTTGCTGCCGGTTTAGCATCAGCGGCTTTTGCGGCTTCAGCCGGCTTAGCCTCCGCTGCAGGAGCAGCTGCAGGAGCAGCGGTGTCGCCTTCAGCTGCTGATACAGCGGCTCTTGTTATTCCTACCCTGCAGAGAAGCATATCGGCAGGGGAGACTATTCTGATATTTTCTCTGACCACATCGCCGGCGTGTACAGTTTCTTTCAGCTTAAGAGGAGACACATCGATAAATATCTCGTTGGGTATATGTTCAGCGAGAGCCTCAATTGTTATGTCTCTGGAGTTTATGATCAGCACCCCGCCCATATTTTTAACTCCGAAAGGAACTCCTTCATACCTGACAGGGACCTTGACGGACACTTTTTTTCCGGGTGAAAGGCTGAGCATATCTATGTGCAGAAGCTTCCACGTAACCGGATGTCTCTGTACTTCTCTGAAAACGACCTTGAAATCGCCCACATCTGAAGTTACTTCATGGATTTTGCTGCCTGATTTTATCGCCCTGTTGAGATCGGTCTCATTAATGTAATATGAGTGACTGTTCTCTATCCCGGGACCGTACAGGTTAACGGGAATGAGGCCGAGTTTTCTTTTTGACGTAATAGCTCTTTTGCTGTCTTTTTCTTTTTTGATCGCTGTTAATTTCTCTGACATCTTTATCTGTCCTCTCTAATTAAATTTTTGCAGGGGCAGAAGGATTCGAACCTCCGGTGCCGGGACCAAAACCCGGTGCCTTACCACTTGGCGATGCCCCTGAAGATAAAAAAGTGGGGGTAGAGGGATTCGAACCCCCGGATACCGGAACCAGAACCCGGTGCCTTACCGCTTGGCGATACCCCTACGATCTAAAGAACACTAACCTTCGTGGTCATCTTTTTCTGATACTTTCCCTTCCACCTGATTCGCGAGCTCCTCATGGTACTTGTCGAGGATCTCTTTTTCAAGTTTTAACCTGAAATCATCAACAATAGGATGAGCGATATCTTTGTAAGTGCCGTCAGGAAGCTGCCTGCTGGGCATGCAGACAAAAAGTCCGTCCTTGCCCTTGATTATTTTCAGCCCTCTGATTATGAAAGCGTTGTCAAAAGTAACATGAACAAAAGCTTTTAGCTTCTCTTCGTCTCTCAGATTCACTCTGATCTCGGTTATTTCCAAGGTGCCCTCCGCTATACATTAATGGCTTTTACAAAGTATTTATCGTCAAGGAATTTTAGAGAATTATACAATTTGCCGGATGTATTGAAGAATCCGAAAACTGTCGAGCCGCTGCCTGACATCGCGGTTAATTCCGCTCCTTCTTTGAGCAATATTTCTTTGATCCGTCCTATTTCAGGGTATTCTCTGAATACCGCGCTCTCAAAATCGTTCGTAAAACCAGCACGGGAACCGCTCAGGTCGAACCCCGGTTTTGAGACGTCGGCAAATATAACACCGCCGTTGTTTTTTGTCAAGTTTAAATTCAGATTTTTATAGGCCCAGGGGGTGCTGATGTGTATATTCGGATAGACCAGCAGGACTGTTCCGTTCTTCAATATTGGCGGGAGGGGAGTGAGTATCTCGCCTTTGCCTTCGGCCCATGCGCATCCGCCTCTGATGAAGAACGGTACGTCGGCGCCAAGGGAAAGCCCGATACGCTCCAGTTCCTGATCCTTAAGGCCGAGTTCCCACAGACCGTTGAGGGCTTTTAAGACCGCCGCCGCGTCGGACGAGCCGCCGCCCAGTCCCGCGCCTATGGGGACATTTTTCACAAGATGTATCCTGCACCCTCTACTGACCGAGTATTTTTCCTTGAGCAGAACGGCGGCTTTAACACAGATATTCTTCCCGTCATCCGGTATCTCCATACCTGACGCGGAGAACTGTACCGATCCGTCATCAGTAACATCAATATCCAGTTCGTCATGGAAGGGGATTTCCTGAAATATTGTCTCAAGAGAGTGGTAACCGTCGGGCAGCTTTCCCGTTACCCTCAGATGAAGGTTAAGTTTGCAGTTCGCCAAAGTCCTCATTTCTTTTTTCTCAGGTCGATGATATCAACACCCTCTTTTTTGACGAATTTGAACATGTCCCCGCCGGTCTCTTTGTTGATCAGGATGTTTTCGATTATAAATGTGGTTTTATTGTCGTCAAGGTCATAATATTCGATCTCATAAGGCAGAAAACCGGAATTAACTTTTACTTTAAGCCTGTCTACAAATCTCTGCCTGTCTTTTGGGGAAACCAGTTCAAGAAAATAAACTGTCTTCCCGTCCTCTTTTTTCTCAAAATAGTCTTTAAGATCGTATTTATCAGAAAAATCGAAGAAAAGTTTTCCGGGAAGCATCGCGTCATCGCTGTCTTTAAGATCCTCTACAAGCACCTGCCTGTTCTCAACAGAATACCTCCAAACCGTTTTCCCGTTGCTTAATACATAGTCGCCTTCAGGCATCTCAACTCTGAAAGAGTCGTCGCTCCTCATATATAATTTCCCGGAAATCCTGCTCTCTTCAGCCGCGAGTTCCCATTTCTGAACCTGGGTAAAATCAGCCTCGAAAGACTTCATTTTCTTATAATTGTCCTTAATGTTCGATATTATCTTCTGGCCTGATATCCCGAAAACCGAGCCGACAAGTACTGTTCCGATCAAAAATAATACTGTTGTTTTCATTCTTTACTCCTAATTTCAGCTTGTAAAATAATGCTTTTAAAGACTCAAGTCAAATCTTATACGAAATGAAATGATTTTTGTTTTGTTTTTAGTTATATTTGGAATTTTAAAAGGAGGGAGTCTGGAACAGATAGAAAGGCTTATCAATATAATGAAGAAGCTCAGGGACAGAGAATCAGGATGCCCGTGGGACCTTGAGCAGACGCCTGAAAGCCTGAAGAAATACATTCTCGAAGAGGCTTACGAGGTGCTTGAGGCTATTGACGACGGAGGCGGTGAGGAACTTAAAAAAGAGCTCGGCGATCTTCTTTTACAGATAGTTTTCCAGTCCCAGATAGCTGATGAGAACGGGGAATTTGATATCGAAGATGTGGCGAAAAGCATTTCCGATAAACTTGAACTGAGGCACCCGCACATTTTCGGCGAGAAGAAGACGCTAACTCCCGATCAGGTAAAGGACAACTGGGAAAAGATAAAGAAAGAAAAGGAAGGCAAAAAACGCATACTGGACGGAGTGCCGAAGTCGTTCAACGCGCTTCTAAGGTCTTTGAGGCTTCAGCAGAAGGCCGGAGCAGTGGGTTTCGAATGGCAGAAAGCGGTGGACATTCTTGAAAAGGTCAAAGAAGAGATAAACGAGCTCGAAGAGGGCATCAAGAAGAACGATATTCCTAATATCGAGGAAGAGATAGGCGACATTCTGTTCGTGATGGTAAATCTGTCAAAAAAACTTAATGTCGATCCCGAGCAGGCGCTTCAGAAAGCCAACAACAAGTTCATTCAGAGGTTCAACTATATCGAGCATAAGGTGGAATCGGAGGGGAAAAAGATGGAGGATCAGAGCCTGGAATATCTTGATTCCCTATGGAACGAATCAAAAAGGTTTGAAAAATGAAAGAGCTTATCACCAGCCTCCAAAACCCGAAAGTCAAAGACCTCGTCAGGTTCAGGGACAAGAGCGGAAAGACATCAGAAACGACAGTTCTGATCGAGGACGAAAGGGAGATATTGCGCGCGATCGATGCGGGGATAGATTTTTCGGAAGTTTATGTGTGTGATGAGTTCATCGGGTCAGCCGGCAAAGATACTCTGAACGAAGTGCTGAAAAGAACATCATCGGTTTTTTACATGAGCAAAGCCGTCTTTGAAAAAGCGGCGTATAAAAACGAGCCTTTCGGCATGATAATCAAAGCAGAGTTCCGCACAAAAAAGCTAAAGGACATACCAGATGCCGAAGATTTTATCCTCGTAGCGGAAAGGATCGAAAAACCCGGCAATCTCGGCGCGCTGATACGGACTGCGGACGGCGCAGGCATAAACACAATAATCCTTGCCGACAGGATCACCGATCACAGGAACCCCAATGTCATCAGAGCTTCGACTGGCACGATATTTTCAAAGAGGATCATCGAAGCTTCGTCCGATGAAACCATTTCATACTTAAGATCTAAGAAATTTCAGATAATCTCGGCCGATCCTTATGGCGATACAGTCTATCACAAAGCTGATTTCACAAAGAAAACAGCGGTCGTCGTAGGCTCGGAAGCATTCGGCCTCTCCGAAGAGATGAAGAAAAGCGCGGATGTCATCGTCAGCATACCCATGAAAGGCGTTGCCGATTCGCTTAATGTCAATCAGGCTGCCACGATCATACTATACGAAGCTCTCAGGCAGAGAAGCAGGTAGTTATTTCAACATTATCATTTTTCGTGCTTCAGCTTTTCCGTTCACATTTAGCCTGTAGAGGTACATTCCTGAGTTGAGTTCGGAGGCATCGAAGTTGACAGTATGATAACCCTTTTCGGTCTTTCCGTCAAGGAGAGTTTTTACAAGCTGTCCGTTCGTGTTGTAAACTGATAGATTAACTTTCGAGTTTTCAGCAAGGCTGAACTTTATCTCGGTCGCAGGATTGAACGGGTTCGGGTAGTTTTGGTAAAGCTCGAAATCTGCAGCTATAGAAATTTCTTCGGGTTCGATGCCGCTTATATAATAACCGACATCCCAAACCTTCAAAAATCTCTTATAATCCATATAATAAACTCCGATCTCGTTAGTTACATCTGCATACTGGCAGGCTGCATAAGTGTATACTTTATCGGACCCAAGTATTCCATGAGTCGAAAGTGACCAGCCTTCTTCAAAAATAGTGCTTGTTTTTGTGACATTTGCAGCATATATCAGTTGCCAAACAGGATTGTCAGGATTTCCAGTTTCTACATCAACTGACTTGTAATGCATCCATGTACTTCCGCCGTCATTTGAAAGGATCAAATAGCCGTCATCTATGTAGTTGTAGTATTTCGGAGTATTCGTCCAGTCGAAAGTAAAATATCTGGTTTCAGGTCTGTCAAGCCAGCCTGCGAATATTTTATCATTACCTGCATAGCTCAAGCTCAGAGTGCGGTTGATGTCGTCTGTGAATTCCATGCCCTGATAGCCTGAGTACCAGCCTTCATTATTTCCGATAGGATTAGCTATAAGAACAGCTTTCTGCCAAATTACACCTGTGTCTGTTATCTCTCCTCTGATATCGTAATAACCCGCCCTGAATCCGCTGTCCGTCCATGGAAAAATGCAGTTCGGAAATTCACTCGATGCAGGGAATACCATGCATGCCACATGAACAATATTTTCTTCAGTAGCTACAACAGAAATATCCCACATTATTCTGGCATAATTAATAGTTATATCGCCTGTGCCGCTGAAAATATCTAAAGAATCGAGGTTGTATCCTATCGAATCACTCAAAGTCAGTGTTTCTCCTACCCAGTCGAAAAGTTCTGAGACCTCCTGATGATGAAAACCGAGTCCGGTTTTATTCCAGTTAGGCATCAAAGACCCGCTGAGGCTGTCAACTCCCCAGTTAGTGGTAAAAATATATGAAAGCTGCGGGGCATACCACGGATAGCACTGTGTCACAGCGACTCCGATCCCTTTTCCTGTACCATTGCCGTAAATATCTTTTGCATAAGCGAGATGTACCGGACCTATTAGTGAAACATCCGAATCTTTATTATATGTAATGTTATCCGTATCAAATCTGAGTTCCTTATAATCCGTCCAAGCCCAGCTATCAGGCTCACCGGGAGTCTTCGTTCTGCCTACGACAAAGGAAACAGGGCTCTGATTTACACTCAGGCTTTCTCTCCATGCCTGTGTCCAATAATAATATCCGCTTTCCGGATCATAGACGACATCACCTGAGCCGTTCCTTGCATTAGGGACAACAGACGAAGAATCTGATGATTCGACCCTTGTCGGATAGCTCCAAAATGTCATATCCCATCCGAATCTTGCATCCCCAACAGTAAAAAACGGATCTGAAACTCTTTCGGGATTACCGATATCTATGTAATTGAAAAGTCCGAAAGAGTAACCGTTAATAAATTCACAGACATAAGGTTGTCTGCCTCCTGCAATCGGTTGAAAGTACCAGTTCAATAGTGATTCCAAACAGCTTGTCAGACCGCTGTCATAATTGTACACTCCGGTCATTGCTCCTATTGTATTGCTTTCACCATCATATAATTGTCTGTAAACCGAGCTTAACATTTCTCCGGTTGCGGGATCAAAATTTGTCTGGATCCTTCTTGAAGAACCGAAGAACCAGTCATAAGGGTCGGGACTTACATCAAATGTTTGAGATAATCTTCCGTAATAATCCGAGAACAGAAGACCGGAATCGAACAGACCTGAAATTAATATCAGAAGAATTACAGTCGGCTTGTGCATATTTCACCTCAAACTATTTTGATAGCGGTATTGATCTGACTTCAATATAAATACATGAAGATGATTATCAAAACGAAAAAAAAATTATTTATCCAGGATCTGTTTGGTGGAGGATGTGCCTATTCTGTCCGCGCCTGCTTTGATGAATTCGATGGCCTGCTCTTTTGTTTTTATTCCTCCCGACGCTTTAATTTTAATTTTACCGCCGTAGAAATTTTTCAGATACTTTATATCTTCTATTTTTGCGCCGTCGCCCACAAAGCCTGTGGATGTTTTTATAAAATCTACGCGGCTGCCGATCAGTATATTCGCGATTCTGTCGAGTTCGGCGCGGTTTATGATCGAGGTCTCGACAATGATCTTAAGTATGTTGTTGCCGCAGGCATCCTTAAAACCGGAGATCTCGTTCCTAAGATCATCCCACCTGTTGTCTTTGACAAGGCTGTTGTCTATCACAAGATCTATCTCGTCGGCGCCGTTGTTCAGAGCGTTCTTTATCTCGAATATCTTGGTTTCAAAAGTGCTGTAACCCAAAGGGAATCCGATAACCGTGCAGACCTTAATGTTCTCGTAATGAGATCTAAGGGTTTTTACCCTGGCCGTCATTGAAGGGGGTATTACTAGGACAGGTATAGAAAAAGCTGAGCACAATTCAAGATTATCTTTAATCGTATTGACCGTTATTCCCTGTTTAAGAACAGTATGCTCGATGTATGAATTCAGATTTATCATTTGAACAGCATCATTTTATATGTTCTGGCGTAATCTCCCGAGCTGACAGTATAATAGTAAACTCCTGAGGACATGGCCGTGCCTTTGCCGTCCCTTCCGTCCCATGTAACTGAATAGCTACCAGGTCCAAGCTTTGAGTTCAATAGTGTTCTGACCTTCTGTCCGTTCGAATTGTATATGCTCAGAGAAGTAAAATTCTCCTTCGCGTTGTCGAACCTGATCACCGTAGACGGGTTGAAAGGGTTGGGATAGTTCTGGTATAGCCTTGTTGAGGCGGGAAGATTCTCGCTTATACCAGTCTGGGTAACATTCCATGTCTGCGAAACCTGGTCTGTCCCGTCGCTTACCACAACACTGACCTCATAACCCCCTGCGGTTCCGAATATTTGTGAGAACCGGGGTTTAATACAATCTGCTTTGAGATCATTGACATACCATTCAAATTCAAGAAATGAAATTCCTGTATCTTTATCATCAACTTCAACAGAAAATTCAACCGGTTCAAGACCGGATATACTGAAGGATGTGTCCGCAGGCATATAAGCGGAAATAACAGGAGCGAATGTCTGAAAATCGCCCGTTATCCTTACATTGTCGATCCCGCCGCCGCCCATTGACCATTTGTAATAGTCGTCAATAAAAAAGGCGAACTGAGTATAATTCGAGGATACTGCCTCATAAGGTACTTCGATAACCTTGCCTGTCCAATATTGAGAATACGGAAGTTTCTCCAGAAGGCACCAGCCCTGATCCGCGCCTGTTCTATACATTACGGAGATGTCGCAGAAATAATACAGATCTGAGTAATTGTTCAGGATGTAATCGAACTCCAGAGTTACTGAATTGTACCGGCTGATGCTGAACATAGGGGATATGGCATAGTCCCTTACTACGATGTCATTTCCCGCCAGATCCGGGTTTGCAAGGATAAAAGTTGAAGGATTCCCGGAATAATCGCAGAACTCAGAGTTGTAGTCAGTATTCCCTGTCAGCCAGCCGGACAGGTCGCCTTTTATCAGCCAGCCGTCAGTGCCGTCCTCAAAGTCTGTAAAATACGGCAGATCGGATGGCGCGGAAGGCAGGGCCTGAACAGGATATGAGAATATCTCATCATGGTAGTATCCGGTGAATTTTGCAGAGACCTTGTATGTGTACAAAATCCCGTTCGAAACATTCTCGTCAGTGAATTCCGGGCCGGTACTGCCTGCCAATACTGCCTGCCCGTTTCTGTAGACCGTATAACTCTCAAACGCGGAAGTTTTGGTGACAGGACTTGACCATTCAAGCCTCACTATCCCGTCCCCGGCAAAAGCTATGAGGTTTTCCGGAACGAAAGTATTTTCGTCAACTATGACGCTTCTGTATGTCCTTGAGTTGTTTATTACAGGGTCCGGCCCGTCGGTTAAATAATATTCTCTCCCGCTCAGATTATCCTTAACGACAGCCGATATAATTTCACCGTCGTATCTGTTCCCGGTATCGGTCTCGTCAATAATGAAGAAAAATTTAAAGGGCGAATTTGAGTCGGGTTCAGGAATAATATCGTCAATATCAAATGAAAATTCGATGTACTTATCGGCCTCCGATCTTCCTCCCTGAGGGTAATAGTCTCCTCCCTGGTAGTTCATGAAGGGAAATGAGGTTGAATAACCGGGTTCCTGAGCGTAAAGATCGTTAGACGATCCGGCTGAGATCCTGTAAATATTTCTGCGGTCATGTTTCATTTTAATTTCAAGGATATATCTGTTCTGACAGACCGCTGCCGGATGAACGATATCACAGAAGCTCCAGAATATGCCGCCGTTCTGGTATGGTTCGGCGAGAAGTTTGTACATCTGGTATATAAATCCCCCGTCCCCGAAGCTCTCGCCCCAGCTGTTAGCAACGATAACCGCGCCGATCTCCCAGTCCCTCATGTCGATCACTCTGTCGCCGTTGATGTCGATATCGTTCGTGAACCTGCCGTCTCCGTTGTAATCAAAACGGACGCTGTCATCGTAGCCCACATAAGTCATGGCGTGGTTTACGTCCGGTCCCCATTTCGTTATAACCTTTTTCCCGGCCTCATGAGTGCCTTCGGGAAGAGATCTTTCGTGATACCCGGTAGCTCCGGCGGCAAAGACCGCGAGGCCCCCGTATGGAGAATCCTCAAGATGATTGTCAAGCCAGTGCTTAAGAGTGTTTAGCCCTTCAGGCGTGCCTACATCGATCGCGCTATAGGAGGCCACGCGGTTGGAATGGCCGCTTTGCCATTCCGCGATGCCGGATATCCATCGCGAATTGCCGCCGGCCGCAAAATGCCCGCCGTATTCAGTCACGTTCATGATGCCTGCCGAATGTATAATATCCCATCCGTCACCCCACCATGAACCGATCTCGCCGCTCCCTTCGTTGAGGAAATTGTATGTGAAATGTGTGGGGTACTGCGTATCAGGCGTGTCCGAAGGCAGATCTCTGAGTCTGTTCATTTCGTAGGTAAAAGTGTATCCTACTCCCGCAGCCTGCGAGCAGCTTCCTCCAACCTGATTGAATACCGGGCGGAAATATTTGTGGAGGGAATTGTCAACTCTCGAAGGGAGCTCTTTTGATTTTTCAAGACCCGGCTTAATAAAAACGATATCCGATCTTTTAATGTTTTCAGGTATCTTCAGACCTCCGGCAATCCATTGTTCTCCTTCAGGGTCGGGATTTACATTGATAAGTCCGGCATAAGATACAGCCGCCGCCGTTAAGAGAATGTACAGAATGTTTTTAATGAGCATCTTATTCCTTTATTTTACGAGTAAGGATTTATGTATGAATGTCCTGCCGCCGGATGTAAGGGATATGTAGTATAATCCTGAAGGCAGCTGACTGTTATTTTTATCGCTTCCGTTCCACATCAAGCTGTATTCACCTGGCAGGAATTTCCCTTCCGCCAGAGTAATTACAAGAGAGCCTTTCAAATCGTATATGTTCAGCTTAATATCTGAAACTTCAGAAAGGCTGAAACGGATAGTCGTTGACGGGTTGAAAGGATTAGGGTAGTTCCCGTAGAGCTTTGTAACGGACGGGATGTTTGTATCCTGAACGGAGGTCGTTCCTTTTTTCGATACAGTTAAGTCGTCAATATACCAGCCGTCGTAATTCCAGAGATAACCCTCGAGCGTAAAAGCGACATACATCGGATCAGGGAATTCGGTCAGCTCGATAGTCTCAAGAGAAGGCCCGTTGTCGGAATAGTCTCCTGCGAATGACCAGCCCGTTTCTGTCCAGTCTGATTTGTTCGGGCTGACAAGCACCTTGTAGGCTAGTCCCGTTTCATAGGCGTCATAGAATTGCCTGAAAGAGATCAGGACTGTGTCGGTGCCCGATGTCGAGAAAGCAGGAGATATAAGCCTGGATGTCGCGTTCTCAACATTCTCCATCTCAGCCATCATTTCAGGCGCGGCACCGCCCGCGTTTGAAGAGCTGCTTGTTGTCCACCTAGGGCTTGCTCCGCCTGTTTCCTGCTGCGTCCATCTGTCCTGGGAGTCAAATGAAGTATAATAGGGAAGGGAGGCAGGAGGATTGTAGGTTGCCGGTGCGGCCGTTAACAAAGAGGATTCTCCGTTCACGGCACCTGTATAGAATGCCGAAATTGAATATGTGTAAGTATCGTTGTCGGCCACAGTCTCATCAGTATATGATACTGCTAACAGATTGTCCGCGATCAGTTCCGAATTTCTGTAGACCCTGTAATGAGAAAGCGTTACCCCCTGCTGGGCATCCGGCGCCGTCCAGTTAAGTTCGATCTTGCCGTATCCGCAAGCGGTAATCAGGTTCTTTGGAGGCTGAACATTTATCGACAATTCGAAAGATATTTCAGAACCGGCATAACCTATGTTGACTATGTTGATCCCGCCGGCGTTCCCGTTTGAAAGGAAAGGATACGGGTTCGTGAGCTGATTGAATTCAGTTCTTCCCAGAGCTTTGCTGAAAAGAGCGCTGTTGAGAGTTCCGCCTGCTGTTAAGGTTCCTCCCGGCCGGAAAATATAGACTTCGTCCGGCGGCCCGTCCGCATTTCCTTCATATGAAGAGTTGATCCTGTAAATAAGAATACCATTGTCCGAGCCGGGAAGGCTGGCTTCATATAATCCTGTCTGCATTCTGTATTCGACCACGAAAAACTCGTTTAATGAATTGGGAGAATTTATCCTGAATATATTACCCGTTTCTGACTGAAGTGGTTTAAGGCTGTAGACTCCGGGTGCGCTTATGACGGGTACACTGTCAATCCATTTGCCGTATTTGTATTTCATCCACGCTCCCATATATTGGGGCGGGTTTGAAGTACTGTTCATTACATCCCACGCTCCGACTGCGTCAGGCGCGGTGTCGTTATAGTAGTGATAAAGGTCAGGCGCGCCGAGCGAGTGGAAAAATTCATGGGCGATCACGCCTACTGTGAAATATGTGGTCGTTCCGGTCAGGTTGAAATTGTAGTCCCAGACCCTTTTCCTGTTGATAGAGATATTCTTTGTATAGAGAGCCCACCTGTGCGGCCATAAAAGTGATGCCCAGGCTCCCGGTGCTCCGCTTATAAGAAAAACTATGTTGTCGACAAAACCGTCCCTGTCGCTGTCTATAACAAGATCGGTGGGAACTTCACCGGCAATGGCAAGCACGGCTCTCTCGAGCAGGCTGTGCTCCCGTTCTGTCCTCTCCGAATCGTTGCTGTAACCGTCAGGATTTGTCGTAGCGTTATAAGGCTTGTAATATGACCTGGGATAAATGTCCTGATATGAAAGGTTGGTTGAAAAATCATCTACATGCGGATAATAAACGGAGTTTACTGTCAGTTTTTCATAAGATACTTCGTTGAAATAGTGGCCGAGCGAAGGCCCGTCAGGTTTATTAAAATAAGTATCGTAATAAGATCTCTGCCTGTTGAAAATTGATTCAGACTCGTCGGAGAATCTGATAAATACGCACAGATTATTTATCGTTCCTGTCGTGGGGGCGTCTTTTTCTTTGGGGACCTGATGGTTGTTAAAAGACGCTACTCTTTTTTTATAAAGTTCTGAAGATATTACCGCGCCGGGGGTAAGGCCGGAACGGGCAGGATCGGCATCATTCAGTCTTATGGAAGAAGGCACAACTTCATCACCGCTTCTGACCCCGTAGTAATACCATCCGTCATCATGCTGGATGACAGTAAAATCATTAACGTCGTGAAGACGGTTGAAAAATTCATCGCCTGAAGCGAACAGGTTTATCTCCGTCCCGTCCGGCTGGGTTATCGTGACAGGAATGTCTTTCAGGTGTGCTCCCGAAAGGAACGCGGATACAGCGAGCGATATTATAAGGGTTATTTTTTTCATGTTGCCTCCGGATTATTTCAATTCAATTCATGTCGAATATAATTCACACGACCGGTTAAATCTAACAAAATCTTTACAAAAAAACTAAAAGAAATGTCATAAAATACTTTGAAAATCGCCCGGGACTTTGATATATTATCGCATGGAGGTTTATCATGAAAACAAGACATCCTGCGGTCGAAGGCTCTTTTTATCCGTCAAATCCGGCGGAGCTTGACGCGATGCTCAACGATTTCGATATGAAGGTCATAGTCGAAAAAAAAGGGAAAGTCAGAGCTATGATCTCGCCGCATGCCGGCCTCTTTTTTTCAGGCCTTACCGCGTCTTATGCCTACAAATATGCCCGCGGAGAAAAATACAGATCGGCTGTGATCTTCGCGCCTTCGCACAGGGTGGCTTTTTACGGTATCAGCGGAGGTGATTTCGATGAATTCAGATTCTGCGGTCAGAATCTGCAGGTAAACCGTGACCTGGTTGGAAGGCTGAAAAAAAGCAACGGACTTCTATCTATTGAAGAGCCGCACCTGTATGAGCACAGCGCAGAGGTGCAGCTGCCTTTCATAAAAAAATACCTGGATGTTGAAAGCATAGCTGTATTCGTTTACGGCGAGACTGAATATGAAAAGCTCTCTTATGTGATAAAAGATGTTCTGGACGAGGAAAAAGATATTGTTATAATCTCTTCCGACCTCAGCCATTTCCATTCCTACGACGAATGCATGAGGATCGATTCAGTTGTCGCGGAAGGAATAAGAGAGCTCGATGCAGAGAAGGCGGGAGCCGGAGAGGCGTGCGGTATGACAGGCATTAAAGCTATGATAGCGGCCGCCGCTGGGAAAAAACTTGTTCCGGAGATACTTGATTACAGAAATTCGGGAGATATAATAAACGACAGGTCCGGAGTTGTGGGTTACCTTTCGGCGGTGTTCATTTAAAAAACAGAGCGGATTATATGAAATTCAGTAGAGAAAAGCTGCATGATATGTTCGGGATAATATTCCTGGCTGTAGGCCTTATAATACTTCTGGGCCTTGTGTCTGTCGTCACATCCGGCGACGGGGGAGAGGTGGGGAAGATGATATCGGTGGGAAAAAGCCTTGAGGGTGCTGTTCAGATCCTGTACTCGCATACTTTCGGACTCTACATCTTTTTTCTCATGCCCGTATTTCTTTTCGCAGAGGGATACAGCTTTATTAAAATGAAAACATATCTTAAGCATTTAAAGAACGCATCGGTCTATCTGCTTATCTCGTCGGTCATTTCCGTGTCGGCCGCGGTTTTTATGTACGGAAGGGATTTTGATTATTTCAAAGACGAGAGCGACAAATGGGACAGCATAGGCGCTCTGGGGTTCAGAGGCGCGCGGGCGCTCATAGAATTCTTCGGCTACGCCGGAAGCCTGATAACCCTTTCATCGCTTTTTCTGATAATACTTCTGTTCGTATTCGATTTCAGGGCCGATCATCTGCTTAAAGCCGTTCTTTTCCCTTTCATACTGCTGTGGAGGATAATGTCGGGATTGTACAAGAAATTCAGAAAATACCGCGCTAGGATAAAACTTAATAACGAGCTTAAACGGAAAGAAGAGGAGAGGCTGGAGGAGCTGACCAGGAAGAACAATGAAAATGAATCTGCGGATGATCAGGTGACTGCCGCTGAGACACATGTGAAAGCCGAACCGCGCAAGACTAAGAAAACCGATAAGGAATTCGATATCGAGGAAGCCGTGGTTGAGATATCAGTCGATTACAAGGCTAAAGTCGATAAAAAATATAAATATATTCCGCCGGATATTGATTTTTTAAACGAGACTAAATCGAATGTGAATATAATTGAAGACGAGCAGAAATTGCGTGAAATTGCTGTTACTCTTGAGGAAAAACTGAAAGAGTTCTCACTTGAGGCCAAGGTGGTCAAGATAAACCCCGGTCCCGTCATAACCCAGTATGAGATCGAGCTCGCCAGGGGCGTGAAAGTATCCAGGGTCACATCTCTTGAAGACGATCTCGCGATGGCGTTAAAGGCAAAAAGCATCAGGATAGTCGCGCCTATTCCGGGAAAAGGCACCATAGGCATAGAGATCCCGAACTCGAACCCGTCGGTCGTATATTTAAAATCGATCATCGCATCAGAGAAATTCATAAAACATAAATCAAAGCTCGCAATAGCGCTTGGTAAACTGATATCAGGCGAGAACTATATTCTTGACCTTGCCAAGACACCTCACCTTCTGATAGCCGGATCGACCGGATCAGGAAAATCCGTCTGCATAAACGGGCTTATAATCTCGATCCTTTACAGAGCGACGCCGGAGGAAGTTCAGTTCTGCATGATAGATCCGAAAAAAGTGGAGCTTTCGGTTTATTCGGGGCTCTTAAAGCATCATCTTCTTAAGATTGAAGGAATAGATGATCCCGTGGTAACAAGCCCGGAGGATGCCGTAAGGCTTCTTGATGCGCTTGTGACAGAAATGGAGTCGAGATACGATATGCTGAACCAGTCCGGCACAAGGAACATTGAGGAATATAATGCGATGGTCGAGTCGGGCGAGCTCAAGTTCAACGAAATAACGAACGCGCCGTTCCGCAAGCTGCCGTATATAATATGTATCCTTGACGAGTACGGCGACCTTATGATGACATCCGGAAAAGCCGTCGAGGACCCGATATGCAGGCTCGCGCAGATGGCCAGGGCCATTGGGATCCACCTTGTGCTCGCCACCCAGCGCCCGTCGGTCAAGGTCGTCACCGGCGCCATTAAAGCTAACTTTCCGACCCGTATCGCTTTCAGGGTCATAAGCCAGATAGACTCAAGAACGATACTTGACGGAAAAGGCGCCGAATCGCTCCTCGGCAAGGGCGACATGCTCCTGATCCCTCCGGGCGAATCCGACCTTATAAGGATCCAGAACGCGCTCGTCGAAACGAAAGAGATAAACAAGGTTGTTGCGCACATCGGTTCGCAGCCGGATAATTTCGACAAGATATCTATCAAGGCCAAACCTTCGTCCGCCCAGATAGCCGCAATGGGCGGTGACGACGATGAATTCGGCGGATCGCCATCGGATGACCCCAAATATCTGGAGGCCAAAAGGCTTGTAATCAAAACAGGGATGGCGTCCGTATCCATGCTTCAGCGCGGGCTTTCGGTGGGTTACGCGAGAGCGGGAAAGCTCATAGACCAGCTCGAGCGCGACGGGGTTGTCGGGCCTCACCAGGGCTCAAAACAGCGGGAAGTACTGGCGAGCTCGATGGATGATGATTAGAAAATGCACTTGACAAAAATATTTTATTTCATATATTTCCGCACTGTTCGCCCGGGTGGCGGAATTGGCAGACGCGCCAGGTTCAGGGTCTGGTGGCAGCAATGCTGTGCTGGTTCGATCCCAGTCCCGGGCACTCAAATAAAAAATCCGGATAATTTTCCGGATTTTTTATTTATATTCAGTCGCGTTCTAGTACTGGATGAACCTGTATGAATAAAGCTCGATATCGGAAAAGAAGAAACGGATCTCCTTTTTCGCGTTCTCGACGCAGTCAGATGCGTGGACAGCGTTCTTTTCCTTGCTCGTACCGCAGGTACGCCTGATGGTACCTTCAGCGGCCTGCGCCGGATCGGTCGCGCCGACCAGCTTTCTCAATTCAGCCACGCAGTTCTCTTTTTCCACGCAGATCGCCGCCACCGTGCCCGAGCTCATATAGTCCGTCAGCCTGCCGAAAAATTCCTTACCCTCATGAACAAAATAGAACCTTCTTGCCATTTCAGGCGTAAGTTTTACTGATTTGATCCCTACAACATTAAAGTCGGCCGCTTCGAGCATCGAAATTATCGTGCCGAGTTTTTTAGTCGCAAAAGCATGAGGTTTGACCATGCAGAGACTCAGTTCGAGCATAAGTTCACCTTTTCTTATTATTTTCCGTTGTCTTCCTCAGGCAATACAGCATCGTCTATAGTCAGTTTTACGATCTTTTCGTTAGATTTTAATGCTTTTTTGCCCAGTTCGATCCCGATCTTCACGGCTTTAAGATTGTCTATCTCGGTACCTTTTGGGGCATTGTCGATGACCGCTTTCTGGATGTT
>CAZYNH010000022.1:0-23556 GCA_964648295.1 uncultured Bacteroidia bacterium | reverse complement strand
ATAGTCCTTGCGGATATCAATATCGCTATTGCAAATATGCTCAAGAATTCCGAAGATAAAGGTAAGAACGGATCACTAACAAATGATGTTAGAAAACTGATCTCAAGACTCTACGGTGATGAAGAAAAGATTGAACCGTCGGATATTACGGAGAATGCTCTACCTTCTCAGCATGAGCTGTTCCAGAACTATCCGAACCCGTTCAACCCTGTTACTCAGATCAGGTTCGCACTTGCTAAAACTGCAGGTGTTAAACTCAGTGTTTACAACATCGGCGGTCAGAGAGTAGCTGAGCTCGTAAATGGAATTATGAATAGTGGTGTTCATGCGGTTGATTTTGACGGTTCAAGGTTGAATTCAGGCATATACTACTACACGCTTGAAGTTGACGGCAAGTCTTTAACAAAACGAATGATTCTTACAAAGTAAATTTTCTGTTAATCAGACCGGTCAGCTTTTTCTGTCCGGTCTGATTATTTTCTCGGAATTCCGAAAATTTATTTGTATATTAACTAAATGTAGAATGCTTGGAGAAAGAAATGAAACAAATACTGACGATAATGATATTTATAGCCTCAAATATGTTGTTTTCAACTATCTATTATGTAACTCAGAATGGAAATGGAAACTTTGACGGATCATCTTGGGAAAATGCTTTCCCCGGCGACTCTCTGCAAACTGCCAACAACAAATGTGTTGAAGAAGGGGATCAAGTCTGGATAGCAAAAGGTATTTACAAACCGAACTCGAGGGCAGGATTTACAGATGTTGAAGATAAAAGAGAGTATGTATTCGGCTTTACTTATTCACTGTATGGCGGGTTCAACGGCACAGAAAATTCTATTGAAGAGAGAGACATTAAGGCTAATGAGACAATCCTTTCAGGTGATATAGGGATAGAGGGTGATAATTCAGATAATTGCTATAATGTTTTAAATTATTACAGGGATGCTGATTGGTCATTAAGTATAATTGACGGATTTACGATAAAGGACGGTAATGCTGACAGTACCAGATTCGGCGGCGGGGCGATTAATTTACACAAAGATAATATCATTATCAGGAATTGTACTTTCAAAGATAATAAAGCATATAACTATGGCGGGGCCATATTCAGCTGGAGCGGTTTTGATGGTTCTTTTTATGATCGTTTTTCTGTGATTATTGAAAACTGCATTTTTTATAATAACTCAGCTTCACTGGGCGGAGCCATATATGCAAGAAGTACTTCAACAGTAGTAACTAATTGCACAATCGTTAATAATTCTGCTGATGAAGGTAGCGGAATTTATCTACATGAACCCGATAAGTATCTCGAAGGCAGGCATATCGGCCGAAACGGAGTTACAAACAGCATTATTTGGGGTAACAAAGGCTCTGAACAGATTTACAGGTATTATTCCGTCAGCTATGTTAAATTTAATATTAATGCAATAGAAGGCGGATTTGACGGATTTGAAAACTATAATTTATCATCAAAAAATGTTGGTGATCCGAATTCCCCGTATTTTACAGATCCGGACAATAAAGACTGGTCGCTTCAAGAAATTTCTCCATGTATAGATTCAGGTGTTTTCTGGAACTCTAACAACACGGACATATATTTAACACCTCGACCTCAAGGTATTTGCAATGATCTTGGTGCAATTGAAAAGGTAAGTTCTGAACCTAACGCATCTGTTCCTGTCTTATCAACATTACCTGCGGAAAATATCGGTTCTACTTACGCTACAATTAAAGGCAATATAACCGATAACGGCGGAACAGATATTATCGCAAAAGGTGTAAAATACAGCCTTACTCCGGGATTCGATCCTGAAACCGAGGGCACGCTCTACAGGCTGATAGAGTTGATTAACATTGGAGAATTCGAACTGTTAGTTACGAATCTTTCGCCTGATACAACATACTATTTCAGAGCATATTGCGAGAACAGGTTCGGTTACGCTTATTCTGATGAAGAATTAACTTTTACTACCAATCCGATCTTAATTATTCAGCTAGACGAGAACGGTATTGTTTATGTAAAAACTGACGGAACAGGCAACGGATCATCTTGGTCGGATGCACTTAATGGTAACGAACTACAGAATGCAATTGGAGATACTACAGTAACTGAAATATGGGTTGCAAAAGGTAAGTATATACCGACAGGATGGCCACATATTGATTTATCTCACGGAACGACTGAAAGAGAGAAGCATTTTCGCCTTCTGAATAAGAAAAAAATATTCGGCGGTTTTGCAGGATACGAAAATTCACTGAGTCAAAGAGATATTAAAAATAATGAAACAATTTTATCCGGCGACATTGGCGTTGAAGGATATGCGGGAGATAACTGCTATCATGTGGTATATAATGGTGGGACTAAACACGATGGATCAATATTGGACGGATTTACAATACAAGATGGAAATGCTGACGGTTCTATAAGGGGCGGATCGCTTCTCGGCGGAGGCATATACAATTGGTACTCATCACCTAAAATATCCAACTGCCTGATAAGAAATAATCATGCAATAGTCGGCGGCGGTATCTCAAATGGCGCTGCACCTTGCTATCCAATAATAGAATATTCTATCATTACTGAGAATACAGCCGTAATGAATGGAGGGGGTATTTATAGTGAGGGAGCATATCCCACAATAAAAAATTGCTTAATATACGGCAACAATGCTCTTGAAAGTGGTGGCGGTATCTACCACTGGGCTGAAATAAATGTATTTCTTGAATCGGACACATTAAGAGTTTTTAATTCCACAATTGCAAACAACACAGCGCCATTGGGCGGCAGTAATGTACATATTAAAAGCGATAACACATATGGGGATAATTACGAAATTTTTCAGAATAGCGTGATCTGGAGCAGTGACTCATCTTCGTTTGTATTTGAATATGAATGGTATTTCGGCCCATTGCAGACTATCAGTCACTGTGCAATTACCGGCGGTTACGATGGTGATGGTAATATTGATTTATCCCCCAACAACGCAGGCGATCCGAACTCGCCGTACTTTTCCGATCCGGACAGAAATCACTGGTGGATACAAGAGACTTCTCCGTTGCGTAATGCGGGTATATGGACAGATGATGTGCCTTTGTTTGACATTGCAGGCTTTCCGAGAGGAGAGTTCCCGAGCATCGGATGTTATGAATACGATCCGACCTCAATCGAGGAAGGTGAGAGTTCGCTTCCTGTGACTACGAAGCTGTATCAGAATTACCCCAACCCGTTCAATCCTGCTACGAATATCAAGTTTACTCTTGCAAGGTCTGGTAAGGTTGAACTGACTGTTTATAATGTTCTCGGTCAGGTGGTTGCCAAGCTTGTTGAAAAAGACCTCAAGGCAGGCAATCACAGTGTCGTGTTCAATGCTGACGCTTTGAATTCCGGTGTGTATTACTACACGCTTGAAGTTGACGGTAAAAAGATGACGAAACGGATGCTGATGGTAAAATGATCAGGAGTTTATTTTCCTGTCGATTATCTCGAAAATACTTTTAATAAAGCCTGCTTCTTTTCTGTTGAGTCTGAGCCTGCGGAATATGTGGCGTACATTCTCCCTTATCTGGTCTTTATTATCGGAAGTAACCATAATTTTGCTCTGTATGACTCTATCAAGCGTTTCGAACATTTTTTCTTTATACGAAATATCTACAAGATCGGCATCGGGATCTTCAGGCGTTTCACTTTGATGCTTCAGCTTCGATATTTCATAAAGCGCTATCATCACTGCGCTGGCTATGTTAAGAGAAGAGTATTCTTTTTCTGTCGGGATCATAACAAGCTTATCGCAGAGATCCGTCTCTTCATTCTGAAGTCCGTTGGTCTCGTTCCCGAACATGAGGCCAATTTTAGCGGTCTGCGGCATCCCGGCGATCTCCCGGGCCATCTCATCCGGAGTGATCACCTTGTAGAACCTTCTTTTTCTTGCCGTAAACGCGTAAACAGCTGAGAGATCGGAAACTTCCCTCTTGAGATCATCGCTGTAGCGGAGGTGCCGGAAGTGGTCTTTGGCCCCCGCGCACATGGTGAGTATCTCCTCCTCGGAATGATTCATCTGATTGACCGACACCAGGTCGGTGAAGCCGAAATTTTTCATCGCGCGGAGGATCGAACCGACATTGCCGGGCGACCAGATGCGGGACAGAATTATGCGTACATTCTCTTTGTTCATGGGCATAAAAAAGGGCGTATCAGAACGCCCTTTTCTCCTGTCAATTCAGTTCTACAGGTATTTATAGAAAGCCTTGTAGGCTTTGTAAGTGTGATAAATATCAGCCTTGGAGGCGACTTCGAACGGGGAATGCATTGACAGGAGAGCTGTCCCGCAGTCAATCACATCCATTCCGTACTTGGCGAGATACTTCGCGATTGTCCCGCCGCCGCCCTGGTCAACTTTCCCGAGCTCTGTGGTCTGCCACAACACTTTGTCTTTGTTGAAGGCTTTCCTTATGTCGGCGACAAATTCGGCGTGCGCCTCGTTCGATCCGCCCTTTCCGCCCGACCCTGTAAATTTGGTCAGACATACACCGTATCCCATTTTTGCCGCATTCATCGGTTCAAAGACGCCTTTCCATTCCGGATCGATACCGGCGTTAACATCGGATGAAAGAAGCTTAGAGTTCTCAAGCGCTTTGATCAGCGCGTTGTAGTCTCCAACTCCGTACAGCTGCATTATATCGTTAACCATTCTCTCGACTATATTTGAATCCGCTCCCGCATTCCCTGCCGAACCGATCTCCTCTTTGTCGAAGAACACCATCATGATATTTTTCTTTACCTCTGATTCTTTCATATCAAGTATCGCTTTCATTCCCAGATATGCGCAGATCCTGTCGTCCTGGCCGTGGGCGCCGACAAAACTCCTGTCGAAACCGATATCTTTTGCTTCTCCGGCAGGAACGAGCTGAAGTTCGGCTGATACGAAGTCTTCTTCCTTTATGCCGTACTCCCTGTTCAGATAATCAAGTATCGCCAGCTTTATTGAATCTTTGCCTGTCTTGAATTTGTAGGGGATCGAGCCCACAAGGATATTGAGCTGCTCGCCTTCGATTATCTTGGCGGGAGTTTTCTGGTACTGGTCCTGCGCAAGATGAGGCAGAATGTCGTTTATCGTGAAAACGAAATCGTCTTTTTTCTCGCCGATACTTACATTTATGCTTTTTCCGCTCTCGGTAACAATCACGCCATGCAAAGCTAGAGGCCTTGTCACCCACTGGAATTTTTTTATACCGCCGTAGTAGTGGGTTTTCATATATGCCATATCTTCTGATTCGTAAAGCGGGAACTGCTTCAGGTCTATCCTGGGAACATCAATGTGGGCACCGTTTATCAGAAGACCGTTCTTTAAAGTTTTGGGGTCTTTTATCACAGCCAGAGCGCCGCAAACTCCGTCATAGCTCAGAAACAGCTTCCTGTCGGTTTTCTTTGCGTTCTTTATGTTCACAAATCCGAATTTTTTTGAAATATATTCGGCAGTAACCATCGCCTCTCTTTCGGTTTTGCTCGCGTCTAAGAATTTTTTATAGCCTTCCGAAAGCGCCATGATCTCGTCGAATTCTTTCTTGGGAATGTCTTCCCATGCGTTCTTTTTCTTGAAAAGAAGTTTTTCACCAAGTTTTTCAAGATCGCTTTTTTTCTTCTCTGCCATTTTTACTCTCCGATTATTTCAATTAATAAGTACCAGAAACAGCCTTTAAATTTAATGCTAAATATCATAATTGTCAATAAAATTCAGGATTTTACTCTTCTCGACGGGCATTCAACGACCCTGCACTCTTTGCACTTCGGCCCGACCGGCCTGCATATTGTCTGCCCGAAAGCGACCATGAGATCGTTGATCTCGCTCCAGTACTTTTTCGGGATCTTTTCCATCAGCGCGAATTCGGTTTCTTCGGGCGTCTTGGTAGAAACGGCCCCCCACCTGTTCGATATCCTGTGAACATGAGTGTCAACGCAGATAGTATCCTGACCGTATCCGAGAGCAAGAACGAGGTTCGCGGTTTTTCTGCCGACGCCTTTAATATTTAGAAGTTCCTCAAGCGAATCCGGCACCTTTGAACTGAATTTTTCAATAAGAAGCGCGGAAGTTTCTATTATCGTCTTTGCCTTATTTTTGTAGAAACCCACAGGATAGATCAACCCCTGTATCTCTTCTTCTGAAAGCCTGACCATTTTCTTTGGAGTATCTGCTTTTTCGAAAAGCCTGTAGGATGCATTAGCCGTAACTTCATCTTTAGTTCTGAGCGAAAGCAGAGTACTGATGAGCACCTTGTACGGATCTTTAGTCTGCACAGAGATCAGAGTGACTATCGGCGCATTCCACTTTTTATATTCTTCCCTGAGTATTTTTATGTTCTCTATGAATTTATTTTTGTCCATATCAAACCTTGTTTGTGTTTTATGGTATAAAGTGTTAAATTTAGATGAAAGAAGGAAAAAAGACAATGCTAAAAATGATTTCATTCATACTTGTTCTTACAACTCTGAACTGCTACTCCGAAGAGCCGGTTTTTACCTTTTCAGTATTCTCCGATAATACCGGCGACGGTCATGAAAGGGTTGAATTTGAGCGCATGGTTGAATTTGTTAAGGATGAATACCATCCGTTCGTTCTGGGCATGGGAGATCATGTTAAAAGGAAAACAAACAACAAGTTCATTGATTTTCTGAAAATGAACGAATGGTGGCAAAAGAATTTTTATCCGACCATAGCGGACAATGATAACGAATTTTACGGGAAAGATCAGGCTGACTGGGGAGCGGGAAAGGCTCTCTTCGACCTGACGGATATTAAGTCGAGACCGAATGTTTTTTTCAGAGAGAACGGCGCCGAGTATTACGCTGTGATCGAACACAAAGGAATAAAAATTCATTTTATCTCGCTTCACTACCCAGACATGCCTAAAGATGACGCCGTGTCGTTCAGAGAAGATTCGAAAGCGTTCATGGTCGAGACCTTGAAAGCGATAAATAAGAACGGGGCCGACATTGTGATAATCGGGGCTCATTCAAGACTCGGGTACTGGCTTGACAGGCTGGATCCTGAGCAGAAAAAGATCGTTATGAAAAAAGCCGATCTCGTTCTTGCGGCCACGACACATGTATTTCATATTTATTCTGAAACAGGGTCTGAAGGGCCCCTTGTAATAAATACAGGTTCGATCACAAGGCCCAGGCTTTGGGGTGCTCCGGGCTTTTTGTCCGTTGAGGTTCATACAGAACCGTTAAGGATGGATGTCTCATATATCGACTGCTCAAAAGAAAAGCCCTCGAAACCTTTATTATTTTCGAGGGCTTTGAAATACATAAGCGGCAGGATCACGGTCAACTAGCAGTATTTTCTGCTCAAAACCTCTGAAGCTATGATCGAATTTCTCAGTTTTTTCTTAGACCCGAACACTTCCGACAGCTTAATCCGGGGCTTTTTTACTTCAGTCTTTGAATTCCAGTCATGCTCGACTTTTATTCTCGAAGTGTTCCCGATACTGCTCTCATATTTCTCTTTATATTCAAGATCTATAACATGCTCATCGGGAAACTTCTCACGACTCTCGGAATACTCCTCGTAATTTTCCCTTTCGACCTCCTGTTGGTGATGCCTGTCCTCGTAAGGTTTCTCGGAATAAACATCATACTGAACATTTGTCTTGTTTTGTTCAGCATGCCTCTCCGCGTCATTAAGCGCTCCGTACCTGCTGAGAAGGTCTTTGAGCTGAGAAGCGGCTCCATTTCCGGAGTTTCTGTCAGGCTCTGGCTTTGCTTTTGTAGCTGTGTTTTGCTTATATTGCTGAATTCGCGCCTGATCCGCCTTCTTTTTTTTGTTTTTTGAGATAAGCGAGGAAATGATCATTATTATTATGAAGAGAAATATCTTATCCATTTTCATCTCCGGATCTTAGTTGTTTTCGTCAGAGCCTGAAATGTTCTCACGCATATTTGTATCTGCCTGGATATTCTTCATTCTGTAATAATCCATTATACCCATATTTCCTGATCTGAAAGCTTCCGCCATCGCTAGAGGCACCTGAGCTTCCGCCTCAACGACTTTTGATCTCATCTCGACAACCCTTGCCTTCATTTCCTGCTCTTCAGCAACGGCCATAGCTCGTCTCGTCTCGGCTTTAGCCTGAGCGACCTTCAGGTCCGATGTAGCCTGATCTGCCTGAAGCTCGGCGCCGACATTCTTTCCTACGTCAACATCCGCGATATCGATCGAAAGTATCTCGAATGCCGTTCCTGCGTCAAGTCCCTTCTCCAGAACTTTCTTTGAAATATAGTCAGGATTTTCAAGAACGACCTTGTATGTCTCTGATGAACCTATCGCGGATACGATGCCTTCGCCTACCCTTGCGATTATCGTCTCTTCCGTTGCTCCGCCGACCAGGGTTTTAATGTTTGTCCTTACAGTTACTCTGGCCTTGGCCCAGAGCTGTATCCCGTCTTTTGCCACAGCGCCTATCTTTCCGGTTACCGGAGCGTCAATAACTCTGGGATTAACGGATGTCTGGATAGCCTCAAGAATATTCCTTCCGGCAAGATCGATACCGCAGGCCATCTGAAAATCAAGCTCAATACCTGCTTTGTCCGCCGCTATGAGAGCTGTTACTACTCTCAGCACATTCCCGCCGGACAGGTAGTGGGTCTCAAGATCGTTCGTTGTAAGGTGAAGTCCGGCTTTGATCGCGGTTATCAGCGCGTTCACGATGACGAACGGCGGTACTTTTCTGAGCCTCATACCCACAAGCGAACCCAGGGATACTTTTACGCCTGCGAACAGCGCGTTTATCCACAGAGGGATAGGGACGAACGAAATGAATACTGAAAATCCTATGAGGGATATTATCCCTATCACGATGATCAGAACTACTGTACCTTGTTCCATAATTTTCTCCTGTTCGATTTATTATATTTTTGTCACAGTTATTTTATTGCCTTCAACTTTCACCACTCTGATCTCTTCACCCGCCGTTATGTATTCGTTGGCTGATACAGCCTGATAGACCTCATTTTCTATCTCGATCTTACCGCTAAGCCTGAGATCAGTTGCGGCCTTCCCCGTTTTTCCGTAAAGTACAGTCAGCGGAAGAGAATCTTTCACCCCCGCACCTTTTTCCTGCTGTTTTCTCACTATGAGAAAGTCCAGAAATTTCGATTCCGGGAGGTATTTTGTCATAAAATATAACCCTACCAGCGAAAGAATGAACGATCCGCTTAGAACCGCTCCGGCATTCAAGAAATCATTCAATGTGGGATTATCTCCCAAAAGGGTCATAAAAAAAGAGGTTCCGATAGCTATAATACCGAGAATTCCGGCTATGCCGAACCCGGGTATAATAAGTATCTCAATGAGAAGCAGTATCAGACCTGAAATAAAGATAATAAGCTCGATGTGATCCGCCATATTGATTATATAGTGCGAACCGAAGAAAAGTATCAGAGCTACAATGCCGACTGTTCCTCCAACTCCCCAGCCAGCCGTTTTAACCTCGAAAATAAGTCCGAGAAAGGCAAGCGTTATGAGCAGAGAACTTATTATGGGATTGGTCAGGAACCTGACTATCCTTTCCGCAAAGCTTATAGTAGTCTGAGTTATATCTGAAGCGGAGATCCCCAGAAAATTGTACAGGTCGTCATCGTCATGGACTATGGCATCGCACATCTTCAGATCAAGAGCTTCCTTAGCCGTTAGAGTAAGCAGTTTCCCCTTTTCGGTTACTCCGGGAATATCTATGTCCTCATCCACCATAGCTACAGCTATATTCTTATCCCTGCCGTTAAGTTCGGCGGTAGAGCCTATCTCCGATCTGAAATACGACTGGGCTTTTTCGGATTGCTTTTCTCCCTCCTGGTCAACAACTGTCGCCGCTCCGATTGTACTGCCTTCAGCCATAACTATTTTTTTGCAGCTTAGAGCTATCAAGGCACCTGCGCTTATTGCTCTTTTATTGATGTAGGCGACCGTCTCGACAGGTGAGTTCAGAATAAGGTCCTTTATTCTGGTTGCGCTGTCGACCCTTCCTCCAAAAGTATTTATCTCAAAGATCAGAAGCGACGAGTTGTTCTCGCCTGCCGCTTTTATGCTTCTCTCAATGTAAAAAGCTACGCCGTTGTCTATCATTCCCTCGACTTTTATTCTTGTAACAGGTGCCGCACAAAGAAAAGAATACGCGGCCAATACAAGCAATAATAAACTATATTTCCTCATAATTCCTCCGAATTTAATACTGGATCGCTCTCACTTCTTTCGCGGAGTGGCTCCATTCAAGTCTTATGTCAGTTGTGACCCTTACGGGTATTCTGTTTGTAATGTTATCGAGATCTCCGGCGTCTGCGGTAACCGAGAAATTATCAGAGCTTATTTTCTGCAGAGCGCTCACGGGTCCGATCACGGTTATATCGATCGCTATCGGGTCAAGAAGAATATTCATGTTCTCTGGTTTGTTAACTATTCTGACCGGGGCTTTGAATGTGTTCGATCCCTTCCTTTCGATCTCCTGCTTAATCTCGACACTTCTTACCGAGTATTTGATTGACAAAGAATCTGTAAGTGCAAGAGGGACATATCTGGCTATACTTGTGCTGATATCTTTTTCTGATAACTTTTTTGTCTGAAGAGCTTTTATTTTTCTTACCTTTGATTCAGGGCCTTCAAGAGTCACTGAGTCAGGTAAAACTGATAACTTTCCTGATGTGACATATCCCGGCGCCGTATTGAACTGGTAATTAAGTATTACAGGCACCTTCAGAGATAAATAATCGTCGTATTTTACCGATACTTCCTGAGGATGGAAAATAAAAAGCGGTTCGATCTCCTTTCCCGATGCATTTATAAAGTAATCCATATTGAGCCTGATAACGGCAGAATCCGAAAATCCCGAGCCATCTATCTCAAAAAAAAGATTTCTTGAAAAATCAGAAAGCAGGATATGCCTGCCTTTCGACCGGATCTTTATCCTTGCGTTCTCGGGTATAGGTTCAAGAAGTGTCTTGTTTCGGAATACATTGGTTAATCTGATCGGAATATCTACTGTGGTCTCAAAATCTTTCTGCATATTAATATTCAGCCATAAAGCCGCACCAATGAATAGGAAAATCATCTTTGTGGCAAAATTGAACTTCACAGTCTTATACAGCCTGCTTAAAATATTAAGTACCGGACTTTCTCTGAATATTCTTCCGCCTTTCTTCATATTTGGAAAATTAATTTAATTTATGTTCAATGTAAAGTTTTAAATTGTTTATTTTTCATTACATAAAATACTATTTACATATCCGTTTTTTTTTCTTATATTTGCACCGTTGGCCCTGGGGGTGCCTTTTCGGCTGAGAGGGAAATTTTCCCGACCCTTGGAACCTGATTCGGATAATACCGACGGAGGAAAGCGGCAATGAAGATCATTTTGAACGGCAATAATTACACTACAAATTCAGAAAATATATTCGGGCTGATAACTGAAAAAGGGCTTAATCCTTCTACAGTTGTCGTTGAATATAACGCAAAAGTTATCAAAAAAGATTTCTGGAAAGAACAGAAATTAAACGAAAATGACAGGATCGAAATATTAAATTTTGTAGGCGGCGGATAATGAACGATATTCTAAAAATAGGCGGAAAAGAATTTTCGAACAGACTTTTTACGGGAACGGGAAAGTTCAGATCGAGAAGTCAGATACCCGAAATGCTGAAAGCAAGCGGATCGGAAATGATAACCGTGGCTTTGAGAAGAGTGGATTTTGATGCCGGAAGCGAAAACATACTGGACTTTATTCCTAAACACATTACCCTACTGCCGAACACTTCCGGAGCACGAACCTGCGACGAAGCAGTGAGGATAGCGAGAATAGCGAGAGAAGCCGGAATGGGAGACTTTATCAAGATCGAGATAATAACCGAAACGAAGTATCTTATGCCTGATAACGAGGAGACTTTGAAAGCCACCAGGATACTTTCAGCTGAAGGTTTTATCGTTCTTCCTTATGTGATGCCGGACCTTACTTATTCCTACAAGCTTGTTGACGCCGGAGCCGCTGCGGTAATGCCGCTGGGTTCAGCTATCGGGTCGAACAGAGGACTGAAGATGAAAGAGATCATTGAGATGATAATCGAGAATATTGAAATACCCGTCGTCGTGGACGCGGGGATCGGCAGGCCGTCCCAGGCGGCTGAGGCCATGGAGCTCGGCGCGGACGCTGTTCTGGTCAATACCGCAATATCCATTGCTGACGATCCGGTGAACATGGGCAGAGCTTTTTCCATGGCGGTGCAGGCCGGCAGGCTGGCCTGCCTCGCACGGATGGGAGAAGAAAGTAAAACAGCCAACGCTTCGAGCCCCCTGACGGGCTTTTTAAGGTAAGGAAAATTATGTCTTTTTTACATGAACTTGAAAAATATGAAAATTTTGATTTTGATGAATACTTTAACTCTGTTACACCCGAGGATGTAAAAAAGAGCATCGCTAAGGAAAAGCCCGGGGCTTACGACATGCTCAATCTTCTCTCCCCCGCCGCCGAAGAATTTCTTGAGCCGATGGCTAAAAGATCACATGAACTGACAATGCAGTATTTCGGAGGCACGATATCCTTATACATTCCTCTCTACATCTCTAATTACTGCTCGAACGGCTGCGTTTACTGCGGATTTTCTGCCTTAAATAATATCCCTAGAAAAATGCTTTCACTTGAAGAGATCGAAACGGAAGCTCTTTCAATTAAAAAAACAGGAATTAAACACCTTCTTGTTCTGACAGGCGAAGCTGAGGAAAAAACGGGATTCGATTATGTCAAACCTGCGATCGAGCTTCTTTCAAAGCATTTTCCGTCAATTTCGGTCGAAATGTTCCCGATGAGTATTGAGCAGTACACTGAACTCAAGAAACTCGGAGTTGACGGACTGACTGTCTATCAGGAAGTTTACGACAGGACAATTTACGCTCAAGTGCACCAGGCCGGCAGAAAATCCGACTACAACTGGCGGCTTGAATGCCCGGAAAGAGGCGCTAAAGCGGGACTCAGGCTTGTCAATATAGGCGCTCTTTACGGGCTCGGTGATGTCAGGAAGGAAGCGTTCTTTAACGCAATGCACGCAAAATATCTCGACGATAAATATCCCGACACCGAGATCGCCGTTTCCTTTCCGAGAATAAATCATTCGGAAGGGTGCTTCAAGCCGCGGCACAAACTTTCGGACAGAACCTTCGTTCAATTCCTTACCGCATTCCGGATCTTTTTGCCCAGAGTCGGTCTGAATGTATCAACGAGGGAGAAAGCTGATTTCAGAGACAACCTTTTGCCATTGGGAATCACGAGAATGTCGGCCGGCTCAAAGACCGTTGTGGGCGGTTACGCTGAAGCAGAGTCTGGTGAAGTACCGCAGTTCGACATTTCAGACAACCGCAGCGTACAGGAAACTATCTCTATGATAAAACAGAAGGGCTTCCAGCCCATTCTAAAAGACTGGGAAATGATAAAATGAATAACAGTTACAGAATAATTGACGCCAATTTGAACCGTGCCGCGGAAGGGCTGCGTGTGCTCGAGGATCATTTCAGATTCATTGAAACTGTTTCTGTATTGAACAAGGTCCTTCGTAACCTTCGGCACAAGATCCGGGACGAACTCAAAGACCTCGACGGGATACTGATCTCAAGCAGGGAATCATCCAACGATAACGGGCTCGTAATATCTCAGAATTCCGGAAACGATAAGAAAACTTCTGAAAAGGAGTTCATTGCCGCCAATTTTAAAAGAGTTCAGGAAGCGCTCAGAAGTATCGAGGAGAATCTCAATCTTATCGGGAACTACGACAAAGCAAAAAGATTCGAGAAGATCAGGTTCGATGTCTATACGATTGAAAAGCCCGCTCTCGGAGCTGTAAGAAAAAAGCTGCCCGAAGGCATCTACTGCATAACAGCCGAAGAATTTTCCAAAGGCCGGGGAAATGTCGCAGTCGTAAAAGAAATGCTCAAAGCCGGTATTAAGATCATTCAATACCGCGAAAAGGAAGAATACAAACCCAGAAAAGAAATGATTGCTGAATGCAGAGACATCAGAAAGCTGACGAGAAAGCACGATGCCCTGTTCATAGTAAATGATTTTTTAGATATCGCGATCCTATGCGAAGCGGACGGCATTCACTGCGGGCAGGACGACTTGTCGGTTCAGGATGTAAAAAAACTCGCTCAAAATCTGATCGTAGGTATATCAACGCACTCTCCCGAGCAGGCTTTACAAGCGGTTAAAGACGGAGCGGATTACATAGGCGTAGGACCGATATTCTCAACAAGAACGAAGAAAAATGTGTGCGATGCTGTCGGCCTCGAATATCTCGAATTCGCCGTAAAAAATATAAATATTCCATTCGTAGCTATCGGAGGCATAAAGGAAAGTAATATGGATGAAGTAATTAAAAGAGGAGCTAAAACCATAGCACTGGTCACAGAGATCGTCGGAGCGGACAATATTAGAGAGAAAATTGATCGATTAAATAATAAATTAAAGGATAGATGATGAATTACACAACACAGATGGACGCGGCTTCGAAAGGTATAGTCACTCAGCAGATGAAAGATGTTCTAAGTAATGAACATATCGGCGAAAAGGAACTTTTAAAACTGATGTCTGAAGGAAAGATCGTCATTCCGGCCAATAAGAATCACAAGAACCTGAGGGGCATCGGGATCGGCAAGGGGCTGAAAACAAAAGTTAATGTCAATCTCGGAGTTTCAAAAGACTGCTTCAACCTTGATATGGAGATGAAGAAGGTCAGGACAGCGCTTGAACTGAAAACTGACGCAATTATGGACCTGAGCACTTTCGGAGATACACAGAAATTCAGAGAACTGATAGTGAAAGAATCGCCCGTTATGCTTGGCACAGTGCCTATTTACGATACAGTGAGAGAGTATATTGACAAACCTATAAAAGACATCACTGTTGATGAATGGTTCGGAATTACTGAAAGGCACATCCTTGACGGCATAGATTTTCTGACGATACACGCAGGCCTTACAAAAGTCGTGGTCGAAAGAGTAAAGAAAAATATGAGGCTGACCCATGTCGTTTCAAGAGGCGGTTCTATATTAATGGAATGGATGGAAGAGAATAACGCTGAAAATCCGTTCTACGAACATTTTGAAAGACTTCTTGACCTTTGCGAAAAATACGATGTGACATTGAGCCTTGGCGATGGTCTGAGACCCGGCTGTTTAAAGGACAGCACCGACGCGCCCCAGATACAGGAACTTATCATGCTTGGAGAGCTTACCAAGCAGGCATGGAAGAGAAAAGTCCAGGTCATGATCGAAGGTCCCGGCCATGTTCCGTTGAACGAGATCATTTCGAACATGCAGCTTCAGAAGAAACTCTGCCACGGCGCGCCGTTCTATGTCCTCGGCCCGCTTGTGACCGACATCGCGCCCGGCTACGATCACATCACATCCGCCATCGGCGGAGCTCTTGCGGCGGCTCACGGGGCGGATTTCCTGTGCTATGTAACTCCTGCGGAGCACCTCCGCCTGCCCGATCTTGACGACATGAAGGAAGGCATAATCGCCTCCCGAATTGCCGCCCACGCCGCCGACATTGCGCGCGGGCTTCCCGGCGCTATGGACTGGGACAACGCTATGAGCAAGGCGCGTCACGACCTGGACTGGAAAAAGCAGATAGACCTCGCCATAGACCCCGAAAAAGCAAAGCGGTACCGCGATTCAGCCAAGCTCCTCGATGACGATGTCTGCTCCATGTGCGGCGAATTCTGCGCGATCAAGAGAAGCAACAGGGTACTGGATAAATAATATATCGTGTTACAGCTTTAAATAGCTTTCGAAGGAAATAATTTATGATCTATTACATCGTAAAAGTAATCATATCAGCTGTTGTTATCGTAGCAGTATCGGAGATATCGAAGCGGAATTCAACAGCTGGAGCGCTTCTCGCATCACTGCCGCTCCTCTCTGTTCTGGCGTTCGTCTGGATGTATATTGATACGGGTGATGTTCAAAAAATTTCAGAAGTCTCGAAGGATATCTTCTGGCTTGTGATCCCGTCGTTAGTGCTGTTCATAGCTCTACCTGTGTTCTTAAAAATGCATATCAATTTTTATATCAGCCTTTTGATCTCGGTGACTCTTACTGCGGGCGCATATATGCTGCTTATGATAGCGCTTAAAGCTAAATCGTAATTAAGCGTGTAATAATTCAGTTTTAAAAGATCAAAGAATTGTTTTTTATTTCCAATAAATATTGTTAAATTTATGCGGATTGGAATTAAGAGCGGGAAACGATGAAAAAGGTTTTACCGATATTGAAATTTTATGCACCCGTAACGGTATCTGGGCTCATACTGGGTTTGTTACTGCCGCCCGTTCAAAGCTCTTATCTCGTTTTTTTTCTGCTGATACCGCTCATATACAGCCTTGAAAGATCGCCCGAAAATGCGACTTCGACTTCTTTCTTATTCGGCCTGTTCATGTCTTTCTCATCGGTTTACTGGATCTTTTACAACGCGGGCGCAGATCAGCTGTGGGTGAGGATAATTTCCGGCATCGGGCTTTTTGTCGTAAACGCTTCTTTTTACGCCGTTTTCGGGCTTTTGTACAGGTCATCGCGCATGCTGTTCGGCAAACGGGCGCTATGGACGATACCTATGCTTTGGGGCGGCATGGAACATCTGATGCTTTTTGAGGAACTGGCTTTCCCGTGGACTTTTCTCGCGCACTTTTTTACGGACAAAACGGCTTTTATTCAGATAGCCGAATTTGGCGGAGTTATCTTCGTCTCGATGCTGATAGTTACGATATCCGTTCTGCTTTACGAGGCTGCATTTTTCGTTCTCCAAAAAGATTATTTCAGGACTTATACGAGGCTTCAGGCCGCGCTTCTTATCTTTTTCGGGCTTCTGATATTCGGAAATATAAGGCTGGGGCATATATCTGAAAATATGAGATCGTCGCCTACTGTCAGAGCTGCTCTCGTTCACCCAGGTCTGGACATCGAATACAAATGGAAACCCGAGAACTTTTCGACGATAGTAAGTTCCCAGTTAAGCCTGAGCGAAAGTTCGTTGAAAGACGATCCCGACATCATCATCTGGGGCGAGAGCAATTTTCCCCGCTATATGGAGAACAATCCCGGTTATATGCGCGACTTCATGCTTTTCTCATCCAACAAAAAGGCGGACCTCTGCATAGGTTCTCTCGGCTACGATTATTTCCCAGAGACTGAAAAAATAAAAAAATACAACAGCGTTTTCTTCTTCGATCAGAACAGCCGCGTAGTCCGTTACGATAAACGCAAACTGGTCCCCTTCGGCGAAAGTTTCCCCTTCGCATGGATACTCACATTCCTGAAAGACATCTCTCTCGGTCAGGCGAATTTTGATAAAGGCGGAACTTTCGATCCTTTACATGCTTCCGGAGGATCAAAATTCCATGTCAATGTCTGCTACGAGGCCCTTTTCCCCTACTACAACGCATCTTTTGTCAGAAAAGGTTCAGAGTTTTTTGTCAATGTCTCGAATGACGCATGGTACGAAGGCACGGATCAGATCTATCAGCACAGCAGATTCAATATCTTCAGGGCGATAGAGAACAGAAGAAGCATAGTTAGACTTGCGAACAAGGCTGAGAACTCGGTCTTTTATCCCACTGGTGAGCAGGAAATACTCTTCATCGGAACGAAAAACACTCAGAAGACCGCTAGGGTCCCGCTCGGGAAAGAACTTACATTCTTCACAAAATACGGATACTTATTCGCTTACACGGTCATCGGACTGAACGCCGCACTTTTACTTTTTGCTATGATCTTAAAATTCACTAAACGCAAAAGGCTCAAATGAAAATAATATATCTGCTGAAATACGGCGAACTTATGCTCAAGAAAAAAAATAAGAAATTCTTCGAGGATATGGTAATCAGGAACTGCACGGCGCTTTTAAAAGATCACCGGATCAAAAAAACCAAACTCTTCGGAAGGCTTCTGTTCGAGGCTGAAGTAACTGATCGGGCGGAAATTGAGACTATAGCTGAAAAACTCAGCAGTAGGATATTCGGGCTATACAGTATAAGTCCCGGACACATAGCTGAAAACGACCTCGACAGGATCGGGGAGGAATGCATCAGACAGGCGGCCGAGATAATTTCAGACAAAGCCCCGGTAACTTTCAAGGTCGAAGTGAAAAGGCCGTTCAAGAACTTTGATATGAACTCTCTCGAACTCGCGGCCGAACTCGGTGGCAGGGTGTTTGATAATTTTCCGCATCTTAAGGTCGATCTCAAAAATCCCGATATGACCATTTATGTCGAGATACTACAGGAATTCACGATCGTTTATTCAAAAAAATACAAATGCCTCGGCGGTCTCCCCGTAGGTTCATCCGGCAAAGTCGGACTTCTGCTTTCGGGAGGCATAGATTCTCCTGTGGCGGGATACATGGCGCAGAAAAGGGGCTGTTATCTCAACTGCGTTTATTTTCACTCTCCCCCGCACACATCGCAGAAGGCAAAGGAAAAGGTTTTTGAGCTGGCCAGGAAACTTAAAGATTATCAGACGGGCATAAGGGTCTTCACCGTTAATTTCACCGAATCCCAGCTCATGCTCAAAAAACTCACCGACCCTCAGTACTTCGTCGTCCTCGGCAGAAGAATGATGATGCGCATAGTTAATGAAATAGCAAGAACTTATGACTTTAAAGCCCTTGTGACGGGAGAGAACCTCGGCCAGGTATCGAGCCAGACCCTAGAGAACCTCAACTGCATAAATTCGGTCGCAGAACTGCCTGTCATAAGGCCGCTTATCTGTTACGACAAAGAAGAAACCATCGAGATAGCGCGAAAAATTGGTACTTTCGACATTTCGATCCTTCCCTACGACGACTGCTGCACGCTTTTTCTCCCGCCCAATCCCAATACGCGCTCGAAAATATCGAATCTTGAAAGAGAAGAAGCAAAAGTCGATATAGACGCTATCGTCAGGAAGGCTGCAGAAACTGTTGAAGTAACCGATCTATAATTTTTTGTGAACCACGGTCGCGGACGCCTGAGAGGTCGGAGTGACGGTCACCTCGCAGATCTGAACATGCCCGGGCAGGCTTGCTGAAAAGAAAATGATATCGGCAATATCTTCCGCCGTCAAGGGTTTTATACCCTGATAAACTTTCTTAGCCCTCTCCATATCCCCGTGAAACCTGACCACGCTGAAATTCGTTTCTACCATGCCCGGCTGAATATTTGTTACTCTGACCGGAGTGTCAACCGTGTCCATCCTGATCCCGTCGCTTATCAGCCTTACGGCCGCTTTGACCCCGCAGTAAACGGCTCCGTTCGGGTAGGAAGCGATACCGGCTATCGAACCTATGTTTATAACATGACCCTTTCCGTTTTTGATCATCATCGGCAGAATATTCCTCGTCAGGTACAAAAGGCCTTTCACATTCGAATCTATCATTTCGTCCCAGTCGTCCATGTTCCCATTCTGGAATTTTTCAAGACCCAGAGCTCCGCCGGCATTGTTGATGAGCACATCTATCTTCTGCCACTTTTTTGGAAGTCCCGAAACGACCTTGCCGACCTTTTCCCTGTCCCTCACATCAAGCTGATAGGTAAGGATCTCCGCGCCGTACTTTTTGCTTATACCGTCCGCCACTTTGATCAGCTTTTCGATATCCCTTGAACACAATATAAGCTTTGCGCCGTTTTCCGCGAATTTCTCTGCGCACGCCTTTCCGATCCCGCTGTTCGCGCCCGAAATAAAAACGACCTTGTTCTTCATAATTGTAACACCTCCTGATTTACTTCAAATTTAAGTGATTGAAAAACCTATATCAAGAAATTTCATCTGACATTTTGTTTGGTTGAATTTTTCTGTTTACAAAACATTTTTTTTGATTATATTTGGTCATTGCTTATGTGCAACAGGTATGTAAAAAAAATAGACTATGTCAGAGGAGAAAAGGAATGTTGAAGAAGTGTTTGTTTGCCGCGGCGATATTTTGCATAGCGGCGCTGTCGTCAGCCCAGAATGTAAAATTCAGCGACAGCTGGGGTTCACAGGGTTTCAGTCTGGCTAAATCAGCCACGACCGGAGTGAGTATAACTCATTCCATAAACGAATTCGCACTTACAAAAGCGGAGATAAACGGGGAAAATTTAACTGCCGTTCAGCTTCCGGGTGTGTTCCTGCCGAACGATGAAGGCGCTCCGGATCTTCCCGGTTCGGCAAGGTATATCGCGATCCCGCAGGATGCAAAAGCGTCTTTCAGAATAACGGACATGAGGAAGGAAACATATCAGAATATTGATCTTGCTCCTGCCTCTAACATCCCGATAGATATTGACAGAATGCCTCTGACCTACAACAGAAATCAGGAAATATACTCAAAAGATGCCTATTTTCCGGAATCGCCAGTAAAAATATCCGAACCTTCTCGGATTAGAGGAGTGGATGTAGTACTTTTAGGGATAACTCCGTTCCAGTACAATCCTGTCAGAAAAGAACTGATCGTTTACAGAGACATTAAAGTCGAAGTGGTTTTTGAGGGCGGTAATGGACATTTCGGGGAAGACAGATTGAGAACACCCGAATGGGACAGGATCCTAAAAAATACCATCTTTAACAGCTCAGTCCTAAGCGAGGTCGATTACAATAAAACAAGAAATACAAAAGCGACAGGGTATGAATATATCATAATTATACCTGACAATGCAACATACCTGAATTACGCGAACCAGCTTAAAACATTCAGGGTTAAGCAGGGCATTTCTACGACAATAGTTACAACGACCGAGATAGGCGGCAATACTTCCGCAGCTATTGAAGCTTATATTAACAACGCGTACAACAACTGGGACATACCTCCCGCTGCTGTTCTATTAATGGCGGACTACGGCACATCTGGTTCAGCCGGTACTATCTTTTGCCCGACCTTTTCAGACACTTATTACCCGTGCGTTTCAGACAATTTCTATGCGGACGTAATAACTACAGACGGAAAAGCCCTTCCCGAAATAGTTTTCGCACGAATGACCGCACAGAATGAAACTCATCTCCAGGCTATGGTAAGCAAGATCATAAATTATGAAACCAACCCCCCGACGGATACGAATTTCTATAAATATCCCATAACCGCCCTCGGATGGCAGACTGAAAGATGGTTTCAGATATGCTCCGAAGCTGTCGGAGGTTTTTTGAAGAACAGCCTCGGAAAATCCCCAGTAAGGATAAATGCCCTTTACGAAGGGAATCCGTCGGTTGACCCGTGGTCAACAGCAACGAACACATCTCAGGTAACTTCATATTTCGGTCCTTCCGGAAGGGGTTATATTACCGCAACTCCACAGGAAACCGGAGGGTTTACAGGAGGACTCGCGGCAAATATTACAACTGCTATCAATAACGGATCGTTCATGCTTGTTCACAGGGACCACGGCATTTATTACGGATGGGGCGAACCGGCTTATCAGACAACAAATATCAGCTCATTAACAAATGTGAATAACAAATTGCCCTATATTTTCTCGATGAACTGCCAGACGGGAATGTTCGACAATTCAGTAGAAGTGTTTTCGGAAAGATTCCACAGGTATACTTATGGTGGAAGCAATTCGGGTGCTCTCGGTGTTCTGGCCGCTACTCACAACTCCTATTCTTTTGTGAACGACGCGTTCGGATGGGGCATCATGGACTATATATGGCCAAATTATATGCCTGATTACGGAGCTCTTCCGTCAGACAACGATGAATTCATGCCAGCTTTCGCTATGGTTTACGGAAAATATTTCCTTGATTACTCAAGCTGGCCGTATAACACAACTGAGAAAGAAGAAACGAACTACCTTTTCCATATTTTAGGCGATCCATACCAGGTAGTCTATTCTGAAGTCCCGCAGAATCTTACAGTTTCTAAACAGGATCTCTATGAAAGCGAGACTGTTTTTTATGTTTCAGCAAATGCAGGATCAAAGATCGCCCTTGTTTCCAACGGACAGATACTTGCTACCGCTATTGGTACCGGATCTTTGATCCCTGTTGCGATTCCCGCCCAAAATGTAGGCACTCAGATTACACTCACGATAACGAAACAAAACTATTTCCGGTACGAAAGCACTGTCACTGTTCTCGAACTGACGAATACAGGCGGAGATTTTTCTCTGAGCAGCTCCAACATTCCTTTCGGCTATGTAACTGTAGGCGGGAATTCAACTCGGCAGTTCACAATAACGAACTCGCATGTTACGGAATACATTGTCGGAGATATGTCAACAATTTCAAATTACATAGTCACATCTGTTTCCAAAGAAATAAAGAACGATCTTCACTTCGTAGTTCCGCCTTCAAGCAGTAAAACTTTCAATCTGACTTTTTCTCCTCCCGATACGGGAACATATAACGGAAACATTACAATAACTTCGACCGATCCGGATCACGCCCTGGAATATATATCAGTTTCAGGCGCGGGCGGTTATCCTGATATAACCTTACCGACATTAGTGACTTCAACAGCCGCACCTGAAGCCAGTGTATCAGACTCTTTTAATATCGGTAATTCAGGTCTTTCCGGTCTAAATTACTCAGATATTACTAAATCATACGTAGGCGATCAGATTCCGGGTGGAACATATCATACCAATGACTTCTCAACATTCCCGGGAACAGGTTATACGAATTCTAATTTTACTTCTTCTTCGGGTGGTGCTCTGGTAACGGGCGGGACGGTAACAGGAGTATTAACTTCTCCCGCATTCAGCACTTCATCAGCGGGTGGAACAGTGTATCTTGATTTTACCCAGACATTCTCCTTTGTGACTGGAAGTTATGTGAAGGTTGAGTACTATACAGGAAGTGAATGGGTACAGATATATTATGCAAACGCTGCTACTTCAACAGCTCAGCATATTGAGCTTCCTGTTAAAGCTGCAAATATTCAGTTAAAATTTACCGGGTATATGACGAAGTCCGGAGCAGGTGCAAATACTGTAAGAGCAACATGGCTGATTGATAACATTGTCGTCAGTTCTCAAACTGTACCATACTCTTGGCTTACGATCACCAGTCCGACGACGGGAATAGTTGCGTCTGGCGGAACCTCTGCCATAAACTATACTTGCAGCGCAGCGGGTCTTGGTCTGGGAACATATAACGCGAGTTTGACTATTTTATCTGATGATCCTGACGAACCTAGTAAATTGCTTTCTGTAGAGTTTGTTGTATCTGAAGGCGGCGCACCTCCTTCAGCACCAGTCAATGTGATAACTTCTGTCGGACCGACAGATATAACTGTATCATGGGACTCTGTTAACGGCGCAACAAGCTACGATGTTTATTCCTCAGAAGATCCGTACGGGACATTTACATTCGTCACCAATGTCGCGACAAATTCTTATGTAGCAACGCCGTCAGGAACTAAACTCTTCTGGTACATCGTTGCTAAAAATTAATTTAATTTGCCAAAAAATCATGCCCCGATTTTTTCGGGGCTTTTTTTTACCGGTTCTCTATTGCATCACCAGTTGCATCAAAATAAAAGGTAACCGTAAGCCTTAATTTTCTACTGAGCTAT
>CAZYNH010000021.1:20228-25242 GCA_964648295.1 uncultured Bacteroidia bacterium | reverse complement strand
CGTCTTTTCCCACGTCCTCTCCGTACCAGCCGTCTTTCTTTGTGGTACCCCATCTCGTTACGGGTGTATCATACATAGGTGTGTCAAAAACCCGCTCCGCCCAAACAACATTATTAAATGCGTCGTACCAGCCCTGATCGAACAGCTTAGTATTCAGACCGTCGGTCAGATCAACGACCGTGCTGTCCCGGTAGTTCGGGTCCTGTTCAAGTGACGTATGAAAGTTCTCGCTGACCATATACGCAAGTGTAAGTTTAAGTGAATCTCCGTAAGCGAACTTCCATATTTTTTTGTTCGGAATATAGCTGTCTATCTCGCCGTCATGATCAAGATCGGTAGCCACATTAACATAACTTTCATAACCGAGAGGCCCGAAAGATAGAACGAACCTTTCATCTGTTCCGTTAGCGATATCGTTCAGGTCGGCGATGGCTCCGTCAATAATGTCTGCTGCAAAACCGGGCTGTCCGATCATATCGGGTGTTGTGTACCGCTGCCATTTTCCAGCCTGCGGTATAGGCTTTCCGTCGATCTGATGATCCATACCAAGATAAACCTCCCTTATTGATGTCTGATCGTGGTCGAACTCGTCGTTGGACATGACCATATATCTTCCTTTGTCGCCCAGAGGAGTACCCTCGGTCCTGCCGCCGTAGGCCGGTTCATTCGTAAACCAGAACAGGCTGTCATAATTTGTGTCGTCGTATCCTTTTTGTTTTAAAGTCAGATCATATTGCCAGCCCGAATGCATTCCTGTCTGCCACCGCGGCCCCCAGTCAAGGCTTTCACTATCCCACCCCGAGTTGTATAAATTGAACGAGTATCTGAGATTCGGATTCGGATTTCCTAAAACCCTTATTGAAAAGATACCTGTGGCACCATCCATGCTGTTTCCTGCTCCGGGTTCGCCTGTCAAATCCCACCCGGTATCGCCTGTCAAATATTCTCTTCCGTCATTATCCGCTGACCATATTAGATTCAAAGACACTGATTTTTTTTCACCTGTTGCGGGATCAATATACCCATCCCATTTTTCTATAAATCCGCAAAGGTCATCCATGTGTCCGTACGGTTTAACATTTGTATTTTTAACATCTGAATCAACATAGAGACCCATAAAAAAATCGTAAATGTCTTTTTTGTTCTTATTTCTGTTGTACAATGTATAATCCACAATAATAAATTTCTTCGCATAATCATACGGCCACGAATAACTTACCTGCCTGATCTCAATTCCGAGAGGAATATGCCCTCTCTTGTCGTAACCATCATAAGTGTAGTGATCTGTACCTTTATCTGTAACCCTTGTGGTAAATTGTTCATAAGCGGTTGCTTTAGGATCGTAAACCTCTTCGAAAAGACAGTTTAGACGGCCTTCGATGCTTGATGACTCTTTAATCCTTCCCAGTTTAATTCCGGAGATATCATCCTCAAAGTAATATGGCTGAATTTCATTGCTGTAAAACATTGTGCCATCCATTGCAGTGCTCACGAGCGGTCCCTGAAAAACGGTTGAAGGCATACCGTCAACAGATACTGTCGCCGAGTCAAGATAACCGCCCATCCACAATCCGGCTATCCACAAGTATTCTACACCCGAATCTCCGGGCATTTCCGCGCTTGGCGCAACTTTCCCTGTACACGGGTCCATGGCTCCGGTCCATGGCTCTCCGAACCATCCTGTATTTGAAACATTCAGCCAGAGCATACCGGCACGGTGAACTCGGTTTTCGGGATAAGGCTGATATGTTCTTTTTGAATTATTAATGGAATCAGGAAAGAATTTTTCATGCTCCCTGAAATCAGACATCGGGCGGGGAAAAAGAGGTAAAAAACTAAAAATTAAAAAACACACTATTGCTCTCATAAACATTTCTCCAATAACATTGACAACATATCCGCTTTATGTACAATTTAAGGAACATCTGGTGAATAAACAATTAAATTAATGAAAACTATCTGACTGTCACGATTCTGTTGAACCAGCTGTTGCCGGCTTTTCTGACTTCGGATGACGCGTATATTTTATAGCCTTTAAAAAAAGTGGCCTGTCCGTCATAAACGGTTATTACTGAAGCGTAATACGACATGCCGTTTTTATCTCTGGCGTGTATCAGCTCCGCTGTTCTTTTCCTGTCCGGATCGGTTATTCCCTCGGCGAGATGCTTTTTAAGCCTGTCTGAACAAAGCTGAATATCTCCGGTTATTTCAATAACGGATTCAGTCTCAGTTTTTTTCACCTCGCTGCCCTCGAAAGAGAAATCAGTTCCTGTAAGCCTGATAAATCTGATCCCGGCGTCTTTTACAACTGAACTGAAGAGCTCCGAGAAATTCAAAGTCCTGGCATGAGGTGAAAATCCTTGTTCATGATAGAAAACGACAACGAAGCTGAAGTCAGGATATTTTTCCTGACAGCCGCAGTCAAATGTCAAGGTTTGCGTTCCTTCCTCTTCCGGCAAGTCAGGTTCTGCATTGCTTTCTGAAATAAGCGGTTCTTTGACCGCTTCGGTCATATTCTCTTCATGTAACACAGGCGATTCAGGCATCGGAGTCGCGGCCAGGCTCTCCCGGGATTTAATTTCCGGATAATCTTCAAGCGTAAAATACCAGCTTTTCTTATCCCTGAACGGGTCTGTCCCTATATAGGATCTGTATTCAGGATAAAGCGAAAACCTGTCGTCAAAATATGTCAGCCTTGTTGAATAGTATGCGTCATCATCTCTGCTTTTACCCCATATCCATTCAAGGGAGCTTTTCTTATCAGGCCTCATAGCAGTCTCTTCGATTATTGCCATTATCTTTTCTTTTGATCTGTAGCCCGGCTCTTTGATCAGGTCTTTGAATGAATTATCCGAAAGTTTCAAATTCTTCCCGTTGTCCAGATCCAGCCTGTTTATCCTCAGGATCCTAGCTTTCCGCGTCATTTCCTCAATATGGTCCAGAACTTCTGAAACAGTCATTTTCTCCTGCCTGTCAAAAACGAATCTTTTCTTTTCTGTCCGGTAAATATCTATATCGAATGGCCGGAATAATTTTCTTGATTCAGACAGCCTGTTGAGAAGTGAGATTATCTCCTGCTTTACTATATCTGATCTCAGAGAATCTGATAGCGAGGATATGAATGCTGAATCCGACGAAAGTTCATTCATTCTGCCGGTATAGTCAGTGAGCGGAGCGGGAACAAGAATTTGGTCAATAAAAAAAACTGCCGTGAGTATTACAAAACAAATTTTTCTCATGGCAGGAAAGTTAAGCTAATTTTTTTTAAAAACAAACCGTAATTTTCAGTTTCAGCATTCAGCCACATCTCTGAGCTTAATTGAAAAACCGGAGCCGTAGAATTTCTTGTCGCTGTAATCGAGTACAGCCCCCCCGTATCTTTTCAGAAATTCCTCACTCCTCGGGTCAACAATAAAATCTATTTCCATAACGGGGACCGTTTTATCTTCTTCAGATTTATTATCCAGAGCGACGCCCAGCCTTGGGCCTCCTCAACCGATCCCGTCAAAATAGACCCTTACGAACTGACCTTTATTTTCAGGAAGTTCAAGCACTACTTTGACCTTTTCCGCGGCTGTTTCTGTTACTGTCAGCATTTTTAAAACCTCATTAATGATTGTGCTAAATATAAAATATACTACATATCTTATGTATGACGGATATCATAATTTTTCAAAGATCTCAACCGGATTTTCCAGCAGGAATACTCTATACCCGGTCTTTTTTTCAAGATCATCCGCGGTCATGTCGTCTAAAAATCTTCCGTCGAAGTTCAGGCATGTGGAAGGTATGAGCAGGATGTCATTTTTATTTCCCGTTCTTCCGGACGCCGCGGCAATGTCTTCCCCGCACAGAAGCCCGGCGACCGTCACCGTTCTGCCGAAGAGTTTGTTCTCAGCCTTAACAAGCTCGGTTTGAAGGTTCTTAACTTTACTGAACTCCTTCAGAACATACTCTTCCATTATCGGGAAAAACAGCTCCCCTGTAACAATAACTATCCTGGACTTCCCGGAAAGTTTTGCGGGTATTTCTGAAACTGTCTCTTTGAACCTTTCGATGAAATTCCTGGCCATCCCCACTCCGTCTTCGTACTGCAGATATCCCTCATAATGCTCCTCTGGGGGAAGCCCGATACCCGCTTTGAGGTAAAACTCATCCGCGGCAAAAACGAAATTCGTTCCTTTTTCAACATTAAACTTCCTGCTGAATTTTGAGATCATATCCAGTGTCTCTTTCGCGTTCTCTTTTGTAACTGAACACAGTTCAGGAAGTTTATCTCTGTGCCCTGTCAGGCCCACAGGGACAACAGCAAGAGAACGGACGCCCGGATGTAAAGACCCCATGACTTCTATTGTTTCCTCAAGCACGCTGCCGTCATTTATTCCCGGACACATAACTACCTGGGTATGAAGTTCTATGCCTTCCGATATCAGATAACGCATTTTTTCAAGTAAGCGGTCATCCTTCTTTGTTCCCAAAAGCTTTTTTCTGGCATCATCGTTCACGGCATGTACCGAAACATATAAAGGGCTTAACCTCAGCCTTACTATCCTGTCCAGTTCTTTTTGTGAGATATTGGTCAGCGTAAAATAATTCCCGTACAAAAATGAAAACCTGTAGTCTTCGTCCTTTACATATATGGTCTTTCTGAGGTCTTTCGGATTTTGATCTATAAAACAGAAAACACACTTGTTGCCGCAGTGCTTTATCTTCAGTTCCTCGACATCTATACCGCGGATATCTTCGCCCGGGACGGTTATCTTTCTCTCAACCCCGTTCCTGCTGAGGATCACTTCAAGCATATCTTCTGAAGAATAATACCTGAAATCGAGCGCGTCTTCCACAAGATTGCCGTTGATGCTGATTATCGTGTCGTTTTTTGTAAAACCTGCGGCAGAAGCCGGAGAGCTCCTATCTATATCTATTATCTTCAGCATTATCCGAAATACTTCCTGAAAGGTGTTTTCCACCAGTTCTCGACTTCCGTCATGTCAATGTCTATAAATTTACCTTT
>CAZYNH010000021.1:0-20128 GCA_964648295.1 uncultured Bacteroidia bacterium | reverse complement strand
ATCGGGCGAGACTGTTTTTTTCCAGTCGTCAACTACGGAACGGGCAGAAACACAGACTACAGGTGGAACTTCTATCGTAATATCTTTATTTTTGTAGGTCGAAGAAAGCGAATCTTTTCCTGAAATTATCGGTGTTCTGAAGAATTTGCAGGCATCGGAAAGAGCGACTGCGGTGCTGTAAAGATCGGCAAGATTAGTTTCTGTCGGTTTCGGCCAGATATGATTTTCAATTAAAAATGTTCTTTCGGGATCGCCGCCTAATGCTATCACATTGCTCAAAGCTTCGTAGTATGCCCAAAGGGTTCCTTTGTAAGGATCTATTCTGTTAAGGACCGGGTTGAGGCCGTGGCCGAATACAAGGGCGGCATCGGAATTGTGAAGGGGCTTTAAGACACAGCCGCCCGTCGGGCCGTCGTTCTGCTTACCGCAGAGCGGGCCTTCCACGCAGGTTCCCTGCACGCCGTGGTCGTACTGCCTGATGACCGGCTCTTTCGAACACACATTCAGATGCGAAATTATATCTTTAAAAGCTTCCGTGTAGTTGATCTCCTCCTCATAGTACTCAGCATCTTTTAGGCCCAACTTAGGAATCGAGGTCGCAGTGATAGTCTCTAACGGCTGGCCGTCGTGCAGAAAGTCCATGTCGAGGTCGCAGACGAGCTCTCCGCCGTCAAAGATAGTCAGTCTTCTCGTATCGGTCGCCTCTCCGAGCACGAACCATTCCACATTATATTTTTTGCATATTTTTTCTATCTTAGGCAGGTGTTCTTTAGGCACTGTAGCGACCATTCTTTCCTGCGATTCGGATATCCACTTTTCGAACGATGACAGTCCCGGATATTTTAATGGAATTTTGTCAAGATGAACTGCCGCGCCCGTTCTCTCTCCCATTTCGCCTACTGCAGATGAATAACCACCGGCCCCGCAGTCTGTGAGGGCTGTGAAAATATCCATATCGCGCAGTTCGAGCAGGCAGTCGAAAGTTCTTTTTTCCTCAATCGGGTTACCTATCTGTACTGCACCGCTGTTCAAATTAGCCGTTTTTTCGGTCATCTCGGCTGATGAGAATGTGGCTCCGTGAATACCGTCCTTTCCGGTCTTTCCTCCGAACGAAACGAAAAGATCGCCTTTTTTGCACTGACCCTTTTTGGCATACTTGAGAGGTATGATCCCGTCGGCGCCTACCAGTACCGTTGGTTTCGGCCCGAAGTCCTTGTGAAAGTGGAAAGATCCGTTGTTGGTCGGTATCCCCATTCTGTTGCCGTAATCCCTGACACCTTCGATGACCCCGGTCAGAATGCGCCTGGGGTGCAGACACCCCGGATAAACATCCTCCATTTTCATGTCGGGATCGCCTAGGCAAAAGATGTTTATCGAACTTATGTTCTTCGCTCCTTTTCCGGTTCCCGCTATGTCGCGAAGAACGCCGCCCGTTCCCGTCATCGCGCCGCCGTACGGGTCAAGCCCCGACGGCGAGTTGTGGGTCTCGGCTTTTATACAGATCCCGTATTCAACGCCGTCAGCTTCCGCGAACCTGAACACCCCCGAATTATCCTCGAATTTCGAGACCACATCCGGGTGCGCGATCGCTTTTTCCGTATCTTTCACAAGCCCGATAATGGATCTTTTTTCCACTCCGTTCAGGATCACTTTCGCCTTGAAGGTCTTGTGTCCGCAGTGCTCCGACCATGTCTGCGCCAGCGTTTCAAGCTCCACATCGTAAGCGTCGCGCCCGAGTTTTTTATAATAATTTTGTATCGTTCTCATCTCGTTCAAATTCAAAAACAGCTTGTAATCCGAAAGCTCCATCAGCTCCCTGTCATTCATCTCCCGCACAGGTATCATCGCGGTTTTTTGAGGTTTTAAGTTCACAAGCAGACTTTCGGGCATTTCTTTCAATTCCGTCTGGATCTGCGCGTTCATCAGAGCCTTGTCGCGTATAGTCTGAAGGTCTTTTTCCGGCAAACCCTCTTTAAAGCAGTATGTGTAGGATATCATCACCGCATCAGCCTTATAACCCTTGTCCTTCAGCTCCTCGGCTATAGTTTCGGCCTCCGGGTTCATTACTCCGGGCTGGAAAGCTATCTCGAGCCTGATCTTATGGTCAGGGAAGTGATCGTCTTTCATGGTGTATTTTTCTGTTATCGGGCAGCAGAGGATATCATTCGCGATCTTTTCAGCCTCATTTGCACTTATGCCCTGAATATAAAAATTCTTAGCTATCTTCACTGAGCCGATATTAATATGAAGGAACTCTCTGATCTGAGATTCCACATGCTTTTCCTTCGGGTCTTTCACGACCGCCGCTACCGATATTTTTTTGATGAGATCCGACATTTTCACCTCGTTTTGTAAGAGCCGGAAATATAAGATTTTACGATTTTAATTGCAATCGGAAATTTTTTGAACAAATTATGGATATAATACGGATACGATACGGATATTTTTTTATAAATCTTCTTGATTAAAGGTCGGCTTTTTGTTAATCTTTATCGAATAATTATTTTGAAAGGAAGGGCTGTTATGTCGCAATTTCACAGGCTTATTTACATTGACCGAATGATAAAAACCATGGGCATGGTGACAAAAAAGCAGGTAGTTGAAGAGTTTCAGGTAAGTATTGAAACGGCAAAAGGCGACTTCCGCTATATGAAGTACGAGGTCGGCTCCCCGATCATTTATTCGCGTCATAAAAAGGGCTATTATTATAAGGAAGAGTTCGAACTTTTCAGCTTTGCCGACGAAAAAATGTTTTTGCTTTTCGTGCTTATCAGGCAATTATTAACGAGCAGAAATTTTGTCCCGATAGATCCGAACGGCTTTCTGGAAAAACTTGAAAAGGAGGTCGATCCCGAATATTTAAAGCTCAAAGACAGCGTGAGTTACGAGATCTCGGAGTTTGAAAATCCGGACATGGCAAAATTTGAAACTATCATCAGGGCTATGCAGAGAAGGCACCCGCTGGATATCGAATATATTGACGCGAAGGGCCAATTGTCAAAAAGACCGGTCGAACCTCTGCACATTTTCAACTATCAGGGAAAGTGGTCGCTTCTGGCTCATTGCAGACTTAAAAAAGAGCCGCGCATGTTCACCCTATCCCGCATAAAAGAGATCAGCCTGAATGAAAGTAGCCGTTACAGCAGAGAGGCGCATGATAAAAAAGAGATAGAACAGTGGCTGGATGAAGGTTTTGGAGTGGCGAGAGGAAAAGATGTCGAAACCGCCGTAATCAGATTTTATGAACCCACCCTGCACCATGTCCTCGACCAGAAGTGGCACCGGGAGCAGATAACAGAGCGCGTAAATTCCGAAGGAGCGAATTACCTTCAGTTCACCCTTCCCGTCGCAAAGTACGAAGAGCTCGTAGGAAGAGTGCTCCGCTTCTCCCCCGACGCCGAGATCATTTCGCCGCCGGCCATGCGTAATATGTGGCTTAAAAAGCTCAAGGACACCATCAAAAAATTTTCTTAATTTATCCATGTAAATCTTAAACACGAGTTATTAAATTACATGGATAAATATTTTCACCAATTTATTTTAAGCTAATTCTAAGGAATTCTGAATATCATATATTATTGTATCTGAACTAAAATCCTGATCATTCGGCCATGAGATACCATGATGCGCAGGTTTTACTTTGCGGAAATATTCTTCATCCAAAAGCTCTTTAAAGTAACTTCCTTTAATATAAGGTTTAACATCAAAGATTCCTGAAATACCGCTGCTTGTTAGTATCTCAATTTTATAATTTTCTAAAGGTATTGCCTTAATTATCTTGTCCATAAAACCATTTACCTCAAAGGATCGATTTTGAAAACGGGCTCACCTGCAACAGCAAGTTTCCAGTCAGCCAACAGATCTTCCTTTCTAATTTCAATCCATGCCTGAACAAGTTTTAATTTACCTGCTGGCAAGCTGCCACCGAGAACCGAACCGTCTTGAATAGAAATTGTTGCCTGGAATTCGGCATATTCAGCGTGGATATGAGGAGTATTGTGTTTTTTATCGTCGTAGAAGTACATCAGTATAAGTATTCCGTAAAACATAGATATTGTTGGCATTCTCTTCCCTTTCTCTTTTTACAACAGCAATATACACAAAAAACCGCCTCTTTTCAACATTAATATTTAAGAAAATCCCCCCGCAGGGTAACTATACTACCCCCTGACCGCATTATATTACATCTCCAAATAACCAAAGGAGACAACCATGAACAACTTTAAATGCGGCATAAAGATCATAGACAAAAAACTCAACGGATTCAATTCAGGAGATCTGACCGTCTGCGCCTCAAGGCCCGGCCACGGAAACCTCTACCTCATACTTTCAATCGTGCGGGGAATTCATCAAACCAACATACTCCAAACCAGATCCATCTTCTTTTCAGACATACCCACAAGGAACATTTCCGAATTCTGCGAAGGGGACGAACACATATTCGACATCTGCACTTACGACAAAATGGACTTCAAACAGTTCAGCCAAACATTTAAGGATCGGATCGCAAAAAATCAGCCCAAGATCGTCATCATCGAATGCACCGAAATGAACTTCAATACCAACAAAGACTATTTCAGGCTGCTCAAAAGAACCGCCCGCGAGAACGGCATACTCATATTCGTCAAATCATACCTAAAACGCGCCTACGAACAAAGAAGCTGGAAAGACCAACTCTACATCGCCGACATTGAAAGCTCCCCCATAATGGAAAAACTCGCCGACAGGATCATCCTCCTCTACCGGCCCGAGATCTACGGCATAAGGGACATGAGCGGAAGAGACCAGATCGGAGTTGCATACCTGACCATATTCACGTACGACACCGCCATCCGCGACATTTACCTCAATTTTGATGCCCAAAAGAAGGAATTCAACGAAGAGATCAAAAACCGAACCTATTATTTTTTATAAAAGTATTTGACAATGCTGATTAAAATCATTAAACTCTATCGATATTTTTTTTCCGCACAAGCAGCACCCGCCCCGATCTTTATACTCAGAGACGGGAAGACGAAAGCAACGAAGAAGAAGTACATACACGATTGACGAGGAAGCAGGGAAGAGGAAGCAGGGAGAAGAGGAAAGAAAAAGTAGGAGGTAAAAATATGGTAAAAAAAGGAAACACGAAAAAATCAGTAAAACAAACTGTAGAAGTTATAGATGAAGTCGGTTTCTTGATCGATCCGTCACTTTTGGATTTGGAAGGAAAAAACAAATACCTGAACTGCCTGACAATCCTGTCTGACAAAACGAATTTAAAAAAGCTTAAAGATTTGATTGATCGTCTGAATTTATCGCCCGAAACTAATGAATATCTTACTGAAATCAACGAGACGGCTGACAAGAGTATTTTTTCAGAGATCATTGAGTACTTCAGGATAAAAAAGGATATTGTAAAATATAGCCTTGTTTTGGACATCCTCAATCATAATCATATTGGAAATTCACAGTTTATGAATTACGATCGAATCCATTCATTCTATGATCAAATCAGTTGTGATAAAACGGCTTTTGATTCAATACTACGCATACCACAAGTTTTAAGCAGCACAGATATGGATATAGAAACAAAAGCAAGATCGTGTATTTTCTGTTACATTGACAAACCTGTCCTTAGTTCAATTTTTGATAATATTCTCAGTAATGTATTACCAAATATTGTATCTCTAAAGAAAAGAATTATCCAGACATTGGATTTTGAATTGTACGAGTTAACAGAAACTGATGAAACTGACGAAACTGACGGCTACTTACCGGCGAAATATCCGGTTAACAACCTGCAATACTCATTATTTCTGTCATATTTGAAAAGCCAGTTCGATGAAAAGTTGTTAAAGAAAGAAAATATTCTGTTTTACGAAGACACACCTTTGATTGATTTTAGCCTGTCAAGCATTGAATACAAAGACGGATACATTTTCAATCAGGATGAAAACAAATATATCACTGGAGTTTACCCCGCCTCTTTGAAGTTGTACGCTGAGTTTGTTTCATCAGTTTTAAAAGATAATGTTAAAGTTTGTAGCTTTCATTTAGAAAATAACTATTCATTTTTTTCTGGAGTCGGTGCAAGAATACTACTACCAAATTTTATGACTGCTATGCTTGATCTCAACAAAATAAATGAAAAAGAAACACTTTTAAAGGAAGTTATCCTATACAAAGACAAATACTATAAACTTAAAAATGGTTCTCTAACTGTAAACAATAATCCTCAAAAAGACCTGACCTTCCGCCTTATGAAAAAAGCAGAACCAGTTAAAGTAATAGAAACAAAAACGAAGAAAAACAATAAATAGGATAAATAAATGGCAAAAAAAGATGTACTTGATATTATCAAGGGTAATGTTACAATCACAACTGACGGATCACATCCGGCAGAGAGTCTAGATATCGAAGGGAAAAATCATTACTTGAACGCTCTCGCTGTACTTGCAGCAATTGATGATAATTTCTCTATCGCTAAAAAGGAATATTTAAAGAAAATTATAGCGAGATTAAAGCTGAACGAGGAAAAACTTGAAGAGTTAATTGAAATAGGCAACGAACCTACTGAAGATATAATCTCAGAATTTATGGATTATTTCAAGAAATCAGAGACAATCTATCACCTGCTGATAGATTGTTTCACTCTCACAGAACTTGATGGAGAAGCTGATGAATCAGTCAATCAAATGATAGATCTGATTTTTCAAAATTCTAATATTATATCTATTGAGAAAGAACTTCTGAAAAAGCTACCAGAAATTATTAAAACTCAAAAAACTGAGAAAGCTTTCAATCTACTGATTGATGACCTAGAGCTTTTCACGAGATTTAAACCAATTCTGCTTCCCTATGGTATTGATTTAGTAAAGCATTTTGAAAGCATAAAGAGAATTCTTGATTTTGAAACAGAAGAATGGTTAATTGAATATGAACCAAACTACTTCGAGGAATTAGAATATCTCCCTGCGAAAGAGCCAATTACTAATGAACAATTTGTTTTATTTCTGAACTATGTAAAAGACACACAAGATCGCAAAGATATTAAGTTAGACTTTAATGTGGAAAACGCAGAAATAACTATAAAAGATGACACTTATCAAACCTTTTATAAGCAAGATTACATAAAAGGAGTTACTTTGCATGACATTTACGAATTTGTTTCGTATGTACAAAAAATAACTTTACAAAAGATCTCTTTATTAAAATTAAAATTCCCTCAACAATCACTTAGAGTACATTCTGGTATTATTTTCAATCTTCCAGGTTATGAAGGCAGTAGCTTGAGAGTTAACAAACAAAATCTTGACGAATTAATCATGTTAGATGGACAATGGTATTATCTGAATAAAGGAGGTCACAGTTATTCAAACTATGCTGGCCACAGAAAAAGATTTATTGAGTACTCGTCTGGGGTATTAAACCTCGAAAACGATACTTCCCATAGCAACCTTACTTATCGCTTAATGAAAAAAGTTGAACCATTGAAAACAGAGAATAAACCAAAAAAGTGAGGTAAATAATGAAAGTAAGAGGTACGATCAAAAAAATTGATTTAAAGAACAATGAGATTGCCATTTGTTTAAAAGATGTGATAATGGTAAACCATATTGATTATGTTTTTGTGATTGAAGGCAAATGTAAATTGTTAGATGATTTCGTTCATAAGAGCAAAAAAGAAAAGATATTTAAAGTTGTTGCATTCAATGATACTTTGCTTTATCAATTTTATAAAAACAATCAGCTTCTGATTTTTGATATTGATCTTAAGAAGAAAACCATAACTAATATCGAAGTAATAAGTGAATAGTTCTTACTCAAGATATTTCCCGGAAACTGTAATTCTTCTTGGAGCCGGAGCTACATCTAATTTGATGTCGTCAAGTGTAGGAATAGCTAAATTCTTCACAAAAGTATTGTGCGGTGATGAAAAATATTTTGAGAGAAATATAAATGAAGCCTGTTATAATTTTTTGGATGAACACAAAAAAGCACTACAATCTCTTCTAATTATTCTAGGTGCAGAAGGTAATTTAAATAGCGAAACTGAGATAAAAAATAAATCAGCTTTTTATGCGAATAAATACGGAGGGAAAACAGATCAAATAAAATCCGAGCTTATTAAATTGAAAGAACTCTATAATTGGGAATGTTTCAAGGCTATAGCAAACAGCACAGAAAAAAACTCCGATGGAAACATTAACATCCAGACTTTTTACACTCAGTTAGATTTATTGATAAATAGCAACTCAGGTTTTAAAATAAAAGACAAGTTTTTCTACAATCATGAAGTTGTATCAGCTTTAAATTGCGCATTGATGCTAAACAATATACTTCTTTTTTGCGAATCTTATAGCAAGATCAAATCATCTCCAGATTTAATAAGGAAATATGAATCTTTTTTTGAATCGCTAGCTGATGAAATGAGACAAGAAGCAATAGTAAGGGAGAATAAAGCTCTAGATTCAAGAGAATTTATTTTATTTTCTTATGCAATAGTCTCTTTTAATTGGGATCCTGTCCTTCTAGGTATGATGTTTCACGCTCATCAGGATTTGAATCACAGTAACAAAGTACCTAATCTTGGTAAAAAATGCCAAAAGCTAAGACTATTTAATGATTTTGGTACAATTATCGGAAGCTTGAGAAAAGACCAAGATGATATTGAACCTTATGTTTGGTATCAGGGGCACGAATCTATTGCAACCAGGCTAAACGATAAAAAGTATCCCAATAGGATTATGAGAGTTGGGAAATATTTGTGGCCACATGGTTCGTCAGCATTTAGAGTTTGCCCTGTGTGTAAAAAGACTAACTTTGTTGTAAGAAATATTAGCAATGGTACTGACTATTTAAACTATTACGGGCCTTTGATTTTACCAGAATTTAATCCCAATTTCTTAGAAAAGTTTCTTCTAACAGATAAAGAAAAAGAGGCATTAAAAAACGGTATTTTTGACGTTATCGAATGTTATGAATGCGGCAACATTACACGCATGATTGACTCCCAGATAATTTACCAGAGTAATGTTAAGGGTGAAAAACCTCCATTACTTCAAGAAGCTACAAATGAAATGAGTGTGCTTATTCGGAAAGCTAAACACTTGATTTTTAACGGTTACTCTTTACCTCCTGACGATAAAATATACAGATCAATGATAATGTCTGCTATAGCTGATAGAGATATTGTTAAAGATAATAGGCTGAAAATAACTGTTGTCAATTACTGCGAAACTTTACATAATAAGGCTTGGTACTATAGAGATGAGTTAAACACGTTTATTAATAGTGATTCAAAGCTTTCGGTTAAAAAAGAGATTGAGAACTTTCTAAACCTATTTGATGCAAATCGCAGCGATATAAGATTCACTTTTATGGGATTTCCAGATATAGCAGAATCACGGGAAAAAGTTAAACATTTATTAAACTACAAGTAACGGAGGTAACAAATGACTGAATTCGCGATCGTAATACTTAAAAATGAACTCTATGCTTTTGAGAAGATCGCAGATAAATTCGAAATCCTGAAGATAAAGGGAGAAGTTTCTGTAGATCTCTCAGACTGCAAATCGCCAAATGAGTTGGCGGAAAGGATCATAGGGAACTACATACAGGACAAGGTTGTAAATGCTGATTTGAAGGATGTAAACATTAATGTTGCTTATTCAGGCGGTTTGAACAAGTTCCTGACAGCTTTTATCAAAGAAGCTGAATCCTGCAACAGCATAACAGTATATCCGATCGAAAAAGAGCTGGTTAACATTCTTTTAAAGCTTAATATAATTAAACCGGGTTCATCAGCTCAAGTAAAGATTGATGACACTTCCTTCAAGGTTAGCTTAGAAGAAACAGGAAAAAACATCATCGAAATTACCGGCGAAAAAGAAAAAATTGAACTTAAAGCTGAAGATATAGCTAATTCTTTCATTGCTAATTATAAATTTATAAGCAATCAGAAAGAGATAGAAAAACTTCAAAAGGATGTTAAAGCTGCTGAAGCTGAGATTAAAAGGCTTTCTGACAAATTGAAAAAATACAAGATCCCCATAGATATTGATGAATCAAGGACGATGACTGCCAGCTACGATTCGAAAACAAAGGACATGGCGGGAAAGGTACTTAAAGCTCTTGTAAATGAAGTAAAAACATCCGGAGCAAAGCTGATTTGCGATAAAAATGTAGAAATATGGGTGCCTTTTACAGAATTGAAAAAATATTATGGCGATAATTATTTAACCGTTTTGAAGAATAATATTGAACTGAGTGCTTATTTTAAAGACGGAAGAACAGTTTTAATTACAGAATAAAGGGAAGCAGTATGACAACCAACAGCATTGTTAAAAGTAAAAAAAAACAATTACAGGGAAGAAATACTACACTGGACATAAACACAAAAGCCCTTGAAGCTATAAATATGCTATCTTATGCCGATACTAACGACAGCATTGTTGACAACATAATAGGAATTGACAACATTCCAGATAGGATTGATCTGAGAAACATAAGATTTTATCAGGTCGAGGAATTAAGCTATGAAGACGAATTCCCGAGAAGAGAAATTTTTGAAACAGTACTTTCTTCCCTGAATAATCATAATTTCAACTTTGTTTATCTTATCTCAGGTAATAACACCGGTGTTAAAATATATATTGGCATTGTATCTAATGGCGATTGTAAGGATGAAAACTTATCTGTTCACGATTATGCTACTGATGTTCTATCAGCAAATTTCAAAGGCAATTTTTATGGCAGCAAATTAAAGAAGCTTGAAACAAGCGACATAGAAAACGAAATCTTCGGACCCATTCAAAAATCAAAAAGGGTAAGTGCTTTTACCGGAATTCCATCTTTGTTTGAAAGCGAAAAAATGGATAAGAATGATTTTCAGGGAGTAGAACGGCTGATAAATACTCTTACCGGAGAAACATATCAGCTTATAGTTATCTCTGAACCCGTAAAAAAGAGTGAGATTGAAATCCTTAAAAAAAGGATATACAAGACGTATAACGAGCTTTATAGAAATTCAAAATTCAATCTTGGTCACGATGAAAATTATTCGGAAAACGAGTCTGATACAGAGGGAGAAAGTACTAGTGTGAATAAAACCAAAGGTACAAACATTAATTATTCCGATGGAGACAGTTATACTCCAAGTGGCGGCGGTATGGGCTGGAGCAAAAACAAATCAAGAGGGACTACTGACTCAATTAGTGAAAATATATCTAAAAATTCTTCCAAACAGACAGGAAAAAGTAATGCAGTTTCTAACAACATCTCTATCGAGTATGTTAACAAGGAAATTCAGGAAATTTTAAAATACATCGATGAAGAACTGCTTGAAAGGATAAAACTGGGCTACAATAAAGGTTTTTTTAAAACATCGTCTTATCTTCTGACTAAAGACGCATCTACTCTCGAAAGAATAGAAAATTCAGCATTATCACTCTTTAATGGCAACAAATCTTCGTTTAATCCCTTAAAAATAAAATACTTCGACGAGAACAAAATTAATCAGTCTGATCTGAAAAAGATGATATGCAATTTCAGAAACTACACTACCGTTAACACCGATCTCTCGGAATTTGAAGAATACCTCAATATCTTCAGCACACCTGCTATTGATGGTAGAATAGGGCTATCAACTTATCTGACACCAAAAGAACTAAGCCTCATTTCCGGCCTGCCAGTCGGAGAGGTACCAGGGATCGTATTGAAAGAAAAAGTTGACTTCGGTCTTAATGTTCCAGAACCGGAAAACAAAGATAATTCAATAATTCTTGGCAACATAATTCAAAACGGTTGCGAAGTAGAAGATAAAAAAATTCTCCTCGATAGAAATGAAATTAATAAGCACATTTTTATAGCTGGAGTCACCGGCGCAGGTAAAACAACGACCTGTCATAAGCTTTTAACAGAGTCGGGATTGCCTTTCTGGGTAATAGAACCGGCCAAAACAGAATACCGATCTCTACTTAAAGATCCGAGACACAAAAACGATCTGATAATTTTTACTCTTGGTAACGAATCTTTATCGCCGTTCAGATTAAATCCATTCGAACTTATCGAAGGTGAATCTATTACGGCGCATTCAGATGTTTTGAAAGCTACATTTGAAGCTTCATTTCACATGGAAGCAGCAATGCCTCAGATTCTTGAAGCGGCGATCTATGATTGCTACGAAAAATTTGGTTGGGACATAAACGATAATACGAATAAATACTCTGAGAATCCCTATAAATTAAACGGTCTGCTTTTTCCAACTCTATCGGATCTAAATAAATCTCTGATTTCTGTAATCGAAAAGAAAGGATTCGATGCTCGCCTTAAAAATGATTATATAGGTTCTCTTGTGAGCAGAATAGACGGATTGATAGTCGGTTCAAAAGGTCTTATGTTGAACTGTAAAAAATCCATTAGTTTTGATCCTTTACTCGATAAAAAAGTAATTTTCGAACTTGAAGATGTGAAATCAGGATCTGACAAATCCCTTATAATGGGCTTAATTCTTGCGAGACTGAATGAAGTGTTAAAGAAAAGACATAAAAAGGATAAAGACTTCAAACACCTTACACTAATTGAAGAGGCTCATCGTCTCTTGTCAAAATACCAGCCGGGTGACAGCATGAACAAGAAACACGGGATCGAAGTCTTTACGGACATGTTGTCAGAAGTAAGAAAATATGGAGAAAGTTTAATTATTGTTGACCAGATTCCAAACAAACTTACTCCCGAAATATTGAAAAACACAAATACTAAGATAATACATAAACTCTTTGCAAAGGACGATAAAGAAAGCGTCGGCGACACGATGTCAATGAACGATGATCAGAAAGCTTATTTATCAAATTTGAAGACAGGTGAAGCTGTATTGTTTTCTCAAGGATGGAATAAGCCCGTTCTAGGTAAAATCACAATGCTTGAAAGGACTAAGGCTAAAATTGATGAAAATGCACTTATAGAAGAATGCGGAAATAAAAATATTCTAAATTTCCAATCAGATTTTTTTCCTGAGACTGCTCATTGCAAGAAAGTTCCGAGTAAAGAAATTTTACAGAATAATAAAAAGTCGAGTATTGATTTTATTAAAGCTTATGATGAACTGAGCCTTTCTTACTCTAATTTCGATAAGATTAAAGACAAAAAGGAAGTTCATAAAAATGACTTATTAAGTGCCTTTATAAGATTTCAAAAAAAGATGGAAATAAATCCTTTGAAAAACAATATAGAGTTACTCGCTTGGAAATTCTCATATTATCAAACTTCAAGATTTCTTGAAGATGATTCCGAGTTGGACAAATTCTCTTTTCAGTTCGCAGATTTTTTCACTAGTATTTTCAGTGTGAGTGAGAGCAATCTCGACAAATTTATAGAATCAAAATACTCAAGCTGGTTAAAAAAATAAAAATGTAGGAGGAAAAAATGGGATTCTGGAGTAGTCTTGGTGATGCATTAAATGCAGTAGTCGGAGTAGCAATAAGTGTCGTCTTAACCCCTTTACTGATAGCCAATCCTTGGCTGATTCCCGTTGTTGCTTTGGTAGCTTTGGGATTAGGGCTTTTAGAAAAAGGCACACCCGAAGAAGTGGAGAATCTTGGAGATAAAGCACTTCAGTGCGATAAAACACCTGACGATTTCGATAATTTTGATCAGTACTTCGATTATGTCAAAAACTTTAAAGTTGACCCTGACAAATCGGAAACTTTTACACCTGAAGAAAAAAAGATCGCCGGTGCGGAACTAACAGTAAAAGCCATAGAGGAAAAAAATGGAATAAAAGTAGCGGAGTTCTTCAATACCGTAGCAGAAAACAAGGATCATTTTACTCCCGGCAAGATAGAAAGCTACATTAAAACTTTCTCTGAAGCAGGAATTGATCTAGATAAAGTACATGCAAACGACATGGGAAAGATTGAAAAGCAATCCGAACGAGACAAAATTGATAATTTGGTAAAAAAAGCTGAAGAATTGTAAAATGTCATGGGGTATTTTAAATATCAAAAGCAGTAAAAAGTGCGCGATCTGTAAGCATTGGTTCGATCCTGCAGGATCTGCGATCAAGCCGCACATGGGCGACTTTATGCAATTCGACCAGAGTGCAAGGAAACCTTGCATGAAAAAAGGTCAAATCGAAACACCAAGCTGGAATCAATGTAATAAGTTCGAATCAAAAGTGTAAAAATGTAGCCAGGAAGTATGTTTATGCCAAATAAGCTGGATTATGCTAGGAAAATATTATTAGGGAATAATACACACCCTTTATCATCTGCAGACATAGAAATGAAAAATCAATTTATGAATGCTTTTGCATTTTTTGTTAGTCCGGATGATTGCATTGACAACAAATCCAAATTTCTTATAAAGGAACTTATTCATGAACTCAAATTACCCGAAGAAAAATATGAGGAAATGTTGTATTTATCATCTGACCTTGAAAGGGATGAATTTGAGAATATATTCGAAGAAATAATAGAGTACTTCCGAGATAAAGAAGAAAGATTTATTCTTCTCTCTGAGTTTATCAGATTTATAAAAGATTATAAAGGTAATTCTAAAGACAAAGAAAATTTAAATGAAATGTTTGGAGTATTCTTAAACAGATTAGTCATAAAACCAGAGGAAATGAATCTGATAAGACTCATATTCGATAATAAAGATAATGAAGGGTATAATTTTATAATTTCATGGCTGCTTAATAATTTACCGATAAATAATTATGAAAATATATTGAGGAATTTTGGGTTTGATTTCAATGCATTAGAATCAATTCTCAAGTTAAAAACAACTAAACCTACTTCAGGTTCAGGTTTTTTGGGGTACGGAATTACCCATATATAAATTTATGATTGAAGCATTTCAAAGTATTTGGACAAAACCAAAATTACTCCATGGTAATACGACTGATTTTTGTATAACCGATCATGAATTGCTTGTTCTTATTATTTCAGTTCTGCAATTTCAGAAAAATAACGGTCCCTTAAAACTGTTTACGGATTATACTGGTTTAAAATATTTCAAAGATCTAAACATTTCAGATTTGTGGGAATCCGGAATTTCAAGCGAACTGGAGAGCATAGACAAATCTATTGATGCAGTTAAATTCTGGGCTGCAGGTAAAATATTTGCTTTAAAATATGTAGATACTCCATGCTTATCTTTTGATATCGATTTTATTATTTGGAATGACATTCTTGATAAAATTAAATCTGATAAGCTGTGTGTTGCGCATAGAGAGGATATCAATGAAGCGATATATCCGCCTTCAGAAAAAATAAAAATCAAACAAGATTATTATTTCAACTCTAATTGGAATTGGAATGTTCTTCCTTGTAATACATCATTTTTGTATTTAAACGACCGTATTTTAAAAGAAGAATATATAAATGAAGCTGAAAGGTTCATGAAAAATTCAGACTATGATTATAAAGATACCAACAATATAACTTACATGGTATTTGCGGAACAAAGACTACTTGCTATGGTTGCAAATAATTTAAATATCGAGATATGTACGATATTAGATACCACTTATAAACCACTCAATGATAGTCATAGATTTACACATATTTGGGGATATAAATCCTTGTTAAACACAGACCTAAAAGAAAAAAATGATTTCTGTTTTAGATGTATTCGCAGAATTCAGAATGATTTCCCAACTTTTTTTAACAAGCTCAAAGATATTAAAACGTTGAACAAATACATTAATTATTGAGGATTAAAAATGTCTTTGGGAATTCTAAATATCAAAAGTAGTAAGAAGTGCGCTATCTGTAAGCATTGGTTTGATCCTGCAGGAACAGCTTTGAAGCCGCATATGGGAGACTTTCTTCAATTCGATCAGAGCGCAAGAAAACCATGTCTAAAGAAAGGGCAGATCGAAACTCCAAGCTGGAATCAATGTAATCAATTTGAAACTAAAGCGTGAATAAAAACAAGGCGGAATAAAATGAATTGGTATAATATGGTTCTCGCAATCATTACCGGTGGGGCGACAGGCTACATTACTAATGATATTGCAGTAAAAATGATTTTTAGAAAATTTTGGAAATTTGGAGGGCTGATTCTAGACACAAGGGATGATTTCGCTAAGGAATTCAGCAATATGGTTGAAGATAAAATTCTTAATGAAAGAACTATCCGTAATGAAGTAGATAAAGATGAGTTTCGAATAGTCGCAGAGAGAATAGTTAGGAATATTTTAACGCAAGAACTGTACGAAAAAACAAATAATAAAACATTTTCAGAATTAAAAGGATTCGATGCAACCTATTCAAATATTGGGAAACATCTAGTGCCTGAACTTAAAGATATTATGCCCGATTTCATTGATCTCGTTTCTAAGAATGTTAAGACAAGCGATATAATCAATGAAAATCAGCTATCATATATCTGTGACGAATTATCAAAAATAATTTACGATCAAATTTCTGATGACAAAAAAATAAGAGACTTTTTTAAAAAAATCGCTACAGCCAAAGAAAAGACTCTTGTCAAAGACATTATCGGAGATTCTATAGTTTACAAATTAAAAAACAATCTAAAAAACGAAACATCTGATTTTAATGAATTATTAAAAAAACATAATCTTGAAATTGATTCTTTTGTTTCATCAACATATAAAAATCTATGCGTGTCTAAAGCTGTTGAACAAATATCAGAAAATATAAAAAACAGAAAACTCTCTTCATTTTTTGGAACTAACAGTACAAAGAGCACTGCAGTTACTATACGATCAAATATTTTGTCACTTGTGAGAAGCGAAGAAGGAAAAAGAGTAATCATGGATTTATCTGAAGCTATAATTGATGAATTGTCAGCTTTGCATTTTACATTATTCGACCTTTTTGATAAGTCTATGCAGTCAAAGCTTGAAACGACTCTTAAATCCGAACTGCCAAAGATCGTTGAAAAAATTCTCGAATGGTTAAAAACAAAAAAGCCAGAGCTTGAGAACTTATTAGTGAATTTGATTTCAGAATCATTGGATAAAGAAGAAGGATTCCGTGCATGGATAAAAGAAATGCTTTGGAATCATACAGATAAATCCTCTTTTGTTGGAAAACACCAGATATTGAGTAAAATACTCACTTACCTTAAGGATAGTACAGAAGAAAATCTTTCACAAATATCAAAAGATATTACTGCAGATATTATAAAATCTTTAAAAACGACAAAAATATCTCAAATGGTTAATACACTTAGACAAAATAAATTTTTGACTGAAGAAATGACTGCAGATTTAATTCTTAAAAATATTGAGCTCTATAAAGATAAGATCACTGACGGTGTTATTGAAAATATCCTAGATATGGAAGTAGGCAGAATAATACCGGATTTGAATAATTATCTGGAAGAATTGCTCAATAAAGTTGTTATAGAGGAATTAAAAGATAAATTCCTTTATAGTAAGAAATCAGTAGATCTCATACACAGAGAAATAGAAACCTATTCTGAAAAATTTTGCGAAACCCGAATAAGTAATTATTTAAGCGACAGCAAAGCAGATAAAGTAAGTTCCTTCCTAAAAAAGAAGAAAAATACGATTAAAGAAGCCTTGAAATCCTCACTGGAAAAGTATATAAATGAAAAAACCGAAGGTAAATTTATAGCTTCTTATTTAGATCAGGAAAAGAATAAAAAGTTATCAAATTCAGCTATAGATCAAGTAAAATCATACCTAAATTCAAATGAGAATAAGCTAAAAGGCACAAAAATATCAAAATTTCTAGATAAGATAAACAAATTTAAGGACATTGAAAAGAAAATTGCAAGTTTCGGCCTTAAAGAACTCTCAAAAAATATGAAAAATATTATTAAAGGGAATATATCAGACATTGCCAATAAAAACTTAAAAGAAATGCCAGATAAGGTCTTACAGGAAAAAGTAGAAAATTTCATGGGTAAAGAGCTCAAAGTAATTAATTGGTTTGGGGCTGGCTTAGGCGCATTAGTAGGTTTTGTTTCTTATTTTCTCATACCAACAGAGATTTTATGGTATTACAACATACCGCTGTCAATTTTTATTTTTGCACTAGTAGGCTTGGGCACGAATTGGCTTGCACTAAAAATGCTTTTCAGATCTACAAAAATATTTAAATTAAAGATATGGACAGCTGTAATAGAAAAAAACAAAGCTCGTTTCGCGGCTGATTTAGGAGAATTCGTATCAAAAGAGTTGATGCAGGAAGATACTCTGCATAAAAAATACAGCTCAAATAAAAAAGAACTTTTCAACATTTTGAATAACTATGTAAAGGAAGGAAATTATAAACTCCTGCATGATTATTTAAATAGTTTTCATCAAGATATCTCAAACAAAATATACTTAATGAGCAAAGAAAAAATGCTTAAAGACAACTATTTATCGGATTTATTAACTGAAAAGCTTTGTAATACACTCACTTCAAAATTTGTTGATAGTACGGATAAACTTTCATTTTCGTTATTTAATAATCTGATGGATAAAAAAAGAGATATCCTTGAAACAGTGAATATAAAAATATATGAATATCTCCAGAAAACAGTCCCTTTGAGTAAAATTTTTGATGAAAATGCTATAGATCAATTTGCTTATGAAGTTTCAGATATTCTAGTATCTAAGATAAAAGAACTCATTAACACAAATAATACCGCTGATATCGTTGGTAATTTCATAAATTCATACGACAGTATAATACAGAAGTCAGTGTATGATTTGACCGGAGAAAAACAAAGAAAAGCGATTGAAGATATAATTAAAAAGTTTATTAGAAATACACTTGAATCCGATGAAAACAAGTTAAAAATCAACAATTTTATTACATCATCTTTGGTAAAAGAGATGTCCGGTGATAAAAAAATCAGAGAAATTTCTTTTTTTGGTATAGATCTGATCGAATTTATGAGTAAAAATTCTGATATCGTAATTGAGATGATTTCAGAAAGAACACGAGAATATCTTACGAGTAATTCGTATGATATATCGGAAAAAATATATGAAGAACTAAAAGGCAGTTTGGCTTGGAATAATCCTAAAAAACTATTACTGAGAGCATCAAATATTGAAGTTACTTTAAGAATAGCCTTAGAAAACGCTCCAGAAAAAATAAAAGCATTTCTGGGAGAAAAAACACCCGAAATTAAGTTATTATTTAAAGATATTTTAGTTAATGATATTGGCGATAAGAAATTAACAGATTTAGGATTTGAAATTGATAAAAATAAAATCAAAGACAGTTTATCCAAATTATTGAGTTCAGAAAAATTTGGAAGCTCTGTAGAAAGACTGTCGTTAAGTTTAGCGAATTCATTGATGAAAATACCCATCGGAGAATGCCTGAAAATCACATCTCTAAAAGACATGAAAGAGCTTGTAAGTATTTTTGACGAAGAGTTGAATTCCGCTCTGTTCGAATTATCGAAATCACTTGCCAAGAACGAAGACAAAATTAAAATAGATACAAATAACCTATTAAGAATTATAACAAAAGATCTAAGTGAAACCATATCTTTTAACAAGCTAACCAAAGGAATCTCTAAAGAAAATATAGCCAGTGTAATTTCTAATGTTGACGAAGAGATTATTAAATTACCCGAGTCAGAAAAAAGAATTAAAGAAACAATAATTGATACAATTGAATATGTAACCATTAAGCCTGTCGGTCAAATTATTGATACTGGTGAGTTTGCGAAGTTATTAAGGGTAACCATTAAAACATTATTATCAGATTCAAAGGTAGAATCCGAACTAAAAATGTATATTGAAAAAATTGTTAGAAAGTTTTCTTTGGATTTTAATATAATTGTAAGCCTTGAGTTTCTTGATGAAATACTTGTAATTTTAACTGAAAGCCTGATTGACTCGATCGAAAAGGAACTGTTTGACATTATTAAGGCTTTAAACATGAAAAAAATTACTGAATCTGAAATGAATAAACTAGAGAATAAGGAAATAGAAGAAATATTTTATTCTTTTGCAGGAAAGTATTTCAAGAAACTTGAGTTGTATGGATTAAGCGGTGGTATTTTTGGGATTCATCCTTCAACAATAATTCTCGGTATCTTATTTCAGAACATCAATAAAGTTTTACCAGGAGGGAATTCAAAAAAATGAAAATTATAATTCAGAATAATTTTCTTACTAATATACCCCGCTCCCTTT
>CAZYNH010000020.1:0-34095 GCA_964648295.1 uncultured Bacteroidia bacterium | reverse complement strand
CCTGAGTTTGTGCGGCCATGCCCATGATCGTAAGTATGCAGGCGGGCAGTGAAACAGCGAAAAGGTCGGTGGGGGAGAAGTACTCGCCTTTTCCATTGTTGTCCGGTGGAGCATCCGTGGTTATTTTGTGCCCGGAAAGATGATGGAGGCACTCGGTTTTGAGGTCTCCGATGTAAGTAGTCGTCATTTTAGACATAAGCTGTTCCTTTATTATTTATTTTTCCACTTCTCGATTATCTTCTTTTCAATTTCAGGTTTGAGTCCTGTTTTCATTTCGTAATTTTCGGGCAGAGTTCCAAACCATTCGAGAGTATGTTTGACTGTTTCTTTTACATCTCTGAAAACAAGCCCGTGACCGATCGCTTTGGAGCAGTTGACCTGTTCAATTCCGGCCCATTCGCCTTTCGCTTCGGACATGGGCAGATAGGTGCCGTTCTCGTTCAGGCTTTCTTCGAGGAATTCTTCCGGCAGACCGATGAATTCGACTTTCTTTTCCGCGAACGGGAGGCAGGCGTCAAGCAGTTGTCTGAATGTAAACTTTTTTTCGGGTCCGGCCGCGTTGAAGATGCCTGTGACTTCATTCTCGACAAGCCTGAGCGCAAGATCGGCGAGGTCGCGGACATCTATGAACTGTATCGGGTAATCTGTATGATCGGGAATTATGACTTGTCCACCGCGCCTGACTCTGACCGGCCAGTAAGTGAACCTGTCTGTATAATCGTTCGGCCCGACTATCAGGCCGGGGCGGATGATGAGGCTGTTTTGCGGGAAGTGCTTGAGGACTCTTTCTTCGCAGTGGGCTTTCAAAGCTCCGTATGTTTCATTGGTCAGGGTTTCGTCAGCCTCATTTTCCAGCTGTAAGAGTTCCGCTTCCTCGTTTATTCCGGCTTTGGAAAAATCTTTGTAAACAGAGATCGAGGATATGAACACATAAGTTCCCGCGCTTTCCGAAAGTGCCTGAGCCGATTTTTCCACGATGCGGGGAATATAGCCGCATGTGTCTATTACCGCGTCCCATTTTCTGCCTTTGAGAAGTTCAAGGTCACTATCCCTGTCGCCTTTAATTTTTTCGACCCCGGGGAAGAGGTCCGCGTTCCGTTTGCCGCGGTTAAAAAGAGTCACTTCGTGGCCGTCCCTCAGTGAGCTTTCGACAATGTGCCTGCCGAGAAAGAGTGTGCCGCCGATGATGAGTATTTTCATGCCTTGTGTCCTTATTTATCCAATTTCTCTTTCAGATAAGCCAGAATTTGCGCAAGATCCGCTTCTTTTTTTGTTTTGGTGCGCCTGTCGGAGATCTCGAATATTCCTTCAGGAGCTTTTTTGCCTGCGACAATGCGGTAGGGGATTCCTATCAGATCGGCGTCCTTCATTTTGAAACCGAAAGAAACATCCCTGTCATCGTAAAGAACTTCATAGCCTTTACCGGTCAGGTAAGAATAGAGCTCTTCCGCTTTATCTGTTACCGGTTTGTCTTTACCAACCGTGACGATAATTATATGATACGGAGCGATAGATCCCGGCCAGATGATCCCGTCGGCGTCGTTATTTTGTTCTATTGCCGCAGAAATGATCCTGGAAGTGCCTATGCCGTAACAGCCCATGATCATAGGCGTTTCGCTACCGTCCTCGTTCGTGATATAAGCTTTCATTTTTTCTGAATATTTTGTTCCGAGCTTAAATATATGGCCGACTTCGATACCCATTTTCCTGATAAGTCCTGATTTTTTGCAGGAAGGGCAGATCTCGCCTTCGCTGGCGAGCTTAAGATCAAAGGCCGGGGGCATTTTAATATCTCTTTCGAATCGGACATTAACATTGTGGTAATCAGTTTCATTAAGCCCGCAGAGGAAGTAATCTACATCTTTAACCGAATTGTCAGCGATCAGCTCGATCCCCGCATTCAAACCGAACGGGCCTGCGAAACCGACTTCGGCACCTGTAAGAGTTCTTATATCGTCTTCAGAAGCTTTCTTTAGCTCGAGACAGGCAAAGTGGTTCGTAAGTTTCACTTCATTGATCTCAAGATCGCCCCTGATTATTACTGCCGCGAACTTCTCGATGTCTTTGTAAATGACCTTAAAGATAATCGTTTTTATCATCTGATGCGCAGGAATGCCCGTAAAAGAAACAAGCTCATCGACCGATCTTATATTCGGAGTATGAAGTTTTATCATTTCTCTGTTATAGCCGATGAACTCCTTCTCTTCAAGCACGGAATCGGCTTTCTCGATATTCGCGGCGTAGTCGCAGTCCGGGCAGAAAAGAAGCGTGTCCTCACCGCTTTCGGCAGTGATCATAAATTCCTCCGATCCGCTTCCGCCTATAGCCCCCGAATCAGCCTGAACGATCTGATAATCAAGCCCGATCCGTTCGAATATTCTTTTATAAGCCTCGCGCATCTTTCCGTACGATATGTCCAGACCTTCCCGATCTGCATCAAAGCTGTATGCGTCTTTCATGATAAACTCGCTTGTGCGCATGAGCCCGAATCTCGGCCTTATCTCATCTCTGAATTTCGTGTTCTGCTGATAAAGTATCAGAGGCAGCTGCTTATACGAGCTTACGAATTTTCTCACAAGGTCCGTAACAGCCTCTTCGTGCGTCGGTCCCAGACACATTTCAATATCTTTTCTGTTCTTCAAATGGAACATGATCTCCGCGTTCAGATAAGTATCCCACCGCTCGGATTCCTCCCACAATTCCTTCTTCATCAGTATCGGCAGAAGAACCTCCTGAGCTCCCGCCCTGTCCATTTCGGATTCGATTATGTCCCTTATCTTTTTCAGCGTCCTGTAAAGCAGTGGAGAGTAGTAAAAGAAACCCGAATGCGATTTAACGAGAAGGTTCGACTTGCGCAGAAGTTTATCGCTTATCACCTCGGCATCCTTGGGATACTCTTTGTTCGTATAAAGAAAAAGTTTTGAAAATCTCATTTTTTACCTTTGTTTTTTAACTCGTTAAAATAAAACTCAAGCACAGCAAAAGGCTCATCTATATCTTCTTTTCCGTATGATCTGCCCTCAGAGTCTTTTTTCTTTTCGGCAAAAAGAACACGATTACCTTTCATGATCAGCCAGTAATTGTAAAATGAATAGTTTTCCAGAGTGAACTCATGTCCGAAAGCCATGGAGAGGATTTTCAGGCTCTGCCTTGATTTTTTTAAACCGGTCCTTGAGATATCCTCAAATGTTTTTTTTAAGTCATTTGAGCAGTCAACCGATAATTTTTCCTTTAAGAATCTGCTTATAAACCTTTCGTCGAAGTGAAGCAAAGCCGTTTTATTCACCTTTTTCTCGAACATGGCCTCGACAGCTTTTTCAGCCAGAGATATCCGGGCCTTATCATTATTTTCATTTATCTGCCTGTACCAGTCGCTGATGAGCCCGAAAAGTTCATTCCTGTGCGTGTTCTTTACGGAAATAATATAGCGGTACATCCTGAAACCTGAAAGAACAAGAGACAGAGCGAGAATTAATAAAAATAAGGAAAGAAAGTTCATTATTCGCTTTTTCTGATGATGTCTGCTCCAAGAGCGTTTATCTTGGTATCAATCTCCTGGTATCCTCTGTCAATCTGGCGGATGTTCTTTATAACTGATGTGCCTTTTGCCGATAAAGCGGCTATTAAAAGGGCCATTCCCGCCCTTATATCCGGTGACGAGAGTTCTACAGGCTTAAGTTTTTGAGGACCGGTAATTACCACTCTGTGAGGGTCGCACAGAACTACCTTGGCACCCATCCTGATAAGAGAATCAACAAAGAAAAGCCTTCCCTCGAACATTTTTTCGTGTATCATTACGGTTCCTTTTGAAAACACAGCCGAAACCACCATAATACTGGTAAGATCGGCAGGGAAGCAGGGCCACGGCTGATCCGATATGGAAGGTATCCTGCCGCCGAAATCATCCTGAATTACCGGCATCTGATTCCCGGGCACATAAATGTCGGAACCCTTTACCTCGAAGCTGATGCCGAGCTTTCTGAAAGCCGGGAAGATTATGTCCATGTGGGGCGTGTACGCGTCTTTTACCGTCATGCCACCGCCTGTGCAGGCGGCAAGGCCCATGAACGATCCTGTTTCAATATGGTCCGGCAATATCCTGTGCCTTGTGCCGTGAAGCTTCTTTACCCCTTTGATTATCAGCCTGTTCGTGCCTATCCCGCTGATGTTCCCGCCCATAGATACAAGCATGCTGCACAGATTCTGCACATGGGGCTCACATGCGGCGTTGTATATTGAAGTAGTGCCGGGCGTCTTCACGGCAAGCATGACGGCGTTCTCAGTAGCCATCACGGAAGCTTCGTCGAGAAGTATCTCCGCGCCCTTCAGCTTTCCCGCTTTCAGCAGACATTCCTTCTTGTCCTCAACTATCCTTACGCCGAGCTTGACGAAAGCCAGAAGGTGAGAATCGATCCTTCTTGCTCCTATTCTGTCCCCGCCGGCAGAGGGGAGAGGTACAGAACCTTTTCTTAAAACAAGAGGCGCGAGAAACAGAAGTGAACTTCTTATCTTAGACGCCAGAGATAAATTCAGCTCTCTGCCTGAAATGTCGCCCGCTTTAAAGCTGTAAGTGTTCTTATCCAGCTTTACAACCTCAGTTCCAAGCTCCTGAGCGATCCTTATCATTATGTTCGTGTCTATAATATCCGGGATATTCTCGATTATTACCTCTTCCTCGGTCAGAAGTGCGGCAGCTATTACAGGCAGAGCCTCATTTTTATTACCGGACGCGAGGATATCCCCTTTAAGCTTTCTGCCGCCGTTGACAATGAAATAATCATTCATGATAAACCCCTTATGCATTTCGTCTGTTTTTTACTCTTTTTCTGACTGAAGGCGTTACTTTTTTTATTTCAGACATATTCTTTTTTGTCCTCACACTGTTCCTGTGAAGAGATTTGGCCGTTTTATTAAATTCAAGCACCAGATTGTAATCCCTCACATTATTGACCATTAGGGACATTATCTCCAGAAGCATTCTGCAAAGGTCGAATTTTCTTCTTGAACCAATGCTGTTCAGCAAAAGAAGCGCTGTTTCAAAAATCAGATCGGTTTCAACGGTTCCGGCTTCAGAAATTGCCTTAAACAGATTTTCGGCTTCCGTGTCATTTCCTTTTTTGCTTAAAAACCTGATAACAGAAATAATGAGCTTGCATGACCCGCCGGTACATTTTTTTAAAGCATCTTCAGCTTCCCTGTATTCATTCTGCGAAGCGAGAAGAAGCGCGTACTTGATCTCAAAAGCCTGATCATTATTCTTCCTTTGTTTTTTATCTTTAACCAAGGCGGCTTTGAATGTGGACAGCGCGAGTTCCTTCTCATTATGGAACTGGTACAGAGAACCCAGTTCATAGATTATCTCGTTCCGCAGATCGGTCTTCTTTGTCTTATCGCACAAAGATTCGAGCAGGGAAACCGCCTGAAGGAATTTATTCTGATAGCCGTAGAGCCTTGCCAGTAAGATATTTGTCCTCACGGTCTCATCTGATCCTGATGCGGAACCCTTCTCACTGCTTAGTATATATTTACAGAATTCTTCAGCTGATCTGTGGTCTCTCAGTGTTAATGATATTTCTATCATCAGCCTTGTTATCTCGCCTGCCCTGTCAAAATCTAATGATGAGGTATATAGATCAAGAAGTTTCGATAGAAGCTCGTGAGCTTTGTCTGTTTCGTTTTTTAACAGGCATACTCTTGCGTTAATGTATATAAAATCTTCGCTTTCTGATATTTTTTTATCTTCAGCAGCTTCTTTTTCAATAATCCCGAATGCGTCAGTTATTCCCGAGAAGTCGCCTTTCCTGATCCTGATAGCCAGATCCAGCAGCGATATCATCAGCCTGTGTCCCGCCGATTGGTATTTCTCAGCTGTCTTGAGGCCTGTGCTTACATACTGTGAGGCCTTTTTGAACTTGTCTGAATCTATATATGACCTAAGAAGAATTTCGTAAAGATCAAGGGTCAGTGTTTCTTTTTCGATCTTTATCAGATGGTCTATCGCTTTCTCAAACCTCTTTACGGTATCAAGGGGATCGCCGCTGTCAAAAAGGAATCTGGAGAACTTGAGATTTTCCAGCCATACCTCGATCGGATATAAGTTTTCTTTTACGCACAACCTGAAAAGCAGTTTATCGGAGATGTCGAACATATTCTTCAAAGCGTTGAAGTGGATAAGTTTATGGGCTTTTGAAAGTATGTCGGGCAGTATCGCAATAATTTTTTCGTAATTTTCCGCTTTGAGATAATGCAGAAATATCTTGAAACCGAATTTCTCGGCGCCTTTTGTCTCAAAAAGCTCTCCCAGCAGGCCGTGAATAAGCTTTCTGTTCTTTTCATTTATATTGTTATAAATTCCGGAGATTATTGATGATTCGGCCAGAATATAATGATCGCCTCTATTCTCAATTATCCCTGCATCGTCAAGCTCTTTTAAAGCTGCCTGTTCATCTGCGGGATAGTTTATTACATGAAGAAGCCAGTCAAGATCGCTCGGATAAAATTCTTCCCCCATTATGCAAATGATCCTGAGTATATCCGAAGCGTTCGGCGAGAGCGATGAGACTTTATCCGTAAACATGTCGGTCAGATTGTCGGGTATGTTCTTCAGATCGGGATAATTTACGCTGACCTTGCCGTCGGTTACCGAAAAACAGCCTTTACCTGTAAGATACTGAGTAAACTCAAGGACAGTATAGAGATTGCCGCCCGTGGCTTTATGAATAAAATCCGCGGTCCTGCCCTCGATCTTCATTCTTGGGAAAAGCATCTGAAGCATCTTTGATATCTGGACTTTATTGAGTTCTCCAATGTGAAGATATCTTACCGGGTATGGAATATTGTTCGAGTTATTCTTGTCGTCCGAGCACAGAACAAGTCTAAGATCGCCCTGCGCGAAAGCAGCTGCATACATTATGAGTTCTTCGCAGTTCCTGCTGACCCACTGGTGATCGTCTATAATTACCGTACATGGTTCCGCATTGATCTTCAGAGAATCGGTCAACGCTTTCTTCAGGCTGGACTTATAGGTATTGTAACTGAATGTAATAATGTCCTCATCATCTATTTCTGTGAAAAGGAGTTTTATAAAATAGATCAGGTTCGATTTGTTCATCGGCGCGATCGCCGAGTTTTCGATCCTGCGGATAACATCATCGATCGTCTGAGTGTTCTCGTTCCTTTTTCTGAAAAGCAGGTGATAGATAATGTCGTGTATGATCTTGAACTCTCTGGTGTTGTTCCTCTTTTCTCTCAGAAGAATTATATTCCCGCCTTCTGCTCTGCCGGTCACTTCCTTTATTATGCCGGATTTTCCCGAGCCCTTCTCTCCCCATATATAAAGAATATTCTCATCAAAAGCTCCGCCGATAAATTCCTCAAGAATATCCTCTTCGTCTCTGTTAAAATAGATGTTCCTTATCTTCTTTGACCTGCTGATCTCGATCCCGGATGTAGTCCATATATTTCTTAATCCGCAGGCTTTGACCTCGTAATTCTCTATTATTGATACAGAAGTTCTGTCGGAGACCAGTATGTCGGGTATCAGTTCCATTTCCTCAGTCGGCAGGTTCGACCTGAAAGGATGTTTTTTGTCTGATTCCTCAGCTGTGATTATCCCGATTTTTACAGGGATCACGGTTCTGAAATCCTTTAAGAGGGATTTGATCCTTATCAGGGCGTCACCGCAATTCTTCGCAAGGCTGAAAATAGAATTGAAATCATTCGAATCCGCGCCCTTTATTAGTATCGATTTATAGTCAGAAGCCTCTATCACGCCTGAAATACCTTCCATCTCAGATCTGAGGAATTCGGTAATGTTTCCGAAAAGGACATCAATATCTTTTTTATAAATATCTCTCATCTGCCTGTAATTGGTCAGGAAAATATAAATTCTGTACTCCATCAGCCCGTTCCTTATTTTGTTTGATCAGTTCCGTAAACCCTGCGGTATTCGTTCATTTTCTCAATAACATCAACGCCGACAGTTTTATGTTCTTTAAGAAATTCTATTATCTCGTTTATGTCAACAATAGGATAAAAATTGAGACCGAGCGACTCATGAAGCTCCTGTATAGCAGAAAGCTCTCCGGCGCCTTTTTCCATTCTGTCAACAGATATCACTGCTGATACGATTTTGGGATTGCCGCACATGCGTAGAAGTTCGACAGTTTCTTTTACGGCCGTTCCGGCTGTTATTACATCGTCTATGACAACGACCCTGTCGTCCGAGCTCAACTGTCTGCCCACGATCATTCCCGACGCGTCGCCGTATTCCTTGGATTCTTTTCTGTTGAACGAATATGATTTATTTATACCGAATTCGGAGAACAGGGAAGAGACGCATGAAACCGCCAGCGGAATACCCTTATAGGCCGGCCCGAATATCACATTGTAATCTTCCTTCACTCTGTCCTTTATAGTCTCGGCATAGAATTTTCCGAGTTTATATACAGCCTCACCTGAGTATAGCATTCCCGTGTTGAGGAAATACGGCGACATCCTTCCGGATTTAAGTTTGAACTCTCCGAACTTCAGCGAATTATTCTCTATCAGAAAACTGATGAACTCCTTCTTGTACTCCTTCATTTCCTACTCCTTTTTTATTCTATTTCAATTTCATCCATGTCGTGAGAGAGGAATATATCCCCGCTGAATTTTAAAGCGCATTCCTCTCTGAATATTTCCGGCGCGGGATAAGACGCGCTGAAATGATAAAGAAGTATTTTTTTTACTCCGCTTCTTTCGCACACATTCCCGGCCATTAGTGCCGTAAGATGCGTCCTTTCTTTGGCTCTCTCAGATTCATTGTCCAAAAATGTGCTCTCAATAACAGCCAGATCGGCGCCTTTAACACAGGCGTATAATCCTTTGCAGAGATAAGTGTCCCCGGCGAAAGATATTATTTTGCCCGGCCTGCCGGGAGTGGCTACATCTTTCAAAATGATCTCTCTGCCTCCGCTGACTGTGACCGTGCCGCCGGATTTCAGGGTCCCGCATACGGGACCCTCCGATATGCCGAACTCCTTAAGTTTTTCAGAAAGTATATTCCCGGGAGCATCTTTAAACTTAAGTCTGAACCCGAAACTGGTCAGCCTGTGATTGAGAAGATGGGCTGAAACGCTGAAATCTTCCTGAACCGTTTCCGAGCCTTCACCGATCTCTGTAACGGTTATGCTGAAATGAAGTTTCGACCCGCTGATCCCAAGGTTATATTCAATATAATCACCAAGCCCTTTCGGACCGAATATGCTTATATCTCCCGGTATCCCGAACATACTTTTAGTTGAAAGAAGCGGCACAAGCCCGGCAATGTGATCCAGATGCAGGTGAGTGATAAAAATATACCTGATCTTACTTAATTTATATCCGGCCAGAAGGATCTGACGTTGTGTGCCCTCGGCGCAGTCAAAGAGTATTCCGTATGTTTCAAGAGCCAGAACGAATGCTGAGCAGTTCCTTTTTTTGGTTGGAGCTCCGCCGCTGCTTCCCAGTACGATCATTTTGAATTTCATTTCTGCCCGGTTATAACATTTTTATCGAACACCAGATATATATTCCCCGATCCTGAAACATGCCTTGACACAAAATCACTGCCGCAATATATCCCGAGGGCTTCTATAATATCATCGTAATAAATTCTAAAAGCAAAGATTATTTCCGAAATAAAGATATGTCCGTCATCGGCGTTTTTTCCCATTTCTGTAAGCATACTGAAGAACTCGTCTGTCGTGGAAACAGATTCGGGCATATATTTTACCGGCAGGGCAGGGAATATATACTCCATGTTACACCTGTCAATTATGCCTGCCGTAATAACGCCGTCCTTTGTCATTTTATTCAGAATTGTTCTGAAAAAGTCCGGATCTCTGAACTTTTTAATATCAGATGTGGAAATAAGCCCGCCTTTAGCCACTGTCAGTTCCAGAATAGCATAATAGAGCGATTCGGGGGTATTTTTTTTACTGTTCGAAAAAAACATTCTTTCTCCTTCCGTTACAGCTTTGTGAGACCCGCATATCTGACGAGAAGTTTCTTCAATCCGAAATCGTCAAAATCCACTGTTACCGTGCTTTTTGTTCCACAGGCTTCATAATCAATAACTATTCCCTCACCGAACTGTCTGGAAAACACCAGATCTTTTTTTGAAAAGGTTTGAACAGGTATATTTTTATTCAGAAGATGCTCTATATGCGAAATCCTTTCGTATCTAAGCTGGCCCTCATCAAAATTCGTGTAGCCTGTCCTGTCGACACAATCCTCCGGCAGGTCTTCTAAAAATCTTGAAGGCAGATACATTCCCTGATTCCCGAAGAATATGCTTCTCTTAATGTACGTGGATATCAGAAGATCTTTCCTGGCTCTGGTCACAGCAACATAGAACAGCCTGCGTTCCTCTTCGATCTTCATCGGTTCCAGAGGATTGGTAAAAGGGAAAAGCCCTTCGTTCAGACCGACAATATATACGCTGTCAAATTCAAGCCCCTTTGCGCAGTGAACTGTCATCAGGACAATTCTCTCCTGATCATTTTCATATGAGTCTATATCGGATAAAAGTGACACGGAAGTCAGAAAATCCAGTATTGAGCTGTTCTCTTCCGATCTGACGAACTCATTTACACCGTTAAGGAACTCGTAGAGGTTATCGATCCTTGAACTGTCCTCTGTTGCGTCAGAATGGCGCAGGTAGTGATCCTTCAAGCCTGAGCTCACGAACAGCTGTTCTGTAATATCTTTAGCGTCCGGCGTTCCCGTTCTGTTCTTCAGAGCCTGAAAAATACTGAGAAAAGATTCTGTTTTCTTCGCGGCGCTTTTTCCGATCGATTCTCCGGAACCCAGCCGCACAGCGGACTCATAATATGAGATGTCGTTCTTAAAAGCGTTCTCTATGATCTTTTCCATAAGCATTTTACCTATGCCTCTGGGGGGAAAATTGACTATTCTTTCGAATGAGACATTGTCATCAGGATTGACAAAGAGCCTCAGATAAGCGATCAGGTCTTTGATCTCTTTTCTTTCATAAAATTTCAATCCGCCCACGACGGTGTAGGGGAGACCTTTTTTCCTCAGATTTTCCTCTATTATCCTGCTCTGTGAATTCGTCCTGTACAGGACGCAGATACCGGAAAGCTTTGATCCTTTTCTTTTTGAATTCAATATATATTCTGTAACCTTGTCGCCTTCCTCGCTGTCGCTGTATGAAGATATAAGCTTAACTTTTGAGCCATGGCCTGACTCGGTATACAGATTTTTACCCAGCCGCTGGGTGTTCTTTAATATTACTGCGTTCGCGGCTTTCAGAATGTTGCCTGTGCTCCTGTAGTTCCTCTCCAGCTGGATAACCGGACAGTTCACGAATTTTTCCCTGAAGAAAAGGATGTTGTTTATATCCGCCCCCCTCCAGCTGTAGATAGACTGGTCCTCGTCGCCCACGACACAGACATTGCCGTAGATCCCGGACAACATGAAAACGAGCATATCCTGGACATGATTGGTATCCTGATATTCGTCAACGCATATATACTTTATTCTGTTCTGATATTCAAAAAGGACATCCTTTTCTTTCTTAAAGAGAATGACGGTCAGACAGATCAGATCGTCAAAATCCATCGCGTTGCTGTTCTTCAGGTCTTTCTGATAGCCGGTATAAATGTCTCTGAGCTTATCATTGAAGTATTCGGACGAGTCGGGATCATAATCTTCAGGGTATATAAGCCTGTTCTTAAGCTGAGAGATCATTTCTCTGATCTTTTTGACCGGAAAGCTTTTTGTGTCGAGGTTATTTTTCTTTATTACCGATCTTATCACTTTTTCGGAATCTTCCGAATCGTATACCACAAAATTCTGAGCATAACCGAGATATTCTGAGTGTTTTCTGAGTATTTTTGAGCATATTGAGTGAAATGTTCCCGCGATCACGGCCTTTCCTTCGTCTCCGATAGAGGATATTATCCTTTCCTTAAGCTCGCCGGCAGCTTTATTAGTAAAAGTTACGGCCATCACTTCATAAGCAAAAGCCTTCCTGAGCCTTATAATATTTAAAAGACGCTCTACAAGGGTTCTTGTTTTACCGCTGCCTGCTCCGGCGATGATCAGAAGAGGGCCGTCGGTAAGCTCGACAGCCTCTTTCTGTTTTGTGTTAAGTTCTTCTTTCATCTATAGTTTTTCAATTTCAGCTTCGATCTTAATCTCCCACCACATGCCGTTCTTCAGTTCTTCGGAATAGTTGGAAACGATCTTAATATTGATTATCCTTCCGGCATAAACAAGTTCAGGTTTGCCTCTGTTGTCGGCAATATTGAACCCGAATTGCCTTAAAGCGTCGTTCTTGGCGTCTTCTACCGCTTTTTCCTCAGATTCGCCGTAGCCGTTAGCAATTATTACCTTAAATGCGGCTTTATTGGTGACTGCAGCTTTGTCATTAGAAACTGTCTCGGTCTGTTTGCTGCACGCTGTAAATAGAGTAGCTACACAGAACAAAATAAATATAAGTTTTTTCATATCAGCCTCATTTTTTATTTTTTTTAATATTTTTTCTTATTTCGTCAAGTTTACTCTTATCTCTAAGGTGATCTTCCAGCGTATAGTTGAAAAAATGAGACCCGTCTCCTTTCGCGACCATGTAAAGGTATTTTTTATCTGAAGGCTCAAGAGCGGCTCTGACAGCCCGCAGAGACGGATTATTGATCGGCCCCGGCGGCAAACCTTTATAAATATAAGTGTTATACGGATTGTCTATAGAAAGGTCTTTGAAAAGAAGCCGTCTCGGTTTTTCTATAATGTACTGTATAGTCGGGTCAGCCTGAAGAAGCATATTTTTCTTAAGCCTGTTATTATATACGGCGCTGATATCACTGATCTCGTCGTAATTCATAACCTCGCCCTGAATTATCGAAGCCAGGGTTATTATTTCGTGCAGAGTATAACCGCTTTGGACCACTGCTTCTTCAAGACCGGAAAGCGAGGACCTGAATGTCTGATACATTTTAAAAATTATGTCGTCAATGTTATCATTCTTGTTGAAATTGTATGTCTCCGGATAAAGATATCCTTCGAGTGACGGTCCGGGCACTCCGAATTTTTCAAGAAGGGCCGGACCAGCGGTCCTTCGTACAAAAAGCGCTGAATCAATATCCATCGCTTTGCTGACTATTCCCGCGATATCATTAATTCTTGATCCTTCAGGAATCGTTACATTCAGCGTCAGGGTTCCGTGCTTTGTCAAAAACTCGATAAGTTCCTTTACACTGGTCGTTCCTTCTTTATAGTATCTGAATTCTCCGTGTCGGATCCTGTTGTCATATCCGAACCATTTTGAGGTCGCTTTAAACTCAAAATATGTAATATCGAACCCGCTTTGCCTTAGAACATCAGTTATCTCTGATAAAGTTGAATTTTTTCTTATCGTAAAACTGATGCTGTCGTTACCGGAATAAACAATTTTATCGAATACAGATATTTTTACCCATAACGGCAGCGAAACCGAGACAGCAAATATGAATATAATGGATATTATTAAAATCCTTTTCCTGAACATTCGGTCTATTTTTCCAGCTCAACAATAATAGCGTCGATCTTTTTATTTCTTGCATACTTCCTGCTGAGAACTTTTATAAGTTCGTAGCCAATGAATTCAGGTTGTTTTCCGACGCTGATGTTATAGATCACTTTCCCTATCTTTTCACCGTCTTTCCCGCTCTGGACATGTATCTTGTTCTCGACCTTCCTTGCGTATCTGAACTCTTCCGGGCTGTTACCTGCGATCACAAGATCATAGCCTTCAACATTATCCAGAAGTTTTATCGTTCCTTCGTTATTGAGCTGAGCTATAACAACGGTAATATCACATTTGTTTTTCAGCTCTGAAAGCACCTGTTTCAGGTTGTCGAACGCAAGCGCTACGGATATGTCATCTTCTTTTATCGTCCCGATACGCATGAGATTCTTGAAGTTCGTATTATAATTTACTGCCGTTACACCTACTTTTACGCCATTCGGCGTTTCGATTATCCTGTATTTGTCAACGATTATCGTTTTATCCGTGAATTCAAGATTGGATGAAACGAACCTTATCCTGCCGTTAAGTTTTGACTTGAAAAAACCTATGCCGTTGATCAGTTCCTGATCTCCTATGGCACAAGCGTCATAACCCATCTCGGGATATACAGCCGATACTATTTCGTCGTCGTTTATTGATGACCTTGTGCTCAGAAAATCGCCAGCGTCCAAAAACACCGTGTTCGGATTTTCTGTCTTAAGACTGTCGAACAGAGTTTTTCTCTCGGCCAGACCGCCGAGCCTTTCCGCCGGTCAGCCGCAGTCTCTGTAATAGCCGTTATTATTAGCTGAGAAAACTATGGATATCTCCTTTGACTGCGAATAAACATCAAGAACCGCAAACAGCATTAAGATCATTATAAAAAGCCTTTCCGGCATGACCGTCCCCTCAATTCTAAAGTAAACTTATTACCCCGTACTTCATAAGGAACTTAAATATATTAAATATGTTTCCGCCTGTCAATGCAAGAACTGAAAACTTTTCTTGATAATTGCGGTTAAATTGATGATATTTCCTGTCTTAATTTCGACTATAATAATTCTTAAAATAAATTTGAGGGGAAAAATGTTTTCAAAACTGGCTGGCAGGATCGCGGATCGCGGTAATTTTACGCTGAAGCTTCCGCTTCCCGGAACAGGCTGCGGGGTATTGGGATTGTCCTTTGCCAAACTGAACATGAATATGGGTAAATATGCTTCACAACTTTTAAAGAGCCTGGAATACAGAGGTTACGATTCAACAGGCGCGGCTATACAGGACGACAAGGGCAACATTATATTAAAAAAGGATGTCGGAGCGCCCTCAGATCTTGTTAAGACGCTCGGAATAACCCAGATGAAAGGAAAGATCTTCTGCGGTCAGGTGAGATGGGCAACTTTCGGTGCAGTAACAAAAGAGAACGCTCAGCCCCATGAGGTAAAATGTAAAAAACACATATATGGCGCGCACAACGGGAATATTACCAATACTAATTCGCTGAAAGAATTCCTCACAAATCAGGGTCATAAGGTAGTCAGCGACAATGACGGCGAGATGCTGGTACATACCGTTGAACATTACTTTGACACATATCTTGAAAAACACCCGGATAATATGCATAGCGACCATGAAACAAGAAAAGAGTGCATGAGAAAGGCAATAATCAGCGCGTCAGAAAAAGTTGTGGGCTCATACGCGGCTGTAATAGTTGATCCTGTTACTGAAATTTCTTATGCCATTAAGGCCGGAAGCAGTCTGTATGCCGGAAAAGGAACATCTGATGACAATAATAATTTCATACTACTTTCTTCAGATCTTACGGCTATACTGAAATTCACAAAAAATGTAATAGACCTCAAAGAGGGCACATTCATAGAGTATAAAAGCGATACCTATCAGGTTTTTGCTTTCAAAGACCTCAAATGGAAATTTAAGGACGGATCTGCAAAACAGGTAAAGAAAGGGGAGAGGATAGATATACCTGTGACCAGAAGCAAACTTAGGGCGGAGGACACAGAATTAGTAGCCCCTTTTAAATTTTTCATGCATCAGGAAATATTCAATCAGGTAGAAAGCTCAAGAAAGCTGATCGCGTTTCTGAACAAAGGGAGCGAAAGCACACGAAGTATCAAGAGTACTATTGAAGAACTGAAGTTTCTTGATTTTGTTAAGGATACAGCAAAAAAAATATACAGATCAGATGTTCAGGCAGAACAGATCGAATTTTTCGAGATGTTCAAATCTTCAAAGGAATTTAAGAAGATTTCAGAAAAACTCAAGAAAGATATACCGGAGTTTGCTGAGGTTTTAAATAAGAAGAGATTTATAGATACGGAATTTTTCTCAACATATTCAAATATATTCCTCGATCTAATAACAGAGAAGGAATATGTGAAAGATAACATCTTAGCGGCAAAGATTCTGGACATCGGCGCGGAGATCAGGGAGATCGATAAATTCCACAAGCACGCCGACGCTTTCGCTGAAACAATATATGAGGCATGGAAAAATCACAGCAGCATTTACACGATCTCATGCGGAACATCATACAACGCGACAAAAACAGCCGCGCTGTTCTTCAATGAGATCGCAGGAATAAAATTCTCACCCATACTGCCCGGGAATTTCAGAGGGCAGTATTCCAATTCGATAAGAGAGAATGATGTCTTTATCGGGGTCAGCCAGAGCGGAGAGACTAAAGATCTCATTGATATCTTCAACGACATAGAAACAACAGGCAAAAAAGTAAAGAAGATCACTATTGTCAACAATGAAAATTCTACACTGGCTCAGGAAAAAAGCGATTTTTACCTTCCGATAAAGTGCGGACCGGAAATTGCGGTTCCCGCAACAAAAAGTTATATGAATCAGGTGCTCCTTTTCTACTATCTGGCAATAAAAGTAGCTGAATTTAAGCTTAACCAGATTAGCGATGTGCCGGAACACGCGGAAGAACTTAAAGAACTTGAGAGAAGAAGAGAGACACTTAACTATATTCCCGAGCTTATAAACGAGACTTTGAAAACAACTGAAGCTCAGGTCGATAAAATGGCCGATTCGTTATTCATGCAGCCAAGCATCCATATACTCGCCACAAAGATAAGCTCTGTCGCGGAGGAAGGAGCGCTAAAGATTAGAGAAACTGTTCTTAACCACACACAGGGTATCGAGGGATCCGAATTCAAACACGGTCCTAACACGATCCTTGGTTTCAACACTATATTCGGGACTAAAGATCTTGAGTATTTCATTAAATACAATAAAAACCTCATTACATTCGCTCTTGACAGAGCGCACCAGGAGAAACTGAGTGAAAGAGAGACATCGAAGCTTATATCCGATCTCAGTTCCTATATCTTTGAGCCTGTGAAACCGTTCAACATAATGCCTAAATCCCAGAAAATATTCGAAGAGGCAATTAAAAAGTTCGATTTTATTGATAACATGGACACAAATTATCCTTTAATTTTTCTGACAGGGCCTGAGCCGCGGGATGTTAACCTGACAATATCTCAGATAAACACCCATAAGATCAGGGGTGCTAATACATATTTAATAGCGGAAGACAATGATGATCTTGTTAAAAACTGCAAATCAGTACCCACAGACAATAAGAACTATGAATTCATATTCATCAAACTTCCAAAAACTGATGATACGCTTTTATCAACATTTTCTTCAATGGTCGTCCTGCAGTTTCTTGCACTTAAGATGAGCGTTAAAAAGATGAAATACCTCAATAAACTCCACGTGCCCCTTCACGGTGTACATCCGGATGTTCCAAAAAATGTTTCCAAAAGTATTACTGTTGATTAAATTCTTTTAGACGAAATTAGATCAGTTTACAAAAGGCGGTTCATGAGTACCGCCTTTTTTTTATAGTTAACACATTATTCACAAAATTATTCACAAATCGAATATATTGATCTCTATATAACGTAATATTCTAAAGATAAGAAGACTTATATACAAAATATGGAATTTTCATCCCGCGCACAAGTATTGTCGTATAATATATATTATGTAAACTTAACACAAGGAAAATCATCATTTTTTAGATTTTTGCATTGTTCTAAACATATCTGTTCCCTATTTGCACTATATAATGCAAGATGTGAAATGCGATAGATTTCGGGCCCCCTCTTTTTGCTTATACGAGTTCCAGTCAATGCAATTTTCTGAATAAACGAATTGACAAAATATAAATTTCTGTTTAAATTTCCACGCGTTTGTTAATTAAAAAAGAAGGATAAAACATGTACGGCTTTCTCTTATTTTTATTCGTGATCAATACATTTATATTAATGCTTGCGATACTTATGCAGTCGGACAAAAGCGGCGGCCTTTCTTCGACTTTCGGAGGCGTCAGCGGCGCTGCTTCTTCAACTTTCGGAACACGCGAGACAGTTACATTCCTTCATAAGCTTACAATAATTCTTACAACCTCATTTTTCGTTTTAGCCATAGTGATCGGCCTGATGTCTAAAGTTGAATTTGGAGACAAATCCAATTTGGACCAGAGCATTATTATGGAGAAAAGATCGGAAATGCCTGTCTCCGGACTTCCTTCTCTGAACCAAACAACTTTGCCTGCTGTTAATGATTCGGAGCCTGTTGGCGACAAGCCTTTCGATGCTGAAAAATAGAAATGCTGAAGTGGTGGAACTGGTAGACACACCATCTTGAGGGGGTGGCGCCTTCGGGTGTAGGAGTTCAAATCTCCTCTTCAGCACTTAAAAGATCCGTTATGCGGATCTTTTTTTTATTGATAAAATATGCTTGATATATTAAATTAGGAAGTAAGACGCAAAAGGGAGATTTTATGGTATCAAAGACATACATCCTGGATACAAATGTTCTTTTACATGATTACAATTGTCTCAGGGGTTTCGATGATGACAGTGACATCGGAATACCTATAACCGTTCTGGAAGAACTTGATGATTTTAAGAAGGGGCATGACCAGCTCAATTACAATGCCAGAGAGTTTACAAGACAGATTGACGATATCTCTGGCGGTGATAACGGCTCTCAAAAGGAATTGTTCAGAAAAGGAATTTCTTTGGGTCCCGGTAAGGGAAAAGTTTTCATTCTCACCGATGTTAAGTTCAGAGACGGTTTCGCCGACACATTTACTTCAGGCAAAGAGGATCATCACATCCTGGCGGCCTGCTATAATTTCATTCAGGACAACCCGAAGAAAGAAGTGATCTTTGTTACAAAAGATGTTAATCTGAGGCTGAAAGCCCGTGCGCTTGATATAGTCGCAAGGGATTATCAGATCGGAAAGATCAGGAGCGCCGAAGACCTTTTCAGCGGAGTTGATATCATGGAAGACCTTGACGAGGACACTATAAATTCTCTCTACCAGAAAAAAAAGATATCAACTGATGAGTTCAGAAGCGATACTGATTCAAAGTCGATCGAACTTAAACCTAATCAATATTTTATTCTCAAATCACAAAATAAAACAGCATTAGCAAGATATGATCAGTTTGAACAGGAAGTCACTCTCGTGGAACCGAAAGAAGTTTTCGGGATAAAACCCCGGAACTCGGAACAGACTTTCGCGATAAACGCTCTGACGGACGACAGGATCAGACTGGTTACGGTTTCAGGAACAGCCGGCACTGGTAAAACGCTTCTTGCCCTTGCCGCGGCGCTTGAGAACCGGAAAGCTTACAAACAGATATACCTGAGCAGGCCTATCATACCTCTGAGCAATAAAGATATCGGCTACCTGCCGGGTACTGCCAAAAACAAGATAGAACCATATATGCAGCCGCTTTACGACAATCTTCAGTTCATACAGAACAATTTCAATGAGGGTTCTGATAAATACGACATGATCGACGAACTTCAGAAAAGAGAAAAACTGATAATATCGCCTCTTGCATATATAAGAGGAAGAACGCTCAGTAATGTATATTTCATTGTCGACGAGGCGCAGAACCTCTCCCCTCACGAGGTCAAAACGATAATTACCAGAGCCGGCGAGGGAACGAAGATCGTTTTCACGGGAGATGTGCACCAGATCGATTCCCCCTATCTTGACAGCGAATCGAACGGACTCTCATATATTATCGATAAACTTGAGAATCAGGAGCTCTATTCACATGTTACATTAAAGAAGGGAGAAAGGTCAGTCCTCTCCGAACTTGCGTCAAAATTATTATAAATAGCAGGATCATAATGACAACAGAACAGATTATTACCAGCGCTGATTTTCCAAAAGCATTCCTTGTAGGGGTCTGCCTTGACAACAGAGAATTTGAAAAAGCTCAGAGTTCTCTTGATGAACTGGAAAGGTTAGCGGTCACGGCAGAGATCGAAGTTGTAGAAAAATTCATTCAGAACAGAAAAGCTGTTGATAAAACAACCTATGTGGGAAAAGGTTTCCTTGAGGATCTTAAAGCGAAAATGGAAATGACAGGCGCTGAACTGCTTGTATTTGATAATGAGATAGCTCCGACACAGGCAAGGAACATCTCTAAAGCAATCGGTTTCGATGTCCTTGACAGGACCGAGGTCATTCTCGACATTTTTCACAGGCACGCCAAGACCAGAGAAGCAAAAATGGAAGTAAAGCTGGCTGAAATGAAATACCAGCTGCCCAGGCTGAAAAAACTCTGGTCGCATCTGGACCGTGAAAGAGGAGCGTCCGGAAGCGCGTCCGGAGCTTCAAGGGGAATGGGCGAAAAACAGATCGAAATAGACAGAAGGATGGTCAAGAACGAGATCAGATATCTCACGCACGAGCTTGACAGGATAATGACCCAGAAGATCACGCAGCGTAAAAAAAGAGAGAATGCCAAAAAAGTCTGCCTGGTGGGATACACGAACGCAGGCAAGTCTTCCCTTTTCAACAGGATCACAGGAGAAAATGTACTTGTTGAGGATAAACTCTTCGCGACCCTTGATTCCACGGCCAGGTCAATTGAGATAGATAAAGGAGACAATGTTATTATCTCGGATACGGTAGGGTTCATTTCAAATCTGCCTCACAGCCTTATAGCATCGTTCAGGGCAACACTGAAAGATGTTATGGACGCCGATCTCCTTATTCATGTTGTTGACATCGCTGACGACCGGTGCGAAGAGAATATCGACGCTGTTAAAGAGGTTTTAAAAGAGATCGGAGCGGATAAAATACCGGCGCTTCTTGTTTTCAACAAGATCGACCTGCTCGGAGAATACAGGATAAGAGAAGAGATTTTTACCGATAAATATAAAGGGGCCATCTTCATTTCAGCGTTTACCGGAGAGAACTCGGAGTTTGTCTTAAAAGAAATGAGCAGTAAACTGAACCAGTCTTTAAGGTGCAGTTTCCTCTTCCCTTTTGAAGAACAGAAGCTGATAGCCAATCTTCATGAATTCGCCGAGATTATCCATAAAGAATTCACAGACTATGGCGTTTCGGTTACGGCTGTTGTGAACCGCGAAAATCTTTACCGCGTAAAAGATTTCATTGTGGGTTCCGGAGAAGAAAACTAGTTTCTGATCCCTGATCAAAAAAGAATTTTCTTGCGAAAACAAGTTTTTTTTCATATTTTCTGAACTTTGCTTGTTATAGATGCAGAGTTATATGGAAGTGATGCGTAAATACATATTCCATTGTGATTACAGGTACTCACTGAGTAAGGATTGTCTTCTTGTGTGGATAGAGATCTGCGATTACGAAAAGAACGCCGACAAATTTGCGACGAAAGAAGATATTAAAGACATTTTCTTTAAAAAGAACATTCCTTTCTCTGACACTGTAAGCGCCGATTTTTATATTCCCCACCAGGAGAACACACGCATCCTGAGCTCAGTCGAATCCATGCATCCGGATGTTGTTATAGAAAAGGAAAAGGTCGAGTATTTCAAGAAGTATATCGACTGCGCCATGATACCTTTCCCGGAATTCAATTATTTTGTCAAAGCTCTGAAAAGTGTAAGGGACCATTCACTCTCCCCTTCTTTTACATACTACAACAAATTCCAGAGGTTCGTAAGGAGCCTGATAGAAAAGAAATATTATCTGCCGGGATTCTATCCTGAAGGGGACGATTACGGTTTCATATATTACCCGTTCATGAACAGAACGATAAAGGAACACCTTGCGCTTTTTTATGAGAACCTTCCGCTGATATCGGTTTACGGCAAAGGTATAATAGAGGACAAGGTCTCGTTCGTCGACAATATGCTTTTATCATGCTTAAATTCCCTTATTGATTACCTTTCCGGAAAAGGAGACGCTCAGGATTTTACAGATAAAGCTTTAAGGGCAAGCAGCATAGCCCATCTCGTTATCAGGAACAGCGGCGTAAGGATCTGCGATTTCAATTTTGAGGAATGGCGTTGCTGGGCGAGCAGAATAGTATCTTCAAACAAATTCGCTCTGGTTTGCGAAAAACACGGCGAAGAGTATTGGCGGATCTATTTTGGAGTCGAGACAAAGAACGGCGTTATGCTGTACCGGGAGATAGCTGATTCTGAAGACAGCGGCACAATCACCTTTTACCTTCTGGAGATAGTCAGGGCATCCCAGTTCTCTGAACTTATAAGGAAAGCTCTTCTTAACCCCGCTCCGGAATATCTTGAACTGACCGAAGAAAGCCTGCTTGATTTTCTTAAATATGACGCTGCGGAACTGAGCGACAACAGGATCAAGATATATTATCCGCAATTCTTCAAAAACATAAGCAGGTTAAGAGCCAGGGTCAGGTTCAGAAGTAAAAGAAACCCGGCTGTTTTTACCCGCGGATCCATCTCCAGGGTGATACTGGATTTTGAGTGGCAGCTTTATGCCGGCGATATGATAATAGACAGGGAGACCGCCGAGGAGCTGCTAAACAGCAGCAGGGAATTCGTCAAGATCGGCGACAATTACATTGAGCTGGATAAGGCGGCGCTGCGAAAGATAGTTAAGGACCTGAAAGCCGAAGAGGAGAAATACAAAGACGGCGTGTCATTTTTCGAAGCGCTTAATTTTGATCTTACAGACGAGATCGAGATAGACAAATCCGAGATATTCGAGAACCTTATCGAGAGTTCCGATAAATCAAAGCTCTTCAAATATATCAGCAGTATAGAAGGGTTTAACGGAACGCTGAGAGCTTATCAGGAGAAAGGGGTGTCGTTCCTTAGTTTTCTTGACGAACTCGGTTTCGGCGCTATCCTGGCCGACGATATGGGACTTGGTAAAACAATACAGATAATCGGGCTGCTGCTTCATAAAAAAGCTTCGGAGACATCTCTTATAGTTGCTCCCACGACACTGCTTTACAACTGGGAAATGGAGATAAAAAAATTCGCACCTTCAATAAAGACCTATCTGCATTACGGCGTTAACAGGCTTAAGGATATTTCGGGTATAATTAATGATTACGATGTGATAATCTGCAGCTACGGGATAGTTAAAAGAGACCTCGAAATGCTCTTGCAGTACAACTTTTCCTATATCATTATTGACGAGGCCCAGTACATAAAGAACACAATGAGCGATCAGGCGAAAGCGGTCAAAAAACTCAGAGGCGCGAACAAATTCGCATTAACGGGAACCCCTATCGAGAACAGGCTGATGGAGCTCTGGTCAATAATGGACTTTGTTAATCCCGGCCTGCTGCTTGAAGGCAGAGAGTTCTTCACCAAGTATGAATATCCGATCATGAAGAACGACGATGATCTTAAGAAAGAACAGCTTCACCAGGTGATAAGCCCGTTCGTTCTGAGGAGGATGAAAACCGACAAAGACATCATAAAAGACCTTCCTGAAAAACAGGAGATAAAGATATATCTTCCGCTCACGGACGAGCAGGTAATGCTGTATGACAATGAGATAAAGAAAATTGAAACCGAGATCGACAGGTCTGAAGGGAATTTCGGAAAGACCAATATGCTTGCCACGATAACCAAACTAAAACAGATCTGCAACCACCCGGCGGCTTTTCTTAACGAAAGCCTGAACGATTTCAGCAAAAAAAGGTCCTCAAAGCTTGACAGCCTGGTGGAAATGGTGGATACTATCGAGCAGGAAGGCAGGAAATCTATCATATTTACCCAATTCATCGATACAGGAAAACTTATCAAGAACAGAATATTCAACGATACCGGGAAAAAAGTTCTATTCTTTCACGGATCTTTAGACCTTGAGGCAAGAAGAGAGATGATCGAGGAATTCGAGAATGACGAGACGATACCCGCGATGGTACTTTCATTAAAGGCGGGAGGGCTGGGTCTTAATCTCACGATGGCCAATTATGTGTTTCATTTTGACAGGTGGTGGAACCCGGCGGTGGAAAATCAGGCGGTTGACAGGGTCTACAGGATCGGACAGAAACACAATACTTTCGTTTATAAATTCATCTGCAAGGGAACCCTGGAAGAAAGGATAGACGACCTGATCGAAAGCAAGATCAGGCTCTCTGACGGCATAATTCCCAAAGGCGACAGCATAATCTCAGAACTGACGGAAAAAGAATTTATCAATCTGATCAAAAGGATGTAGGTTTGGAATACGACAGGAATTTAATATGGTGGTACGACGAGTTCCATGACAAGCTTTATAAAGATTCCAATTTAACAAAATTCAACATGGGAAGAAAGCTTTTCAACAAGAGAGCCGTAAAGTATCTCTCCATAGACGGGAACGATGTTAACGCGGTGATATATGACGGAAAGAAAAACCATTACGATGTAACTCTCTCTTTCTCAATACTGGATTATTTAAGTTCGGAATCGATTAAAAAAATATTTGCGGCCGACATGAACCTGGCTACGGATCTGCTGAACGGCAATTTTTCAAAGGAACTGAAGTCGCAGCTGTCGGGTTCGAATATAGATCTCTTTCCCTCATGGGACGACATAACATATAAATGCTCATGCAAAAAAAGCAAAAAATGCGAACATGTGGCGACAGTTATCCACAGAATACTCAACGAGATAATATTCGAGCCGGCGATGATCTTCAGTTTGAGAGGCTTCAACTGCGATGATATATACTCACTGCTCGTTGAAGATCCGGATTTTGAGCTTGCCGAGATCGAGCAGCCTCCGGAACTGACTATTGAGCATTATGAAGTTAAAAACAGCAGATTCGATGTCACGGGAATAAATCCGCTAATATATTACGGAATAGATATACCCGATCCGGATCTGTCGGACACTCCAGAATCCGGCCTGACGGACTCAAAACTGTACTTCGGGAAAATTAGGGACGAGTTCTACGGGATATATCAGACCCTGACTGAAATTCTTAAACTTAATGTAAAAAAATTCTAATTATAAGGTAAAATCAATGAAACCCAAAGTTCTTACAATTATTACAGACGGCATAAACTGCAATCTTGAAACGGGCAGGGCGTTCGAACTCGCCGGGGCGGTCAATGAGGAAGTTCACCTGAACTGCCTGCTGGACGGATCAGCGTCAGTCCATGATTTTGATATTCTGGCATTTTCTGGCGGGTTCTCTTATGGCGATGATGTTAAAAGCGGAAAGATTTTCTCTCTAAAACTTCTCAAACTGAAGGACGACCTTGAAAAATTCATGGACTCAAAAAAACTCATAATAGGAATTTGTAACGGTTTTCAGGTAATAACAACGCTCGGGATAGTTCCGTATAATACACTTGGAGAGCCTAAAGTCTCTCTTTACTGGAACGACAGCGCCCATTTTGAGTGCAGATGGGTAGATCTGGTCATACCCGGATATGTCAGTTCGCCGTGGCTGAAAGGGCTCAACGGCAGATCGATCAGGGTTCAGGCGGCTCACGCCGAAGGCAAACTCATGACCGCGACGCCCGGAGAATATCAGGAGCTTTTTGAAAAAAATCTGGTGGCTTTCCAGTACGCGGATCCGTCAGGAAACCCGACAGAAGTTTATCCCTACAACCCTAACGGTTCGGAAAAAGGAGTCGCGGGACTTGTTGATATCACAGGTCAGGCACTGGGCATGATGCCGCACCCGGAAAGGAATTCGGAACTCTTCCAGCACCCTCAGTTCAGAGACCTGCAGGAAGGAGCCGAACCGGACGGACTGAAGATATTTAAGAACGCTGTAGAATATTTCAACGGCTGATGATGGACAGGCTTTCAAAATTAATACGGTTCGAACTTTATGTTCTCAGGAAGGACGCCAAAGTTAAAATAAAGCTCATGATAAGTTTTCTCCTTATCGTATATGTGCTTTCATTTTCTCTGTTCGAGCATAACGCCAATATCCTTCCCTTTTTTTATTTCGGTTTCTTTTTTGTGTCTCCGCTGATCGATTACAGTTTCTATGTGGAAAGGCTCAACAGAAGGTTCTCTCTTCTTCTGGGCAAAGGGTTTTCGCTAAGGCAGATAATCCTTTCCAAGACACTTGTAATATTTACGCTTGGATTGGTCTCCGGAGCGGTCTTTACCGCACTTGCGTTATACCTTAACGACGCGGGATTTCTTAACGCTTCGCTTCCGGATAATTTTTTTATTCACATTTTTCTCATAGCGCTGTATAATTTCTGGATAATAATATTCTCCGGCGTGATCGAAACGCGTTTTGAGATAGTTTTCCCTGTAAGACTTCTGAATATTTTGGGATTTATTCTGTTCGTGAATTTTCAGGAAGATATCCCTGACAGGCTTTTGAAAGCCCCCTTTTCGGTACACTTGCCCGCGCTGCTGGTACTTACGGCACTTACAGTTTACTTCGCCGGCATTTTAAACAAAGACAGGATCTCCTAAAAAAAGGACTCTACATGATATCCGGATTTCTGCCTCTTATACTGCTTTACCCGGAAACCCACTACAGGTTCAAACATCTTCCGTTCTCAAAATACTTCGCGCGCGAACCGGAGATAATTATTGATATGCCATACAAGAGCCTGAGCGGCAGATTCCCTGTGTTTTTGATCATTAAAGACGCTCACCTCTTCCCTGTTCTGATCTGGGAGGTCAGGTTCCGCATTCAGTTCGAGGACGGGAGCAGTTTTGTAAAAACATTCGTGCTGCAGAAGAAATTCGATACGATGCTTGATTTCGAGATCTTCGAGTTCGACTTCGATGACAAACGGGGATACGCCTCCGTAAACGCAGAGATCAGGTATTATGCGGAAAGCCGGCTCAGAACCGTTTTCAACGACAACCTGAAAGGAATAGACTCCGAACTTGAAATATACCTGAACGACGATGAGGAGCTTTTTGATAATTATATTCAGGGCGATCTGCATTATCATTCCGAGTTCACTTCCGACCAGGTCGAGTTCGGCGCTCCGCTGGAGTTGACCCGTATGTGCGCCCAGTACCTGGGAATAGGGTTTTTCGGAGTGACGGACCATTCCTACGATCTGGACGACCTTCAGGATAACTATCTCAAAAAAGACCCCGATCTGAAAAAATTCAAGAACATGAGAACATCCTGCGAAGAACTTTCAGACGAAAGCGTGGCTCTGATACCGGGAGAAGAGATTACGGTAAGGAACAAATTGAACAGGAATGTCCATCTTCTTGTGTACGACAGCGTCTTTTTTGAGGGAAGCGGCGACAGCGCCGAAAAATGGTTCAGCACCAAAAGCGAGAACTCAATAGGAGAAGTTGTCTCCTCAGCGGGCGAAGCGCCGCTTATCATAGCCGCACATCCGTTCAACAAAACCCCGCTGCTTGAATACCTGCTGGTTAAAAGAGGCGTCTGGAGCGAAGATGACATAACGGATAACAATATCAGATACATTCAGATCCTGAACGGCGAGTATGACGAGAACTTTTTTAAAAGCATGATGATATGGGTTAAACTTCTTCTTGCTGGGCACAGGATATTCATCACGGCCGGCAATGACGCACACGGCAATTTCAACATCTTCAGACAGGTGAAAATACCTATGTTCAGCCTCATTTCTGACCACAGACAGATATTCGGAAAATGCAGGACCGCCGTCTGTTCCGGATCAAGGGAGAAAAATGATGTCATTTCTGCGGTCAGATCCGGGAACATGTATATTACTGACGGACCTCATCTGCTTTTCTCTGTAACAGACGGGGCTGATGTTTATGATACGGGATCGGAGTTCAAGGCAAAATCTGACACCCTTAATATCGAATTCTTTGTAAATTCATCCTCATATTCAGGCCCGGTGAAAGGGATACTGATCTACAGGGGCTCAATTAATGCTTTTGACGAAAAGATCATATACGAGAAGCAGTTTACCGAGACTCTGTACTCATACAACGAAACTGTGCCTATCGTGAACGACAAAATAGATCATTATATCAGGATCGAGGTTTTTACTTCCGTGACATATTCCAACGGCAGGCATAGCGAACACAGAGCATATTCAAATCCGGTCTGGATAAGAAAATAAAGGAGAATCCGTTCATATGAAAAAGTTTTTAATTCTGCTCTTTTCAACTATAATTATATCTGTTCAGGCACAATCGGACGAAAGCTCGAACCTGAATTACGGGATGAGGCTGTTCAATGACAAAATATATGATGTCGCGGTCACCCAGTTCAGGTATTTTCTTGAAAGATACCCCTCGAGCGTTTCCGCTCCCAAAGTCCAGTACCATCTGGCCGAGTCGTATATAGCTTTAGGCGACAGGGAAAGCGCGCTGAAAAATTACCAGAGGCTCATTCTGGAATATCCCAAATCCGAATTCACTGAGACGGCGATATTCAAAAGCGCGGAATTATTCGATACAATGGGCGAAAAGGAGAAATCGGCAAGATATTACCTTCAGCTTAAGAATTATTTTCCGAACTCCGGAAGGATACCCGAAAGCTATCTTAAGGCGATTGAGATATTCTATTCCCTGAATATGACCGAAGAGATAAAGGAGAACGCCGCGATGCTGAAGAAGAATTCGCCGTCGAGCCCTTTTACGAACCGGTCACAGTTGATACTCGCCGCGGTATATGAAAAAGAGGATCAGACCGCTCTGGCGGAAAGGACTTTTTCCGAAGTATTCAGGTCGTCTGCCGGGGACTTAAGGTTAAAAGCAGGCATGGAGTACGCCTCATTCCTGCTCAGAAAAAATGATATTGCGGCCGCCAGGGCGGTCATGAAGGACACCTTTTCATCCGCTTCGCGGAAGGACGGCTCGTATTTCGAGCTTTTGGAGTTCTATACCGGGCTCCTTCTGAGATCGGGCGGTCATGACGAGGTTTTAAAGATAGCAGCGGCTGAAAAGAACGTTGAGGAAGGAAACAGGAAAATGCTCATAACCGCCAGATCTGACGCCCATTACCTGAAGGGCGACATGGAGGCCGCCGCCGCAGGGTACAGCGAAGCGCTGCAGATATCAAAAGATCTGTCCACAGTGCTCAAAAGGTCGCACGCGCTTGCCGCGGGCGGCAGGAACGGGACGGCGGCTGAAGAAACCGCGGCGTACATAAACTCAGGCGATACCGGCGGTGAGGATGCCGGGCTGATACCGTCCGCGCTGTTATTCGCGGCGGAGAATTTTATTAAGGCGGACAGGCACGGCGAAGCTCTGGCTTCGCTTAAAAAATACTCAGCTCTCTTCCCCGACGCTCCCGAAGCGCCGCGTGTCAATTTTATGGCCGGCCGCGCATATTACGATTCGGGAAATTATCAGCAGGCTTTTGAACAGCTTAAAAAACATCAGGAGCTTTATCCCTCATCCGAATACGCCGACGACGCGCTGTTCATGTCCGCTGAATCAGCCTTAAGGTCGGGAGAATGGAGAAAAGCCCTTGATCAGTATGTTTATCTTGTCAATTATTACGGAGCCTCTGAATTTTACGGCATGGCGAACACCAGGATAGAATTTCTAAACGAGTATAAGATACGCGAGGACAATCTGAACGACAAGCTTGCCGACCTCTCCTCCAGAGCCGTTTTCGAATCAGACAGGACGCGCCTTGCCTCCGACTGGGCAAGGTTTTATTTCTATGACCTTAAGAACTATGTTAAAGCCGGTGAATTAGCCGCTGTTTATTACGGACTTGCCGGCAGCGGAAATGCAGACCGCGAGATCAGGTTCATTGAAGCGGCTTCAGCGCTCAGGATCGAGAACGCAGCGGACGAAAAAGTGTCAGCGGCCTACAATGCTCTTAAACAGATACTGACCGACGGATCCGCGCAGAAACACCTCAGGTCAAGATCGGCCCGCGAGATGATAAAGAACTGCGGCAGGATATTCGGTGCTTCCGAGCTTGATGCGCAGCTGGACGGGATAATGGGCGCCGTCTCAAAAGAAAATCTGGACGACGCGGATAATTCTCTTGCGCACGCGTACATTTTGCAGAAAAAAAATTCGGCCGCCCCGTCTGATGTGATCACATCAATCGAGCGGTTGTACACGAATAAAAAGGACGCCTCAACTTATGACGAAGCAATGCTGATCAAGGCGGAACTTCTGAGAAAGACAGGAGACAATGAAAGATCAAAGAATATCTATTCCGAATATGTATCGAAAAACCCGGGGACAAGACCGAGGTTTATAAGCCTCAGCGCTCTGTTGGACTATCCCGCGATCCCGGCTGATGAAAAACTGAGGTATCTTCTTGCCGCCGATGCCGAATTCTCTTATGTGTGGCCAAAAAGCGCCGTAGCCGAAAGAAGAGCCGAAATATATCTCGCTTCGGGTCAGAATGAAAGAGCTCTGAGCGAATACCTTTCTCTTCACAGAGAAGCCCGGAAAGGATCTGTATTCGGCGCGGCCGCTTCCGGATCAAAAGATCATTCAGCGGAGATCGCAAATATTTATTTTAATCTGGCCGAATACAGCAAAGCTGAATATTTTTACCTGAACGCTCTGACCGGAGCCGGCGCGGAACAGGACAGGGCATCAGTTATGTCTAAGCTTTCAGAAATATACAGGCTGACCGGGAACAAAGCGGCTCTTGAAGAGAATCTAAAGGCTGTCAGCGCGGCATCAGGGGGCGAAAGAGGTTATGAGGCTTCTATTGCGCTGGCCGACCTGGAGTTCGGGAAAAGCAATTATACAAAAGCCGTAACGATGTATCAGGATATTTTGAAAAAATTCAAACCCGAAGACAGAAGGCCGGTCGAATCAAAGATCATCGTCGCGCAGTTCACAAAGAAGTCAATAACGGAAGGCGACAATCTGCTGGCTGATTTCAGAAAAAAATACAAAGACGGTTACGACAAAAATGTCTACGAGCCGGAATTCTATCTGGCCAAAGCGAACGGATTTCTGGCTCTGAAAGAATATGACAAGGCTTTAAAGAGCTACCGGGGGCTGTTAAAGGATTATCCGAACAGCTCAAGAGTGCCTAAAGCCATGTACGGCGAGGCGATAGTTCTGTATAACACCGGCAAAAAGGACGAGGCATTCGCGATCTGGGAGAAAATAGCGAAGGATTATTCAGAAGACGAAATTGCTGTCGAGACGAATTACCACCTCGGGGCCGTTTACAATAACCGCGAAGAGTATGATAAGGCCATTACCGCTTTCCAGAGTATCATAAAATTCAAGAAAGAGCATGAGCTGAAGAAGAACAGCTATAAGAACATAATTGACCTCTACACCAGGCTGGGCTTTAATGACGCGTCGGCCAAGATGATACGCGAATATATCTCGCTTTATCCCGGCGAGGATGACGTGTTCCAGAAGCGGATCGAGATAGGAAATATATATCAGAGGAACGGGGAGTACGACACAGCGCTGGACTATTTCAAGCGGCTGATCTATGAAGCGAAAGGAGATGACGAGGCCGCATGCCAGTTCTTCATTGCCGAGACCTATATGATGATGAAGAATTTCAGGCAGGCCATAACAGAGTTCATGAAGGTCAGATATATGATCAGGACAAATTCGCCTTTCGAGTGGGGCCTGACCGCTATGTATAATACAGCGCTATGCTATGAGGAACTGACCGAGTACGATAAAGCGCTCGAGATACTCAACGAGATAGTAAAGAACCATCCGTCGGATTCATACGGCAGGCAGGCTAAAAAGGTCGTTGAGAGGATCGAAGGCAAGAAAAATATTGAGAGGTAGGAGGAACTGCCAGTGGCATTATTTCAGAAGTCTGTCATTAACAAGTATTTAAAGAATCTTGACAACAAAGAACTGGAACAGGCTTATAATACATATAAAACCACTTTCACGCCTGAAAAGATATCGGAGATAAAAAGCATTAAGGAGGAGGAATATCAGGACGGATTCCTTCGCGATCTTTTCGTAAAGGCATTGGGCTACACACTTAAACCTGACCAAAACTTCAACCTCGTCAGGGAGAGAAAGAACAAAACTGACGCAAAAAAAGCCGACGGAGCGATAATCAAAGATGACAAGGTTATCGCGGTCATTGAATTGAAGGACACGAAAACGAAGGACATGGGCAGCATCACCGATCAGGCTTTCGGGTACAAGAACAGCCACGCGGACTGCAAGTTCGTGGTCACTTCGAACTTCCACAAGCTCAGGTTCTATATTGACAACAAAGTTGATTTTGAAGAATTCGACCTTTTTGATCTTAACAGGGAGCAGTTCGATCTTTTATATCTTATCCTCTCAAAAGACAGCGTTTTTTCAGACCTTCCGTCAAAGCTTAAATCGGAGACAAAATTCCACGAGGAGAGCATTTCCAACAAGCTGTATAAGGACTATTCGGTCTTCAAGAGGAAGCTTTACGACAATATGGTGACAAACGCGCCTGCCGTTGATAAACTTACACTTTTCAAGAAATCGCAGAAGCTGATAGACAGGTTCCTTTTCATACTTTTCGCGGAGGACAGGGGACTTTTACCTCCCAACTCGATATCGAGGATCATTTCCCGCTTTGACATTTTAAAAAGCGAGGACGCGTATAAACCGCTTTACGACATCTGCAGACAGTTCTTCGGCTATTTGAACACGGGGAACGAGAAAGAGGGCATACCGGCTTATAACGGGGGTCTGTTCCTTCCTGACGACATACTCGACACTCTCAAAATTGACGACGGAGTATTAAGGGACGACCTGTACAGACTTTCGACCTATGATTTTGACACTGAGATAGATGTAAACATTCTCGGCCACATCTTTGAACATTCGCTTTCTGAAATCGAGGAGATAACATCCGAACTCGAGGGCGTAAAGACCGACAAAGCCAAAAGCAAACGCAAAAAAGACGGCGTATATTACACTCCAAAGTACATCACGCAGTATATAGTCGAAAACACCATAGGAACGCTCTGTACCGAAAAAAGGACCGAACTCGGCATAGCTCAGATCGAATTTGACGAAAAAGCCTACCGCAAACCCAACGGTTTCCTCACCGACAAAGGCAAGATCCTCTTTGACAAACTCGAAGCCTACAAAAAATGGCTCCTCACATTAAAAATAGTCGATCCCGCCTGCGGAAGCGGAGCTTTCTTAAATCAGGCACTCAATTTCCTCATCGCGGAACACAAAACCATAGACGACATCATAGCAGAACTCACCGCCTCTCCCCTGCGCCTGTTCGACACAGACAAGGCAATACTTGAAAACAACCTTTACGGCGTGGACATCAACGACGAAAGCGTAGAGATCGCAAAACTCTCCCTCTGGCTCCACACAGCCCGCAAAGACAGAAAACTCTCCGACCTGAACAACAACATCAAGTGCGGAAACTCCCTCATAAACGATCCAAAAGTCGCAGGCGACAAAGCGTTCGACTGGCACAAAGAATTCCCCGCCATCATGCAAGCCGGAGGCTTCGACGTAGTCATCGGCAACCCGCCGTATGTGAGACAAGAACTCCTTGTAGGTGAACAGAAGAACTTTTACTCAAAGAATTATCCTGAGGTATTTAATGGTATCGCAGACCTTTATGTTTACTTCTATGGATTAGCTTTGAAAGTTGCAAAGCCAAAAGGAATTATAGCTTATATATCCAGCAATAAATGGATAGAAAGAAAATATGGCTTTGAATTAAGACAATACTTAAAAAAGTTTCAAATTGAAATAATTGTAAATTTTTCTGAACTTAATATTTTTCAAGACGCCTCAACAGAACCTGCTATAATTATTCTTAGAAATATACTTTCAACTGAGAATATAAGATATTCTGGAATTAAATCATTAGCAATTGCACAGACTGGAGAGTACACTTTTGAGAGTTTCAATAAAAATAAACTAAGTGAAGAAATTTGGCGTTTTGCTAATGAAGGTACGCATTCAATTCTTGATAAATTTAATAATGGTAATACGACTTTAAATGAATACACAAAAAGTGGAGTGTATCGCGGAATACTCACTGGCTTAAACGAAGCTTTCATAATTGATAAAAATACTAGAGACACCATTATTAAAAAAGATCCAAAAGCCGAAACTATACTGAAACAAATGGTTGAAGGAGACGATTTTAGTGCTTGGAATTTAAAACATACAGGTAGATACATGGTCGCGACTCAATTCGACTTGAATGTGCCTAAAGAGTTCCCATCTGTTTATGAGTATTTAAAGCAATTTGAATCACAGTTGGAGAAAAGACAAGATAAAGGAAGGAATTATTGGAATTTAAGAGCTTGCGATTACTACGATAAATTTGCTTTGCCTAAATTAATTTATTACCACACTGCAAAAAAGCACAGTTTTTATTTTGGGTATAATAGCCAGTTGGAAATATTTCTTTTTGTACCCTACCATAG
>CAZYNH010000019.1:0-35654 GCA_964648295.1 uncultured Bacteroidia bacterium | reverse complement strand
TTTGGAATTCCTTGCAAATCTGTGCAAAAAGGAAGAAATATTCTCTTCATGCCGCTCATTTCCGCGTACCAATTTCAAAATACCTTTCTTTCCGCTGATTATAGTAACATGAAAAAAAATAAAAAAAGTGTTGCTTTTTCATCAGCTAGTATGTAGTTTATACACTATGTTGAGTAAATTCTATATATGACTAAAGGAAGGTAGAGTATGAAAAAAATAGTATTATTGTTAACTGTCGCCTGGATCGGTATCGCGTACCCGGTATACAACATCGGTGATACGGTTAATCCCGCTGACAATATAAGCTGGACAGATAATTACGGATATTCATCCGATATTTTCAGCGAAGTGGCTAACGGAAAACCGGTAATGATATTCTTCGGTCAGACATGGTGACCGGGCTGTACAACGGCGGCGCCGGTTTTACAACAGAGATGGACTGATACATACGGACCCGATGCTTCTGGTGAATACGCAGGAAGATCGTATTGGCTGTGTACCGAGAACTGGTCGAATCAGAATTATCCTAAAGATCTCGCAGTTTATTATAAATCCGGCGGGTTCTCTAACGGTTATGTTCCACTTTTCATCGTAGTAGGTTTTCAGAACAAAGTGTATTGGGACGGGAATAGCTCCAGTTTCGAAGCGGCTTTAAAAAATGCTATGGATGACATGCCTACTGAAGGGGTCTATGTTCAGAACAGATTCCCGGATCAGGTGTTAATCTTTGGAGAGCAAAAGCAGTTCGATATCTCAAATGTGTTCAGGGATTTAAATGACAACCCTGTTACCGTAACGGTTGAAAGTAATTCAGCCTCCTCGGTTGCAACCGTTACGATAGATGGGGATTTCATGACAGTAATTGCGGGAAATTCATCAGAAGGCACTGCAGTTGTTATTATAAAGGGAACATCCGGCGAGTTTTATTCTACAGACGAGTTTGTTGTTACTGTTTATGATCCCGTAAATTACACCGTCGAAGACTTCGAAACAGCTGACTTTAAAAAACTGAACTGGGAGTTTTCCGGAAATGCCGGTTGGGATATTGACGATCAGGTTTATTATGAAGGTTCTCTCAGTGCAAAATCCGCCATGATAAGTCATAGCCAGAAAGCTGAAATGTATTTAGACGCGGAATTTGGTACTGCCGGAAAGATCAAGTTCGCGGCAAAGACTTCAAGCGAGGCAAATTACGATTATTTAAGGTTTTACATTGGACGGTACGAAAAGAAAAAAATGAGCGGGAACAGTGACTGGATATATTCAGAATTCGCTGTCGAACCGGGCATATACACATTCAAATGGTCATATCAGAAGGATGCTGCAACGAGCAGTTTCAGCGACTGTGCCTGGGTTGATTTTATTACTCTGGAAGGCGGAAGAATGACGGGAATTGAATATGCTGTCGTGCCGTCGGAAACTCAGCTTTATCAGAACTATCCGAATCCGTTCAACCCGTCAACAAAAATAAGTTTCGGCACAGATGTCAGTTCAGAGATAAGACTGTCAGTATTTAATCATAAGGGAGAACTCGTCAGAGTTATTTTTGAGGGAACCTTAACTGAGGGTTTCCACAGCTATGATTTTAACGCAGGCAGTCTGACAAGCGGAATTTATTTTTATAAACTCGAAACGAAAAATAATATTCAAATGAAAAAAATGTTATTATTAAAATAGAGGGAGAAGTAAAGTGAGAAGATTTATATTGGGATTGTTATCTGTAGGTTTCGTGGTGTTCGCCCAGAAGCCTTATCTTCCCGGAGAAACTGTATTGCCGGAGCACAATCTTTCATGGACAGACAATTACGGGTATTCATCTAATATTTTTGATGAGATCGCGGTCAAAGAAAAAGTTGTTATGGTCTTCTGGGGCGGAAAAGGTTGAGTCAGCTGTCATGAGGCGGCGTCTCAGCTACAACCGATGTGGGAAGAAACATATAAACCGGGAGCCACGGGATCAGACGGAGTTTATGCCGGAAGATCATACTGGCTCGCTACTTATGACTGGAGCACAGACACAAATCCAATACCGATAACATATCCTTATGATGAAGGTCTTTACGGCGTAGCGCTTACTTCCGGATTCGCGACCGGATTTGTTCCAACTTTCGCAATCATAGGATTCAACAACAAGGTTTATTATGATGACTTTAATTTCAGCGGGTTTGTAACCGCTCTTAATCAGGCAATAGATGAGTTTTACAGGCCTATCTATGTGCTCAACGCTATACCGGATAAATCATACCTGTCAGAATTCGTTGAGAACATTGATCTAAATACTGTATTTGCCGAAGCTGAGGGTAACTCTATGACCTTTAGTATCACAGGCAATACGAACCCTGAAGTGGTTTCTGCTGTAATAAACGGGAGTATTCTGACAATTGAAGGTACACCCGGTAACATTTCGGAATCTGTTCTGACAATTCAGGCTTTATCCGGAGAGAATACTGCAAAGGATGAATTTATTGTAACGAGCTATGATCCGAGTTCATTTTTGTGTCTTGAGCAGGATTTTGAATCATTGTTTCCTCCGGCATTTTGGGAAATCAAATATAATACAGCTGCTGACGGCGGGCTGAGTGGAGCTAACCTTACGGATCCTCCGGCCGGTGAAGAAACATGGATGCGTAACACTCCTTCAACTTTAAACTACGGGACAGATTACATTCATACAGGCAGCAATTCAGCTCTGATAAAATACTGGGCTCCTGAATTCAACTGGTTTATAACACCGCCGATGGAACTTGATTTTAATGATTACGAACTTAAATTCTGGATATGGTACTCAAGCAGTTCATACGAAACAAAGTTTCATGTCCTGGTTGATGACGGAACAAAAGGCTGGAGAAGTATTCTTGACTGGAATGCCGCTGACCCCGACAATATGTATAGCAGCGAGGTGGTTTTATCATTAGCCGATTATTTTGGAAAAACTATAAGGATAGCATTCGTTCATGAATATAACGACGGATATGAAGTAGCGCTCGACGATATCAGAGTGGTTTCAGTATTAAGCGGGTTAGAGAACGAAATGAACATTCCCTCGGGCATTGTACTTCATCAGAACTATCCGAATCCGTTCAATCCTTCAACAAAAATTTCTTTCACGATAGATAGTCCTTCAGATGTAAAATTGTCTGTTTTCAATCAAAAGGGTGAGCTGGTCAGGAATGTTTTCGCAGGTAAACTTGAGAAGGGTTTTCATAACTATTCCATTGATGCTTCAGATCTGACAAGCGGAGTTTATTTCTATAAACTTGAAACGAAAAATGGTTCTTCGATGAGAAAAATGATAATGATAAAATAAACGACCGGAAAGTCCGCCAAACTCGTTCCGGTTATTTGTTTTTAGCGAAAAACAAAAAAAGGAGGAAAGATGAGAAAAATTGCTTTTGCGCTGACACTGATGTGCGCCTTCATGGCATACGGAGCATACAGCGTAGGTGCTACAGTAAATCCCGCTGATAATATCAGCTGGACGATTACGGGCCCGTCCGGGCATCCTGAAGTAGGAAAATCCGACAATCTGTTTAACATGGTCGGTTCAAAACTCAAACCTGTAATGATATTCTTCGGTCAGTACTGGTGACCCGGTTGTAGAGCGGCGGCGCCGACATTACAGGGGTGGTGGACAAGCGAATTCGGTCCTAGCGCACCAGATGGACCGTATAAAGACAAATCTTACTGGATATGTACTGAAAACTGGAATCTTCCGGATCCGACTTATGGCACAGTCGTTCCTGATCTCAGCATACCGGTCGACTTGTTGGTTTACAACAAATCAGGGGGGTTCTCGAACGGATATGTACCTTTGTTCATAGTTGTAGGTAATCAGAATAAAGTTTACTATGATGCCAACGAAAGCGACTTCAGAGCAGCATTGAGAACGGCTATAAATGAGATGCCGGCCCCGGGAAATGCTGTTTTATCGGTTTCATCTTTCACTAAATCAACGGCACCCGGAACATCTGTTCAGGATTTATTGAATATAACAAGCAACGGAGCGGGTGATCTGAGTTATAATTTTGCAGTTCAGTACGATGGATCAGTAGCAGCGGGAAGCACTTGGCACACAAATGACTTTAATTCGGTCTTGGGTTACACGAACAGCGGTACGGGAAACTGGGGACTTTATGCAGGTGGTACATGGAACGACGGTACTCAGTGCGCCAATGCAGCAAATACCAGCACAAACATTATGACTTCGGCTGCTTTCAATACAATAGGGGTCGGGGACAGGCTCTGGCTGGAGTTCAGATATGGAACTTCCTATCAGACTGGAGCGAGCCTTAAAGCTGAGTATTTTAATGGTACTTCCTGGGTAGAAGTATGGAGATTCGAAGAAAGCGGTATCGGTACCGCCAAGATCGAACTTCCTGTCAAATCTGCAAATACACAGCTGAGATTTACAGGTGTAATGGTAAGAGTACAGGGAACCCACTCGATACTACGTTTGGATAATATAAAGGTTTATTCTGACGATCAGGCTTACAGATGGCTGCTTTTTGATCAGGTGAATCAGTGGGGCGAACCGACAGAGACAGGTTCTATTCCAACGGGAACAAACAAGGATTTCAATCTGACTTTCAATGCTGCAGATCTTGCTGAAGGTACTTATAACGCTAATATTGTTGTAACCTGCACAGACCCAGTTAATTCACCAATAACCGTACCGGTTACTTTAACTGTAGCTTCAGGCGGCGGTCCGATCACACCGGCAGTTCCGGCGAATCTGACTACTTCGATCGTGAGTGGAAATGTGTTTATCAACTGGGATGATTCGGCTGACGCTACGAGCTACGATGTTTACGCCTCGGCGAATCCGTACGGGACATTCTCTCTTCTGACGAATGTTACGAACAGTGAATACACATACACGGGAACGGAAACGAAAATGTTCTTCTACATTGTGGCTAAGAACAGTTCTAAACACTCTCCTCCCTCTATAATTGTGAAATAGACTCCTCTTCCGCAATATAGAGAAATGAAAAAGCCCCGAAAATTTTTCGGGGCTTTTGTAATTTTTTAGCAGTGTTGAGATTACTTAATCAAAAGCATTTTTCTGGTCAGTTTTTCAGAGTCGGTTTCCAGCGTATAGAAATAAACACCGCTGTTTAAATTCGCCGCGTCAACTGTGACTTCGTATGTACCCTTGTTCAATTTTCTGTCGAACATTGTCTTTATGAGCTGACCGTTAGGGTTATAGATGTTCAGTTTAACACTGTTCATTGAAGGTAATGAAAATCTGATCGTTGTAACAGGGTTGAAAGGGTTCGGGTAATTCTGCGACAGGGTCAGGTTGTCAGGTATCAGATTGCTGTCGGTTTCAATTCCCATTAAGATATTCGTGGCGAGAATATTGTCCACCCATGCCCGGTCGAGTCCGTAAGTATCGCTTACATCCTTGTTGTATGTCCATTTTAATGTATGTACTCCTGCGATGACAGGATAAGAGACATATCCCCAGTTCTGCTCGCCGCTCCAGCTTCCTTTTGACGCGCCGTCAATGTAGAAAGTTAATTTATCGTAGCCGGATTCAGATGAGACTTTTTTGTAAAAACTGATGATCCCGTCTTCGAGGAATTCGAAATCTATTTTCATTGAGGATGTCTGGTTATGAGTAATATTACCTGATCTTGAGGAGTAGTTCCCGGCATAAAAATAAACATTATCGATTAACCATCCTGTGTTGCCTTCAAAATACCACTCATTCGCGGTAAAATCGCCGGTCTCGAAATTCTCCGTCATACCTACATTTAGATTGAACAGGTAACTTTCATTATATCCGCTGCCATTGGACAATGAAAGATCGAACTTGAGTCCTGTACCATTTTTTATTGATGCGGAAAAGTCCACATTAAAGATCAGTTGAACCGATCCTGAGCCGGGTATTACATCGACAGACTGAGGTCCGGATATGGTAACTTCTCCGCCGGTTGTTTCGGACAGAACCGCTGTAACATTGCTTAACGCCGAGCTGCCTTCGTTGCTTACAGTGATCGTAATCTCCTTGCTGTCACCCGGATAAATATCTCCTTCATGAGAATCTTCGAACTTTAAAACAGGCGCGGAAGAATTGAAGATGATATAGCTGTAGTATGTCCGTTTTGAAGTGTCGTTTACAGTGATATCAATCCTTATCTCCTCCTTATCCGGCACATCAGGCGCAATGGTATAAGAGAAAACAAGATCTTTTTTTAAGGAATCTCCTGCGGCGATATCAGAGAAAAGCTCCTGATAGTCTGTAAAGTTTATGTATTCGCTCATTGAGGAAACTGTTACGGAAATACCCTGAGATGTGAGGACTCCTATGTTCTTAAGTTCCATGTCGATCGATCCGGAAGACGCGAATTTTGTCGAGGAAAGGTTGTGATTGTTCACTATCAGATAAGGTCCTGTCAGTGCTTCTACAGGAACAGTCGCGAAATAAGGTTTCTTGAACTGTGATGTTACAACGATATGCGCGTTACCAGTTACAAAAGGTTCTACAGGAACCGCTGCATAGCCGAATTCATCCGCTACCGCTGCCCCGTGAAGATCACCTGCATCGTCAGTTATCGCCACATAAGAACCTTTAAGCGCCTGAACAGTGAAAAAAGTTTCTCCGGGTACCATTACAGGCGAGTGGCTTACTGTATTATCTCCGGGTACGCCCATATACGGCATAAGCGAAGGGTCACCGAACAGGTGATAGGACGACCAGTATGAGCTGGTCATATTGGTTCCCAAATTCTCCACTGCTAGCAGCCCGATGAATTTTATTCCGGCCTGGCTGGGAAAATTCATTCTCATGTTCCCGTCATACATGCCCGGATTGTTCGTATCAAGCGGGGGAGGTACCTGATTTGAAGCCGCCAGTCCGACTCCCATCGCAAGATCTTCATCCCAATATGTTGACATTGACGCGCCAATAAATCCTATCCCGCCTTTGTTCGGGGCGTTCAGCCATGCCTCTCCAAAGCACTCGGTATTCCTGAAAGACCCGGTCAGGCAGCAGTTCCCCACAACAAGGGGATATTTGCCCGTGTTTGTCAGGTTGTCAACATTACTTATTGTAAATGACGGATCTCCGAATCCGCCCTCATATCCGTGAGCTGTGTAATTATAAAATGCCACGCCCGAAGATACATGGGCGATAACCGCAGGATCAACCGCCGAACTTGCTGATTCCGGATAATAGTACGCGATCCCTGTAATATTGGCTTTCGTGCCGTCAAGAGGAATCCTGTAATTAGTGTTGAAATAGTATGACATTCCATAACTTATCTGCGGATTACCGTGCGATGTCGCGTATGACGCATCCACCCCGGCAACACCCATAACATTTGACAGATAAGAAAGATCTGCTCCGGATGTGAACTGGTTTTTTTCATACCATATCGTTTTATCCACCTGAGCATCAAGTTCAGACAGATTGTTCACTGAGAACCTTCCGACATGGATCGAAGGTATCCTGTTGGTAGAACCGGTTGCGCCGATCACTCCGTAAACAAGGTCGGAGACCGTGACGCTTCCTGCCGAACCCAGTGCCGGATTCTGTTCCGTCGGTATAACATAAGTTCCGGACTGGTCGCCGATGATCAGAACAAATGAAGGTTTCGGTGTGAGATCCTGATACTTGTTCTCAATCCATGTGTCAACATCTGTCACAGTCGCGGTCGAAGGAAAGAATTGGGTAATTACTTTGAATCCTTTTTCGGTTTTCCAGTCAATGAATTCCTGAAGTTTCGTATTGCCATCTAAGATCTGATTTGCTGCTATCAGATATGTAACAGGATATCTTATCAGATCGGATTTTGCTTCAGTTGAAACTTTATTTATCAGTTTCGAAAAAGCTCCTTCAAAGTAAGGCGAGAAATGTTCAGCTCTTGCGGCAGACGGATCTGATTTGACTCCGTTGAATATGACTTCAGCTTCAATATCCGTCATTACCCTGACGGAGTTTCTTACAGGATTATATGTTACGGGCCTGATCTCAAGGACCCCGACGCCTATCCCTCTCATTACCCCGCTTCTTGAAATTGAAGCTATTTCCTCTTTGCTGTAAGAATCGGTTTTATAGGATTCACTGTTAATCACAAACTTTCTTTCCTCCGGCTTTGAGCTCTTTGACCAGCTCGGCTGCGCCGGGATTATTATGTTTTTGATCCCGAGATCAGAAAGGAACAATTCTTTTTCCTTAAATGAAATGATCCTGACTTCAGGCTCTGAACCTTCAGGAAAGGCTATAAGTTCTCTGAAGACCGGTATTTGAGGTTTACCGGTGTCGTAGGTATTTTTAGAACCTTTAAAACTCAGTCCGGTAAATGATCCTGTTTCTGTTTCAATCAGGCTGTAAGTTATCTCGTCTAGAGAAATATGTATTGAAAAGCCCTGTTCATTGTCTGATGTTACCCGGAATCCTGTAGAGTCGAATTCACTCAGTCTGACGGTTCCGGAAAACAGGTATGCTGTTAGTAATATCATGAGAACAGCGGAATATTTTTTCATTAGGAATTCCCTCCTTCCTTTGTTTTTGAGGAAATATATTGATAATTGTTGATAAAAACAATGTCATTGTTCATATAATTATATTGCTCAAGCGAACGAGATTGTTTAAATTTACGCTATGAAATAATATATCGGATGAAAAATGGAAACAGGAAAAAAGAAACTTATATCAGTATTTGTTCCGGCTTATAACGAAGCCGAGAACATCCAAGTGATGTTAGAAAAAATGAAAAAAGTTTCGGACACTGATAAGGAGAATGAGTATGAACTCGTAATTGTCAATGACGGCTCAACCGACGGAACTGCCCAGAAGATCGGTGAAGGATTAACAAAGTACGATTTTATACGGCCTTTCTCACACAGAAAGAATATGGGGCTTACTGAAGCAATGAAAACCGGTTTTCCGAACTGCAAAGGAGAACTTGTCCTGTTCCTTCCATGCGACCTTGAAAGCGATCCGGAGGAAGACATCCCTCTTCTGTTGGCCAAACTCAATGAAGGTTACGACCTTGTTACAGGCTGGAGGCAGGGAAGAAATGACGGAAAGATGCTCGCTTCAAAAATTTATAACATTGTTTCAAGAAAATTATTCAATGTAAGCGTTCACGACATGAACTGGATTAAAGGTTTCAGGAGGCACGTTCTTGATGACCTTGAGTTAAGATCTGACTGGCACAGGTTCATCGTAATGATGGCCGCGAATAAAGGTTATAAGATAGGTGAGGTAAAAACCAGATGGCATCCCCGCAAGCATGGAAGATCAAAATTCGGGCTTATGAGGTTTCCGGTATCGCTTGTTGATGTTCTGGTCGTCAAGTTCAATATGGTCTTCGGGACAAAACCGATGCAGTTTTTTTCCCTGATCGGAGCCGTCACTGTGCTTACGGGAATCGCGGGGCTTTTATTTCTGGCAGTGTATTATTTTACAACTCAGACACAGATCAGGCCTCTTTTTACTCTTTTTACAACCCTTATAATTGCCGGGGTCCAGCTTTTTGTTACCGGTTTTATTGCTGAACTAATCGTATCGTTAAGATCACAGGTCGAGGATTTGAAGAAAAATAACGAAAAGAAGAAAAATGACGGCAAATGATAAAAGGATTCTGATACTCACACACTGTTTTCCTTCAAATCCGTCAGATATACCCGGAAATTTTTTGTATGAACTCTGTATTTCACTAACGAAAATCGGCGTTTCAGTTACGGTCATGACGCAAAGAATGTCAGAAAATAGGGATGAGAAGTTCCTTAAGGCATCAGGCGCCGAGATCATTTATTTTGACTGGAAAGGCGGTGAGGAAAGATTTTCAGGTATGAAATTATATTCTGTTAAAAATATCTTGTCAGTAATGTCTCTCATAATCCAGGGCAGAAAGAAATTAAGGGAACTACTGAACAAAAACGAATTTGACCTTGTATTAAACTGCTGGATCGTTCCCTCAGGATTTTGGAGTTTAGGGGTAGGAAAAAATTATAAAGCCGCTTTCTGGGCACTGGGATCGGATATCAGTGTTTACGCGAGAAAGTTCTTGTTCAAAAATCTTATCAAGTTCCTGATAAGAAAAACGGACCATATTTTTACCAACAGCCGTCATAATATGGAAGAAATAAAAAGACTTATAAATAAAAAGCCGTCCATGCTTTATACATCCAGAACACTACCGGCACCCGCGACATGTTATAAGCAGGAAGAATGTTTAAAACTCGTTTTTGTTGGCAGACTGGAGAAAATAAAAGGACCTGATATGCTCATCTCGGCTGTGATCAGATCAGGAGTAAAAAATATCAAACTGACACTGATCGGGGACGGTTCGATGAGGAACTGCCTGGAGGCGATGGTTCAAAGTAACGGGTTATCAGAAAATACAGCATTTCTGGGATCAAGGAACGCTTCAGAGATATCTGACCGCCTTGCAGAGTCTGATTATCTTGTGATAAGTTCAAGAGAAGAAAGCATGCCTGTAGTTTTCTGGGAGGCGATGCAGACTTCCACTCCGGTTATATCAACAGATGTCGGAGACATAAAATATTATTGCGATGAATTCAATGTAGGCAGAACGTGCGGAGCAGATGAAATATCTTTATCAGGGCTTCTGATCTTCGTTTCAGATTTCAGGCCGTTAAGGGATGTACTTTCGGAAAATACACATAAACTCGCTCAACATGCCAATATATCAGGATCTGCACAGATTTTATATGAACTGTGTTGACAAATCTCCCAAAAGTAGATATATTTAGAGTTTGTTAAGTTTAAATCTCTGCAACATTTGGAGAATGAAATTGGATTTAGTTAAGGAAAGGCTTTATTATACAATAGGGGAGGTGTCTTCACTGCTCGGTATAAATTCATCTACAATTAGGTATTGGGAAAAACATTTTCCGGTATTGAAACCGTCAAAGAGGACAGGAACATCAAAAAGGAAATTCGATCTTAACGACATACAGACATTATACAGGATAAAATGCCTGCTGAAGGATGAAAAACGCTCCATTAAAGATGCCCGGTTGTTATTGACAGGCTGGAAACCGGACACTCATGCTGATCAATTTATTAGAGATTTCAATGAATCGAGACGCCCTAAACTTATACTGAGCGCTGAAAAGTGGATCAGGGTGAAAAAAATTATATCTGAGATCCGTAATAATCTCGGGCTTGTAAGATAAATGATATCTACCAGTAACAGGAACAAATTGATTTCTCTGCTTGAGCACAAAAATTATCAGGCAGAAGGAGATTCGTTTGTAATTTTCCCCGATAATATCAATACTCTTGGCCAAATAATAAAGCTGTCAAACAAGTTCGGGATAAAAATACTGGTAATGGGAAACGGGTCCACATTTGAAGGACCGTACAGTGTCGCAGAAAATTCGGTATTCCTTTCAGCTCAGAGGCTGAATTCTGTGAAGGTGATAGATAAACAAGACATGTTCGCCGAGTTCGGTGCAGGATGCAGGTGGAAAGCGGAATTTGAGAAGCTCGGGAATGAAGGTATTTGCTTCCCGATAGATATCGGAAGCGTGAGCGAAAAAAGAACTGTCGGGGGAATATTTTCATCTTTATCGCCGGACAGTTCCATATCCGGTTTTTTTACGGGCCTTGAATTTTTTACTTCTGACGGGACACTTATCAGATACGGATCGAAAACACTTAAGAATGTAGCGGGTTATGATATAATAAGGCTGATGGCAGGCAGTTCAGGGCGATTCGGCGTGATTACTTCATTAACTTTAAGATTATTCTCGGCAGATGAAAAGTTCTACAAACCGGAAAACCTCAGTATGGTAACCTCAGTGAGAGGTTATTGCGGAGACGACCCTATCTATAAAAGACTGAGGACGGAATTAGATCCCAACGAAGTATTTCTCTGAAAAACATTATATTTTTTAATTGACATATCAGGCCTTAATAGTTAAATTCAAATGTTGTGCTATCACAATAGTGCTTAAGGCTGAAAAGACGACTTGAAATTTGGAGTTTTAAAAAAAAATGGAGGGAACATGAAAAAATTAGCGATGTTGGCAGTAGTCCTTCTCGCGTTCGGTCTTTTTGCCGGAGACTTCTACACAAAAAGGGAATTCGTCTCCGACATTAATACTCACGCCGCGCAGAAAGACACCACATGGAACACCTATGTAGTCGGAACCAGCGGTTACATCTGGAACCCGATAACAAGAGAAAGAGCCACAAGGTACGATGTTGGCGATTTTTCACTTGCTTACCCGATGTATATTCACGGCGTGAGCGTTTACCTGGATGATGAAGATGCAGGGTATGATTTCAGTTATAAGATCTATGACAAGGACGGTGAAACAGTTCTCTGGACATCCGAAATTATAACCTCGATAGCGTATGACAATGATGTATATCTGGATACACCGCTCGCAGTTACAGACGACTTCTGGGTGTCCGTGGTTCCGAACGCTTCAGGTTTTCCGAGAGTCTTCTCGGGAGTTGAGCTTGGCCCTGACCCTGCGTCAACGCACACATACCTCAAGGCGAATGACGGTACATGGAACCCGATGACGGACGGAACTGACCATTATGAAATGTTCGCTTATGTCCTGCTTTCTCCCTATGACGGTGAGGATACACTAGCTCCTATACTCAGAAATGTATCAGGTACCGAAGTGTTCATGGGAAGAGATATGGAGCTTTCGATAAATGTTCACGAGCAGAATTCGGTAGTTTCACCGATGCTTGCTCAGTATGACATCGGAGCGGGATGGGTTGATTTCAGTATGGAGCTTCAATTTAAAGACGCCTATACACTTATCGGCACTCTTCCCGGACAGCCCGGAGGAACGGCAGGTGTTGTCAGGTTCTACCTTGAAGACAATATTGGTAATGCTGAGTGGTCCGGTGAATATCCGATACTCTGGTCAAGGGACCTTCCTGTATTCAAAGAAAGTTTTGACGGTGATGTTTTCCCGCCTGAAGGATGGACACTCCAGACTGCAGGAGCAGGATTCACAAGAGGAACCATTGCCGAGGGCGGATTTGTTTATGAAGGCGCTTATTCGGCGGTCCACTGGGATGATTCCGGCTGGCAGGATGACTGGCTTATCACACCGGCCATGGACATACCTTCAGACGGCGCTTACACTGTGTCTTTCATGCAGAACGCATACTGGACATACTATTACGGACTCAGCGAGGTATGTGTTTCAACAGACATGGTAAACTGGACCCAGGTCTACACTCCGCCTTATGCAGCGGACGACGAGGATCTGTCTCTATATTATGACGGCAGATGGATGTCCGTAAGATTTTCTCTCGGCGCTTTTTCAGGCCAGACCATATATGTAGGTTTCCACTACCAGGGTGATTTCAGCCATCAGTGGTATATCGACAGTTTTGAGGTTCTGTACGATTATGAAGGACCTCAGATCGTTGACATCACAGGGAATCCTGCTCTGAAACCTGTGATAGGCGCTTATTTAAACAACGATATGGTAATAACTTTAAATGTTTCAGACAGGTCAGGGGTCAAATCAGTTATCGGTCATTATGACATCGGCGGACAGACAGGCGATGCTGTATTCAGCGCCGCAAAAGATGTTGAAGAGACCTGGATAGGAGCAATACCGGCGCAAAGTTCTGCCACTGCGGGAGTTATCAACTTCACGCTCGTTGACATAGGCGATCTTGTAACTGACACAACTGATTACCCGATCGAATTCGTTGTTGATACTGAAGTTCCGATCGTAAAATATCTGATCGAGAACGAGGCGTTCATAGGCAGCGATATGCACCTTGAGCTTGCTTTCTGGGACGAATCACCAATAGCGAGCTGTGTCGGATATTACTCGAAAGACTTCTTTGAGACTCCGGCTTACGAATTCGCACTGACACCCTCAAAAATAAATGAATACGTCTATAACGGAACCATACCCGCCGAAACTGAAGAGGTATTCTTCAACGGAAGGGTCTATTTTAAGATCACTGATACTGCGGGAAATATGCTGACAACAGACCTTTATACCGTAAGATGGCTTGACGGTCAGCTCGATGTTTATGAAGATTTCGAGTCTGGGCTTGGAAACTGGAGCGTTATCGGTAAATGGGGAATCGAGGAAGGGACTTACATTTCTCCAACTAATGCTTTAACCGAAAGCGTGAACTCAAACTACGGCAATAACCAGAACACCTACGCTATGTGGGCGAATATGATGGACTGGACTGAAGTTAAGAGCGCTTCAATATCATTCTGGGTCAAATATGACATCGAAGCAGGATTTGACTATATGTATTTTGATGTTTCAGATGACGGAGGATACAACTGGATCAATCTGAAATCCTGGGACGGAGTCGGGGTGGACTGGAACAAGGTCATCCTGCCGCTTGATGCTGTAGCGGGAGCTTCTCAGGTTACTTTCAGGTTCAGGTTCAGGAGCGACCAGGGTCTGGACATGAATGGTATGTATATTGACGACATAATCCTGAAATCATACAACAAGGATTACGGCGCTCCTACAATAATATCAGATCCTTATGCGCCTGAATTCTATCTGGGAGTAAAAGGCGACTATACTGACGCAGTTAAGATCAGGGACCTTACAGGCGTCAGTGAAGTAAGAGTATATTACACTGTTGAAGGCGGAGAAGAGCAGTTTGTCAACGGCACCAACACGACAGGAGACTGGTATGAGTTCACGATCCCGGCACAGGAAACAGGAAGCACTGTCCGCTACAGGATCTGGGCTGAAGACACAACAGAATATAAAAATTCAGGTTATTCTCCCGAGTATGTTTATATAGCCGGTGAACACATGGTATACGATGCTGGTATTGTCAGCTACTATACAACGACAGATGCGGGAGATGCTAAAGCGGTAAGAATAAGCCTTCCCGACGGAGTGACTGAGACTCAGATAGCTTACGCACTGATAAGGAACTATCAGGATCTTGATCATTTCTCCGCTCCGATGAAATTCCATCTGTGGTCTGACAACGGCGGAGTTCCGGGAACCGACCTTATTGATCCGTTCGTATTTTATTCAGAGTGCTCGGATTTCAATACTTCAGCTATGACCAGGGTTGATCTGAGAGACAAAACGATCGACCTTGTCCTGACAGGCGATTTTTGGATCGGTTTCGAAGCGACCAACGATATCGTTTACACAACAATGGAATCTCCCGGAGAGGAAGGCACCACCGCATATCAGAGATCATTTGACGGATCTTCTAATGGTACAGGAAGCTGGGCATGGAGCATTTACGCATCAGCCAACTACCACATGAGAGCGGTACTGGGCGAGTACAGCGGTATAGAAGGAGACGCTTTCGTTCCTGAGACAACAACGCTTGAACAGAACTATCCTAACCCGTTCAACCCGGCAACAACAATAAACTTCAATCTTGCAAAGGATTCAAAAGTATCGCTTGTTGTTTACGATGTAATGGGAAGAGAAGTAGCCAACCTTGTTAACGGAAATATGGTTCGCGGTTCTCATAAAGTAACATTTGACGCTTCCAGACTTGTAAGCGGTGTTTATTACTACACCTTGAAAGCCGGTGAGATGTCTCAGACTAAAAAAATGATGCTGATCAAATAAGACCACGCTTCATATTCATTAAAGAGTCCGGAGAAATCCGGACTTTTTTTATTTGACTTCCGGTGTTTTTAATGCTAAATTACTTGACAGCAGTTAGAAACATACAAGTCACAAACAAACATAGGAGGTTCGAATGAAGAAACTGATTACGATGCTGTTCGCTTTTCTGTTGACGGTATTGTCCGCCAACGATACCGGTGCGATCGGCGAAAAGATCAGCAACCCTGTTCTGCCGGGACAGGACAGCAAAGCCTACACATGGCACACATACGGCGGCACTGCATGGGCCACATACAGTACAGTGTATGAGAGAGCGATGCTTGTTAACGCCAACGATTTCGGATTTGATTACCCCGTTAATTTCGGAGCCGTACAGTCATATCTTTATGACGCGGGAATTACATCTCACTACAGGATATATGCAAAAGACGGTGTGACACTGCTGTGGGAAAAAGAGTTCACAACAACAAAGGTCGGCTATGAAGTAGTTCAGCCTGCCGCGCCGATAGTTTTGAACGACGATTTTTATCTTGTTCATGTTCCTTTCCTTCCCGGAGACGGCAAAGGTTATCCCAGGATAATTCTGTCTAATGACGGTACTCCAGGTCACGGATTTTACGGGGCTGCGGGAACTTGGGTGCCAAGAGATCCTTATCAGTATATGATGTATGTTGCTCTGGAGCAGTATACCGGACCGGATATCAATCCTCCTTCAGTAAGAGGTATTGCCGGCGGAGATGCTTTCATGGACTATGATGCGAACATAGTTCTTTCAGTTACGGACGAAAGCTCGATCTCCACAATTACCGGAGCTTACACACTTAACGGAACTGACTGGATCAATCTTGAACTGACCGCGGCAAAAGCAAATCACTACGAGTACACGGGAACAGTCCCGGCACAGCCTGACGGCAGCACGGGTGAAGTTGTATTCTTTGTTACAGACAATTTAGGATACGAGACTACATCTGTTCCTTTCAATCTCAGCTGGTCAATAGATAATCCAATTTATACTCAGGGATTCGAAGGTAATTTCCCGCCAGTGGGATGGTCAACTTCCTATGTCGGAGCCGGATTTGTTAAAATAGAAAATGACGGGGCTCCTTATCCTGTTGAAGCTCACGAAGGCAGATATGCGGCTGCTCACATGGATGATGAAGGAGAGCAGGATGACTGGATCATCACACCTCTTATCAGCATTCCGGCGGACAACTCGACAACCCTGACTTTCTGGCACAACGGATGGTGGCTGGGATACTACGGATATCAGGAAGTCGCGGTTTCAACTGACATGATCAACTGGACAACAATATACGACGGCCATTCTCCGCTCGGAGAAACAAACCAGGGCGATGTCTGGGAAAAAGTTTATCTTTCTCTCAGCGACTATTTGGGCCAGGATGTATATATCGGCTTCCACTATATGGGAGACTGGAGCCATCAGTGGTTCATTGACGATATTCAGGTTATTTACGATTACGAAGGACCTACGGTTGTTGACCTTGTAGGCAACGAAGCCCTGTATCCTGTTGTAGGAGCATTCCTTAACAATGACATGAACCTTTCCGTTACAGTAAATGACATGTCCGGGGTACTTTCCGTGACAGGGCATTACTCACTTGACGGCGGTCCGTCGGTCGAGCTTCCCTTTACAAAAGCAAAAGGCGGAGATGAAGTCTGGACAGCCACAATACCCGCAGAAAGTGCAGTTATGTCAGGTGTAATCAATTTCGATCTTGTTGATATCGGAGGGATCGCGTCTCCTACTACAGCTGACTACGATATTGAATTCGTTCTTGACACTGACGGTCCTGTATTCAACTATGTGAAAGGCACACAGGTCTATGTTGGCGAAGATATGAACCTTGAGATATCTTTCAGCGATGAGTCAGCAATAACATCATGTTCGGGATTCTACTCAAAAGACGGAGTTACATGGACTCCTTTTGAAATGAATCCTGCCAAGATCCACGATTATGTTTATGTGGGAACGATCCCCGCTGAAACTGAAGAGATACTTGACGCTCAGGTATATTTCGGGATGAGGGATGTTGAGGATAATGTTTCCTACAGCGACAAGTTCATTGTTAAATGGAGAGACGGACAGAACCTCTTTGTCGAGGATTTTGAATCCGGAGCAGGAAACTGGATTTTCGGCGGTGACACAGCTTCAAACTGGGCTATTGTTGAAGAAGGGGAATATACATCAGCTACCCGCGCTCTTACAGAAAGCCCCGGTGGAGATTATAAACCGGGTGAGGTTACCTTTGCTCAGTGGAAGACACCATTGGACTTAACAGCATATCCGGGAGCTGAAATTTCTTTCTGGTGCAAATACGACATCGAAGAGGGTTTCGATTATATGTATTTTGAGGGATCTGCCGACGGCGGAACAACATGGATAAGGCTGGCCACATGGGATGGCGAACATGTTGGATGGCATCAGGAAATAGTTCCGATGGATTATTTTGCCGGAAGGGACAATGTTACCTTCAGGTTCCTTTTTGAAAGCGATGGGGATTTTGGTGGTGACAGTGCTTATGAAGTCAACGGAATGTACATTGACGATCTGATCATTGCCACATACAATGTTGACTGGGGTTCACCAACCATTATATCCGATCCTTACGCACCATTATTCTATGAAGGAGTGGTGGGAGATTATACGGATGCTGTAGAAATAAGTGATTTCTCAGGTTTGAATATCGTTGAGGTTAATTATTCTGTTGACGGAGTACCTCAAACAGCTGTTTCCGCAACCAATACGACCGGCGACTTCTACGAATTCGTAATTCCGGAGCAGGCTCCCGGATCGCTTGTTGAATACAGCATATTCGCTCAGGACGCTTCACCTCAGCTGAACGAGGCAACATCTAAGGTGTACAGGTATGTAGCCGGCGACCACATGATCTATGACTCGGGAATTGTCAGCTACTATATGGAGGTAAAAGACAATGCGGCAAGAGCTGTAAGGGTAACCGTTCCCGGAAGTGACGAATCCAAGCTCGTTATGACCGGTAAACTGGCCTATATCCTTTTCAGGAATTATGCTGACGCATCTCACACATCGGCAACAATGAGAGTTCATGTATGGGATGACGAAGCAGGACTCCCGGGAACTGAGCTTGTTGCGCCGTTTGATGCAGTATCTGAGGCATCGTCGTCCAATACATCGGCTATGACAAAGGTTGATATGAGATCTTATGATCTGACCGTTTCCGGAGATTTCTGGGTCGGAGTGTCCTCACCTTACGGATCAGTCTTTATGACCATGGAATCCGCTGATGAAACAGGAACCACGGCTTTCGGAAGATCATATTCAGGAGCATGGAATCCAGTAACCAGTTCACACACATGGACACTTCAGCCTGACGACAACTGGCACTTCAGAGCTATACTTGACGGACAGTATAGCGGGATAGAGGATGAATCTGATATTCCTTTCGCGACCGAACTTCACCAGAACTATCCTAACCCGTTCAACCCGGCGACTACAATTAACTTCAGTCTTGAAACAGATTCGAAAGTTTCTCTAGTGGTTTACGATGTGATGGGAAGAGAGGTGGCAAATCTGGCGAACGGAAATATGGTTCGCGGATCTCATGTAGTAACTTTCGACGCTTCCAAGCTTGTCAGCGGTGTTTATTACTACACGCTCAAAGCCGGAAATGTGAACATTACCAAGAAAATGATGCTTATCAAATAATTTGCTAAGCTGAACTTTTCCTTTAAAAAAGTCCGGACAAGTTCCGGACTTTTTTATTTATTAAATGCTTTACTATGAAATGAAATTTCATTATTTTTAACGGCTTGAAAGAAGGAAGTAAAAAACGGAGCGGAAAATGGCTTATCCATTCAGGGAAATAGAGAAAAAGTGGAGAAAATACTGGGAAGATAACAGAGTTAATACAATAGATATGGAGGCTGACAAGCCGAAATACTATACGCTCTGTATGTTCCCCTATCCGTCGGGAGACAGGCTTCACATGGGGCACTGGTTCTGTTACGGTCCCCCGGATGCTCACGCCCGGTTCAAAAAAATGCGCGGATGGAATGTTCTTTCTCCCATTGGTTACGATTCTTTCGGCCTTCCCACGGAAAATTATTCTCTCAAGAATAACATTCATCCGGCAGAAGCCACAAAAATAAATATCGAGAAATTTACCGAGCAGTATAAAGGCATCGGGGGAATGTACGACTGGGAACACTATCTCGCGACCTCCGAACCTGATTATTACAGGTGGACACAGTGGCTCTTTATTACATTATATAAGAACGGACTTGCTTATCAGTCCGACGGGATTGTCAATTACTGTCCTAAATGCTCTACAGTAGTTGCAAATTCCGAGGTCTATGCCGACGGAACGCACGAAAGATGCGACACCCCGATAGAGAGAAAACCCTTAAAAAGCTGGTATTTCAAGACTACCGCTTATGCGGAAAGGTTATTGAAAGATCTTGACAAAACAGACTATCCCGAAAAGACGAGGACTATGCAGACGAACTGGATAGGCAGGTCGGAGGGGGCGGTTGTCAAATTTAATATAGCGGATTCCGATCTCAGCTTTGAAATATTCACCACAAGACCGGACACGCTTTACGGGGTGACATACTGCACGCTCGCTCCGGAAAATACGCTGGTTCAGAAGATCACAACGTCCGGACAGAAAAAAGCGATGGAAGACTATCTTGAATCAATAAAATCATTGTCGGATATCGACAGGCAGTCCACGGTTAAAGAGAAAACGGGCGTTTGGACGGGTGCTTATGCCATTAATCCGGTCAACGGCGATAAGGTGCCGGTCTGGATATCGGATTATGTGCTCATTTCATACGGGACAGGAGCGGTTATGGCGGTCCCGGCGCACGACACGAGGGATTTCGAGTTCGCGAAAAAATTCAATATACCCATCAGGGTAGTGATAAATCCGGAAGGAAAAGAGCTCGCGGCCGACACGATGACCGAGGCCTATACAGAGGAAGGAGTGATGACCTCTTCAGCGGAGTTCTCGGGCATGAGATCAAATGAAGGAATTAAGGCAGTGACCGCCAAACTTGAGCGCGAAGGTCTGGGAAGAAGCCATGTTACCTATAAACTCCGCGACTGGTCGGTCTCGAGGCAGAGATACTGGGGCGTGCCTATACCGATAATTTACTGCGACGACTGCGGGACCGTTCCCGTGCCTGAAGAAGACCTTCCGGTACTTCTGCCTCTCGACAAAGATATTGATATCAAGCCGAGAGGGAAAGCTCCTTTGTCGCTTCTGGACTCATACATTAATACAGTCTGCCCCAAATGCGGAAAGAGCGCGAAAAGAGACCCTGAGACTATGGATACTTTCGTCTGCTCGAGCTGGTATTTTTTAAGATTTGTTAACACAAAGCTCACAGAAAAGCCTTTCGACAAAGCCCAGCTCTCCAAATGGATGCCTGTTGATTCCTACATCGGCGGCACCGAGCATGTGAACGGCCACATGATATATTCCAGGTTCGTTACAAAGGCTTTAAATGATCTCGGATATCTTACTTTCGACGAACCGTTCTATAAGGTCGTTCATCAGGGGATGATAACCAAAGACGGGGCGAAGATGTCAAAGACCAAAGGGAATGTGGTCTCGCCTGACGAGTTCGTCGGTCAGTACGGTACCGATGTGTTCAGGCTCTATATAATGTTCATGACCAATTTCAGGGACGGTGGAGATTGGTCGGACGACGGTATAGCGGGAGTGGACAGATTTTTAAACAGGGTCTACAGGATAGTTAAAGAGGAGGGATTGTCAGCGGAAGGCGAAAGAAAGACGGATGCCGAGCTTAATTACAGGCTTAATTATACAATAATGGAAGTTACCAAAAATCTCGATGATTTTTATTTCAACACTGCGATCGCCAGGCTGATGGAGCTTTTCAACGAACTTGGGGAATATAAAAAGGATGAGAAAAGGTTCAACGGAGCTTTCTATAACGAAGTTATTAAGAAGTTCGTAATACTTCTCGCGCCTTTCGCTCCGCACACATCAGAGGAAATGTGGGGGATCTTGGGCGGAACGCCGTCCGTATTTTCTCAGGCATGGCCTGACTATGATGAGTCGGCGCTTGTAAAAAACACTCAGGTCATTACCGTTCAGGTCAACGGGAAAGTAAGGTCCAACATAACCGCACCCGCCGATCTTGACGACGAAAAAGTTAAGGAGATCGTTTCAGGTGACGAAAGAACTAAGCAGTTTACCGAAGGTAAGCAGATCGTTAAGACGATACTAATTAATTCCAAGACCGGAAAAATGGTCAATCTCGTTGTGAAGTAAAATAAAGGGCGGAAAATCTCCGCCCTGTTTGTATTTGAACTGTGTTTAATAAAGCCTAGAACGAATCCGCGCAGTCCGTTATTTTGACTTTTTCGCATACCATATATGAAGGAACGCACGCGGCCACGGGGCTTCTTCTTCCGTAGGTGTTCGAACCGTTCACGGATACTGCCTCTTTCGAAATTATGCTTACATTTCCGAAAACATTTTGGAAGCTGTCCGTTATTCTTGATGAAAAGATAGGGCTAACGATCTTTCCGTCTTTGATCAGCACGGCGTTGAACCTTGAACTGCCTGTGAATATGCCTTTGCTCTGGTTGGGCAGGTTTATATAGTGGACTGCCGGAATATAAAGCACTGTTCCCAGGTTTTTAACGGCTTTGAGAAGGTCTTTTTCTCCGTTACCCGTTGCCACGGTGATGCCTGTTCCGCCCACATTATGTCCAGTAGGTTTCTTTTTGTACATCGCCGCGGTATGGGAATCATACATGATATTCTTCAGCTTTCCTTTTTCACAGAGAACGAATTTTTTCCTCTTTTTGCCGCTGAAGTCGAATCCGAATCTGAAAGTGTCGGGGTTTTCCGGGTCATCAATTATACTTATGTTGCCGCCCAATATCTTGTCGCCGGCTTTGTTCTTGGATGTCCATCCTCTCTTTTCCTCATAAGTCCTTCCGTAGAAACCTGTCCAGAGGGCCATTTCCATTATCTCAGCCACGCCGGCCGAACCCAGAACGACAGTGTATTTTCCGGGTTTGACTTTAAAACCTTTGTTCTTTTCGTAAACCGGCAGAAGTTTCTGAAATTCCTTAATGGTCTTCGAGGCTTTAAAATCCGACTTTTTCCAGCCTGTCTGAGTAGAAATGATCTCCCATTTTTTGACGGGATGTTTTAGAACTATGCTGAAATTCTGGTCGGTTACGATATGATACGCGGAATTTTCGTTCTCGGTCGTCATTAAGAAATGCTCTGTGCTGCCGCTCGACCACGATCCGGAAAAATTATAATGCGTACCTACGGCCTCTATTATCTCCTTATAGGCTTCCATCTTGAATTCAGGGTCTAAATTCTCCAATTTTTTATCGTACTGATCTTTCTGGATAAAATTCTCCTCGACAACATCCTTAAGAGGCGTAAAACACAATTCGATCGAATTTCTCGTCTTGTCTATGGCGATATTGAGCGCATCGAGCACATATTTTTCGGAAACAACCTCGCCCATCTGGGTGTGGGAACCCTGCTTTTTGCCGATCGTTACGCTTATATCCAGCCTTGTGAGATTTTCGGATGTGTTCAGAGATACTGAATTGTTGCCGATACGCATCAGGTGGCTTTTTTCCGAATGATACGAAAAGTTTGCGCGGACTTTCTGTTTGAGTGCTTCTTTTCTGGCCGCCTGGAATATCTTCTTTATTTTATCTGATATCATTTTTATTTCCTCTCGCCTGTTAATACATTGTCGAATTTGAGTACGGGAACGCCGTGTCCGAGCTCCATCACCTGGTTCGGTTCGCCTTTTCCGCAGGAATCCACCTGACCGACCACCCATGTTGACTTGTCGCCGACCGCGGTAAGCGAATTGTAGAACTCGATCGTGTGGCCCTGATAGGTCGGGTTTTTAAGAACTCTCGTTTTCTTTCCGTTCTTTACCTCCCAGGCTATCTCGCAGCCGAAGTGGAAATGCTCTCTGTTCGAGCCTATTGACCACGAGGTCGGGTTGTCCACGATGATCCCGTTCTCTGTCGAGGCTATGATGTCTTTGAGCTTCCCGTCTTTGCCGGGCAGGATGTTAACATTTGTCATTCTGTCGATCGGCGCTCTGTAGAAAGCTGTTGACCTTGAGGCTCCGCCGCTTTCGGAAAATATCTTTCTGCCCGCTCTTTCGTTCGCCTCGTTTATCATCGCCCTCGAGGTCAGGCAGTTGACGAGGACGCCTTTATCTATCAGCAGATAATCTCTTTCCGGGCTTCCGTCGTCGTCATATCCGAAAGAGCCGGGCGAATTGGGAAATCCGCCGAAGGCGCTCACGCTGAGCTTGTCGGAGCCGTATTTGAGCTTGCCGAAAGAATCTAGAGTGACGAAAGATCCGCCCGCGTAAGATAGTTCGTAACCGAGAATCCTGTCCAGTTCAAGCGGGTGGCCGATCGTCTCGTGCACCTGGAGCCAGCCCTGTCCCGGCAGCAGAATGACCGATCTTTTGCCGTGCGTAAGGCTTTCAGCCTTAAGAAGCTCGGCAAGCTCTCCTTTGATCCTGTCGGCATGAGAACTGAAAAGCTCGGGGTCGACAAGCATTTCCCATCCTCTCGTTCCGTCGCCTTTCGTAAAAAGCTCATGGCTCCTTCTCTGCATGCGGCCTTCATTATCAAGCCCCATAACAGCCATCGTCGCGAAAATATCGGTCAGCTTTCTTTCTATCTCCGTTCCTTCGCTGTTGAAAAATATCTGGTTCTTTTTCTGGAATGTGGCCGATATGTATCTTTTAAACACCCACTTTTCCTTTAAATGCGCATCGATCTCTTTTAACAGTCCGATCTTGTCTTTAAGGCTGACCTTGAAAGGATCTTTTTTCGCGGGAGACTCATAGCTCGCTGTGAAACCTTTCTGTTTTTTCCCCATCGTTATGGCCACATTCACCAGTTCCGATGCGGTTTTAGCGTTCTTCAGCGAGAGTTCAAAGCATTCGCTGATCTTTGAAAGGTCGCTTGTAGCCGCAAAGCCCCACGCGCCTTTATAAAGCGTCCTGACCCCGATCCCGTTCTCGAAGGTCGTGTCGTTGTCCTCGAGATTGCCGTCGTAAAGCACGACCGATTCGGAATTGTCCTCGGTGACCAGCCTCGCGTCAACATATTCCGCCTTTTTGCTGATAAGGCTTTCAATGCTGTTTTTGATCCTGTTTCTTGTTTTACTGTCCATTTTTTCCTCTTACGTAGTCAGTTTATTAAAGTTTAAAAGAATTGCTTATTGCTACTGAAAGATCGGATATCGTTACAGGTTTCATTATAAACTGCTTTATTCCCATTTTTTTTGCCTCTTTTTTTGATACTAAAGGGCTGTACCCGGTATTTAAGATCACCGGTATATCGGGGCGCGCGGCCAGTGCTTTTTCAGCAAGCTCAGTACCCTGCATGCCGGGCATTGACTGATCTGTCAGTATAAGGTCGAATTTATGAGGGTCGGATAAGAATGAATTTACGGCTTTAACAGGATCTGTAAACGCTTCCGCAGAGTAGCCCAGTTCGTTAAGCATGAACAGGAGCATCGATGTTATCTGAGGTTCATCATCTATCACAAGGACATTTTTCTTTTTACCTTCATTTGCTGTTTTTACCTGTTCGTGTTTTTCTTCAACCGGTTTCTCTACTGTCGGGAAAGATATTTTAAAATAGGTTCCTTCATTCGGATATGTTCTTGTATAGATCTCGCCGTCGTGCTCTTTCACAATACCTAATACAACTGAGAGCCCCAGTCCGGTACCTTCCCCTTTTGGTTTTGTGGTAAAATAAGGCTCATATACTCTGTTCAGGATCGTTTTTGACATTCCACAGCCTGTGTCTGAGACAATTATACAGATGTATTTTTTTAAATCGGTTTTTTCAAGATCATCGGATTTTATTTCGGGTGAACCTTTTCTCACCAGACATACTTTCAAAATGCCGCCTTTATCCTTCATCGCATATATTGCGTTAGTGCACAAGTTGATCACAACCTGATATATCTGGACAGGATCACATACGATCGGCTCGCAGTTTTCATCAATAACAGTTTCCAGTTTAATAACGGGAGGTAATGAAACAGTTATGAGCTTTAAGACTTCTTTGATTACATTGTGTATTCTGTGCGGATATTTATCAGTCTCGCTTTTTCTGCAGTAGGTGAGTATCTGCTGGGCAAGATCTTTTGCTCTGTTCGCGGCTGTAATAACTTCATTAAGACAACTCATCTGCTTTTCCTTATTATCTGTCTCAAGAAGTGCTAGCTGAGTGAAACCGATGATCGGAGAGAGGATGTTGTTTATATCATGCGCGATTCCGCCAGAAAGAGTTCCTAGAGCCTCCAGTTTCTGGATATTCCTGATCTCTTCTTCCTCTTTCTTAAGCCGTGATATATCTCTGAGAATGCACTGGATTACATTTCGGCCGTCCAAATTGAAAAGGCTTGCGCTTAACTGTATCGGGACCGCTTTTCCGCATGACGGCCTTGTCTTTAAGTAAAACTGGTCTGAATATATTTTCCCTTCTTCGAATTTTGAAGTCAGAAGGTTTAATAATCTCTTTGTATAACCCATAGCATCAAGACTGCTTATGTGTGACCCTATTATCTTATCTCTTTCCAAAAAGAATATTTCTTCAGCCTTTATGTTGGCATCAAGTATTATACCGGTATCAACATCAGAGATAAGAACAGCATCGCTGTTTGACTGGAAAAGATCTCTATATTTTTTTTCTGACTCGACTAGTGCCTTAACGGCATTCTCATGGGCAGCTTTTGTTCTGAAAAATTGTATTCCGTGCGAAATATCCTTTGCCAGTTGGTCAAGCAGTTCGATCCTGGGTTGTGTAAAGTAAAACGGGTCGTCTGAAAAAACACGAAGTACTCCCGCGATTTCTTCCCTGATAGCGAGCGGTAATGCTATGGTGGATTGAAACTCCATTTTTTCCGGAGAATCAACCCAATACTTCCATAATCCTCTGCCGACAATATCTCCGCACACATAAATTCTTTTTCCATTAATAGCTATTGCTGTAGGACTGCCTGGGTTACATTTTCCTACAGTTAATGATATATTCGATAAATGCGCTTTTATCGAGTCCTCTGAATATCCTGAATACGCCGCGATCTTGACAGCTGTTTCACTTTCGCCGGATTTTGAGGTCAGAAGCAGCATTGATTTGGAAAAATGCCCGAGCCCTGTTATTAAATCACATACTTTTTTAAGATAGCCGTCTTCATTTTGTTCGTTTGCAAGCAGCCTGTTCGTTTCTGTCAATATTTTAAGTGTCAATAAAGTTGTTTCCAGCTCTATTCTTTCTCTTAGGACTTTAATCCCGTGTGAAATATCTTTCGCCAGCTCTTCCAATAGTTTAATCTCGTTTTCGTCAAACGCGAACGGATCACGAGAATACACTCTCAGTATCCCCGTCACTTTATCTTTACTTAATATGGGTACGGAAATCGTTGAATCAAAGTCCATCTCGCCTGGACTGTCTTTCCAGTACTTCCACAAGCCTCTCTCTCTTATATTCCTGCAGACATTTGTTTTTTTGTCTTTTATCGAAATGATCGTCGGGCTGCCGCTATTTTTAACTGAAGCAATACTAAAAGAGATAGTCTCAGGTTTAAAATGCTCAGGTCCGGAAGCCGCGACCGGTATAAGCATCATGTCATCACCGGTTTCATCCAGGCGCAGAATTAATGATTTTGAATAACCGCCAATCTCTGATATGACATTGCATATTCCTTGTAAATACTGTTTTTCACTCTCTGATCTGATCAGTATCCTGTTGGATTCAGTTATTACTTTTAGAGCTTTGGATGTAACATTTAATTTGTCCTCATTGTCTTTTCTCACCGAAATGTCCCTAATCTGAGACACGAAATATTTAGTGCCGGTTCCGCTATAGCAGAGATATGTCAGTTCTATCGGGAATATCTCGCCGTTTTTTCTCTGCCCGAAAAGTTCTTCTCCGGAGTCGATATTACTTACGATACTGCCTTTTAGTGCGGACTCCATATCATAAAGATAATTATTTCTCCTGTTCTCAGGCATAAGCATCTGAATGCTCTTACCTGCCAGCTCTTTCTGTCCATAACCAAAAATTCTGGTAGCTGTAATATTCGAGAAAATGATCTTCATTTCAGAATCTGAGATAATAAAGACATCGTGCGAATTATCAATCATTTTCTGAATGAATTCCGGGATCATATTTTTTTGGGGATCTGTCATAAGAATAACCGCACTCTCGCTCACAGTTGTCTAAAAATAAGGAATATTCATTTTAAATGCTATAAAAAAATATAAAAAAACCCCGGTTTTTTGCCGGGGCTTTTTGTAGTAACGGATTTAATGCTACTTCGTTGCGTTCTTGGAAACTATGTACCAGAACTTTTTCGCATCGGTGTAGGGTGTCACATACTGGTTCGTAGGGACACTGGTCACGAATGTGAATGTGCCGTAAGGATCGTCAGATGCGTAAACGTCGTAGCTCGTTGCGTCTGCAGCGGCATCCCAGTCTATCTGAATATCCGTCCCGACCACGCTTGTTACAACATTTAAAGGCACGCCCGGTACTACTATGGGCTGATAAACGACAAATTCGACCGGAATAATTTTTTCCGGCTCGTCAGGGTCGTTGGATGTTACTGTGATATCCGCATAGTATGTTCCCGGCTCAAGACCGGTTGCGTCACAAGCGTAATTTACTGTATTGCTTCCCGCAGGCGTTACAGTTCCGGAAACGGGGCTGTTTATTATCAGCCATGAAAAATTCGAAACTTCCGGGCCTGATACGACTATGTTGTCAGCTGACCAAGTCGATGTGCTTCCGAGCGTCGCGCTTAATCTTATTGTCATGGTCGCGCTGATCTGAGGAAGTTCTATACTCTGATGATCGGGGTTGCCCCAGCTGCCAACTGCAGCTGATGTACTATAAACAGTTGTATAGTCAATACCGTTTACCGAGTATTGGACATTGAAAACAGATGCGTTGGTAAGTGTTGTTACATGGTCAAAATCAAGGTAAAGCACTGAGCATACCGTTCCGTCGAATTGCGGGGAGGTGAGTATCGCTGTCCTGCTTTGTGAAAGCTGTCCCGTAACAGAAATATAGGGTGAACCGTCAAGGTTGTTCGCCGAGACTGTCTGAGCCCATGTTCTCTGCCCTGAATTAACCCAATTGTTCAAGTCCGAGGTAAAATAGCTTTCGCTTACATTGATATACGACTTTTTTAAAGAATAAGAGGTGCTTATGTTGTAGTTTATGTCCGCATTACCCGTGTTACCGATGCTGAATGAGTTTTGAACATTATCATTAACAGCGGCAGTTTCGCTGATGTTTGCGACGGACAAAGTAATATTAGGGATAAGAAGCTCCTGAATATTTAACGACCATGCGGATGTATAATCACTGGAACCGTTTGCGTTATTCGATCTGACTTTCCAGTAATATGTTCCGTAAGGCAGATCGGAAGCGGGGGTATAATTACTGACTGCCGGTGCCTGATTTATCTCCGGAGAACTGAAATCGGAGTTGTTATCCACAAGAATTGTATATGTGGTCGCTTCCGCTACATCGCTCCAGTCAAAGGCAGGTCTTCTGTCGTAGGTGTTACTAGCGTTGGTCGGGCTTACGAGTGACGGAGCTGAAGGTGGAGGAGCCTGGATGACTATGCTCCATGACGAGCTGTATGCGCTTGATCCGAAAGAGTTCGTCGCAAGAACACGCCAGTAATATGTTCCGTAAGTAAGATCTGAGGCTGGCGTATAATTGCTTGCTGCCGGCGACTGGCTTATTTCAGGAGAACTGAAGTCGGAATTGTTGTCAACCTGAATTGTGTATGAAGTCGCTCCGGTCACATCACCCCAGTCAAAAGCAGGTCTGAGATTAGTTGTCGTGCTTGTGTTCGCAGGAGACACGAGCACCGGGACCGCGGGCGCACTGCCGATATTAATTGTCCACGCCGATGTATAGGTGCTAGACCCGAATGCGTTCGTCGCGAGCACTCTCCAGTAGTATGCTCCGTCTGCCAGGTCGGTGGTAGGAGTGTAATTGCTTACGGCCGGGGACTGCTGAATCTCAGGGGACGAGAAATTCGAGTTGTTATCGACCTGAATTGTGTATGAAGTCGCTCCTGACGAATCGCTCCAGTCAAAGGCAGGGCGCTTGTTAGTTGTGTTCGTTCCGCTGGCGGGAGAAACCAGAGACGGTGCCGCAGGAGGTGCCGCCTGAGAGCCGTTTATAACAACATCATCAACGCTGACCCCGTAAGCTCCCGCATCTATTCCTTCGAATGCGATATAGAAATCGTTTGAGAGTACGGCATCACTTATGTTTATAGTCGTTGCGGCCTGCCAGGTGGTTAGATTGCCTGAAAGTTCAGAGCCTATCTGTACCCATGAACCTGCGGAGCTGTTCTTATAATAAATCCTGATTTTGTCATATAGGTTACTCGGTCCGCTTTTCAGGTAGGTTACAACATACTGGAAATTGAGAGTTACATTCGTGTAACCGGTCATGTCAAATCTTGGTGTTACAAGTTTGCTCGTGCTTCCGGTAGCGGCGTTGTAAAACGCGAAATACGAACCTTCAGCCGGTCCGGTCGGCCTCGATGCTGTTGTTACAAAAGTCCATCCTCCGTCCTGCGACCATCCGTTCGGGATGCTGCCTCCGTTCTCAAATCCCATGGAAGCTGCGGATGGAGGCAAAGGATTCATTAATGTAGTGGTACTGGCTGTTTTTCCGGAAGAGTATTCGTTCTGGTTCGTGTAAGAGAAAGCTTTGTAGTAATAAGCAGTGTTCGCGTTTAATCCTGTGTGGCTGTAAGTTGTTCCTGTATTTTTGTAAATTACTGTACCGCCGCCCGGAATTGTATTGCCTACACTGTACGATGTGCCGTTATTTGGAATTCCAAAAGTTCCCGTTGTATTCGATATTATCATTACTCCGTTGTTGGCATCGTTTTTTGTCCAGGCGAGATTTATCTGGGATGTGCTTGCAGCAGTGCTGCTGAATGTTTTGGGGTTTAGTACGCCGGACATTTGATCCTGAGCTTCAATGAGCGCCTTATAGGCATTGACCCTTCCTGTACCAAGCTTACCGGCATAGGTCGGGTTCAGGGCGTCTATAGGATCTGTTGTGCTTTTAATAATATTTCTGACCTCTGTATTTGTGAAAACACCCGGAGCGAGAGAGATTATAAGTGCCGCAACTCCGGAGGTATGAGGACAGGCCATCGAAGTTCCCTGGTAAAACGCGTAAGTGCTTCCGGAAATACAGCTCAGAACTCCTCTTGCCGTTACGCTGTTGGTTTCTCCGCCGGGAGCAGAAACTTCAACCCAGGTATCGTAGTTTGAATAATATGACCTGATATCTTTATTGTTCGTGGCGGCTACAGCCATAGCTCCGGAATAACATCCCGGGTACCATAGACCTGAAGCATTGCTATTCCCGGCCGCGAATATTGTAAGACCACCGCCAAGAACAGAGCCGCCGCCGTTAGCGTTGAAATAATCTATGCCGTCAAGGACGGACTGGCTGTAACTTCCTACCGTGGTATAACCCCAGCTGTTCTGGGATATTGCGGCGCCGTTGTCGGCAGAATAGATGTACGGAAGGTTGGTATTTCCGCCGCCTGTTCCATCAGGCGCATAGACCTGTACAGACATCAGCCTGACTCCGTCACCGGAACCGGATCCGCCCGCTATACCCGATACACCTGTGTTGTTATTAGTTACAGCGGATATCGTTCCTCCTGTATGACAGCCGTGGTCTCCGGCTTCGATCGTTGAATTGTTGGCCTGGAAGTCATAACCGATCCCGGACCAGATATTTCCGGCAAGATCAGGATGATTGATCTGAAGTCCCATGTCCTGAACGGCAACTATAACCTGATTATTTCCTCTTTCAATATCCCATGCTTCGGGCAGATCAATGTCGCAGTCAACAGTGCCGGACTGCTGGCCTGTGTTATGATAATGCCACTGCTCCGCGAATCTAGTGTCGTTAACTGTCAGTTTTGGGTCTGAGCCGTTAAGAGGTCCGTGGATTTCCGGGTCGTAAGTTTCCTTATAAACCGGTTCGAAGAGAGCATCTTTATAGACCGGTTCCGCGAATTCGACCTCCGGTAGTGCCATATATTCTTTTACAGCCTGAATTATATTTGCGTTTTCTGGCAACTTAACTTCTACCCAAAGGTGAAATCCCCAGGCTTTATGCCTTTCTCTGTACTGTTTTGAAGCGGGCGAGATCTCGTAAAATCCGTAAAGTTTAGGTCTGAACTGATCAGCAGAATATTTTTCATTCAATCTGTCGATCGATTCAATTCCGGTCTTCATCAGAAAACCATCTTTGGTTTTTGTGAAAACCTGATCCACTGATATGAATTTTTCCATTTCGGGAGCAAGTTTGATCCATATCTTTCCCGGATAGTAAGCGTCCGGCTGAACTTTTGACAGGTCAATAGAGGGCCTTTCACCTTTTATGACCTTATAACCGTTCACGGTTTTTGTCTCGTGCGGATAAGAGAACAAAAGAGCCGCAATCATCATCACAAGAGCGATGTTCCATCTTGATTTTCCCATACATTTCCTCCTCGCTTTTTACTTTTAGCTTGTTATTTTTAACTGATTAATATAATAAAAAATCGAGAGAAGTAAATAACAAATATCATAAAATAAAAAACCCCGGTTTTTACCGGGGTTGTAAGCGAATTAGAATTGAGAATTAGTTTTTTGCTACCACATACCAGAACAGTTTAGATTCAGAAACGGGTGTATAGAGATACGATGTCCCTGTTACATTGGTCACAAAAGTAAAAGTTCCGTACGGATCGGTTGAAGAATATACATCGTAGCTTGTTGCGCCTGTTACGGCATCCCACGAAACGGTAATGTCAGTTGCTCCGGGGTTGGTTGTAACATTAATTGGAGCTGAAAGAGGAGCAAGAATCAAGCTCCAGGTTGACGAATATGAGCTTGAACCGAAACTGTTTGTCGAAAGCACTTTCCAGTAGTAAGTTCCTATAGCCATATCGGAAGTAGGTGTATAGTTACTCACTGTCGGCGACTGATTGATCTCAGGAGTGCTGAAATCGGAATTGTTGTCCACCAGTATCGTGTATGATGTGGCTCCGGATACATCAGCCCAGTCGAAAACCGGCTTAAGAATGTAAAGCGTCGAAGCATTAGCCGGTGAAGCAAGCGATGGTGCCGCAGGCGGTGCGCCTAAAGTTACAGTCCAAGTCTCAGAATAAGAACTTGACCCGTAAGCATTGGTTGACAGTACTTTCCAATAATAAGTTCCGGTCGCCAGATTTGAAGCCGGTGTGTATGTGCTTGCCGTTGGTGACTGATTTATCTCGGGAGAAGCAAAGTTCGAGTTGTTATCCACGAGAATCGTGTAAGCAGTAGCACCGGAAACATCACCCCAGTCAAATGTCGGAGTGAGATCTGTTGTAGAACTTGCGTTTGCAGGTGAAACCAGTGACGGTGCGGCCGGAGGTGATCCGCCTGCAGGTGTTCCGTTTACAACAACATCATCAACGCTGACTCCGTAACCTCCCTGATAAATCCCTTCGAAAGCGATATAAAAATCACTAGTGAGCACGGCGTCACTAATGTTGAGGGACCCGTTCTGCCACGTTGAATAGTTGCCCGAATATTCAGATCCCAGTTGTACCCATGATCCGGTTAAGCTCGTTTTGTAATATACTTTAAGGTTGTTGTTGTAAGTGCTCGGACCTGATTTAAGATATGTTGTAACATACTTGAAATTCAGGGTAACATTAGTATATCCGGTCAGATCAAACCTTGGAGTAATAATTTTACTTGTTGTTGCGGAAGCAGGTTTTAAATATGCAAAGTATGATCCTTCGGCGGGTGCGGTAGGCCTGGTTGAAGTCGTTACAAATGTCCATCCGCCTGCCTGAGTCCATCCGTTCGGAATATACCCGCTGTTCTCAAAACCCATCGAAGAAGCTGATGGCGGTAAAGGTTCCATTAAAGTTTCCGCTGCTGCTGACTTGGGATTTGAATAAGTACCGACCTGATACCATTCTCCCTGATTATCCTGTCTTTCAGCGCCTGCCCTTGACCATATTTTGTAAGAATAAGCTGTTTCCGCCGAAAGTCCTGTATGGCTTACCGATGTTGAGTTCCCGTAATACATTACTGTTCCTCCGCCGGGTATTGAGTTCCCGACAGAATACACCGTGCCGTTTACAGGGGTACCGATAGCGTTTCCTTCTAATGCCCATGCAATCAGAACATTGTCGTTAAATTCATTTAATGTCCACGACAAGTTTATTTGATTTGTTGAAGCTGCAGAAGCAGAAAGTGCACCTCCAGTTGGTACCCCGCCAAGATATTGCTGAGTCAGAACTAGTGCTGCTGAAGCGTCAAGCGCACCAGTTCCAAGTTTGCCTGCGTATGCCGAATTTGTCTCTGTCGCATAAATATTCCAAACTGAATTCATTAATATCTGTCTTAAGTCAGTCGCTGTAAGTACACCTTCGCTGTTAGCGACGATCATAGCAGCTGCTCCTGAAACATGCGGACATGCCATTGAAGTACCGGTCATAAGCATATATCCGCCCGTGCTGTTACAGCTGTAAACATTTACTGCGGGCGCAGTTATTTCGATCCATGTTCCATAGTTCGAGGATGTATATTTTTTGCCCCGGTTATCGTGACCGGCGACCGCCATTGTGCCGTCATAGTATCCGGGATACCAGAGGTTGTCAGTTCCGTTGTTCCCGGCCGCGAAAATTGTTATACCGCCCTGGAGCCCGCCGTCCTGTCCGCCGTTAGCGTTGAAATAGTCTATAGCGTCGAGTACCGACTGCTCGTATACCCCTGCGGTAGTGTAACCCCAGCTGTTCTGAGAAATCGAAGCGGAGTGATCAGCTGCCCAGATGAACGCAGCGTCGAAACCACCGTTAGTTGATCCGAAAACCTGGCATGACATAACTTTAGAGCCCGTACCGGCTGTTCCGTCGCCGCCGGCAAGACCGGCTATTCCGATCCCGTTATTTGTTACACCGGATATTGTGGCGGCTGTGTGTGAGCCGTGGTCACCGGGGACTATAGTGGGAGTATTGTTGGTAAAGTTCCAGCCCGTTCCGGACCACATATTAGCGGCGATATCAGGGTGATCGTAATCAATACCCTGGTCAATCACTGCGGTTATAAAAAGAGGATTGCCTTTTTCAATATCCCACGCAGCCAATGCTCTTGAATCGCAACCTGCCACTCCTACACTTGAACTGATCGTCTGGCCGTAGTTGTAGTAATGCCACTGGTTGGGCGAAAGATAAGTATCGTTCGGTGTCCATTTGGAGCCTTTTGAAGGAAGTTCACCCTGTACCGGAGTGTTCTTGTCATATACAGCGGGTCCGACTTCTGTAGGCTCATGAAGAGCTTTTTTATACACAGGCTCAGCGTATTCAACTTCAGGGAGAGCCGCATACTGCCTTACCGCTGCGATCACATCCTGATCTTCAGGAATTGCGATCTCATAGACCCTGTGGAAGCCCCATGCTTCGTGTCTGTCTTTGAACTTTGCGACAGAATGAATGCCCGGTATCTCCAGCAGTGAATAGAATTTTCTGTCGAACTGGTGCGCTTTTACAATGCCGTTGACATTGTCGATAGAAGCGATACCGACTTCCGCGAAACCTTTTGTTGAAGGCTTAATGAACCTTTCTTCCGTGTTGAAAGAATACCCTTCTTTCAGTTTGATCGTCAGTTTGCCCGGTTCGTAGGCATCATTGGGCACGGTCGAAAGATCAATAAAAGCTCTTTCACCTTTAATGACTTTGTAGCCGTTTACCAGCTTAGTTTCGTACTGCATCGAAAAAAGCAACGCAGTTAGAACCATCACAAGAGCGATGATCCATTTTGATTTTCCCATACATTTCCTCCTCGTTTCTTTTACTTAAGTTTATATTTAATTTACATTCGACGACACATGTTAAACTTGTATAAATATAAACATAAAACGAGAAAAGTAAATAACAAATATCATATGTTTTATGATCGAGTTGACTCATAATTAATGTAACCAAAAATAAAATTAGGAAATTCGTTGCCTC
>CAZYNH010000018.1:0-45424 GCA_964648295.1 uncultured Bacteroidia bacterium | reverse complement strand
CGCCGAGAAGAAAAAGGACGACTTCGTCGGAAAGTTCGTGATAATAAAGTAGACGGTTGTTACAGTCAATAAATCTTAATTAATTTTTAACTTGATATTATCGTCCGACTTTGATATATTCTCTGACTTTTCTTTAATGAAAAGAGCTAAAATATTTACCTTTGAATAACGGAGACGGAAAATGAACCTTATAGTGAAGATCTTTATACTGATCATAACAGCTGCGGCATCTTTGGCGAATGCTAAAAGTTATTATATAAAGCAGATGCTCATTGCCGACGCGGACGGCGACGGGAAGACGGATACAACATTTCAGGAAAGTTATATTCTTGAAAACATCATCATTGTAAAGGATGCTATGAGCCTCAGCTTCATAGACGACGAATCATTTGCGTTTTATAATACGATCGACAGCTCTTATTTTAGAAGATCATTCAAAGACCTTGAGGGTCTGATGCAGGATTCAGATTCGCAGATAAAAGATTTCGAGCTGAAAAAAACAGGCGAAAAGCAGAAGATCGGGCAATGGGATACGGAAAAATACACGGCAGGCGCGATGATCATGGGAATGGCAATGGACCTTGATATGTATATAGCAAAAAAGACGGGTTATCCCGCGGATCTTCTGATCAGGCAGCAGGGAAAGATGCATCAGAACTCAAAGAATATCAGAAGCATGATGGAAAAGATAAAATCTACAGGCGGGATAGTAGTGAAGGAAATCGCGAGGATAGGAGGTACTCAGGTCTCTGAAAAAGAGATCGTTTCCATTAAAGAGATCGCGAAACCGGATAAAAAGATAACGGACAGACCGGAAGGTTTTAAGTTAATGGAAAAGTAAATTAAGAGGATAAAATGTTTAAGGATGTAAATTCAAAAGTAAATTTTCCCGATATAGAAGAAAGCGTTTTAAATTTCTGGAAGAAAAACGAGATATTCAAAAAATCCTTGGATAACAGAAAAGGGCAGAAAGAATACGTGTTCTATGACGGCCCCCCGTTCGCTACGGGACTGCCCCATTACGGACACCTGGTAGGCGGGACATTAAAAGATGTTATACCCAGATACTGGACAATGAAGGGAAAATATGTGTCGAGAAGATTCGGGTGGGACTGCCACGGGCTGCCGGTAGAATATGAGGTGGAAAAAGAGCTTAAATTCGAATCGAAGAAAGATATCGAGGATTTCGGGATAGACAGGTTCAACGAAGCCTGCAGAGGAATCGTGCTGAAATATGTTGATGAATGGGAAAAGATAGTTGAGAGAACAGGCAGATGGGTGGATTTTGTCAACGATTACAAGACCATGGACATAGAGTATATGGAATCGGTCTGGTGGGTGTTCAAGTCCATCTGGGAAAGAGGCCTGGTCAAAAAAGGCTACCGCGTAAACCATTTCTGCACTAGATGCTCCACTCCGCTTTCCAAGCATGAAGCCAGCCTGGAGTATAAAGATGTTCAGGATCCGTCCGTCACGGTGATATTTAAGGTCAGAGGCGAGGATAATCTGTATCTTACAGCCTGGACGACAACGCCATGGACGCTTCCTTCCAACGCTGCTCTTGCGGTAAAGAAGACCATAGAATATTCGTTCGTCAAGAGCATTGAAGACGGGAAAATACTCGTTATGGCATCGGACAGAGTGCCCCATTACTTTAAGGAGGGTACTTTTGAGGCAGTCAAAACGGTTTCAGGATCAGAACTTGTAGGCCTGAAGTACGAGCCGCTTTTCGATTATTACCGGGATATGAACGAATATATACACACCGTTATAGAAGCCGATTATGTTTCTACAGAGGATGGAACGGGTATAGTTCACCAGGCTCCCGCCTTCGGACAGGAGGATTTCGAGGCCGGAAAGCCGTTCAGTATTCCGGTACTTAATCCGGTCGACGAAATGGGCAGATTTAACTCCGAGGTTCCCGATTACGAGGGTGTCGGCATAAAAGCGGCTGACAAACAGATAATAAAGGATCTGAAAGCGGCCGGAAAGCTGATAAAGCATGATACCGTGCAGCACAGCTACCCTCACTGCTGGAGATGCGATACCGGACTTATACAGAAAGCTACGGACAGCTGGGTGATAGATGTCGAACCTATAAAGCAGGACATGATATCCAACAACGAGCAGATAAACTGGATACCGGACAACATAAAATACGGGAGGTTCGGCAACCTTCTCGAACAGATGCCTGAATGGCATATATCAAGGAACAGGTACTGGGGCGCTCCGCTGCCTGTATGGATATGCGAAACCTGCGGTCATACCGAATGTATAGGTTCGGTACAGGAGCTTAAAGACAGGACTGGCAATTCCGAAATAACAGACATACACAAGCATTTCGTTGACAAGATGACCATGAAGTGTAAATGCGGCGGAGAGATGAAAAGGACGCCTGAAGTTCTGGATTGCTGGTTCGAATCAGGTTCTATGCCCTACGCCCAGAATCACTATCCGTTCGAGAACAAGGAAAGGTTCGACGAGAATTTTCCCTGCGATTTTATAGCGGAGGGAATAGACCAGACACGAGGCTGGTTCAACAAACTTCTTGTGATATCGACCGCACTTTTCAACAAGCCGGCTTTTCTGAACGTTATAGTGAACGGCACAGTTCTCGCGGAGGACGGCAGCAAGATGTCAAAATCTAAAAAGAACTATCCGCCGGTAACGGAAATACTCGACAAATACGGCGCAGACGCGATGAGGATGTACCTCATAAACTCGCCTGCTGTAAGAGCCGAGAACCTGAGATTCTCAGAAGCCGGGATAATGGATGTGATAAAAAAAGTTATGCTGCCCCTCTGGAACAGCTACAGCTTCCTTGTGACATACGCGAATATAGACAAATGGAAGCCTCAGCCCGAGTATTTTAAACCCGAAGACCTGACGAACGATCTTGACAAATGGATAATGTCTTATCTGCAGAGCCTCACCAAAGAGGTCAACGAGCAGATGTCGGCCTATAAGCTTTATAATGTGCTTCCGGCCATGACCGACTTCATAGACAGGCTCACCAACTGGTACATAAGGCGTTCAAGAAGAAGGTTCTGGAAAAGCGGTAATGATCAGGATAAACTCCATGCTTATGAAACGCTTTATGAAGTTCTTTCCATATTAACTAAACTTATAGCGCCTGTTATGCCTTTTATAGCTGAAGAATTGTATCAGAATCTTGAGCTTACAGCATACCCGAATGCCGCTCCTTCGGTTCATCTGAGAGATTATCCTGAGGTAGACGAAAGGTTCATTGATCTGGAGCTGGAAGAAAAGATGTCGTTCGTTGAAACGGCCGTAAAACTCGGAAGGACATTGAGGAATGAAAAGAATATTAAGATAAGACAACCGCTTTCGAACTTCACGGTCGTGGCCAACAGAGAGACCACGCAAAAAGCCGTAAAGGAATACAGCGAGCTTATAAAAGAAGAGCTGAATGTCAAGAAAGTGACGGTTATAGAAAATGAGGAAGAACTGGCGAAGATCACTGCTAAGCCTAATTTCAGGCTGCTCGGGAAAAAATTCGGATCGAAAGTGAAGGTAATAGCCGAGGGTATCTCATCAATGTCCTTAGAGGATATCAGAATTGTTGAAAATGGTGGATCCGTATCGGTCGGAGGGGAGACTGTAACACTCGAAGATATGACAGTTCAGCACGAATCAAAACCGGGAATATTCTCGGTGTCTGAAGGGGATATAACTGTCTCACTTGATACTGCTGTAACACCGGAGCTTCTGGCCGAATGCCACGCCCGTGAACTCATAAACAGGATACAGAACATAAGGAAAGACAGCGGTTATGAGATATCTGACAGAATAAGCGTGAAATACTCCACAGTTCCTGAGCTTGGTGACGCCATAGAAAGCCTGAAAGAATATATTTCATCTGAAACGCTCGCAGTTTCTGTCGAAAAAGGTGAGGCTGCTCTGACCGGCGGTACGACGGTTGAAATAAACGGGCTGGAATGCAGGGTCCTTGTAGAGAAAATAAATTAATAAATAAAACTGAAGGGGAGAGAATTTATGACCGAAAAGAAAAAATACACGAAGCAGGAGCTTGAAGCTTTCAGAAAAATAATACTGGATCAGATCGAGGAGACCAAGGAGATAATAGATCACAACCTGGCGAACAATTCGGAATCGATTGTTGAACAGACGGGCGAGACGCACACAGAAGAACTTGGTACCGAGCATCAGGCGAGAGAGCTTGATTTTTATATGGCTCAGAGGGAAGGCAAGTTCATAACCAATCTGGAGGGTGCTCTGAGAAGGATCGAGGCAGGTACATACGGAGTATGCAGATCGTGCGGAAAGCTGATAGACAAAAAAAGGCTGAGGATAGTTCCTCACGCGACGCTCTGTTTTGAGTGCAAGAACAACAAAGAAAGGAAAGACTAGAAGCTGATCATGATATCAATACATGGCTTAGTCCGAAATAAATATCCTTTCTTCCTGGTTTCAGCGCTGATCGCGGTGTTCGACAGGGTATCGAAGATATTTTTTGAAAGGTTCTTATCCGGTATCGAGGGTAACTCCATAAGAGCGCTCGGGGATGAGTTCGCCAGGTTCACACTTGCCTACAATGAAGGGATCGCTTTCAGCATACCGCTCGGCGGAAGATATTTTCTTTCATCAGTTTCATTCGCGGCGTCTGTAGTTATAATATTCATCATCATAAAAACGGATATAAAAAAAAGAACGGAACTTTGGGGACTGAGCTTTATTCTGGGAGGAGCTGTAGGGAACATGACCGACAGAATATTTACAGGAAGAGTGATAGATTTTATAGACTGCGATTTTCCCGACTTTATTATGTACAGATGGCCGATCTTTAATATCGCTGACTCGTTTGTCACTTTAGGTATGATATTTCTTGTGATCCACTATATTTTCATGGATAAAAAGGCAGTTGAGAAAGGTTGATTTATCTTGACTAAAGTGCTGATATTTGCTATATTATCAGGCTTTTATTGAAATATGTATAAAGGAGAGCGCGTTTAGAGGCGCGCTGATAAAGAAAATGATTAAGGTTAGATTCCCTGACGGGAATGAAAAGCAATATGCGGAAGGTACACCGGCGATAGAGATCGCGAAGAGCATTAGTCCCGCGCTCGCAAAAGAAGTTATCGCAGTACAGATAGACGGCAAACTGAAGGATCTCGCTTTTAGAGTCGAAGCAGATTGTTCGGTTAAGTTCGTAAAATTCTCTGACCCTGAGGGAAAGGATGTTTACTGGCATTCCACCTCTCACATTATGGCTCAGGCGGTCGTAAGACTTTTTCCGGGAACAAAAGTCGCTATCGGACCTTCGATAGAGCAGGGATTCTATTACGATTTTGACCACGAGCCGTTCACAGACGCGGAGCTTGAGAAGATAGAAAAAGAAGTTCAGAAGATAATTAAAGAAAACCAGAAATTCGAAAGAAATGTCGTTTCCAGAGAAGAGGCACTGGATTTTTTCAGGTCTAAGAACGAGATATATAAAGTCGAGCTTATTGAAGCTCTGCCGGAAGGCGAAACTATTTCAATGTACACGAACGGCGAGTTCACTGACCTCTGCCGGGGACCGCATCTTTTAAGTACCGGATCTGTAAAGAAATTCAAGGTTCTCTCAAGTTCAGGCGCATACTGGAGAGGTAATTCCGATAACGCGATGCTTCAGAGGATATACGGAATAAGTTTCCCCACACAGGAGGAGATGGACTTTTTTGTTAAAGTCAGGGAAGAAGCTGAAAAAAGAGATCACAGAAAGCTCGGAAGGGAACTTGACCTTTTCAGTTTTCATCCGGAAGCTCCGGGTATGCCCTTCTATCATCACAACGGTGTGACAGTCAAACAGCTGCTTATCGACTACTGGAGATATGAACACAATATTGACGGATATAAAGAGATACAGACCCCTCAGCTTATGAGCAAAGGCCTCTGGGAGACATCCGGACACTGGTTCAACTACAAAGAGAACATGTTCACCACCGAGACCGAAGGTACCGAATTCGCGGTCAAGCCCATGAACTGCCCCGGCGGAATGTTGTGGTATAAGGCAGGACTTCATTCGTACAGGGAACTTCCGATGCGAATATCCGAGCTCGGTCATGTCCACAGAAAAGAATTTTCAGGAGCGCTTACCGGCTTGTTCAGGGTAATGGCTTTTACTCAGGACGATGCTCATATTTTCATGACCCCTTCACAGATAAAGCAGGAGATACTTGGAGTTATCAGGCTGACCGACAGGATATACAGGACTTTCGGCCTTGAATATTCGCTCGCGCTTTCAACCAGGGGCGAGAAATATATCGGATCACTTGAGAACTGGGAAGTGGCTACAGGCGGTTTAAAAGCGGCTCTTGACGAGTACGGTCAGGAATTTGTGATCAACGAAGGTGATGCCGCTTTTTACGGCCCCAAAATTGACATTTATGTTAAGAACGCTCTCGGAAAAGCATGGCAGTGCGGAACCGTCCAGCTCGACATGAACCTGCCTGAGAGGTTCGATCTTAATTATGTCGACGAGAATTCCGAAAAGAAAAGGGTCATAATGATACACAGGGCACTTTACGGTTCGATCGAAAGGTTCCTCGGGATTATCCTTGAGCATTTCGGCGGGTTCTTCCCGCTCTGGCTTGCGCCTGTTCAGGTATCTGTCATGCCTGTAAGCGAAAGGTTCAATGCTTTCGCAAAAGAGGTAAGGGACAGGCTGGTTTCGGATGGTTTCAGAGTCGATTTTGACGAGAGAAGCGAAAAGATCGGATATAAGATCAGAGAAGCCGAAAGTGTAAAAAGAGTTCCGTATATGCTCGTGATCGGCGAGAAAGAAAAGGATACCGGAATATTTACTGTCAGGCAGCACAAAAAAGGTAATATTGGAGAATTCAGATTTGAGGCTCTCGTCGGAAGGATAAAGGATGAAAGAGACAGAAGAGTTCTTCCGGAAGGATATAAACTGGAACTATAAATAAAAAAAAAGAGGTGCGGTATCAAAAAAAGCTTCGCTTTCAAGAAAAATGATGAAAACGATCTCAGGATAAATGAGATGATCACTCACGAGAAAGTGAGACTGATAGACGAGAACGGGGAACAGGCGGGAATATTCAGCGCCAGAGAGGCAAATGAAATGGCAGCCTCAAAGAATCTCGACCTTGTTGAAATAGCTCCGAAGGCAAATCCTCCGGTCTGCAAGATAATCGATTACGGTAAATACCGTTATGAACTGCAGAAAAAAGAGAAGGAGAGCAAAAAGAAACAGCACACCGTCTCGCTTAAGACTATAAGGATAATGTCGGTCAATATTGACGATCACGATATAGAGATCAAATCCAGAAAGGCCAGAGAATTTTTAGAGGAAGGCAACAAAGTAAAGGTTTTCCTTCAGTACAGGGGAAGGGAAATAGCCCACAAAGAAATGGGTATGGAGCTTTTAAAAACTTTTTTCGGTTTCATCGAGGATATAGCTAAGATAGATAAAGAGATCGAGCAGGAAGGCAACAGAAGAATTTCAATGATACTGACAAAGAAATAACGCATAAAACGAGCACAGGAGTAAAAAGCAATGCCAAAGATCAAATCGCACAGGGCCGCCAGAAAGAGAATGAGGCTGACATCAAGCGGAAAGATAAAGATAGGATCCGCGTTCACCAGCCATCTTCTTACGAACAGGTCGGCAAAAAGAAAAAGGAAACTCAGAAGAGGCGGTATCTTATCCGTAGTAGATACCAAAAAAGTTAAACAGCTGATAACAGGACAATAAGTCCTAAAACGAAGGAGAAATAATGCCAAGAGCTAACACAAGAGTAGCCTCCCGTAACCGCAGAAAGAAGGTCCTGAAGGCCGCTAAAGGTTATTGGGGAAGACGGAGTAAGCTGATCGAAGCAGCATACGACGCGACCAAGAAGGCGGGTCAGTACGCCTACAGGGACAGGAAAGTCAAAAAGAGAAAATTCAGAGAACTGTGGATAATAAGGATAAACGCGGCTGCGAGGCTTAACGGCCTTTCGTATTCCGAATTCATGCACAAGTTGTCGCTTAAGAATATCGGCCTTGACAGAAGAGTACTTGCGGCGATGGCCGTTGAAGATCCTCAAGGTTTTACAAAACTCGTTGAAAGCGTTAAATAAGAAAAAGGCGGTTAAAACCCGCCTTTTTCATTTATCATCCTGATCTTTACTTACGTGAAATCTCTTAAAGAAATATTTATCACCCCTTATGATTTCGAGAGCTTTTGAGCTCGCGTTCTGCTCAGCTTTCTTTTTTGTCCATGAGCTTCCGTCCGCGACTATTTTATCGTTTATAAGCACATTGACCGTGAAAGTCTTTTCATGTTCGGGCCCTTCTTCGCTTACGGTTTCATATGTGGGCGGGTGAAATCCGTTCGACTGTACTAGTTCCAGAAGCTCGGACTTTGCATTCGCTTTGAGTTTTGACCAGTCATCAGCATCATTTTCATTAAGCACCGTATTCATGATCAGTTCTTCAGCTTTTTCGATCCCGCCGTCAATGTAAACAGCGCCAATTAAAGCCTCCATGCAGTCTTCAAGAAGAGAGTCCTTATCCCTGCCGCCGGTTTTTTCCTCATATTCGCTTATGAGTATATATTTCCCCAAGCCTAATTTTCGTGCTGACTTACAGAGGTTTTCTCCCGATACAATAACAGACCGTATTTTTGTAAGGTCTCCTTCATTTTTGTTTTCGAAGTGTCCGTAAAAATACTTTCCAACAACAAAATTAAGTACCGAATCTCCCAGAAACTCCAGCCTCTCGTTCGAATCGTTCCTGTTCTCTCCTACGGCGGAAACATAGGATCTGTGCTTAAGAGCCTGGATGAGTGTTGATCTTTTTTTAAATCTGTATTTAATAACAGCCTCAAGCTCCCTGACACTGTCAAGGAGCTTCCGAGGTATGTTAATATCTCTGGGGAATAAACTTAGAAAAAGATCCCGGAACAATTTTACCCTTCAAACTTTTTAACTAGTATCGAGGCGTTGTGTCCGCCGAAACCGAAAGTATTGCTGATGGCGAATCTGACGGTTCTGTTTGCGAACTTATTGGGGGTGTAATCCAGGTCGCATTCGGGGTCGGGATTCTCGAGGTTGATCGTGGGATGTACGGTGTCAGTCTGCACGGCTTTTATTGTGCCGATCAGCTCTATTGCGCCTGCCGCCCCAAGAAGATGTCCTGTCATGGACTTGGTTGAATTCACCGCGATCTTGTATGCGTGCTCACCGAATGCCTTTTTTATTCCGACGGTTTCAGCGATATCACCTGTAGGAGTGGCAGTACCGTGAGTGTTCACATGGTCAATGTCTTCCGGTTTAATCCCGGCATCAGCGACCGCTGCGAGCATTGCTCTTCTCGCTCCGTCGCCTTCAGGATCAGGCGCTACTATATCTTTCGCGTCTCCCGAGAAACCGATCCCCGCAAGTTCCGCGTAAATCCTTGCGCCTCTTTTTATTGCGTGCTCATATTCTTCAAGAATAAGCATTCCGGAACCTTCGCCCATAACAAAACCGTCTCTATCTTTATCAAAAGGCCTGCTTGCCCTCAGCGGCTCGTCGTTACGGGTTGAAAGCGCTTTCATGTTGGCGAATCCGGCGATCGCCAGATCGGTGATCACGGCCTCTGCTCCGCCGCAGACCGCAAGATCAGCGTCCCCGTACTGTATCGTCCTGAAAGCCGTACCTATGGCGTGGCCTGATGACGCGCAGGCGGAAGTAAGTGAAAAATTCGGGCCTCTAAGGTCCCATTTCATTGATATCCTTCCGGCGGCGATGTCTGATATCATCATAGGAATGAACAGCGGGCTTACCCTTCTCGGGCCTTTTTCCAGAAGAACCTGATGGTTCGTCTGATATGTCTCCATCCCGCCTATCCCTGAAGCGGTGATAACCGCGAATCTGTTCCTGTCGACAGAGCCGAGATCAAGACCTGAGTCTTTTATAGCGCTTTCAGCGGCTATAAGAGCATACTGGGTGAACCTGTCAAGCCTCTTGACCTCATTCTTCTCGAAATACTTCTCGGGATCATAATTCTTGATCTCACCGGCAATCTTCACAGACATTTCTGCCGTGTCGAACCTTTCGATCAGCGATATACCCGATACCCCGTTAAGGAGATTATTATAAAACTCCTCGATTTCCGTACCAAGAGCTGAAAAAACGCCCATTCCAGTTATTACGACCCTTTTTTTCATATTTGAACTCTTATTTAATTATTCTTTTTCAATTAAAAAATAAGGGAACTAAATTCCCTTATTTTTTCATTTATTTATAACAACCGTTATTCGCCGAGCTGCTTTTTGATGAAATCGATAGCAGAACCGACCGTTGTGATCTTTTCAGCGTCTTCCTCTTCTATCTTAATGTCGAACTCGTCCTCGAATTTCATTACAAGCTCAACAGTTGCCAGTGAATCGGCTCCAAGGTCATTTATAAAAGACGCTCCGGGAACAACAGCAGCCTCGTCAACGCCCAACTCATCAATTATTATTTCTTTTACTTTTTGTTCTACCGACATTTTTATCTCCTTAATTGTTGGTTTTAAAAACGACTGAAATATAATTCCTGTGTTTTTTTAAGTCAAGAAATTTATCCTTTATTATTCGACAATGATTTTTGGCATTGACAAACCGGCTCATATAAATTAGTTTTAGGCAAATTAATAAGGAATGTCATATGGTCGGAATAAATAAACTAATCGTACTTTTAATCACAATGTCCGCGACATTGTTTTCAGCTGATTATAATATTGAATATAAAAGGCTTTCTGTTTCTGAACGACAGCTTATTTTTAATGTTCTTGAACACAGTATTGACTCAGTTGAATTCAATGGTTCGAAGTTCTCAAAGATAGTCTTTGGCGGCGGTGTATGGACTAACAAAAAGGGGTATGCGGAACTTCCGATCCTTAATTCAACAGTACAGATTGACGATAATTTCGATGTTGTATTAATTGAAAGATCAGCTGAATTTATTGAGATTGAACTTAAATATCCGCTTCTGCCTTCCAGAGGAACAATATTCAGGGATCAGGATCTGTCTTCTATTCCATATGAAACCGACCCCGCTTCTTTTGGGGATAAATGGTATCCTGAAACTATTTCAGAATGTACTGAGCCTTTTATTTTCAGAGATGTCAGGGGTGTGAATGTTTATGTATATCCCATGCGGTATAACCCTGAGAGACAAATACTTAGGGTTTATAAATACATAAATGTTGTATTGCGTGATGAATCAGGAACATCAACAAACCCGCTGAAAAGAAGAACAGATAAAGTCGACAGGGCAATGAATGGGATATACAGATCGCTTTTTATAAACTTTAATGAATCTAAATACTACAACCAGGTTGCAGATAAAGGAGATATCCTCGTGATATGTACTCCAAGGGACTCCGAAGCCATACAACCTTATATTGACTGGAAAAGGCAGAGAGGGTTTACGGTAAATATTCTTGAGGTATCTGCAGGTACAAATGTAAAAGAACTGATCCAGAATGCGTATGACAGTAATCCGGACATACTTTATGTTCAGCTTGTCGGTGACTGGGCTGACATTCAGTCTGATATAGGTACTGATCAGTCTGCACCGATGGACCCCATGCTCGGCTGCGTGACGGGAAGAGATATTTATCCGGAGCTGATCATAGGGCGTTTCTCCGCCGGATCGGCTCATGAAGTGGCGGTTCAGGTGGATAAAACAATAAATTATGAAAAATATCCCGAGGAGAACGGTCTCTGGTATGAAAAAGGTTTAGGGATCGGTTCACCGGAAGGAGAAGGCATTGGTGATGACGGGGAGATAGATTATGAGCATATTGATGTCATAAAAGAATATAAACTTCTGCCGTTCACATATGATAATATATATGACGCTTACGGAAATCCTTCATCATCAACTGTGGCTGGATACATAAATGCGGGACTGAGTATTATTAATTATTGCGGACACGGATCGAACACATCATGGGGCACTTCTGGATACAGCAACACAAATATTTATAACTCAACGAACGGGTCAAGGCTGCCGTTCATTTTTTCTGTTGCGTGCGTGAACGGCGCTTTCCACTCAGGGACATGTTTTGCGGAGGCATGGCTGAGAAAATCAGGCGGCGGCGCCGTGGCGACGCTGATGTCTTCAATAAATCAGCCATGGGTGCCTCCGATGAGGGGCCAGGATTATATGAACGATATATTGATCGGGGGTTATGACTATACACTCAACCCCGGCAGCGGGACAATTACGACTCGGGCGGACGGAAGGACAACATTCGGCTCGATCTCTGTAAGCGGGTGCGTTCTGATGCTTGCGGAACAGTACAATGATACTTCAACCAAAAATACTATTCAGACATGGACAATATTCGGGGATGCATCGCTTCAGGTGAGAACTTCTGCTCCGGTACAGGTCGAGATAACCAATGAAACTCTTTTCGTGGAAAATTATTCAACCAGAATAACTTTTGGGGGGACGCCCCTTGAAGGCGCGGTTGTTACATTATATAAGGACGGTACGTCATATTCACAGATCACCGATGAGCTCGGTGAGGTTTCGGTTGCCCATCCTTTCACTGACGGAGATGTTTTGATCACAGTTACAGGATTTAATCTGTTCACTAAGCAGATCCTTGTACCGGTAGAGACGCCTGACGGGCCCTATCTGAAGGTGAAAGATTATTCTTTCAGCAGTTCCGAATTCGCGGGAATATCAAGTATTATGCTCGGAATAGGGAATATCGGAACTTCGGTAACAGAGGGATTTTCGCTGAAAATCTCATGCGGCTCGGAATATGTAAATCTGATAAACAGAGAATGGTCGTCAGACAGTATAATTTTATCACCCGGAACGGATTATTCCGCTGAAGATGTTTTCAGCTTTGAAATAAGTCCTGCAGTACCTGACAGGGAAAGGATCGAGCTCCTTATTGAACTGACAGATGATTCGGGGAATATATTCCTGTCGAAGATTTATTTTACCGCTTCAGCACCTTCCCTGGCGATCTTTCACACTCCTCAGAATGAAACCGCCCGGCAGGGTGAAAGTTTTACAGTCAGTTTTGATCTGAAAAATGAAGGTAATGCTGATATTGATGATTATATCGTTTCGCTTTCTCAACTTTCAGGATATGAAATTGAGATAAGCGATCAAGTATTGAAAAACGGACTCGAAGCAGGTAGTTTGGATACTTTATCTTTTACATGTTCGTTCGGAGAAGACATACCTAATTCGTCTCTGGCCGTGTTTGAATTGCTTGTCGAATCGTCAAAGGGATATAAAAAAGCATACGGATTTTCTGTTGTTGTGGGAATGACTGATGATTTCGAGACAGGCGGTTTTACGGCAAATCCGTGGTCATTTTCAGGGACAAGGCAGTGGGAGGTGAAGTCCGGTGAGGCTTATGAGGGTAATTACTCGGCATGGTCGGGTAATGTGTATCACGGAGAGACATCTTCGATCTCACTGGTCCTGGATTATATTGAAGACGGAACTTTGAGTTTTTACAGAAAAGTATCATCGGAACTTGCATACGACAGGCTGACTTTCTTCATTGACGGCAGTCTTAAAAAAACATGGAGCGGTGAGCTTTCATGGACGAAGTTCACCTATAGCGTCAACGCGGGACAGCACGAATTTAAATGGACTTTCTCAAGGGACAACAGCATGGACGGAGGTCATAATTGCGCATGGATAGACAATATTCTAGCCTCAGGCATAAAAACATCCGGTGTTGAGTGTGAGAGCGGAGCAGTTCCTGATAATTTCGTTCTTTATCAGAACTATCCGAACCCTTTCAATCCTTTAACGATCATTCAGTATTCTTTAGACGGACCGGCATTTGTCGATCTTTCGGTATACAATATAACCGGTCAAAAGGTCGCTGACCTTGTCAAGGAATACAGACAACAGGGCCTTCATTCTGCTGCTTTTGATGCTTCAAAGCTAAATTCCGGGGTTTATTACTATACTTTAAATGCGGGTAATGAGAAGATAACCAAAAAGATGCTGCTGGTTAAATAATAACCTGATGTATTATTTACGGTCTTTTAGCATTAGTACGAAAGGTACTACAAGTATCGAGATATAAGCCGCTATATCGTAGGTCACTGTAAGGCCGAGGATGTCGCTCAGAAAACCTACGGTCAGGACCATTAATGAACTTCCAAGAAAACTTATAGTCATGTAAGTTCCGTTGAGGAAAGAAAGATTTTTGTTGTCATGTTCCTGGACCATAGCCAGAATAATAGGACTTGTGCCGAAATGGACGAACCCCGAGAATACGAGTACCGGATAGACAGCGGCACCTGACGCGTAATTGAATGCCAGCATGGATAAAGGGTTTAATACCGCCAGCCAGAAAAGTGTTCTTTTCCTGCCGAGTTTGTCAGAAAGAAATCCCATCGTGAATGTCCCGGCAGCACCGGCGAACTGAAAAAGTGAAAGCGATGCGCCGGCTAGCCATAAAGATGCGCCTTTTGCGGTAAGAAAAGTGGGCAGATATAGAGTCATTGCGGAGTGCATTCCCGCCCGGAATACTGTTATCCCCGCAATAACGGCGAAAAAAGGCAGGTATTTACGGTAGTCATTTCTTTCTCTTTCGTGTTTTTCAATCTTTTTATGGACTTTAATTTTTTTTATTCTGAAGTACAGAAGTAAAGCCACGGACAGCCCGAGCGGCATTACCCTCCAGCTTCCCTCGAATGTCCAGAGCGATATAGCTGTCAGGATCAGCAGCGGGCCCAGAGTTCTGGCAAGTTCTCCCCCAAGCATGTAAAAGCTCATTCCGAGGCCCAGATTGTCGCCCGCGACTTTTCTGATTATCGCCGGACCCGGAACATGAAAGACACTTGATCCTATCCCTCCGATAAAAATAAGAATGAAGAGGCTTAAAAAATCCGGAGCAAGTCCAAGAAAGCTCATCGAGACGGTCATAACTATTATCCCCAGGATCATAAAATACTTTGCGTCGAACCTGTCCGCTGCCGCACCGAATACGGGATTCAGAAGTGAGGGTATCTTGATAGCGAAATCAAGCATACCTGCCTGAAATTTCGTGATGCCTAGCATTTTTATGAGCACCGGCAGAACCGGGGCAAGGAACGATGAATACATATCATGCATAAGGTGCGCGGACGAAACGGTAAGTACGCTTATGCAGTCGCACGGTCTTTTGTTTGTCTTTTTAATTTCGACAGGAATAATATTTTCTGCGTATTCACTCTCTATTTTGAGCCCCTCCATGAAGATAGCGTTAAATAAAATAAATAAATCCTGTTATATCAATGACATTTTATATATAATACATTTAATATAAAAACCGTATGAGAGGGAAATAAATGCCAAATGATGTCATAACACTTTTGAAGGAAATGATAAGGATTGACTCGATGAATCCTTTCACGATCGAAAAGAAAAAAGGAAAATATATAATAGGCGGCAACGAGACAAAGATCAGCGAATTTCTGATAAAAAAGCTGAAAGAGGCAGGTTTCAGGACGGAAAAGCAGTTCGTACATGAGGATATGAAAGGTAGAAGGCACTACAACATACTTGCCGAAAAAGGCGAAGGGAACAAATCTGTGCTTTTTTACGGTCATTCCGACACTGTCACGGCTCAGCCGTGGCTGAGCCGCAAAACCGCTCTTACGCCGAAAGAGGGCGAATTAGTTTTTCAGGAGAAAAAGCGCAGGGTGCTTTTCGGGCTGGGGGCAAACGATATGAAGGCGGGTCTTTCTGTTATCTGCCTTGCGTTCAAAGATATAAGCCCGAAAAATTATAAGATCAAGGTCGCTTTCGGCGTCGATGAGGAATTCTATTCCTCAGGCGCGAACATTCTCGCGCGGAGCGGCTTTCTAGACGATGTCGGTGCCATCGTCGTGCCCGAGATCGGCGACGGCCCGAACAGATTTTTCGGGGCCGGAACGATAGGGATAGGCAGGCTCGGGCGGTGCGAGTTCGAAGTGCAGGTCCACGGAACGGGTGGCCACGGAGCGATATCGAACGATCCGGAATTCGTAAGTTCCGTCGTGGAAGCGTCAAAATTCGCGCTGGAATTCGAGAAATTCCGCAAAGAGTACAGGGACAGATACATTTTCTGCTCCGAGCCAGTTCCGGATAAAGACGCTGTCGGTAATATCGAAGGGTCTCTGTTCATTTCGAAACTCGATTGCGGCAATGAAAGTCTTTCAATACCCTCGACAGGCAGAGTTGTCATAGACTGCACCTTCACGCCCTCAACCACGATAAAGAAGATCACAAAAAAGTTAAACGATTTCATCTATTCCCTGTACAAAAAAGGGATTCTGACACCGGTTCTGATAGGGGGAGAAGAAAAAAGGCTCACTCTCAAACTCAAGAGCAGGCCTACACCGTACAGCGAGGCATACATTACTCCCGCAGAACATCCTTTCACACAATTCGTGAAAAACTGTGTGAAAAAAACAGGCGATTTCAAGAACTACAATATGGGCTACTCGGTCGCTGATGAAAATGTCTTTAAAAGGATCCGGACTCAGATTCCTGTCATAGTGTCAGGTCCGGTAGGATGGAACTCGCACAAAGCTGACGAATGGGTGGAAATTAAAAGCATAGAAAATCTGCTGGAGCTGTACAGAACAATTGGTTCGCTATTTGGCCAGTATGAGTCTTGATGTTGATATGTTACCGCCGTATTTTAGCACCGAATAGTATACCCCGCTCGAAAAATGGCTTGCGTCAAAACGGAAAGAATGATTTCCTTTTTTAAGCTCGCCTCTAAATATCTCGGCAACCTGCCTTCCCTTAGTGTCGAAAATTAGAAGTTCAGTTTCTGAATTTTCTTTTAGGTCGAAACTGACAGTCGTTGAAGGATTGAACGGGTTCGGGAAAGCTGACAGGGCATCTGCGCTGTTCCTTTCATTGTATTTACCGTTAAGCTTGTCCGGTATTACTACAAGGTCGAGCCAGACTTTATCCCTGTTATACGGAGAATATGTGCCTTTTACATATTCCCATCTAAAACTTCTTTTTCCGGCCCGGACAGTAAAATACATCAGCCGCCAATCGTTTTCTCCTGACCACAGGTTTGAGGATTCGGAGGCACTGATCTCAACACCGTCAAAGTAGAATTTCAGCCTGTCAAAATATGGCCGGGTAGATGTTTTGTAGGCGAATATGAGTATTCCCGGTTCGATCATGTCCAGATCAAGCCCGATCCCGGATATCTCTCCCTCCCTGACAGGACCCGATACGATGGACTTATTATTTAGATAAGCTTCCTCTGTTGAAATATACCATTTTTCTCTTCCCGAGAAAATCCATGGCATATCCGATTCCGAAATGTTATTTAATTCAAAATCTTCATATATGGATGTTGGATTGATGATCTCGAAGTCAGTTTGTGTGTAAATATCCTTATCTCTGATTTTCGCGATAACGCTCATATTAGTAAAGCCTTTTACAGCTTTTCTTTCGAGCAGCAGTTTATTTCCTGAAAAAGTGTAACTGAGAATTCCCGGATTAGTTGTGTTTTTTACCAGTAAATCTACAATGGACGGATCTCCGATATTAAAATAATCTGTAAGGTTGATCTCAATAATATCGTCTGTAAGAAGTATTACATCCTTTGATTTTCTAAGGTAAAGGTCATAAAACGAGGACATTGTTCTTTTGAGCATGACATCAATCTCTTCAAGAGATGTGTCAAAATCAAGAGTTCCTATTATTCTGTTATATTTTCCGATGAAAACGAAGTTGTTGAAAAAATTGCTCAGGAATCTGAATCCTAATTCATCTTTTATGGCAAGCGGGAAATATATATTGTTCGCGATCCTGAACTGTAGAAGCAGTTCATAAGTATTGATGTTATACGAACCCCCCGCTGTATAGAACGCGTTTTTTTCACCCTGCATACTGATCGCCTTCTGCATATAGCCTGCCTCCGGCAGGATTCCGAGCCCCGTTCAGCTGAAGCATGCTTCAAAAAAATAAAGCACAACAGCTTTACCTTGCTTTGTGAGATCCGATACGCGGTGCCTGGAAAGAGTGATATTGTATCCGTTATCCCATTTAGCGTCTGTAAAACTCACATCCCCAACGGCAATAAGGTTATCGTTCCATTCTGCGAAGAGAGAGAAACAAAATAAAAATATCAGGAGTGTTCTAAACATTAATATCTCCGTTATTTAACAAGCAGAAGTTTTATTGACCTTCGGACTGAGCCTATTTGCAGTACAGCGTAGTAAATACCTGTCGAAAGAGCGGACCCGTTGTACTCGATCATGTGGTTCCCTGATCTTAAAACACCTTTAAAAATACTGTCTGTCAGTCTGCCTGCCGAATCGAACAGAGTCAGCTCAATATTCTCATCATATTCAAGATCGAAACTAATTTTTGTCACGGGGTTGAACGGGTTCGGGAAAGCACTAAGATTTACATCGCCCGATGTTCCTGTAATCTCGGATTTATCTATCACTATAGTTCCGGGAAGAAAAACATTATCTATCCAGACCGCTTCATCGTAAAGAGATGCCCAGTCATTTTTAAGATATTCCCATTTGAGAGTTCTGTATCCGGGGTTTACATTAAATGAAACTGTTCTCCATCCGTTACCCCCCCCCCAGAGTTCCCGGGCTTCTTTCATGCTCAGATTTACATCGTCAACATAGAAATTGAGGAAATCTCCGTCAATTTCATCAAAATAATAAGAGTAATAGGTTGATGTTTTGTAAGCGAAAGTAACAGTTCCCTGTTCATAAAGGCTCAGGCTGACCGAAATGCTTGATCTCTGGCTATGGTCTATCTGTCCTGACCTGAGTGAGTAAGATCCTGAAAAACCGGTACCTTTTTCAGTTGACCATGGCGAATTGTCCGCAGATACCCAGGGTATAGGTGAAACTGATATATCTGTGTATTCGAAACTTTCGAGAATATCTGCGTCATTATTAATCACGGTTATTTTTGATGTTACCCATATGTCTTTACCTGGCACTTCGGCTCTTATTATAAGGTCGGAATTACCCTGAGCTGATCCCTTGCGGATGAATATCTCTTCATCCGAGATCTCATACGAAAAAATATCCGTGGGGCCGTATATTTCCGTTCTGAACAGATAATCCGTAAAATTTTCATATACGAATATATCCTGTAAATTCAGAATCGTATTCTCATCCGAAAGATGTAAATAAGATTTTGTTTGCCTGGCAGTTATTCCGGAAAACGAACATAAAGTTCTTTTAAGCATCTCGCCGATCTGCACAGATGAAGCAGTGTCGTCAAGAACTCCGATAACTTTTGAATCTTTGCCGATAAAGGTAAATGTGCTCTGGAATTTGGAGCTTCTAAAACCAAGTTCCCCGGCTGTCGCAAGCGGGTATGTCAGAGAGTTGACATCTCTGAAAATTTTAAGGTCAGCATAGGTATTTAAATTGGCAGCTGCTCCAACAGCGTAGAATTCTTTTGTATTCTCATCTGATAAAGCCCTGTTCAGTGCGGCAGCCTCCGGCAACGCTCCTATTCCGGTTCAGCAGAACTGCGCAGTAAAAAAATATAACACAACAGCGTTCCGTGACGAAGAAATATCTCCCAGCCTTTTAGAAGATAGTAGTAAATTGTCAAATCTGTCCCAGACCGCATCTTTAAAGCTGATGTTCCTGATATCCTCTACAAGATCAATTGCGTAAGACAATCCTGTTAGAGTCATAATTAGTATAATATGTGAAATTTGTTTCAGAATTTCCTCCGCCGTCAGTTCATTTGAAGTATATATAAATAATACTACTATCTCAATGAAAAATATCATAAAAATTCCCGGTATACTTTCTTGATTTCGATTGCATTTACAAAAAATTATTGGTATTTTTTCGTGTCCGAACGAACAAACGGTTTGCTATACCGTTTATATCGAGTAAATTTGATAAAGGAGTGTTTATGCCTGTGGTAACTATTTTAATGGGTAGTAAAAGCGACGGTGACTGCATGAAGAACTGCGAGGATTATCTTAATTATTTCGGGGTATCCTACGAAGTTAAGATACTTTCGGCGCACAGGAATCCGGATGAGGTTGCCGAATTCGCCAGGAACGCGGAAAAGAACGGAGTGAGAGTGATTATCGCCGCTGCCGGAATGGCGGCTCATCTTGGCGGCGTTGTTGCTGCGCATACCATACTCCCAGTGCTCGGAGTGCCGATGAAAGGAGGGGTGATGGATGGTATGGACGCGCTTCTTTCGATGGTCCAGATGCCTGCCGGAATTCCGGTACCTACTCTTGCTGTAGGAAGTGCCGGCGCGAAGAACGCGGCAGTTGCTGCTGTACAGATACTGGCTCTAAACGATCCTAAACTGAAGGAGAAACTCTTTGAATTCAAACGAGGCGGATGCAAGATCTGAGAAAACTCTTGTAATAATACCGACTTACAATGAGATAGAAAATGTTTCCAGAATGATTGAGGCTGTTTTGTCTCTTCCCGAGAAACCTGATATTCTCATAGTGGATGACAATTCTCCGGACGGAACCGGTACCCTGGTCAAAGAAATAACCGGAAAGAATAATAAAGTTCACCTGATCGGGCGGAGCGGAAAGCTGGGGCTGGGGACTGCCTATATAGAAGGATTCAGGTTCGCACTAAAAAACGGATATGACTATATTATTGAAATGGACTGCGATTTTTCTCATGATCCGAAAGATATCTCGCGATTGCTTTCTGAGATAAAAGATTATGACCTTGTAATAGGGTCAAGATATATCCAGGGTGTGAATGTTGTGAACTGGCCTTTAAAAAGATTGTTACTAAGTATCGGAGCGTCATTTTACACGAGGATCATAACCGGTATGCCTCTCAGGGACGCTACTTCCGGATTTAAATGTTTCAGGCGAAATGTGATTGAATCGATAGATCTGGGCAAAATTCATTCGAACGGTTATTCTTTCCAGATCGAAATGCATTTCAAAACATGGAAGAAAAAGTTCAGGATAAAGGAAATCCCGATAATCTTTACAGACAGGATAGACGGTCATTCGAAGATGGGTAAAGCTATAGTCCGCGAGGCAGTATTAATGGTCTGGAAGCTCAGATTTCCTTTTCTGTTCTCAAAAAAATAATACGGGAAAAAAATGGACCTGTCCGTAGTAATCGTAAACTATAACGTCAAGTATTTCCTTGAGAATACAATCAGATCGCTGAAGGATACTGTTGAGGATCTCAGCTATGAAATAATTGTTGTTGACAATGCGTCGCGTGACGGAAGTAAAGAACATATACTTTCCAAATTTCAGGACATAAACTATATCTATAACGAGTCCAATCTCGGTTTCGCCAAAGCTAACAATCAGGGATTGAAGATCGCCTCAGGAGAATACGTTCTTATACTTAATCCGGATACTATAGTTAAAGAGAGGTCGATTAATCTTCTGATAGATTATCTTAAAAATAACAGTAAAACAGGTTTGGTTACAAGTAAAATTATAGGACCCGAAGGAACTCTCGATGCCTCGTGTCACAGGTCATTCCCGACTATATGGAACTCGTTCTGTCACCTTTCTGGCCTCAGCAAGCTGTTCCCTAATTCAAGATTATTCGCCAGTTATAACCTTCTGTATCTGGAAGACGACAGGATAGCCGAGGTAGATGCCGTGTCAGGATCTTTCATGCTATTAAGGAAGAGCATTATTGATGAGGGTATATTAATGCCCGAAGAATATTTTATGTACGGCGAAGACATTGATTTCTGCTATCAGATAAAGAAACGCGGTTACAAGATCGAGTATGTGCCTATTTCAGAGATAATACATTATAGAGGGCAGAGTTCAAAGAAAGACAGGATCAAACTCAGAAAGTATTTTTTTGACTCAATGAAGATATTTGTAAAAAAGAATTATACTTCAAAATACTCTCTGTTTTTTAAATTCATACTCGATATTGCCATAATGTTCTCTTTTTTAATTTCAATAGGGAAAATAATATTCAGAATGTACCTCTTACCGATAATCGATATTGTTTCTTATATGGTGGGTTTATGGACCGCGCTTATACTCTACAGACCTGTTTTAATTCTTCTGGGTAAAATAGATAAAGACAGCATTACTTCAATAAGCATTGAGATGTACTTAGGAATTTCTCTCACATATATAACGATACTCCTTATTATATTCTATTTGTCAAAACTTTACAGTGAATTCAAATTTTCGTATAAGAAATTCTTATTATCAGTCAGTTATTTTATACTCCTTTCGATGAGTATCACATATTTTATGAAGATATTTGCATATTCAAGAGTAATTCTCGCGATAATGCTTTCGATAACTGCAGGCATGATGTTCGTCTGGAGATATCTTATTTTAAGAAAGATCAGGTTCTTTTTAGACAAAACCCTTATCGTTGGGATTGACGAAATCTCTAAGAACCTTATAGATTATGAAATGATACTGTCGAATGAAGGGAAGAACATAATTGGATATGTAGATATAGGTCAGGAATATTTAGGGAAAAGTATTGGTAGATATGCGGTCCTCGGCAATATCGGCAATATCAAAGAGATTATTAAGATAGAAGAGGTGAACTGTATTATATTTTCTATGGAGAGTATTCCTCTTTCAAAGATACTAGTATACAGGGATATGCTTGAATATAACAAAGTCACATATAAAATTCTCCCCGAGTTCATTGAAGTGAAAAGAGGAGAAATAAATTATCTGAATATATCTCAGTAGGTGGCCTTATGGAGTGGTTAAAAAATGCTTTTAAATGGTTTTTCAAGACAGTTCTTACAGTCGTTATAGTATTTTCAGTTCTGATCTTCTTCGGTCTCGTTTTTATAGCAAAACTATCATTCGAAAGTTCCCAGACTGTTCCTGTTCCTTCGAATTCATACATTCTTATGAGCTTTCCGGATGGTTTATCGGAGAGCGCCAATGAGGCATTAGACATTTCAGCTTTGATGCTCCGAAATATCAATAAAAAGGATCTGGTTTTAGAAGATGTTATTATGAATATTGGGAACGCTGCAGACGATAACAGGATCCGTGGAATAGTCATTGATCTGGACAACTGGAACCTGTCTTATCAGCATACTCATGAAATTAGCAACGCAGTAAAAAAATTCAGGGATCGCGGTAAAAGAGTTAAGGCTTTTGGAAGCAGTTTTAACAAGATAAACTATCTGGCGGCTTTATCGGCAGATGAAATAATCGCAGATCCTTCCAATTCTTCAACTTTTATGCTTAACGGCATCAGCATGTCAGTTCCGTATATGAAGGACCTTGGGGATAAGATCGGTATTGAGGTCAATGTTATACACATAGGTCAGTTCAAGGGGGCCGGCGAGAACTTTGCCAAAAGAAAAATGTCGGATCAGTTCAGAAGCAGTATCGAAAGGATCATAGACGAGAGGCTTGAGCTGTTTTCTGAGGCCGTTTCTTTATCGAGGGATATAGACAGGAGTGATATTTCTGAATGGCTCAATGAAGGAAAAATGGTCTTTATATCCGCGGAACTTGCATTGGAAATGAAACTTGTCGACAGGCTAATGCCGTTCGATGATCTTAAGGCTGAAATCGGTGCTGATGAAAAAAATGTTATCCATATCGGCGACTATCCTGTTAAAGATAAAACAGATCCGGAAAACAGGATTGCGATAATTTATGCTGAAGGGAATATAGTTGACAATGACAACGGATCAAAATTTAACGAAACTGTTATAAATCCTGAAAAATTCGATAAAATTCTGAGGAAGATAAGAAAAGATAAAGGAATAAAAGCTATAGTTCTAAGAGTGAATTCTCCCGGCGGTTCCGCTCTCGCTTCAGAAAAAATTTTGAGAAAAATAATAGAAATTAAAAAAGACATCCCTGTAATTGTATCCATGGGGCCTGTAGCGGCATCAGGAGGATATTATATTTCCTGTCATGGTACAAAAATATTTGCCGACCCGTATACTATAACAGGTTCGATAGGTGTTGTATCCATTATCCCCAATCTGAAAAAGATGTTTGACACCATAGGTATCAATAATGAAAGGATAAGCAGGGGCAGATATTCTGATATATTTGACCCAACTAAACCGGTCTCACCGGAGGACAGTATACTTTTCAGAAATTCGATGGAGAGAATATATGCCGAGTTCAAGAACCGCGTTTCATCAGGAAGAAGTATATCGCCGGACAGTCTTGAGATGATAGCCCAGGGCCGGATATGGACAGGGAAACAGGCAAAAGACAATGGGCTTGTTGACGAGATAGGCGGACTCTCTGACGCGGTTGAAAGTGCGGCGAATATGGCCGGACTGACCTCTTTTGAGATCATATCATTTCCAAAGAACATGACTGTTTCGGAAAAACTTTTTAGAATCGATTCAGAAGAAATATCAGTTGTCGGGCCGGATCTTGTTCCTCAATTCTTCAGATCCGAGTCTGATTTTCTAAAGGCTGCTGTCATGTTTGAGAAAAGACCTTCCCTGATCATGCCGGTAAGTTTTGAATAGTTCAGTAATCAACTTTCCACAGAAAGAGACCTTTTGGGGAGATAGTCTTAGGAGCTGATCTCCTGTCCCTTTTCTCAAATATGCTGATAATGTCTTCATCTGTCATTCTGCCTTTGCTTATTTCTATAAAAACAGACGCAATTATTCTTACCATGTTCTGAAGGAACCTGTCTGATGAAATCTCCATTACCAACTCATCGTACTTTTTAAAGAATAGTAAATGTTTAACATTGCAGGTATGACTGTTTACTTCTGCGTGCGTGGAACAGAATGACTTAAAATCTTTTTGTCCGATAAACAATTTTGCTGTTCTGTTAAGTATCTCTTTATTCATTTCGAACGGGCAAAAAAGCGAGTATCTGTTTCTGAAAAGGTCGTATTTTTTTCTGAAAAAGTAGCGATATGTACGGAGTTTAGCATCGAATCTGGCGTTAAAGCTGTCAGGTGCTGATGTTGAAGATATTGCGTATATATCGTACGGAAGGAAGCCGTTAAGAGCATATGAAACTCTATCCGGTGGTATCAGGTTTGAAGGTTCAGAAAAATTGACAATCTGTTCCCTGGCGTGTACGCCCGAGTCTGTTCTTCCGGAGAAAACAGTGCTGATTTTGTTTCCGTATATCTTTTCAAGTGCCGAATTAAGCTCCCCCTGAACCGTTCTTCCTGCGGGCTGTATCTGAGAACCGGAGAAATTGGTTCCGTCATACTGGATCTTCAGCCTGATATTCATTTTAGAAAAGGAATAAGTGTTAAGACCACTAAAGAGCAGAAAAATACTATCCGGTCACTTATATTAAATCTGTATGATTCCTGACTCTTACTTAAATCTTTTGAATGTTCTCTCTTTTCCAGATTTTCTGCGGACTTAAATGATTGAATGAAATATGTAATAAGCATCTTCTTATTCCTGATCATTAATGAATCACCTGAGGCTTCAGTTTTCACATTATTCTTCCTGGCGAGGAGGATGTCAGAGATGAGATCTGCTGAATGTTCGGCTGCCAGAATGAAAGAAAGAATTATTTTCTTAACAACTGAATTAAAAAAAGGCAGGCAGGGAACAGATATGTTGTTTGAAAATTCCGCAAGTTCCCTGAAATTTACAAGAGCATTCATCCATGCGCCGAGCAGTATCAGAATTATAAATTTTATCAGAAGCATAAGAGACGACTCAAGATCGTGCGATATCAGTAGAGAGAACGAAAAAGAAAAGATAAAGAACAGTTTAAATCTTAATAACGGATTCAAGATAAAATCAGAGAATCTCCTTCTGTTATTAGCCAGAAGGAGGACTGCCGATGTAAATATTATGTAAGGCATATTTGATCTGTTAAAACAAAATAAAACAGCGAGTGAGATGAAGAAAAAAAATAAAACGGCGGAATGTATTTTCACATTTTCCGGAATAAAAAAACGGGCAGAATTTTTCTGCCCGGGATTTAAAACAGCGGTTTCAGTCAATGTTTTCATAGAGAAATTTGACCTGTTCTCTAAGTTTATATTCCAAGTCTCTCGATCTTTCGTAAAGAGGCTTTAGTGCTTTTTTTGCCTTTTCAGTTTTTCCGGCCTGAACAAAGCTGTTTCCCGCAAGATACAGCGTACGGTCTTTATGCAGACCCCTGTCGCTGTTGGCTGCTTTTATGTAATATTCACCTGCTTTTTCCGCAAGAGTCGGATTTTTCTCGATCATCCATTTATCCATATAAAGTCCGCCCAGGAGGTTAAACACCGAGAATTTAAAAGTTTCATTTGATGAAAGCGAAATGTTTTTCTCTAGAATAGATATAGCTCCGTCGGTGTCATTCTTTTTCATATATGTTCTTGCAATCATTATCAGAATATCGCCTGCGGCGTCGAATCCTGAAAATTTATCAATGTACTGTTTCCCTTTAGATATGACCGCATCGTCGTCAGAACTGTTGAAAGCTTTGTTTATCTCAAAAAGCTTATCGGCTGATAACAGTATGTTGCTTTCTTTGTTTGAGTTGTAGAAGTTCACGATCACAATTATTATCGCGACAGATGCGAGAAATGAGAGGATATGGTTCTTGTATTTTTTTATAAATTCATAAACCAGCATCATTTCTTCATTTTCAGGCTTTCTTTTGTACTTGATATTCATAATTATCCCCTTTTTATAATAATTTGACCGTGACAGGCTCCCGAGAGGAGTTGCATACCTTTCAGGTTGAACTCTCTCGTTAGTCCTTAGTACTCCCGAGAGTTGACACCTTTCAAGACTTCAACCCTATCAACAGTACTTATCAGTACTCCCGAGAGGAGTTGAACCTCCGACCAAAGGTTTAGGAAACCTCTACTCTATCCACTGAGCTACGGGAGCAATAGTCTATTTTAAGAGTATCGAATATAAAAAAACATCGCCTTTTTGTCAACTGATTTATAAAATAAAATCGGCCTAAAAAGCGTAGGGTTCTTTGATTTTGCTGAAGCTTATATTACCCTGAGGAGAAATATCCGTCCATGTCCTTATATACCAGAAATGGCCGTCGATTTTCAAAAGATCTAATATCATATTGCCTTTGATGCTGAAACTTGCATCAGGGGTTGTAACGAGCATTGAATATTCGATATTAACAACTGCCGAATCAGCTGTCTCGTCTACAGGATTGTTAAACAGTTCGATATCGGTTAACTGATAAGACGATGCTTTTAATCCGTTCATGAATATCTTCTCACTTTCGATATTCCATTCCGAAAATATCCCCGGCTGGGAAATATCCGAAGCCTGACATATATAGCTATACAGGTAATCTGATATCACATCATTAATAAAAAGTGATTCATAAAGATAAAGGTCAAGTCCCAAAAGTGATGTCTTGAAATTGTCTTTGAGTTCTGTTACTGATTCATTCAGATAACTGTCGCTGTTGCCCTGCGGGTCTTCAGGATCTCTTGTGGAAAAAAAATCGGAGCAGGAAATCAGTAAGACACACGGGAGTATTATTGATAAAATTCTTGCCATAACATCCGCATTTTCATATATTGAAGCTAAATATAGAGTAAATTAAACGGATAATCAATAAATATAATTCCGGGAGATAGAATGTTGTCATTCAGAAAAAAAAATCAAACAGAACCTAAACTGGACCTGTCTGTGGAGAAATTGACACTGACAAACACTATAACAGTTGAAGCATTGATCCAGGTGCTTCTAAAGCATAATGTCTTTACTCAGGAAGAACTTCTTGAAGAAATAAGAAAAATGAGAAAAAGCACAACTGTTCTTAAGGACGAGGTAAGGGATCCTGAAAAAAAATGATAAATCTGACTTGATAATCCGGAACCTGACATGAGTATAAGTAAAACTAAAACATTAACGGCTGCATTCAAATTCTGTATGTTTGGGGTCGTATTATATTTCATTGTGAGAAACATTTCTGGAAATATCGATAAGATCAAAGACGCCGATTTCAGAAGTTACGATCCGAAGTTCATGTTTCTGGCCGTAATTACCTTGTTCATTTCCCTTCTATATCCGGTTTTTATCTGGAAGTTTATTTTAAGCTCCCTTGGAGAGAATATCTTCACTCTGCCGGCTTTGAGGATATGGTTCATTTCTAATCTGGGAAGGTATATTCCCGGAAAAGTCCTTCAGATGGCCGGATTAATTTATTTTGCCGCAAAGGAAGGTGTTGCCAGAAGTAAGGCTGTTCAGAGCGTTCTCTATTCGCAGATCGTCTCTAACGGGCTTGGCATTATTATGGGTTTTTCACTGCTGTTCATAAGAAGCAGTCGCGCAACTTTCCCGAATGTATATCATTCAGCTATCATTCTGATAGTTATGTTTATGATCATTCTCTGGTTTCCTTCTTTTTTCTTACGATCATCGAATTTTGTGCTCCTCAAGATGAAAAAACAGCAGATAGTTAAGGGATTATCCAATAAAGATTATGTCATATTCATATTTCTCCATATAATAAACTGGATTATAATGAGCACCGCCTTTTTACTAATGGCTAAATCATATACCAATATTTCTTTATCTGAAAATCCGGAAGTAATATTTATTCTTCCGATTAGCTGGACTTTGGGGCTGCTGGCTTTTTTTGCGCCGGGAGGTATAGGTGTAAGAGAAGGTTCTATGACATATTTGTTAAGCGGCATAATACCGGTTCAGTATGCACTTATTCTTCCATGGCTTCACAGGGTAATCGTGACATGTTCGGAAATTATACTTACGGTAATATTTTCACTATACTACAAAAAACCTGATGGATTGTATAAAATCGAAGAACAAAATTAGATTATTGAGAGTTGAATTTCACGAAAGAGCAGGGAATGGTATGACAAACTTTAAAAGATTAACTGACGAAGAACTGATGCTTAGATTCCAGAACGGCGATGAGAGTTCTTACTCCGAGCTGGTTGAAAGGTACAAGAACAAGTTAATGAACCACATATTTTATTACATGAAAGATAAAGAATCTGCGGAAGATATAGTTCAGGATACATTCGTCAGAGTTTATTTGAATAAGGATAAATACAAAGAGATCGCGAAAGTATCAACATGGATATATACAATTGCCATAAATCTGGCCAAAACATCTCTTTCAAGATCGGGAAAAATGAACTCGTTTTCAATTACCGGTAAAGACGGGGAAAATGATTACGAGATAAAAGATAAGAATTCTTCGACAGACGGAGATGTATTAAAAAATGAACTTTCAGGGATTATCATGAGTTCAATAGACAGTCTGGAAGATAAGTTCCGTGAAATAGTGATGCTGAGGGATATTGATGAAATGAGCTATGAAGAAATCGCGGCTCTGCTTCAGATCCCCACTGGCACTGTGAAATCAAGATTGAACAGAGCTAGGCTGAACCTAAGGGACGCTTTGGCGGACTACATTAAATAAAACACAGCCGGAGAAAAAAATGGAAAAATGCTGCAGAATAGAAGAAATGATAAGAAAAAGTGATATTGAGACAGATCTGATTGCGGAAGATAATCCGGGTGATATACACGGTCACATAACCGAGTGCAAGGATTGTTCAGATCTTATCCGGCAAATGAATGCAGTAGTCGAGAAAATCAGGAGTATTCCCAGAGTACGGGTATCAGACACATTTAACGATAATCTGATGGAAACTATAAGAGCTTCCCGACCTTCGCATGCCGATAAAGCTGCGGAAAGAAAAATTTCTTTTGCCGCAAGATCTTTATATTATGTATCAGGCATCGCGGCAGTTGTTCTGGCTTTTATATATGTATCATCTCTTGGTATCTTCGAAAACAACTCAAATATTGAGAACGGATTGAGCATTCCGGCAATGAGTGTGGCGGCTGAGGAAAATGTTCCGGCCAAATCAATTACTGACTCACTTGAGAATTTGGGCAGAAATGTGAAAGAAGACGAATCTTTGAGGCTCAAGGTCAGTACCGGTGAATAGAAAATCTTTAAAAAGCGGTGCACCACCGCTTTTTTTAATATCTAAAAATCAATTTGCATAGTTTAAAGAAATTTCATATATTCACCGTCGCAAAAAAACTCAGGATGAAAAGTGATAAACAAGCTTTTGCCAATTGTTGACACAAATAAGAAAACACCCTCTTTTTATGCTGTGAGCAGCTTAACGAAAAGAGATGTAAAAGACATCATAAGGCTGTATGAATATTTTTTCAACAGCAGTGATATAAAAAGGCCTAAGATAATAAAAGAAGAAAACGAGCAGTTCGAGAATTGAAGATTCTTTTTCTGGGGATAGGAAAAACAAAACATAAATTTCTTATCGATGGAATAGAGAGATACAAAGTTCTTTTGAAGCCTTATGTAAATGTGGAAGAGAACTATCTGAAAGAAGAGTCCGAAAAAGGATGTTCTGTTGATCTTGAAACTGAGAAGCTGATAAAGAACATCCCTGCAGGATATTACTCAGCGCTTCTTGATATAGACGGAAATAAAATCAGTTCTGAGGAGTTCTCTGAAATAATAAGGTCAAAAAGAGACATATCTGTGCCCGGGATCGCCTTTATTATCGGGGGATCAGAAGGGGTAAGTAAAAAACTGAAAGATATCTCTGATATAAGGATTTCCTTTTCATCATTAACGTTAACACATCAGATGATCAGGCTGGTGCTTGCGGAGCAGATATTCAGATCGTATTGTATAATGAACAATAAAACATATCATAAATAAAGCTGAGGCGCGATGAGGAACATAATTATTACAGTTTTTACAGCAATTATAATATCCTTCGTGATGAGTTATACACTGAAGGGATATATTTCTTTCTCGGTATTGACGGGTCTTCTGCTCGGAGCCGGGGTATTCATATACCTTACAAGGAAAGCCACAAAAGAACTGGAGAGACTTAATGAGAAAGCTCAGAAGGCGTTATACTCCCAGAATTTTGACAGAGCCCTGAGAATATATGAAAGCGGACTGGCTCTGGGAAGAAAAAGCCCTTTTATTGTAGGTCAGATACACGGATTGATCGGAATGATTCATTACATAAGAAAGGACAATGAGAAAGCCAAGCCATCTCTATTTAAATCCTCTTCAATGAACTGGGTGGCCAAGGGTATGCTCGCGGTTATACTGATGAACGAGAAAAAATATGATGAAATGGACAAAATGTTTAAAAATGTAATTACCGCAGGCAAAAAAGAAGGTCTTGCGTGGTCTTTGTATGCGTACTGTCTTGAAAGGACCGGAAGAAGAGAAGACGCTCTGAAAATTCTTGAAGAGGGAAACAAAAAGCTCAAAGAGGCCGATGAAAGAATAAAATCTAATATACTTGAACTTAAGAACAACAGAAGAATGAGAATGAAAGCTTTTGGTGAATCATGGTATCAGTTCATGCTGGAAAAACCGCCTGTAAGAAAAATGATCCAGCAGGGCGGGATTCATCAGGGCGGGATGAGAAAAAACGCTCTGTATAAAAATTAATCAACCCGGAGTCTAAGATGAGGCTGGGAATCAATGTTGACCATATAGCAACAATCAGAGAAGCCAGAAAAACTTATGAACCTGACCCTGTCGCTGCCGCCGTAATATGTGACCTGGCGGGGGCTGACGGCATCGTTTGTCATCTCAGAGAAGACAGAAGGCATATAAACGATGATGATCTTAGAAGGTTAAGGGAGATCGTAAAAAGTCATCTCAATCTTGAGACGGCGGCGAATGATGAAATGGTCAGAATAGCCACAAAGGTCAAACCCGAGATGGTAACGCTTGTTCCGGAGAAAAGAGAGGAGCTGACCACGGAGGGAGGTCTAGATGTGATCGCTATGAAAGATTATCTTAGAGACATAGTATTCAGGCTTAAAAGCGCGGGTATTAAAGTGTCTGTTTTTGTTGATCCTGACATTTCCCAGATAAAGACATGTTCTGCACTTGAGGCGGATCTAATCGAGATACATACCGGACACTATGCAAACGCCAGAACAGAATCAGAGATAGTGGAAGAATTTGAAAAGATAAGAGCCGCAGCTGTATATGCAGAAAAATCAGGACTCGGTGTCAGTGCAGGTCACGGTCTTAATTATCACAATGTGAAAGACATAATTCAAATCGAGGAAATAGAAGAGCTGAATATAGGACATTCAATAATCGCCAGAGCTTCTTTGGTCGGCCTGGAACGGGCGGTCAGAGAAATGCTGGCAATAATAAGATAGATAATCCACCTATTTCTTCCATTGAAACGGTACCGGCAGTACCTGGGATTCGAATTCTGACTCCACAAGATCATCCAGTTCGTGAAAAAAATCGATCCCTGTCAGACTCTCGACGCTGTCAATGCTAACGGTATATTTTTCAATGTCCATGCCGGTGTCATCCATTTTCAAAATAAATGCGACAGGATAAAATCCTTTATCGGTATCCAATACCACAATTTTGTAAAAGCCGTCAGGTACCTCAACCCTTTTACTAATGAACTGCCTGTTCTCGTCAAAATAGGGCCCGGTTATTATCCATGCCTGATTGTTATTTTCCACCAGCCTGTTTACAGCTGTTTCAAGATTATTCCATGTTTTTCGGTTGAACTGCTGTTTCTGCGGAGATATATTTGTAAAGTACAGTGCTTCTGATTCGCACTTTGCGCTTCTTCCTTTCATGTCCGACTGCCTTGCAAGGTGTCCGCGGTCGTAACCGCTGTTTCTGAAATCTTTATCCAGCGCCGTGTGTTTCTTTGAAAGCGAAGGATCAGGGGCGAATTTTCTTGATTTGAGGTATTTCTTTCCAGTGAGGAACTCTTTTTTAAGCTTATAACTGATCCAGAGCGGATTAAGCCTTATTGTGTCGTATCCCGAAACAAATCCTTCATATTCGAAAACTTTGACTCCGGTGGCCTTCGGATAGCCCCATAAAATGTGGTGATATTTGTCGGATGAACCGGAACATTCGATCAGAACGGACCTTTTTTCTTTTGGAGAATAGATATAAAAATACCATGAAAAGAACAAAAGCAAAAAAAAGACAAGAACAAAGTATGATTTTGTTCGCATTAAAGCTTCCTTTTGAGAATTTTAACGAATATTCTCATGCATTTTCTGCCTGACTGATAAGATTGAACCCTTGCAGACCTTACAAAAATATCTTCAAAACCGTTCGATGAAATCATACGGTTAAGATTTTCTACAGATTTTTCTCCGCTGTTATCCGAGTATGACAATAAAATAAATCCGCCGGAAGCCAGGTTGTGCTTTGACTGTATAATAAATCTTTCAACGGTTTTCTGATCCTTGTCGTTCAGAGCCATCTCCGATCGGTTCCTGTATTCAGAGTTGATCCATGGCGGATTAAATATAATTATATCGAACAGTTCTTCTGTTTTTTCGAACAGGTCTCCTGATTCGCAGCATACTATAGTGTTGGACCCGGTGGAAAGTTTTAGTAAACTGTCGGTGCGTGAAAATTCAGTCCTGAATTTATTTTCGAAATTATACATTGCCGACGCGATGGCTTCAGGAAGTATGTCAGTAAGATATATAGTTGAGTTTGAAAAAATTCTGTCTGAAAGAATTGACAGAATCCCGGATCCGCATCCCATGTCAATAATTTTCCTGGAGTCTTTCCGGGTTAAGAATTCCATTGCGGACCGGAACAGGCTGTATGTTTCCTGCGATTTAGGCAGTAGTACATTTATGCCCGATGTTAAAGGGGTTTCCGCGTCACTTACAAATACATTATCATTCAGCGATTTTTCCAGCTCTTTCAGAAACCTGAATGGTAAAATAAATGTCTCGCCTTTATAACTGTAAATGTCTTCACCGCAAAAGGATATAAGGTTTCTTAACATGTATTTCTCTGTGAATGAAACGGCAATATCTCCTTCTGCTATCAGGAGTATTCTGTCAAGAATTTTTTTTCTGAGGTTCTCGAATTCCGCTTTTCTGTTTCTCGAAAACATTCTCGATGAAATTCTTGCTCTATCATCGTAGGGGATCATTTCATCGATCCTTTCAGATATTTTTTCAAATAATATTTCAACCGATGACCTTTTAATTTTGTCAAAGATCAGGAATCGTTCTGCCCTTATATCCTTCATAATCCTGCCTGTGTTTTCTGCTTCCTGGGCCGTGCATATACGGAAAGAGCAGAACTTACCTATTGTTTCTTCAAAGAGGTCTGGTATAAAGTATTTTCGGTCCCTTAATTCTACAAATCTCATTTCAGTCTTGTTTTTCTTTGGAAGATAAGCTAAAAATCAATTCATATCAATAGAAAATCGGTGTGTTTAGAATTATTGCTTAATCAGAAACAAATCTTTATATTTCTGACATGAAAAGAATTCTTAACTTTATTCTAATATTATTCTCTTTGATCTTGGGCGGTCAGGATAACGAAGTTAGTGATGCAAATATTGAACAATATCCTAAAATAGGTATCGCCCTTTCGGGCGGAGGTATAAGAGGCATTGCTCATCTTGGTGTTCTCAGACGGTTAGAAGAAGAAGGTGTAGGTATATATATGATCTCCGGTTCAAGCATGGGGGCCATGATCGGCGGCTTGTACAGCCTGGGATACGATACTTATGAGATAGAGAATATCATTAAGGAATCAGGTACAAAAGATATGTTTACGAATAAACCTGAAAGAGACATGACTGAAAACTACATTAAAAGGACTTCAGACAGAACGGTACTTGAGCTCGAGCTGGCTTCTGACGGGGTTCAGCTTCCCAACGCATTGAATAATGGTCACAGAGTACTTAAGAAGATCAGAAATTATGTTATAAGTTCCTGTTACAATTCCAGAGATTTTGATAAACTGAAATACAAACTTAGAATTGTTTGTTCCGATATTCAGAAACCAGAAAAAGTGATCTTCAGAGAAGGTGATCTGTCCGCGATAATTCTTGGATCTATGTCTTTTCCCGGTTTATTCAAACCTGCGATATATAAAGATATGATGCTTCTTGACGGGGGGCTGACCGATAATGTTCCTGTGAGCGCTTTAGAAGAATGCGATCTGATAATAGCTTCAAACACAACACACGACAGCCCTTCGCAGAACACGGATTATAATTTTATCGAGCTTCTTGACAGAATATCGGTACTCATGACAAAAACCAACATTGAGAGCAGTCTTGAAAGGGCGGATGTTGTTTTAAGACCTGATGTAGAAGATATCTCGATTACTGAGTTGAATGATCCTGATTCTCTTATTATTCTCGGTTATATGGAAACTGATAAGAGAATATCGGAAATAAAAAGACTTATCGGAGAAAATAAAGATAAAGCTAGGATAAAAGAATTGGATACAAAGTATGAAATCGCAGGCAACTCGCTTATCAGTTCGGACGAGATAATGGATCAAGCACAAGGCTGCACAAGCCCTGAGGAACTGGTTTTAAGAATAATTAAATTGTACAGGAGTTCCGGATATTTACTATGCGATGCTTCTTATAAAGAAGGATTCCCCGATACTCTCAAAATAAAAGAAGGATTTCTAAAAAGCATCAAGATCACGGGGGACAACTCAACAAGAAAGAAATTTATCAGAGAGGAACTTTCGGTCTCTATCGGAAAACATTTGACAACAAACGCTCTGGAAAGTTCTGTGGATAATCTTTACGGCACGGGTCTTTTCAACAAAGTCGGTTATGAGCTGGATAACGAGAATTGCGAAGTTACCTTTATTGTTGAAGAGAAACCTTATAACCTGATAAGGCTTGGTGCAAATTATCAGACCGACATAGGTTTCTTAGGTCTGGTAGAGCTGGCAAATAAAAATCTGAAAGGTAAAAGGTCCGAGATCTATGCCGGATTGACTTTTGGAGAGAGTTTCAACAGGGCCGAGCTTTCATACTACAATCCTTTCTTAAAAAAATCAACATTGTTCTTTGAGATAAATCCGTACTATCAGATTAAAGAGAGAAATTTCTACGATACAGATCATAAATCCATTGAAGAACTGAACTTTGATGAACACAGATTCGGAGCAGGGTTTAGTATGGGTTTCCAGTTTTTTGATAACTATCAGGGAATGGTGTCGGCAGTTCAGGAATTCATTGATTTTAAAAACAGCGAGAACATAAGAACTTCCGCAGGGTTTAAAATTCTGGCCGACAGCAGGAACGACCATGTTGTTCCAGGAAAAGGAATGTATTTTACTTGGAATATTGAGACTGGAATGTATGATTTCAACGATGGTCTCAAGTTCCAGAAAACATGGTGGGAATTATCTTTATATAAAAATTTCTTAAAAAAAATATTTACAGAGATAGGCATTTCAGGCGGAACAGGTGATAATCTTGTTCCACAAAATGAAAGATATCTTGTCGGCGGAATAAAAATGATGCCGGGGACATTTTTTGAGGAGTATTCTGTAATTCAGTATTTCAACATTAAGAACAGATACAACTTTTTTGTAAGGGACTCAACTTTATTTGATCTTTACATATCCTGCGGATATTATCTAAATGCGTTCTGGGAGAACGAGCCTGAAATAAAATGGAATTACAGGAAGTTTATTAATTCCTTTTATACGGGGATTATCCTCAACACAACATTCGCACCGGTAGAAGCAGGATACGGATTAACTGCCGGAAACGGTAAAATAAAAAAGAACGGCAGGCTGTTCCTTTCAGTAGGATTTCCCATCCGTTAAATTTTGATGCCGATAATTTTCTATATTTTTCTATTGACAATATCTCATCTTAATTGATATATTCGTCGGAAAAATTTCTGGCAAAATAAAATAAGGGAATTGTATATGGTAGATATTGATCTGGACGAAATAATAAGAGCGATGCACGAGAAAGCGGAAGATATCACATATTATCTTAATAAGGAAACAGGTGAGATAGTCTACATTGATGAGAATATCGCAACAAGCGTTGAGGATGATTATGAGCAGCAGCTTACCGCCCTCGAGGAATGGAGCAATGATTCTGAAGATGATGACATGTACCACGAAAAAATTTATTCTCCCAATGAAGAAGTAGATGAAAAGGAGCTTATTAAAAGGATAAGGTTCATTAAACAGGATGATTATGAACCAATACCAACTATAACAATAATGGAAGTCAAACGGATAATAGAGCAATACATGAACTCCATTAAAGGGTTTAATGAGGATCTCAAAATAACTATCCGTACTTCAATCGCCAACCTTGCGACTCTTGAGGAGATTGAAGAAGTTCTTATCAAGCACATAGGTGATAAGGAGAGGTGGGACAACTATTATCATCAGGAGATAAGGCAAAAGATAACGAACTGGTTAAAGGGTCTCGGACTGGAAATATAAGATTTAACTACCTTCTTTGAATAAAATTTATTATTATTCGGTATGATTGATAAAAGTGACCTTCATACCGCGGTAAAAGTAATCTCTGAGGGTGGGATAGTTATAATCCCGACAGATACCGTCTATGGCATGTCATGTGATCCTGAAAACCCGCACCCTCAAGACAGAATAAGGAATTTAAAAAAACGTGATCAGAAACCGTTTATACTGCTTGACTCATCAAAGGAGAGGGTTCTAGATTATTTTGTTCATTATGATCTTTTTGACAGATTTGTAGATTTTCTTTTAACTGAAGGTTTCTGGCCGGGCGGAATTACAGTCGTTTCCGAAAAACGACCTCATATTAGTTTCCCGTTCCTGGCGGGTCTGAAGAATATTGCTGTAAGATATACAGACAACGAGATAATCAGTTATATTACTGAAAGTCTGGGTCATGGAATAATTAGTACAAGCGTGAATATCGCCGGAATGGAACCTCTTAACGACTATTCCCTTATTCATTCCGCATGGTCAGGTTCAGTTGACCATATAGTGAAAGGTATACCCGGGGATAACAAAGTTTCATCGATAATTGAGCTGTCAGAAAAAAATGGAGAGATAAAATTCTTAAGAATGACAGACTCCCGTATTGGAGAGGCCGTCAGGCGAAATTTCCCGGAGGTTCTCTGATGTCTCTAATTATCCATAGTCAGTACACAAAGCCTGAAGGAACGATTAAATTCGATGACCTTGTAGTAAATGCGAAACATAAAGAAATTAAATTTCTTGCACTTACAGATCACGGGAATTTTTCAGGAATAAGTGAATTTTATTCAAAATGCCTGGATTTTGGTATCAAACCCATCATCGGTATTGATTTTTTCTGCCAGCTGGAGAATGAGAAATGTTTCAGGATTAAGCTGTATGTAAGAAATTATTCAGGTTATAAAAGTATTCTTAATTTGGTTTCCAGATTCAGGTTTCAGGGAAGAGCCTGCTGTTGTTCGGCAGACGATCTGGGAATCATCAGCGACTGTTATTTTTGTGTTTGTATGTATAAATACGATCATCTCTCAGAATGCTTAGAACAGGAAAATGATCCGGTACATATACATAAACGGCTGACCGCCGCAGGTATAAACGAAAGCGACATTTTCTTCAATGTTTTTACCGGCACAGAAGTAAATTATAAAGAAATATCATCACAACTTCTCGAATTGAATTCAAAAGGTGATATAAGGCTTGTAGGATCAAATCCTGCTTATTATCTTGATCAGGGCGGCCACAAATACAAAGAGCTGGCATCAAGAATATCGGGTGTTAAGCAAACCTTCAATTACAGATTTCAATATCTCGAAAATATTGCTAACCTGAAAGAAGAAATCGGCAATGAGGCTTCAGATAACGCTGTTAAAATTGCACAGTCATGTCATTTTATCCTCGAAGAGGTTCCGGTAAAATTTCCCGATCTTAGAATAGAGACCAAAATAGAGTATTCATATTTTGAGACTCTAAAAACAGAAATACTTGGAATGCTTAAAGAGCAGAAAGAAGAGCTGAACGATGTCGTGATGGAGGAACTTGCTTATATAAGAAAGCACAATATTGCATCTCTGCTGCTTTTTATGATCGAAGCCAAGAAAGAATTCTTCAGAAAATACAGCCAGGATCTGTTTTTCGCGGGTTTCGTTAATGATCTGCATATATCGTATTTATTGGACCTGACACTTTCAACTCCGATATTTGCATCCGCCGATTATCACAGGGCTGTTCTTGCCAACAAAAAGATACATCCGCAAATAACGGTAGTCGTTTCACCGCAAAACAGGCAGAATCTGTTTGAGTATATGTCTGAAAAATTCCCAAATGACAGGATTTGCTTTCTTAGTGATTTCACAAGATGGCATTTTTCATCAATCATGAGTGCTTTGTCAGCCGAGTATGGTATAAGTAAAGATATAGTTGATATAATGTATCCGTACTACAAGCAGAATTATAGTCCGGCGGGCCAGTTCGAATACGCACTTGAACAGGCGGATGTGAAAGAGTTATTAAAAAAATACCCCGAACAGGAAGAGATACTTGTATCTGCAAAAATACTGGACGATGTTTTCAGAAATTATAATACCAATACAAATCAGATAGTAATCAGCAGCGAGAATGTAAGGTCTATTCTGCCTTTGATATCAGAAAATGAAGATTCCGCTATAGGTGTATCGTTTTTTAATATCAGTACAGCAAGATATTTCGGTGTATGGAATATTAATGTTGAATCAAACAGTTATCTTGATATACGCAGATATTTTAAAATGGCTCCGATAAGAGAAACCATCCTCAACAATCAGTCAAAATCTCTAATAAGCAGGATAATGTCTGATGATTTAACGATGATACCGTATTTTTCAAGCAATCAATCCAGGTATAAATATCTTGAGCTCAGTAAAAATAATTTCTGCAACCTGATATTGTATCTTGAATCAGGCAGATATAACCTGAGTTATCTATTTAACAGAAAACCTCCGGAATATTCCGGCAACAGGTTCAAAAAAGAACTGGAAATTACAAGAGGATTTATTGTGTTCAGGGAGCAGTTCTTTTTTGTTTGCGACAAGCTCTTTTCATCAAAAGATTTCTATTCTCTGAAAAGAAGGCTTCTCGAGTCAACGGGCATGATTCAGATGAATTCTATTCTTGATCAGCTGGCTGAGAAAAAGAATTGTTCTGATAAATGCGATTATTTAAGGACTGCTGTTCAGCCTACCGTTTTTAACCTGTCCCTATCAGACACGTCTGTCAGAGTCCTGATAGCGCTGAGAACTCTTGAACTAAGGACCGGAAGTACCGACATGTTCAATGAATTCGTCTTTTTAAGGGATGTAAGGAACGGCGGAGACTGGAGGAAGTATATAAAATACCTAAAAGACGCCGGTTATTATTTCGTAAAAATATCTGTATGCAATCTTACGAGAAATGCTAATGTAGAGAATAAAAGAATATTTCTTCCGCCTTTCTGTATAAGGGGGATTTCAGAAAGAATATCTGATTATATCTGCGGTTTTATCGAAACAGCAATGCCGGACAGCTTTCAGGATGTACTCGAAAGATCTGACAAAGAAATTATTAAGCATAATGTTATTGAGATACTGATCAAGGTCGGCTTCTTTGATGTTTTCGGCTCGAACCGGAGAGAATTAATGGATATGAACAGTCAGTACTTCAAATCTTTCAGAAAGGACGATTCCGCTCAGCAGGAGCTCTTTGAAATGTCTTCAGTTGAGATGTCGGTAAATACTTCTGAAGATTTTACCAGTGCTGAAAAAATGAATTTTGAGGAAGAGTTTATCGGATTGTCTTTTACAACACCGGAAGGGGTCATGTGTGAGCTGTGCGGTCATATAAAGCCCGGTAGTGAATCAGGTTGGGATATGTCAGAGAATGTTTATGATGAGCATGAATTTATCCTCTATGCATCGCTTGACAGCAGTGACAGCGATATTATAGACGGACTGGCAGGTTTTTTTTCAGCCAAAGGTAACTGCACAGTGAAGCTGTATTTTTCGGATACGAAAAAAACTGTACTTATGGACGGCAAAATTGACATAAATGACCTGAATTTTTACAAACTGAAACTAAAATTCAATAAGATTCCTTTTTTCATAGAGATAAAATAAAAAAGAAGAGAACTTAATCTCTTCTCATTTCCTGGGTTCCACGATATGTCAGACAGGCACTAATCTATCTTAGAATCAACGATATGAAGAATTTCGGCGGTCCTGTGATCCAAATCTTCCAAGATACCATTCATTTTCTTCGTTGTTGAGATCTTATATTCGTCAGAATCGGTAAATCCGGAAAGGTTTATTTTTACATTGAGCGCAGCGCTTTTTACACCTGACTGAATAAGTAGGGCTGCCACGCCAGCGTCACTGGCTGCATTCACATTACCGATCTCAGCTATTCTTTTTATCGGTACTGCAAGCTCAATAATCTTTGACATAACTTTTAAAGGCACTTCGGTTGCCTTTATAGTGGCTTCATAATATTTTTTCTCGGCACTGATAATATCTTTATCGTTCTCAGAGTTTTTTGCCTTGGTCTTTGCCGAAAGAGCATCCATAAGCAGATTGAATGCTTCAGTATCTGCATCAATCAGCTGAAGAAGTTCGTTTTTTCTTGATTGAAGCTCTTTTCCCAGGCAGTTGATTTCGTCATTATACTTTTTATAACCTTTTTTGCCGAATGTCAGGTTTGCTACCATTGCTCCGAGGCTTGCGGCAAGTGTGCCGCACAAAGCCGCCACCGATCCTCCCCCCGGGGCAGGCGCGTCTGATGACAGCTTGTCGCAGAAATCAGATATGGTCAGGTTTATAAGCTTTCCTTCCGATTCAATCATATATTCAATTATTTTCTCTTCAGCTTTAAATTCGGCCACATCTGACAGCCCGAGCGACTGTGAGGCTATTTTTATCAGTTCAGCTTCATCGACGCCGGCAGTTGCCCCCTGTTTCTCAAGATAATGTATGCCGGCTTTTATAATTGCATCCTTAGGCACCACGCCGACGATCTCGCTGCCGGTAACTCTCAGTCCTTTCAGAGCAGCCTGTTTAGAGATCTCGTCAAAGACATCCTGCATTGAAGTCACATGATAATTCGTAAGATTTATAGATATTTGTGCTCTTTTGTAATCGTCAACATACCATCCGATAGCTTTGCAGTTCTTAAATAAACCCGGCTGCTTGATCTTGTTGCCTTCCCTATCTTTTAGGAATTTGTCATTTTCATCCTTAAGAAATCTTCCCTGTTCCCTGATGTTCAAAGCAATATCATGAGCAAGTTTCTCATTTCTGGTGTTCAGGTTCACATTATACGCAATTAAAAAATCTCTTGCGCTTACCGCGGTCGCACCTACCTTCGGTCTGAATTCGCATGGACCTGCATCAGGAATTCTGTCAGGCTGCTTCAGGTTAGCCTCAAGGCCCTCATATTCTCCCTGCCTGACCCATGCCAGGTTTTTTCTTTCTTTTGCCGTGGCTGCATATTCATAAAAAAAGACAGGGTAGTCAAGCTCTTCACCAAGTCTTTTTCCCAACTCTCTGGCAACAGTAACGCACTCATCCATTGTTATTCCGCTGACAGGAATTATCGGGCATACATCGCAGGCACCGAATCTTGGGTGAGCCCCTTTATGTTTCGACATGTCAATAAGCAGATGTGAGATTTTTACAGCATTAAAAGCCGCCTCTTTAACACTTTCCGGGTCTCCTACGAAAGTAACAACAGTTCTGTTTGTGTCGTATCCCGGGTCCACATCGAGAAGTTTAACGCCTTTGATCTTTTTTATTTCGTTTGTTATCTGTTCTATTACGGACATATTCCTGCCTTCGCTGAAATTCGGAACGCATTCCACGATTTTCATATTAGATCCTTGTCTTAAGTTAATTTTTCGGCAGGTAAAATAACAAAAAACGATAAATAATCAAAGCAATTATTTAACGCTTATTTTCAAAGTATATATGAATTTATCTATATTTTTGTTGACAAAAAAAGAAATTGATAATAAATTTAACATAATTAAAATCAGGAGAAATAAATGAAAAAGATTATGCTGATTTTTCTTACTATATTATCAGCTCTGGTGTTCTGCCAGGAAAATCTTAAGAAAGCCCCGTCTTTCAGACTTGAGAACGCGGATGGCGCTTTTATAGAGCTTGACAGCCTGACAGCTTCCGGACCGGTACTTATTAATTTCTGGGCCAGCTGGTGTAAGCCCTGCAAGGAGGAGCTTCCGGAATTTCAGAAGATCTCTGATGAGTACTCTGATAAAGATCTTAAGGTCATTCTCATTACTATAGACAAGCCGTCGGCGGTCAGTAAGGCAAAAAGCTATTTGAAAACAAAAGGTATCAGCCTCGAGTTGCTGAAAGACTGCGACATGAATGTGTTCAAAGGCTTCGGAGGAGGTACCACAGTTCCATATACATTTCTTGTGGACGGGGAAAGAAATATAGTTTTCAGAAAGAAAGGTCAGACTGACTATAAAGAACTAAGCGCGGAAGTTAAAAAACTTATTAAATGATATTTTTTGATCAGCCACTTTCTCAGATATTTATTACACTGAAAGAAAAGTTGATTTCTTCAGAAGTGAATGATATTCTGGAATTCGAAGTGATAGATCCTGATATTTCCAACGAATTTTCAGGTACGACAATCTCAATATCGGGAAATAGATACATCTACCGGCCTTTCAAAGTATGGACCGATCTTGCGGAAATACTGCAATGCAAGATACTGACACCTAAGAGTGCCGCAGAGAACCGTGTTCTTATCAGGTTTAAGGTTCTTGATATAAACAGGTCATGGCACAATCACTCGGGCGCGGACATAACGGAAAGGTACGGATCAGGGTCAGAGTTTTCTAAGATATTCAAGTTTGAAGAACCGTATTTTCTTAATGATTTTTTAAGAAGCCTGAATGAAGCCGGTATAAGAAAAGGAATGAAAATTCTGGATCTGGGTATAAACAGGGGAGATGAATTCAGGATATTCAATGAGTTTTATAGAGATTCATCCGAATCGATTGTTTTTACAGGGATCGATCACTGCAGATCGGCTCTCAAAAAAGCAAGATCCGATTTTGCGGCAGATAATTATATTTTTTTCGAAAATGATTTTTCTGAATTGGCACAGCTGAATATTCCTCGGCAGGATCTTATAATATCCGTAGGTACTCTTCAGAGCCCCGAATTTGACGGGCAAAGTGTTTTCAGATATCTTGTTCAGAATATTCTTGATAAAAACGGCAGCATCATTCTAGGATTCCCAAACAGCAGATATATTGACAGTGAAGTTGTGTATGGAGCAAAGACAAAGAATTATACTGAATCGAATCTCAATCTTCTGATAAAAGATATCTCAATTTATAAGAAATATCTGCAGCAGCACAAATTCAGGGTGATAACCTTCGGTAAGTACTATGTTTTCCTTGTGGCAACTAGGTTAAATAATGAATAGCAACAACGAGATAAAGAAAGTTACATATTCAGGAATGTTTATCAACATATTATTGAGCGTGTTGAAGATATTCACAGGTCTTGCGGGTAACAGTCAGGCGGCTGTAGCGGACGGAGTACATTCTCTATCAGACCTTTCCACAGATATTGCGATAATTATAGGACTTAAGTTCTGGTCCGCACCCCCCGACAGTGAGCATCCTTACGGGCATGGAAGGATAGAAACGATAGTAACATTGTTTATCGGTCTGACGCTGATGATAGCCGGCTCGGCAATAGGTTATGACGCTTTAATAACCATTCGTGATCCGCATATCGATAAACCTGAACTTTACGCGGTATCAGGAATAATACTGTCAATTCTGCTCAAGGAATTTCTCTACAGATGGACTATCAGTGTGGGAAAAAAGATAGGCTCTCAGGCAGTAATAGCGAACGCATGGCATCACAGATCGGACGCCTTCAGTTCTGTAATGGCATTAATATCTGTATCCGCGGCAGTATTATTTCCGGGACTTGAATTTGTCGATCATATAGGCGCAGTTGTTGTTTCGGGTTTTATCGTGAAGGTATCCTTTGATATATTGAAAAGATCTTTCGGAGAATTGAGTGATTCAGGATTGTGCCCTGACGATATCAGACAAATAAGGAAATTGTCTATGAGCGTAAAAGGCGTAAAGGATGTTCACGCTATCAGAAGCAGGAAATACGGATCCGGAAGTTTTATTGATCTTCATGTTCTTGTTGATGATCAGATGGCTGTAAAAGAAGCCCACGACATTGCTGAGGAAGTAAAATTTAGGATAATCAAAGAGGGTCCTGCCATTAATGATGTGGTAGTACACATCGAACCGTATAATTATCATATGAATTCCGACATTTAGCCGTACCTTTAAATTTCTTAAAATTATAAAAAAAATACTTGACATTAAATTCCATATTTAATATCTTTCGACCCGCTTTAGAGCTTAATGAAAAAAGAATTAAAATTAAGCGATAAAGACCTTGACAACCGGAAAAAAAATTCTTAAATTTGCAACCCATTTGAGAATTACGGTGGGAGTAGCTCAGTTGGCAGAGTGCCTGACTGTGACTCAGGTTGTCGCGGGTTCAAACCCCGTCTCTCACCCTTGAAATATAATGGTTCCATCGTCTAGAGGTTAGGACTCAAGGTTTTCATCCTTGCAACCGGGGTTCGATTCCCCGTGGAATCACGAAAAATTTTCAAAATGTTCATTGACATAGGCGAGATGAAGAAGAAGAAAAAACAAGTACGAAGGCCCTG
>CAZYNH010000017.1:0-53135 GCA_964648295.1 uncultured Bacteroidia bacterium | reverse complement strand
AAGAAGGGAGATAAATGTGCTTAGCAATGTCTACAAAAAATCGGGTGTATTCCATGACCGCATTCTATGGAATGAATCAAAAGTCATGAATTCTGAAGAAAGAATGGAAATAGCGAAAGATAAGTTCGGCACGAAAGAGTTTTCAAGAAAGGATTATTTAAGGCTGTTTAAAGATATTTCCACAGCTACGGCAAGCAGGGATCTCAAATCCGGCGCAGATTCGGGAATATTATTAAAAAAGGGCGATAAGAGTATGACCGTTTATGAATTTACAGGAATAAAAGATTGATAGAGCTACGAAAGCACCTCTTAAGTTAACGATTAAGCTTGATTTTATCTGTCAGATTAAATACTTTACTAATAAAATAAATGAGAGCCTGAGTGGAATGAGTAAGATCCTTATCAACAAGTATTATCAGAACCTTGAAAGGGCGATGACTTACGGGAAGAGCTCGAACGAGATGAGCATCAGGAATCATTTCTGGACGCTTCTTAACGAATACGCTCACGAATACAACTACGAAGTAGTGCCCGAGGTAAAAGTCCTCGGTACGAAAGGGAAAACCGTCACGCCTGACGGAGTGGTCAGGAACCTTTGGGGTCTCGATGTCGGATTATGGGAGAGCAAGGACGAAAGGGACGACCTTGACGCCGAGATAGATTCGAAGGTGAAAAAGGGTTATCCGCTTACGAACATTCTTTTCGAGGACAGCAAGAAGGCAGTACTTTTCCAGCGCGGCGAAGAGCTTGTCAGAATAGATATGCGTGATCCGGATAAGCTTCACGGAATTTTGCTTACTTTTATTACCTTTAAGAGCGAAGTCGTTTATAAGTTCGAAGACGCAATAGAGAAATTCAAAGCAGATATTCCGGCGATCGTAGAGGCACTCAGAGCAAGTATCGTCAAGAACCGCGAAAACAATCCTAAATTTATTGCTGCTCAGGAAACATTTTTTGAATTGTGTAAGGCTGAGATCAATCCCGATATTACGCTTGACGATATTAGGGAAATGATGATCCAGCATATTTTGACGGGCGATATATTTAATAAGATATTTGACGACCCTGATTTTCACAGGCATAATACCATCGCATCAGAGCTTGAAAAACTGATCGAGACTTTATACACCTATCAGGACAGAAGAAATTTACTGCACAGTATCGAGCATTATTATGAGGCTATAAATGCTACTGCGGCAGCTATAACCGACCATCATGAAAAACAAAAATTTCTCAAAGTACTTTATGAAAATTTCTATAAAGTCTATAACCCCAAAGCTGCGGACAGGCTCGGTGTCGTATATACCCCGAATGAAATCGTTCAGTTCATGGTAAAAAGCACAGATTATCTTCTTCATAAGCACTTCGGAAAAACGCTTGCCGATAAAAATGTTGACATCCTCGACCCTGCGACAGGTACGGGAACATTCATCTGCGAGATCATGGAACACGCAATCCCGAGCCATGACTTAAAATATAAATATGATAACGAACTCCACGCCAACGAAGTTGCGATCCTGCCTTATTACATAGCTAACCTGAATATCGAATACACTTTCAAGCAGAAAATGCAGTATTACGCTGAATTCAACAACCTCTGCTTCGTGGACACTCTCGACAATGTTGCGGCTCTGCATTATGAAGGTAAGGAGAATGACCTCTTCGGACTCACATCGGAAAATACAAAACGAATCAAAAAACAGAACAGCAAAAAAATATCGGTCGTGATCGGAAATCCGCCTTACAATGCAAATCAGCTAAATGAAAATGAGAACAATAAGAATAGAACCTATCCCGAAATAGATAAACGCATCAAGAACACATACATAAAATACAGCACCGCGCAGAAAACAAAGCTCTACGATATGTATTCAAGATTCTATCGCTGGGCAATGGACAGGCTTGACAAAAACGGAGTTTTAGCCTTCATAACCAACCGAAGCTTTATTGACAGCAGGACTTTCGACGGCTTCAGAAAATGCATACAGGAAGATTTCAGCAATGCCTACATAATTGACACAAGAAGCGATGTCAGAGCCAATCCAAAGATCGCAGGAACCACGCACAATGTGTTCGGCATCCAGACCGGCGTAGCCATAATGTTCCTAATCAAAAAAGAAAGAAAAGATTCCACCTGCCATATCGAATATGTAACAATGGAAGACAACTGGCGCAAAGAAGAAAAACTGGGCTGGCTACGAAACAATCCAATAGAAAAAATCCATTTCACCCATATCATACCCGACATAAATAATAACTGGATAAATTTATCGGATGACAATGACTGGGATGACTTACTCCCAGTAATCGACAAATCAGAAAAACACCAGAATAAAGGTGGAGTATTATTTCAGTTTTATTCAAATGGATATGCGGGTGGTAGAGATGAATGGGTTACTGATTATAGTTGCAGTAACCTGAATAGTAAAATTAAATACTTTCTCAAAAGCTACAATTCTCAACTAGCTAAATTTAAAGAATGTAAAGAGAAAGATATTAAAATTAATGATTTTATTGATTACTCTATAAAATGGACAAGTGATTTAAAAACTTTATTCAGTAAGAAGAAAACTATTACATACGAACAAGAACGAATAATTACGAATGAATATAGACCTTACATTAGAACATATTTTTATGCGAGTATAGAACTTAATGACAGGTTAACTTCAAATCATCAGATTCTTTTTGGAGATAATTTTACAAAAGGAAATGAGGTAATATGTTTTTCTGGCTTGTCGAGTTCAAAGCAATTCCAAGCGTTAGCATCTAAATTAGTTTATAGCTATGATTTTTTAGAAAAAACACAATGCTTACCTCTATACCGCTACGATGCTACAGGAAATAGGCACGATAACATTACCGATTGGGGATTGGAGCAGTTCGCAACTCATTACAAAGATAAAAAGATCACGAAACAGGATGTTTTTCATTACACATACGCAGTCCTGCACGATCCGGCTTACAGAAAAAAATATGAGCTGAATCTCAAGCGTGAATTCCCGAGGCTTCCTTTTTATCCCGATTTTTGGAAGTGGGCAGGCTGGGGCAAAAAGCTTATGGAACTTCATATCAATTACGAACAGGCTGAACCTTACAAGCTCGAAACAATTCAATCGGATACCAAAGCCGAATCAAAAAGGCAGAAGGAATTGATCAGCATGGTCAAAGAGCCTGAGACATTATACACATACAGACCTTCGGTCAAGGCTAAACTCAAAGCCGACAAAGAAGCCGGGATCATCGAGATAGACGAACTGACGATTTTGAAAGGCGTGCCAAAATCAGCCTGGGACTACAAGCTCGGAAACCGTTCCGCTCTCGAATGGATCCTTGACCAGTACAAAGAAAAGAAACCCAAAGATCCGACAATAGCAGAGAAGTTCAACACTTACCGCTTCGCGGATTACAAAGATCAGGTGATAGATTTATTAAAGAGAGTTTGTACCGTAAGCGTAGAGACAATGAAGATCGTGGAGGAGATGGGGAAGGAAGACGAATGAGATATTCGAGGTGAACATGATAAAAAAAATTAAATCAATTCAGGATTTCGGAGTTTTTAAAAATTATAAAAATTCTGGTTTGGCTATTGAATTTAATGATAAGAACATTATATATGGATGGAATTATTCTGGTAAAACGACGCTTTCAAGGCTTTTTTTATTATTAGATAAAGATTATACTCTTGATAGTGACTACACAAGCTCACAATATGAGATTGAATTATCTGATTCAGGTAAAATAATCAACCAAGATAATAGATTGGAGTCTAATATAAAAATTAAAGTATTCAATAGTGATTTCATTAAAGAGAATTTAGGTTTTGACAATGAAAATAAAAAGATAAAAGGAATTTCGTTCGATGTTGGTGGTGGTATAGAAATTCGTAGCAAAATAAAAAAAAATGAAGAAATTATAGATAGAGTAAATGCATCAATAAGTAAATACACAAAAAATATTGATAAATTTAATGAGTTCGAGAGTAAATTTTCTAAAGAAGCCAAAAGAATAAAAAATGAATGCTTTAATAGTTTAATCGATTTTGATAAAGGTCATTTTAAAACAATCATGAAGTCATTTGATAAACCCTTAGAAAGCTATACATCTTTAAAACAAGAAGAGCTTAATGAAATAAAAGAAAACTCACTTACAAGCAAACCAAAGGATGAAATAACAATTATTAAACCTGAAATTAATTTCCCAAATATTTTAAAAGATACTATTGAAATTCTTAATGAGGAACCCAAAAAAAGTGTAACAGATGCGATACTTTCTCTAAACAACGATTTCTATGATTGGGGAAAAACTGGATTGGAGTTATATTCTGAAAAATATAAGAGTATAAAAGTATGTGCTTTTTGTGGAAACGAGATAAAACAAAATAGATTAGATTATTTAAATTCATTCTATACAAATGAAGCAGCAAAACTGAGAAAACGAATTGACGAAATAAAAAGGAGTATAAAATTAGAAAGAAATCAAATTAAAAACCTTGAATGGAGTCAAAAGAGTGCAAATGATCTTATAGAAAGTTGTCAAAACGAATTTAGTATGTTAACCCAAAGCTATGGTGACATAAGTAATTCATACTTTAAATCTCTTGATACTCTAGATAAAAGCTTAAATGAGAAATATAATGAAAGTTTGTTTGTAAAAAAAGAAATAGGGTTGATTGACTTAAAACCACACGAAAACCTATCAGATTGGATTGATAAAATAGAGAAAGTTTTTATTAAACACAACGAAATCGTTTCCAAATTTGAAGAAACACAGAAAATTGCTCGTGATAAGTATAAAAAGTATTTAGTGGCTACATTTTTATTAAATGAAGACTATTTTATTATACGAAAAGCTAAGGATATTGAAGAACGTCACAAAGAAAGATGTTTAAAATTGATTAAAGTAAAGAGTACTGAAAACATTAGTTTAAGTTTTGAATTGAAAAATATTACAAAAGGAAAAGAACAACTTGAAGATTTTATAAAAAAATTTTTAAATAGAGATGATATTAATATTGATGTGACGGAAGATGATCATTTTATTTTAAAACGAGAGAAAAATGTTGCAAAGAATTTAAGCGAGGGAGAAAAAACAGCAATTGCATTTGCGCATTTTATGGTTATGCTCGAAAGTAATTTTATAGAATCCCAGTTACAAGATACTATAATATTTATTGATGATCCGATTTCAAGTCTTGATGCGAATCATATCGCACAAGTATCTTCTCTTATTAATTCTTTTTTCTTTAGAAAAGGACTTGATCCTGCTAATCCTGAGAAAGTCACAAACTGCTTCAATCAGATATTTATTTCTACTCATAACTTCGATTTCTTTTCATTTTTAAAAGATGCAAACAATTTAAAACGAAGAAAAAAAATACTAGATTCTAAAGGAGAAAAAATAGAAGTTCCTAGCTTAAACTTATACTTAGTAAGAAGACCAGCAAATGATTCTTCTGAATTAGTATCAATGCCAAGAGCTTTAAGTAAATATAATTCAGAATATGTATATCTTTTCTCAGAAATTCAATTATTTAAATCAGAGAATTATCCCGAAGATAAAAGCTATATGATACCTAATGTAATCAGGAGATTTTTAGAAATCTATACTCTTATGAAGCTACCTGGTAACACTGACGAAATAGATAATAGAGTAAAAACTCTTATTGGAGATGTCAATGAATTAAAAATTCTCCATAATTTTTCTCATTTTACTTCTTTTGAACGAGCAAGAAAACATAATGAACTGATTTTTAAGCTTAATGATATTATCGAAGACTTGTTCACATTGCTAAAAAAAGATAAAGATCATTTAGCTTCGCTTTTCGAAGGTATCGGGAAAGAATTTATTGAAACTGTATAAATAAGGAGTTATCTATGACTATCAAACTGCACATTTCACCTCGTATTATTCCAAACATCGCAAGTCTTTACAATGATACTAATCGAGTTTTTATGGAATATATTGATAATTCGATTGACAGTGCCGAGGAATATTTCAATCCTCAAAACAATTCCTACAGAAAAAAAATTGAAATATGTTTAACAATCACGAATTGTTCTGTAGTTGTAGAAGATAACTGCTACGGGATTACAAATTTTGCGAAAGTTGTTCAGGAAATTGGAAATTCTGATAAAAAAGCTCAGCCATGGACGAACGGTCAATTCGGATACGGGATTTATTCTTTTATGGCAGCATGTAATAAACTGGAAATAATCTCAAAGCTTGAAAATGAAAAGAAAGGAAAATTTATTGTAATTAAAAGAGATCAATTCCATACTGATCATCAGGAAGATGTATCATTCCCTAACCCAAAATTAGTAAAATATAATTATACTTCAGGCACGAGAGTAATCCTATCTGCTTTTGATAAATCTATGTGGAAACAAATCAATTTCGAAGAAATAAAGAACGAAATAGAAAAACATTTTGAGTTATTACTTGCAAGAAAAAATCTAAGGATTAGTTTAGTGAATGATGTTTCGGGAGATAATTATACATGCAAATCATTTAATTACGATGAATTTGAAGGTGAGGAATATACAGAAACTTTGAATAGTTTAAGATTTATGAAAGGTAGAAAATCACCAAGATTAGAAAGTATCACTTCTGTATTTCCGATAAATATTTTTCTGAAGATCACTAAAGGGAAAACAATCAACAAGCCACCTGTTTTCATTTCTAAGGGAAGAAGAATCGCAGAAATCAAAGAAATTAAGCAATTCAAATCAAAACATAAAAGTGATATTTGGGGTCATCCTAATATGACAGGCTATATTGATTTGTCTGATTTTTTAGAACCAACAATAGCAAGGAATGATTTTAAAAACAACGATAATTCTAAAGCTTTATTTTTCAGTTTAGAAGAACTCGAACCATTAATTCTTGATGTAATTAAAGAAGTAAACAAAGAAACTGACGATCAGCATTATAGGATATTGGAAGATAAGCTTAATCAAGCGCTTTCGAAACTCGCAAGAATAGATTCAATGAACTTCAGAACCCAATTCCTTCAAGGAAATGATGTTAGTTTAGGAAAAGGTAAGAGTGGTCAGGCTTTCGAAGACGGATTTGGTAAGAAAGATAGAGGTTATAAGAAAAATGTTAACGGCGGCGAAGGTTGGGGGGGCGAGAATGAAGGTGAAGGAAAAGGACCAAGCGGTAAAGAAGGCAACGATACAGGTGGTGGTGATAAAGACGGTAGTCATACTCCTAATAATTTAGATGATAATTTATTTGAAGATTCTGAATTTAAAGGTCAAGAAAAGAAAAAAAGTGGTTTTAATATAAAAATTGTAGATATTGATCCACCTTTAAACGAAGACGATAAGCTATTAAGATCTCAATTGATCGGAAACGATGTTAGAATATTCCGTAGGCATCCCGATTTTGAAGAAAGAGTACAAAAATCTCAGAAAGGTGATTCGAAAATTTCGCAAAGACTTATAACTTACTTAGCTGGTGAGATTACAGTTCATTATAAAGACAAGTTGCAAACCAGGCACGGACAGCCGGAATATAATAAAAAATTGTTTGAGAACCTTGTGGAGTTTATCTATCAATTTGAATCAATGCTTAAAGAAAATGTAGGCAAAAATTTATCAGATATAGGTTAGTATGGAAATCACAAATCTCATAAAAAAAATCACACCTTTATACAACGAATTTAAGGAAAACAGATATATTTATAAACCGTTTATACTGATTGAATTCATGTGGGAAATCGGTGAAATATTAAAAAATTATGTTAAGGCAAATAACATAACCCCAAATTCTTTATTCAGGGCAATTTACGGTAAATCAGAGAATGTTACCAATATTACTCAAAAAAGTTATATAAGCAGGGACTTTCAAAACAGGTGTCTGAGAATAAGAAATATGTTCTCCGATAAGAAGCAAATTGCTAAAGAGTTTAAAGAATTAAGATCATTTGCGTTGTTCAGAGAAGCGATGCCTTTTTTAGATAATAAAAAATATTCTCTGAAAGGAAAGGAAAGGAAATATCTCACTGATATCTTAAAATCTGATAGAGACGAAAAAGCGATAAAATCATATTTGAAGAAGCTGCAGAATTCTAAGATTGGAATAAAAAATCCAAGAACTCAGAAACTATCTGAATTAGAAGGAGAAAAAAAAGTATTCATTGATTTTTATAATTTAGTTATAAATATTCTTAAAAAGACAAATAATCAAATCAATCAGGAAATAAAAAAGGTTAATTTAACAAATAAGTATTTAATTATATTGGCTAAAAATACGAATACTCTTACTCAAGACGGTTTGAAAGCAACCGAGTTTGACGAGTTATTAAACGATGACGGTTTGTGGAAACAATATGAAACTGTACTATTAGACTTTATGAATCAAACAACCGCAAAGAAGATAAGAAGATTCAGACGAATTATACCTTCAGAGCGTATTGCTACGCTTGCTGATATGCTTTTTGAGTTGTCAAAGAAAATAAATTAAATTGAATTACTTCTTGCCTTTTGGTTGACAAAGTGTTAAATTGTTCTATATAGTGTCAACCGCCAGGGAGTAAAAAATGAAAAATATCTTTTCTAATAGGCTGAAGAGCGCAAGGCTGATTAAAGGTTATTCGATGCAGGAACTTGCGGGTATGCTGGATGTGTCGAAGCAGATGGTTAGTAAATACGAAAAAGGTCTGTCGATTCCGGACAGTTCTGGTCTGATCAAGATGGCAAAGGCTCTGGAGCAGAATGCGGATTATTTTTTTAAACCGTCCGCTGTCGAACTGAAGGAAGTTAAATTCAGAAAGAAATCATGTCTTTCGGTAAAGAAGCAGAAAGCGCTTGAAGAGGAAGTTCTTCAAAGCGTCGAGAATTATCTTGATATTGAGAGTATTCTTGCGATAAAGTCAGAGTTCAGAAATCCTCTGTCCGGCTTAAAGGCAGAAGTTTACGGGGATATTGTAAAAGCTGCGGAAACTTTGAGAAAAGCCTGGGATCTCGGTCACGATCCGATACACAATGTTATCGAGCTTTTAGAGGCTAATCTAATAAAAGTGTTAGAAATATCGGCAGAAGATAACAAATTCGACGGTCTGTCTTCCTTTATAGACAATAAATATCCGGTAATAGTGATCAATAACGAAATGAATACTGAAAGAAAAAGATTTACTCTTCTTCATGAACTCGGGCATCTGCTTCTTGATTTCAAAAACGATATCACCGAAAATGATCAGGAACATTTCTGCAACGCTTTCGCAGGTAATATGCTTCTTCCTTCAAAAGTTCTGAGTGAGGATTTCGGGGTCAAAAGAGAAAGAGTTTCGCTTCAGGAACTGAAGGCTGTTCAGGAGAATTTCGGGATAAGCATACAGGCAATAATTTTCAGGCTCGTCGATGAAAAGATCATAAGCAAATCCAGTCAGGAGTATTTTTATAAGAGATATAATTCGATTACCGAGATCAAAGATGAAGTTGATATGCAGAGATACTGCGTACCTGAAAAATCGGAGAGATTTTACAGGTTGGTTTACCGAGCCCTGACTCAGGAGCTTATCTCGATCGGAAAAGCAGCGTCGCTTCTTGGTAAGCAGCTGTCCGAAGTCAGGAAGAATTTCTCGGTGGTTATCGACTGATGAGGATCGTGATCAATGACGCTAATATTCTGATGGATCTGGCCGATCTTGATATGCTTGAGCTCCTAAGTTCACTGGGATATGAATATCATACAACAGATTTCGTTATAGCTGAAGTTGACGACGAACTGCAAAGAATAAAAATAGACGGATTAATAAATAGCGGAAAAATGACTATAAAGTCTTTTAACGATGCCGAATTGAGTAAAATAATAGATTTGAGTGGAGAATACAGCAGTTTAAGCATTACCGACTGTTCTGTACTTCATCACTCTAAAGAAACTCATGGAATACTGATGACAGGGGACGGGAAACTCCGAAAAATTGCTCAGAATGCGGATCTGGAAGTCAGGGGAATATTGTTCGTTTTTGATCAGCTTGTTGATAATGGAGTTGTTTCATCAAAGTATGCTTATGAAAAACTGATAGAATTAACGGTTATTAATACTAGACTTCCGGTCGCTGAAGTAGAATCAAGACTGGAGAAGTGGGGATTAAATTGATATCCATTAACCCGTTCAGCCTCCAAAACGCAGCAGATATGGTTGAGATGTTCCGTACAGATGAAGTTCTAAGGAGAGAACTCGGTCTTGAGGATAAAGTGTTCTCGGCTGAGGAAGAATATAAATTTGTTTCGGACTGGTGCAAAAAGACGAATTCTGTTCAGTTTGCGATCAGGTACGGGAATGAGTTCGCGGGTATGATAAGTTTAAGTCATATTGATGAAAAGCTGAGAACGGCAAGGATCGGATATTGGGTCGGAAGCAGGTTCAGGAATAAGGGAATCTGCTCTGAGGCATTCAGGCTGATATTAGACATAGCCAGAGATAAGGGAATTGTAGAAGTCAGGAGCTATATAGAAAAAGAAAACGAATATTCCCTCAGTATATGGCGTAAATATTATCATGCTATTGAAGAAAAGAATGAAAAACAGCTGAGAGTAAGAATATATATTTAACTGCTTGACTCAGAATTTTTTATCATTATATAGAAATATCAAACTTAAGTATCAGAAGCTGAATTGGACACTTTTATGCCAAGATATTTATTTATGATGAAGGAGAATTAATATCGTCGGGACAGAACGGAGGGTTATATGAAAATACTGATAATTGCCCTTACAGCACTATTAATCCTGTCCTGCTCGGGGAGGCGTACACTTTCAAAGCATGAGTCAGGTCGGGATTTCAATATCGCGGCGGAAAACAGAGGAGCCAACGTCATATTAGTGAGAGGGGACACTCTGGTAGTGGAGAATTTACATTATGGGCAGGGAAAGTTTGTATACGGTAAAGAGCATGAAGACTCATTAAGCTTTGAAGAAGTCAATAGCATATTATTTTATAAGATATTTCCTGTACAAACCGCATTTAAGGCAGCATTATTCACGATTGCATTAGGTTTTGCTGTAGGTATAACTTCAGACATTTTATTAGAAAGCGAATATGGTCCCCCGCAATATTCATATATTTACACAGGTCTCGGCCTGGTAGTTTCTCCGATATCATTCATCATAGGCTATCTGAATGGACAGAATGTTGTGTTTGTCATGAAGCACAGAGAATAATTTATATTGTTACCTTTTTCATTTTTTTAAATCGAAAAAAGTTGTAAGAGCATAAGGATTTTAGTATATTTGATTTGTTGAAGTGAACGAAAGTTTTGTGAAAAATTAAGAGGGATGTTGATGCACAGACCATTGTTGGCGGTACTGCTGTTCCTGGTTATCAGTTTGAGATCGGCGATCTCTGTTGCGGTTTTGGACCTGAAAGATAAGGGAGCCGGCGTGTCCGCCGCTTCGATCCTGACTGATGTTCTTATCAGTCATCTTTCCGAACTTAACTATTTTCATATTCTTGAGAGGGAACAGCTTGAAAAAATAATTGAGGAGCAGGGGCTCCAGCATTCAGGTCTTTGCGATGATACTGCCTGCCTTGTCAGGATCGGCGGTATAATCGGCGCGGATAAAATGATAACCGGAAGTATAGGAAGCCTAGGCTCGGTTTATTCCGTATCTCTGAGAATGTTCGATGTAGAGACGGCAAAGAACGACAACAGCGTGACTTTAAACAAAAAATGCGCGCAGGAAGATCTTATTGCGCTTGTAAAAGAAGCCGCGAATAAATTGACGGAAGGACTTTCAAAAAAAATGCCCTCTCATCCCGACGCTGAATTAAAAGCGGATTACGACAAGAAGATCCGGGAGCTTAAGGAATACGAAAGAGCCGTCGAGGCTGCCGAGAAGAAAGCCATGCAGGGAAAAATAACAAGGACCTGCGAGAATCTTGCCGCGACCGTGGCGGCAGCTATCGCCGCATACTATGTCAATTACGGCTGTGACGACAAGAAAATGGATAATATGCTTATAAGCGGAAGAACCGCGGGGTTCGATAAATCTGTGGATTTGGACAAAAGCGAGATCATTGTTCCAAAGGATTACAAAGTAGAGATAACCGTGAAAGATGTTATAGCGACCCACAGGAACGGAACAACCCATTCGGTAAGGTGGAAGTAGGAATATTCTCCTTGAACTGAAAGAGGTGGTGTTATGAATTCTGCATACTCGATCGGCATAATGGCGCTTATATGGGGACTTTTAAGCGCTGTATCGCTGCCCGCGGGCGCTCTTTTAGGGCTGTGGACAAAACCTGCCCAGAAGATCACATCTTCCATGATGGCCTTTGGTGGCGGAGCCCTCCTGTTCGCTCTCACAATAGAATTATTTGCGCATTCGCTCCATATTTCGCACGAAAAACACGATAACCTGCTGATGGTCTCGACAATAATCGGAGCCGTGGCTGGCGGTCTTTTGTTCGAGCTTCTCAATCAGATACTTAACAGTCAGGGGGCTTTCTTAAGGAAAGAATCGCTTTTCAGGCGCCACATTCAGAATAAAAAGAACAGAAACGCCAAAAGGATGATAAAGAGCCTGAGCACAATAAAATTCCTTCACCTGATGCCGCCCGAAGAAATGTCAAGGCTCATGCAGCTTGTAAAAACGAGAAGATACAAAAGCGGTGATTCCATCATCACTCAGGGCAACGACGGGCGCGAGCTGTTTTTCATAATCAAAGGGAAAGTGGAAGTTATTCGGGACTCGGGAGACGGGCCGAAAACTGTGGCGGAAATGGGTCCGGGCGACACTTTCGGCGAGATCGCTCTTATATCCGAATGCAAAAGGACCGCTGACGTGATAGCCTCTGGCGATGTAGAAGTCTATGTCCTTGAAAAGAACGACTATGAAAGTCTCGTAAAGAACTCTCTCGCGCTGCAGGATGCCAGCGTGGAGATAATAACGGAAAGGCTGAAGGACATATCTGAGAAGGATGAATCGTTTAAGGCGGAAGCGGCGAAATGGCAGATCAGAGCGCAGAAAAATATTAACAGGCTTTCATTCCCTGTCACAAACAAAGACATTGAGGCCGAGGTCAAGAAACACGGCGGGGCAGCTCTGGCCATCTGGCTGGGTATAGCGCTCGACGGCATTCCCGAATCTCTTGTGATAGGAATGCTGACCGCTTCGGCGGCCGCGGCGGGAAGACCGATGAGCCTTGCATTCATAGCCGGCGTTTTCATGGCGAACCTGCCCGAGGCTATGTCGAGCGCCGTGAATATGCAGAGGCAGGGGTCGGGTTTTACAAAAATATTCTGGATGTGGATGAGCCTCTGCATTATGACAGGTTTCGGAGCAATGCTCGGAGCCGTAGTATTCCCGGCGCACCCTTCGGGAGTGATGCTTTACTATATCGCTTCTATAGAAGGACTTGCCGCGGGAGCAATGCTCACGATGATAGCCAATACGATGCTCCCCGAGGCTTATGAGCACGGAGGCAGCACGATAGCCGGCCTTTCCACACTGGCGGGCTTTATAGCCGCGTTATGCGTAAAACTGGCAGGATGAAAATACAGGTTGATTTAATAACTGAAAATTGTTAAGTTTACATTTTGTGTGATTCATCTATAATTTTTTTTAAAAAAGGAGAGGGCCATGAAAAAACTGTTAATTACCGCGATTTTCACTTTTTTGTTCGTTCTTCAGGGTCAGGCAGAAAATATTGCGAAAGAAGTGTTAAAAGCCTATAAAGACAGAGATGCGGAATCATTAAAGAAATATGCATCAGGCATTGTCAGGCACACAATAAATGAAAAATACTTCGAGGACAAAAACATAAAGAGAAGTATTGAATCTCTTGAAAGCTGGGACGGAAAAATAAAAGAGCTCAGGTACGGTTCAGAGACTATGATGGGTAATTTTATCGTTGTCGCCGCGGCTTATTATTCAGATCATTCGGAAGAAGAAATAAATGCGGTTATGCTCTCGACCGCGGACGGAAAGAACTGGGTATTTATGGGAACAGGTCTTGAACAGGTAAAAAAATCCGAATTTGAAAAAATGGGCACCAAAGTGCCTGAAGCTCCCATAAAAGAAACTAAAGCAGAAAAGCCTGTTGTACCGAAATCTAAAATGAATATAGAGCTAGCGAGCGGCAATCAGTTCAGGAATGTAGACGAAGCAAAGCTGTCAGAAAGCTTCAATTCGATTGACGACGATAACTTCTACATGATACTTTCTGATAAAGACGATTTCGTTCAGGCCGCGTATTCAGACGGGAACTATGTGGTGGAATACAGCATCGGAGGAGTTCAGTATGGCGCAGATAAAGTTCTGCCGAAAGAAACAGCCTATAAAATATTAAAAAAATATCTTCTCGGCGAAACAGACTGGCGTGAAGGTGTCGAATGGGTGAAGAAGTAAGTTCAATCTCAAAAAATATCATTCAATACTGCAGTAAATGTTTTTTATTGTCGCTGCTGTTTGTATATTTTCCGATCCTTTCAGGACATACAGATGAATGGACGGATATTTTTCTAGATGTATCGTATTTCGAAGACGATCCGTATCCCGTACCAAATCTTTTTGACGGAGATCTTAATACTGTCTTCAGGGAAGATTGTATTTTTATAAGGTTGCCATTAGAGGAGAAGATAACGGTAAATATTTTCCCGGGTAACGGGAAGAGCAGAGAAGAATTTTTTAAATACTCCCGGCCGAAACAGATCAGATATAAAATCCTCGCCGGTTTTCATGCCGAAGGCTTTGTTACTGAGACAGCTACATTATTTAAAGGTATTCTATATAATGAACCCAAAATATTCGATCTGTCAGACGACTTTGAAGTTCAATCATTCGGTATAAGCCTTCCGCTGAAAGAGATCGAAAATTTTGTTCTTCAGGCAGAAAAGAAATTTTCGCAGGATTTTTCGCATGAGATCATTGACAAATGTATTGCCCTGAAAATCGAAGTTAAAGATGTTTATCCGGGTTCTGAATCTCAGGAAGTATTTGTGTCTGAATTGTTTACGGGAGATATCTATGAATCAGATTCTGGTGACAGGGTTAAAATAACAGGTATTTTTGTTAACGAAGGCGCGAACTCTGTAATTGCTGAGACCGAAGACGGTAAAAATATTGAAGTTTATTCAGACCCTTCATCTGTCCTTCAGTTAATTGAAGTTTCATCAAACAAACAATGGGCGGTCGTTATCTCAATGCCTGCAGAAACCGAAGAACGCGTCGAAACAGAGTATCTGCTTATTGATCCCGCTAAATGTGAAGTAGTAAATGAAAAGATCGGCGCTTTATCGGGTGGTGTGATGTATTTTGGAAAGCCATGGGCAGGACTAGAAACTCTAAGCTGCACAGGAATATACGGGCAGGAAAGAAAAGTATATCTTAAATAAAAAATACAGAGGAGAAATACAGCATGAAGAAAGCTCAGGATTACGCATGGAAGATATTGCCGGAACTTCTAAATACGGAAGGTATATCCGGTAACTGCGGAAAAATTGTCGAACTTATGGAAAAGAAACTTAAAACACTGAAAGCGAGATACGAAATCACTCACAAAGGCGGGATTATTATTAAGCTGAAAGGGAAGGATAACTCAAAGGTCAGGCTTCTTACCGCTCACGCCGACACGCTCGGAGGAATGGTCAAAAAGATCGGCGGGGACGGAAGGGTTTTTATTGTTCCCGTAGGCGGAGTCTCGCCGTTCAGCGTTGAGGGCGAATATGTGACTGTCGAAACTGTGTCGGGGAAAAGGTACCGCGGTGCCGTAGTACACAACAACCCTTCCGCGCATGTCAACGCGAGCCTTTCAAAAGAGGAGCGCAGCTTCGAAAACATAAGCGTCAGGCTCGACGAAAAGGTTAAATGCGTTGCCGATGTAAAAAAACTCGGTATATCGGTAGGCGACTACTGCTACTTCGACCCTCGGGTTGAAGTGACGAAGTCGGGATTTATTAAGTCAAGGCACCTTGACGACAAGGCGGGCGTCGCCGCTCTTTTCGGCGCGGTCGAGTATTTTGCACGCACAAAAGAAGTCCCTGCTTACGAAACATGGTTCTATATTTCTGTCGCCGAAGAGACCGGGAACGGAACAGTCTCGAAACTTCCGCAGAACTGTTTTGAGATAGTTGCGGTCGATATGGGCGCGTTAGGCAGCGGACAGGAGTCGGACGAATTTACTGTGTCGGTCTGCGCAAAAGATTCCACCGGCCCTTTCGATTACGAACTAAGGAAAAAGATTGTGGGCATAGCTGAAAAGAATAAAATACCCTATAAGGTGGATATATATCCGATGTACGGTTCCGATGCCGCCGCGGCCTTAAGGACGGGAATTGACGCGAAGCACATGCTCTTCGGGCCGGGGGTGGACGCGTCGCATTCGTTCGAAAGACTTCACAAGGATTCTTTGAACGCTACTACTGCTCTGACAGTAAAATACATACTTGAAAAATAATATCAAAGGAGTATAAAATGATGCAGGAAAGAGTTATATCGCAGGAGGTCGCGGAAGAGCAGAGAAGGTTCATGCTGAGCGTGTATAACTGGATGATGACAGCGCTTCTGATCACGACAGGTGTGGCTTATTTTGTTTCGACAAGCGAAGGAATGATAAATTTTATGTACGGTAATCCGTTCATATTTTTCGGACTTTTTATAGCCCAGCTTTTCGCCGTTGGAACACTTGCGGTAGCCGTAAAAAAGATGAACGCTTCGACCGCAATGACCGTGTTTTTCATTTACGCTGCGCTTAACGGGCTTACCCTTTCGTTCATTTTCCTGGTATATACCCAGGCTGCCATAACGAGCGCATTCTTCACGGCAGCGGCCATGTTCGGAGCCATGAGCTTCTTCGGTTATGTGACAAGGATGGATCTCACAAGCTGGGGCGGGTTCTTCTTTATGGGGCTTATAGGGATAATAATCGGTTCCGTCGTAAATATTTTCTGGGCCAGTGACGCGCTTTACTGGCTGATCACCTATATCGGAGTTTTTGTTTTCGTAGGCTTGACCGCTTATGATACGCAGAAGATCAAACAGATGAACATAATAGGCAATGAAGGGACTGATGAGGACAAAAAAGAGGCCATAATGGGAGCTTTGACCCTTTATCTCGACTTCATTAACCTGTTCCTGATGCTGTTAAGAATATTCGGAAGAAGACGCTAGTTTTAAAAAACAGTAGAAGCTATCGGTCTGAATGTTAATTCTTCAAATTTTGAAGAGTACTTTGTAAAGCTGTAATTTTTTACAAATCATAATAAATATTTTTTTAAATTCTGTTGATTTAACAGCAAATTGCATTATATTGCTTTTAAGAAAATATGTCAGACGGATTACAAGAGTGAGGTAAAGTATGAGAAAAGTATTTTTGTTTACATTACTGCTTGTGCTGTCTTTATCAGCTTTAGATGTCGGCTGGTCGCGTCTTTATCCGGAAATAGATTCACCGGTTTACGATACATCGGGCTGCAGAGGTTTATATGAAAATATGTTCCTTGCATTAGCAGAAGATGTAGATGGATTGGCTTATTACGATGAAATGAACGATTCCCTGATCGGTGTATATGATTACTTGTCACTTGGAGTTGTTTCCGCTCAGATAAATGAAAGCAACACAGATGAAGTGTTCTGCGCGATCGGAAGCGGTTCTTACAGCGACGGGCTGTACAAATTTAATATTGGTTCCCTGCAGTTTGAACGAATCGAATTCGCCATCAATCCTAACTTTATAAAAAAACTGAATAGCGGATACTATTTCGGTTGTTCTGAAGGTCTGGTATATTCAAGTGACGGAATTACTTGGACAGATATTGATTATTTTGATTATAAGTCTGTCACAGGTGTTGCTGAGGATAATGACGGTAATATTATAATTTGTGCCGGAACTGAGCTGTTCATAAATGACGGGAGCTCTTTTACTTCATTCGATACAGGCCTTACGGTAAGGGACATTAAATTCGACGGTAGTTTTATGGTAAGTTTATCTGACGGTACATATTCAGACGGTATTTACGGTGTATGGTACGAAACGGGAAAAATTACAGATGTATTGGTTTATGAATATGTTTTTAATTCGGATAAAATGTGCTTCTACGGGTACTGGTTTGCTGTAACTCATATAGGCAGTGATCAGATGAGTTTACTTGGCGATGAAAACGGGATCGATACAAGTCCGGTAAGCGGTAACTTTAATGAAATTTATTTTATTGAGCCTGATTACAGCAGTTACTGGTCATTTATAATAGGTACGGATAAAGGAGTATATAAAGGAATGTATCCAATGGGCATCGAAGATACTTCTATTCCTTCTTCAACCGAGCTCCACCAAAACTACCCGAATCCGTTCAATCCGGTGACTGAGATCAGCTACTCGCTTAAGAGCGAAGGTCAGGTTACGCTGTCAGTTTTTAACACAAAGGGTGAGCTTGTCAGTTCGCTTGTGAACGGGATGAAAACAGCCGGAAATCATTCAGTGAATTTCAACGGCGAAGGATTGAATTCAGGGATTTATTTTTATAGATTAAGCGTAAATGATAAAGTAGTAGCCAGTAAAAAGATGATGATGCTGAAGTAGGCAGGGAGATTAAGATGAAGAAAATGGCAGGTCTAATATTAGGTATTATAATTTCATTATCTGCTGAGACTCTAATCTCAGATGATTTTGAATCGGGTACGGGCAACTGGACACTGACCGGCAACTGGGGTCTTGAAGAGGGTGTTTCGGTTTCAGGTAGCTATTCACTCACCGAGAGTCCGGGTGGAAATTATACTGCGAACAATACTTCAACTGCAACATGGATTACTTCGATGAATCTGACTGAAAGTGAATTCGCAACAGTTGTTTTCTGGCTAAAATACGACCTTGAAGACGGATTCGATTACTTACACTTCGAGATCTCTTACGACAACGGATCTTCGTGGGAAAGGAAAAGATCCTGGACCGGTCAGTCCGGCACGGATTGGATTCAAGAAACGATCTTCCCCATTAGTGCCTTTTCTGATGAAGTAATATTCCGTTTTCTTTTTCATTCTGACCAAGCCGTTGAAAAAGGCGGTACAAACATAGACGACATTATATTTTCCAGTGTCCCTGAAAGTCACGGAACATTTATATATCACGACGGACCTGAATTCTATGAAGTGCCTTATGGTGTGTATGAAAGTTCCGTAGAAGTCTATGATCTTGACGGAATAGATTCTGTTTTTGTGGAATACAGCGTAAATTTCAGCGAAACTTATACAAGGTTAAATGCAGTTTATGCCGGTTCGAATATATGGAACTTCGCTATCCCGGAAGTTGAACCCGCAGGTAATTTTATCGAATATCATTTTCGGCTTGTTGAAAGTTCTGAGGAACATTTAATAGTCAATTCCCGTTCCTATATTTACATTACGGGAGAGCATAATGTTTACGATTCGGGTTGTGTCAGCTACTATTTGCCTATAGAAAGCAATGACGCGATAGCTGTTAAGTTCGACAGAGGATCAGGAAGCTGGTACATGGCTGGGGCTCTTATAAGAAATTATGCGGATCTAGATCATTTATCTGCAGATATGCAGGTTCATATTTTTGATGACGATAACGGAGCGCCGGGGATTGAACTGATGAATCCGATTGATGTTACGCCTGCTGCAAACATTTCTAATCAAACCCCTTTTACATGGGTAGATCTGTCATATATAGCATCAAGTATTTCAGGAGATTATTACTGGGTCGTAGTTACTGCTCCTTACGGCACTGTTTATACCACGATCGAAGACGTCGCTGATCCGGAAGTAACAGCTTACGAAAGGTCATGTATAGGGGCATGGACAGGGTCTGAATGGTATTGGACAGATCAGCCTCAATATAATTATCATATAAGAACGGTATGCGGCTATAAAACGAGTATTGAAGAAGGATCAGAGATGCCGGAAACTTCCATACTCCATCAAAACTACCCGAATCCGTTCAATCCGGTCACGACATTAAGCTATTCAATCTCAGATGATGCTTGCATAAAGCTGACTGTTTTTGATGTAACAGGCAGGGTAGTGGCAGAACTCGTTTCTGGCAGGCAGGTGAAGGGAAGCCACGAAATTAAATTCAATGGTAAAAATTTAACAAGCGGATTATATTTCTATAGATTAAGCGTAGATGGTAAAGTCGTAACCAGTAAAAAAATGATGATGTTAAAGTAAAAATTTTGGAGGTTATTGTGAAAATCAGATCGTTAATGTGTGCTTTGTTTTTCGTATCTTTTTCATTGTTCGGAGCGTATTTCCGTGATCTTGAAACAACGGTCAGACAGCCTGACGGAACTAAACTTGAAATTTATTCCTCGGGAGATGAGTTTTATAATTACCTTCACGATGCAGACGGCTATAAAATAATTCAGGGTCCGGACAGGTACTACTATTATGCTGAAATGAAAGACGGTAAATTTGCGCCGACAGGTTTCAGGGCCGACGGGTTGAAAGCAAAAAACATCTCTTCTTTAAATAAAAACATCAATATTTCTGAAGAAGAATACAGAAAAAGGGTCTCAAAGTTCAACGAGAAAACTGACAGGAGTATAAAAGCCCCTTCAGCAAATGTGATTAATAATATCACTATTTATATTAAGTTTTCTGATCAGGAAGAATTCGAAGATCCGAGATCGCTGTTTGAAGATAGATTCAACGGAACAGGAACGGGGATCGAGTCCTTAAAAAACTATTTTCTGGAGGCTAGCTATAATCTGCTCACGATAAATACAACTCATTATCCTGTCTGTGCGGACACTCTGTCTCTTTCTTACACTGCTCCCAATCCCAGATATTATTACATGCCCTATGACCCGGTGCTTAATCCAAATGGATATACCAGCCAGTCAGAAAGGGAGCATTCACTTTTAAGAGACGCAATAGAGGCTGTAAAAAGCCAGATACCGACGTCAATAAATATTGATTCTGACAGGGACGGTTATGTTGATAATATTTGTTTTATAATAAGAGGTCCTCACACTGCATGGGCGGAATTGCTGTGGGCGCATAAATGGGCACTTTACAGCTATAATGTCATGATCAACGGGAAATATGTCTGGACTTATACTCTGCAGCCGGAAAATCAAAATACCGTAAGGATACTGTCTCATGAAATGTTCCATGCAGTAGGCGCTCCCGACCTTTACCATTATAATTTCGACGGAATGAATCCCGCCGGCCCCTGGGACATAATGGAATCAGGAGATGGCCACATGACCGCTTATATGAAACATTATTACGGGCACTGGATACCTTTTATTCCTGAGATAACCGTAAGCGGTGAATATAGTCTGAAACCTCTGACATCATCTTCAAATAACTGCTATAAAATAAAACCTGATCCTTACAGTGGCGATTTTTATGTGCTTGAATATAGGAAAAGAGTAGAAGATACATTTGAAAAATCTATTCCGGGAAACGGTATTATAGTTTCGAGAATAAACGAATATTCACAGGGTTACGGCAATGCCTACGGCCCGCCTGACGAACTTTTCATTTTCAGAGAAGGGGGTTCTTTAACTGCAAACGGCAACACCTGCAACGCATTTCTTTCCGGAGATGTAAACAGGACAGAGATAAACGATTATACTGACCCTTCAGCCTTTGACAGTAACGGCGAGATTACAGGACTTAATATTTATAATGTTACCACGGCTGGCGAAACTATCAGTTTTTATGTGGATCTTGAAGGGTCTGCATATCCTCCACTATGCGCTTTCAGCAACTATAAAAACGGAGATTATGTACCGTACGGAACTATAGATTTTGATGCGGAAGCTGCCGCATTGAGCGGCGGGATCGAAAAGGTCGAATTCAGTGTGAACGGCGAACTTGAACTGACTGACGATTCTTATCCTTATTCATACACCAGAGATTTCAGCAAAACCGACCTCGGTAAGCATAATGTAAAGGCGACCGCATATAGCGGTGACCTTTCTTCATCAGACGGGATCAGCATAAAAATATATGATCCGGATGTGCCCAACTGGTTCTATTACTATTCAGACGATCCGTATCACGGCAGTTTCGGAAGAGGTTCAATAGAGCTTGGTATTGCAGCGGTATACGACCTCGGCACGAGCGGATTCTATGCGAACAGGATATCTGTTGATCTGGAGCAGGACCCTTACGGATTGAACGATATTCCTGGTCAGTTCAGCTGTGCGGTTTACAGATACGACAACGGAATAACTGACGAGTTGTTAACTGATCTTGGAACTCACATATCTCCGATGAGCGGCAGATTTGACACGAAGGTATATTCAGATTCTTTACTGACCGGACAGATAGCACTTGTCATGAATATCGGTTCATATCAGAAAATAAAATACGATATGAACGGCATCCCCGATAATTACTATATAATCGAAACAGGAAGGCCGTGGACAGGAGTTGTAGCAAGAGGAGTTACAGGTGCTCTTGATATGGCTGTAATGCTTTCAAAAGAACCATCCTCGATCAACTCTGAAACAGTCCCGTTCTCGACCGAGCTTCATCAGAACTACCCGAATCCGTTCAACCCGACCACTGAGATCAGCTATGCGCTCAAAAACGGGGGGCTGGTCACGCTGTCGGTTCTCAACACGAAAGGCGAGCTTGTACGCAGCCTTGTGAACGAAAAGAAACCGGCCGGAACACATTCGGTGAATTTCAACGGCGAAGCTTTAAATTCGGGGATATATTTTTACAAGCTCGATTTTGACGGAAAGACCGTTGGAACGAAGCGGATGCTGATGATAAAGTAATCAGCTCAATTCCTCAAGAGCTTTTTTGTATTCATAATATTTTAATTTTTCATAAAGCCCTTTATAAATCTCAAGGGCTTTTTTTCTGTATATATTTTTCCCGGATACTGCAAAAACTGCTTTGTATAAAGACGCTCTGTCCTCATCGGAAAGTTCTTTCGAATCCATTTTAATAAGTTTATCAGCCCTGACTGCTGCAGGTATGGATATGTCAATAGTATTAGCGAGAACTTCGGACTTAAAATAATAGTCGTTCCTTTCAAGCTCTTTCGCAAGTTCTTTACATTTGCCTATATATTTCAGCGCATTCTTTGTGTCATTTGATTCAGCGTAAACTTCACTTATATAATAATAAGTCGAAACAAGCTGGAATTTGAGGCTGAGGTTTTCGTTGATACCGATAGCTTCATGGTATAATTCAAGGGATCTTTTATAATCCTTCAGATGTTTGAAGTTTTCGCCCATATTCGCGTAACTTACGGCAAGTGATATTTTATTCTCGGTTTCAATATTGAGCTCTTTAGCCTTCTGGTACATCTCGGTGCTTTCGGTGAACCTTCCCATCAGTGAATGCATGAAGGCGATGTTGTCAAGGGAAAGTGATATCAGTTCTTTCAGCCCCAGAGAATGTGAAATGACAGACTGTTTTTCGAAGCATTCCATAGCTTTATCCGGCTGTCCGAGTTTTCTGTAAAGCACGCCTATGCTGGAGAGAAGGTAACACTGGCTGAACGAATCACCCATCTCCTCAGATATCTCAAATCCCTTCAGGCTGTAGTCCAGGGCTTTTTTATAGTCGGCCATATAAAAGTAAATTCCCGCGAACTGACCGTAAACGATGCCTTTGTGCCTTAAAATTCCCAATTCTTCAGCAAGTTCGAGAGAGATGTTGTATACTTCTAAAGCTTTTTTTAGATTCCCCTGATGATAGTAGATCATTCCTACATTGTTATAAATATTCATAAGCCCGAATTTATCATTGTATTTTAACGATCTCTTTTCCGCCAGTTTGTAGTAATACTTCGCTTTATCAAAATCGCCTGCGCTCATGTAGAGAACACCGAGGTTATCATATATCGTTCTGATCATCGGCTGATCTTTTTTCTGCCTGTAATATTTTAATGATTTAAAATAATAATCCTCAGCCTTATGTTTTTCCGACTTCAGCCTGTAGATTATTCCCAGGTTCAGATATATCATATTAAGCTCGTCCTGAAATTTGTGCTTTTCGGCTTTCACCTGCATTTTCTTTATAAGCCTGATATTTTTGTTCAGATCTCCCGTTTCTCCGTAATATTCAGACAAAGAAATGCCGGATTTAACTATTTGCAGAGGTGAAGCCGATCTCAAGGCTTTCCGGTAACTTTTTCTGAAGAATGATTCTGTATTTTTCCAGTCGCCCAGCCGGATATAAAATTCACCTATTACTCTTAATGCTTCAGCCCGTTCCTCTTCAGTTCCGCAATAGCCATATAACTTGGAGAAATAATTTATACCCTCATTATTTCTGTAGTTATCGAATGAAGACTTTCCCGCGAGATTCAGGTATTTCTTTGTTTTTCCGTTCTCTCCGGCTTTTTCAAAATGATAGGCAAGTTCGCTGTAATGTTTCTCGGGTTCATCATAATACAGGCTCTCTATTGTTTTTGCGGTGGTCAGGTGCAGTTCTTTTAAAGTCTTTTTAAGCTGCATTTCGTAAACTGTGTCCCTCAGAAGCGCATGCTTAAAGATATAGAATATTTCGGTAGTTTTACTCCATATAGCCTCATCTTCAGCCTTGTCCACCTGGGAAGATATATTTTTCTTCTTCAATACCTCCGCAAGAAGCTTTACTGAGAATTCTTTACCCAGCACGCTGGCTGTTCTGATCAGTCTTTTAAGTTCTGAGCTGAGTTTGTCTATACGGGAAATAATAACCGAGGATATCCGGTCCGGCACATCGATCTCTCCGGGAACGATTTCCGTAACATTATTCCTCTTTATGATCAACCCTGATTCCTTCAGGTAGAGAGTCATCTGTTCTGTGTAAAACGGGTTTCCTGAGCACTTATCCTGCAGAAGCTCCAGAAGTTCGGGTGATATTTTCGTGTTCAGAATATGTTCAGCGAGAGATCTTACAGAATCTCTGTCAAGTGATGTAAGGCTTACATTCTGTGTTTGCGAACAAACAATTCCGGATTTGAAAATACTTCCGTCAGGATCGAACCTGGCTGATGAAACTATCACGGGTGCAAACGGTCCCGATTTTCTTAGAAGGGCCTGTAAAGCTTCTTTTGAGTCAGGGTCAATGTTATGAATATCGTCGATCTCTACAACAAAAGGTCTGTCTTCTGACTGTAGCAGAAAAAAATCCCGTATGCTGAATATAAGGTTTTCGTAAGACTCCCTGCTTTCCAGGCTCTCAAAATCGGCGTTCTCGATCTTCACACCGACGATTCTGCCAATATAATACAGGATCCTTTCATAATCATCAATATCTTTATATTCAGAAAGTTCCCTTTGCAGCAGTTTTCTGTTCTCTTCCGCTGTTTGTTCATCATGAATACCGAAGCGGTTTTTAAAAAAATATGAAAAGGGGTTCAGGCTGCTTTTAATAATTTCATCGCACTGAAGATATAACCACTTTATCTGTTCTTTCTCAAAATCATTACTGACTGCTGATATCAGCCTTGATTTACCTATTCCCGGATCGCCGTTTATCTGTATATAACCCGAAACTTTTGTTTTGAATGCGGTTTTTATAAAATCGGTTATCAGGTCTTTTTCGGATTCTCTGCCGATAAAAGCCGTTTTATCGGTATGAGATTTGTTTTTCGGTTCTTTGGCCGCATAAGGTGAGTATACTTTCAGTTCGGAGCTGAATCCTTTGAATAAATGCACCCCGGTCTCTTTGAAACTGAAGTTTTTATACCTGTATTCGGTCGTCCATTCGTCGGTTCTTATCTCACCCTCCGGTGTAACGCTTAGCAGCCTCGCCGAAAGATTTACGACCTCTCCCAAAGCTGTGTATTCCGATCTGAGCGTGCTGCCTACGAACCCGCAGAAAGCCGTTCCTTTGGCCATGCCTATTTTGGTTCCGGGGAACTTTTTTACCATTTCCGTCGCGAAAGAAACTGCGTACTCGGGGTATTTTTCCTCTTTAAAAGGCGCTCCGAAGAAAACCAGAGCAATACCGCCTTTATCGCCGAAGTCGATCTTGTTCAGGTAGCCTTTGTACCTGACGCTTTCTGTACACAGGGTCTTTGAAAGTTCTATTATATCCGTTTCCTTCTCGTCGAAACTGATATAGACGGACACGATCTCCCTGAACTCGCCGGCGGTTTTCATTTCAAGCACCCTGTCCGGGACGAATCTTTCCAGTACTTTTCCCGGTATTTTTACATGAGACGCGACCGATATTTTTTGCGCAGGAGGAAAAAATTCGTACGAATTGTCTTTCAGGCATGTACCGGGTTCTGCTTTCTGCTGGGCTTCAGCCGCTTTGTAAATAGTTCCGCCTTTGAAGAAATACACCGATCTCTCAGGCGTCGAAACGATATTCCATTCAACATCACCGAACGAAAGCCCTATCCTGACTTCGATCTGAAACTTTTTCTTTTCCGCAGTCGCGGATCTGTTCTTTTTGAAATAATCAGTGATCTCTAAAGCCGCAAATTCTGCCATGGCAGCGTATTTCTCGGGAAAAACCGCGGTTATGGCGTCTCCGACAAAGGCCGTGATGTATCCGCCATGTCCGTATATCGAAACTATCACGGGTTCGAATACCTTGTTGATTATATCGGAAAGTATTTCCGCGCCGAATTTGCCGTTCTTCATCAGTTCCCCGGTCATTTTCGTAAACCCCTTCAGGTCAAGCGACATGACTGAGCCCTTGAAGGAACCGGCGATCCTGCCGGCTTTATGTTCTTCAGCGATGAATTGAGGAATGAAGTTCTTCATGTATAATCCCGTTAAGATACAGAAAAAATAAGCCATATTAAGTCGAATTCAAAATAAAATATAAGAAAAATGGTCTATTCAGGCTTTTTCAAGAATCTGCCCCACCTGAATCCGTTCTCATCCTTTGAGGCATAAATCAGAACGGCTTTACCTATTACATCATCAGTATCAACAAAGCCGAAATCCCTTGAGTCGTAGCTGTATACAAAGTTATCGCCCAGAAGATACAGCTTGTTTTCAGGCACCATTACTGACTTGTATGAGGAGGATTCGCTGATCATTATGTCGGGCATCTCTTCTTTTCCGTGCTTATTGTTAACCAGGATACCGTCCACGAATATCAGGCCGTCAAAAAAAGTCATTGTCTGACCCTCAGTCGCGGCCACCCGTTTTATCATATTGTTGGTGCATCCCGGATAATTGTCATTCTTTACGACTACTATCTCTCCCTGCTTAACAGGTCTTAATCCCGGTATCCTGACAGACGGTATTCTGATCCCGCGCCCGGTGAAAGGAAAATATATTCTGTTCGGAGTGTCGGTGCCGTAGATCATTTTGTTTACAAGCACGAAATCACCCGGCAGCAGTGTTTTCTCCATTGATGTTGAGGAAATGGTATAGAATTCAAACATTACTGCTTTGAAAATGAGAATTATAAGAAGAAATAAGATAAAAGATATGTATCCGGGTCTATTCATCCACTTTCAATAAAGCTAAGAATGCTTCCTGGGGAAGTTCGACCGATCCGATCTGTTTCATTTTCTTTTTCCCCTTTTTCTGTTTTTCAAGAAGCTTTCTTTTTCTGGTTATATCACCCCCGTAGCATTTGGCCAGAACATCCTTTCTAAGGGCTTTAACTGTTGTGCGGGCAATAATCCTTGATCCTATAGCGGCCTGTATTGCGCAGTCGAACATCTGTCTTGGTATAATATCCTTGAGTTTCTTGCAGATCTTTTCTCCGTAATGGTAAGCTTTGTCTTTATGGATTATCGCGGCGAGCGCGTCCACTTTTTCTCCGTTCAGAAGGATGTCGAGCCTTACCATGTCCGTAGGCTGATATCCGGCGAGTTCATAGTCGAACGAGGCATAGCCTCTTGAGACAGATTTAAGCCTGTCGAAAAAGTCGAAAATGACTTCAGAGAGCGGGAAATTATACTTCAGCACCACTCTTGTTTCGTCAAGATAGTCCGTTGCCACATAAATACCCCTTCTCTCGAGCGAAAGTTTCATGATCGGGCCGATATGCTCTGTGAGCGTGACTATCTGAGCATTGATGTAAGGTTCTTCAACGCGCTGGATGTCTCTGCTCATATCAAAATCTTTCGGGTTGTTGACTATCTCCATAGCTCCGGTCGTCATATAAACATTGTAGGTAACGTTCGGGAAAGTGTTGATGACCGACATATCGTATTCGCGCTCGAGCCGCTCGTGAATTATCTCCATGTGAAGTAAACCGAGGTATCCGACTCTGAACCCAAAACCCAGAGCCGTCGAATTTTCTGGCGTAAAAACAAGAGAAGAATCGTTTAGTTTTAATTTTTCGAGCGAATCCTTGAGATCATCATAGTCTTCAGTGCTTACAGGGAACACGCCCGAATATACCATAGGTTTGATCTCCTGATAGCCCGGAAGCGGCTGTGCAGCGCCGTTCTTTGCCAGGGTGACTGTATCACCAACTTTAATGTCTCTCGCGTTCTTCGTGCCGGTAATGAGGTATCCTACTTCGCCGGCGGACAAAACATCCCTTTTTATTCTTTCCAGTTTAAGAATTCCGATCTCCTCGACATCGAACTGCGTGTCCTGGTTGAACATTCTGATCCTGTCGCCGGTTCTGACCGAACCCTCGATTACCTTTATATAGGCCACAGCGCCCCTGAACTGATCGTACATGGAGTCGAATATCAGCGCGCGGAGAGGCATTTCATCAGTTCCTTTTGGCGCAGGGATCATCTGAATTATCTTTTCAAGAAGTTCAGCAACTCCCTCGCCGGACTTTGCCGAGGTGAAGATTATCTCCGAGTCGATGCAGCCGATGAGGTCCTTGACCTGCTGGGCCACATGCTCCGGCTGCGCGGCCGGCAGATCGATCTTGTTTATGACGGGGATTATCTCAAGGTCCTGCGCCATCGCCAGGTAAAGGTTCGACAGTGTCTGCGCCTCTATACCCTGTGAAGCGTCAACGACCAGAAGGGCTCCTTCGCAGGCCGCTATGCTTCTGGAAACCTCGTATGTAAAATCAACATGGCCGGGCGTGTCTATAAGGTTCAGAATATAATCCTTTCCGTCATTTGCCTTATAGCTCATGGTAACGGCGTGGGACTTTATCGTTATTCCCCTTTCCTGCTCAAGGTCCATATTATCGAGCGTCTGTTCCCTTATCTCTCTGTCGCTCAATGTTCCTGTGAGCTGAAGCAGCCTGTCAGCCAGAGTGGATTTTCCGTGATCGATGTGCGCGATTATGCAGAAATTTCTTATATTGTCTTTCATTGCAACCGTTTATTTTAAATAATCCGCGCGAAATATAAGATTTACATTCTTTAAAGTCAATAAACAAAAAGGGCCGCAAACGCAGCCCTGAAATTGAATTTTAAGCTCTCATGTTTTAAGAGATTTCTTTACAGCGTTCTCCGTGTTGACCTTTTTTATGTGTTTTTCCTCATAGATCTTCGTAACAACAGTACCGTCTTTATTGATCGTAACCAAAGTCCGCTTTCCGCAGCTTCCGCATCCAACATACTTCTTTTCCGGAGAATTGTGGAGTTCCCTGATCTCATCTCCGCAGTGGGCGCATCTGATCCTGATCCTGTCTTTCATTGTGTGGCTCCTGTTTTTTTGTTTTCATGAACCGCTCCGTACCGACAATCTCTCATATATATAATTTACAAAGATTTTTTCTTAAACCTAATGGAAAATTTGAAAAATGTAGACAGGGAATTATTTCGAGACGATCCGGATAAAAAATATAGCGCCGGCGATCGCGGTTATGATCCCTACGGGAAGTTCGACGGGATAAAGAACCGTTCTCGACAGAGTGTCGCAAATGAGGAGTATGACGGATCCGGTCATCATGGATGCGGGAAGGAGTATCCGGTAGTTCTTACCGAAAAAGGATGATGCTACGTGAGGGGCTATTATGCCGATGAATCCGATAGGTCCGGTCACGGAAACCACAGAACTTATCATGACCGATGAGATAATGAAAAGTATTTTTCGGGTCCTTACGATCTCGACACCTCTCGATACGGATATCTCGTCGCCGATGGTCAGCAGGTTAAGGTCGTTCCTGAAAGAGTACAAAGTAAAGAAGCCGGCAATAAATATGAACGATGAAAAGATCAGGGAATCGGCTCCGACCAGATCTATACTGCCCATCGTCCATCTTGTGATCCTTACCACATTCGCCTGATCCGTGATGTACTGAATAAAAAGTATAAGTCCGGAGAAGAAGAAGTTGATGACCACGCCCGTCAGGATCATAGAATTCGGACTGAACGATCTTTTGCCGGCAGACGCAGTGTAGACTAACATAACGGACAGAAGAGCTCCCGAAAAAGCGAAAAGCGATGTGAGAGCCGTTCCAGCGAAGCTGTGTATAGAAAAGAATGAAATGAATACAGTTACTCCGAAAGAAGCTCCGCCTGCGGTTCCTAACGTGAACGGCGAAGCGATCGGGTTCCTGAACAGCGACTGGAACACAGCTCCGCATAGAGCGAAAGTACCTCCGGCGATCACAGCCGTCAGCGCTCTCGGCAGGCGTATCCTGAGAATGATGTCCTCCATTATGCCGGAGTTGAAAATTTTCCCGACAGAACTGATATCGGATCCAATCATAACATTAAGCATGAAGGAAACCGCAAGAATGAGAAGCAGCAGCGATATTTTTCTGTAACTCATGCTCATAATCTTATCATCACCTTTTTTCTGTCCGAAGGATTTTCCATCGAAACGAAACCGATCCCGAAAAGCCTGCTCATGTCCTCAGAGCCTGTTTCATCTGCTTTTTTCAGGAATTCTATTCGGCCGCTTTTCACGGCCAGTATCCTGTCGGAGTATTTCAGAGCATTGTTGAGGTTATGAGTGGCATTAATGACCGTTATGTTCCTGCTTTTCTTCACATTGTATATAAGTTCCGATATCTGGCTGTCGTAAAAAGGATCAAGATGTGTAACCGGTTCGTCAAAGAGAATGATGTCCGTATCCTGCGCAAGTGCCGAGGCTATCGCCACTCTCTGCCTTTCTCCCGAACTAAGTTCACTGAGCTTTCTGGATGCGAATTCCAGAGTTGATGTAGCGGCCATGCTCTCCTCGATCATGCTCCTGTCCTCTTTGCTGATCCCGCTGAAAGGGGAGAGATATGGATATCTGCTGAAGAATATGAATTCCCTTACGGTGAAATCGTTCGGCGGGAGCTGTCCGATATATGTTATTTTTGAGGCGAGGTCCTTCTGAGAATAATCCAGAATGTTCTTTCCGAGAATATTTATTGAACCGGATGAGAAAGGCACGATCCTGCATAATGATTTTAGTATGGTGCTTTTTCCTGCTCCGTTCGGCCCTATTAGTGAAAGATATTCCCCCTGAACGATATTAAAAGTCACTCCTTTTATTATTTCTTTCCCGTCGGCGGATATATGAATATCTTCGACTCTGATCATTTACATTTTTCTCACAATGATTATTTCAGCGGCTGTAAGTAACAATATAAGGGCAAGCATATACTTTGTAAAACTCTTTTTTTCGAACGACACCAATTTTTTCATGTCGGATATCTCGTCATGATATTCACAGGATGTAAAAACCCGTCTGAAAATATCAGAATTGTCATCAAATGTTTCTCTGACATTGTTGACGGCTATCTTTTTGATATACTCCCCTCGTGAATCATAAAGGTTGTAAAATCCTGCTCTGTCAAGTTGAAAACTGTAAGACAGTTCGTGTTTCCCGATCTCATATTGCCTGCTCTGATCGACTTTTGAGAATTTCCTGTCCAGCTTCAGGATGTCGCCGACGAAGAAAAAATTAGGTTCAAGGCGGTCGGATCCGGACATATAGTCAAGCGTATTCAACAGAAGCGGAACCGCAAAACCGTTGCCGATAATGTTGGAGCTGCTTTTCTCAAAACCTGATGCCATAAGGAACACCTTACCCTTTCCGACGGTCTTTTCCAAAAGGAAAGGATGCCCTCCCGACCTGATTAGAACGCTCCATCCTTGGGGTACGAATTTGTATATTCTGTAGATCTCCACACTGCTTATGCCTTTAAACGAAGCGTCGAACACATTTACGAATACCGGATGGCTGATATCCTCGATCTTTATCGGAAAGAAAGATCCTTTGAAGTCCTCAACCCCGGTGAGCCGGGGTGCTCCAAAGGCGGGCATGATATTCGAATTATAATCGGTTATGCTGAAATTCTCGCCGGCAGTCAGAAAAACCGAACCGCCCTCGCTCACGTAGTTTTTCAGAAGAGAAGAAAGATAGTTGCTTAGAGCGGTGATGTCTGTTAAAAGTACAGCGTCATAATCTTTAAGCCTTAACGAGGGAAGTTTTTTCAGATCGGCGGTCTCGGGTATAAGCTGAAGATCCCCGGCGGCTTTAAGCAGGGAAGTAATGTTTTTAACAACGTATGATCCGGCATCGCCGACAATCAGAATACTTTTCTTTTTTAATTCAGGTATGACAAGGTTGAAATTGTTGTTTAGAGGGTTGCCTTTGTCAGTGACCATAGCTGTTAGTGCCATATCCCCGCTGATATTCTGAGGAATTTCGACGATTAAATCCCTGCGGGTTTCTTTTTCGAAGCCAATTTTTTCCGAGTATATCTTTCTGCCCTGAGCGAAAACTTCTAATTTTGTATCACCTTTGTCTGCCGCCACACCGAATCTGATCCTGTTTCTGTCCTGAACGCTGAAAGAATCCAGGGATACTTCATTTTGGACATCTGACCCTCTTACAAGAACGGCTTTGCTGAAGTGACCGCCGGTTATACTGACTTCACCGCTCATATCATTATATCCGTCAGATACCGCGAGGATCATTCTGTTAGTATGCACTGCAAAGTTCAATATTGAGTCCGCAGCGGAAATGAATTCGGAAAATTTTCTGTCGTTACCGTATACTTCGCATCCGGAAATAAACTGAAGGGCCTCCTTTTTACCGCCTTTGAATTTTTTTGCAGGATCAGAAGTAAAAATATAAAATATGTCATTTTCGCCCGCGCCGGAAACAGCTTCCAGGACTAAATTTACCGCTATATTGAATTTATTCCCGTTCCCCAGCGCATCAGCCATTGAAGGCGATGAGTCGAGATATATAACCGTCGTATTCCGTTTAAGAGGATCAAAAGATGATCTGCCGCCCGAGAACGGTTCTGAAAAAAGCATGATCACGAAGAATATGATAAGCGTTCTTACTATCAGCAGAATTATGTCTTTAATACGGGCTTTTCTCCTAATTTTTTCGGAAATGTTCCTTAAGAGATAAAGGGAACCGAAAATAATCCTGTCGGGCTTTTTTTTGAATATAAGATAAATTATCAGCGGCGCAGCTATCAGAGGCAGATAGTTGAGATACTGTATTTTATCAAAATTCATATCAAACCGCTTTATCATTTATAACGGAACCAAAATTTAACTCATTATCGTTAAAAAAACAACAATCTTAAGATGTTTTGATAAATTAATAATCTAAAAATTTTACTTGTCTTTACGACAAGGTATAAATATATTTGCAGTCTTGAAACGGGCGGTTGGTTCCGTTTATATAACATTAAAGCGGGAGTTTTACCGATGAACAGCGAAAGAAAGATCCTGGAACTAAAACAGAAAAACGAGATGGCTGAGACGGGTGGCGGTGAAAAAGCCATCGAAAAGCAGCATCTTAACGGAAAACTTACAGCAAGAGAAAGAGTAGATCTGCTTCTTGATCCGAACAGCTTTTATGAAATAGACAAACTGCGGACACATACATGCACTGATTTCGGCATGGAGAAGAAGAAATTTTATGGGGACGGGATCGTAACCGGGTACGGCACGATCAACGGCAGGCTCACATTCGTATATTCTTTCGATTTTACCGTCATCGGCGGCACGCTGTCAAAAACGGTCGGAGAAAAAGTTTCAAAGATAATGGAAATGGCCGCTAAAGTTGGTGCTCCCGTCATAGGAATAAACGATTCCGGCGGGGCCAGGATACAGGAGGGTGTTGACGCTCTTGCAGGCTATACGAACATATTTATCAAGAACATCCTGTATTCAGGCGTGATACCGCAGATCAGCGCGATAGTCGGGCCGTGCGCGGGAGGAGCTGTTTATTCACCGGCTCTCACAGATTTTATATTCATGGTAAGAAAAACAGCCTACATGTTTCTGACCGGCCCTAAAGTGGTCGAAGAGGTGACTCACGAAAAAGTTACCGCGGAAGAACTCGGCGGCGCCGATGTGCACGGTAAGAAAAGCGGTGTTACCCATTTTACATGCGATACAGAACAGGAACTTTTTGCGGGAATAAGGACACTGATGGGATTTCTTCCGCAGAACAATACAGAGGAGTCACCCACAGCAGAACCATCGGACGATCCTCTGAGGTCAAGTCCCGAACTTAACTCGATCGTGCCTGACAATCCGAATAAGCCCTACGACATGAAAGATGTCATTACAAAAATAGTGGACAACGGGATATTTTTCGAGGCGCATAAAGACTGGGCTCAGAATATTATCGTCGGTTTCGCAAGGCTTAACGGCAAAAGCGTCGGTATTGTTGCCAACCAGCCTAAAGTTATGGCCGGGGTCCTTGACAGCAACTCATCAGTAAAGGGTGCCCGTTTTGTAAGGTTCTGCGACTGTTTCAATATCCCTGTTATCACTTTCGAGGATGTTCCGGGATTCCTGCCGGGCACAGCCCAGGAATTCGCCGGAATCATAGATCACGGCGCAAAACTGATGTACGCATACGGGGAGGCGACGGTCCCGAAACTCACAGTGATAACCCGTAAGGCCTACGGCGGGGCTTATTGCGTTATGAACTCAAAACAGCTCAGGGGCGACATTATTTACGCGTGGCCTTCAGCAGAGATCGCGGTAATGGGCGCGGAAGGAGCGAGCAAGATCGTATTCTCTAAAGAGATCAAAGAAGCCAAAGACCCCGATGAGATGCTGAAACAGAAGGTGGAGGAATACAGGGAAAGGTTCGCGAACCCTTATGTAGCTGTGGAAAAAGGCTTTATAGACGATATAATAGTACCGGAAAACACAAGGTACAGGCTCATAAAAGCCCTCGAAATGCTCAAGAACAAAAGAGATGAAAATCCGCCCAAGAAGCACGGCAATATTCCTCTTTAATTTTAAATAAACCGGGATCTGACCGATAAATGAAAAAACTGATTTCAACAATATTCCTTCTCTCTCTGATCACAGGCTCCTTCGCCTCAGAAATAAGCGATCACCGCGACGAAAGGTTTTCAGTTGTTGCCGACAGCCTTCTTAAGATTTACTCTGACGGGGAATTCAAAACTGCTGTTCTGAAAACACTTCAGAAAAGTAACACAACAAATACCGATATGTTCATCAAAGAACTAGAACACGTCAGAAAAGGAAAGACGGCGGAAGAAGAAAAGCTCTACGGAACAGATAATATTAACAGAGATTACAAAGACGGAATGAACGGGTGGAGCGTAGCTCTCAGCGGCATACTGGTCGTATATATAGGTCTGATACTGATCGCCCTGGTGGTGATAGTTTTTAATTTTATTCTGAAAGAAAAACCGAAAAAGAAAAAAAGAACAGGCTTATCGGTGAACAAAGAAGTCCATACAGACCCTGTTGTTAAGGTTCAGCAGATCATACCTGAGGATCATATAGTCGCCATATCTGCGGCTGTCGAGCTGTATTTCAGGCTTTATATTCAGGGAAGACCCGCCACAACAGCATTCTCAACCCGGGAAAGCGGAACATGGAAAGGCGGAAACAAATACGGTATTAGAAAAACGAGAGGTGACTGAAGATGAAAGAGATCAAACTCGAGATACAGGGTAAAGATTACGATGTAAAGATCGAAGAATTCGGTCCTAAAGAAGCTAAAATTACCGTTAACGGTACTTCCTACACAGTAGGTCTGAAGGATCTCGGCGAGCAGATAATAGTAGAACACGCCGCATATACACCATTAGCTCCGGTAAAAGCTGGTCCGGCTTCAGCGGCCGCACCCGCGGCCCAGGTGTCGTCAGGCTCGGCTTCAGGCAACGCGCAGGTTATAGCACCGCTTCCGGGTCTGATACTTAATGTTCTGGTCAAGGTTGGTGATAAAGTTAAGGCGGGCCAGAAGATAATGATTATGGAAGCCATGAAAATGGAAAATGATATAACCGCGGGAATAGAAGGCACTGTTAAGACTCTTAACGTAAAGAACGGCGACAATATCTCCGAAGGTGATGTGCTAGCCGTCATAGAATAAACAAGAGAGAGGACCATGGAAACCGTAACACAGCTTGTATCAAATACCGGATTCGTGAATATTACCTTTGACAATATCATAATGATAATAGCCGGATGTGTAGCGATTTATCTCGCGATAGTGAAAAACTATGAGCCGCTTCTTCTTCTTCCCATAGGGTTCGGTGTCATCGTCGGCAACATGCCCTATATGGCGGGTCTTCCGATCGGTGTTTATGATACCGTTGCGGCCGGAAACGCGCAGAACAGCGTCTTCAGCCTGTTCTACTGGGGGGTTACAGCCGGGATATTTCCCCCTCTGATATTTTTGGGGATAGGAACACTGACAGATTTTTCATCCCTTATTTCAAGCCCGAAATCCCTGCTGTTGGGCGCTGCCGCCCAGGTAGGTATATTCTTAACATATCTCGGCGCTCTCGCTCTGGGTTTCAATCATCTCGATTCCGCATCAATCGGGATAATCGGAGGAGCCGACGGACCGACATCAATATTTATCGCCTCGATCCTTTCGCCCCACCTTCTGGGTCCGATCGCGATCGCGGCCTACTCATATATGGCACTGGTGCCTGTTATTCAGCCTCCTTTCATGAAGATCCTGACCACGAAGAAAGAAAAGGTGATCAGGATGAAAGCGCCCAGAAAAGTCTCTAAGCGCGAAAAGATACTGTTCCCCATAATAGCGTTCATAGTTTCAGCTCTTATCGCTCCGGGGTCAATAACTCTTATCGGTATGCTCATGCTTGGCAATCTGATAAAAGAAAGCGGAGTTACGGACAGGCTGTCAAGAACCGCAGGAACGGCGATACTTGACACCGCGACGATAATATTGTCCTTCTCTGTAGGAGCGAGCACTCAGGCCTCCACATTCGTGACAAAAGAATCTCTTATGATATTCGGCCTGGGCCTTACATCGTTCTGCGTGGCCACTGCATCTGGCCTGGTTTTCGCGAAAATAATGAACCTTTTTCTGAAAGAAAAGATAAATCCTCTTATCGGAGCGGCAGGTGTGTCAGCGGTCCCGGATTCGGCAAGGGTCGTCCATCACTTCGGTCTTCACTATGACAAGGATAATTTCCTCTTAGGCCATGCAATGGCGCCCAATGTGGCCGGTGTTATCGGTTCAGCTATCGCCGCGGGTGTTTTTATAGCTTTTTTTGCAAAATAAGGATTTCAGGCTCTTACGGCGTCAACAAAATGTAAAGCCCTGATTTTCATATTGTTTTTATTAAAATATTCATTCAGATATTCTATACATTCAAATGAAGAACAGGCAATATGGTCGAACTGATCAAGTTTATTAATTTCGCAGAATTCTTTTGTTATTTGAGACCTTATATCCAAAGAAAATCTGTTTAGAAGCTCTGTACTTCCGCAGTAATTGTGAGAAAACTCAGGCCGATTCTCCCTGTTTCTGTAAAGATGCTTTACGAAGTTCTCAGATATCTTTCCGTCACCGCATTTCGGGCATGAGTGGAAAATGATCCTTCCCTCATATTCAGGTTCGAGATCGGCAATATGTTCGGTTAAAAATTCAGTGAAATCGCGGACATCAAAGCGGAATCCTTCTGTTGAGGAAGAGGCATCGTATTTTTTAAGTTCCGGGGTGGATCCCGAGCAAAGGCTGATCATGCAGGATATTTCCAGAAGGCGGTTAAACGCTTTGAAATTCGCTGTAAGGTTCGATGAAATATTTTTCGATAAGCCTGAATAGATAAGCGGTTTTCCGCAGCAGACCTGATCCTTAGGCACAACTGCTTCTATTCCCGAGCGTCTGAGAATACCTATGAATCTGTCTGCTGTGTCCGGATAGAGGAACTTTCCCCCGCAGCCTATAAACACGGCGGTTCTGATGCCTTTATAATCTTCAACCTTGTGCCTTTTCTTTATTCCGAAGAAATCTGTTTCGGGAACAGAAATGTTCTCCGGCAGATTTACGAAGGTTCTTAGAAACAGGGAAAATCTCCGTGTCAGAAGATATCGTTCAGCCTTAAGCAGGATTTTATTCAGCAAACGAAGATAAGAGAAATAAGTTGACGGATTATCAGAAGAGAATAAACCGCGGGTTAATATGTCATTAATTCTGTAAGAACCGGTCCTTGACTTTAATTTCAGTTTTACGGAAGACATGATTTTTACATAATCAACATCTGACGGACAATAAGATATACACTGACGGCAGTCCAGGCAGCAGAATATCCTTTCCTTTAACTCTTTGGTCGGCCTAAGATCCTTTTCAACAAGGCCGCGTATAAGGTTTATTCTTCCTCTTGATGAGAACTGCTCCGAACCTTTTATCTTAAAAACAGGGCATACGATCCTGCAGTTGCCGCAGTTCGTGCATTTTCCGGTCATATCTCTGATGAGGATGTCATTTGCGGGCATTGTCTGATCCGGAGATGATTTCGTAGATATCTGTTTCTTTCATATCAATGTCATAAAATACAGTATCGAAGTCGAGATAAAATATGTTGTATTTTCTTATTCTTTCAACGGATAATTTAACAAAATCCTTGTAGGTAGTGACGATAATGTCCGAATTGTTTTTCATAATCTCAAGCACGGATTCAAAGCTCTGCCCGTAAAAACTGTGGTCACGGAACGCGTGTCTTGAAACGACCTTCATTTTATTGAAAAAATCAAAAAAAGATCCGGGCTCCGCTATTCCGCAGAAAAGGGACAGATTTTTTGAGCCGTAGCATTCTTCCGTTAAAGTACATGAGCCGTTGTGTATTCCGCTGTAGCGGTATGAAGAAAGGTAAAGCGGTTTTTTGAATTTTTTCAGGTATGAGATCTTTTTTCGCAGGTCGTCTTTTAGAGCCGGATTTATTTTTGTAAGGATCAGGATGTCGCATGCACGCATGCGCGAAACACAGTCTCTGAGTATGCCTGATGGAAGCAGCAGACCGTTGCCCAGAAACCTGTTCTGATCCACAAGGACAATGTCTGCATCCTTTTTGATTTTCCGGTGCTGGAAAGCATCATCGAGCACGACCGAGTCAAACTTCCCCTCGTTGTCCCTGACCGCCGCCGCCCTGTTTTTATCGCAGATGACAGGCACTCCGGTTTTCCTGAATATTGTTAAAGGTTCATCTCCGGACTGTTCCGGCGGCGTTTCCGGTCCGACCTCTACCCGTCCCGACGAATTTCTTCCGTAACCCCTTGTTACGACAAATGTTTTACGGCCGTGCTTTACAAGCGATTTCGCTATTTCCGTCACAACGGGAGTTTTGCCGGCGCCTCCGATTACAACATTCCCGACGGAGATCGTAAATATTCCCGGTTTATAAAATCTCAGAATGCCCGCGTCATAAAGAAAATGCCTTATCTTGACGGCCGAATAATATAATATGGTAAAAGGGAACAGAACGATTGCAGTTGCACATAATATAAATGGATTTGACTTAAAGAACATTCTCAGGCTTCATTCTATTTTAACTGATACCAGTCCAGTTCGGCTACGATCGATCCGATATAGACTTTCGTTTCCATTTTAACCGGTATTTTCTTTTCATCGGCAGTCAGCCAGACCAGTATCTTTCCGTCCTTTTTAAAGACGCCTCCGTCTGCCATTATCGGCTCAACTACGAAACATCTGAATTTTCCCGCTTTCACTTTGACATTTTCAATCCTGTGTACGATCACTTTTATATCATAGACTTTTTTGTTGTCGGTAGCGGGTATGACGATCTCCCTGCCTATATGAAGGTCCTGCGTTCTGACATAAAAAAGAGCTGAAAGGGGGTCCATAACATTCGGAGGGATATCGATAGTCGCTGATCTTGTCTTTTTCCCTTTTCGCTCGCTAATGTAGTGAGCCTTAAGTGAATCCTGATCGTAATCAATTATCGTGTCCACTTCGTAACTACCTTCCCTCAGGTGTTTTTCGAATCTGAGAGAATGGGCTTTTAGTTTATCAAAATAAGACTCAGTATTATCCCTTACCTTAAAAATCCAGTCGAAGGCTTTTCTGGACTTGGCTGTGGTAACGAATTTGAATGTTTCTCCGGGAAAGAGATGTTTATCTTCATGCACCTCGATAGTCGCGTACCCCGCCAGCATTATACCGTAGCTGACAGCGAAATGGAGATACTCTCCTGGCTCAAAAGGATAATTCGGAACTTTTACACTGAGGCTGTCAGTCCCGCAGTATGAACCGGATAATAAAGATAAAACTGACATCAGTATAGCTGAAAAATACTTTTTCATATTCTTTCTGTCCTAAGACACTATCGCCCTGTTCCCGTCGGTCTTGACCACCTCGGCGAGTTTTCCGCCTTCGAACAAATCCTTTTTGGTTAAAAAAGATAGAACCATAGAGATATTTAAGCCTGACAGAGACGAAATCCTTTTGCTCGACGAGGCTATTTTTTTTGATGCGATGAAACAGCTTCCGCCCGGAAAATCGGTAATAATCAGGAAGTGATCATCAGGAAAGCTGTCAGTAATATTCTTTATCCTTTCGGTTATTTCCGAAGTTGAAAGATCATCGTTCGATACAAAAAATATATCTCCGGAGTTATTCTCACCGATTATTTTTCTCGCGACATCGATAACGGACATCCCGAGAGTTCCGTGAGTCACTATCAGAAGCTTATTTTTATTCATAGTCCTTATCAAGATATTTTGTAAGCCTGCCCTGTTTTTTCATTTTCTTCAGGAGCAGTTTATTGAATTCCTGGGCCGCATTGTAGCCGTATACTTTCAGATGATGGTTCAAGGCTATCGTTTCCGCTATTACGGTAATGTTCTTTCCGGGAAAAATAGGCAGTTTTATCCTCGGTATCTCCACTCCGAGTATCTTGAGGCTGTCATCTTCAAGACCGAGCCTCTCGTATTCGACCTCTTTTTTCCAGTCTTCAAGCTGGATGACAAGTTCTACTCTTTTCTGCATTCTTATGGCCCTTGTGCCGAATATTTCTTTCACATTCAGTATCCCGAGGCCTCTTATCTCCATGAACGGAGTGTAATTCCCCCCGCTTTTTCCCACAAGAACATTCTCTTCTTTTTTCTGAATAGTCACAACATCATCCGCAACAAGCCTGTGGCCCCTCTCAACAAGATCAAGGGCGATCTCGCTTTTGCCTATACTGCTTCTTCCCATAATAAGAAGTCCGGTACCGTAAACATCGACGAGCGAGCCGTGGATCTGAGTGTACGGTGCGAAGAAATCTTCAAGATAGGTAATTATATCGCTGTAAACCTGTGAAAAATTTTTAGGCGTCCTGTAGACGGGTATCTTTTTTGAAACGCATTCGTCAATGAATCTCTGGTCTATTCGTTTCCTTCCCTGAATTATAAATGCCGGTATCTGGAAATCGCAGAGCTTTTTTATATCTTTTGTGTCTTTGGCTTCGTATTTATCATTGATAAAACTTATCTCGGTCGCCGCTAAAAGCTGAAGACTGTCCCAGTTGAAATCCTTGAAATATCCCGTCAGCGCCAGTCCGGGCTTGTTAAGGATAGAATTCACTATTACTCTCTCATTGCTGAAATTATCGCCAGAAACAGCTTTGAGACTGATCCTGTTCTGGATGTGTTTAACGAACAATGAGACCGGCAGTGTCCTGTTCATTCAGACTCCCGTATAAATAACTCTAAAATTTAATCATCAATACCTCATAAAACAACACAAATAATAAATTATTTCTCATTAAAAATTGATTTGTAAAAATTTGCTCAAGTAATTACATTGCCTTAAAATACGGAGAAAGCAGTATGGCAGATGACAAAATCGGGAAACTGGAGGGGCTTATGTCCGAATTTCTTTCCGCTCTGGGAGAAGACACCGGCAGGGAAGGTTTGAAAAAGACACCCATCAGAGCGGCTAAATCTTTCAGTTTTCTGACAAAAGGTTATGAAGAAGATATCGACAAGATAGTTAACGGAGCCGTTTTTTCGACCGATAATGACGATATGGTTATCGTGAAGAACATAGAGCTCTATTCAATGTGCGAACACCATCTGCTCCCGTTCTTCGGGAAGTGCCATGTGGCTTATATACCGAAAGGAAAAGTGATCGGTCTTTCCAAGATCGCAAGGATAGTGGATGTGTTTTCCCGCAGGCTGCAGATACAGGAAAATCTTGTCAGGCAGATTGCCGGAACATTAATGAAATACACTTCTGCAGAAGGGGTCGGCGTAGTGATCGAAGCTCAGCATCTGTGCATGATGATGAGAGGGGTCGAAAAGCAGAATTCCTTTATGACAACATCATGTATGCTGGGCAGCTTCAGGGACGACGGAGCCAGAAGAGCTGAATTTTTAAGCCTGATAGGGAAATAATATGGAAGGCCGGCCTGTAAAAAAAGCCGCCCTTATAACCGGGGGCGGAAAAAGGATTGGATCCTCTCTGGCGCAAAAGCTCGCGTCAGAAGGCTACGATATAGCGCTCCACTATTTCAGGTCCGAGTACGGAGCAATAGAGACCAGCGGGAAAATAAGGTCTCTGGGCAGGGAGTGCGCTATGTACAAAGGCGACCTCAGGGATTTGAATTTCATTCAGGAGCTCATAAGGGCGGCCTTTGATTCTTTTCCGCACCTGTCGGTCCTGATAAACTCCGCCTCCGTATTCCGGCGCGGCTCAATAGGGGAGACGGATATTAAGACTTTCGACGAACTTATCAGCGTGAATTACCGAGCGCCGTTCTTTCTGATAAGGGAGTTCGCCGCGTTCTGTTCAAAAGGTGACATTATAAATATCCTCGATACAAAAGTTGCTTTATATCAGAATGTTTACGCGGCATACATTATATCGAGGACCGCGCTTAAGGAACTGACATCCATGGCTGCGGTTGAATTCGCGCCGGGAATCAGGGTAAACGCGGTTTGTCCCGGGATCGTTCTGCCCGGAGAAAATGAGAGCGCCGAATATATCGAAAGGCTGAAAGAACGGAATTTGCTTAAAAAAACAGGCGGTCCGGAAGATATCAACTCCGCTGTAATGTTTTTGTTAAACAGCGGTTTTATTACCGGTCAGACCATCTTCGTTGACGGCGGGGAAAACATTAAATAACCGGATCAAAAGATGAAGATCACTATAACCGGGATAGAGATCCAGGCGATGATAGGGACACAGGACCACGAAAGGACTAACTGCCAGAAAATATTCGTCGATCTGGAACTGGCATATGACGCGTCTGAGGCGGTGGCGTCTGACGACCTCAAATATGCCTTCGACTATTCAGAGGCGGTAGAAAAAGTTATCGAAACGGCCAAGAACTGCAGGTTCTACCTGCTTGAGAGCCTTTCGGAGAAAATACTAGGTATATTCAGGCAGGATGGAAGAATTCTGTCCGCGAAGGTAACTGTAAAGAAACCGTCTGCCCTGAAGAATATTGACTTTGTGTCGGCCGAATCGAACTTTTAGTTCAATTGCCGGTATACACTACTTAATTTAGTTTGAATTGTATCTAAAATGAGTTATATTGTTGTCTGAAAATTTTTAAGGAGGCTGAAATGAAAAAAACTGTAATGATAATGATAATAACCGCGGTTTTAGGACTCTATGCACAGAAAAATATGGGGGCAATCAAGGCGGGAATGTTCTTTCCGCAGGCGTGCGACGGAGGTTTTGATCTTGGTTTCGAATACGGCTTTCACATTGACACGAACCTCGATGTCGGCGTAAGCCTGGACTGGTTCAAAAAAGAGTTCACCGACAAAGATTACATAGGCGATGTCGAGAATATCGGCGGTGACCTGACAGGCAGCCAGTACAGAGACCTCGGAAAAACAACTATATATGATTTTCCCTTTATGATCTCGGTCACGGCGAAATTTCCGCTTAAAGACAAACTGAAGTGGTTCGCTTTAGGCGGTCTTGGAGCGGAGATGCTCTATGCTTCTCTGGAAGCCTACGACAAAGATAAGAACGATACATATGAGGAATCTGTTCTCGCTTTTGATTTCAACTGGAGGTTAGGCGGAGGGGTAATGTATAATCTGGGCCAGAAGTCGGAAGTCTTTGCCGAGCTGGCTTACCATTACTCAAAACCGAACTTTGAAGACGATAACAGTATTACCACTGAGTACGATATGAGCGGAATAATGTCGAGAATAGGGGTAAGGTTCTTCTTTTAGAGTTGAGCCGGATTTATAATTTATAAAAAGGAATGAATAACAATGAAATACGGAAATTTTTTATTCTCAAGCGAATCAGTAACAGAAGGACATCCCGACAAGATTGCAGATCAGATATCGGACTCAATCCTTGACGCGGCGCTTAAAGACGACCCTAAAAGCAGAGTAGCAATTGAAACTTTTGTTACAACGGGACTTGTTGTGGTAGGCGGAGAAATGACTACTGATACATACATAGACATTCCGACAACGGTCAGAAATACAGTAAAAGAGATCGGTTATGATCATTCCTATAAGGGGTTCGACTACAGCACCTGCGCAGTCATTTCGACGATAGATCAGCAGAGCGGCGACATTGCAATGGGCGTTGACAGGAACGGAGCCGGTGATCAGGGAATGATGTTCGGTTTTGCCTGCGACGAGACGCCTGAGCTGATGCCCCTGCCGATAATGCTTGCCCATAAGCTGACAAAACAGCTTTCAGATTGCAGAAAAAAGAGCGCTGTAGGTTTCTTGAGGCCGGACGGGAAAGCTCAGGTCACAGTAAACTATAAGAACTGGATACCTCATTCAATAGATACGGTCGTTGTTTCAACGCAGCACGATCCTCTTTATGGAGGAGAGAAACCGACCCCAGCGCAGCTTAAAAAAGAGCACGCGGAAATAGAAAGGGAAATAATCGAAAAGGTCATAAGACCCGTGATACCGGAAAACCTTGTGAAAGGAAAGTACACGACCCATATAAACCCGACCGGCAGGTTCGTTACAGGCGGCCCGATGGGCGATACCGGTCTGACTGGAAGGAAGATAATCGTTGACACATACGGCGGATACGCAAGGCACGGCGGCGGCGCTTTTTCCGGTAAAGATTCGACAAAAGTAGACAGGTCGGCGGCTTATATGGCAAGATATATTGCCAAGAATTTTGTCGCCGCGGGATTCGCGCAGAAGCTGGAGATACAGCTCGCTTACGCTATCGGGGTCGCCGAGCCCGTCTCGATCATGGCTGAAACATTCCGTACAGGCAAGATATCCGGAGAAGAGATAGTCAAGCTCATCAGAAAGAATTTCGACCTTACACCTTCCGGCATAATAAACAAACTGGGTTTGAGAAAACCTATATTCAAAGCGACTGCTGCTTACGGTCATTTTGGAAGGGAAAAATTTTCATGGGAAAAACTCGATATGGTAAACAAACTTCATTCATAGGGTGACCGATGAGACACTTTGCCTTGATTTTTTTAATGGCCGCATACACCTCTCTGTTTTCAGGCGAGTTCGATCTCTTTGAAGAAAGAGAGATAATAGATGAAGCCGTTTACAAAGATCACAAGTTCAACAGGATCGAAACGGCCTACGGTCTTTATCCTTCCGACCAGAAGAAAATTTCACTGAGCTATTCACATTTCTTCACCAAGAAAACAGGTTTTATTTTTGAGACAGGCATAAGTGAATCCGGATCTACATTCAGAGAAAAAACCGATGTTTTTTTTGGTGTCGCCTACAGATTCACAAAAAGGGCGAGGACATGGGTTTTCTCAGGCGATCTGGGGTTTTCTGCCAACGATGACGTGAAAGACTACGGGGGAATATCAAAAGGTTTCAGGATAAATCATTTTACAGGAAAGTTCAGAACGGAATACATTTTCTCATGCGGTGTCGGTCTGGCTTACACAATGACAGCCAGGATACCTCTTGAGTTCGATCTCGACGAGGATGTTCTTCCCATACATTCGATAGCTCTTACGATCCAGTTCTGATGCGGCGTGCGGCATGAGATATTTTCTGATATTGATATTTATACTCGTCCTTTCAGCGCTATATGTGGTGCTGAAAGAGAAAACATCTGAGGAATATGTTTCTCCGCGCATCTTCGATTCTGCCGACAGGTCACTACCTTCAGAAAAGATCCCTGAAAAGGATCTGAAGAGAAAAAGAGTAGTGATCTTCGATATATCCGATCTTAATCCCGAGTCAATTAGAGATACTCTGGCTACTCCTTTCTTAAATAAAATCGCTCAAAGTTCGGAAGTCTGTTACTCAACGGTCAACCTCTCTCCCGAGAGGGAAAGTTCGATGAAAAGCTTCTTTGAATGCCTGCCTCCATATAAAATATTCTCAAATCCCGGCCGGTATGCGGAGATAAAAGAGAAAATATCATCAAAGCTCAGGAACAGCTCGATGATCAGTGAGTTCCAGAATGCCGGTTATACCACACGCGGTTTTTTTACCGACACGCTTTTGTGCGCTGAATTTGGAAAATATTTTGTTTCATCTGCTTATTTTTTGTCAAAAGAGGAACTGACCGAAGCGCTTCACTCTTCAATATTTAAAGACATCTCTTCTGATCTGATATATTATGCCGATCTTGGTTCTCAGGATGATGAAAGATATTATCTTAAAAAAGCGGATGATCTGATCGGAAAACTTGTTCAGAAGCTTCGCGAGGGTCATAACATTGAACTCAGGGTAGTATTAACCTCAACAAAAACATCAAAATATCTCGGCAAATATATTACGGTCTTCCACGGCTTCGGGAGGTCTGCCGGGTTTGACGAAGATGTGGCCGTGACGGATATGTCAAGAAAGCTGATGAAGCTGTCCGGTATAAAGCCGAGGAATTATTTTGGGGGGTTAGATCTGGAATCTGACGAAGGCGAATCAGGCAGAGATCATTTTGCGGGAATGTGCGGCGATACGCTTCTTCTTTTCAGCGATGAATTTATTTATAAGAAACTTTCCTATTCACCTGAATACCGGCTGTTCGAAAGGTCAACAGGCAAAGACATTACAGGGAAGAATATAGGCATTAACGAAAAATATGAAGACATGATACCTCAATATTTCGGAGGCGACTATATAAAATACATAGTCTTGAGGAACAATTCGGAAAATAAAAGAACATTCAGAATGGAAATAAGATCCCGCAGGCGGTTCGAAGAGCCGGATATTCTGGAAAATTATTATGTTCAGAAAGCAAAGAATAACAGATATTCAAAGATCATTACAAGGGAGCTTGAGCCGGGAGAGACTGACACTGTCAGATTGTATTATGCCGCGCTTTATCAGGATTTCCAGTTCACCTTCAATGATAAGTACAAAGTGTCATACGGCGCAGCGGGAGTTAATGCGGGAACTGTTAAGAACTTTGACGAAAATTCTTATTACGGCATGATCTATAACGAAACCAAGCCCGAAATGAGCAGTGATCCTGATATAAGGCTGTTCAACAGAAGGATAAATTATTAATCTTGCCAACAGGATTTTTTTTAGTTATTTTAGGTCTGGAGTGTGTTAAGAAAAGAAAAAAAATTATTTGGGGAAATAAACTATGAAAAAAACTGTGCTGGTAATGCTGGTTGTCGCTTTTGCGGTGCTTAACGCGGCTATGGAAGAGTATGACAGGAAGTCAATATCGGTTTTCAGGATGAGCGTGACTCCGGAAGCCGCGATGGCCACCCAAAGCGATGTCGAGCTCGTTTACAAGATGCTGTTCGACAAATTCGTAGGGATGGGCAGGTTCGACTACAATCCGATCCCGGCGGGAGTAACGGACCCTCAGGAGCTTTTCAGTATCGTTAAAGAATATACCGCGACGAAGATAGAAGAAAGGGCCGCAAAGCAATGGGATATCAAGAACGAATATTACGGCTCGAATTTTATTACTGGCGAGAATGTGGACAAGATACTAAACGGAGCTTACATTTTCTTTCCGACGCTTGAGGCTTTCGTTATTACCAAGAAAAAGGACAGCGACGATTTTACCTGCACGCTGAAGGTTAAGATGGACATTTACTCCGCGGCGAATTCAGGAACGGTCGACAGCCCCGTCTGGGACGCTCATCTTACGGCTGCTGTAAGCGCTCCGGGATCTAACGCTCTTGCCGCCCTGTTCGACATCAATCTTACAGGCAAGCAGAAAGACAAAAGGACAGAAGCCGTTAAATCAGCTACCAACGGAATGCTGATGTTCCTGGAGAAGGAAGTAAAGAAGATCGACGCGTTCACCATAAAAGCGCTTGTTACAAGAGCCGAACCTAAAAAGGACGAGATATCGTTCAATTTCGGTAAAAATGTAGGCGTGAACCTTGACGATGCTTATACTTTGGGGTATTTCCAGAAAGACGCAAAGGGAAAAGAGAAATTTGTTGAAACAGGCTTTATGAAGGTCAGGAAAGTCAAGGACCAGGAATCTGTTTCCCAGCTGCTTATAGTCACCAACCCGAAGAACGAGAAAGAGGAGGAACTTTTCAACGAATTCGATCAGGTTTACGAATATCCTCTCGTCGGTCTTAACATAATGCTCGGAGGAGGAGTATCCAGCTTCAAATACTGGGGAGACAGCGATTCGTGGTCGCAGATTGAGGATAATGAAGAGAATATTTGTCCGTCTGTAGGTATAACTCTTGAGTATGATGTTGCGAAATTTGTTGGAATTTCGGAACTTTATCTGAATGTGTCGGCTGATGCTCTGATGGCTGATGTTGGTACAGTTGCAGGAGAAGAGCTTGATCTCTCTGTTGTGGTTGCGGAGTTCGGCCTGACTAAGAAATTTTTTAAGAGGAAGTTCGGATGGTATATAGGCGGCGATATCAGTTACATGGCTCTAACTCAATCTGTTAATGATGAGGACTTCGAATATCACTCTGTCGGCGGAAAGATCAAAGGGGGCATCAATTATCTGATCAGCAAAAATCTTTATTTTGACGCGGGTGCGGGTTTCAGATTCCACGGAGAACTGACAGATGAAGACGGAAATGAGGGCGATGAAGGCTGGCTTACTCCTTCAGGATTTATGATAAAAGTAGGTCTGGGATACACACTGTAGAGTTTTTAATGATTAAAAGGTGGCAGCATGAAAAAAAATATTATAATGTTGATGTTTATGGCGGCATTACTTTTTGCGCGCGATGAAAAAGCTCTGAAGAAAATAGGTCTTAACATTGTTTTCGGGGGCGGATTTTCGGAGATGAAGAGCTGGGAGAACTATCCGGATGCTCCGGACAACCTGGATGATATTCCGGGAGCCGGGCTTGTGGGAATGAGGATTGAGTATGATCTTGGCCAGTTCGTGGATCTTCCCAACACATGCTTTTACATAGGCGCTGACTATCCTATTACTCAAATTGGCAAGATAACGAGATACGAAAATGATGACCCGGCGGGAACTGTACTTGGAGCGTACGAACATTCCCATACAACTTTCCTGCTCGAGTACGGGCTTGTTAAGAAATTCTTTTTTGATGGTTTCGGAATATACTTCGGAGGAGCTTATCTGCATGAGTCAATGAGCCTTGAAAAGAAAAGCGATTCATACAGCGAGACATACAAGCTGTACTCCAGGAATATTAAGGGACTTGCCGGGATAAACTACATGATAGATAAAGTGTGGTTCTTTGACCTTCAGCTGTCATACACGGGTGCCGGGGCTCTTATGAATGAGGACGGAGAGAAAGTGTTCACCTCTGCCGACAGCGAGGGGATTTTCCTTAATTTCCCTATAGATAAAGTTGATAAGAATGAATATCTTGTTCCGGGCGGGCTTTCGGTCAAGATAGGTCTGGGCATAAGGCTGTAATTAAAAATTAAAACGGAGTTGATATGAAATTGAAAGCTTTACTGATCTGCGCTGTTCTGGCCTCAATGTCGCTTGTGTTTTCTCAGACGAGCCAGTATATGCACGATCATAACATTACTGAAGTGGAAGTTCAGGGTATAGGCTCAAGCCAGCAGAACGCCATAAATGACGCCAAGAGGAACGCGATCTCTACGGCTATCGGAACATATCTTGTTTCCGAACAGGAGATGCAGAACTACATGACTGTCAAGGATCAGATACTGGCTAAAAGCGAAGGTTTTGTGAAGTCATATGAGCTGAAAGATAAATCAAAAGGTCCTGATGGCGCATGGACCGTGACGATTAAGGCCGCAGTAACTAAAGACATGGTATTAAATGATCTAGAGGCTCTGGGAATTCTGATGTCGCAGCTGGACAATCCCTCAATGGTCGTATTCTACGCACCAAAAGGCGTTCCGTATGATGAAAGGTTTACCGAGCAGGCTATAAATCAGATAAACCAGTTTTTTACGACAAACAGATATAATGTTTACGACCTTGACCAGCTCAACGCGATGATCGAGGACGACATTAGTATGAAGCAGGTGGCTTTGGGCGAAGATGTGGATATGGCCCAGATACTTGCCAAGAAATTGAAAACTGATATTTATGTTACAGTGGCTCTTATTCTTGAAGACCTCGGCAACGGGAAAAAGAAAGCCAAAGCTACGGCAAAGATATTTAATGCTTCAACGGCTAAGCTGCTCGGAGTTCAGAACGGTTATTCCGACGAGATCGCCGGAAACACGACCGCCTATGACGCGAACATTGATCAGGCCTGCAAAAAACTGATGCCGCTTATCATGAATCAGGTTAAAGGCTACTGGAAAGAGCAGCTCGACAAGGGTAAGCAGTATGTGATACTTTTCAGCAAGCTTCCTGACGGAAGAAAAGTTAAGTCGTCTGTTCTAGCGGCGCTTCAGTCAGGCGCAAAGGAAGTCAAGGTGGTTACGGCCGGAAGCGAGTATCAGGTATGGATAAATAATGATTTAGATACTTATATTGATACTATCGGGGATGCTATTGAGGAGATATACGGGAAAGAGTTCGATTACAAGAACAGGGGCGACCGTATAGATATTTTTCCGGTGAAGTAGACTGTAACAAGAGGGCGGAATTTACCGCCCTTTTTTATTTTGTTGAAAAAGCGGAAAAATTTTAGCATATTGCCTTTTGAATTAAACGGGAGTGCGTCATGAAACTAAAATTTTTTACGGTACTAATGCTTATCACCCTTTTATCATCCTGCGTTTCAGTCAAGCATGTTTCGCCTATGGGTCCAGGACAGGACAGGAACGAAGACGGCGCTGCCGCTACTGATTCCAAGCTGACGACCGCTAATCGGTTAAGCAGTTTCTCTCACGATCACAACATTACAGAGGTTGAGGCTGAAGGTGTCGGTTCTGACAGGGACGCGGCTCTAAAGGATGCTCAGAGGAACGCTATCTCAACCGCAATTGGCACGTATCTGGTCTCCGAGCAGGAGGTCAGGAATTATATGACGGTAAAAGATCAGATCCTTGCAAAAAGCGAGGGGTTCGTCAAGGCCTACAGTGTGGTAAACCAGATACGCGAGACAGACGGAAGCTGGGTAGTAAAGATTAAGGCCGCGGTGACCAAGGATATTGTGATGAATGACCTTGAGGCGTTAGGGATCCTCCTTGCCCAGCTTGGTAATCCTTCACTTGTAGTTTTCTATGCGTCAAAAGGAGTTCAGTATGATCAGAGGTACACAGAGCAGGCTATCAACAATATCAATCAGTATTTTACGGTAAACCGCTATAATGTTTATGACCTTGATCAGCTGAACGCGATGATCAAGGACGATATGAGCATGAAACAGCTTGCTCTCGGAGAGGATGTGGATATGGCTGAGATACTGGCCAAAAAGTTGAAGACAGACATTTATGTTACTGTTTCTATCATTCTTGAAGATCTTGGCAACGGAAAGAAGAAAGCTAAAGCGACGGCTAAGATATTCAACGCCTCAACCGCAAAGCTGCTCGGAGTGCAGAACGGCTATTCTGATGAGATCTGGGGTAACAATACTGCCTATGACGCGAATATCGACCAGGCGGTCAAGAAACTTATGCCGCTTATTATGAACCAGGTAAAAGGATACTGGTCTGAGCAGCTTGATAAGGGAAAGCAGTTCGTGCTTCTGTTTTCTGATCTTCCGCAGGGAAGGGAATACAAGCAGATCCTGCTGGATATAGTTACTTCAGGCGCGAATGAGGTAAAAAAGATTACTTTTGAAGAATATCATGTCTGGATAAGAAATTCAATTGACGAATATATAAATTCGATCGGCGATCAGCTTGAGCATAAGGTTTACGGCAGGGAATTTGACTACCAGAACAGGGGCGACCGGATAGATATCTTTCCTGTGAAGAAATAAACGGATTTAAAGTGTCAATAAAGGGCGGTCAGCAGACTGCCCTTTTTGCTGTGTAAAACACTTACGCAGGCCAGTAATTTACAGGAAGATCAAGGTCATTCGGACCCATGGATACCGAAATGAGATTCCTTGTATAAGAATTTTCGATAACGGTCAAGTCATATAGCCAATGTTAGAGCCTAGTTTGTTTATCCAGTTTATCTAAACTTCAAACTTGTCTTCTACATCCATGCTTGAATGCAAAATTCTTACTACTATTATAAATCCTTCAGGATTATATTTGTAAAATATCAGATGCGATTTAACTCTGGAAACTCTGTAGCCTTTTATAATGTGATCAGCGATAGTACCTGCGAAAGGATGTTCAGAGAGGAAGAGGATCTCATTGATTATCAGCTCATAGTATCTGTCAGCCTGTTCTAAAGACCAATTTTGAAAAGTGTGCAACCACACATTCTCTATGTCCAAGCCGGCTTTTTCTGTTATTTCGAATTTTTTCATCAAGCGTTATACTTTTTATGAAGGTCAGTTAAGTGTTTCTTTGAATTGAAGTTGTTGATAAGACCGCTTTTTTCTCCTTCAGCAAGAGCATTTCTCAATGCTTCAAGCTTCTGCTCTTCATTTTCCAGAAGTCTAAGTCCGGCTCTAACTATTTCACTTGCTGATTTATACCTGCCTGAATCAATTTCTTTTGTCATGAATGCTTCAAAGTGATCACCCAATGATATTGAAGTATTTTTGCTCATTCTTCCTCCAGTTCTACTTAAAATCAATATACCAAAAATTGGTATTCAATGCAACAAAAAATCTGAGATTGATTTCATCTGGAAACGAATCCTTTTACATTTTTGATCTGATCCAAATAGATTTTTCCGGTAACTCCCTGTATATCCAATTTTGGAATACACCCGATTTTTTGTAGACATTGCTAAGCACATTTATCTCCCT
>CAZYNH010000016.1:0-53713 GCA_964648295.1 uncultured Bacteroidia bacterium | reverse complement strand
TATATGATTAACCTATAATTTTTCCTTTACAAACTGAAAAAAAATAATTATAATCCTGTCGTTCTGAAAACTGTTTTAGGTCAACTGATGAATGTAAAAGTCCTCCTGCCTGTTTCTTCAGGCGACAGGCTAAAATATTTTAAGCTCGCTCTGAACAGTGTTCTTACTCAGACCTTTTCCGATTTCGATGTGATCATCTGCATTGACGGAGTAATCAGCGAAGATATTGATCTGTATATTAGTTCTGTTGGCGACCGCAGGATAAAGGTAATGCGTAACGAATCAAATCTCGGCCTTGCCGCCACTCTAAACAAAGCTATAAAGGCATATCCCGCCGACATTTATTTCAGAATGGATTCTGATGATATCTGTAATAAAAGAAGATTTCAGAGAACTCTTGAGGAATTCGAAAATGACGACGAGCTTCTTCTGGTGGGCACGGAATGTATAGAGATTGACGATGACGGTACGGAGATATTCTACAAAAAGATGCCTTTCCAGGCGCAGATAAAGAAATGGGCTATTTCCAGGAACCCTTTTATCCATCCGTCAGTGGCGTTCAGGAAGGAATTCTTCGATATCGTGGGATACTATAACGAAAGCTTCAAGAAGAGCCAGGATTACGAACTGTGGTCAAGAGCAATAATCAGGAATGTGAAGATGAATAACATTCACGAACCTCTGATCTGGTTCCGGGTATCGAATAAATTCTGGGTGAACAGAACGCTTCGGAGCAATGTCAGAAATGAGCTTAAGGTCTCTTTCTTTCTGATCCAGAGATTTAACGGATATATCTACATACCTAAAATACTTATGAAAGCGATGCTCAGATTCATGCCTGTCTGGTTCAACAAACTCATGTACAAATACGGCAGATGATCAGTTCCCGAGCCTGGATCTTTTCGGTTTGAATTTCAGTTCGACTTCCCTTCCTGTTTCCGCTGACTCATATATAGCATTGATTAGCTCAAGTGACTTTCTGCCCTCAAGGCCGTCAACAAGAGCCTGCTTGTTGTTCTCAATGCAGTCGATAACATGCTCCATATATCTGATGTGACCGAACCCGTAAACATTCGGCGGGTTCTCGGCGTACTTATTAAGCACTTCGGCTCTTTCTTCCTCCTTCTGCCCGGCGAAATTCCATGTTTCCATTCTGTTCACCGCGAATCCGCCAATTACAACAGACCCTTTTTCGCCAAGTATGCTCAAAGAACCCTCAAGGTCGGAAGGCCTTGTCGCCGTAGTCGCCTCAACTATTCCCAGAGCGCCGGATTCGAACCTTATTATTGCCGCGGCGGTGTCGTCAACCTCAATATCAGACATAAAAGTATCTGTCCTGGCCATCACCGATACCGGAGTTCCCAGCATCCATTCAAGCAGGTCAATATGGTGGGATGCCTGATTGGCCAGAACTCCGCCGTCGAGTTTCCATGTGCCGCGCCATTCATCCTGGTCGTAATATTTCTGATCCCTGGCCCATCTTACCCTTACTGTCCCCAGAAATATCCTTCCGAAGTCGCCCGCTTCTACCGCCTGCCTCAGCTTTGTAACGGGCAGGTTGTACCTGTTCTGCTTTACAATGAACATCCTGACCGAATTAAGATCGCAGGCTTTTATCATAGCGTCAGCGTCGGAAAGCTTCAGAGCCATAGGTTTTTCAACTATTATATGTTTCTTGTATTTCTTAACTATATCTATAGCGTGCTCCGGATGAAGCCCCGAAGGCGTAAGTATATTTACAATATCAATATCATCTTTCCTGAGCATTTCATCATAAGAAGTGTAGTATCTTTTAAGACCCGCTTTCTCCGCGCATTTCTCCGCTCTTTCCTCATTTATATCGCATACCGCCGCTATTTCCGCTTTATCAATATTTAAAAGCGCATCAACATGTTTATTCGATATGCGCCCGCACCCCACAAGAGCGAACCTGTATTTTCCCATTTATCTGCTCCGCCATTATTTTTATCCAAGATAATAATTTAGTTCCGAAAAATAAAGAATTAAAAATCTTGAATTATACGGGTCTTTTTGTTACATTGTTCACAAGCGGGAACATAATCGCATGGAGGTTTGAATGCAGTACCTCATAATCGCGACACTTGCGGCATGGCTGGTGATGGTAATAATTAATTACCGCTCCCACAAAAAATACATTTCAGCCAACAGGGACAAGTTCATTCATATCCTTGACAGCTGCTATGCCGACAGAAAAAGTATCAACATTGACGACAGCGTTTTTTTCTCATTCACACCGGAAAATATTGAAAAAAGAGAATTCTCAAAATACTTAAAGATGGGGAAATTTCTATATCTTATCTCCGACACTACCCAGATAATGTTCTCTATTGTCCTTATTTTTATACTGGCATACAGCCTTGAATACCTGCCTTTTGTCCATATTGACGGAACAGTGGTGGATTATGATTTCGTCTGGTTTCTGGTGATCGCCGGCTATATAATCTGCCTTGCTGACGCTTATACAAAAACTCTCAAATATGACGATATTATTAAAGCATGGAAGAAAGATCACCCGGACACTCTTTCGGGTAAGGGATAATTCCTGGAGTATTCATACATAAAAACAGACGCCGCGCCCGCTACATTCATAGAATTTTTCATGCCGTTCATTTTAATTGAGACAACAAAATCACACAGTTTCAGAGTATCTGAAGTTATGCCGATCTCCTCGTTGCCGAAAATAAAAGAAGTTCTTCTGCCCATCCTGAAATCAGGCAGACAAATGCTCCCTTCTCCGGTCTCTGCGCCGGCAATAATGTAGTTATCTTTTTTAAGTTCGGCTGCGGTCCGTTCAAGCGAATCAGCCATAACGATCTCAACGCCGGCTTCCGCCCCTTTGGAAGTTTTTCTGACTTTCGGATTATCCGTTCCCGGAGTGATCCCGGCAAGTATCATTTTTTTTATTCCGAAACATTCCGCCGCTCTTATGATCGATCCCGTGTTGAAGGCCGACCGGATATTTTCAAGTATCACCACCAGTTCCGATCTTTCACGCGCCGGCGATTTTCTGTCCCGCGCCGTTGCGATAAATCTGCTTTCGGGCTCAGGGTATCCGAATCTTTCCCTGATCGTGTGGAACAGGAAATGGATCATCTCGAATTTCTTTCTTAATTCCGGCTCATTTAAGATATTCTTCAGTTCATCTATAAACTCGGTCTCGCCGCAGGCAGATAGATATTGAGTCAGTGTTTCAAGATCCGACAAGTCCGGTACCCCGCCGCCCGCAAGAACATTCCTCTGCGCCTCAAGCACTTCGGCGACATGAAAGTATTTCGTTATTCTTCTAAGTTTTGAAAATTTATTCAAAGTTATCATGCTGTTGAACCGGCCGGATCATTCATCGTCCTTCTCATCACCCTCGTCGCCCACATAATAACCGATCTTGTCTATAGGGTTGGTTATCGAAGTAGCTATGTTCATAAGGTGGGAACTGATCCTTTTCAGGTATCTGAGATAGAGTGCATACGCCGCGTAATTTACCTGCAGAGGAGGTTCCTTTGTGGCAATAACGACAAGGTCATCATTTATTCTGCTCTTGATCTCGTAATGAGTGTCAATTACTTTTCTCGCAAGATCGTAATCGGCGTTTTTGAATGCGCTCAGAGTGTCCCGGAAAACGCCTTTTATCTTTTTTGAGCACTCGATCAGGACTTTATTCCATTCCTCATCCTTGAGCATCTGCTTTATTTCGGCTATTTCGGAAATGTTCTTGCTGTAATCCCCGATCCTCTCAAAATTGTTCACTATTGTCGTCAGAATGAAAGCGGTTGACAGCTGCTGTTCCTCTTTATCGTTAATGGCGATATGCTCGAACACTTTCTTTCTTATTGATTTTTCGAAATGGTTCAGGAGAAAATCTTTTTTCCTGACATTTTCAATATCCTCTGCCGTTACTTTCCGGTTCAGATCGCTGAAAGTCAGGTCTGTTGCTAGCTCGTACAGCCTCAGAGAAATCTCCGCCATCTCGTGAGTGTCGTTCAGGGCCTGTGTCAAAAGGTCCTGGTTAGAAAGCATTTTAAAAAATTGTTTTAACATAACAGTCTCCTGTAGTCTAAAAGATTATAAACAGTATCGGAAGAACGAAAAACATTATAACGAGAAAACCCACAGCCCACATTCTGTTGTCTCGCACCTTGTACGAAAACCATTTCGCGGTGCCGATAGGCAATGCTTTTAAAGGTATGAATACAATAGCGCCGAAAATATTGAAAAGCGTATGGACGAGAGCGATGCTGATCCCGCTGGGATTTCCTGTCACCATCGCGGCGAGAATGCCTGTTATCGTTGTGCCTATATTGGCTCCGACCGCGTAAGGGAATATCTGTTCAAGCGTAAGTATCCCCGCGCCAACCAGCGGAACGATCAATGATATTGTAACCGAAGACGACTGAACCGATACAGTGAAGATAAGGCCGAATATGAATGATGTTACCATATTGTTGAAAACGAACCTGTGGATTATCCTTTCAAATTTCCCGATCAGGATCTTTTTCATTATAGACGACATATAGTTCAGTGAAACAAAAAGCAGCGCTAAAGAAACAATTATCATTACAGTAAGCAGAAAGCCGTCATAGACCGGATAACAGCTGGATTTCCCGGCCACGACATGCTCAGAAACAGGGCAACCGAGCAGACCGGCCGTGAAATTCTCAATTGCCTTTGCGGCGGATTTTACCACCATGTCGAGCGGTGAATCGAATTTTATGCCCTTTCCCCCCAGAAACAGATCTGTAAAAAATTCCGCCGTCTTTCCAATAAATCCCGTCATGATCTCCAGAGGCAGGAAGATAAGAACGGAGAACCAGTTGAAATTGTCATGCACGACAGCCGCTGCGAAAGACCTGTGGAATTCCAGTTTATTCTTTATCTGGCCGAAAGATACTATTATACCGGTAACGGAAGTCCCTATATTTGCTCCCATGACCATAGGTATTGCGTTCTGGAAAGATATTGTACCCGCTCCGACAAAAGCGACAATGATCGAAGTTGTCGAACTGGAGGACTGAATAATTGCTGTTGTTAAGATACCAATGAAGAATGACACCAGAGGATCATCGGTCGCGTTGCGGATCATATCCGCCGTATTATCCGAGAAATAGTGCTTGAACACTTCTCCCAAAAGTTTTATGCTGAGGAGGAAAAGCCACAGAAAAAGAGCCATCAGTATCAGTCTTATCACCCATTCGTATCTGTCTTTTTTCCCCACCTGAATTTTCCTTTTCTAGTTAAAAACCCGTCTCTATGTTCAAACAGGCGAAATTTAACCGATTAATAATCCTTATGCAAATGTAAAATTCAAATTAATACGGGTAAAAAATTATTTGACTATATACCTTAAAATAAATTATATTAACGGAGCTTTTCCGGCAGTTCGAATAAGGAACAAAACAGTGCTGTAAAAGTTTATTCTGTGACAAATTAAATAAAACGGGATGACCTGATGGCGGGAACAAAATTCAAAATAATAATATCAGTGATATCCGCGATTATCGCCGTATCATGTTCTCAAAAATACGATAACAGCGGAATATTCGACCCACTGAGCCCTGATTTCTCAGCAGTTTCAGTCTCTTTCATATCCGGTCAGGACACGCTTGTCCTTGCAAAAGACAGAGTTAGGGACGGTTATATTTATCTGGGCAAAGACTCCGGCGCTTGGGCGGAACCTCTTTTCAGATGCACTCTGCCTGACCTATACGGGCTTGATTCAGCGTTCGTAACATATAAGCTTTACGAATATCATGACTCGCTGGACATTTCGCAGTATTTTAACGGCAAACTGATCGAAGTTCTTAAAACTGTTGGACCTTGGACCCCTGACGGAATAACATATCCTGTCACCGGTTCCGTCCCTGTTGACACGCTGACTCTTGTTCCGGATTCTGCAGGCGCGAAATTCTTTTTCAGGTTCGAACTAAAAAGGAGCATGATCGAACAGTGGGTGCAGACAGACTCGACGAACTCCGCGGGTTTTTATGTCCGACCCATAGATGACATTCCCCGTATAATAAAATTCTATTCCGCGGGATTCGGATTTGATTCTCAAAAGCCGCTCGTTACATCGCATTACACATTCACCGATTCTCTTACCGCGGCTGACGGAAGCGACTCCACTCTTTTCGAGACGAAGTCCGTGTATGTAACAGAAGATGTAACTCTTGCGCAGAAAATGTCATCCTGCATAGACCCGGCCGAAAACAGATTTAAAATTGGCGGCGTATCAGGCGAGTCGTACATCTGCAGGATCCCGCTTGACACCATACCAACCCAGGCCGTATTACTGACAGGCAGGATACTTCTGACCGCGGCGGCTGAAAAAGACCCTGTATACGGCGGCATAGAGAATTCCGTCACAACCAACCGTGAATTGTGTGTTTATATACTGACCGACAGCCTCTGGCAGGATGGAGGGCCGGTATCGTATGATTCTGTGAATGTCTGGATATATAAAATAAACCTCGGTGCACCTGAGAACTACCTGCTCATGGAAACACCAATTCAGAATTGGATCAGCGACCCTGCATCGAATTACGGATTTCTGATAACATCAAAGAACTGGGGAAGCCCTTTCGGCTTCAGCACATTCGAAAAACCGTTGTTAAACATCAGTTACATCAAAAACGAAGAATGATATAAAACAGGATAATCCCGAATGCTGAAAAAAACTCTAATCTGTATCTTATCAATAAACATCCTTCTCCTGTGCGACACTTCCGCCTTCTCAGTTCTGTCCCTTGGAGATATAGAGACTTCACTAAACGGCTCTACAGGTATAGCCTACAGCGATTCGCTGGTAATAAGGAACCACAACTTCGCGACATGGACAAGTGTAGCCAACACAAGCTTTTCAATCTCCGCCTCCTATTACTCTCACGAGATCAAGACAGCGGATGGCGCGGGTTCAAATTTTGACAGGTTTACATTTGAGGATCTGAGCTTCGCTCTTCCTTTCGGAGACAGGAACATATTCGGATTTGCGTACTACCCGATATCTGTGGTTGACATAACCAGCGTGACTGAATCAGATACCGTACTTGAAAGCTTTGAGAGTACCGAACTAAGCACCCTTGAGGTAAAGAAAGGAAGTTTGTCCAACGCGTCATTTATTTACGGAAAGGGTTTTGACAATTTATCCTTCAGCTTAAGCCCTTCATTCAAATTCGGCAACTACGAGACAACCAAAAGGTATAAATACTCTATAGTCACCCCCTCCTACCCGTCAGACCTTTCATTTGACAAATATTTCGAAAAGAAAAGCGTTACGCAGCTGTTTCATTTCGTGATCGGAGGCGGATTTCTATACAGATCTCCTTTAGGAGTAGACATCGGGGGAGTTTTTTCTTTACCGGTAAGCTCTTATGCGAACAGGATCGAAAAATTCGAAAGGACAACTTCTTATGGAACAGTTATCCAGAGCATCTCGAACACCGAGACCCGTCTTGAGGATGTTGAATGGCCTGTTGAATTCGGCGCGGGGATCAGTTATAAGATAAATAAGATCATCATGTCCTTCGACAGCTCGGCTAAGCTCTTTGACGGAAAATTTTCGGGGATAGATGATTCAGAAATGATCAACTACACAAAGAACACCTTCGGATTAAGTTTTGATCCCAGGCATAAAAGGTATGACCCGTATTATCAGAGAATGGTATACTCCGGTTATTTTACTGTTGAGAAACGGCCTTACGAATTCCCGGATGGAGAGCCGGTCTACGACATGACAGGCATGATCGGGATTAACTTTCCGTTCAACGGCGACAGAACAAACATTGAGTTAAAAGCCGGTTATACAAGATCGGGATCGAAAGATAATAACGGAATAGAAAATGACACTTTCAGGCTCCATTTCAACTTTATAGGATCGGACAGATGGAAACTCAAGAAAGAAAAGTATAATGATTAAAGATAAACGGAGGTTCAAATGAAAAAGTTGACGGTACTTTTTTTCGCCGCGATGGCCGGATTCTCTATCATCAGCTGCGGCCCTGCGGCACAGACGGTAAAGGAAGACGCCGCCGCGTCTGAAGGGAAAGCTGTTCAGGCAGAACAAAAAGTGGAAAAATCTGTTCTGACAGAGGAGAATAAGATGGAGATAAACAAGCTCTCCAGCTTCGCTCAGACAAAAAGGCAGCAGAAAAAATTCAGGGATATGATCGAATACATTAACCAGATCACCGGAATGGACCCTGATTTTGAACACGCCAAAAATATACTTTTATTCTGGCGCGGTAACGGATATGAGGAACTGGGAATAAGAGATTCAGCCCTGACAGACTACGAAAGGTTCGCGGAACTGAAACCCGACCACGCACAGGTGCTGGTGCTTCTTGACTATATTTATGTTACTAACGGAAATATTGAAAAAGCTATCGAGACCGCTGAGAAAATGTCAGCGCTGGACCCGGAAGACAAGACTCTCCTAAAAAAGATAGGCAAATACAACTACCAGCATGCAGAGAATCTTAAGTCTGAAGACTCCAACGATCCGGAGATAGAGGAGTACGCGACGAAAGCGATCGAGTATTTCGAGGAATATATAGAACATCATCCGGACGACGAGGAGATCAACAACCTTCTTACATTCCTGATATCAAAATTCTTAGACCAGAACGCGCTTAAGCTCAAACTTGAAAACAATCTGTCCAAGAACCCCGATGACGCCAAAACTATTGAAAGGCTTGCGGCAATATATTACGACGAGGGTAACGCGTCCAAAGCTTCAGAACTTCTTGAAAAGCTGCTCGAGAAGCATCCCGACAACCTCAAAGCATTAAAGCGGTTGATAAGGATCACAAAGAACAATATTGAAAAAGCTATAAACTATAACAAAAAAGCTATGGCTCTTGACAATGCTAACGAAACCTATAATCTTAACCTCGCCAAGCTCTATACAGAAAAGAAAATGTTCACAGAAGCGAGAGCCGAATGTATCAAAGCTCTAGCAAAGAACAGCAAAAATGTCAATATATACAGAACATGGGGATTGATTTTCACCGAAAGCATCGGAGCCTGCGGGGTCAGTATTGAATATCAGGACAAGCTGGTTTTCGTTATAGCATACGGATTGTATGAAAAGTCAGGCGACACAAGGAGGACTCACGCGATGAAAGAAAACGGACAGGTCCCTTCAAAATCTGACTTTTTCACCAATAAATCAACCCGGCTGCCCTCAAGAGAATGCTACAAATGGATAAACCCCGAGTGGGATGAAGTCAAATATATTGAAAAATATCTCGGATCTCTTTAAAAATGGCAGCCGGTGACAATATGATCCATATCGGATCCGACCATGGAGGATTTGAGATCAAAAGCGCTCTTATTACGCGGCTGAGAGATAAAGGTTTCGCGGTAAATGACCTCGGAACCTGCTCTTCCGAATCGGTAGACTATCCCGAATTCGGGAAAAAAGTGGCAAAAGCAGTTCTGAGCGACGGTAATTTCGGGATAATAATCTGCGGCACGGGAATAGGTATCTCCATTGCGGCTAACAGGTTTCCAGGAATAAGAGCCGCCCTGTGCCACTGCCCCGAATACGCCGAACTTGCAAGAAAACATAACGACGCGAATATTCTTGCGCTGGGCGGGAGATTTATAGATATTGAGACAGCGGAAAAGATAACTGATGTTTTCCTCAGAACCGCTTTTGAGGGCGGAAGGCACCAGAAAAGAATTGATATGCTGGATAAAATTAAATACGACACTGGAGAGTAAAAATGAGTTTTTTGAAAGATTTTGATCCCGAAATTTTCCAAACGATCGAAAATGAGAAGAGAAGACAGTGCGATAAGATCGAACTTATAGCTTCCGAGAACTTCGTTTCAAAAGCGGTTCTTGAAGCTCTCGGTTCTGTAATGACTAACAAATACGCTGAAGGGTATCCGGGAAAAAGATATTATGGCGGATGCGCAAATGTTGACGAAGCGGAGAATATCGCTATAGAGAGAGCTAAAAAGCTCTTTAACTGCAGATGGGCGAATGTTCAGCCGCACAGCGGCTCGCAGGCTAACATGGGCGTCTACATGGCGCTGGCGGAACCGGGAGACACTATAATGGGCATGAACCTTTCCATGGGCGGGCACCTGACACACGGATCGCCTGTTAATTTTACCGGAAGGCTGTATAATATCGTTCCGTACGGAGTGAAAGAGGACGGATTTATTGATTATGAAGAACTTGAGAGGCTGGCTCTTGAATGTAAACCGAAGATCATAGTCGCGGGAGCTTCGGCTTATCCCAGATTCATTGATTTTAAACGCTTCAGAGAGATCGCTGACAAGGTTGGAGCATGGTTCATGACCGATATGGCCCACATCGCCGGTCTTGTGGCCGCCGGGCTGCACCCTTCGCCTCTTCCCTATTCACATGTTGTAACGACTACAACGCACAAAACGCTTAGAGGACCAAGGGGAGGAATGATTCTTTCCGACTTCGAAGGCGGCGAGATACTTTTGAAGAACATGCCGGCTCCGAAAACGCTTACCGAAGCTCTTGACTTTGTTATCTTCCCCGGTATCCAGGGCGGGCCGCTTGAGCATGTGATAGCATCAAAAGCAGTCTCCTTCAAAGAGGCTCTTGATCCTTCGTTCAAAGACTATCAGCAGAGAGTATTAAACAACGCGAAAGCTCTCGCCGGCGAGCTCATGAAGCTCGGATTCAAGGTGGTTTCCGGCGGTACCGACAACCATATCGTCCTTCTTGACCTTTCTGACAAGGAAGTTTCCGGAAAAGGGCTTGAGGGAGCTCTTGAAAAAGCAGGCATAACAACCAATAAAAATATGGTTCCTTTTGATAAGCGGAAACCTATGATCACATCCGGAGTAAGGCTGGGAACCCCCGCGGCGACCACTAAAGGATTCACTGAGGACGACATGAGAACGATTGCGGGAATGATAGCCCGGGTAGCCGCTGATTTCAAGAACGAGGAACTTCTCTCGGAAATAAAGAAAGAAGTTGTTGCTCTAAGCACAAAATACCCGCTTTACGACTAATTACTGAATTTAGGACAGATATAAATGAACAGAATTAAACAGCATCCGGTACTTGAAGTTGTTCAACGGCAGGAAGTGGAATTTACATTTGACGGAAAATCCTGCAGAGGATTTGAGAACGAGCCGGTAAGCTCGGCTCTTTTCGCCAACGGCATAAAGCAATTCTCCATACACAAAAAAGACGACGCGCCTCAGGGCATATTCTGCGCCAACGGACAGTGCTCCCAGTGTACTGTCATAATTGACGGCATGCCCTTAAAATCGTGCGTGACACCGCTGAAAGAGGGCATGGATATCCGGACACTCAAACATGTTCCGGAACTGCCGCACGACGACAGACCAGGATTTAAACAGAATATCAGCACTCTGAAGTCAGATGTCGTGATTATCGGCGGCGGGCCGTCCGGTCTTACCTCCGCGCTTGAGCTGGCTGATCTGGGATTTAATATTATCATAGTCGAAGACAAGGATAAGCTGGGAGGCAAGCTCCTACTTCAGACGCACAAGTTCTTCGGGTCCCAGGAGGACAGTTATGCCGGAACACGGGGCTTTGAAATAGCCGCGCTCCTCGAGAAACTGGTCAAAGAACGGCCGAACATAACAGTACTTTATGAGACTAGCGTTGTGGGCGTCTATAAAGACAAGAAGCTCGGCGTATATAAGAATAACGGCAAATATTCCATAATTGATTTTGAAGGTCTTGTGATTTCGGCCGGAGCAAGAGAGAAAAGTCTCGTGTTCCCAGGGAACGACCTTCCGGGAGTTTACGGGGCGGGAGCCTTCCAGACGCTTGTGAACAGAGACCTTGTAAAATCATCAGATAAAGTGTTTATCGTCGGGAGCGGAAATGTGGGTCTGATCGCGGCTTACCACGCCCTTCAGGCGGACATAGGAGTAGTCGGGATAATAGATATAATGGGAAAGGTCTCCGGCTACAAAGTCCACGCCGACAAGATAAAAAGAATGGGTGTGCCTGTATATCTGAACACGACAGTACTCGGAGCTTTCGGGCACGAGAAGGTCGAGAAAGTTACCGTAGCCGAGGTTGATGAGAACCGGAATCCCATACTTGCGACGGCAAAGACCTATGAGACAGACACGCTTCTTATTGCCGCGGGACTTTCGCCGGCCGACGAGTTCTTTGACCAGGCGGTAAGTTTCGGGTTCAAGGCGGTCAAGACCGGCGACGCGGACGAGATCGCCGAAGCCAGTTCCGCCATGTTCGGCGGAAGAATAGCCGGGCTTAAAATGGCTAAAATGCTCGGGAAAGACATTGAGATTGACGGAACTTTCTTCGAGAAGGCCGAGATACTCAAATCAAAGCCGGGCAATGTCTTTGAACCCAAACCGGTCGTTCTCAAAGACAGTTTTATTCCTGTCTTCCAGTGTTTTCAGGAGATCCCCTGCAATCCATGCACGACCGTGTGCCCCAAAGGATGCATTTCTCTTGAGGGCGGCCTGAAAAACATTCTGGATATCCCTTCGTACACCGTTGACGAATGCACATCCTGCGGACTGTGCGTAGCGGTCTGTCCCGGACTTGCCGTATCTCTGGCAAAAAAAACCGGCGATTATACGGCCGATGTCATTCTTCCCCACGAATTCATGCTGAACTTCGTACCGGGAGATATGATCGATGTTACGGACATTGACGGAAATGAACTTGAGAAAGCGGAAGTAAAAAGCATAAGGCTTAACAAAAAATATAAAACACACCTTGTTACCGTTAAGATGTCCTTAGCAAACGCGCATAAAGCCATTGGCATCAGGGTCCAGTCAAAAGAGATAACAAGACACTGCCATGAAACGATCCTGCCGAAACTTCCCGACAACGGTATCGTCTGCAGATGCGAGAGAGTTACGGTAAAAGAGCTCGTTGACTTCATCAAAGATTTCAGAGTCAGGGACATAAACCAGCTCAAGCATATCCGTGCCGGAATGGGCGCCTGCGGATCAAAAACATGCTCGGTACTTTATCCGAGAATATTCAAGCAGGCGGGAGTGGATTTTTCGCAGGTAAGCCGGGGAACAGTAAGGCCCGTAACTGTCGAAGTGCCCATGATTTCTTTAACCGATCAAGAGGAAAATTAAAAATGAAACATTTTGATACGGTCATAATCGGAGCCGGGAGCGTAGGACTTCCTCTCAGCTATTATCTCTCCGTGAAAGGCCAGGATGTAGCGGTAATCGAAAAAGAGCATTCATACGGTAGAGGCCAGAACAGGGCGGCTATTGGAGGCATAAGAGCGACACACTCCGATCCTGCAAAAATAAAGATATGTCAAATGAGCATCGAGCTTGTAAGAGATATGGAGGAAGGCCACGGGTTCAGCATAGACTGGGTCGAGGGCGGATATCTGTACCCGATATATGAGGAATCGAGAGAAAAAGTTATTAAGGAGCTTCTTGTCAAACAGAAAAGCTACGGACTGAACATTGACTGGATAAGTCCCGAAAAGATCAGAGAACTCGTGCCCGGTATCAACATGGACGGGCTCAGGGGAGGAACTTTTTCCCCGCAGGACGGATCAGCCTCGCCGTTAAAAACCGCCGGCGCCTATTACAGAATGTCATCCAAAGCCGGCACCACATTCTTCTTTGATGAAGAGGTGAAAGGATTTGAGATGAATAACGGAAAGATCACATCTGTTAAAACTGACAGGCAGGAAATATCCGCGGATATATTCATCAATGCCTCGGGCGGCGATGCGAGAGAGCTGGGAGCGATGTGCGGGCTTGACCTGCCTGTTTATTCCGACTCGCACGAAGCCGGAGTTACAGAGCCGGTTAAATATTTCTTCCGGCCGATGGTCGTTGACCTCAGGAGCGACAGCCAGAGCGCAAATTTCTATTATTATCAGAACGAGGGCGGCCAGATAATTTTCTGCGTGACACCCGAACCAAAAATACCCGGAAAAGACTGCGATAACACATCGGAGTTCCTGCCTTTAATCACAAGAAGAATATTAGACATCCATCCGAGGCTGAAGAACATCCGCGTAAGAAGGACATGGAGAGGTTTATACCCTATGACCCCGGACGGATTCCCGATAGTAGGAAGGCCTAAAGAGCTGGAAAATATGTTCCTGACGGTTGGTATGTGCGGTCAGGGCTTTATGCTGGGACCCGGACTTGGTAAGATAATTTCCGAGATACTGGTCAATAAGACCGATAAATATAATTTCATACTCGATCAGCTCAGCCTCTACAGGAGGTTCGAGGGCAGCGAGATGCTTAAATGATCTCGAGAGGGGCGAAAAAGCCCCTTTTTTATTTTATAAGAAGCATCTTCCTGCTAAGTTTTGTGTTTCCGGATTGAAGCGTATAGAAATATATTCCGCTGTTCAGATCATCTGCATTAAAACTCACTTTATGATTCCCCGCCGTCATCATACCGTCCACAAGCAATTTTACAAGCTGTCCGCCCGAATTATAGACCGACAGTTTGACCTGTCCTTCCTTCGCAAGTGAGTAACTGATCTGAGTCGCCGGATTGAACGGGTTCGGATAATTCTGGAAAAGTTCTGACAGGACAGGCAAAGTCAGATCTTCCTCCATTCCGTCCGCACCAGTCATGACCGCTCTGAAATGATAGTTATAATCTACATCCGGAGACCATGACCATTCCGTACCTGTCCAAGAACCTGAATAAGATCTTTCATAAGCTGCAGTTCCTTCTTCATAAGGAGCTTCCATCAATGAATAAACACCGCCTTCGAAGGCTGATATACCGATCCAGAAATCACCTGCCAGCGGCAGATAATAACTTCTCAGGTCTATTCTGGTAAACGCGCATGAATTGGTTGGATCAGCTTCCGGAGTAACTGTAAACGGATCAATCATATCTTCTCCGGGCACCCCTGCATCATCGGCCCAGACATGAAATTTCATATCGGCCGAAACATGGTCATTGTCGCGATAGTTCCGTATCAGCACAAAAACAAGGCCGGTAGGAGCATAAACTTCAGTGGATATCTTAACAGCCATGGCCTGGTTATCTTCAATGAGCTTGTAGTAACTTACAATACCGGAATCGTAAATTCTGTGATCGCCGCTAATGTACGAATACTCAATAGTTCTGCTCTCCATCTGATCCTCTGAAGCATCTTTTGCACTGATTACGAAATCTATCTGACTGCCGGGACCATAATCAGGGATAGTGAACTCCCAGAATTTTTCGGCTGTATTAAGCGCATTTATTCTATGAACTGTATCAGGGAAATCTCTTATCGTATATTCCACCCATACTGAATCAACACCGTCAGGATCAGCAACACTGACCACGCTCTTAAATTCATTGAGAGTTCCTTCGTAGTTCACAGGAGCGTCGCTGTAGTAAATGTAAGGACCCGTATTGGGATAATTGTAGCCATAAACAGTTATATCATCTATATGCATACCATCCGCTTCAACTCCTGTATCGGAGCCGAAAATAAACCTGAAAATCATCTGCGGTTTGCCGGCATACCAATCTAGAGAGACGGTCTCCTTTGACCACTCAGAAGATATTCCTGTCCATGTCTTTTTTCTTTCCCAATAAACTCCGTTGTCGTCTGATACTTCAAAACACATGAAGTCAAAACCGTCTTCAATATCATACCTGACCCAGAAGCTCATGTAAGCATCGTCAAAACCCGACAGACTGACCGGATTCTTCCGCACTGCCGATGAGATTTCATCAGAAGTGTAATTTCCGCCGGGACTTTCAGTCAAAAAATGCGTTCCGGATATTGCGGAGCCTTCTTCGAGTCCCCAGTTTCCGATCAGTGTCCAGTTATCCGTTCCTGACTCAAAATCTTCAAAGACCAGGATCGAATCAGTTCCGGTTACTGGGCAGGTGAAAATCTCACGGGCTGAGGCCAATAATGCCGGAATGAGAATTAACAGAAAATATCTCTTCATGCTCTACCTCCATATCGCATTCAGAGTAATATAAACCGTTACCGGTTAAATCAAAGAACTTTTTTATGTTTTCTGCTTTTTCTTGTTGGTGGCGGGAAAGAGTATGTTGTTTAATATGAGCCTGTAACCCGGCGAGTTCCTGTGAAGCTCGAGTTCTGTGGGCGGGTCCAGAACAAAATGCTTGTGGTCCTCCGGGTCATGCCCGCCGTAAAATGTAAAAAAACCTCTTCCGTATGGAGCGTAGATATATTTGACAATATCGGTGTTCAATACATCGCCCAGTATAACGACGCCGGGCTTGATCCTCTGCCTTCTGAAAGCGGTCGTCTGGCCCATAAACCCTTTAACTATCCGCGTGTGATTCTGCGTCAGGATCGATGGTATCGGGTCGAATTTCGCAGAAAAATCGAACAGCGTGAAATAGTCGTTATCCTCTTTGATCATTCTGTTTATCTCCTCGGACATATCAATATCCGAGTGTTCATAGACATAGGGATTCATTTCCAGCTTAAAATCGCGAAATGCAATGCAGTGATCATAATTCAGCTTTGACTGCGCCGACCTGTCGGCCGGATCCCCGTCGAACATGGACTCGCATATATCAGTTCCCGCGGAGGCGAGTGCTATATCAAAAGTATCAGTGGCGCTGCACATGGCGAACATGAAACCGCCGTCCATCACGAACTGCTTTATCCTTATAGCTACCGTGAGTTTAAGCGCCGACACCTTGGAAAATCCCAGATCCCTGGCCTCTTTTTCCTGCTTCATCTGCTGGTCTGAATACCACTCGCTGTTACTGTATGACGCATAGAACTTGCCGTACTGCCCCGTAAAATCCTCGTGATGAAGGTGGAGCCAGTCGTATTTTGACAGATCGCCTCTCAATACCTCCCTGTCCCAGAGCGTCTCGTATGGTATCTCGGCATATGTAAGAGCCAGCGTGACGGCGTCATCCCACGGGAATTTTCCCTGCGGAGTATATACAGCCACTCTTGGAGCTTTGTCAAGCTCTATAACATCGGCGTTGATATTGGCTGTCTCCGCAAGTATTCCCGCGTAATCCGAATTGCTGATGATCTCATAGTGGACACCTCTTAACAGTGCTTCCTCAATAACCTTTTCATAGCCTTCAATCCTGAACGATCCGCCCCTGTAGTTCAGCATCCATTCGACCTTGGCCCCTTTCTCTATTGCCCAGTATGCGAGGCCGTAGGATTTCAGATGGTCAGTCTGGGAATAGTCCATCGGGATCAGTATATCGTCCGCATTGAGCACTGACACTACTGCTGCCAGAAATATTAGAATTTTCTTTTTCAAATCCTACCTTACAGCTTTGATATAGAAGAATTTTCTGCCCTCTGTCATATTGTATACCGTATAATCCGTACCCGCAGTTTCACCCACGTACACAAAGTTCCCGTAAGGGTTGGCCGAAGCGTAGATCGTATAGTATCCGACGCCCGGAACAGCATCCCACGACAAAATTATATCCTGCCCGTTCACCGATACCCTGACATTGCCCGGAGCGGAAGGAACTAGAGGTGAAAAAAGGCCGCTGTTGTATATATCACCTCTGTAATTCGCGAATACCGGTCTGTTCGATGTTTTGGTTTTATAATCATAGACCACCATTACACCGTCCCTGGTGCCGACAGCGAATTCCAGGTCTCCGTCTCCGTCAAGGTCGGCTATTGCGGGTGAAGTCATCTCGTTCCTGTCCATATCATTGATCTGAACTGGAAATCCGGGAAGCACGCTTCCGTCCGCTCCTGAATAACACCACACCCTGTAATTTTTATCCATGAAAAGAATATCCAGATATCCGTCTCCGTTAAGGTCGGCTGTCGCCGGAGCTGATGAGTTGTTCTTTGTCACCCTTGCGTCGAGAGCTGCAGGGAAATTTCCGAAGTTCGTGAAGTTACTGTTGAAGACATACAGCTTCGATGCGGTCAACGCTATTATCTCGACATCTCCGTCGTCATCTATATCGGCAAAGCTGACCGGCGGAGTCAGATCATAGAAATCATTCGGTTTCATATCAAGATCGATCCCTCCGGAAGTATAGGACAGAACCGACAGAGAGGTACCGTTAAAAGTTAGAGCGAACAGCTTACCATAGCTGCCGTAACTTTCAGTCAGCGCGAGTATCTCCAGTTTCCCGTCCGAGTCAATGTCGCAGTATGAAAGTGAGGTCTGGATCGTTCTGGGAAGAGTATATTCGGTTACCTTGACAGGACCCGGAAGCCTGTAAACCAGTATCTTTGACCCGCAATTGAAGATCAGTTCTTTATTCCCGTCGTTATCCGGGTCAAGATAAGAAGGCGAGTGGATCGTATAAGCGCTTGCGTTTGAGTATATCGGGAAACCTGAGACGATATCAAGCTTTCCGGAATTATATTTCAGCATATAAACATAGCTTCCTTTTGCGGGCGTTCCCCCCAGGTTCCCGTTGAACACGCTGATAAAGATCTCGAGATCGCTGTCAGCGTCGGCATTGGCCAGAACAGGGGCGTTCTCCATGATATACCCGTATATCTTTCTCTGAGCTATTATGCCGCCGGTAACAAGATCGACGACCTTGACGAGCACGCTGTCGCCCATGTTGTACGAGTAATTGACCATATTCAGATTGCCGTCAGAATTTATATCGCCGACAGCGGATCCCTGCTGATAATTCAGCGAGAACCCGTTAATATCGGCCTCGTGTATGAGCCCGGAGCCGTTTATAAGCTCGCCCGACGCATGTATTCCGCCGACAGATGATGAGAGGCTGTTCGATATCAGTTTTCCGTCAATAAATAGCGGGTTATATATCTGGAACGGCGCAACTTTATAGGTTTTCTGTTCATAAAGGCCTATAGGCTCGACGGAAACAGTTCCGGATCTGTAAAACTCATAGCCGGCAATGTCTGTGAAAGCTATCTGAATATAAACAGGGTCCTGCCCCGCATATGAGAACGAAAATTTCGAACCGTTGACCCTTTCAAAATTTTTCAATACAGGATCTGCGAATGACACGCTCGCCGAAGTGTAGACATTTACACCGCCGGTATCTAAGAACGGGTTTGTCCATTCAAGATTGATATAACCCGGCGAATTATCAGCATAAAGGATCATATTCTGCCCGGTCCGGTCAGAAAAACCGAATTCGTCCGAATAATAGACATAGCCCCCGTTGACAGTTATCCCCAGTTTATATTTTTTTGCGGGATCAACAGTAAAGCTTACAGAATCTGTAACGATCTTAAATCCGGTAATATTCTTCAAAGTAACGGAACTCTTATCATCAGTTCTGAGCTCATCAACCTGAATTGAGGATCTTATTATTTCATAGATATCTATTCTGGCAGTGTTAATAAGCCCTTTTCTCTTGTTTATCAGCTTCGGCTTTAGAGAATTGTTTTTCAGCTCATAAGATTCCAGCTTCAGATATGGAACAGAAACTGGTACCCGGACTTTGTCTGAATATAGAACTGTCCCGTCTTTTTTCCTGATATGGAAATCCGCTACGGCTACAGAATCGCCAGCAAGCGGGTCTGACGAAATGAAATTCATTGAGAATGCGCCAATGTTAGCATAACTTCCGGCGGCCGGCAGCCTGAACCTTTTCTGACCGTTAATTATGTTCACGCCTGAATGATCCGTACCGGTTACTACCGCCACGAGACTGTCTATACCGGCCGGGTTAGAATTAAGGTCGAGCCTGAAATTCATTCCGAAGCTTTCACCGTGCTCGACTATTTTCGAATAGTTCGCGTCCTGAACGGCCATGTTCGTTATGCTGAACGATATCTCATCTGCCGGAGAGGTTGAATAACCGTTTGTGGTAAAAAATGAACTCTGCGAGTAGAAGTGAAGATATACCGAGTCTGAGGTAACTCCTTCATAGCTGATGATAAAATCCTTGGCTGGTGTCTTGACAGCCGCAAGTATCCTGCCGCCTTCGGTCATCGTAACGAACATCGTATCGGCCGGATCAACACTGAAAGCCGCCGCCGCGCTTCCGTTTCCTTTACGGAAAGGTTGTGATACAGTCAGAGCAATATTCTGCGGGACACCCGTGAAAGGCAGATTAGACGGATCGCCCTGTATTGAATATGTATGGCTCATGTACAGGCTGTATCCTCCTGAGGACAGATTACCGTACACTATCTTGGCGTCAGCCAGGCTCTGTCCGTATGTTCTGCCTCTGTTGATCTGCCTAAAGAAATAAGCATTGAAATTATCTGTTGTTGACGGAAACTCCTCCGCGGCGCTGCCGACATAGGTCACGCAGCCTCCGTCCGGATTGATCATGGCTTTTCTCGAAAAGCTGTCTGTAGATATATTGCCCGGCTCGCATGCGGCCACATAATAAAGACCTGACACGCCCCCAAGGTTCAGTATATCGTCGCTCCATATCTTGAACAGGCTGTTTCTCTGTCTTATCACATGATAATCTCCGTGGGACTGCGAGTAGAAAAAGTTGTAACCCGCTTTCAATGCCGACAGTATGCTGTCCCTGCCGAAACCGGAAGACACCCCCTCGTATAAAGAGTCTATTGAAAAATGCGGCGGGAACTCGGTCCTGACATTGTTGCACCACTTTCTTCCGTCGCCGGCGGAAAAAACATCCATTCCCAAAAGGAAAACTGAAGAGTTGAAACCTTCCCTGTAACTCCTGTCCGGTGAATAATAGGCTATGGTTTTATTTATTATAGCGTCAATCTCAGATTCCGTATTTCCCGGGAACCTGCCTACATATACATCCTCATAATGGTCAGAATTGTCGCTTATTTGAAAATATATACCGTTCCCGTCGGAATCCGGGTCGCCGTCAAGCCTGCTGTAGAATGAATCCGTGCGGATATAAGAAGTGTATGCCGAATCAAAAGGATACGCTGTTCCGACCGGTACTATGCTGTAGCCGCCGCCTATTAAAACATATTCTATATCGTTCGAGACATATTTGTCCCTGATATAATTCCTGATCTTCATCACATCGTTATCACCGGGGTATTCCGAGTATATTTCCGCAACAGATTTGATTATTGTTTTCAGCCCCTGCCTTGACTTGAACATCTTATAAGGCTCGAAATTGTCTTTCAACTCGTCAGATGTGATTATTACCATGTCGATCTTCTCATAAATCTGAGATTTAACCGTATCGGAGAATTTTCTGAAATTAACAGGCTGATATTCAAGGGATGTGATAAAGAAAAGGGAATCATTCCTGATAAAGAACGGGTTGAGTTCGAGTACAGAGAAACCGCCGTACCTTTTGACGCCTCTCGCCCCTACATTCGCGGGTTTTCTGGGGAATTTGTTTCCCAGAAACAGAGTATCCTGATCGAAGTAGGATATTCCCATATCAGGATCAATAAGTACTGAATCGTATGATACTATCTGAATATCCGTAGCGTACTGTCCGGAAAATCTCAGTTCATGATATGTAACAGGTATCTTTACGCCGCCGAAAGTAAAGCTCTTATATGTTTTTTCTTTGTAAGTTATATTCAGCGAATCGGGAGAAAAAGTATAGTCGTTAAGATCAAAGCTCAAAGATTCAGAGAACAGGCTGGTCAGCAGAGCAGAAATCAAAAATATGAAATATTTACAAGCCATTTTATCGCCTCGCTTTATTTATTTAGCTATATCGCTTTTGCTCCTTCTTCCCGTGCTTCTGATCCTTGTATTCTTCTGCCAGTTCTCGTTATCTTTGTACGGGTGATCTATGTTGTAATGAAGCCCTCTTGATTCTTTTCTGAATCCCGCGAATCTTACCATCAGTGCCGCCACATCCGCAATGTTCCTCAATTCAATAGTTTCTTTGGACAGTTTGGTCTGCATATAATAATCCCTTGCCTGCCACGCTATAAGGTCCATCATTTTCAGCGCCATCTTCAACCTTTCGTCACTCCTTACGATTCCTACGAATTCGCTTACGAGCCTCTTTATAGTGTTCCGCAGATAACTTACGACAACTTTCTCCAGAGGTCTCTCGGTATGATAATACTCCCATTCCTTAATTCCTGTGAAATCTGTCATATTTTTTAAAATATATTTTTTGACGGAAACAGAACTTACCTTCGCGAAAACCAGGGCGTCGAGCAGAGAGTTCGATGCCAGCCTGTTAGCGCCGTGAACACCGTTCTGGGCGACCTCGCCGATGGCGTAAAGCCCTTTGATATCGGTCTTTCCGTGCAGATCGGTCTCAATCCCTCCGCACTGATAGTGGGCGGCCGGCACCACAGGGATCATGTCTTTTGTTATGTCTATGCCTTCCTCAAGACATTTGTGGTAAATGTTCGGAAATGAAGATATGATCTTTTTTGCCGGGAAATTGCTCACATCAAGATATACAAAATCATCCCCTCTCTTCTTCATTTCCGTATCTATGGCTCTGGCTACGATATCCCTGGGCGCGAGCGACTTCAGCCGGTGATACTTGTGCATGAACTTCTTTCCGTCCTTAGTCTTCAGCTCTCCGCCGAACCCGCGCACAGCTTCAGAAATAAGAAAAGAGCTTTCCTTTTCCTTTTCTGTGTAAAGCGTGGTCGGGTGGAACTGGTAGAATTCCAGGTTGGATATAGTCGCGCCCGCCCTGTAGGCCATGGCCAGCCCGTCGCCCGTTGCGACTGCCGGGTTGGATGTGTGCAGATAGACCTGTCCGGAGCCTCCCGTTGCCAGAACGGTCGATCTGGAAAGTATCTTGATTATCCTGTTCTTCCTTATGTCGTACGCGTAAACTCCGTAGCAGGTTATATTCCTGTTATCTTCCGGCGGTTTAATCTTCTGATGTTCGGTCAGAATGTCCACGCACATCATTTTTTCGTATATGGTGATATTCCTGTTCTCTTTTACGCCTTTTGTCAGAGCCCTGATAAGTTCTCTTCCTGTGATGTCCTTGAAATGAAAGACCCTGCTTGCCGAGTGGCCTCCCTCCCTGTGAAGCGAGTATTCATCTTTTTTCCTGTCTTTGGTGAACTTTACGCCGCGCCTGATAAGATCATGGATTATTTCCGGTCCCTCGCTCACGATCATTTCCACGGCCTTTGGATTGCAGAGCTCATCTCCGGCGGTAAGCGTGTCCTTGATATGCTCCTCGAAAGAATCGTTCATTCTGTCAACCGCCGCTATACCGCCCTGGGCATAATATGTATTTGATTCCCTCAGCGAATTCTTGGTTAGAAGCAGGACCCTGCCGTGCTCCGCGGCCAATAGTGAAAAATACAGACCCGCCGCTCCGCTCCCGATCACCAGATAATCATAGATGTCTTCTTTCATTTTATGCCCCGATCAATACTCAACCGCATTCTTTCCGGCGGAATTGTTCGCCGTCAGGATCTCTTTTAAAGATCTTATCTCATTCTGCGCGCTCAGGTAGTCTATCTTGAGTTTATCAAGCTCGTTTTTAACGATCTGAAGGTCTTTTGATTTAAGCTCAAGGTCTTTGATGGTATTTTTGATATGACTGAACTTTTTCCTGTTATCTCTCTCTGTCCTCCACTGTTTAACAAAAGAAAAAAATGCCGTTATGATCACTCCGGACAGAGCTGAAGCCATAATAATAAAGACAACAGATGTGGGAGGAAGTTCGGTTAGAAAGAACAGCGACATTCCCGTCACTGTTACATTAAAATTCTCTATTCCCAGCACGATCACCGCAACAATAAGCAACAGCTGAACTATCTTCTGAATATAATACATAACATCCTCCGCTCCCTAATTTATAAGCTCGCCGAAAAGAGAAACGCCCTCCGCGCGAACTATTTTTACCATAACATAATCTCCCGGTTTCACCCTGCCGTTACCTGAAAATATGACCATCCTGTTCTGTTCCGTTCTGCCCATAAGTTCGCTTTTTCTTTTTTTGCTTATTGTCTCGACTAAAATTTCCTTTGTTTTACCAATGTCTGACATCATTTGTTCATTTCCTGCCGTCTTGTTTAATTCGCCCACAGCGCTGTGTCTCTCGTTCTTAACTTTTTGGGGCACATCGTCTTTAAAATTCTTCTTTGCGTGAGTAAGGTCTCTTTCGGAATATATGAACATGAAAGCATTATCGAATTTGGCCTTTATCATCAGATCCAGAGTCAATTGAAAATCCTCATCCGTCTCGCCGGGAAAACCTGTAATAATATCGGTCGTTAAAGCGATATCGGGGATCAGTTCTCTTACCTGCCTGATCTTTGACAGATACTCCTCTCTCGTATATCCTCTGTTCATCCGCTTAAGAACATCATTGCTTCCGGCCTGGAACGGAAGATGAAGATGTTTGCAGACCCTCGGATTTTTGGCCATTACCATGATAAGTTCGTCAGAAATATCTTTGGGATGCGAGGTGGCGAACCTGAGCCTTTTAAGACCCTCTACTTCAGAAACTTTATTGAGCAGTTCCGCGAAACTTACCCCGCTGTATGCATAAGAATTAACATTCTGGCCAAGGAGAGTCACCTCGGTTACTCCCTTTGACACTAAAGACCGTACCTCCTTTAAAACAGATTCCGGACTCCGGCTTCTTTCCCTTCCCCTGACGTAAGGCACCACGCAGTAGGAACAGAAGTTATTGCAGCCGCGCATTATTGTAACATAGGCGGAAAACCTGTTTTCCGAATAAGGCAGAATATTCTCATAAATCTGTTCGTGCGTGAGCTCAAGGTTCTCCTGAAGCTTTTTCGCCTTAACCGCGGCCCTGATCATTTCAGGCAGTTTATCATAACTGTCCGGTCCTGAAAGAATATCCAGAAAAGGCAGTTCTTTCTTCAAAAGATCTGAAGAATACTGCGGGATACAGCCCAGAACCCCGGCTATTTGAACATTTCCTTTCCTCCTCAAATGCCCGTACTGCTGGAATTTGTGGATCACCCTCTCAACCGCTTTTTCCCTGATCGCGCATGTATTTAGAAAAAGAATATCCGCTTCCTTCATGCTCCCGGCTTTAACAAAGCCCGCCTGCAGAAGAACGCTCGCCACAAGCTCAGAATCATAAACATTCATCTGGCATCCGAAAGTCTCTATGTAAAATTTCAAATCCAAACCGTCCCCTTTTATAATCATAGAAATATACTAAGAAGACAGATTATTTTCAACTTAAATGAAAGATCGGGTTATGAAAACGCCGAATTTTGAATTATATTGCTCATATACAAAAATTCTATTAAAAAGCGAGGATATTATGGGAATTACAAACCGTCTTTCAGTCAGAACAATGAAAGAAAATCTGCTGCGGACTATAAAAAGGTTTCCTCTTCCGGTATTGTTTTCCGCTATAACCTCTATTCTGCTGATCATTCAGATAGAAAGAGATTTTAAAACTGACGATCATTTGATCTTTAAGAGCATTTTCGTCTCGATTCTCGGATTCTTTTTCACTCTCGTTTCGGAGCTCTTCTGTGAAAAGAACTTGAAGGATAAAAAAGGGGCATATTTTATTCATCTCACCGTTCTTACTTTACTCGCATATCTTTTTATGACACTTCCCGTGAAGTTCGCCGAAAGGGACTACACTGTTTTTGCTCTTTACCTTTCAGCGTCTTTCTGTGCTCTTATGTTCATTTATGCGGTAAAAGAAAGCGAAAAGTATTTCGGGATTTATAACATAACGCTGTTCATCAGAGCTTTCATCAGCTTCGTTTTCGCCGTAGTGCTTTTTCTCGGCCTTGCTTCAGCGATATTCGCTGTACAGGAGCTTTTTTTTAAGGGTAGTTTCCACGACAAACTTTACGGCGAATTGTGGGTAAGCGTAGCGGTTTTTTTCGCCCCGGTATATTTTCTTGGCGGCCTGCCCGGCCCGGATGAGAAAGGGGAGGATAATTTTATATTCCCGAAAGCTCTCAAGATACTGCTTCAATACATAATCACACCCCTTGTCTTCGTCTACATGCTCATTCTCTATGTTTACGCGGCTAAGATCGTTTTCACGCAGGTATGGCCCGAGGGTATTGTTTCATACCTGATCATCAGCTATTCACTTGTAGGCATCGTGACCATCATTCTGCTTTCACCGCTGAAGGATGACGAAAATTTCGCATGGACAAGAACTTTCTCAAAATACTTTTTCAGAGCTCTTTTACCGTTGATAATCATACTCTTCATGGCTATATCAAAGAGGATCGGGCAATACGGGATAACTGAAAAAAGATATTTTATTTATCTGCTGTCATTCTGGCTTGCGGGAACGGCATTATATATGGCTTTGAGCAAGAAGAAGAACCTGAAACTGCTGCCTGTTACCCTCTCGATCCTGTCCGTGCTCTCGCTTTACGGCCCGTGGAGCTGTTTCGCTGTTTCTTTCAGAAGCCAGAACAGTATTCTGGAAAACCTGCTTTCAAAGAACGGCATTATGGTGGACGGAGTTATACAAAAAGCGTCATCGCCCGTTACATTTGAAGAGAGAAAAAGTATCTCATCGGTCGTTTCATACTTCTACGATAATCACGGAATTCAGAAGATCGAATACATAAAGCCTGCATATCAGAAGATATCGGCGTCTTCCGACAAGGCGAAAGATCCTAAGAACGAGTTCTACTATTACAGGGATTCGGGCGAAGCGGTTTCGAGAAGGCTTTTTGTAAAAGAGGCGTTCGGGTTCGACTTTGTTGACAGGTACCAGACAGACGCGAAGAAGGATTTCGTAAGCGTAGCCGTCACCTACTATCACGAGCCTGTGCTTGAGGATATTTCCGGCTACGACTCGTTCATTGACTGCAGGGACAATAAAATAAAAGATAAGATATTCGACAAAAAAAACAGTGTATGGCTCGGTTATGATCCCACTTCCTTCGTTCTGTCATTTACTGATGATCAGAGCGACACGATAGCCGTAATAGACCTTGAAAAACACGCGGCTGAGATAGTTTCATTAAGATCGGACCCTCTGCCCCACTACGAACTTTCTCCCGCCGAGCTGACAGTATTCTCCAAAAACAGCCTGATCAGCTATAAGATCGTGTTCAGGAATTTTAGCGCGGAAAAGGAAAGGGAGGATAAGGACTTTAAACTTACATCCGCCCATTTTCTGTTTTATTATGCCATAAAATGATCATTTGCTTTTTACGATCCTGAACCCGATATATGAAAGTTTGTCATTCGGGTTATAAAGATTCCTGAACTGCGTCGTGCAGTATTTGTTTATGCTTACCCAGCTGCCGCCCCGCACGACCTTCAGTATCCCGCTATTCGGGCCTGCGGGGTCCCTTTGTGACTCTGACGGATATTCGCCGTACCAGTCCCAGCACCACTCATAAACATTTCCGCTCATATCGTATATCCCCAGCCCGTTCGGCTTTCTGCAGCCTGATGCTTTTGTCGAGCCCGCGCCGCATCCGGCATGCACCGCGACTTCAATCGGGTCATCGTCACCGCTGTATTTTATGCCGGCGTTGTATTTACCACCTTTAGCGGCATATTCCCATTCAGCTTCTGTCGGGAGCCTGTAACCTTTTGCGCTGAAATTGCAGATAACGCTGCTGCCCGCGATCTCATAGCATTTCTCAAGCTTTTCTGTCTCGCTTAACCTGTTGCAGAACCTAATCGCGTCGAACCAGCTTACGGTTTCCGCCGGAAGGCTGTCTCCCTTGAATGTAAAACCGTCAGTTCCCATCACGAAATCCCATTCTGCCTGCGTTATCTCATATTTACCAATATAAAAATCTGAAAGCGTAACTTTTCTTCCCGGCTTTTCATCACGGTTATCGCTGCCCCCCATAACGAAACTGCCTCCTTCCACAAGCACATATTCGCCGCCGATATCGGTTCCCTTTTCAAGCCTGACATCAAGTTTTCCGACCTCGCCCTGCCTAACCTCTATCTCTCCCGACCGTGTTTTAAATCCCCTGCAGCTTACCCGCCAGAAATACCTGCCTGCGGGAAGGTTCGCGAACGCCTTATTTCCGGAACTGCTGTATCTTTCAACGCCCTCCTCCCAGATCTCCACACAGGCCTTATCAGGCCTCACATTCACATTCACCATCCCTGTCGGACATTCGGGATACATAATGAACATTTTATTGTCTTTCTCATTTAACACAACGGCTCTTTCAAGGACGGGAGCGTTTTCCATCTCGACTCTGATAGTGACCACCTGAGCGGGGATCTTTATTAATTCATCATTTCTTATCCGAAGGTCATTTGCGTAAATTTTTGCTTTATTGAACGATCTTACCGTAAGGCCGGCCCTCAGATCCTCAAGCAGATATAATTTAGAAAATCCCGGTTCTTTTACCATAATAGCTTCATAATGCGCTTTATGATGCTCTTTTACCACGATTATCCTGTATCTTCCCTGCGGTCTGTGAAATACAAGCGGAGTCTCACCCACCTGATCGTCGTTTAATATTACCGTAGCACCTGAAGGGTCGGAGCTGATATATATCTCAATACCCTCATATTCCGTTTCTGTGGAGTCGGTCTGGGATGCCATAACTAAAGCGGCAAATAATAAAACCTTCAGTAACAGTATTTTCACTTTCTTTCCAAAAAAATTTGTTTTTCTGATATTCAATATAATGACAACTTGATGATTTTCCAAACAGAATTTTTAAAAACTTTAATTCCGGATTGAAAATACTGTCCGAATATCCTATATTGTACAAAATTTACAGGAAATGTTTTGGGAAGATTATTGTCAATTGATTACGGTGATGTGAGAATAGGGCTTGCTTTGAGCGACCCTTTGAAAATTATCTCGTCGGGATATAAAACGCTAAAGAATGCGGGTCTAAGCGGCGTTCTGTCTGATATAAAAGAAATAATCGCCGGTGAAGAGATCGAACTTATAGTTCTCGGTCACCCTCTGGGGCTTGACGGCAATAAGACGAAAAAGACTCTGCAAGTGGAAGAATTTTCTGAAAAGCTGAAAAAGCTCGGAGTGCCGGTGGTGCTTTATGACGAAAGTTTTTCTACGGTCAGGGCACAACAGATAATCCATGATATGGGCAAAAAGACGGGCAATAACAAAGAGAAGATCGATATGCTCGCCGCTCAGGTGATACTGGAAGATTATATGAGGTCTGTGCAGTGAAGGACTTTTTTTCTCAGTTCAAAGCTCCCGGAAATATGAAAAGAGCTGACGGGACATCGAGATTCGCCTTCGTTACATTTTTGATGATGAACGATTCCTACCTCGCCTCTTCCCTTCTTCTTGCCTACGGACTTAAGAAACAGAATTCACAGGCGGATTCGGTTTGCATGGTGACCGAAGAAATTGACGAAGATACCATCACACCTTTAAAGCTGATATACGACAAAGTCGTCCGGGTAAAAAGGATTTTCGTACCGCACAAAGAGAGAAAAGGGAGAGAGGACAGGCCGCTTTGGTTCACAAGGCTGAATTCTCTCTTACTCGGACCTGACGGGAATTACGGGTTGAATTATGAGAAAGTCTGCATTCTTGACGCCGATGTTTTTCCAGTCAGGCACTATGACGCGCTTTTTTCTGTCCCGACGCCCGCCGGTATGCTCAACGAGAAGAAATCGAACTGCCTCGAATGGGATGAGAGCGGAAAATACATCTATCCTGACTCGATCGAAAAAGAAGGCAAATGGAACTGGCACGAACGCTACGAACCGGCCGCGCCGCACGGAGCGCCTATCCCGAAGGAAATGACAGACCGGCCCTTGTACGACCACTCCAATCTCGGCCTTAACGGCTCGATATATGTTTTCGACACTTCTGCTAAAGAACTTCAGAGCATAATCGAAGATGTTGAAAGGCCCGACATAAAGGAGCTGGTCGGAGATAAGTTCAAGTGGCCGGACATGCAGTATTTTACTGTAAGGTGGTCGGGGAAATGGCACAGCATAGACATCAAGTTTTCTTCGTTCAACGGCTATCCCGCCATAAAATACCTGTGCGGATGCCATTATTCAGGCTTCAAACCCTGGTATTTTAAGCAGAAAGGACTGAAAAACTACATGGAGCACGAAGACTTCATATTCTGGTACAAGAACTACCTTTCCATGCTTGAAGAATATCCCGGGCTGAACGAATTTAAAAGACTTTATAACATAAAGAGGAATATTTTAAAACTGGGGCTGAAATTATGACGAAGAAACCGAAAATATTCATAAGCGGGATAGCCGGATTTCTGGGGAGCCATCTTGCTGACGCTTTCATAGCGGAAGGTTACAAAGTTGCCGGCTGCGACAGTCTGATCGGCGGATATCTCGACAATGTGCCGTCAGAAGCGGAATTCTATCAGTACGATCTTAATTATCACAATTCGATCGTTAAGATCACAAAAGAATGTGATATTATTTTCCACTGCGCCGCGACCGCCTACGAGGGTTTGAGCGTGTTCAGCCCGTACTTTATTACGAAGAACATAGTAGGATCGTCGGTTTCTCTTATTACCGCGGCGATAGCTAACAGGGCGAAAAGATTCGTGTTTTGTTCGTCCATGGCGAGGTATGGCACGCAGGATAAAGTCCCATTTACCGAAGACATGACCCCGAAGCCGCAGGATCCCTACGGGATAGGCAAATACACTTCAGAACTTTATCTGAAGAATCTATGCGAGACACACGGTATGGAGTGGGTGATCGCCGTTCCGCACAACATAATTGGGCCGCGCCAGAAATATGATGACCCGTACAGGAACGTGGCGAGCATCATGATCAACCTTATGCTCCAGGGCCGCCAGCCTGTGATCTACGGCGACGGAGAGCAGAAAAGGTGTTTTTCTTTTATACAGGATGACATTGACATACTGTACAGGCTGGCGTTCGAGAAGGACGCGGCCGGCGAGGTCATAAACATCGGCCCTGACGACGAGTTTATCACGATAAACCAGCTCGCCGGATACATCGCCGAATTGTGCGGTATCATGCTCGACCCCGTTTACGAGAAGGCGCGTCCTCAGGAGGTGCAGTTCGCGAACTGCTCCGCCGACAAGGCCAGAAGAATGTTCGGCTACTCCCCAAAAGTCAGGCTGAGGGACGGACTTAAGTCCATGGTCGAATATATAAAACAGCGCGGACCAAAACCCTTCAAGTATCACATCGACCTTGAGATCGTCAACAAGAACACGCCTCACACCTGGACAGAGAGAAAGTTCTGATGCAGGATATAGCCGGCAGGATAAAAACTATTTATCAGACTGAAGAGGAAGCTGTAGTTTACAAGCCCGCAGGCATGGCCACGCAGCTTTCGGATGACATCAATGGCTCATCGCTCGAATCGAACCTGAAAAAACTGCTCGGAAAAGAAAATGTATTCTTCCCCCACCGGCTCGACAGGGTAACATGCGGCCTTCTCCTGGTCTGCTTCGACAGAGAAACGGCCGCCTATTACAGCAAAGAGATGCGTGAAAGGAAATTCGAAAAACATTACTCCTGCCTGTCCGAAAGCTCAATAACCGGGCCTGATAAACTTGTCGGAATACACAAAAGATACATAAAAACAGAAGCAGGCAGAAGCAGGATCGTCCAAAGCGGCGGGAAGCCGTCTTTCCTCGAAATACTCTCGATCGACCCCGACAGCACACGCGCCGGACTTTACAAAGTAAATATAAGGCTCATAACAGGGCGCACTCACCAGATCCGCGTCATGCTCCCAGACCTCGGTTTGCCTCTGGCCGGCGACAGAATATACAATCCGGGATCAAAATACAAAGAATTCTATTTGGAGTCTGTGATGCTGAAGTTCACGGACACGGACGGAGTTGAAAAAATGTTTAAAGTTTTCTAACGAAAATCTTCTTTACCGCAAATACAATAATTCCCAAAACTGCGGCCATTAATATGAGTTCTATAAACCCGAACATAAAAATCGGTGGTGAAGCGAATTCCTGATCGTAGAATTCTTCAGTTTCATCATAAGTCCAGTCTGCAGGAGGTTCGTAATTACGGTTCCTGATCTTTCCTAAAGGATCTTTACTTACTACTCTGAAACCTGTTATTCCGTTCGAATCAGCCGCACCGGAAACGTCTGACCTTGCTTCAATCCTTGAATCCTCGGCCGGAAGGTTCCATGAACCTCCTCTTTTAATTTTGCTCTGATACCGGTCAGTCTGTCCCGCAGGCCATTTGGGATCTTTCACATCTTCCATAGGATAATCAGAGTATGAATCCCAGCATAATTCCCATACATTGCCGGACATATCGAATATACCAAGTTCGTTGGGTCTTTTTCGGCCTATCGGTTGAGGTTGTATTGATGCCGGTTCTTCACCTGAATTGCCTTCGAACCAGCCAACAACGCTCAGAGTGTCGCTCCCGGAATATTTGTAGCCTCTGCTTTTTACTCCGCCTCTCGCCGCGAACTCCCACTCAGCCTCTGTCGGGAGCCTGTATCCGTCAGCTTCAAAATCGCAGGTTACATTTTTTTCTTCGTCAATATTGTAGCATTTAGCCAGGCCTTCGAGTTCGCTGAGTTTATTGCAGAATTCGACAGCGTCATACCAGGAAACATAAAAAGCGGGAATGTCGTATCCGACCGTTTTTGGCACATAATTACCGGCGTCTGCCGGATTTGTACCTGTAACCTCCTTATACATTGCCTGAGACACTTCATATTTCCCGATGTAGAAACTGCTTACTGTAACTTTGTATCCCTGCCTCTCAAAAGTGCCGCCCTCTACGAACGCATAGTCGAAATCCTCATCCGAGCCTTCCTGAAGCGTTATGCTGATGTTCTCTTTCGAATTTTCTCTGACCTCGATCCAGGACTGCTCATAAGTTAAAAATCCCGGTTTTGTTATTTTTAGACTGTAAATTCCTTCCGGGACATCACTGAAGATGCTGCTTCCCGAGCTTCGGTATACTTCGCCGTAACTGTCAATCAGCTCGACGGCCGCGTCCGAAGGGATAACTCCGACCTGAACCGATCCGGCTTTCATTTTCGGGAAAAGGTCAAGGGTTTTGATTTCGCCTGCGGAAAGAATAAATCTTTCTTCGACAGGTTCCGCCGTCCTCATCTCGACTCTGACTACGCACTGCTGAGGCAGAAGTCTGATATCCGAACCCTTATCGTAAATAACGCCGTTAATGTACACTTTAGCTTTATCGTAAGTATTGACGGTCAGAAGGGCTCTTATATCTCTTAGGGTTGCAGTCTTTTTGAGGCCGGATCTTGTTATTCTTACCTTTTCTGTTATCTCCTGATAATTCTCCTTTACGATCCTCAGGCTGTATTCGCCTTCCGGATAAAAGGTCGAAAAAGGCGTTTCACCCAGCTTGATCCCGTCCAGATAGACCGCCGCTCCCGCCGGATCGGTTTTCATTTCTACAGGCGCATCCGATGTTTTCTCCAGCTTTTCCTTAAAAAGAGTCTGACCGGCGGTGACTTCGATCGTTGTCGTTTTCGTTCTGTACCCGTCCTTGACCAGCTTTAGTTCATGCCTGCCTACCGGGGTTTTGATCTGCTCTGTTCTTCCTTTGCTCACTCCATTCAGGAAAATCTCGGCACCGGGAGGCTCTGACTGCACCGTGATGGCCACTTCTTCTAACTTTTTTTCTTCGATCGCTTTAATATCTATCTGATAAACCGAATTTCCTTTGAGCCTGAAAGGAAAGTTGTGCGCAAGAGGTATAAATCCTTCTTTTTTGAACTTCAGGTTCTTAGTTTCAGGCTGGAGATAGACAAGATATATACCTTCACCTCTGTAATCGTGCTTTTCGTACCCGAATCCTTCGAACTGAAGGTCTTTGACATCCGTATGGACCTTTAGTACCGCGCACCACTGGCCGTTCACATCCTTATAAGGATATTTTGCCGCAGTGATATCGCCCGGAAGATCGGTAATGTCCTTTATTACTTCGAACTGCGCAGAAAAGGAAAGCGTTGATACGATTAAAATTATTATAAAACGAAGATATTTCATTCAAATTCTTCTCATTAAAGCATATTATTTATCATTTGGCGTTCCGTACAAGCCTCATACCCGCCTTTGTCCAGTAATCATAATCTTTACGCTGAATAACATGGCTCCTTGGGATATCATCGTATGTCCAACCTCCTCTCAGGCTGTAGATTGACTCTTTATTCTTATCTAACTCATTCCAGCACCATTCCCATGCATTACTTCCCATATCGAAAAGTCCAAGCTCGTTCTCGGCAATAACGGCTCCTATCGGCTGTATAGATTTGGCAAGCCCACTGTATTTTTCATATTCATCGAATACGCTGTAGGGATCACCTCCGGGATAATTAAAACCTTTGCTTAATTCTCCGCCTCTGGCCGCATATTCCCATTCTGCTTCGGTGGGAAGCCTGTATCCGTTAGCCTTTCTGTTAAATTTCAGATCACTTAGATACACTTTACCTGAATATTTTGAAATTTTATATGTATAGCCTGGTTTTAAACCTTTCATTTCACTCAATCTGTTACAAAACAATATTGCTTCATACGCTTCGATCTGGGCGGGTATGTCTCTGTTATTAAAATCCCCTAGTGCACTGTCCATTACCGTGCGGAATTTTTCCGCAGTCAATTCATATTTTCCGATATAGAAATCATCAACCTTAACTTTATTGCCTTTATGGACACCGGCATAATAAGGATCACTATTTGAGCCCATCATAAATTCACCGCCTTTAACGAAGATCATGTCATCTGTAAGAGAGTTAACTGCGGCTAAATATTTATCCTTGTCATCCTGCTTCTTTTTCTTATAATCTTCAAAAAAAGACGACTGTGCTGATTTCTTTTTATCTGAGCGGGCTATCCTGAAACCGACCGAGGAGAACTTCTCATTATCTTTAATTTTACCGGCCGCATCGGTCTTGAGACTCCGTTCGAAAGTATCCCACGACCCACCGCAGAATGAGTCTGACCCGCAAAACTCCGAGACATTTCCGATCATATCATAAAGGCCCAGCTCATTGGGTTTCTTGCTGCCCGTCTCCAAGGTACCTAAAGTCTCGTTGGTGTTCCCGTAGAATACGGCTACATCGAAGATGTTATCGCTTCCCGGATACAGATAGTTCCTGCTTTTCATGCCTCCTTTCGCAGCATAAATCCACTCAGCGACAGAGGGCAGTTTGTAACCGTTGGCTGTTGTATCCGCGATTATCACTCCGTCAATAATTTCGTAGTATTTATTAAATCCATCCTTCTCACTCAGCTTATTGCAGTATTCAACAGCCTCGAATCGGTTTATAGTTTCCACAGGTCTGAGCTGTCCTTTGTATTTACTGGGATTATAACCCATTAATTCCTCGAATTCTTTCTGTGTAACTTCAAATTTGGATATGTAATAATTGCTCAATCCTTTATTTTCATCTGCTTCAACAAGAACAAGCATACCCGGCTCTTCATCAATAAATCCGTCAGGTGCAGGTATGAGTTGAAAGGTCACCCGTGTTTCCGGTGCTTCAACTTTCACTATTTTTTCTTCAGGAAGATATCCTTTCAGCTTTGTTCTGACCTTAACATCACCGGCAGGATAGTAAGAAAGATACGGTGTTTTGCCTGTTTCAACTCCGTCAATATATATATCAGCCCCTTCAGGCTCGCTGTTGAGCTCAAAAAGTGATGTCGCTTCCACTTCAAGCTTATATTTAAAAAATGTTTTCAGAGGGCTTATTGATATATTCGAGATAACGGTCTGATAATTTCTTTTTACAATTCTCAATTCGTGATCTCCAACATCGGCCTTTATCTTATCTTTTACTCCAAGATTTTCTCCGTCAAAAATAATTTCAGCACCGTCAGGTTCTGTCTGAACCGTTATCGATATCTTCTTTATTGACAGTTTTTCATCGGCTGATCTGACGGCAACCGAATATACAGAGTTCGCCTGCAGAGGATAAGGGAAATTATAATTTTTATCTTGTATGCCTGATTTCCTGAATACGATGTTCTTTGATCCTTCCTGAATATACACGACATAAACACCTTCCTTGAACTCGTGTTTCTCATATCCGGACCCCGCAAAGGTGAGTTCATTAATATCAGAATATACTTTCAGAACAGCACACCATTTACCGTTTATATCTTTATGGGGATATCTTTGGGCAGTAAGGTCAGTTGCCGTGAGTTCAAGTTCATTGAGAATCTCAAACTCGGCACACATAATATTCACGGCGAATGCTAGAAAGGCAATAAATAATAATCTCATAACTCTGCCGTTCATTTTATTTTATCATTCATGGCAACTCTGAACCCGTATCTGTTAATTGAGTCCGGACCTGAGAATTCCCCGTCATATTGAATTACGCTTCTTAAATAGACTTCCGAAAAACTGTCACCGCTTTGAGTTCTTCTAACTTCACGCATCGAACAGTCCTTCTCCGAATCTTCCACCAGCATCCCGTCATCGTATTTCTGCCTGCAGTTCCAGCACCATTCGGATGCGTTCGTTATCAATCCGTAAATACCCAGATCGTTCGGATACATCGATCTTACGGGATGTTCCTTGCGGCTCTGCTTATCATTAAACACGATATCCTTATCGTAGAAGCCCAATTCATCCATGCCTCTGCCGCTCTCGCACGCCAGCTGCCATTCCTGAGATGTCTGCAGCCTGTAGCCGTCTGCCTCAGTATCCCAGATAATATCAGGTTTAATTCCTCTATAACATTTTTTCAGCCCTTCCATTTCACTCAGTCTGTTGCAGAATTCAACAGCTTCATACCAGGTTACTGAAACAGGCATATCACTTAAAGAACTTTCTCTATTTACACCGGACATTACTTTGTTGTACTGCTCATTTGTAACCTCTGTTGCGCCTATATAATAATCTCGTAACTTCCCTTTTCCTTTAACGAAGATCATATCGATGATACCGCCGTATGGACATTCTTTCAGTTTTACCGATTTTCTTATTAAGGAACCCTCTGTTACTTTTATTTTGAAAAATTCATCCTTAAACCCTTTTTTACTTACCCTGACATCATATTCTCCAACATCCACAGCCTCAAAATTACTGCTGCCTGAAGAAGTATAAGATTTCTTTTTGTATCCGCCTTTAATATATATTCCGGCGTCTTTCGGGATCACGGCAATCTGGACTGTCCCTTTCTTGATGTTTGATCTCTTATCAATATCATATATTCCCGTTTTAAGTTCGTACTTAAAAAGTGTACTGTCTGGTGTTACATTTATCGTGTCAGTAACCGGAATATATCCATCCAGAAAAATATTTAAAATATGTCTGCCTGCGAAGGTACGGATCGAATCAGGTCTAACTGCACCGATGTCATCGAAAATTACTTTAGCTCCTGCAGGATATGTAAGTACCGAGATCGAGATATCTTCAAGAATACTTTCTTCTTTTGCTTTTCTTATCTCCATCCCGTAAACTGTGTTCGGGACTATCTTTTGAGAAAAATTGTATGGTAAAGTGATATAACCTTCCTTTATAAAGGTCAGGTTCTTTGAACCCGGCTGTAAATAAACATAATAGTACCCTTCACGGAAGTCATGCTTTTCATAGCCTATACTTTTGAACTGAAGATCCTTAATTTCTGTTCTGATCTTGAGTATTCCACACCAGTCGCCGTTCACATCCTTATAAGGATATTTTGCCGCGGTGATATCGCCCGGAAGATCGGTAATGTCCTTTATTACTTCGAACTGCGCTCCGCTTAAAATGACCGCTAATGAAATTATCAGAATTGTCAGTGCCCTTAGCATCAGCAAAACTCCGTAAATTTATTTCAAAATTTAAAGAATTATATAAGGTCATGCAATATTTTATTTTGACATTCCGAAGTATTATCTTTAACTTCCACAGCGATGACAATAAATTATTTGGAGAATCGGGATGCGAAAAATCAAGTTTGTAATCCTTCTAATGACCGCAATCATGCTCATTACAGCCTGCACACAGGACAAATCCGCAAAATACTCTCAGGCGGCGTTTGAAGACGGCATGAAACTTAATCAGCAGGATCCGGTGAAAATGTACGAATTCTGTCTGGATTTCTATAACAACGCCACCGATATTGATGTCCTCAGGAACGCTACAACATTTATGGCACAGGCGGATTCAGAAAAAACTGTCGCGCTCTTAAAGGACAAGGCCGAAAAATCCCCAAAAGATAAAACAGCGCAATATTTATACGCAAGAATGCTCGAAGATAAGGCCGAAGCGGTCATACTCTCCAGAAGGATCATTGAACTCAATCCCGAGTGGGAGTACGGATACAGGCTCCTTACGGTTAACTACATGCAGCATCTTTTTGAAAGGCAGAGCAGATTTTCGGACAGGCTTAAATCTATGCTCCCGGACGACGAAAAACATTTTGAGAAATTCAGGACTATTAAAACCGCGGACGATGTTCAGTACATGGTCTATTTCAGATATCTGTCATACAAAAACGATCCCGCCGCTCTTGATTTTGCCGTCAAAGCCGCCGAAGATAATGAATCGTGGGTAAATGACGATATGCTGGCCGAAGTTTATACTCTTTCAGGTAACTATGAAAAGGCTCGTGAATATTTCTATAAAAGCTTAAAATCGCATCAGGCCGCTATGAGCGAAGACGATCTGAACAGATACTCGGCTATATATGTGTTCTATACGCTTCAGAATTCCGGAAAATATGAAGACGCGCATGATTTTATTATGACGAAAGCCGAGGATCTTGAGGAAAAAGACAGGTACGCATATTCCGGCATGCTGTACTGTAAGCAGAACGAGGTAAAAAAGGCTGTGTCTTCACTTCAGAAAGCTGCCGCTATGGGATTTGACGATCCTTTCTCCTTTGAAAGGAATCCGGAGATGGATCAGATAAAGAAAACAAAAGAGTGGCCTGAGATAGAAAGGGTCGTGAAAGCGAACTACGCAGCGAATTCGGGAAAGAGAAAAACCGCCGCGATCGCGTCCAAATTCTCAAAACCCGCGCCCTCTTCTACATTCACCGATGCTGATAAGAAAGAATTTACACTCGAAAGCCTGAAAGGGAATATCGTAATTCTCGATTTCTGGGCGACCTGGTGCGGGCCTTGCAGGATGGCAATGCCCGTTCTAAGCGAATTCGCAGGAAAAGGTATCGAGGGCGTGAAAGTATTTTCAGTCAATGTCTGGGAAAAAGACCCCGAAGCCGCAGGAAAATATTTTGAAGAACAGAAATTCAAAATGAATCTCGCGTTTGGGGAAAAAGATTCAGGCGACAAATTCGGTTTTAACGGGATACCGTACATCTGCGTGATAGACAAAGACGGCAACATCAGATATCAGGAGAACGGATACTCTCCCGAGCTCGGCGAAAAGCTTGAATGGTGGGTCGGGGATCTTAATGGGGAATAATTAAGAATATTTCAAAACGAAAAATCAGTCAGTCCGATTATGCTTCCGTCAGCATTTTTTTCGGGCTGCCAGGATCTTACATATATCCTCGGGTTCTTGGGATCGCCAAGGTCCATCATGAGGAAAAGATAGCCTTCGTCGGCATAATTGGTCGAATAGTAGTTCTGCTTGATCTGTATGCCGTATATCTTTGAATTCCCGCCGACCTTTTTAACTTCCGAGCTGTCGAATTTGATGTTAATATACTCGTTGGACTTAAACACATGCCTGAGTTGCTCAACATATTCAGACTTGCTCAGCCTTGAGTATTTTACTTTGTTCTTTATAGCCGACTGGTGTTTGCTTATGTCCGTCATGGGATCCTCTTTAAGCACTTTTCCCACGATTATCAGCGCGTTCTCCGCGAAAATGCTGTTAATATAGTCAAGCTGTTTCAGGCAGTAGGCGGTCTTATAGTACTCCATGAACTGAACTATCTGCAGTTTTTCTTCCGGTGTGGCGAACCTTTCATCCTTGCCCATTATGTCGCCGAGCGCGACTTTTGAGAGAGCGAAAGTAAGGTGGTCGATCTTCAGTTCTTTGTTGAAAACAAGAACTACATCCTCTGAGATCGAGCGGGTGTTCGTTTTATGAGTGAACTTCATCGGGATGGAGCGGACCATGATCTCGTCGTTTATCCTGTAAGTCTCAAGGTCGAAGGTGTCGGAAAGAAGTTTCGCGTTCCCGTACTTTATAATTTTGTTAAAACTATCCAGCCCGTCATTAGTGAACAAATGATCTATGCCCGTATAATCGCCCGCGCCTATGACTCTGACTATCTCGCCGACAGCTTTATGGCAGATGTCTATCTGATCCTGTGTAAGCTCAAGTTTCGAATACTCTTTTGCTTTCGCGGGCTCTATTCTGGGCATATTCGAAGAGACAGAGTTTGAATTCATAGCCGGACTTACAAGATTCTGAACTACATTTTTAACTTTTATCTCAGGCGCCTTCTGCGGTTCAGGCAGAGGGAATTTTTCATCAAGAGGCACTCTTTTTCTGCAGTCTTGTCCGAACCTGACTCCTGCCAGGCCGTTTATAACATTTTCAAGGGATTTGTTTATTCCGCTTTCCCTTTTATACATATACTCAACATCTATTCTGAGCTCGGTCAGATTCTTTGCGTATTCGCCGTAGAATTCGCAGCTTCCCCTTCCGTTCCTTATCCCCTGAAGCTGGCTGTCGTCGTTGCCTGTAAAATATTTGTAATCTGTTTCAGGTATCTCCACTCCCTTATACAGAGCTGTAATGTAAACGGTCTTCGCGTCTTTATCGGACTTTACTTTTGTCACATGAAAATCCACGCCTTTCAACAGGGTTTTTATCTTATCCGGCAGAACCAGGCTCAAAAGTTTTCCTTCGAACTCGTTCTTACCTCTTTCGCCTTTATAGACTATTTTCTTGTAATCGGGATGGCTTCTTAACAATGAGAGCGCCCAGTAATAATGCTTCAGCGCTTCGCCTATGGCAAGTTCCCCTTCCTTTGTAAAACCCATCTGTATATAATCTAGTATCGTCCTGTACCTTAGCTCGAACATTTTTGGCAGGTCGGATTTTCTTATATACTTAAGCACATTATCGCTGTCTATCTTGCGCTGGAAAATATTGTTGAACTCTGTTCTGTATGTCATTATATTCGACACCGCGAATTTAAAAAGGTCTTCCCCTTCGGCTATCTCGGCATAATCGTCTTTCAGCTCGGAAGCGATATTTTCCACAAGCTTCTGCGTAGCCTCGTTCTCAGCCTGCTCCTTGACCGCGTTCTTACCTTCACCAAAAAAATATTCACCCGAGAATTTGATAGCGTCTATCGTTCCGGCCCCTTTCTTTTTTAGCTCATCGGACAGATCTTTGAGCTTTTTCAGAACTTCTTCTTTGTCTATCTCAAAACTTACATCAATCTTCAAAAAGCAGGCATTTCTGTCAAGATCTTCGTTTTCAACCTTAATATTCTGAGCCATACCCTCGGTCTTTGCGACTATCCAATCCTTTTGAAGCTCAAAGTCTTTAACCACGGTCTCTGAAGATATTACCATCGCAAACCCTTCAATACCTGACTTTACCGCAAGCATCTTGTACTTATCCCGCGCCTGGGGCACAGTCATTTCATCGCCGTAAACGCCTTCAAACGATCCTTTAAGAGTAACCATTTCCGCGAACATGACCGTCACGGCCGTTAAAATAATGAGAATAGAAAATCTTTTCATAACACTTCCGTACATTTATTTTTCACGAATAATTACAAACTTTTGCAAAAATAATGAAATATCCGGAATAATGCAACAAATTTAAACATAAACAGATATGGAAAATAACTGAATACAGTTTGATGTTAACGAAGATACCATTTATATTTGCAGAGTCCTGCACAGAATAGACAGCTACAAATAACACATACCTTCAAATAAAAAAATCCGTCATTCGATTGCTCTACTAAGCGGATTTTCTTTGTTCCCTTTTGTCCCGACAACTCAACTCGGGATCAGGATAATGCCCTGTTCAATCCGGAAATCCATCCGTAACGAGCTATGGGAGCCGAACAACACGAAAGCCGTTGTTGTTGTTCCTGTTGTCGGGGTTGTTGTTGTTCCGATTGGCAACTCGACAGTTCGATGCGTTGTTGTTCCAGCTGCCGCCGCGAAGAACGCGGTTAGAGCCTTTCCCTTTGGGCATTAACCTTTATCTTTTCTATTATCAATGAGCGTAACGATTTGATATTTGTGGCATAATCAGTATATGATATCAACGGTAAAGTGTGCCTTTGATAATCTTCCTGTGACCATTCACCGGAATGAAGATACTCCGCATATAATTTCATCTTTTTTATAAATCTCTTTTTACTGCTGTCTGCCAGCTTAATAAAATCTTTCTTTAATTTATAGCCGAGAAAATTAACTCCGCAAATTGTTCTATTTATTTGCGACACTTTCAGGTCAAGTTTAAGTTCTGTCATAAGAAACTCCCTAAGCTTTCTTGAACACTCTTTTAAATATTCCTTATCATCATGCCATAAAACCATATCGTCCATATACCTGACATAACCTTCAATTTTCAATCCCTGCTTTATAAAATGATCCATACCTGCAAGATAGTGGTTCGCAAAATACTGGCTTGTCAGATTACCTATAGGCACTCCTTTTCCTGCCGAAACAGAATAACTCTCGATTATTCTTTTAAATATTTGAATCAGTTCAAAATCTTTAAACTTCTTTTCCAACGCTTTCATTAGTATATTATGATCAATCGAATCGAAATACTTCCTTACATCCAGTTTTAAAAAGTAGCCATACTTCCTATTGAATCTCTTAGCCTTATCAAGAGCTTTATGAGTTCCCTTATCCACCCTTGTGGCGTAGCTATCGTATATCTGATACTCTTCAAAAGTATCATGAGCCTGTAGCATGATTGCGTGATGAAGTACCCTTTCCTTAAATTCAGCTGCGCATATATTTCTTTCTTTGGGATCATAAATTTTAAAATAGTGATAATTCCCGCAGTCAATATTTCCGGACAGAATTTCTTCTCTTAATTTTTTAAGATTCCTATTAAGGTTTTTTCTATATTCAATTACTCCGGGTTTACCTGCTTTGCCTTTTGCCGCTTTATAAAATGCCAGTTTTAAATTATCTGTATCGGCGATCTTATTTATCAGATTTCCCGTTCTCTTCACTTTCTGTCTTTTCATTAAATTTATCTAAAAACATCTGCCCATATCTTTCTACTCTCTTTTCACCTATACCTTCGATCGTCTTTAATTTTGACAAATTTAATTCATTTAACTGAGAAATTTCAGATAACTCTTTATCTGTAAATACTGTATAAGCCGGAAGTGCTTCTTGTTTAGCAATTTCTTTTCTTATTTCTCTTAACTTTGAAAATACTTTAAACTGCTCTTCAGTTAAAACCTCTTTATAGTCTATTTTACTTTGCAAATTGCCGCCTGACTTATTCTTAATTCCACTCTGCAGATACTCAACACAAAATGTCCAATATCCGCCGGACTCTGAAGGATTAAATTCTTTTAGCACTTCAATAACCCTGTGACTGTTTAGAAATTTATTCATTTCTTCTACATCGTCCGGATCAAAAGCCGGTACCGTAAATATTTTTATCATATTGTATCCTCATTTTTTTCGCTATTTCTTTTCCTCTTCAAAGAAAAGAAACCTTTTGCGGATTTACATTTTCAAGCCCTCTTCTGGCATTCGTCCCTCATGCCCGGGCTTTCATTTTCAAAATCCTTTAGCTCGTTACGGATGGATAAACCGATTGAACTATGGGAGCCGAACAACACGAAAGCCGCGGTAGTCGGGGAAGTCGGAGCTCCGATAGGCAACCCGACAGATCGAAGCGAGGTAGCGCCAGCAGCCGCCGCGAAGAACGCGGCGAGAGCCCGAGCTTGGACCAGTAGGATTATTGCTTGGACTGTTCTTGTAATAGTTGCTGTCATACCAGTCACTGCACCATTCCCATACATTACCGCTCATGTCATAAATCCCAAGTTCGTTCGGTTTCTTTCCGCCCACAGGCTTCGTTGACTTATTGTTGTTGCCATCGTATTCGGCAACTTCTCCTACATTGTTGCTCCCGCTGTACTCATATCCTTTGCTCTTATTGCCTCCCCGCGCCGCATATTCCCATTCTGCTTCTGTAGGTAATCTGTAAGTTACACCCTCTTTTTGGCTTAATTTTCTGCAGTATTCTACTGCATCGTGCCATGTAACTGATTCTACCGGCAGATTGTCGCCTTTGAAATGGCTCGGATTAGTGCCCATGACTGCCTGATATTGAGCCTGTGTTACCTCGGTTTTGCCAATGTAGAAATCGCTGACTGTTACCCTGTGGACTGGTTTTTCATCGCTTTCAGTTCCGCCCATCTGAAATGTACCGCCCTGTACAAAGATGTAGTCACCGCCGACATCCGCACCCTCTTCGAGTTTTATGCTCTTTTTTTCGATTGCGTCGGCTGTTAGTTTGATTTCATCTGAAACGGTTTTGAAGCCTTTTTTGCTTACTTTGAGCTTGTATGTGCCGACAGGTACATTTGAGAAGGATTTTGCGCCTGTATTGGAGTATTTTTCTCCTCCGTCCTCTGACAGTTCGATCTCCGCGTCAGTGGGTATTACGGCGATCTGTATCGTGCCTGTTGAGATTTGCGGAAAAAGATCAATTGTCTTGTTCTCTTTCTTTTTGAGTATGAACCTTTCCTCAAGCGGTTTGGCCTTGTTCATTTCTACTTTGACTACGCACTGCTGAGGCGGCAGTTTTATGTTCTTGTAGTTTGTAAGCTGTTCGCCGTTGAGGTAAATTTTTGCTTTCTCGTGGGTGTTTACTGTCAAAGTGGCTCTGATGTCTGTCAGTTGATAGGTTTTCTTTGTTTCAGGCCCTTTTATGACTATGTTTTCTTCGATATCCTCGTAATTGTCGCTTGAGAGCCTTATCTTGTAGGTTCCGGCGGGGTAGAATGACGAGATCGGCGTTTTATCAATTTTGACTCCGTCAATATAGACCATGGCTCCGCTCGGATCGGAGTCAATTACGATGACCGCGTCTTCGACTTTTTCGAGTTTGTAGTTAAATAGTGTTTTATCAGCACTGACTTCAATAGTTTTTGTGTAGGTCTGGTAGCCGTCTTTTGTGACTTTGAGTTCGTGCTTTCCTACGGAAGTTTTGAGGCTCTTGATCTTGCCTTTTTCCTCTCCGTCAAAAGTGATGGTGGAGTTTTCGGGTTCGCCGAGGATGTTTATCGTGATGTCCTCGATCTTTTTTTCCTCTCCGACCCCTTTTATTTCAATGCCGTAAACAGTATTTGATTTCAGCCTGATCGGGAAATTATGAGGTTTTGTTGTGAAGCCGTCTTTAATGAAAGTTAAATTCTTGCTGTCGTTGAACATATAAACATAATAAGTACCGTCTCTGTAATCGTGATTTTCATAGCCGTTCCCTGTGAACTGAAGGTCTTTAATGTCGGTAAATACTTTTAAGAGCGCGCACCAGTCACCGTTGACATCCTTTTTGGGATATTTCTGAACGCTCAGATCACCCGGCCTTTCCGCAACATCCTTCACGATCTCGAACTGGGCGGAGAAGGAGAGTGTTGTTATTATGAGTATTATTCTTAAAAGTCTCATAAAAATTCCTCTCAAGCATTAGTATGAGTATAATTATGTCCGTATTGCAAGCGCCGGCTGACTATTTTAATATCGCCATGACCCTGCATTCACCCAGAAACTTGAGCTGTGCGGCCGCGGATTCGATCTTTGCGGCGTCTTCGTCGCTTATCACGATATCGGTCTTGTTAGCGCCTTTTACGCCTGTTGCTTTTACTATAAGCGGATTCTTTGCGACTCTCGGATTAGCTTTTGCGCTGTCCAGTTTTTTGTCATAACCCATCATTCCCTGCTGAACTGCAAAACTCTGAGATACCATAGAGCTTCCGTAAACTTCCTTTCCGGCGGCGCTGAAGATCTTGGGCGCAAGAGCGGGTACCAGGCTCACACCTGAGCAGTCAACAATAAGCCCGGTGTAAACTTCGTCCTTTACGACATCAGAGAGTTTGTATGTAGCCTCAGGAACAAGAGGATATTCTTCATTAAAATCCATATTTTTCATTAAAACCGAAGAGAATCCGGGAACTGTCTGGAAATTTTCGTCAAGCTTGACCTCACAGATTATCTCAACACTTCCGTCATCAAGATATTTCTCGCTGCCTTTAACGATATGAGCATTTCTTACAATACCTTCCGCGAGAGTATTTATTTTGTCGTTATCAACCTCTCCGTCAGTCATAACTGTTGCTGAAGCAAGGTATAATCCCTTTGTCCTTTCAAGTATTTTTCTTTTTGCGTCAAGCTCGGCAGCCCTCAAAGCCATCGGTCTTGTTTTTCCTGCGCCGACGCCGGTAGCCTGCACGACCTTGTTCTTCCAGTCCATGTTCGATAAACTCAGTTCAATAGTGATCTCGGCGGTTCCGTCGTCCATATACTTAGGTTCTCCTACTACCTCATAAAATTTAGCTATCCCTTCCACTTTGGACGTAATAACATCAGATTTGGTCATAGCGTTCTCAACTGTGGTTTCGCTTGTGATATACATCCCTTTGACCTCTTCTATTACCTTCCTGACAGCGTCAGCCTCGGCGGCTCTCAACGCACCGAACCTTTTCTGCGCCATGTTTTTGTGGTCAGGATTAGGTATCCCTATCCCCGTGGCCGTAACTTTCCTGTTTATCATGTCGACCTGAGCGAACGCCGCTATGACTGATAATAACAGCGCGATGTTGAATAACTTCTTCATTTGTGTCTCCTACATTCATGTTTTAATTTTGAACAATATTTATATAAAATTAAACAATAGATTAGATTTGCGCAACACAAAAAATATTACAGCATCCCGGCCGGAATTACATTTACGCCTTTATACTTCATTTTCTGTTTTCCGCCGTAAATGACGAACTTTTCTCCTTGTTCATCACCCGTCAGCTTCTTCCAGTAATTCAATCCCTTTATAAATTCCGTATTGAATGTTTCTGCGGATTTGATCTCTACAGGGATCAGTTTCTGTCCGTCCTCTATTATAAGATCGATCTCATTGCCTGAGGAATCCCTGAAAAAATATACTCCCGGATCTTCTTTTCTGTTGTAGGCGGATTTTATAACTTCCGAGATAACAAAATCTTCAAATATATTCCCTCTGTAAAGCGAGAATCTGATCTCTTCAGGTTTCTTAATACCCAGCAGGTAACACAATAATCCTGTATCGTAAAAATACAGCTTGGGACTTTTTATTATCCTTTTTGAAAAGTTCCTGTAATACGGTCTGAGCCTGTAAACAATAAAACTTGTCTCGAGCAGAGATATCCACCTTTCCGCCGTAGAATGATTAATACCGCAATCCGCGGCAAGCGATGACAGATTTAATAACTGACCGACTCTTCCGGCGCACATTTTTACAAAATTTATAAAAAGACTTAAATTCCCGATATTTATTATTTCCCTGATGTCTCTCTGAACATAAAGTTCAAAATAATTAGCAAGCCATTCCTGAGGATCAAGCTTTTTATCATGGATCCTGGGATAAAATCCTGTGAACATCGAATTAAGAAAATCGAAATTCTCGACTGATAAAATCCCCGGCTTTGTCAATTCCATTAAGTTAAAAGGTCTCTTTTTCTCAAGCTCTCTTTTTGTAAACGGCATCAGATGAAAAATACTGACTCTTCCCGCAAGAGACTGAGAAATACTTTTCATGAGAATAAAATTCTGAGAACCTGATAATATGAACATACCGTCTTTCTGTACTTCATCGGCAATTATCTGAATATATGAAAAAAGATCGGGGTATTTCTGAGCTTCATCGATTATGACTCCGGAAGTGAACTGAGACAAATAGCTTCGGGCATCACTTTCAAGATATCCTCTTATAACATGATCTTCAAGGTTTAAATACTTGTAACTAGGGAACAGGTGTTTTAACAGCGTTGTTTTGCCGGATTGCCTGGGCCCTGTTACTGTAATTGCCGGATATTTTTTTATCAGGCTCAGTATCTTATTACTTATTGCTCTTTCGATCATAAGCGATTCCTTGCATTTTGATTATTCAATACGCAAATTACAAATTTTTACGCCTAATGTCAAGCATTTATTTCTGAAATATTTCTGCAGTTTTAACTTTCAATACGCAAATTGCAAAAATAAATAAACTTCTTTACTGTTAAAGAATATTTTTAAGAACCTGAAAATGCGGGTAGAACATTGAGGATTTATATTTTGATTCCGGTCTTTAAAACTTCATTTAGAAGAGGATCTGAATCTTTGGTATCTTCATTTGAAAAAGTATGCGGTTCAATTCTGAGATCGAAGTTTCTCCTAAGTTTCATCAAATCAATCTGAGCATCGTAATAATTTTTACACCCTTCCAAGATTATTGCCAAATCTATATCACTATTTTCATTAAAATTCCCTTTTGAGTAAGATCCGAATAAATAGGCATTAACGATCCGGTATTTTTTATCTTTCAGAAATTCTATGAACTTCTTAGCTATTTTAATTGCTGCGTCTTTATCCATTCAGCAAACTCCGATATCTTCGTTTTCCATTTTTTTGCAAATTTCGAATTACATCTTTTATGAAATTCCGCTTTATAATCTGCATATCTGGCTCTGATATTAAAAGTTGTGATCGTATCAAGATCGTCTTTTTGTTCATCACTTATTTCGAGTCCGGATTTTTCTGCAATCCTAGTTAAATCATGGATTAATGGAGGCTGTTCGTTTTTTACTTTTATAAAGTACGCTTTCAATAATTTTTCAATCACCAAATGTCCGACAAAAAGTGACCAGCTATAATCCTTTTTTTCGTACAAATGTTCCATAGCAACAGAATCTTTTTCTGCTGACTCTATCCAGTGATTAACCATATCTTTTTGTTCCATAAACAGCCTTTCAAATTCTTACTGTCAATATAACATATTTTTCATCCGTTGTAAACTGCCAAATAAAAAAATCCACTCTTCGATTGCTCTACCAAGCGGATTTACTTTGTTCACTTTCGTCCCGAAAAGCATATTCGAGATCAGGACAAAACCCTGTTCATTGCGGAAATCCATCCTCACTGAGCTATGGGAGACGCACAACGCGGAAGCCGTGGGAGCGGTTACCTTCGTCAAGTATGTTATTGCCTCTAAAGGTAGTTCTACAATTTTTTTCGAAACAGACCCAGCTTCCACCACGAAGAACATGCTTAGTACCTATACTTGGACCTGTTGGGTTATTGTTTGGAGAATTCTTATAATATTCATTATCATACCAGTCCAAGCACCACTCCCAGACATTGCCACTCATATCATAAATCCCAAGTTCATTAGGTTTGTATGAGCCGACTTCCGCGCCTTCTTCTAGTTTGATGCTTTTTCTTTCAATGGCATCGTCTGTAAGTCTGATGTCTTCGGTGTGGGTTTTGAAACCTTTTTTACTGACTTTGAGTTTGTATGTGCCGACGGGTACATTAGAAAAGGATTTTGATCCGGTATTGGAATATTTCTCTCCACCTTCTTCCCGAAGTTCGATCTCCGCGTCTGTGGGTATGACGGCTATTTGTACTGTTCCGGTCGAAATTTGCGGAAAAAGGTCAATGGTTTTGTTCTCTTTTTTTTTGAGTATGAATCTTTCCTCAAGTGTTTTAGCTTTGTTCATTTCGACTTTGACTACGCACTGCTGAGGAGGGAGTTTTATGTTTTTGTAATTTGAGAGCTGTTCGCCGTTTATGTAAACTCTCGCTTTCTCGTGCGTATTTATTGTGAGTGTGGCTCTTATGTCTGTCAGTTGGTAGGTTTTCTTGGTTTCGGGTCCTTTTATGACTATGGTTTCATCTATATCTTCGTAATTGTCGCTCGTGAGTTTGATCATGTAGGTTCCGGCGGGATAAAATGAGGATATTGGTGTTTTATCTATCTTAACTCCGTCAATATAGACCATTGCTCCTGATGGATTCGAATCAATGACTATTATAGCGTCTTCGACTTTGTCGAGTTTGTAGTTAAATAGTGTTTTGTCCGCGCTGACTTCTATGGTTTTTGTATAGGTCTGGTAACCGTCTTTTGTGACTTTGAGTTCATGCTTGCCTACGGAAGTTTTAAGGCTCTTGATCTTGCCTTTTTGCTCGCCCTCGAGAGTGATCGTTGTGTTTTCGGGTTCGCCGAGAATGTTTACGGTGATGTCCTCAAGTTTCTTTTCTTCTCCAACTCCGGCAACTTCTATGATATAGACCTTGTTGGATTCGAGCTGGCGGGGGAACTGGTGTTTGATCGGAATAAAATCTGTTTTCATAAATTCGAGCATGCGGCTGCCGGGCTGCATATAGACATGGTATAAACCATTGCCCAAGTATTCCGATTTATCTAATGTCATGCTCTTGAAAGCAAGTCCTTCGATGTCGGTTTTGACTTTTAAGATCGCCACATAATCGCCGTTATGGTCTTTGTATCCGTATTACTGCGCGGTTATGCTGCCCGTGTCCTCGTAAACATCCTTCACGATCTCAAATTGTGCGGCAAATGTTAGACCTGCTAAGATCAGGATAAGGATAATTCTGAAAGTTTTCATCTGTACTTCTGCCCTGTTTATTAATAACTTTGAAAAAGTTAAGAAAAGTATTTTGATTTTGCAATCTGTTTATTCGGATGCTAAATGACCTGTTATCCCAGATAAGCTCTGAGCGCTTTTGATCTTGAAGTATGCCTGAGCCGTCTGATCGCTTTTTCCTTTATCTGGCGCACCCTCTCTCTTGTAAGCTCGAATTTGGCCCCGATCTCCTCTAAAGTCATCGGCTGGTCCTGATCTATGCCGAAATAAAGCATGATGACCTCCTTCTCCCTCGGACTGAGCGATTTTAGCGCTATATCTATCTCCTCTCTTAAAGAATCGTCAAAAAGCTGCTTGTCCGGCGACGGCGATTTATCCTCTTTTAAAACATCGAGCAGCCTGTTGTCCTCTCCCGGCGCGAATTCCGCGTCGATCGAAAGGTGTTTACCGGATATCTTAAGAGTGTCTGTCACTTCTATCTCTGTTGTCTCAAGCGCGTCGGCTATTTCCTCAGGAGTCGGTTCCCTCTCGAATTTCTTTTCCAGGTCGGTCATAGTCCTGGTTATCTTGCTCAGCGCTCCGACCTTATTCAGAGGAAGTCTTACCACCCTTGACTGTTCGGCTAGAGCCTGAAGAATGGCCTGCCTTATCCACCATACAGCGTAGGAAATAAATTTAAACCCTTTTTTTTCATCGAACCTGTGGGCTGCCTTTATGAGCCCCATATTGCCTTCATTTATAAGGTCGATAAGGCTCATACCCTGGTTCTGATACTGCTTTGCCACTGAGACCACAAAACGCAGGTTGGCCCTGACAAGTTTTTCAAGCAGTTTTTCCTTGTCAGGACCCTCCTCATGCATTTTTCTCGAGAGCTCAATTTCCTCTTCAGCGCTCAACAGGTCCTCTTCGCCTATCTCCTGAAGATATTTATCGAGCAGCTGGTTGGACCTTACAGGTCCCGTATTTCCGTTATTCGCGCCCAAAACACTCCTCCCCTGTATTTTCAGCGCAAGCCCGACTACGGTTTTATAAGTACATAATCGTTCCTTCCGTTCCTGACGAATTTGACTATATAACTGTCGGTCTTGCCCTTAAGCTTCGATACCGCTTTTTTCAGATCATCAACGCTGCCTATTTCAAAATGTACTCCCGCCACAATGATCTTATCAATAACATCGCCCGCCTGAAGTTTACCAAAGAAGACGGACTTGTCATCAATATCGGTTACAATTACGCCATTATCAACAGAAATATTAAACTTTTTTTTGTTCGAGTCGTTTATGCTTTCAACTTTTAATCCGAGAAGATCTTCAGCTTCTTTCTCTTTGACCGCAGGTCCATCTGAAGCAAGCAGTGTTGATCTGTCGCCAAGTTTAACTGAAATAGTTTTCTCTTTTCCCTGCCTCAAGACTTTAAAGTCAATCTTTTTCCCGGGATCGAACGAAGCCAGATCGAATCTGAACTGCTCTAAGTTTTTTATTTTCTTGCCGTTCATCTCGATAATAACATCATCCGCTTTTATACCGTATTCTTCCGCGGGCGTATCTTTTTCCACGCTGGCAACAAGAACTCCCTCCTGTGACGGTTTGAGTCCCAGCACTTCTTTTTCCGCTGAAGTGATCTCTTTGGGCAATATACCGAGATATGCCCTTCTCACTATCCCGTCAGACTGGAGGTTCTCGGCTATCTTCCTGGCCATATTTATCGGTATCGCGAATCCAATACCCTGAGCCTGAGCGTTGACGGCCGCGTTGATCCCCACTACATAACCGTTTATGTTCAGAAGCGGGCCTCCGCTGTTACCGGGGTTTATTGCGGCGTCTGTCTGAATAAAATCCTGGAATACCGGCCCTTTATATATCCCGAGCCCTGACCTGTCCTTAGCGCTGACTACACCGACAGTTACCGTCTGTTCAAGGCTGTATGGAGAGCCTATCGCTATTACCCAGTCCCCGACCCAGAGATCGTCCGAGTTCCCCAGTTTAGCAATCTTATCGTCATCGAATTTTCTGTCTATCTTTATAACGGCAAGGTCGGTTTCAGGGTCGGTCCCGATTATCTTAGCCTCAACCTCCTCCTGCGTACTTAGCCTTACAATGATCTTGTCCGCTTTCTCGACCACATGATTGTTAGTCATTATATAACCGTCGGCAGAGTAAATAAATCCAGACCCTTCTCCTCTTTGTATCTGCTTTCTTGTTTTAGGCTGCTGCTTCTGGGGCTGACGCCTTCCGAAAAAATCATCAAGGAATGGATCTGATTCAAAAAATCGGTCGAACGGTGAGACAAAATTATATTCTATACTCCTTTCCGTCTTAATATTAACGACCGAGGGTATTACTTTTTTAGCTATTACTGCGAAACGGGAATGTCCCTCAAACGAGTCGTAGATGTCAAGCAGCCCGTCAGAAGAGCCCGGAACAGGATCTGTAGCCGAAACTCTGTTCGTAAATTCGAATCTTGCGGTAAGAAGTACTCCTATAAGGATAAAAACTGCGGCGAGGATCAGATTTTTAAGTAATTTCATGGTTCTCTCCTGTATTTTGATTTTTTTGTTTATACGATTTGATATTTTTATTTGTTCGTTTTTATCTTTTACAACAGCGTGCTTAACTCCACTCTTCCGCCCTGTTCTATCTCTCCGCTGAGTATTTTTAAAGACAGATTGTTCAGGACGGTTTTCTCTATAAGCCTTTTTAACGGTCTTGCGCCGAAGACCGGGTCGTAACCTTTTTCTGTAAGTATTTTCTTCGATCCCTCATCAATTACTATGCTTATCTCCCTGTCTGCGAGCCTTTTATTCACATCATCAAGCATCCTCTCAGTAATTTGAAGAATCACATCTCTGCCGAGCTTGTTGAACACGATTATATCGTCTATCCTGTTCACGAACTCGGGTTTTAGAACACGCCTGGCCATGGAGATAAGTTCCGTTTTTTTCTGACCGGTCACTTCCTCCACGCCGGCGAACATTTCAGAACCGAGGTTGGAAGTCATTATTATTATTGTATTCTTGAAATTGACCGTTCTGCCTTTATTGTCGGTCAGCCTTCCGTCATCGAGCACCTGAAGAAGAATGTTGAAAACCTGAGGGTGAGCTTTTTCTATCTCGTCGAAAAGTACTATCGAGAACGGTTTCTTGCGGACTGCGTCCGTAAGCTGGCCGCCCTCGTCGTAGCCTACATATCCCGGAGGAGGGCCGATCAGCCTTGAGACAGAATGGGATTCCATATATTCGCTCATATCTATCCTGATCATGGCGGAATCCGAATCGAACATGAATTCGGCCAGCGCTTTGGCCAGCTCGGTTTTGCCGACCCCGGTCGAGCCGAGGAAAATGAACGAGGCTATCGGCCTGTTCGGGTCCTGAAGACCCGCCCTGTTCCTGCGCAGAGCTTCCGAGACGACTTTAAGAGCTTCATCCTGCCCTTTGACCCTGAGGCCGAGAAGTTCTTCCATCTTTAAAAGCTTGTCTTTTTCGCTTTCAAGAAGCTTGTTGACA
>CAZYNH010000015.1:0-56581 GCA_964648295.1 uncultured Bacteroidia bacterium | reverse complement strand
CATCAAGGGGTTACGACCCCGTCGAGAGCGTCATCTCACCGTGTGTGATGTCGATTACTCTTCAGAAGGGCGAGTCTGCCTATATTCTCTATTCTGACGAGCCTCTGGATAATCACGAAAAGATATCAAAAGAGATAGATAAAAGGTATGCTAAAAGTGTCTATCCGAAAGATCACCCCAAAAACTGCGGGTCCGGATATTCTCTGGAAAAGATAAGTTTTGCTGACGAGAACCTGTTCCCCCTGAAAAAATACCCGGAAATTCTTGAAGATGTGTTTAAGACATTTTTGCTCAAAGACGACATCGTGGCGGGATTCCCGTGGTTCTCATCCTGGGGCAGGGATACTATGATCAGCATGAAAGCTCTACTTTACATGAACAAAGGCCGGGATCTATATCTTAAGATCCTGGACAAATACGGGAAAAAGCTTCAGAAAGGCATGCTGCCCAATGTGATAGGAGAAGGCGGACAGGGAACCAACTACAGTTCTATCGACGCGGCTTTGTGGATGGCAGCCAGAATAGGAGATGTTTACCCTTATATTGAGGACGAGAAAGTAAAAACAAGGCTCTTCGGTTATCTTTCCGAGATTATCGGGAACTATGGTTTCAACAAAATACTTCCCTTCTTCACCGACGCGGACGGGATGCTTGAGATCAAAGCCGGTGACGACGCGCTTACATGGATGGATGCCAAAGTATATAATAAACCGGTAACGCCGAGATGGGGAAAGCCCGTCGAGATAAACGCGCTCTGGTATAACGCTCTAAGGATTTTCGAATCGGCCGCATCCGGCGGTAAAAAGAAAACTTTCAAACTGAAATACATCAGTTTCAGCATGAAAGATATCCGGGATCTTATAGCCCGGATTGAATCTTCCGCAGGCAAATTCATACTTGACGGACACATCACGGACAGGATAGAGAACAATTATCCCGTGGATGAGTTCAGGCCTAATGTACTCATAGCTATGTCTCTGCCACACAAACTCTGGTCAAAAGAGGAAATGCAGAAAAGTTTCGATATCGCTAAAGAGGAACTCCTCACTCCGTACGGATTGAGGACACTGACGCCGCGGAACAGCTCGTTCAAGAAAAAATTTATAGGAAATCATACTCAGCTCGACATGGCGTATCATCAGGGAACCGTCTGGGCTTGGCTTCTTGGTCCGTTCATTGAGACTTTCGCAGCCCTGAACGGAAAGAAAATGAAAAAAGCCGAACTCAGAAGCTCAATAGATCTCTTTGTAGACAGGTTAAAACAGGGTATTCTTAAAGGCCACATTTCTTCGGTCGCGGAGGTCTGGGACGGCGATAATCCCCATTTTCCCAAAGGATGCCCTGCTCAGGCTTGGAGCGTCGCGTCGCTTATAACGGCGGAACATGTTTTCGATAAGACCGGAGCAAAAAAATGAAAGTTCTGATGTTCACGTGGGAATTCCCGCCTCTCATTTCGGGAGGTCTGGGTACAGCCTGTTACGGAATAGTAAAAGGCCTTTTAAAGAAAGGTATAGAAGTCGACCTTGTACTTCCGACAAGAGAAGAGGTCTATTTTCCTATGAGAGAAGAAACGGATGTCGATGATCTCCCGATGAAATTCATTTCGCCGGCAAAGGAGATCGAATATGTCAGCACGGTTTTCAAAAACTCATCAGAAAGGTTCAGTTTCTCGGGTGTTACTTCAATTCCCGAATCCTATATAAGCACAAAGGAAGTAAGCACCTTTTATGAGTATTTCAGAAATTTTACGGAGAAATTCGAGCACAGGACAAAGATCCCTTTTTATGAGATAATGAACAATATAATGGGCAGCGAGAACATTTTTGAGAAAGTAAAGGAGTTCACCATCAGGGCTCAGAGATATGCCCAGACGCTTGATTATGACATTATCCATGCGCACGACTGGCTTACCTATCCTGCCGGAATTATAGCAAAGACCGTTTCGGGTAAAAAACTGGTCTGCCATATGCACGCCACGGAATTCGACAGGGCCGGAGGAGCAGGCGACGAACGGATCCACAAAATCGAGTATTCCGGCATGACGGAAGCCGATTCAGTGATCGCCGTTTCAAGATATACGGCTGAAATGGTGATCTCCCGGTACGCGATAGACACAGGTAAAATAAATGTCGTTCATAATGCGCACAACATAGATATTAAAAAATTCGCCGGCAGAAAGAGGCTGTTTAAGGATCCGGTAGTACTTTTTCTCGGCAGGATCACCCTGCAGAAAGGCCCTGATTATTTTCTTGAGGCTGCGCGCATCATTCTGAATAAATATCCCAAGGTCAGGTTCATTATGGCCGGCGCCGGAGATATGGAAAAAAAGATCCTTCACAAATCTGCCAAATACAGGCTGAAGAACCGGTTCCTCTTCACAGGATTCCTCAACGCAACTCATGTCGCTGAAATGTTCACCAATTCGGACATATACGTTCTCAGCTCGGTATCAGAACCTTTCGGGATAGCTCCGCTCGAGGCGATGTCTTACGGGTTAGCCACGATAATATCTAAGCAGTCGGGTGTAGCCGAGGTCATAAAGAACGCGATCAAAGTTGATTTCTGGGACATAAAGCTTCTAGCCGATCATATTCTTGACCTTATCGAAAATCCGGAGAAAAGAAATGAACTTGGAGAAAAAGGAAGGCATGAGGTAGAGCTTATCAAATGGGACAAAGCCTGCGGGGAGATCATGGAAGTCTATAAAAAAACAACCGGAAGGAAAATATGATAGACCTTGTTTTTTATTTTCAGGTTCACCAGCCTTACAGGATCAGGAATTTCTCGGTATTGGACATAGGCAAGGGAAAAGACTGCTTCGATGATGAGCTTAACGCCGAGGTAATGAGAAAAGTAGCCAACAAATGCTACCTGCCTACCAACAAACTCCTGTTAAAGCTCATTGAGAAATTCGAGGGAAAGTTCAAGGTGTCCTTTTCCATAACCGGAACAGCGATCGAGCAGTTCAGGAAATACGCGCCGGAAGTGCTTTATTCGTTCAGGGACCTCGCAAAGACCAACTGCGTCGAGTTTCTGGGAGAAACTTATTATCACTCACTTTCTTTTCTGTATGATAAAAGCGAGTTTCTTGATCAGGTAAGAATGCACAGGGAAACTATTAAAAAGGAGTTCGGGTTCTCCCCCATTACATTCAGGAATACAGAGCTTATCTATCAGGACACGCTTTCGGATTACATCTGGGAGGAAGAGGGTTATAAAGTAATAATAACCGAGGGAGTGGACAGAATACTGGACTGGAGATCTCCTTTGTACGCATACAAAGACAGAGCGAAGAACCTCTATATGCTGTTAAAATTCTATTCCCTTTCCGACGATATCGCGTTCAGGTTCTCGAACAAGGGATGGGTGGAATATCCGCTTACAGTTGACAAGTTCGTAAAATGGATACTTGACCTTAACCTGATCGAAAAAGGGAAAAAGAACCTCTTTTTGAACCTTTTCATGGATTACGAAACATTCGGGGAACACCAGTGGGAAGAGACCGGCATATTCGAGTTCATGCACCATCTCCCCGAAAAAGCGCTCAAATCAAGGAACATCGAGTTCGCATGGCCGTCAGATGTTTTGGAAAAAACGAATTACCAGCCTGAAAGCATATCCTTCCCCGAACCTGTATCATGGGCGGATATGGAAAGGGACCTTTCTGCATGGAGAGAGAACGATATGCAGTATAACGCGCTTGAAACGTTCTATGACATACTTCAGAAAGTCAAAGCGGCCGGGAATCCGGAATTGATCGAGATAGCAAGAAAACTTTCAACATCCGACCATTTCTACTATATGTCGACAAAATATTTTCAGGACGGGGATGTCCATAAATACTTCTCGCCTTACGGATCACCCGAAACAGGCTACAGGAACTTTATGAACGCTCTTACAGACCTTGAAGAAAAAATATAAACTGCGGAGAACAATATGAAACTGAAAAATTTTTATGTAAAACCGGTGGCTCCCGATTCCCTCGCGCCCCTGTATGAAATATCCTACAATATGTGGTCGACCTGGGATAAAGAAGCTGAAAGGCTTTTCAGACGGATCAATCCCGAACTTTTCAGGCAGGTAAAACATAACCCTGTCGAATTTCTGCATAAACTGCCTCCCGAAGAAATGGATAAACTGTCAAAGGACAGCGGATTTCTGTATGAACTGGAAAAAGTTCACGATAAATTCAAGAGATATATGAATTTCGAGGGATATTACACGGACGAGGAAGGCAACGACATACCGGCGGACAAAGATAATTCGATCGCGTATTTCTCGATGGAGTTCGGCATGCACGAATCAGTAGCGATTTATTCCGGCGGGCTCGGAGTTCTGGCGGGCGATTATCTGAAAGCCGCTTCAGATACCGGAATACCTCTCTACGGTATAGGTCTCTTATATACCTACGGCTATATGAACCAGAGAATAGCGATAGACGGCTTCCAGCAGGAGGAATATCTTGAGAACAAATGGTATCTGAAACCCGTCAAAGAGACCGTTAATGAGAAAGACGAGGCTATCATTTTCCCTTTAAAGATCAAAGGCGAAACGGTCTGGGTAAAAATATGGGAGATTGATGTAGGTAAAGTAAAACTGTACCTGCTTGATACGAATATACCACAGAACAGCCTTTCCGCCAGATGCATAACTGACCACCTTTATGTAGCGGACAAGCACTTGAGGATACAGCAGGAAATAATACTGGGACAGGGCGGCCTTAAAGCTCTGGACATACTCGGCATTAAACCGAGGGTCTTCCATCTCAACGAGGGACATTCGGCATTTCTTATCCTCGAAAGAATGAAAAAGCTAGTCCTTGAGCAGAAAATGTCTTTCGAGAAAGCCAAGCAGCTCATTACCCAGTCGACCGTATTTACCACTCATACACCCGTGATCGAAGGGAACGAGCATTTTGACGAGATCTTCATCAGGGAATACTTTAAACAGGATATCGACGAGCTGGGAATGACGATGGACAGGTTCCTGCAGTGCGGCCGGGTAGATAATTCAAGGATATTCTGGCTTCCTATCTTCGCTATAAAATACTCAAAATATAAAAACGGGGTATCAAAGCTTCACGGCGAGGTTTCAAGAGGGATGTGGAAGGAGATATTCCCTCACATGCATGACGACGAGATACCTATCGGATATGTTACGAACGGAGTGCATCTGCAGACATGGCTAAGTATGGAGATCACCTACCTGTTCGACAGGTACATCGGCCCTGATTATATGCACAAAGCCAACCGCGCTGAAGTATGGGACGGGGTTTCGGCAATACCGGGCAATGAGATCTGGGAGGCTCATAAGAGAAGAAAAGAGCAGCTCGTTACTTTTGTCAGAAAGAAACTGGTACATACTCTTCAGAGAAGAGGCGCTCCGGCAAAAAGCATAAAGAAAGCTTCCAATGTACTCAATCCCCAGTTCCTGACCATCGGGTTCGCCAGAAGGTTCGCCACTTATAAAAGAGCGAATCTGCTGCTTCAGGACCCCGAAAGGCTGAGAAAGATACTTACGAACCCGCAGAGGCCTGTCCAGATCATATTCGCGGGTAAAGCGCATCCTGCCGATCTTGCCGGAAAAACAATAATAAAGGATATCCTGAATTTCGCTATAGAATACCAGCTTGAAGACCACATCGTGTTCGTCGAGGATTACGATATGGACATCGCTCGTCACATGGTACAGGGTGTGGATGTGTGGCTAAATAACCCAATAAAACCGATGGAGGCAAGCGGAACATCAGGGATAAAAGCCGGGATCAACGGCGTTCTTAACCTGAGCGTTCTGGACGGATGGTGGCCCGAGTGCTATGACGGAAAGAACGGATGGGCAATTACTGCCGGTGACATTTACAGCGACCTAGCGCTTAAAACCGCGGCGGAAGCGCAGCAGATCTACGATCTTCTTGAAGACGAGATAACCGAGATCTTCTATGAAAAAGGAGACAGTTATTACCCTGAAGCGTGGGTTGAGATGATGAAGAATTCTATCTATTCAGTCGGAAAGGGTTTTAATATGCACAGGATGCTGACTGAGTACTTCAACAAATTCTACGCAAGAGAATTTAAAAATCTCGATGAGCTCGAGGAAGGCAATTTTAAGAAAATTGACGATATAATCGCCCTTAATAAAAAATTCCACGACAAATGGAACTCGATACTGATAAAAGACGCTTTTACCGACATTGAATCGCACGGCGTCAGAACAAAGGATAAAATAACTGTTGAAGTATATGTCCACATTGACAGCATGAGCGAAAAAGATCTGAAACTGGAGTTCTACTACATGCACGACGAGGATGAGTGTAACAGCTTTGAACTCGGGTTCGCTGAAAAATATAATGACAATGTCGCAAAATACACGGGATCGTTCACTGTAATAGGATCAGGCGAGCAGGGATACAATATTAAGATAAGGCCTTCTTCAGACTTTTTCTACGAGCTCTACCCGGAATATGTAAAATGGTTTATAAAATGAAAGAACGGGCGATTAAGCCCGTTCCTTCCCCCTGTTATTGAACCGTCAGTGTAAATGTAATGGTTTTACGGAACTAAATCTGTGTCGCAGGTCACAAAAATAAAAATATGAAGTATCTTCTTGAAGAAATAGAGTCGGTTCTTGACAGCGGTACCGCCGGCATCTCCCCCGAGACGAGATACGCTTTCAGGTCGGATACTACCAGATTCGCGGGGATCCCCGATATTGTCGTGAATGTCAGATCTGAAAAAGAGGTGGCGGCAGTAGTGTCTCTAGCCTTTAAAAAAGGCATATCCGTGATCCCCAGGGGCGCGGGAACCGGAATGAGCGGCGGATCTGTCCCGATCAAGGGCGGAATTGTTATCAATTTTGAACAGATGAACAGGATCGTCAGAATCGACAGCAGAAGAAAGACAGCGTTCGTCGAGCCCGGAGTCGTGACCGACAGGCTCAGAGAAGAGGCGGAAAAGTTCGGGCTCTACTACCCTCCGGACCCTTCAAGCAGCGCTGTTTCCACGCTGGGGGGCAATTTCGCCGAGAACGCCGGAGGGCTGCATTGCGTTAAATACGGCGTGACATCTAGGTATGTGAAGGGCTTCAGGTTCGTTGACGGCCAGGGAAAGATACACAGCTGCGGGGTCTACAGCGATAACGGAAGCTTTCCCGGCTCTTTCGTGATGATCGGTTCGGAGGGCACGCTTGGAATAGTTACGGAAATCGCGTTTGAGCTTATAGACAAACCGCCCCTTCATGAAACCTTCATAACTTATCATTCCGGTCTTCTCAACGCTATCAATACCGTTACCAAGGTCAGGTCAATGGGCATAAATCCCGCCGTTATGGAACTGATAGACAAAGACGCTCTTTCAGCCGTGACGCAGTACACAAAAACAGTACTGCCGGAAGGAACGGAAGCCGTGCTTATAATAGTCATGGATTCTTTCTTCCTTCCCGAACTGCTGGAGAAATCGATATTAATGGAGAATATACTGTCTCTGATGAAAGTTAAGGAGTACAGAAAAGCTGATTCGGAAGAAACCGAGGCTGAATTCTGGAATCTGAGAAAAGCAGTGTCCTCATCGATCAAAAGGATATCCAACGACAAGCTGAACGAAGATATAACCGTTCCTCTGTCGAACATGAATTCCCTGATTGAATTCACCCGCGCGGTCGCCGACAAATATTCTCTGAAGATAGTTGTTTACGGACATGCCGGCGACGGGAACCTTCATGTTAACATTCTTTTTGACAGGAACAATACTACAGAAGCCAATAACGCCAGACTGGCGTCTGAAGAGGTTTTCAAGAAAACCGTGGAGCTGGGCGGCAATATTTCCGGCGAGCACGGTATAGGGCTCGCAAAAAAGAATTTTCTGAGCATACAGTATTCAAAGAATGAGATCGCTTTCATGAAAAAGATCAAGAAAGCTTTCGATCCGGACAACATATTCAATCCGGAAAAGATATTTAACATCACAAAAGGATAAAAATGACCACGCTGTTATCTTTTGTTATACTTCTCGGTATAATAGTCTTCATTCACGAAATAGGCCATTTTATAGCCGCAAAACTTATGAAGATGAGAGTCGAGATATTCTCGCTGGGATTCGGCAAAGCGCTGATAGCAAAGAAATTCGGAGAAACAGAGTACAGGATCGCATGGATACCGCTGGGCGGATATGTAAAAATATCAGGTATGATCGACGAGAGCGCGGAGCGTGACGGGATAAAGGGCGAACCTTACGAATTCGAATCAAAGAATTTCCTGCAGAAATCTTTCGTAATACTTTCAGGCGTGGTAATGAATTTTTTTCTCGCAGTGGTAATATACACTTTCATCACATTCATAAACGGCATCCCTGAAGTCCACTCAACAGAAATTAAAGGTTTTTCAGAGAATTCTCCGGCGGAAAAAGCCGGATTTATGCTCGGAGATATTGTCAACGGCATTAACGGCACGCATGTTGAAAGCTGGACCGATCTCACAAAAATAATCCACGCTAAGCCTGATGAAGACCTGCTGGTGACCGTCAGCCGGGGTGATTCCATACTTATCCTTCCTGTAAGAACAATGTCGGTACGCGCTCTGGTCGAAGGTGAGATCAGAGAGATCGGCCTGATAGGTATTTTTTCTGAAACTGTGATAAATGAAGCCGGATTACAAAGATCGGTTTGGGAAGGGTTCAAAATGTCATGGTACTGGGTCAGGATCGGAGCTCTTTCAATAAGAATGCTTATTACCGGAGAGGCATCGCTCAGAGATCTGGGAGGTCCAATCTTAATAGCTCAGATGTCGGGAGAAAGCGTAAAAGCGGGGATATGGGCTTATCTGGCCTTCATCGCGTTCATAAGCGTCAATGTCGGATTTCTTAATATACTGCCTGTACCATTGCTTGACGGCGGGCATTTCGTAATGATCCTGATCGAAGGAATTTCAGGAAAAAAGATACCTCAAAGGATAAAATTCAGAATACTGCAGACAGGAATGATCATCCTTCTCATGCTTATGATAATAGTGCTTTTCAACGATACAGCAAGGATACTCAAATGAGCCTGACCAATCAGACTTTATCCAAAAATACGGACAGTAAGCTAAACACACCTTAAACGAATGATAACGAAACCGTTTTCATTTTTTATGATCTGACCTTTAAAATTTTCCTTGATTTTTTTTTAAAATAACTATTGATTTTCGATTGTAATTTAGCTATATATGCAAGTCCCGCCGATCTATTCGGGACAAAAGAAGAAATAAAACAAAAAAACAGGCACGAATTACATAAAAAGGAGTAGGTTTGAAATTTACTGCCGTAATATTGCTGGTAACAACATGGTGTATTTATCCCGTAACCATGAACGATCTCGGACAATTTATTTCAGACGAGACCAACAAAAATGTCAGATGTTTTTACGAAGGCGAGGAATGCACTTATAAAGGGCAGGTCATATACTCCGCGGACAATAAACTCTACATCGACGGCAGCACGGTTGCCCAGTTTCAGGATTTTCTTAGTATAGTCGCCGGAATTGATGAAATCTATGTAGTTACAAGAAAAACCGTTTTCAGCTTAACAGACAGTACAATTAAGCCTGTACTCACATTTAACGAATCAATTCAAGACATGACCTGTATTAACGGAGAATTTCATGTTTCGCTCAAAAAGATGATAATGAACGGATACAAGTTCACGCATATAAAATTCACAGACAGCAGGGATATATCTACCGTAGATACCACTATTGTTGACCTGAAAAGTGAAAATTTTTCTGAAGAGAAATTGAATAAATCCGGCCCCATGTTCGTAAAAGGAAGTCACTAAGCAATAACCATTCTTAATTTTTTTAACCGCACTGCTAAAATTCATGGAGAAACAATGACAGAAACGATTAAAAATAAAGGCTGGATGATGGTTTCGGCCGGACTGCTCATAAACCTGGCTCTCGGAATACTTTACACATGGAGCATTTTTAAAGACAGCATTCAGAAGTCAATAGATGCCGGCGGAGAAGGCGCTTTTGCATGGAACAAAGCTTCCCTGAACGATCCTTACGCGGTCTGCATTCTGACTTTCGCTTTCTCTATGATACTGGCCGGGAAACTGCAGGATAAAAAAGGCCCGGCTGTCACTGCTTTTATAGGCGGTATTCTTGTCGGTGCAGGTTTTATACTTGTTTCATTCACGACCAGCCTCACAGTCTGGGTAGTCGGCTTCGGACTTCTTGCCGGAACGGGTATAGGTTTCGGTTATTCCTCAGCCACACCACCGGCTCTTAAATGGTTCGCCTCATCAAGATCCGGACTTGTAGCCGGGATAGTTGTATCAGGCTTCGGTCTTGCCCCCGTATATATAGCGCCGCTGGCGACCTATCTTGTAAACAGATACGGCCTGCAGGATTCTATGATGATATTCGGCGTGGCATTCATAATTATTGTTTGCGGAGCCGCCCTTGTTCTAAAAAATCCTCCTGCCGGTTATCTGCCGCATGATCCAAAGGCCGGACAAAAAACAAAGAACAGCAACACGGTCGAGAATCACGGCGCTGCATACATGCTCAAAACTCCCACTTTTTACCTCATGTGGATGGTTTTTTTCATTAACTCCGGTGCAGGACTTATGGTGATAGGAAGCATTTCTGGAATGGCAAAAAAGAGCATGGGTGAGGCGGCGTTCATTGCGGTGGCCATAATGGCTATCGGTAACGCGTCAGGAAGAATTATTGCGGGTCTTGTCTCCGACAGGATAGGAAGAATACTCACCACCTCGCTCATCCTTGTTTTTCAGGCTGTTCTGATGTTCGTGTCTATCCCCGTGGCATCGAACGACTCACCCGCCTTCCTTGTGGTCCTGCTTGCTACATTCATTGGTTTTAATTACGGCACGAATCTTTCACTGTTCCCCTCTTTTGTTAAAGGATTCTGGGGAATGAAGAATTTCGGGATTAACTTCGGCATTCTTATGTCAGCCTGGGGGCTTGGAGGCTCTATTTTCAGCAGGCTTTCACAGTACCTGTTTGCCGAAACAGGTGATCATAATATGTCTTTTATTATAGCAGGTGTATCTCTTTTAGTATGCCTCGTTCTTACTTTTATTCTCGGAAAGATACACAAATAAAGGGGGCTTTTATGGTAGTATTAAATATCCCCGGGGAAAAAACTGTCCGTGCCGAGCATCTGGTCTTAGATTATAACGGTACGCTTGCGGAAGACGGCGTCATGATCTCCGCAGTAAAAGATATTCTGAATGAGCTTTCCGGCAGCCTGAATATCCATATAATCACTGCCGATACTCACGGAAGCGTGAGGACACAGACAAAAGGGATTAATTGCGAGATAATAATTATTGACGAGCATTATCAGGCGGAACACAAGAAAGAATTCGTAAAAAGACTCGGCAGCGAAAGCGTGGTAGCCATAGGCAACGGTTCCAACGACGCATCAATGCTGAAAAAGGCGGCTCTCGGGATCGCGGTAATTCAGAAAGAGGGTGCGGCTTCATCCGCATTATTGAACGCATCGATTGTCTGCACAGGAATAATTGATGCTTTAGATCTTATAAGACACCCTTTGAGGGTGGCGGCAACATTAAGGGTTTAATCTAAAACAATCGGAAAATCATGGAAGAAGGACCGTACCACAGTAGCATCGGAAATATTTAGCGGGTCCGTATCCGGCTTTAACCGGCCTCTATGCGGTACTCTGCGCAGGAGGGATAATGGTATCAAAAACACAAAGAATACTCGAACTGATTGACAGATCGCAGTGGCTTGTTCTGAGGGAAGAGCTTGCGGTTCTGGAACCTTTTGAGGTCGGCGCTATAATCGAGGAAGTTGAGGACGAACAGGGAATAATCGTGTTCAGGCTTCTTTCCAGAGAGCAGGCAAAGGAGACCTTTCAGCACCTTCCGATAGAGAAACAGGAACAGATTGTGGAAACATTCGCCAGAAATGTCAACAGGCTAAAAAACCTTTTAAATGACCTTGATCCTGACGACAGGACGGCTTTCTTTGAAGAGCTTCCCGGCGAAGTTACGCAGAAACTGATCCAATATCTGAGCCCGGAGGAAAGAAGTGTGGCAAAACAGCTTCTGGGCTATCCCGAGGACAGCATAGGAAGGATGATGACCCCGGAATTTATCGCGGTCAGGCCGTATTTTACTATAGCCCAGACACTGGACCATATAAGGAAATACGGCACGGGTTCAGAGACGCTGAACGTGATCTATGTTGTTGATGAAAGGTGGAAACTGATAGATGACCTTACCATAAGAGAGATACTCCTGGCCGATCCGGAAAGCACAATAGCTTCTATAACGGACGGCAAATTCATTTCGCTCAGCGCTTTTGACGACCAGGAGAAAGCGGTCGTTGTCTTCAGAGATTCCGATTATTCCGCCGTGCCTGTTACAGACACTGAGGGAATTCTTCTGGGTATTGTTACATTCGACGATGTGATGGACGTTGAGGAGGAGGAAACTACAGAAGACTTTCACAAGTTCGGAGCTTTCCAGGAAGCGGTCATCAACCCTTTAAAAGCCGGCGTCACATATATGTATAAAAAAAGGATCCTCTGGCTGAGCACGCTGGTATTCATGAACGTTTTCTCCGGCGCCGCGATATCGAGTTTCGAGAATGTAATACAGAACATGATAGCACTGACTTTTTTTCTCCCCCTCCTTATAGGCAGCGGCGGAAACGCGGGATCTCAGTCCGCCACGCTTATGATCAGATCTCTGGCGGTCGGCGATGTGGAGACTGGAGACTGGCTAAGGCTGGCCGGAAAAGAGGTCGCAGTATCACTTATGCTCGGACTGACAATGGCTCTTGCCGTCAGTCTGATAGCCGTTTTCCGCGCACCGGGTATTGTTTTTGTGGTATCCGCCTCGATGGTGCTTACAGTGATCGCCGGAAGTATAATTGGACTTCTGCTTCCGTTCGTTTTCACAAAATTAAAACTTGACCCGGCAACCGCCAGCGCTCCTTTAGTGGCCTCGACGGCAGATATAATCGGGGTCATTATATATTTCTCGATCGCTTCGTGGTATCTGGGTATATGATAAATATTATTTCCTGTTAAATTTCTCTGAGATATTCTTCAGGCACAACGGACACAGGCAGTCTGTATAACTCTTTTTTATGAATTTTTCCGCTTCCGAAGACAATCTGATACTGTTACATGAGCAATCAACTTTCATTTCGCATCTGAATTCAGAACCGCATGACCCGCATATCTTTAATACGGGGAAAGGATTTGACCTGAGATACTCTTCCGCCTCCTTAAGTTTCTCTATCGTACCAATATCGAACCAGTTTATGCCCGGCTTATAAGAAATGATCCTTCTGTTTGACGAAACCGCCTTCAGATAAACATCAATTATGGAGTACTCGGCATCAATCTGCCTGAATTTCCCTATCTCTTTTTTATTCACCGCATGGATCCCGCAGAAAGCAAAAAGATAAGATTGACCCGCAGGCTCTTTAGCAATCTTCCTGATACCTTTTTTAACAAGATTGAGCCCGCAGAAATTATCCTCCGTATCAATAATTACCTGATTGTATGTGTCTCTGTCCTGCATAAGCATAGTAGCTGCGGCTCCCCTGTTTTTATGATAATTCATCATATCCGCAAGATCGACATCGCATACTACATCGCAGTTCTGGACGATGAAATCTTCTTCAGAAATATGCGGCAGCATATTAAATATGCCTCCGCCGGTACCCAATATCTTTTCTTCGGGAACGACCTTAATATCCGCTCCGAATTCAGCTTTTTTTATATATTCTTCAACCATTTCCGCATAATAATGCGCGTTGACGGCTATCTCCGTTATACCCGATAAAATAAATTTTTCTATTACCAGCGCGATCATCGGTCTTCCCATGATGGGGACAAGCGCTTTGGGCATAGAATCCGTATGAGGCTTCAGCCTCGTTCCGAAACCAGCGGCCAGGATCATTCCCTGCATTAATTTACATCCTCATCAACAAATGAATCGTTCAGATCAAGCATATCAGTTTTAGCCGAGTATTTTGTGAACCGTATTTTGCTTATATTGGAAAATTTCCTTATTATTTTATCCATACCAAGTGCCGCTTTTTCAATAGCTTTTACTCCATCGAGACATTTTTTACATTCCGGGGATTTATTCATAATCATCTCAAGTATCTCGGCCTGTCCGAGTATAGATGTTGTAAGCTGGTTAAGGGTGTGATTCTGGCTGACCAAAGCCGCGTGCAGCGCTTTTATCTGCTCCGCTTCGATCAGCTTCTCGAACATTATCTTCATCTCGATATGGGTCTTCACTCTGGCAAGAAGTTCCGGAGCGTTAAAGGGCTTTGTAATATAATCCTGCCCTCCCGTTTCGAGACCTCTGATCACGAACTCGCTGCTGTTCTGCCCCGAAAGAAAAAGTACAGGTATCTTTGATGTCATTACATTGCTTTTCAGCTGTTTACATACCTCAAATCCGCTTATGCCCGGCATTGAGACATCAAGAAGTATCACATCAGGCTGATTCTTAACTGCCGAATCGCATGCTGCGGCAGGATCATTTATGAGCAGAGTATTGTAATTTTCCATTTTCAGCATCGAATCGACGATCTTAAGATTTATCGGCTCGTCGTCAACTATCATAATAACTATCTTCTCTTTTTCAAATCTGAGCATAAGACCTTCTCCTATTTTTTTAGAAATCTTAGAACAACAGGCACTCCTTTAAGATCATATTTCTCTCTCATTCTTTTCTCAAGAAAACGTTTATAATTCTCTTTTAGAAGCGCAGGCTCGTTAAGAAAAAAGGAGAACACCGGAGGGTTGGATGATGTCTGGGTCACATATTTAATATTTAAAAATTTCCCGTTCACCGACGGCGGGGTATGGGTCTTTGTAATACCGGAGAGAAACTCATTGAGCTCGGGCGTGCTGATCCTGATCCTTTTTCTTTTATTTATATCTGATGCAAGATCGAGCAGCTTAAACAATCTCTGTTTCTCCAGAACGGAAACGAATTTTATCTCCACATATGTAAGCCATTCAAGGCTGTTTCTCAAATACTTCTCGTAATCTCTTGTGGTATTTGTCTCCTTTTCCTTAACCAGATCCCACTTGTTTACAGCTATCATAAGGCCTTTGTTAAGCTTTTTAGCCTCAATAAGAATGTCTATATCCTGTTTCGTCAGACCCTCAAGAGCATCTATCATCAGGATTACAACATCTGCCCTTTCTATAGCTCTCAGGGTCCTGATAAGCGAATAGAACTCCAGGCTTTCACGCACTTTTTTACGCTTTCTGAGGCCGGCGGTGTCAATAAGAACAATCTCCTCTTTCCTGTAACTGAAAACTGAATCGATAGAATCTCTGGTAGTCCCCGGGATGTCCGACACGATCATCTTATCCTTATCAAGCAGAGTATTAATAAGTGATGATTTACCTACATTTGGTTTTCCGATCACGGCGATCTTCAGCCTTGTGTCTTCAGTCTCTTTCTTCTCCTCCGACTCGGAAGGGATACCTGCTGTTATCATATCCATGAAACTGCCCATATTCCTGCCGTTCATGGCCGAAATACCCACAGGTTCGCCGAGACCCAGATTATAAAACTCCGAAACATACGGCTCGTCCTTGATTTCGTCGATCTTGTTAACAGCCACAATTATCTTTTTATTTGTCTTCTGAAGTATCTTGACGATGTCGTTGTCTATCGCCGATATACCGGTCCTCGAATCGACCATAAATACTATAACATCCGCCTCGTCAATAGCGATTTCTATCTGTGATCTTATCATCGATTCAAAGAATTCCTTTGTTTCCGGAACGAATCCGCCCGTGTCTATTAGAGTAAATGCTTTCCCCGACCAGCTTACCAGTCCGTAATTCCTGTCCCTTGTAACGCCGTAATGATCAGCAACAATGGCGTCGTTCGATCTCGTCATCCTGTTGTAAAGCGTCGATTTACCTATGTTTGGTCTTCCGACTATGGCCACAATTTTCTTTGTCATCATTCCTCTTTTCTATTGCCTGTATTTCATACCTTTCCATTCAAATCCGGAGAATTTACTCTTGAGAACTACAAATATATTGAAAGGTATATGAACGATCTGAAGCGGAAGATAATATCTTAGCTTAAAGTCAAGGCCGAATTTTCCGAAACCGTAAGAAAGAAATATCGTTTCGGGCACAAGCTTCATCAGAAACAGGGTCAGAAAGACCGTTTTAGGCATATTGCCCGAAAGCATCATTATGAACGCCGTCAGCAGACCGGTATAAAAAATGAACGTATTGATACTGAAATATAGAACGAAATCTGACGCGTATGTAGCTTTTGAAGCCCATCTGGCTCTCTGCTCAATAAGTTCCTTAATGCTGTCAACCGGCTTTGTTCTCACAATGCTCTCTCTGTTGAACACGAATCTTAATCTGTAATTGCTTTCTTTTGCGGCCTGTATCATAAAGAAATCGTCACCCGAAGCGAGCTCTCCCTTAAAATTGTTCTCTTCCTTTTCATAGAGCTGCCTTTTTGCCAGAAAATTGCTTCCGTTTGCTGTAAAGGCACGGCCGTTCCCGATAGAACCCGCCGCAATGAGAGAATGAGAGATATAATCAATGTTCTGCATATTCTGCCATATCTCTTCAAATATACCGGCATATTCTTTTTTAAACACGCTCAGCCCGGCTACTATTCCGATATTTTCGTTCCCTGAATTAACAACAGGCGCGACAAGCGACCGGATCCAGTTCCTGTCGTGAACGCAGTCCCCGTCAGTAGTTATAATTATCTCCCTGTCCGTCGATCTTACCGCTGTCAGGATCGCGTTTTTCTTTGGAGAAATGGTCTTGGACACCTCTTTTATGTGAATGACGGAAAGATTGTTGTGAATCCTTGACATCTCATCCATGATCTCGCCCGTCCTGTCTGAGGATCTGTCGTTTACCGCTATAACATTGAACAGTGTCTCGGGATAATTCTGGTTCATAACAGAATTGACTGTTTCGGCAATATTCTTCTCTTCGTTCCTGGCAGGTATTATCACAGTCAGCTGAGGAAGATCTTCGGCCTTTATCTCAGGCATCCTGGTTTTTATCCTAACGAGGCCGCTCCTGAAATTCTCAACATAGCTCACATATATGAACGCTGAAATGAAGAGTATTGTTATAAAGTAGATCAAACATAACCTCTGTCAGATTTCAAAATGCAGCTGAGAGTCCTTTTCGAACTTCAGCCTGAAGCTTTTTCTGTGAATCTGGCATCTGCCGAATTTCTTTATCGCCTCTATATGATCGGGAGTCGCATATCCTTTGTTCGATACAAAATTGTATTGCGGATATATCCTGTCGTAGAAGTTCATTATCTTGTCCCTGGTAACCTTGGCGAGTATCGATGCTGCCGCGATCGAGTAGGACAGGCTGTCACCCTTTATTATGCTCAACTGCCTGTCGGTATCAAAAGGTTCGTCGCGGCCGTCGATCAGAATGAAATCAGGATCGAGGCTCAATCTTGATACGGCTCTTTTCATCGCCTCGAAAGTGGCCCTTAAGATATCTATTTCGTCTATCCGGCCGCTGGATATCATTCCGATCCCGTAAGTCAGGGCCCGTTTTCTTATCTCGTAAAAAAGCCTCTCTCTTGTCTTTGGGGAAAGCTTTTTGGAATCGTCAACACCTTCTACCTCGGTGCCCTGCTTGAATATAACGGCCGCGGCCACCACCGGTCCTGCAAGCGGTCCCCGTCCTGCCTCATCGACGCCCGCTATGAGCCTATACCCCTTCAGGTACAATTCAGTCTCGTACTTGAAAAGGCGCCCTTTACCGAAAAAAATATTCTCCATAGGGTACAATATAATAAATAATAGCGGATTTACAAATCAATTTCGATAAAAATCAGGTACATTTATTTAAATTCAATACTGTCTTCGCCGAGTATATCCTTCAGCCCTTTAATGAACTGAACAGTGCCGTTCACTTTGTATGATTCTGATTTTAAATTAAAGCTCTCATTGTTCACAGATATCCTGAAATACAGTTCCTTGTCGCCTTTGTTGTCTTCAATAAAGGCTAACAATTCCCTCGCCGCGATCTCGTCGAATTCGGCGGGAGTGATATTTATCCGGATCTTTTTTGTGCTTGATTTAAACTTATCGGTTGCGAATTTCAGGTCGAATATCTCTTCCGGGAATATCTTGAGCTCCCCATCCCGGTTGGAAACACTAACTTTGAAGAACAGGATTTCGCCTGTATGAAGAATATCCTTCACCTTTTCATACAACTGAGGAAATACAGGAAATTCAATTTCTTCGTGAAGTGTAAGCAGGTTCACAGAAGCCATATCCTTTCCGGCTTTTGTGGATTTGACGCTCAAACTCTTTACAAGGCCGCCGATCGTAATCTTTTCTTCATGTCCGAAGTTTTCTACATCCAGCTTTTTGCCTGTTGAAAAAGAAATTAATATTTCCTTATGATCGTCCAGCGGATGCCCTGATACATACAGTCCTATAAGTTCTTTCTCATTCTCTAAGAGCACGCTTTTGTCCCACTCGTCTATCAGGGGCAGAGGCGGATGGTCAACCTTCAGTTCTTCGTCGGAAGATTCTCCGAAAAGGCTTATTCCCCATTCTGCTTTTCTTGATGCGAACTGCTGAAAATGCGGTATGAGAACATCAAGCGCTTCAGTGATCTGCGACCTGAAATGCCCCAGAGAGTCAAGCGCGCCCGCCTTGGCAAGATACTCGAGTATCCTTCTGTTGACCCTGGACATATCCGCTCTTTCCAGAAAATCATATATATTCCTGAACCGGCCGCTTTTCTCTCTTGTCTCGATTATATTCTCGATCGCTTTACCGCCTACATTTTTGATAGCCTGTAATCCGAACGCTATTGACCCGTCTTCGGTCGGGGCAAATGTGTTCTGACTGAAATTCACATCCGGCGGAACTATCTTTATACCGAGATTCTCGCATTCCTCAATGTATTTTAAAACATCGTCGGATTTATCCTTAACGCTGTTGAGCATCGCGCTCATGAACTCGACCGGGTAATTAGCCTTGAGATAAGCTGTTTCATACGAAACATAAGCATAACATACGGAGTGTGATTTATTGAAAGCGTAATCCCCGAAAGCCTCCCAGTCTGACCATATTTTTTCCGCGAGAGCTTTCGGGTCTTTATAAGATTGTGAAGGAACAAACCTGTCCGTATATGACGGATTATTGAGGCAGCCGTTTATGAATTTTTCCTTAAGTTCGGCTATCATAGATTTAATTTTTTTGCCCATAGCTTTCCGCAGGTTATCGGATTCTCCGCGTGTAAAGCCGGCCAGCTCTCTTGAAAGAAGCATGACCTGTTCCTGATAAACGGTAATCCCGTACGTTCCCTTCAGGTATTTTTCCATAAGCGGGTGGTCATAAACGATAGGTTTTCTGCCGTGCTTTCTGTCAATAAAATCAGGTATGTACTGAAGCGGGCCGGGCCTGTAAAGAGCGTTCATGGCCACAAGATCCTCGAACCTGTTCGGTTTGAGGTCCTTTAAATATTTTTTCATACCCTCAGATTCGAACTGGAATACACCGTTGGTTATACCTTTTGAATATAGCCTGAATGTTTTTTTGTCATCGAAAGGAATTTTATCAATGTCTATCTCAACACCCTTGTATTTTTTGATAAAATCGATCGTCTCGGCTATTATGGTCAGGTTTCTAATACCCAGAAAATCCATCTTCAGCAAACCGATCTTATCCAGCTGGGTACCTTCATACTGAGTTATTACCGTTCCTTTTTCTCTTGGAGGATACTGCAGCGGAACGGTCTCCGATACCGGCGAACCGCTAATTATGACTGCGCATGCGTGCGTTCCTGTACCCCTGATCGTTCCCTCGATCCTGTTGGCCATATCAATGAGGTCTCTGAATTGAGGATTATCCTCATAGAATTTTTTGAATTCTTTCTCTTTCAGTGATGCTTCTATCGTGGTTCCCGGTTTCCCTGATATCAGGTTTGATATTCTGTTGACATCATCAAGCGGAACGCTCATAACGCGGCCTATGTCCCTGATCGAGTTCTTGGCACCCATAGTCTGATATGTTACCACCTGAGCCACATTGTCACTACCGTACTTCTTCCTTACATAATCCAGGACTTTTTCTCTTCCGTCATCCTGAAAATCGATATCAATATCGGGCATCGATATCCTGTCGGGGTTAAGGAACCTCTCAAAGAGCAGTCCGTATTTTAAAGGGTCTATGTTGGTGATTCCGGTAAGATACGAAATTATTGAACCGGCCGCGGAACCTCTTCCGGGCCCTACAAGAACGCCGTTCGATTTTGCCCAGTTGACAAAATCCTGCACTATGAGAAAATAACCGGGAAAACCCATCTTTCTCACGACTTCAAGTTCGAAGTCAAGGCTGTCAATGATATCTTTGACAGGCATCGGAAGCTCTTTTTCCGGCCTGCCGTTAAGAGATATCTCCTCTCCGTTCCTGACTATGCCGTATCTCGTCTTTAAGCCTTCATCGCACAACAATTTCAGATAGGCGTCTTCCGTCATATCCGAAGGACAACTGAACTTTGGAAGGAGTTTCTGGTCGAATTCTATCTTGAGATTGCACATTTCCGCTATTTTTACTGTGTTTTCCAGTGCCTCCGGAACATCCCTGAAGTATTTTTCCATCTGTTCGGTCGAAAGAATTGAATAATCACCGTCCAGCATACACATCCTGTTGTCTTTTTCGTTTATCAGCCTGTTCGTATTGATGCAGATCAGCGCATCCTGTATGGCCGCATCCTCTTTTTCCACATAATGAGAATCGTTCGTTGCCACCAGACCTATACCAAGCTCTTTTGACAGCTCTATAAGACCTTTATTTGCCTTATCCTGATCTTTTATATCGGGATGGTACTGGATTTCAAGATAAAAACTATCTTTACCGAAGACTCCTTTATACCATAGAGCAGCCTCTCTGGCTCCTGAATAATCGTTCTCTATGACGGCTGATGGTACTTCTCCCGCAATGCAGGCACTTAAAGCTATAAGCCCTTCTGAATTTTCTTTCAGTATTTTCCTGTCGATTCTTGGCTTGGAATAAAATCCGTTAATATTAGCTTCTGTTGAAAGTCTTAAAAGGTTTTTATATCCCGTCTGATCTTTGGCAAGAAGGACAAGGTGGTATCTCCTCTCATTCTTATCTTTCTGGTTCATATCGCTTACGATATAGAATTCCGACCCGATTATAGGTTTAATACCCGCTTTTACGGCCTCCTGATAAAAATCAACTGCTCCCATGAGAGTACCGTGATCAGTAATGGCCATTGCTTTCTGAGCAAACGATTTTGCTTTTTTTACCATATCTTTAGGCTTTGAGAGGCCGTCTAGAATAGAATAGTGGGAGTGATTGTGAAGATGAACAAAAGACATTTGCCGATTCCCTTCCGTCTGAATATTATATTTTTTTCAAAAACACAATATATTGTTGCCGTCATTATTTTCAGACACAACCTGTTGTGTTCTGCATTCTACGAAATTTAGGTTATTCAAAGGTTATTCACAAACAAAAAAATCACTAATTTTGTAAGCCTTCGTTACGAAATCCGCTAAATTCCATAAAGCTAACAGTATTGCATGTGTATATTCTGTATGTAATATCTATTCTAACACTTATACATCAACGAAACAGACAGGCACATTTTTAGCTAAACTCTCAGTTCAAAATCCTCAGGCTCATGTCCTGTTCCTGCCAACAGAGGGTTTATTACATTTTCAATGAATTCGACTACCTGTCCGGATGCCCTTCCGGTGTATAGCGAAGGATCCGTCATTTTATCGAGTTCATCTCTATCCAGTCCGAAATTTCTATCTGAAGCTATAAGTTCCAGAAGATTGTTCTCAAGTCCTCTGTCCTTGACATTCCTTCCCGCTTCCATCGAAAGTTCTCTGATCCTCTCGTGAAGCTCCTGCCGGTCTCCCCCTTTCTTCACCGCGTTCATGATTATATTCTCCGTAGCCATGAACGGGATCTCCGCGGCGAGCCTTTTTTCTATCTGTTTAGGGTAAACAACAAGACCATCGAAGATGTTGATCAGTATGATCAGTACCGCATCCGCAGCGAGAAAGGCTTCAGGGATTGCCAGTCGCTTGTTGGCGCTGTCGTCGAGAGTTCGCTCGAACCATTGCGTCGCTGAAGTCATTGCTGTCGAACCGTATAACGAGATAATGTATTTTGACAGCGACGATACTCTTTCCGAGCGCATCGGATTCCTTTTATATGCCATCGCGGACGATCCTATCTGGCTCTTTTCGAACGGCTCTTCGATCTCTTTTAAGTTCTGCAGCAACCTGATATCGTTTGTGGTCTTATGCGCGGACTGGGCTAGAGATGAAAGGCACTGCATCACTCTCGAATCGAGCTTTCTCGTGTAGGTCTGGCCTGTAATTATGAATTTTTTATCAAATCCCATTTTCTCAGTAACCATATCATCCAGCTTTTTGACTTTTTCCTCCTCATTGTCAAAAAGCTCCATAAAAGATGCCTGCGTGCCGGTCGTACCCTTAACACCTCTGAATTTGAGTGTTGACAGGCAGAAATCTATCTCCTCAAGATCGAGAACGAACTCGTTCATCCACAGGCAGCACCTCTTCCCCACTGTCGTTATCTGTGCCGCCTGATAATGCGTGAATCCGAGGGTGGGCCTTTCCTTTTCCTTCAGAGCAAAATCACTCATTTTTCTTAGGAGCGAAATCAGTTTCTTTCTTACTTCAAGAAGTCCTTCCTTATACTGTATAAGGTCAGTGTTGTCACCTACATAAGCGGAGGTAGCTCCCAGGTGAATTATGCCTTTTGCTTTGGGGCATTGAAGACCGTAAGCGTGTACATGGCTCATCACATCGTGCCTGACGACCTTTTCTCTTGCCTCGGCTTCGTCATAGTTTATATCATCGGCGAAATTTTTCAGTTCACTGATCTGTTCATCAGTTATATTCAGCCCGAGTTCTTTTTCCGCCTCAGCAAGAGCTATCCAGAGTTTTCTCCATGTCCTGAACTTGAATTCGGGACTGAAAATATAGCTCATTTCGTCTGAAGAATACCTTTCGGTAAGAGGATTTGAATAAATAGTTCTGTTTTTCATTACGCAGGCCCTCGGGATTAATTGACATAAGGATAACAAATCTAAGAAAAATTTGTCGCAATTGAAATAAAAAAGGGCGGAATTTTTCCGCCCTGAATTCAAATTTCAGATGCTTTACTTAATTTTTTCGAAAACCGATTTAATTATTTTTACCGCTTTCTCCATTTCTTTTTTCGTTATGACAAGCGGGGGCGCGAACCTGATTATGTTGCCGTGCGTCTGTTTTGCTAAAAGTCCGGCATCTCTGAGCGAGAGGCACACTTTGTAAGCTTCAAAACCCTTTGTAAAAACGACAGCGTTGAGAAGTCCTTTTCCCCTTACCTGGACCATTTTTTTACATTTTATCTTCGAAACTTCCTTTCTAAAATACTCACCCAGATTCTGAACATTTTTCAAAAGTTTTTTGTCTTCAAGCACCTCAAGCGCGGCGATAGCTACCGCGGAAGCAATAGGATACCCGCCGAAAGTTGATCCGTGAGTTCCCGGAGTGAATACTTTCATGATCTTTTTGTCGGCGACAATGGCGGAAACAGGTATCACTCCTCCGCCGAGGGCTTTACCGAGCGTCATTATGTCCGGTCTTACTTTTTCGTGGTCACACGCGAACTTTTCACCTGTCCTTAAAAAACCGGTCTGAACTTCGTCAGCTATGAAAAGAACATTGTTCTTTGTACATATTTTCCTGACGGCTTTTAAATATCCGGCATCGGGAACATAGACTCCCGCCTCACCCTGTATCGGCTCGATCAGAACAGCGCATGTGTTAGGTGTTATCGCTTTCTCGATAGCTTTAGGGTCGTTGTATTTAACGATCTTGAAACCTTTGGCGTACGGTCCGTAGTTTATTCTTGCGTCCGGGTCGGTCGAGAAGGATATTATAGTCGAAGTTCTTCCGTGAAAATTCTCCTCACAGACTATTATTTCCTGTTTTTCGTTCTTGATGCCCTTAATTTCCGCGCCCCATCTCCTTGCGCATTTTATGGCAGTCTCAACAGCTTCTGCTCCGGTATTCATGGGCAAAGCCATTTCGTAACCCGTGAATTCGCAGAGTTTTTTGAGGAATTTTCCCATCACATCATTATGGAAAGCGCGTGACGTCAAAGTGCATTTCCCTGCCTGATCGATAAGAGCTTTGATTATTTTTGGGTGCCTGTGCCCCTGATTAACAGCTGAATATGCTGACAGGAAATCGAAGTATTCTTTACCCTCGGGGTCTTTTACCATTACTCCTTTTGCCTCGGAAATTACGACCGGAAGCGGGTGGTAATTGTGGGCTCCGTACTTTTCGTCCATTTCGATTATCTGTTTCGTGCTGAGCATATTCGTCTCCTATTTTATTTAATAACTTTGTTTTACAACTTTTTTCCTTACAAGGTTCCCCCTAAAGATAAGAGTTTAAATTTTAAAGTCAAATAATATTTATATTGGAATTATTACTGTAAATCAAGTATAAATATCTTACCGCCGATATAATCGTAAAGATAAACCGAATTTTCTGTTACGCACGAACTGCCGATATCTATATTTTCCGACTGTATCCCGGTATCGAACATTGACCTTCTGCCGGCATTCTGAATTTCAAGTACCGAGATATTATCATCCTTAACGCAAAGAATTTTTATGAGATCATCTGAAATATATAAATTGCCATATTCTAAGTCGTCCTTAAATCCGACTGTATATCTCAGCTCGAGATCTTTGTCATACTTCTCAATTCTCTTACGAACGGGATTATAGACCGCAAGACTGTCTTTGAACTTGAACAATCCGTAATCTTCCTGCATAAGTCCGTGAAGTGGTTCATCGTTCAACTTTATCGTTTTAAGTATCATATTCGTGTCCGGATCGATCTTCTTCAGATAATAAAATCCGTTCTCCGCTTTCCTGGAAGTAACGAATACTTCACCCTCCAGTACTGCTATCCTGTCGGGATTATTTACTTTAACAGAATCTTCTACCACACTGCCTGATGAATAGAATATCTCGTCGTAAGTGTTCGAATAATAAAGAGTGTCGTCCTCAATATCGAAATCCTGAAGAAAATCCCTTCCTTTTACTCTCAGATCTACGAAAAGCTCAAGTTTCCCGTCCTTGAGTAGATGCACCGAAGATGTAGTCGCGTTGAGCACATACACCTGCCCGTTTATTTCCTTTATCATGTTGATATTACCGAAAGAGGATGTGTCGATAGTCTGATAACTATCCGTTAAATTACATGAAGTTAGCAACAAGAATATTAAGCTTAGTAAAAAGTAATTCAATTTTCCTTCTCTTATTTTAACTTCAACTCATAATCTGCTTCTTACTATGCGAAACCCGACGATGGTCGGATAAACATTGAAAGCAACAAAATTATTCCGGTTTGCGATCCTGCAGCTGTTGGCATAATAATCCCACCAGCCTCCTCTACCAATATGATATGAACCTGTAGTAGGTCCTTTCGGATCAACAACTGTACCCTGATCATTACATACGGAATAATAGTAATCGTTATAATCATAAGGATCCCAGCACCAGTCAAAAATATTACCGCTCATGTCATAAAGACCATATCCATTAGGCGGAAAAGTTTTTACTGGAGAAGTAGATCTGTAATAATCCGGATGATAGAATTCATTGAGGCTTACATCGTAAGAATAAACAGCAACTCCCCATTCCCATTTGCTGTAATAATTAGCCTGACTGTCTCCATTTCCGCTATGAGATATCGTAGAACCATTCGGGAATCTCTGCCCTTCCAAACCACCCCTTGCTGCATACTCCCATTCAGCTTCAGTAGGCAACCTGTAGCCATTCGCGTTCCAGTCGCAGATAACTGCATCCCAGTAAATGTTGAAATAAGATGTAGGTACTAATCCCCAGTCAGCAGGATCTGTTGAACCTAAAATAGTATAGCATGGAGTTAAACCTTCTGCTATGCTTCTAAGATTGCAGTACACCAATAATTGATACCAGTTTAAATGATAAATAGGATAATCATCGCCTACCCCATTCCCGCTTGCCGGATTTGTGCCAATTACATCAAACCATTCCTTTTGAGTTACTTTAGTCGCGCACATATAGAAGTCGCTTACTTTAACATTATGCACAGGCAGCTCATCTGCATCACCTTCATTGAAATGGTCTCCCATCATGAAAGTACCTCCCGGTATAAATACAAATCCATCTGGAGATGCAGGAGCAAATGAAGTTACTTCAAAGAAAAATTTATCTTCTGAAAAGTTTCCAGTCCAATTGTTCAAAGATGTACTGTCGATTAGCGAAACAGGTCCATTTGGATTATCTTTAATGTAAACATAATACTTTTGAACAAGCGGAACGCTGTCCCAATTCAATGTCACAACACTGTCGCTATATTGAATATTTAAATTCGTAGGTGACAACCCTTTGAATTCAAATGAAAATATTAGGTTAAATAATGAGGATGACAGAAAAGACAGGATCATAATCGCTTTCAAAATTTCCTCCATCTGTTACTTTTTATCTTATAAATTGTCACATCGTCCTTGCAAGTTTGAACCCTAACTGATTCGTTCATGATCTTACACCATTAAAGTTTTTCTTATTTCATCTCTAAGGACAGTATCGACATTCACATTATCGGCATATTCGTTCCATCTGCTTATCACTTCTGCGATCTGTACAATTATGCCGCCGGCTTTTTTGATATTCATCTGTTTAGCCACTTCGAGCAGATCGGATTCAGAGATATTATCTGTTTTACCGTTAACTGTCAGAGACTGCCGGCTCACCCACTCGCTTCCGGGCCTGTAGGCATGACAGATGTCGTATGCAGGTGACAGCCTCCAGTTACCGGTCTTATCCATCATGAAAGAGAAATTCTTTGTATGATCATCGCAGTTACATGCCATAACATTGAAAACCATTCTTCTGAATAACTGATCCGCTTGTGTATAAGGCAGTCCGAGCATTCTCATTGTTTCAAACAGCTGTTCGTAGCTGTATAAACCCACATCGTTGTAATCAAAATGCCTCATTGCGCAGAAAGTCTGAACATGGATCTTCTCATTATTACCCGGTCTGTCGAACCTTCTTGTCATGAAATGCGCCCTGCCGTTCTCTTCATGCAGACGGCTCGCTTCCATTTCTAAACCCGAATCACGCGCCATATTATAATATGCCATCTCAACGCGACCGTAACCGTCTGACGCGCCGAACTGCTTATCGTTCACTCCGTCGAATTTGATCAGCCAGTGGGAAAATTCTTTAGGCGCATCAGTCTGACCGCTTCTCACTTCTCCCGTTTTCGGATTATAAGCTATAAGGGCTTTGGCTCTCGCTCCGCCTGCAGATGTTCCTATTTTGAAAATATCTATGAGAGATTTTTCTTCGTTGTCTTTTATATTAGTGACAAAATCTTTTCTGCCCGAAAGTATTTTCTCAGCTATGCTGACGAGTCCCGCTATTTCTACTGCAGATGTTCTTTTATCCGATTTAGGAAATGCCGGTTCGATTTCGACCGCTCCCATTCCTCTTCTACCGATAAAACATAGCATTTCAACCGGATTCATACTTCCCGTCGGCCTTCCCTGCCTCGTAAGCCACGCATCTATAAGCGCATTCCCGTATTTATCAGGAAGAATATCCGCAAGAAGTCCGGGCAGTCCTTTAAATGTAGCATTCCCGCTTAATTCAGAAAAAATGTATATTCTGCCGGCCGAATCGTTTAGAGGCATTATTACAGGCGACAGATCAAGTCCGGTCCGTGAAAACGAAGGATCGAATTCAAACGATGCGGTTTTATTATCATCATCCCATGAAACAGCCCCGGCTCTCCTTCCCCAAATATTTACGAATGCCGCTGTTATCATTACCAGTCGGATTTTTTATTTTGATCTTTCTTTGTTCCCGAAGCTCTCTTCTTCTGTTTCATTTCCATTTCAGCCAGCTTGATCGGACTTATTCTTTGCTCAGTTCTGAAATTCTCAAGAAGTTCCAGTTTATTCAGCATTCTCAGCACCTGTATCAGCGATATCAGATTCGACCCTTTTCCATTCTCCAGATTTACAAGCGTAAACCGGCTGATACCCGCTTCTTTTGCCAGCTGCTCCTGGGTCTTATTCATTTCAAGTCTTGTATTCTTAACAAAAGAACCTATCTCGTCAAGGATCGCTCTGTCAGACAAATTTGCGTATTTTACGTTTGTTTTTTTCAACATTATATCCAATTTCGAACTGTTATGTGGATTATTTTCAACAAATATAACCCTGTCTGATTAGAATGTCAAGCTTTTTATTTCTTCATTTTCTGTATATTGTTTTGCTTTTTCACTCGGTTTTATTTAATTTTCGTAAAAAACAAGGGAATGTTATAATGAAGACACGGCTGGTACTTATTTTATCTACGATCGCAGCTTTAAGCGCCCAATATACGACATCGAAATTCGATACTTTATTCATCAAGGCATCGGCATCGTTCCATAACCATCAGAAATATGTAGAGCCTGCAAGAAAAGAGATCATTTCGATCGGCGAGGATATTATTCCGTTCCTTGCGGAAAAGAGTTCGTCGCGTCAGCCGAGGGAGTATCATGCTTTGAGGGATCTTTTTTCGAAGATCGATCCGAGGCTTTCATCCCGGTATTTGATGGATGTCATCAAGCTTGAGAACAGGGAAAGTTTCGGGGCGGCCGTTGAATTTCTGGGCTTGTCGAAGTATGAAAAAGGGCTGGAGTTCTTTGAAACATTTCTCGATTCGGATTCCGCGTGGGTGAAAGTCGCGGCTATGAAAGGTATTAGCGACCTGAAAGACCCGCGCGCCGTTAAAGCTGCTAAAAGGTTTAAGACCGATCCCGACTACAAGCTCAGATGGCAGGCCGCGGCGACATTCGGCAAAATGAACACGGAAGAAGGCGACAGGGAACTTGTTTCCATGCTGAACGATCCGCTTCAGCTCGTCTCTCACACTGCCCTTAGATATCTCGACCTCAATTTAAAGACCGATACGCTCCGGCAGAGACTGAAGGTGATCGAAAGAAAAGCCGAACCGCCTCTTCTCGATCTGCTTAAAAAGAAATATCTTCAGAATAAAGATGCCGCACTTCTTTCAGAAAACGATACAGAGGTGATCGCGAAGGACTCGATCCCGGCTTTGAAACTTGAGGATATTTACGCCGGAAATTCGGTATTGTATTCGGCTCTTAAAGAACTTTATATGGATAAAAATGATTTCTTCCTGCCTGTTAAGACAGATAAAGAAGTATTCCTTTTCCCGTCTGTAGCCTCCATGTTCGTTGACCCGATGCTTCAGATCTCTCTGCCCGACAGAGTGAATAAAGGATATGCAGATTTCCCAAAGATCGATTTTACAGATATTGCTGACGAATTTAAGACCGCTTTGACGGCTTCAAATACCGAAAAGACCGGTATTGACGAATTTGTTAAAAGGCATTATGACATTTCCGCGCTGTTCGATAAAACATGGTCCGCGTACAGTAAAAACGACTCGATCCTGACAAAAGTGTTTAGACGATCCTCAGGCAATGAAGATGAGGCCTCAGAGAATGAAGAAGCCGCAACGGGAACCGACGACATTTCGGTCATGATAAAAAACAGGCTCGGCGAAAGAAGATATTACGAACAAAGTAAAATATTCTATAAAGAAACTCTTAAAAATATGCATCCGGAATATATCATTCAAGCCGGAATGAGCTCATACGCGAACTTTCTCAGCCTGACAGAATTCGTAAAGCAGAACAGCCTTAAACCTTTCACTAAAGATACCCCATTCGGAAAGATAGCCGTAGGTACCGACGGCGACGATGTTTATGAAGGCAGTTACTTTCTTATCATTGACAGAAAAGGCAACGACACATACAGGCTGAACAATAAAGATCAGCGTTTTTCATACATTATCGACCTTGAGGGAGATGACAGATATATTTCGGATCAATTCGGACCGGCTTCAGCTTTTAACGGTATATCTTTCTTATACGACGGAAAAGGGGATGATATTTACGACTGCAAAAACTTTTCTCTGGCATCTTCCCTGTTCGGTTTTACCGTGCTGTTAGATGAAGAAGGAAATGACAGATATATTTCGAACAAACATTCCCAGGCGGCCGCGACTTTCGGTTATTCATGCCTGTGGGATAAAATCGGGAATGATGTTTACTTAGGCGAGATGAAAGCTCAGGCTTACGCGGGAGTTTACGGATATTCTGTCCTGAACGATGACAGCGGGAACGACAATTACACGCTTTCAGGCAATCAGGTGGATGTTTTAAGATATTCCGATCATTTTATGTCTATGGGGCAGGGATATTCGTTCGGCGACCGGGACCACGCCGCCGGGGGTATCGCGCTGCTTTTCGACAGGCAGGGTAACGACAATTACATTTCCGATATTTTCGGACAGGGCGGCGCTTACTGGCTCGCGTTCGGCTGCCTTTACGATCTGAAAGGAAATGACAATTATATTTCCTATCAGTACTCCATGGGATCCGGCGTGCATCTGGCATTCGGGACTCTTATTGACCTTGAAGGCGACGACAGCTATAAGTCTAAAGGCGTTTCGATAGGCTGCGGTCACGATTACGCCGGCGGGATGTTCTTTGACATGAAAGGCAACGACAGCTATCAGGCCGAATCGCTCTCCATAGGCGCCGGGAACGCGAACGCGATCTCCGTATTTTTCGACGGGGCGGGCGACGACCTCTACTCCGCACACCTGCCGAGCACGCTCGGCTGGTCGGACTGGCGGCGCGACGCGGGTTATATAAGCATATTTATCGACATGAGCGGAAAGGACAGATACAGTACCCCCGCCGGCGCTGACAACAGGAAATGGCACCGTGGCACATGGGGAGTCGGCCTGGATTTCGACTTTAAGATAAAATAACTGTCTGTCTTTTAAGGCGGTTCATCTGTCCGGAAAGCATTTTCATCCAATATAACCTTTGATTGTTGCGCAATAATTCATTATATTTAGCGCGATGAAGACGGAGAATGATTAAGTTGAAGATAGGTATATTCGGCAAATCCGGAAGCGGCAAGACCACGGTGGCAAATTTCTTTGAACAGAAAGGCTTTTATCATATTGATCTTGATAAGATCGGCCGGAATATACCCGCTGCCTATCCGCAGGTCATTACGGAGGTCATATCAGCCTTCGGAGAAGAATATGTGACAGAAGGGCAGATAGACCGAAAAAGGCTCGGAGCCCTCGTTTTCGGGAACGGAACTGAACTTGACAAGCTCAACGCAATATTTTTCCGCTACATAATTAAGGAGACTCTAAGCATTATGTCAGAGCACAACAACTGCGTTATTGAAGGCGCGGTACTGGCAGAATCGGGACTTGATAAATACATGGATAAAGTGATCTATGTTGAAACTGAGCGTGAAAAAGCCGTTTCAAGGATAGTTCACAGAGAGGGTATCAGCGCTGTAGCTGCCTCATTAAGAATTGACGCCCAGAAGAAATATGACGACATGAGAACAATAGCCGATGCTGTCATCATGACAGGCGACAGTATAGATGATCTTCACTCAAAGCTGGAAAATACTCTGGAAGATTTCTTAAAATAATTACCGGAAGGCCGCCATGAGAGTAACAATAAAAAAATCAATAATCATCGCAATAGCCATGCTGATCCTTCTTGCATTCGCTGTATCGGTTCTTACTCTCATGCGGATTGACAGAAAGGTCATAGTTCCGGGAGCTTTCACATACAGAAGCATTTCACCTGTGGTGGCAGAGGAAAGCGGTTTTGTATCAGCAGTCTACAAAAACGAGAACTCAATGCTGGCTCTGAACGATACAATTCTGACTTTAAGGAACGACGATCTTGAAATGGAGATCGTTAACTCGGAGAACAGGATAATGATCTACAAGCTCGGACTGGAAGAGATACTTCAGTTAAAAAAGATAGATGTGAGTCTCAGCTCGTACGACATATCAAAACTTCAGGAAGAGCTTAAGGTCAAAAAAGACGAAAGAGAATATTACGAAAGCGTCATGAGGGACAAATCCGACCTTTATCAGAAAAAAATAGTTTCTAAAGACGAATTCGAGGCCGCGAACATAGTGCTGAAGCAGAAAGAACTTGAAGTCAGATCAATAGAGATTCAGATAAGCGAATTGAACAAGCAGCTTCAGAAACTTGACACATCCACTTTCTTAAGCTACAAGCTCAAACAGAAAGAGCTGGAGATCGAACAGGACAGGCTGAATTACTTAAAAAAAAGGAACGGACTTCTTTCTATAACAGCCAAAATGACCGGCAAGCTTGTCACCGACAAAATGTCAGGCTTACTCAATTCCTACCTGGCAAAAGGCACCAAAATTGGAGATATCGTCTCTGAAAACGAAACAGATTTTATCGGCTACGCCTCAGGCGCGGATATAATCAGAGTAAGAGAAGGACAGAAAGTATTCTTCAATGTCGATACTTTCAGAGGAAAAGATTTCATCAAGGGGGTTGTAAAAAAAATAGGCCTTAAGCCTGAAAATATCAGCGGCTCGATTACTTTCCCCGTCGAGATAGAAGTGTTGAACACAGAGTTCTTCGACAGAGGCAGAAAGCGGTTCATTCACGCCGGCGTCGTGGGTGAGGCTATTATAATAACGGAGGAAGACCTGCCGATAATGAGGATCCTCTGGGAACAGATAATTAAGTATGCGGACATTAATTAGCTTGAAAGATATATTTTACATATTCAGGTTCGTAAAACCATATAAAACATCGCTTTTCAGCCTTATAATATTTCTCCTATTCTACAATGTGCTCAGTACGGCCCTTCCCTATCTGACATTCACAGTAATTATTGACGATTTCCTGCCCAACCACGACTTTAAATCAATTAACTTCATCGTGATGGTAATCGTATTTATCGTGCTTATAATGGCCTTTATTGACTTCTTCGTCGGTTATATAATGTCTTATATGGGCTCGATGATCACCTTCGATATAAGGAACTACCTGCTCAGGCACCTTCAGCGGCTTTCTCTTAAATTTTATTCCGACAGACACTCGGGAGAAATCCTGGAAAGGCTTAACATAGATGTAGCCGCTATACAGAACATACTTACAGTTGAAGTGATCTCGCTTGTGACCAACATTTCGAAATTCGTTTTTATCACTTTCGCAATTTTCTATCTCAATCCTGTTCTGGCCTTTCCGATGTTCGTTATGATCATGATCCAGTCAGTTTTCGTATTCTTCGCGGTAAGGAGAATGCATAAGGACATAAGGGAAACCAGGGAAAAAGAATCCAAGCTGATCGGATATCTCCAGGAGAGGATAACGCTTATCAAGGTAATTCAGATATTCGTACAGAAAAAATACGAGGAACTGATCCACTCATGCAGGTCGGAGAAAATTATTGACCAGGCCTTAAACATAGCTTCCGTCAGAAGCCAGCTTAGAGCGGTAACGATGTTTTTAAGGAATTTTACGCCTCTTCTTGTTCTCTGGATGGGCAGTTATCTTATAATAATCGACAAAATGAGTGTAGGCGAGCTGATAACCATGTGGATGTATTCAGTGCAGTATATATGGCCAGTTTTCAGCATAGTCATGGCGATCAACAGGTTCCAGGAGAGTATTGTCGGGGTTCAGCGTGTAAAAGCATATCTGGACGAAAAGCCCGAGATCACAGAATCCGCCACCCCGGTAAAATCTGCGGCGGTAAGAGGAGAGATAGTATTCGAGAATGTAAACTTTTCTTACGAAAAGAATAAACAGATCCTTTTTGACATGTCGTTCAAAATAAATGCGGGAGAAACGGTAGCCTTCGTGGGCGAATCCGGAAGCGGAAAATCAACAATAACCAACCTGATATTCAGGTTCTACGACCCTGACAGCGGAAGGATACTCTTAGACGGGATACCGCTGACCGACTTCAGTCTCAGACTTCTCAGAAGGAATATTGGCGTGGTCTTTCAGGAAACAGAAATGTTCGTTGCGACTCTAAGAGAAAATCTGGCTTACGGAGCCAACAGGAGGGTCAGCGACGATGAAATAATGGAGGCTGTCAGAATGACGCTTCTCGAGGAACTTGTAGCCAAGCTTCCGAACGGACTTGACACCATGGTCGAGGAGAAAGGGAAGAACTTCTCCGGAGGGGAAAAACAGAGGATATCCATCTGCAGGCTGGTATTGAGAAACCCGAATATCGTTATCTTCGACGAGGCCACATCAGCTCTTGACACAAGGTCCGAGAGCATGATATCCGAAACGATGAAAAAGGTGATGCAGAAACCTACGTCTATCGTTATAGCCCACAGACTTTCGACCGTAGTCGACGCGGACAGGATCTTCGTTTTCAAATCGGGAAGAATAATTGAGACCGGCGATCACGAAACATTGTTCGCGAGAGAACAAAGCGAATACAGAAGGCTCTGGAACGAACAGTTAAAGAAAAACACTACCGAAGGAAATGGCAGAAAAAGAGCATAACAAATACGACATCTCATACAAGCAGATGCTGACAAGGCTGCCAAAGCTTTACAGGTTCATGGCTAAATATAAATGGCTGATCATGGGCCTGGCTTTTTTTGATGTTATAAGTAATTTAATAATAACAGTTCCTCCTCTTATAATTCAATATGCGGTTGACGAGATCATACCCCTCAAGGACATCTTTTCTCTCAACATTTTCTTTACGTCCATAACTATCCTGTTCATCGTTTTCAGCGGCCTGTTCCTTGGACACATTTACATCAGGTGGTATCTGCAGTACAACATAAGAAAAGACATCCGGGAGAAGCTGTTCAATGCCCTGCTTCTCAAATCCCCTGTTTTCTACGCAAAAAGGGTTTCCGGCGAGATCACATCAAGGATGAACAACGATGTCGGTTCAGTATCATACCTTGCTTCGGACGCCTTCTTCGACTTTTTCAACGCGTTCTTAAAGATATTCTTTTCTCTTTCGATGCTTTTCTACCTGAGCTGGAAAATTACCATCGCTGTACTTGTCCTCATCGCCCTTCAGTATGTATGCGTAACTGTAGTCATGAACTTTTTCAAGCGATACCGAAAGAGAACATCAGAGAAATGGGGCCGGCTCCTGGGTTATCTGCAGGAAGTTCTTTCCAACATTAAGATAGTTATGGCTTTCGGCAATGAAAATTATGAGGCTTCAAGGCACTTGAAAAAAAGCCGTGAATATATCAGGGACAGCATTAAACTGGGCATCACGAACAGGATGTTCGAAGTGTTGGGAACACTTTTCTGGCACGGATTTTATGTTACGATAATCGTTTACGGCCTGAATCTTCTAACAGGAAACGAGATTTCACTCGGGGTTCTTATAGCGTTCATCATGCTTGTCAGGAACCTTTTTGAGCCTATTTTTGAGCTTTCAGGAACAATGATATTTGTGATTTCGGCATTCGTATCGATTGACAGGATATATGAGTACATAGAATACCCTGACGAACTTCATATTGAACAGGAACCTGAACAGATAGACGAAAAAAGGGGCGAGATCGAATTTGAGGATATTGTTTTCAGGTATGAAAAAGAAAAGAACAAGCTTGCTCTTAACAGTGTCAGCATTAAAATAGAGGACGGAAAGTCCGTGGCAATTGTCGGTCCGAGCGGCGCCGGCAAATCTACTATTGTAAATCTTATCCTGAGATTCTATGACCCGGAATCTGGAACAGTAAGATTCAACGGAACTGATATCAGAAAACTGGATATTGACAGCTACAGGAATAAAATATCGATCGTTTTTCAGGATGCTCTGCTGTTCAACGACACGATCATGAATAATCTTAAATATGCCGATCTCGACGCGACCAGAGAGCAGGTCGAAAGAGCCTGCAGAGACGCGGATATACTCAATTTCATAAATGAGCTGCCGATGAAATTCGACACTGTGATCGGCGAAAGGGGTCTCAAGCTGTCAGGCGGACAGAGGCAGAGGCTTTCTATAGCCAGAGCTCTTTTAAAGAACCCCAAGATACTAATCCTCGACGAGGCTACCGCTTCGATTGACTCTGTCTCCGAGAATGTGATCCAGGAGGCTATTGAGAAAATTATGGGAGACAGGACGACCATAATTATAGCCCACAGGCTTACCACGATCGTCGGCGTTGACAGGATCATCGTCCTTGAGAACGGTAAGGTCGCCGAAACGGGAACGCACTCGGAACTGCTCGCTAAACACGGCGTATATCACAAGCTGTGGACTACCCAGATGAAAGAGAATGAAAGCGAAATAATTTTCTAACAATATATTTGTTGCCAATTTTCATTTTTGTTGTTATTTTAAACCCAAAATAAATCTTTTTGGAGGAATAACAAAATGAAAAAATTACTGATGCTGGCACTGTCAGCCTTGGCGCTCAACCTGTTCGCGCTCGATATTTACGGTCTGTGGGAGATCACTAGCGATGTAACATTAAACGAGGATCTGCATATTCTTCCGGGCGGCACAATACAGCCATACAACGGACATCCGACTCTAACCGTCAACGGCAACATCATAAACGAAGGAACTATACAGGATCATCCGACAATAGGTTACACTCTTACCGTAAACTGCACAGGGGGTATAACCAATTACGGTGCCGTTACCAACAATATTTTTAAACTGACAGGAAGCATGTCTCAATCTCTCCACTGTACATCAACTACACCTTTCAGTCCATACTATTTTTCTGTTGAGAACACAAATAAGATAGTTCCTATAAGTGATGTTTATTTTGAGAGTTCGCGTGTCAGCTTCCCGAACGGCGGAGGTTTCGACCTGTCGGGTGGATTCGGTTTGATCCTTAAGGACGGTTATCTGACCGGCGCGACTGTTACAGGAGATGCTTCCCAGTTCCCCAAACCCTACATTCAGCTTCAGGACGGCGCATATATAAACAATTCTACACTGCATGATTTGAGTATATGGGGTACTCTTCTTTTTGAAGATAATGTTACAATCACAGGCGACAGCGAGAACAACGGCGTGATAAAATCTTGGATGAACACTCTGACTACCGAGGGCAGTTTCATCAATAACGGAACAATAACCGATAACCCTCCTTACCAAACCTATGTGGACGCTAAAGGACATTTTGAGAACAGAGGAACGGTGGATAACGCAAGAATAACCTGCTACTCCGATTTTGTTAACAGCTCGGTTGACTTTACTCCGTATTTTCTATACTTCTCAGGCAGTAATGTACAGAATGTCTATACAAGCTTTTCCTGGCCGATAAAAGCAACATACACAACCGTTACCAACACATCCGGAATACTTGCAAAATACGATCTTCACTTCGAAAATTCGTATATTGACTTCACAGGCAACACACTCGATTTGAGAGAAGGTTTCGGTATGTATGTTTCAGGCGGTTATATGTACAGAATGAACATACTTGGAGCAGGAACTGAAGGTTCGGTCTCTTATTTGGGTATGTCTGACGGCTGCTACATCGAAAGTTCAACTTTGTCTGATGTACTTCTTACAGGAACGACCAATATAAGTAATGATGTAGTGTTTTACAATAAAACCGTCAACCAGGGGATAATTCAGAACAGGAACTCGAATCAATACACTCTTTTAGTCAACGGCGACTTCGAGAACAACGGGACAATAATTGATAACCCTGAAGGATTTTATTTCTTTGTGGATTTTAAGGGCGACAGCCTGTATAATGCGGGCATCTGGGGCGGATACATGCTCACACTCTCAGGTTCGGCGGTTCAGAATATTTCTAATGCTTACGGCTATCCTTTCTCACCTCAATACACCAGCGTTTCGAACTCATCGGGAATTCTGGCAAAAACCGATCTTTACTTCTATAATTCGCTGATCAACTTCACAGATAACACACTCGACTTGAGAGAAGGCAGAAACCTATATGTTTCGGGAGGTTACATCAACAGGCTTAATCTGCTTGGCGCCGGTACTGAAGCAAAAGCTGTATCTAATTTTGATATGTCGGGCGGATGCTACATCCAGAATTCAACTCTGACTGATCTTGCCCTGACCGGCGTTACAGATGTTGATGAGAACAATAAACTTGAAGGAAAAGTCATTAATAACGGAACTATACAGAATAAAAACTGGTACTGGTACACGCTGACCGTGAACGGCGATTTTGAGAACAACGGGCAAGTAATAAATAATCCAGGCGGATGGTCTCTGAATGTAGATTTTAAGGGCGACAGCCTGTATAATGCGGGCATTTGGGGCGGATACATGCTCACACTCTCAGGTTCGGCTGTTCAGAATATTTCCAACGCTTACGGCTATCCTTTCTCACCTGAATACACAAGCGTTTCGAACTCAAGCGGTATTATAGCAAAAACCGATCTTTATTTCGAGAATTCACTGATCAACTTCACTGACAACACTCTCGATTTGAGAGAAAACAGAAACCTCTATGTTTCCGGCGGTTATATCAACAGACTTAATCTGCTTGGCGCCGGTACTCAAGCTAAAGCTGTTTCTAATTTTGATATGTCGAACGGATGCTACATACAGAATTCAACTCTGACTGATCTTGTCCTGACCGGCGTTACAGATGTTGATGAGAACAATAAACTTGAAGGAAAAGTCATTAATACAGGAACCGTACAGAATAAAAGCTGGTACTGGTACACCCTGACTGTAAACGGCGATTTTGAAAACGCAGGAACTGTTACTGACAACCCTGGCGGATATGTTTTGTACGTGAATGTGAAAGGCAATATTACAAATAAAGGAACCTGGGTTAACTACGGGCTTGATTTTGACAGTGATTCCAATCAGCATATAACTATCTTAAACGGCAGCGCGATAGCCAGTCCAATAACATATTTTAGATCTAATATTTCGAATGGGCCGTTCGAATGGATGTATAACGGCGTCGCTATAGAACCTTCTAACACCGATTTCAGCTATGAAGATTCTCAGGATTTAAGATGGGATGTTCCTCTCACTGATTCGTACACAGGTACTTTTTACTGCGAGACCGGCGAGGGAAGATCCAGAAGCATATACATCAACTTCGGGCCAGCCCCGGTCATAACCGGCGGAGGATACGAGAACGGCATTTCAACAATATACTGGGAAAATATTCCCTTAGCGCTCACTTATAAGGTGTACTCTTCGGCAGATCCTTATGCTGATCCCTCGACCTGGACTTTTGAGGCTGAGGTTGTAACGAACGAGTGTCAGATCATCGATCAGACAGAGAACAAAAAATTTTATTTCGTGACCGCAGTATACTAGAACAGATGCGTAGTAAGACTAGGGCGGAAATTTTCCGCCCTTTTTTTATTTGGATTAGTCAGTTTATTTTCGTAACTTACCGTTAACTTGATGGAGTATATTATGAAAAAATTGCTTTTGACGATACTGGTATTTTTTTTGTTCATCCAGACATCGTTCGCAAAAAAGATAATCGAGCTTAAAAGCGGAGAAAGGATAACCTGCGAGATAGTAAGCGAAGACGATGACATAGTGACCGTTATTTCTGACACTTTCGGTGAAATGAAAATTAAAAGATCAGATATTAAGATTGTTACAGAACTGGATGAAAGAACTGGATACAGATATGACGATCCTAACCACTGTTCGCTTCTTTTCATGCCCTCTGCAGAGACCAATCCTAAAGGTACTTGGTATGTCTCAAGCTATGAACTTTTTTATATGAATGTCGGTTACACTCCTATTGAGAACCTGCACATTTCTACGGGATTTTTTTTCCCGATCGTGCCAGAGATGCTGACAAAGGGGCCGCTTACACTGGGTGCCAAGCTTAATGTCTTTAGAGATACCTACAGGCAGAATGTCAGTTTCATGGGCACATACACAACAGTTATGGATCACCCCGATGTCGGCCTTATTACTTACGGTACTGCGTACAACTATTATCTCAGCCCTAGGTCTACAGCAAATCTTTATCTTGGAGGTTTAACTTCAACTGAAACAAAAGGCGCGGAATCAATATTCAGTTTCGGGCTGGGTCTTACATACAGAATCTCAGAAAGCTCAAAATTCATTGTAGAGTATCTGAACGGAGGCATTTTTGACGATATCAAAACCGATGGACTTATGATATTCGGACTCCGCTTTTTTGGAGAAAAGATATCCGCGGACATGGCAGCCGTTAAATTCTTTGATATCGAATCGGATGACGGAGATATATGGCTTTTTATCCCGCTAGTCAGCCTGACATATCATTTTTAAAATTAAACATGAAGGAATATTATGAAAAAAATTATTCTTATACCGATCCTGACTGCGATATTTATGTGTTTTGCTCAAACCGGTGAAGCAAAAAATTCTGATTACCTGCCGAAGAACTCTATAGGAGCAAAATTTTCAAATATATCAGGCTATGGACTGAGCTTCTCAAAACGCTTGTTCGATAATTACAATGTTGAATTGAGCGGGATAGTTTTTTACGATGAATATGTTAAAGGTTTCAAAGACAGCATTCTTGAAGATTCAAAAAACATTATTTACGATTACGGGATAGAACTCCAGAGGGACTTGTTCAAAGGTGAAAGCACAAGAATTTACGCACTGGGTGGCATCTTTTTCTCAAAAACACAGAATACACATAAGACAAAAAATTATGCGGGCGTTCTCTATACCGAAACCGACGATGAATTCGACAAGGTAGCAGGGGGTATTGGGGTAGGAATTGAGTTCATTACCAAAAAGAGACTGTCTTTTAATATTGACATAGGATACAGATTCGAACATTCCGACGGCAAAGAATCTGGTATTCCCGTAGAAGAAAATAACACGACAGTAGGGCTCGGGATGGGCATTTCATATCTCTACTGATCCAATGGTGCAATGAATGAGATTAATAATTTTTCTGATAACGATTCTGCCTGTAATAATTTTCGCTTATGACGGTAGCTATGGAACTGAGTACTTTAATTCAGCCGGGCTCAAAGCTTCAAATATATCAGGTTACGGAATTTACTATTCCAGAAAACTCGGAGATGACTTCAGAGCCCAGATGATGGGTGTGGTATACTATTATGAAAGGACTAAAAGTGGTGAAACTTCGTCTATATTCAATTACGATTTCGGAATAGAATTTCACAGGTTTGTTTACAGAACTGAAAGAATGGGCATATTCTGGCTGGTCGGAGGGTACTATTACTATGACAGCGATATTGACAGCACGGCCGAAATGAAAACTGAATCGATTACTTATTCTTACAACATCGGTACCGGATTAGGGGTTGAGTTCTATAGAGGACATTTTATTTATAATTTCGACATAGGATATAAGTTCTTTGAGGACGATATTGATACTTTCATAGATGGAAATTTCAGGTACAATGAGCTTAAAAGAGTGACTAAGCTCGGTGCCGGAATGGGAATCGGCTTCCTTTTCTGACCTTCTAACCTTTTTTCATGTTAAGCATGCTTTCCACCTTTGATCTTTTGCGCGGGAAAACACCTTCTGAAACAAACCTTACATCTTCGATGGAATAAAAGGCCTTAGGATTATAATCTTTAACTATCTTAACTATATTATTTACATCGGAGCGGTTGATAACCATAAATATTATGCTTACAGGCCCCTGTGCCCCCTCAGCCGGGCTGACGGTCACACCGTATTTTGACTCTCTGAGATGCGATACGAGTTCCTCAGCGCCCGATTTAGTTATTATCCTTATGACGACTTTTCCCAGGGCGAGCCTGTTCTCTATGACCATTCCGACAAAATTGCCTATCGCGAAACCGAGGGCATATCCAATCATATTTGGTATATTGTTGAGATTCTTCATTACCTGACCTATCGCGAATATCCAGATTATTATCTCGAAGAATGCCAGGAACGGAGCAATATACCTGTACCCTTTTGCGACAAAGATTATTTTAAGTGTCCCGATCGACACATCTGCTATCCTCGCCAGACAGATAAGCAAGGGTATCAAAAGCGTTGTCTGCAGATTTATATCCATATTTCAAATCCCCGTTTTTTGGAATGAAAAGTAAGAAATTCCCTTTAGGCGTGCAACTTAAACGTCTGTATTTCTTTACCTTATCAGCACCATTTTTCTAAAATCTGCTCTTATACCGTTAACATCAAGAGCATAAAAATATATCCCGCTCGTAAGTTCACCGGCATTAAAATTCACTCTGTGAAAGCCTGATCTATGTTCGCCGTCGAGAATATTTTTGACTGTTTCTCCCTTCATATTATATATCGTAAGCCTTATTTTTGCGTTTTCTTTTAAAATGAACGATATAACTGTTTCAGGATTAAAAGGGTTCGGATAGTTCTGGAACAGACCGGTCGAATCGGGTATGCGATCATCTTCGACCGCGCAAGGTGTTGAGTACATTATTTTAATACAGAAATTTGAAGTTCCCGGATAGTCATCTCCGGTATAATCCTGCATGTCGACCCAGTTTTCACCGGTCCTGTAAAAACTTTCTCCCCGAGACGCTGTTGATCTCACAAGAGCTTTATTTTTCGATCCGAGAAGAACGGGGATCTCCGAAGTTCTGTCATAAGGCTGCCCGCCTTTGGATAAATTGAGATAAACATATACATAACCGGGGTCATACTCACCGAATGAGTAAGGAAAATCAATTGCGTGAAATCCTTTGTGGTCAATATGTCCGCTGACTGTTTTCAGCATATCACCGAGTTCACCGTCCTGAAAAGTGTCGTAAAGAGTTACAGTGTAGTCAACATGGTCTTCTGCTGTATAAAAACTGATATTATTGATATAAAGCCATCTTCCCATATCAAACACATTAAAAGCCTCTTTGCAATCCTTCATCGTGTCTCTCCATCCGTGATAATCATGGTATGCCACATGATCCCTGCTGGTCGTGTGATCGTATGCTTTCACATTCTGGAACGATATAGCACCCATTTCAGGATGTTTGCAGGAGTGCTTGTCATAATATGAAATCCAGAAATATCCGCCAATCCCCCAGCCTGTTCCCCAGCTGTTCTTGACCAGCCATGCTCCTGGACCTTCCGGCGCCTGAGTTATTTTGTCGTCGTCCCAGCCGATTATGGCCACCGCATGATTCGGTTCCTGATCGTCTGACGGCGGCTGATAATGTATGTAATCCTGAATAAACCCGCTGTCGAACATCATGCAGGTACCTATGGCTCCGTGGGTCATGATCTTTTCTTTTATCAGATCAATTCCGTTCAGGTTCTCATCCATCGTGTACCACTCAATATCATAAGGAAAGTACTTTCTGTACCAGGCACCTAGATTATCATTGTATCTGTCCGGCGGAGTATCATAAGATTGTGCCTCACTATTACTTACTGCTCCCTCTCCTCTCGTCGTGTAAGCGGCTGTTACAAGATAATCTCCGCCCATGTGGACTTCAAGACCTTCCCCTGTGTCTGGCAGGATATCGTCGTTATTGAACTGATTAAACCCGTTCCACCAGTCCAGATGATACTCGGCAAGGTCAGGTTCGCCTCCCTCCAGGTACCAATCCCACTCCCCCAACATCAGAAGATTGCTCTCTATACTTGCCATAGCGCCGTGCGTCCAGCACGTTCCGCCCTGCTGATGTTTTACAGCAGTAACATAATTATTGCCGTTATAATCACGAAGATCGAAACTTGAAGGTAATGACTGCGCCGTAAGAATGAACATAAATGATAAAAGAACGGTTATTCCTGTTTCTATTTTCTTCATGCCGACACCTCTTTTTTCTGAATTATAATAATAATTCTGATAAATTCATAATATTTTTTCTGACATTATCTGTCAGCTCTAACGATCCGTCTGTCAGGTCCGATCCATGCCTGATATCCTTTTGGCTCTATTTTTGCATACTAAGATAAGGGCTAAAAAATTAATTAAAATAAAGAGGAAAAAATGACGAAAAGCACAATGAAATTCAAGACTGAAGTGAGTCAATTACTCGAACTGGTTACGCACTCACTTTACTCAAACAAGGAGATATTCATAAGGGAGCTTGTGTCCAACGCCTCCGACGCGCTTGACAAACTCAGGCTTGAAGGTCTGAGGGACAAAAAAATACTTGAGAATGATACCGACCTTAAGATCAGACTGAATTTCGACAGCGACGCGGGAACGATAAGCATATCCGACAACGGTATAGGTATGACAAAGGAAGAGATCATCGACAATATCGGAACGATAGCTAAATCCGGAACAAAAGAATTCCTGGCAAAGATAAAAGACATTAAGTCAAAGGAGAAGGACGCGAATACCGACCAGCTCATCGGCCAGTTCGGAGTGGGATTTTACTCAGCATTCATTGTGTCTGAAAGGATAGTTATCAATTCAAAAAGGGCAAGCAGTAAAGAACCGGCCGTAAAATGGGAGTCTGACGGAAAAGAGAAATTCACCGTGGATGAGTCCGATAGAACTGAAAGGGGAACGGAAATAATTTTATACCTTAACTCAGAAAATAAAGAATTCGCTTCTGAATGGAAGATAAAGGACATCGTCAAGAAATATTCTGACTACATTTCCTATCCCATTCTTATGACGGTTAAAAGAGAAGAAAAACCTAAAGATAAAGACGGAAAGGAGATCAAGGACGCTGAGTCGGTAACTAAATTTGAAGAGCAGACCTTAAACTCAATGAAAGCGATCTGGCAGAAAGACAAAAAAGACATTAAGGACGACGAATACAAAGAATTTTACAAACATATTTCACACGACTGGGAAGAGCCGCTCGAAAGAATACATCTGAGCGTGGAAGGAGTACTTTCATACAAGGCGCTTCTTTTCATTCCGAAAAAAGCTCCTTTCGACATGTTCTGGAGAGAAGCTAAGATCGGTGTCAATCTGTATATAAAGAACGTATTTATAATGGACGACAATAAAAACCTTCTGCCCGAATATCTCAGGTTCATAAAAGGCGTAGTTGATTCGGCTGATCTACCGCTGAACGTTTCAAGAGAGATCCTTCAGGAAGACAAGATGCTTGAAAAGATCAAAACTAATTTGGTGAAGAAGATACTCGAAACTCTCAAGAAAATGAAAGAGAAAGAGCCTGAGAAATATATTGAATTCTACTCGTCTTTCGGAAAAGTTTTGAAAGAGGGTCTGTACACGGATTACGAAAATAAAGAAAAACTCTCCGATCTGGTGATGTTCGAATCAACAAAGACCGATAAAGGAAAGCTCACGAGCCTTAAGGAATATGTTTCAAGAATGCCTGAGGGTCAGAAGGACATTTACTACATTGCGGGGGAAAAAAGAGATATACTTGAAAATTCACCTCACCTTGAAAGATTTAAAACTAAAGATTACGAAGTCCTTTTCTTTACCGACCCGATAGATGAATTCGTTACGAACAATCTTACTGAATACGAGAAGAAAGAGATCAAATCCATCGGAAAAGGCGAGATCGACCTGGGCGAGACCGAGGAAGTAAAGAAAGAAACCGAGAAGATCACGAAGAAATTCAAGTCGCTTTTTGATCTGATGAAAGATCACTTGAAAGAAGATATAAAAGAGGTCCGTGTATCAACAAGGCTTACATCAAGCGCGGTGTGCCTTGTTTCCGAAGAGCATGGAATGACGCCGAATATGGAAAAAATGTTCAAAGCAATGAACCAGGAAGTGCCTAAAACAAAGAGGATACTCGAAATAAATCCGGCGCATCCGCTGTACGAATCCCTTAATTCGATATACGAAAAAGACAAAGACGATCCGAGATTAAAGGATTATTCCGAACTCCTGTACGACCAGGCTCTGTTAGCCGAAGGTGCGATACCAAAAGATCCTGTCAGGTTCGCCAGAAAGATGGCCGATCTGATGTCCATGGAAGCAAAGAAATAAGTTCTGGCGGGGGTTCAATTCGAACCCCCTTTTTTTACGCATGATTCCTGAGCTTGAGCTCGAGCGGATGCGGGTTCAGATATAGCTGATCGGCAAGATATTCGGGTTTATATTTTCTGACATAATGATTTAGAAGAGTGATGGGGACGATCTGGGGAACGAGTCCGTCGTGATATTTTGTTATGACTTCGTTAAGCTCGGCTTTTTCATCGGTCGTGAGGTCATTTTTGAAATATCCCATGATGTGCTGGAGTACATTTGTGTTCTTTTTCCTTGTAGCTGAAAGTTTCAGATACTTCGAAAGAAGCTCGAGGTATTTGTCGTAAACTTCGTTTATGGGAAAGTTCTTTGCGGCCGCGACAAGTTTCCCAAGCTCTCTTAATCCTGTGTCAGAATGGGACATTATCAGATATTTATGCTCGGTATGGAATCTTACAAGACCGCCGACTGTTTTTTTCCCCTCAATAAGCTCATTCCACCTCTGGAATACAAATATCCTTTCGATAAAATTCTCTCTGAGGCCGTCGTCGTTTAATCTGCCCTCTTCCTCAACGGGAATGTGCGGGAATTTTTTCATAAAGGCATCGGCGAATATTCCCACGCCGATCTTAGATGAGTACCCTTTTTCGTTATAGACCTTCACCCGCTCCATGCCCGACGATGGCGAGTTCGCCTTGAACACAAATCCGCAAAGCTTCTTTTTACCAAGTTCTTCGAGCACCGGACCCATCCAGCTTTTCATCTGAGGAGTTATGTCTTTTGCCGTTTTCTGCGTCATAAGTTTGATATCGCCGTCAAAGTCAACCAGCCTCATCGCTTCGCGCGGGATCGAAAGCCCGCATTCGTACTCAGGACAAACCGGAACGAATTCGACGAACTGACCCAGAACATCCCTCAGAAAACGGTCGAGTTTGTGTCCTCCGTCGTAACGGACATTTTCTCCAAGCAGGCATTTGCTTATTCCGATCACAGGTTTGTTCATTTACCTTCACCGCTGTTTTTTCTGAACGAATATCCGACCGAGACGGCGTGTGCGTCGCTAATCGCATCATCCGAAAAAGGTGTATAGGAATAGTCGAAACTTATGTTGTTTAATAAAAATCCCAGCCCTGTCGAAAAAGGCATTCCATCATTATGGGCTCTGTAGCCGAACCTTATGAACACCATATCCTGATAAGCTAACTCAAGGCCTGTAAAATTCTCCAGCGATCCGTCTTTTAAAAGATATCTTGCGCTGTTCGCTGCGCTTAGCGTGAAATTATCGGCGAAGTAATCTCTGTAACCTGTTCCGAAAAGCAGGTCGGACGGCAGATCTGAGGATTCTTTATCGAGTTTATCCATACTTCCGATATTGTTAACGGCAAGACCTACATTCAGGCCGTCTAGAAAAATGTTTTCTCTGAATATGCCTGCGGATAAGGCAAAACCGGAAGCGTCGTCGTATTCGATCTTTTCAAAAATATATTTACCGGTTATACCGGCATTGATCCCGTAAATAATATTTCTTGCGTATGTAAATGAAGCAATAAGATTTCTGGAGTCGAATTTATATGCCGGCTCATCGGAGGGTACCTCCCTGCCGTCAAGGTCTGAAATGTTCATATATGATATCTGAAACCCGTACAGTGTTTTCTGATCGCTGTATGACCCTGACAAATCAATAACTGACTCATCCTGTTCCGGTGAAGAGTATGATACGCGGCCCTCGAAGGTTTGGGAACCTAATACTGATCCGGGATTGTAACCCGAGTTCGCGGCAGTACCGGAAAAAAGATATGATGTTTGGGCGGTCGAGATAATTTCAGGTGTTTTCTCCGTTCTTAAAAAACTCAATCCTGAATCTGCGAAAGAACAAGCCGACATTGTAATAATTAAAATTAACATCCTGCGCATTTCATTTCCTTTTCTGCATTAAAAATAAAATCTCCATGATAATGTGTGCGGATCGAACTCTGAAATATCCTCATGCGTGAACGAATAATCTACAACCATCTTCTTTTCGAACAGGCTGAACTCATATCCGAACCCAAGGCTGAGAAAACCCGATATTGTTCCGCACCTCAAAGCTATTGAATTTTTCCCGTCATCGAATTTACTAATCCACTCTAATCCGGCGCCGTAGCCGTGGTGCTTCCAGTTATGCGTGTTTATTTCAGAATAAAATCTCAGATCGGGATTGAATGAAGGATTCCATTCGGCACCAAAGGATACTGTTACCGGATAATAATCGACCGAGGAAGATCCGTCTGTCCATACTTTTGAGCTGTCCCAAGAGTTCTTTCCCTTTACATTCCTCATGCTCAGGCCGAGGATCAGGCCGTCAAGACCCTTTACTGTTGAGATAATCCCGACATCATAGGCAAAAGTAAGAGAAGAGACCGTTTCTTCCTCCGCGTCAAATTCAGGAAAGCGGAACCAAATCACTTTGGCTGTCACGCCTATTGACAGAAAGCTTTTTGGTTTCAGTCCGAAATTAAGAAAGAACATATTCTCGTTGCAGGAATATGTGTCGAACAGATCGCCGTACTTGTCCCTAGCCTCTATGTCCGTTGTCCCTGAGTAAAGCATACCTCCGCTTATAGATGCCTTTTCGCTTACCGGATGCGCATATGAAACATATGCGAATTTTCTGTCCATGGAAAGTATCTTCATACCGCACAGTATCTGTTTCTCTGAAATGAACGCGCCGGCAGCCGGATTGAAGAATACAGCGTAAGCGGACGAAGTGTCAGCCGTTACCGCTCTTCCCAGGCTTTCAGACCTGGCATCGAGCCCGTACCTGAGGAACGCTCCCGCCATACCTGCCGTCTCGGAAGCGGTCAGGCTGAAGATTGATATAAAAAACATCAGTATTATAAATCTTTTCATCAGATTTTCCGTTATTCAAAGATTATTATTTTGTTCCATATCTTCTTTTCGCCCGAACTAATAATGTAGAAATAAACTCCGTTCGCGGCCGTTTTACCGTAGCTGTCTTTTCCGTCCCACACTAGATAATGTTCTCCCGGGCCGTAATAGGCGGAAGAAACCACCGTCCTTACTCTCTCCATGGCGTAATTGTATATCTCGCAGGTTACCTGGCCTCCATCCTTCGATCTGAACTGAAGTTTTACCTCGCCGAACTTGACAGGTGAGAATGGATTTGGATAAGCGTAAGTATCGTTCTTTGAATCGGAGGAAGGTTCATAGGCTTCGATAACATACCAGCTGTTCCCGTCATCACCGCTTACTACCATACCCTGACCTGTCCCCGCGAACATAACATTGTTCTGATAGAGGAAAGAGTAAACTTTCTCTATGCTTACATAACCTCTTTTTATGCCCGACCACGCGTTTATGACATATTTCTCCCAGTAATACCCCCCGTCGGATGACTTCCAGAGCCCTGTGTCTCCGCAGGCATAAACATCTTTTCCTTTGAACCCGAAGTTATATACTTTTTCACCGATCAGGCATTTGTTCCAGCTCAACCCGTCGTTAACGGTAAAGGATACCCCGTTGACCTCAGCCTGATCTCCCGCGAACCAGCTTGCTGCGAAAACATGCTCTTTGTCCTCTTCTGTGTCGTAATATGACTTAACAGCTGTAACAAAATTCCCTGTCAGGCCGTTCTTGTATGTGAACTGCTTCCATTTCCGTTCGCTGTCCGGGACATTGTGTTCCGCGCACAGGTTTATACCCTCTGCCGTCCCTGCCCACAGTTTTCCTTTTTCAGTAAAATGTACAGAGAAAATTCTCTGGTTCATGAAAGCCAGAGGGTTGATCGAGTCTCCGCCGCAGACGACAGTTCTCCAGGACACGCCGGAATCGTCAGAGACCTGCAGGGACTGTCCGAAACAGGCCATCCAGACGCTTACGCTGTCAGGACGGGATGCGGCCGGAGCGCAGGCGATATCGTATGTAAGCCCCTGTATCGGCGTTACGCCCGGCTGCGGAAAGTGCTGCCATGTCCTGCCCGAATCAGGAGACATGTGCACTCCCGTTCCCATAGGCAGAAAAACCTTATCGTCAACAATAAAGGTATCTTTGGCTGTAGTCATCCATATATTGCCGAAGTTATCTGCGGCTATAGCGCTTGAGCCGCCGTATCCCACACGAGAGTTTCTCCACTTGAGTTCTTCAGGCACGCCAAGCGTATTATATCCCAGGGAAAAACCCGCGCCTGTGGCAACAAAAACGGCGGTATCCGGCTCTGACCCTTTATTCCGGTTCTCGATTATATCGAGTATAAAATTTCCTTCGAGCCTTTCGCTTTCAACATTCCAGTCCTTGCCCGGACCTTCAAATATTTTATGGCTGACCGGAATAGAGTTGTATGAATAAACCTTAATCAGCAGTAAAAGGATCGGTATAGTTGTGTATGATCTCATAATTATTTCCGGATAATTTTTTAAATTCTGGTACAAGTGTTATACTTGATACATACGGAACGCTCTGGTTCCCGGCTTTATCGTAAGCGTTTATTGAGAATCCGTATGTACCGGAAGTACCGGCATTGAATGAAAAACCTATTGAATAAATACCGTCATCTTTAATATCGTCGCCGCTTGATCCGAAATTACCGTCATCAAGAAGGATATATGGGTTCCCGTTGAGCACTATTTCGACTTTTTCAATATCCTGAGAAGAAAGGTGCCCCTGCGGATCGTTTATCTTTGATCTTATCCAGAATATTCCGTCTTCACCGGTATAAATGCTGTCAGGGGAGGTTACCTTGACTATTAACGGAGGAGTATTCTCGATCCTGATATAGTCTAAAGACAGGCTGTCTTTTTCTCCATACAGATCTGTCGCGATGAATGTCAATTTGTATCTGTTATTTGTTTTAAGTCCCGAAGCCAGAGTTGAGTCGAGAGAAAAGGTCATAATGCCCAAAGGATCTGTCCTCTGAAAATACAGGTCTTTCGGGATATTGTCTCTGTTCCTTATCTCGAGTTTAATGGTCTGATTATCATTGTATCCCGACGCATCGTTATCGGGGTCAGTTATTGCGGCCGAGACCGATCTTGTACTGAATCCTGATATAAGAGTGTCGCCTTCGGCAATTCCCGTAATCGAAGTGATTTCAGGTGGTGTGTTGTATTTTACCAGAATACCGCCGAACGGCTCATGGTGTGTCAATGGTATATGGTCAATAAATGATACGGTATGTAGTGTCCATTCGCCCTCAAAGGGAAAATCGTTACCGTTTATACCGCCCGACCAGACATTGTTAGAAGCCGCGATATCATTTCTTAAAGAATCGTCGCTCACACCGTCATCATAAAGCTCCATACGCACTGTATCAGGGCCTGATATAAAAAACGATTTAACTTCCAGGCCATCTCCGGATAAATAATTGGAGTCGAACGATAACTTGAAATGATACACCCTGTTCTTTTGGAACTGCATTCTTGCCGGAACGACGGATCTCTGAGGTTCAAGTCTGATATACTTTTCCTGCACGGGTGAAAGCGGATCTTTTTTATCGCAGCCGGTCAGCCAAAAAAATATTATCATTCGGATCGAAGCAGTTAAAATTATTCTAAGTTTCATAGTAAGCGTCCTAATTAATTGAGCATGGGAAAAATAACAGTTTTACTCCGGTTTGTCAAACACATTGCTTTAACAATTAATTGAAGCGCGTGTTCATAAAAGTTTTTTTTTATATAGACTTTCAAGTTCAAAATTCGTATTTTATCTCCGGATAACATTTTACGGGGATAAAATGGTCACGAGAACTCAGAAGATAAGAGTTTTGTCGCTTCTAGCCACCGGATTTCTGATCGCGGTCTACATTCTTTTCCTTCTAGTAGGGAAAAAGATTATGTCCAGAAGCGATATCTATTACATCAAGCTTCAAAAGCAGTCAGTCTCGGGACTGAACATCGGCACCGATGTCAAATATTACGGAATAACGATCGGAAAGGTGCTTGATATTGCGGTAAGCCCGGAAGATGTATCGGATATCATCGTTACAATAAGCGTTAAGGCTGACACGCCTATAAAAGAGACAGCTCAGGCAAATCTCGCATACCAGAGTATCGCTACCGGCCTCAAGCTTATAGAGATAACCGGCGGAGACAACGAGGACCGGAATCTTAATCCTGAAGAATTTATCAGGGCCGGTTCAGATATTTTTGACGATATAAGCGGTAAAGCCGAAGTCATCGCGCAGAAGGTGGAATCTCTGCTCAACAATCTGATATATATGACCGACAAGGAAAACTCGATAAAATTCGTTAACCTTATCTCTCAGCTTGAAAAAGACTCAAGAAAGCTCGATACCCTGATCACAGGCGCCAATGATTTTCTGAAGGCCAACAACAGAGAACTGAGCAGGATTCTTAGCAAAGGATCACTAATGATTGACAATATATCAAAAGCTTCCGCTGCGATCACAAAAACTGTTGAGAAGATCGATAAAAAAGTAGATTCTGAAGAATTGGATCAGGCACTTAAGAATCTGGCGGAAATCACAAAAAAGATCAATTCTGAAGATCTTAATGACCTTATTTCTTCAATAAATAAACTTGTAAAACAGTCTGAAAGCACCATTACTTCACTTGACAGAACATTCCTGCAGGGAAGGAACGACATCCTAAGATCCATCGAATTATTCAAAGAAGCGCTTGAGAACATTAACGAATTCGCGATCCTTATCAGAGACAATCCCGACATTTTAATAAGAGGTAAAGAAGGTGAAAAATAAATATATCGTCTGTTTATTTATCTGCGTGATACTAACATCATGCAGCGTTAAGGCTATAAAAGATTATTATGTCCTGTCATACCTTCCTGATCCCGAAAAATTAGGCAGATTCAGAATATCATCATTACCGATAGACGCGAGAGTGGAAGTACTCAATTTTGAGATGAACAGGATCTACGACAGGAACTCGATAGTTATCAGAGAATCTCTTCACAAGCTATCTTTTGACGAAAAGAACAACTGGGCGTTAAGACCGGATAGAGCTTTACCGGACCTTTTAGTATATCATGTGAGTACGGCGGGGATATTTAAAGAATGCGGCAGGGATTTCATACTAAGCAAACCCGATTATTTTATCTCGGGAAAGATTAATAATATCGAGATTTACAACAGCCCGAACTCAGTCCAGGCACATATAAATCTCGTGCTTGAGTTCAAGGACAGGAACAGAAATGTCCTCGTTCAGCATAGAATTGACGAAAAAAAGGACATTAAAAACTATGATGTCACTTTTTTTGTAAAAACGGCCGGCGATATAATACAGAGCGGGACTCACGAATTTCTCGTTAAGATAGTTGATCATTTCAGAAACACAAAGGAAACACGTCAGCCATGAAAAAGTATTTATTCCTGATAGCGGTAGTGATTACTTGTGCCGTGTTTCCAAAAAAGTATTCTACATGGCTGACTGAATCCCCGGCCGATCAGCTTAACAGAGAAGGCGCTGATGACCAGCTCGGTTTCGGGAGGCTTTTTGTTCCGGTAATGTCGTTTGCCGAGTGGGAACCTTATCTGAGAATCTATAACAGCGCCGAAGGATCAGTATCGGAAAGTGAAAGGCCGGGCCGCAGCGTATTTCTGAGACCCGGAAGATACACGCTCCTTTTCGGATCCTCGGAAGATCCGGTTGACCTGGTACAGAAAAATTTCATTATTCACGAACACCACACCACGATGATAGAACCTGACTGGTCGGGGCTTGTAGTGAATGTTATCAACGAGAACATGGAAAATATCAGGTTCGGATATGAAATAATGCATCTGACCAGTGGGTCTTCCGCAGGCTCAAGATACAGCAGAGAGGAAAGCAGTTTCAATGATATGAACTATACATGGATACTACCGCCGGGTAAATACAAAGTGGTTAAGCAGGGCGAACCTTTCAATACAATAGTAAATTTTACCACTTTCGAGCTTAAACCCGGAGAGCTTACCGAGATCGTGATTGTGGTCAACAGTCTTCAGCAGTTCACAGGCGCAGGCGAATTAGGACTGCTGGAGAATTACAGCCTTTCAAAAAAAGCCTGGTTCAACAAACTTGCGCTCAAGGGAACGGTATCTCTCTACAGCCACAATAAACTGGGCGAGGGAGAAAATACAACAGACATAATATCGCAGGCAAAAATAGACAACAGGTTCATATTCGACTCAAAACCGTATTATCTTAATTTAAGGCAGTCGCTGAAAGAGGAATGGACAAAATCAGGCAATTCCGAAGAAATGAGAGTTAGCTTTGACGAGCTGGCTCTCAAAAACACGGCCATATATTATTTTACGAATATGCTCGGCGTGTATACAGAAATAAATCTGGAAACAAAGATTTTCCCTAATACTCACTACGAGATAGGGACAGATACCGTACGAACATTAATGAGTAACGGTACTGAATATACTTACGCAGGACTTAAGACTTTCAGGCTGTCCGCACCTTTTTCCCCGTTAGCAACAGAGGAAAGAATGGGTATCAACCTTACATTTCTTAAATCGTCGAACTCCAATCTATACCTGAGAACCGGATTCGGATTCAGGCAGGTGTTTAATATTGATGTCTTTGCTTTCTCCGGAATTACCGGACCAGTCACAACTTTCACCCAACAAAAAGATTCTTTCTCAAAGGGCCTGATTATTACAGCGGGGGCTGACTTTAACATGCCGGGTAACATTACATATTCCTCTACCGCAAACTTCTTCTATGATCTCGACGAGAACGGCAAATATAATATCGAATGGGAAAATGATGTAATATTCAAAATATTCCGTTACATGTCTGTTGACTACAGCTTTTCCTTATCTTACGACCATGTGGCGGGATCTGCTAAAAATTACTGGATATACGATCATCAGCTTGCCCTTGAGTTTTCCTATTATATTAACAGGTGAATTCCGGAAATGAACCTATCAGAAAACAGCAAGATATCTTTGAAGAAAACGCTGAAAGGACATGAAGCCTCAGAGTTGCTTACGGCCGCTGAAGAATTGAAAAAAAGGTCCGGAGAAAAAACGGTTGAGATAGATCTTTCCGGAACAGATGAATTCGACACCATCGGCGTTTCTGCCATTAACTATCTTCAGAAAAAAAACGGCTTCAGGCTTATTCTCAATGAAAAACTGATAAATGCTCTTTCTGACTTTGAACACTCGACCGCGTACTCAAAAGAAACAAAATCACCTTCTTTGTCCGATAATATAACAGAGAGCGTTATCAGTTTTTTTCATCAGATGTTCTCTTTTACGGTTCTTACAGCGGACATATTCTATTATTCTCTTAGAGCTTTGGTTAACCGCGAGGGAAGAAAAAAGGGTTCCGTATACCAGCAGATACTTCTAATGGGGAACAACGCTGTCCCGATAGTCTCTCTGCTGTCTTTCCTGATAGGTCTGATCCTCTCGCTTCAGTCCGCCGCCCAACTGAGGCAGTTCGGCGCGAACATATATCTTGTGGATCTCATTGTTATTGGTATGATCCTTGAAATGGGTCCCATGATCACGGCGGTTATTGTCGCGGGCAGATCCGGATCGGCTATTGCCGCCGAGATCTCAACGATGAAGATAACAGAAGAACTTGATGCTTTAAAGGTTATGGCGCTCAACCCGTTAAAATATGTCGTATCTCCAAAGATGCTGGCTATGTCGGTCAGCCTGCCAATACTGACTATTATTGCGAACATGGTCGGGATCTTCGGAGGTTTTATAATAGGCGTTCTCTATCTGGACCTGAGCGCAGATATTTTTATTAACAGGGCCGTCTCTGTAATGACCGTTTCATTCTGGAGGCAAAGCATGCTCAAAAGTATCCTATTCAGCTGGCTGATAGTTCTTATCGGAAGCCATTTCGGCTTCAATGTAAAAGGGGGAGCTGAAGGTGTAGGTAAAGCGGCTACATCTTCAGTGGTAGCATCTATATTCGCCGTTATTATTACTGACGCCCTTCTGAGTTTAATATTCTATTACGAGTGGTAGGTATGGCTGACAACATAATAGAGATAAGGGATCTGACCGCAAAATTCGATGACAGGACGGTTCTGGAGAACATATCCTTTGATGTAAAAAAAGGCGAGATATTCGTTATACTCGGAAGCAGCGGAGGAGGAAAAACCACTCTCTTAAAACATGTAATAGGTCTCTTAAGGCCGAACAAAGGAAAGATCAGTATATTCGGACAGGATATACTTTCCTTAGAGCTTGAGGAATTTGAGAAGATACTCAAGCGGATCGGAATGTTGTTCCAGGGAGGCGCGCTTATCAACTCAATGGAGGTTTGGGAAAATGTCTCCATGCCCCTCGAGCAGCATACGGATCTGCCGCCCGAAGTTATCACACAGCTGGTTAAACAGAAACTCTCTCTTGTAAATCTTAATAATGCATTCTCACTCCTGCCGTCTGAACTTTCCGGCGGCATGAAAAAACGCGCAGCGCTGGCCAGAGCTATCGCAATGGACCCGGAGATATTATTTTTCGACGAACCTTCCGCGGGGCTTGATCCGATAACGGCGGCTGATCTCGACGAGCTTATACTTGACCTTAAATCAAAACTCGGCATAACGCTTGTCATAGTGACTCACGAACTTGAATCAATAAAAAGAATAGCCGACAGAATACTATACCTTCAGCGCGGAAAGAATATTTTCTGCGGCACACTGACGGAAGCGAAAGAGTTCGGCAACGAAGAAATAAACCGGTTCTTCAGCTGGTAGAATCCCTTTCAATGACCTGTTCCCGAATGAGAACAGTCCCTGTCCAGTTGCATCAAAATAAAAGGTAACCGTAAGCCTTAATTTTCTACTGAGCTATT
>CAZYNH010000014.1:55261-57550 GCA_964648295.1 uncultured Bacteroidia bacterium | reverse complement strand
GAACTCATTATAAATCGGGCACCGATGTTGAAGTGACTTATTTTATTTCTGCTGAATACACCGTCTGAGCTTGTTATTGATATCCCGCCCCCCTCATCATTCCCGGTTAGAATATTGTCTGTGATTTTGTAGTTATTACCGGGTTGCATTCCTAAAAGATCAATTCCGTTAGTGCAGCCCTGGAAAGTGGAATTAGTGACTTCGAACAACGCAGGCGTTTCTGCCAATACTCCGGTGAAAGCATCTGAGATAAACACATTATTCAGATCAATTTGGCAGCCGGTCTGACCGTTTATACCAAGCCATTTTCCACCCTCATCTCCAGTATAGTTAAAAGATACTCCGTCAGCAGATAATGAACCGCCGGATTGTACAGTGATCTTTGAGCCTATTGAACACTCAGTTACAGAATTAGGCTTGAGTGTAAGAGTTGTGTTTGTACCAATAATCAATTCTGAGTCATCTTCAAGGATCAGTTTAGAATTGTAAGGGATTGTTATTGAGCAGTTTGATGTTACATTTAAACGGGAACCTTTCAATAATCTCATTTCTGTTTGAGCTGTCAGTTCAATAATCGTTTTCTCGTTTAATGTATGTTCTCCTTTCACAAAAATACACTCAGATGAGAACTCTGAGCCTGTAAATCCATGATCTATCGCCTGCACACCATAGAAATAAATTCCGTCAGGAAGGTCTTTTAGCATCCAAGTTGTATTGTGGTCTACATTGCCTTTGCGGGCGATTTTTCTAAAGCCGTCAGAAATATTACTCGTCGGGTTTAAGACATTGCCTGTTTTGCTTTCGGTACCAATGTAAGCATTATATGTCAGGCCGTTTTGAGGAGTCTCAACATCAGTACTTTTATTCCAAAATATTCTGACATTATTATCAATCAAAGATGAATAAAGTCCTGAGGGCTTAACAGGAGGTTTATTTATAATTCCGGTAGTTTCAGCTTTGTTGTTCCTGTTGATATGTGAAAAATTTTCGCTTGTGTAAGGTGCCGTACCATCTAGTCCGTTTAACCAGAAATCGAGATCACCGTCATTATCATAATCTGCCCATGCAACTGATCCCAATCTCATACTGCGGAAATTTTGTGAGAATCCGAAACTGCCGTTGTTGAGATATAGAGATGTAAAATCGATCCAAGACGGATTTATAATACCAGTGAATATAAAATCAATGTACCCGTTTCCGTCACAGTCCCCGAGAGCAATTGAGCCGCCGCCAAGATAATCGGACCCGGAAAAAGTTTCAGCGTGAACAAAATTATCGTTGGAATCATTGCGATACAAAACAGCTATTCCCCAAAAATCTTTTTTTGTTCCGGCTACAAAAACATCCAGATCTCCGTCGTTATCATAATCACCCCATGCGGCGTTTTGGGATATAGAGCCAACGCCACCTGATACTCCGATCAGCCCGGCATTAATGTCTGTAAAATGCTCACCAGCCTCATTTTTTAGGATTTTTGTAACCGGACCTGAATTATCCTTACCTGTGATGAGCAAATCAAGGTATCCGTCATTATTATAATCTCCCCATACTGCAGTAGAGTTTAAAAGTCCGGGTAATTCTATGCCACTATCGGTAAATACACCTGAATCGTTCTGAAAAAGTTTAGTTATTGGATCATATTTTGTGCCTGCTATCCTGTCTCCGGTTACAAGAAGATCAAGATCACCATCGTTGTCAAAATCTCCCCAAGATACATTAGAAGAGTTTGACCCATCATTAAAATTACCTAAATCTGCTACGAGCAAGAAAGTGCCATCTCCATTGTTTCTGTAAATACGAGTAATGTTTTCTTGAGTTTGAGTTATGGCGTAATATGCAGTACCTGTTATAGCAATATCTATAAAGCCGTCATTATCATAATCCCCCCAGTCGAACCTGCCGAAAGTCTGAGGTATTCCGTGTTCCACATCTGTGAAAATATAGTTGCCATTAGGATCAATACCGTCATTTCTGTAGAGTTTTGAGATTGCGGCAGAAGCATCTACACCCCCTTTTGAACCCGTTATGAACAGATCATAGTCGCCGTCATTATCGAAATCAGCCCATGCTGCAGAGCTTCTTTCGATACCAATTAAGCCTTCAATTGCATTTTCGGAAAAATTTAACTGGCAAAAGACTGTTTTAGTTAGAATCAAAACTGATGTTATAAATATGAATTTTTTCACTTGATCCTCCAAATTTTACATATTTAATTTTTCTTTTCAAAGCTTGTTCTTGTCAGCAAAACCCTGACAAAGCGATTACTCGGAGGTGACTTGTTCCGGAATA
>CAZYNH010000014.1:0-55161 GCA_964648295.1 uncultured Bacteroidia bacterium | reverse complement strand
GAGTAGAGTAGAGTAGAGTAGAGTAGAGTAGAGTAGAGTAGAGTAGAGTAGAGTAGAGTAATATCTCTTAGATGCAGAAATAATATCTTTTACGAATGATTTAGCCATCAATATTCCAACTTTTGCGTCTGATAGTAATTTTATGAATTCAACATAATGAACAAAAAAGATTAAGTCAACAGTAAAAAAAAAATATTTGCCGGAAAAATTCTTGACAATAAGTGTCAGGGAACTTATATTTGCATACCTGTTTTTACAGGTACCGGGGGTATAGCTCAGTCGGTTAGAGCAGCAGACTCATAATCTGTTGGTCCGGGGTTCAAGTCCCTGTACCCCCACATGATTAAGGAATTGGCGCAAAGCTGCGCCAATTTTTATAATTTGGAGATAAGAAATGAAAGTTGGGGAACTGCAAAATATTCTCGATAAGAAGATAATACCGACGGTGAAGTGGAAGAACGATCCTTCAGGTCTCCTTGTCGGTAGCAAGAGTTCTGAAGTCGGGAAAATCCTGACTGCGCTGAACCCGACTCTCAAAGTCGCGAAAGAGGCAAAAAAGAAAAACTGTAATCTGATAGTTAGCCATCATCCTCTTTTCAAGAAACCGGTCTGCAGCCTGAACGAAGGCGATTATTACAGCGATATAATAATGTTTTTAATAAAAAACGATATTTCTCTGATCTCATGCCACACTGATTACGATCTTCTTTCTGACGGAGTGAGTTTCCTGTTAGCAAAAGAACTCGGGCTGAATAATATTAAGCCTCTTGTATCCATAAAAGACATACCTGAGATCGAGGCAAATGAGCTCTACAAGCTGGTCGTTTACTGTCCTTCGGGTCATGTTGAAAAAGTGAAGGCGGCGATAGAAAAAGCGGGCGGCGGAACCATCGGCAATTACGACCACTGTTTTTTCTCGGCCGCAGGCGAAGGCTGTTTCAGGCCGCTTGAAGGGAGCGATCCTTTTATCGGAAAGAAGGGAAGAATAGAAAAAGTAAATGAGATCAGGATCGAGACCGTTGTGACAGAATGGAACAGAATAAAAGTGCTGGAATCCGTTAGAAAAGCACATCCTTACGAAGAGGCGGTTATAGATCTCTATCCTCTGGACAATGTTTCCGATAACTTCGGTCTCGGCGCAATCGGAGAATTTGTGAAAAGCACCACGCTGAAGCAGTTTGCGGATCTTGTTTCGGAAAAACTGGGAACTCAAAGCCTTAGGATCGCGCCATGCACAGGAAGCGTAAAAATATCGAAGATCGCCGTTTGCGGAGGAAGCGGAGCGGCACTATGGAAAAACGCTAAACAGGCCGGTGCAGATGTGTTCATTACTTCTGAATTCAATCACCATCTTTATCAGGAAGCGTCATATTACCTGAGCATAATCGACGCGACGCATCACTCAACGGAACAATTCGCTAAAAAAGGACTAAAAGATATTGTGGCTGACTCTGTCGGGAGTAAGATCTCTGTAATTGAGTCGGAAGACGATACTGATATTGTTAAGAGTATCCGAGAATTAAAATAGACTGGAGATAGAGAATGCAGGAAAAAATGCAGGAAAAAATAATTAAACTTGCCGAGCTGCAGAATATAGACAGCAAACTGACGGCGATCGAGAGATCAAAAGGAAATCTTCCTTATCTGGTCAATGAGCTGGCAAATGAAATTGCTTTTGTAGAATCGGAGATAGCTCAGTACGAATCCGACAAGGAAAGACTGGAGACAGATATAAGAGAGTCCAAAGCGCTTGTAGAATCCTCAAAAATAATGCTGGAGAAATACAAGCATCAGAGGAACATGGTGACGAACAACAAGGAGTACGAAGCTCTTATCAAGGAGATAGATTTCAGAGAAAACACTGTTCTTGAAGAAGAGGTGAAAACCAGCGGGTTGAGCGAAGAACTTGCGAAAAATAAAGAAGAGCTTGAACTGAAGAAAAAGCTTCTGGGGGAGAAGAACACGGTTCTCGAGGAAAAAAGAACACAGCTAAACCAGAAGCTCGAAGAGACTCAGGAAGAAGAAAAACAGCTTAAAGAAAAAAGAATTATTTTAGTTGCAAAAATCGATAAACATTTATATAATCTATACCGGAGAATCTACGACTCCAAGGGTCGGGTTGCAGTAGTGCCTGCCAATGAAGGACATTGTGGCGGTTGTTTCACGATACTGCCGTCACAAAAGCTTTCGGAACTTAAGAGATCCGAAAGTATTGTACAATGTGATGCTTGCAGCAGAATATTGTTCTATGAAATAAACAACGCTAATTGAAATAAGTCGGTTGAATGGTCGCGTTCCGATCTCGATCGGGATGAGGAAAGTCCGAACGCCGCAGAGCGGGATGCCTGCTAACGGCAGGGAGCAGTGATGCTACGGAAAGTGCAACAGAAAACAAACCGCTTCCGTTGAACACGGAAGTAAGGGTGAAAAGGTGCGGTAAGAGCGCACCGCGGAGTTCCGTAAGGAGTTCCGGCACGGCAAACCCCATCCGGCGCAAGACCAAATAGATCTTCCGTTTCGGGCTGCTCGCCCGAGTGCGAAAGCACCGGAAGAAGGGTAGGTTGCGTCAGATAAATGACCATTTTCAACAGAATTCGGCTTACAGACCGGCTTATTTTGAATTCTTTGAAATGTTAAATAAAGGAAAGATGAAAAAAGCGTTACTTACAATAATTGTTCTCCTGATGACAATACTCAACGGAAAAGTTCCGTTCAGCACACTTTACATAGAGATAGAAAAGATCAGATATGAAGGTGATGCGGAACTTATAAAAGACGCCGAGAACAACTCCGATCTTCTCAGAAAATACAAATCTACGCAGAAGATTTGGGTCAATGTGCCTGAAAATTCATACCTTATGATCGAAGAACCCGCAAAGGGGAATGATCTTATTGAAAAATACGGAAAACTCAAGCATAAGGGGAAGCACTATACTCTTGATTACGGATTGAATTTCGCCTGGGACGGAACTGATGTCACGTCAGAACATATTTTTGACAACTATACGAGCGATGAACCGAATTATAAATTCTTTGACGCTAAACTGGCTAAAAAAGTAAGGCTCACTATGCCTGACGGAGATAAGAAACGGGCACATATTTATGCTTATATGTACTTTGACCAGGCGGATGAGGAACAGACGAACACATATATTGAAGAGATAAGAAAAAGCGATATGCCTCAGGAGGAAAAGATCCTGGAGATAAGTGCCGCCCAGGAAGCGCTTGAAAAGAAAGCTGTAAAATATCTTGAATGGATATGGGTAGATGAGGAAGGAAACGAGCTTCAGATATTTTTAAGGAAGCACGAAACTACTCAGAATACTAAAACTGAATATAATGTGATAAAGATGAATGTTGATAAAGATTTTCAGAATGACATATTCGATAAAACACTGTCTTCATTCAAAGTCAAAGTGATAAAAGGTTGAGCTTATTACCATGTTTTTATTTAATGTTAATATAAAGGCGATATGTGGAAAAAAAATGGGAATTCCCGCATGAGATAGATTCCTGCATAATTGACCAGCTGAAAACGCAGACCGGGCTGCCCGGTACCGTTATCAGGCTTCTTGCAGCCAGAGGGACGGCTGTAAAGGAAGAAATAGAGCTTTTCCTGTATCCCGAAAGGGCTGAATTTCATGATCCGTTTCTGCTGAAGGACATGGATAAGGCCGTTGAAAGGATTACTGAGGCACTGGTCAATCGCGAGAAAGTAGAGATCTGGGGAGATTATGATGTAGACGGTATAACCTCGACTGCGATGTTATATCTTTTTTTCCTGAAGTGGCTTGGGCTGAAATCAGAATATGTGATACCTAACAGGGAGACTGAGGGCTACGGTTTGAGTAAGGCCGGCGTAAAAGAAGCGGCAGAAAACGGTATTTCCCTCATAATTACTGTTGACTGTGGAATTACTTCAGTGAATGAAGTCGAATATGCTAAATCACTGGGCGTTGATGTTATCATTACAGATCATCACGAACCTGATAAAGAACTTCCTGCCGCATATGCGATAATTGATCCCAAGAGAACTGACTGCACTTATCCCTTCAAACATCTGGCGGGTGTAGGTGTAGCTTTCAAGCTGATCCAAGGTATACTGCTGAAGAACGAGATGTCTGCCAAGATAATAACTGAGTTTCTCGATATTGCAACAATAGGCACTGCTGCCGACATAGTTCCGTTGACGGGAGAGAACAGAAAAATAGTGTCGGAAGGTTTGAAATATCTTGAAAACTGCAAGAATATCGGCATATCATCACTTTTGAAAAAGCTCAATCTTTTTCAAAAACAGATAAAAGTCAGCAACATACTCTTCGGACTGGCGCCAAGGCTCAATGCAGTAGGAAGGATGGGGGACGCCAACAGGGCGGTGAGGCTCCTTTTAAGCAATGATCCTTATGAAGCGGCTTCTATAGTAGAAGAGCTTGAAACGGAAAATAAAAGAAGGCGCGAATTTGATACGGAAACACTTTCCGAGGCTATCAGAATAATTGAGCACGAAGATCGATTCGACCCTGTCAAGGACAAGAGCATAGTGGTATCTAATGATAACTGGCATGTGGGAGTTATCGGGATTGTTGCATCAAGGCTTGTTGAGAAATACTACAGACCAAGTGTCGTTATTTCGGTAAACAACGGAGTGGGAAAGGGTTCATGCAGATCTATACCCGGAGTAAACATCTATGATGTCCTGACAGAGTGTTATAAGCTGAATCTCCTCGAACAGGAAAATTTCGGGGGACATGATTATGCGGCTGGCTTTGAGATAGACAGTCAGAATATCCCGGCTTTCAAACAGAAATTCAGCGAGATAATCAGAAACACCGTGCCGGATAAAGATTTTAACCAGCTTTTAAAGATCGATCTGAAAATAGATTTCAGGGATATTGACAACGGCATAATCGAGATCTTAAAGATGTTCGAACCGTACGGACCCGCGAACGAACAGCCTGTATTCGCCACGGAAGGAGTTGAGATACACGGCGATGTAAGAATAGTCGGTAATAAAACAAATTTCTCTAATGGCGGGCTGAAAACAAAAGAGAACCATTTGAAACTCAAAATCAGGCAGGGTAATTATGTGTTCGACGCGATCGGGTTCAATCTGGCTCACAAATTCGATATGGTCAACAATATCAGAACAGGTCTGAAGATAGCCTATTATATTGAAGAGAACCTCTGGAACAATAATTCTTATATACAGCTGAAACTTCAGGATATAACAGCCTGAAAATGCAAGTATTTGTTATTAATGACGGTAATATTTTTGTAAAAAATGTCCAGGGTAGGAACAGAGGCATCAGGCTGGCGGTAAATAGTTACCTAATTATTGATAACGGAACGAATATTCTAATTGATGCCGGCCCCGGTCGCTTAGATCTGTACGAAAAAAGCAGGTATGAAGTGGAAACTCCCAGAAATCTGCTTAAAGCTCTTAAGAACATGAATCTGGATACCTCTCAGGTAAACATAATGATTAATACTCATCTGCATTTTGATCATGCCGGAGGGATGTTAAATTCTGACGGTTCAGCCGTTTTCAGCAATGCAAAACATTATATCAGCGCGATTGAATGGAAAAGAGTGCTTGCATCTAAGAATCATCCTTTATCAAGACTCCTGCCTGTTCTTGCAGAAACCGCAGAAGTATTTTTTGTGGAGAATAGCTGTTCCGTTTCTGAAAATGTCAGAATTGTTTGCGCTCCGGGCCATACAGAAGGATTTCAGTACGCAGTAGCCGATGACGGGACGGGAAACGGACATATTTTTGCAGGGGATACTATACCAACAGTATGGCATCTAAACAATCGGAACGCTGAAGGGATAGATTTTGACGGGATCAGTTTACAGACCGTGAAGAATGATATCCTTGATAGAGCAGTTATGGAAGGGTCTTTCATTTACTACCAGCATTCCTCTACAATAAAGTCGCAAATTATTTTAAAAAACGGAAAGTATTCCGTAAAAAGATAAAATCTTTGTTCTTGTAAATAAGATAATTAACATATATATTAGAATAATGTAACTTGCACGGGAAGTTAAGAAAAATGGGCGCAGGTCTACCTTCGGCTTTCAGATTGTCACTAACATCATTCTACGGCAGATCGTATTCTCTTGTTTTAAGAGAAAAAAAGCTTATTTATGAAGCAACAAGACCAACTAAGAAACTAACCCGCGAGCCATCTGAGGTCGACTGGAATAAATTCTGGAAGAAATCCGTCAAATTAAAGATATGGTTGTGGGACAGCCAGTATATTGACGGATCAAGCTCTGACGGAACAAACTGGAGCGTGAATATAGAGATAGGAAATCTAAAGGTCAAATCTTACGGCTCAAATATTAAACCCGATAATTTTAGTGAATTCATCATTGCCGTCAGTGAACTTGTTCCGGGGCTTGAATTTGTAGTCAATTGATCCAATTATGGAGATACGATGAGAAATCTTGTACCTGAAAGAATTTTGAATAACCTGAAAAACAAAAATTTTAAAGACAGGTTTGTTTGCTTCTCGATGTTCGTTGATATATCAGGATTCACAAAAACCACTGAGGCTCTCATGAAGCATGGTCAGGAGGGTGCTGAAGTTCTATCTGATATTTTACGCTATCTGTTCGATACTACAGTAAAAGCTGTATACGAACATGGCGGTTATGTTACGAAATATGCGGGAGATGCTTTTACTGCTCTCTTTGAACCCGGGAAAGATCTAAGACAGACAGCGATCAATGTGCTGAATGCGGCTATGATCACTAACAGATTTTTCAGAGAAAACAAAATATTCAGGTCAAAATTCGGCGATTTCGAATTCGGTGTGAAAGTGGGTATAGGTTTCGGTGAATGCGTATGCGGTGTAGTTGGCGGTGATAAAGAAAAGACTTATTATTTTAGCGGGAGTGCGGTGGATTTGTGCGCGATGGCCGAGCACAATGCCGAAAAAGGCGATATCTGGGCTTCTGAGTCGGCTTTCAGTTACATCGAAGATGTAATACCTCAAAGAAAATTATCAGAAATGTATGGTGCAAAGTTTTTTAAAATAGTTAAGGCAGACAAATTTAGTGCTTCAGTCAGATCTTATAAGCCTGTGGTGTACGATAAAGAACTCTTATATACTATGACAGGAAGGTATGAAGCCGACTTTCCTGTAGGTGAGTTCAGAGATGTTATATCAGTATTCATCTCTTTTGAAGGGGATGGTGTACTTGAACGGTTAATGCAGAAGATCTATGAGCTCAAAGAAAGCTACGGCGCTTCCCATCCGGTACTCGATTTTGGCGACAAGGGCGGGAATATTCTTCTGTTCTACGGCGCACCGATATCATTCGAGAACAATTCTTTCAGAGCCCTGAGTTTTATTTCCGGACTTATGACATGGGCAGACAGTATCTCAATCCGGGCGGGTCTGGCAAAAGGTGTGGTTTACTGCGGGTTTAACGGGTCAGAGCTCAGGAACGAGTTCACATGTCTCGGGAACACGGTGAATCAGAGCGCCCGGTTCATGATGAAGGCGGAATGGGGTCAGGTGCTTGTTGATAAAGAACTCAGTTCAAATGAACATTTTGTAACGGATCTCCTGGGTGATATTCAATACAAGGGAAGAGAAGGCCTGATACCTACCTATGTACTCAAAGGGAAGACCGAGATAAAGGACATTTTTTTCAAAGGAAGTTTTTTTGGAAGGATAAAAGAGACCGCAAAATTGCGCAAATACCTTGAACCTATGGAAAGAAGCAGGAACTGCGGAATAATTTATGTTGACGGTGAGGCCGGTATAGGCAAGTCCAGATTTACGAACCAGATGAGACGCGAATACGAGAATGAAAAATACGCAGGTGATACAAAATGGTTTTATTTTGTTTGTGACGATATAATCAGAGAGCCATATAATCCGTTCAGGTATTTCTTCAACAGATATTTTGATTTTGAGGAGGACTCCGTTGAAAAGAATACAGAGAAATTCAATCGTAAATTCAAAGGAATGCTTGACCGTATTATAAGCAAGGGGCACAGGGAGAGTCTCGCGGGCAAGAGGGATTATCTGGCATATTTTCTAAAGTTGGATATAAACGACGCAACTGTTCTTACAGAGGAACCTAACGAAAGGCAGAATTCGATCGTGCTTGCGCTGATCGATTTTTTCAAAATATTTACTGAAAAATCATCGCTTATATTCGAGATAGACAACGGAAGTTCTATAGACATGGATTCTCTTAAGCTGTTTCAGAGAATTTATGTTTCGCTTAAAAGAAGCTCTTTCGCAATATTATTCAACTGCAGGCTGAAGGACAACGGGGATGTTTATGATCACGGGTTTACAAAACAGAGAAGGATAAGGCTTAAGAACCTTACCAGACCGGAGTTTAAGGATCTTGTGAAAGAAAGATTTGCAATAAATGCAGTTCCAAAAGAGACGCTTTCAGTACTCGAGGAAAAAAGTAAACTCAACCCTCTGTTTCTTGAACAATTGATTTTCTATATAAAGGAAAATCATCTGCTGGACAAGAAAAACAGGATAACGAATGTCTCTGACCTTCCTTCAGGCATAAATCAGATAATACTTGCGAGAATAGACAAACTCAATACCGATCTAAAAGAAATTATCAAAACAGCTTCCTGTATAGGTAATGAGATAGCAGTTGACCTTATAAGCTATCTTTTCAGGAACACTTACAGCAATATTTCCGCTTATTTGTCCGAACTTGAAAAAGAGGATATATTCATTCTGTTCTCCGAGATGAGTTATCTTTTCAAATACGGTGTGATCAGAGATGTGGTGTATAATATTCAGCTTAAGAAAGTTCTCAGAGAACTGCACGGTGAGATTGGAAAGGCTGTAGAATACATGCATAAAGCTAATATTGAGAATTATTATTCCATACTCGCATATCACTTTGAAAAAGCAGAGAACACTGAAAAAGCACTTTATTATCACGAAAAGGCAGGTTATCAGGCAAAAGAGAATTATCTCAACGATCAGGCTTTGTACCATTTCGATAGAGCTGCTTGTCTCATTTCTGTAAAGAACGGTATTACCGAGGACAAATGGGTAGATAAATATCACAGTCTGGATAAAAAGCAGGTCAAGTACTTTATTGACCTGAACATAGAAAGGTTTCACTGTTATTATGCTTTCAGTCAGAACATTAAGTTGAGTAGTGTAATAATGGAAATCATGTATAAACTTTCAACAAATTTAGGAGACGGATATTACATTTCACACTCTTTAATAAACAGGAGCCAGATATATGCAAACAAAGGAGAATTCAAAAAATCAAATTCTGATCTGAACGCCGCGATTAAGATACAGAAAAAGCTGGGATTATATTATTTTGCAGCCACTTCATATATCAGTTTAGGCAAAAATCACATGATGGTCGGGGATATGAAAAAAGCTTCAGAATATTTGAACTTTGGTCTTGAACAGGCGGGGTTGATAGAGAATGAAAAACAGAAGAATAAAATAAAAGCTAAAATTTACGGGGATATGGGAATAGTATATGATTACAGCGGAGATATGCATAAAGCTCTGGAATGTTACAATAAACAACTAGAAATAACTGAAAGATTAAACCTCAAGATCGAGAAGGCAACAGCACTTGGGAATATTGGAGTGGTATATCACATGACCGGTGATCTTAATAAAGCAAGAGAATATTATCTCATGAGACTCAAATTAAGTGAGGAATTGGGCAGGAAAGCTGATATGACTCATATACTTAACAATATGGGATTTTTGTACAAAGACCTTAAAAATTATAAAAAAGCCGTAATTTTTCACAAGAAAAGTATTCATCTCAGCCGTGAAATCTCAGACCACAACACTGAGGCAGAGGCCTCTGTAAATCTAGGTCATGTTTATAAGTTGAAAATTGAATATGATAAAGCAGAACAAAGTTATTTGAACGGAATAAAGATTGCCGAGAATTACGGATACAGGCATATTTATGCAGAGGGAATGATAGAATTGGCGGATCTGTATTCTCATCAAAAAAAGATTGAGTTATCAAAAAAATATGTTGAAATAGGACTTCAGACGGCACAAGAAATTAAATTTACTGAATATGTTAACAGGGGGATGCAAATATTTGATGAAATTAATTCAAAATAGTGGTACAAATCACACTTTTGTTTAATTTAATTATTATATTGACTGTCGGGTTGTTTTAATTTGAAGTTATGGGAGGAGGCTATGGAAGCAGGCGTATTCAAGTACTACATTTTATTCATTGTGATTCTAACAGGAGTACTTTCCGCGGAAACGCTTTTCGAGGTAAAGGACGCATCGAACAATAAAGTGCTCGATGTCTCGACTGACGGACTTAGGGTCATGAACCAGGGCGATACTCTTATGGTGATCAGTTCTGATGCTATCAGGGCTAATATCAGCAGTTCAAAAGGGCTCTCACGGTCTTTCAGCGTTACGACTTCAGCATCAAAAGGTAAGGGTCTCTACAAAGCCCTAGAAGTGGATGCGGGATCAGCAACTATGAGCGCAGGAACGGGTAGATATACTGATTTCAGCCCTGATAATATTTTTATAGGGCTTAATTCGGGAATCAATAATGTTCCAAGCACGGATCCAAATCACACCGGATTTGGAAGATATAATATATTTCTAGGTAACGAAAGCGGTCGTTCAAATACCTCAGGCGGATCAAACATAATGATTGGCAATCAGAGCGGCTTAAATAATACTACCGGTCATTCGAATATGTTTCTGGGTAACAACAGCGGTGAAACGAACACGACAGGAGAATGGAATCTTTTTATCGGTCATGGAAGCGGCAAAAAGAACACTTCCGGCGGAAACAATATGTTCATAGGGCATACATCCGGGCAATCTAATACTACCGGTTATTCAAATCTTTTTATAGGAACTGACGCAGCGGCATACAATACTACTGGTAGCCATAATGTCTATGTAGGTCAGGGCGTAGGCATCTATAGTACCACAGGTTCATATAATACTTTTATCGGCAGATTTGCCGGTAACGCAACACTCTCCAATGAAAATACGTTTCTGGGTTATAGCGCTGGATCTTCGCACGATACAGGTGTGAAAAATACATTTGTGGGTATGAATTCCGGCAAATATAATAATACCGGGGAATACAATACTTTTGTCGGTTATGCCGCAGGTGAGAACAGCGATTATACCTCAAATAGCACGCATATCGGATATTATGCAGGCTATAATGCTACAGGTTACGGAAATACAACTCTTGGATGGGGTGCCGGAAGAAATTCTACAGGCGATTATAATGTTATGCTCGGAAATACCGCCGGGAATCAGACTACTTCTGGATCTCAGAATGTTTATATTGGCACAAGCGCGGGATCAACGAACCTTACCGGTGTCGGAAATGTGTTTATAGGATATAATGCAGGTCAGAACGAAACCGGTTCGAATAAGCTTTATATTGACAATTCTAATACAACAACTCCACTTATACACGGTGATTTTTCAACGGATATTATGACGGTTAACGGAACACTGAAAGTCAGAACTATGAGGATCGGCGATCTCGGATCTTCGAATCTGGGTCTTGACGGAGATATAGTGCCTTTCGGTGGAAGCGGGCTTGGGTATGACCTCGGAAATAATGTGGCTGGAGAGTATTGGGACGATGTGGTCGCTTTAGAGTACATCACATATTCGGACAGAGACACAAAAGACGAAGTTAAATCTATAAACAGGGGATTGGAAGACATTATGAAACTCCGCCCTGTAAGCTACAGGTATAAAAAGGAAATCTCGGCTGATGATAAAATAAGACTCGGCCTAATAGCTCAGGAAGTCGAGGAAGTGATCCCGGAGGCTGTTGTTAACGATGATGTGGATATAGATCTGATTACCGGCGAAAAGATAATCACAAAAGGCCAGTACAAGGGAATGAATTACGACCAGCTTATACCTGTTCTCATAAAAGCCGTTCAGGAGCAGCAGGAACAAATAGAGTTCCTGAAAAAGCAACTTTCAGATATGAAGAAATAAATATAAATTCCGGATCGCCGAAGAGAGGAGAGGAATATGAAAAGAAATATTGTAATTGTACTGATCACAGTTTTTGCGTTGTTTTCGGAAACTCTGTTCGAGGTCAGGGATACTTCGAATAATAAAGTACTGGATGTTTCGACTGACGGTTTACGAATAATGAACCACGGAGACACTTTAATGGTGATAAGTTCATCCGAAATCAAAGCAGTTTTAGCGAACAACAAAGGGCTCTCAAGATCTTTCAGCGTTACAACTTCTGCTTCGAAAGGGAGTGAGAACAATCTTATGCGACTTACAAGTGACAGTACCAGATTTTGGATTAGTGACACAGGATCAGGATTCGGTGTATCAACGAATAATGCGGCAAAAAAGGGTCCGGACCTGAATCTTCTAAAAGTGTCGGACAATACAACCACGATGCAGGATTCTCTTGGGGGAAGATATACTAACTTCAGCAGATACAATACATTTATCGGTCTGAATGCGGGGAAGTCGACAGTTCCTATCTACGATCTGAACGGGAAGAACAATGTTTTTATAGGTAACAATGCCGGATATACAAATGCCGACGGGGCCAATAATGTTTTTATTGGGAATGACGCAGGTTATAAATCCAACGAAAATTTTAATGTGTTCATAGGATTCAACAGCGGAAAAGAAAATGTAGGCGGTATGGGTAATACTTTTGTGGGGGATAATTCAGGATTGTTCAACAGCTGGGGCTGCAGCAATTCTGTTTTCGGATCCGGAGCAGGATACTGCAACGAGACAGGAAGCAACAACTCGATTTTCGGATCAGATGCCGGACGCGGATATTATTACAACTCGTATTCAGGCAACTGTCTTTTCGGGTCTTCAGCCGGTAATAGTCTTAGGACGGGGGGCAATAATGTGATGCTAGGTTACCGGGCGGGTAGTTCGAATGTAAGCGGGACAGGGAATGTTTTTATTGGAAAAGATGCGGGGTACAGCGAAACATCTTCAAACAAACTTTATATTGAAAACTCGAATTCAACGACACCTCTGATCTGGGGAGATTTCGCGAACGATCAGCTGAGGTTTAACGGAAATGTCGGAATAGGGATTGCACCATCCTCGACTTATGGACTTTATGTAGATGACGATATAATTGGCGGACATTTTAATGCCTCTACTTCTACAGGAACATATACCCGGGGGATCCGATGCTACTCACAGGGGGGGACTGCCACCAATTACGGGATATACGCTACAGCTTCAGGTACCGGAGCGACTAATTATGCGGGGTATTTTTCAGGTGATATAAATGTTACCGGAACCGTGGTTAAATCGAAGGATGAAATAAAGACCGATCACCCCCTTGATCCTGAAAATAAGATTTTATCGCATTCCACTGTATCAAGCAGCGAAATGCTCAATGTTTACAGCGGAAATGTTATACTTGACAGTGGAGGGAATGCGACGGTTATAATGCCGGACTGGTTTGAGGCATATAATACAGAGTTCAGGTATCAGCTTACCGCCGTAGGGGCACCTGCTCCCAATATTTACATATCAAAAAAAATCAACACTAACAGTTTTAATATATCAGGCGGATCTTCAGGTATGGAAGTTTCGTGGCAGGTAACCGGCATCAGGAATGACAATTACGCAAAAGCCAATCCTGTTAAAGTTGTTTCGGATAAAAAAGAAAAGGAAAGAGGATATTTCTTAACACCCGAGGTATTCGGGAAATCAGAAGAAATGAGCATTGAGGCTTTATATGAGAGAGATGTTCCGAATGTAAATGAGAAATAGGATAAATTATTTGTGTTTGAGACAGGAGGATTTATGAAAATATATTTTATTTGGATCATTTCTGCGGTATTTCTGATTAATGCTGAAACACTCTTCGAGGTCAAAGACTCGTCCAATAATAAAGTCCTCGATGTGTCGACAGACGGGCTCCGCATCCTTAACCAGGGTGACACTCTGATGGTGATAAGCGCTAATGCTATACGTGCTAACATCAGTAATTCAAAAGGACTCTCAAGGTCTTTCAGTGTGACAACTTCAGCATCAAAAGGAAAAGGCCTGATAAATGCTCTTCAGGTTGATGCGACTTCGACCAGCATGAGCGCACCGGACGGAGATTACACCAATTTCAGCCCGTTAAACATACTTATGGGTCTGGAAGCAGGTGCATCCATAGGACCCGGAAAGTATAATGTCATGATAGGAAATTATGCAGGATTCGGAACTGTCGGCGTTACAGATTACAGTTACTTCGGATGGTCGAATACATTTCTGGGTGAAAGTGCCGGAAGGTACGCTACGAACAGCTCTCACAATGTCTATATTGGTAAAAGCAGCGGTTCGAATAATTCAGATGGGGGCGACAATGCATTTATGGGAACAAACTCGGGTCAGAACAACCTCGGATCATGCAATACATTCATAGGTTCGTCGTCGGGCGGGAACGGCACGGGTTCGGGATCTTTCAATACCTATTTAGGATATTTGTCGGGCGCATACACTTCAACAGGTTCATATAATGTCATGCTCGGGGACAGGGCCGGATACAATCTGAGAGGCGGCAACAGCAATGTGAGCGTCGGTTATAGGGCAGGTTATCAAAATCAGGCTGGTATCGGGAATGTATTCATCGGCAACGAAACCGGTTTTAACGAAACAGGTTCGAATAAACTTTATATTGATAACTCAAGCACGGCTACCCCCTTGATCTATGGTGATTTTTCGTCTGATGCTCTCACGGTCAACGGAACACTGACTTCTACAGGAAATATTACAGGGAACGGAACATCTTTAAGACTTTCAACAAATCCGGGCACAGGGACCACTCCGACAAATTATTTTTATCAGGGTCTGACGGGCAGTACGGCTAAATCGAACGCTTTTACTGTCCATGATGCCATGTGGGTAACCAACAATGCTTTTTTTGACGCGAATATGACGGTTTCAGGAGTTCTTGATATAAACGGAACATCCGATCAGGCTATTAAAGTTGACGGACTTGAGGCTTTATGGTTGGGACAGAATGCATCTTCGCAGAATTATTTCAGCTGGGGATACGGAGCGCTTTACAATTACTTTGCCGACAGGATAACTATCGGCAATACCGCATACAACAGCTCTTATGTCCTTTATGTAAACGGTTCCGCCTTTGCGACAGGAAGCTGGAGTTCATCTGATAAAAGGTTCAAGAAAAACATTTCAGGCATAAACGGAGCCTTAGACAAGATCGCCAGGATAAACGGAGTTTCTTATAGCTGGAGAAGCGATGAGTTCAAAGAAAAGGGTTTTGATGAGGGTACACATTATGGGGTTATCGCGCAGGACCTGGAAGAAGTAGTGCCGGAAGCGGTAAAGACAGATAGCGAAGGTTACAAGGCTGTTGCCTACGACGAACTAATTCCCATTCTAATTGAGGCGGTAAAAGAATTGAAAGCTGAAAACGATCTCTTGAAAAAAAGAATAGGTGCAGTTGAATCATATCTGAATAAAAAATAGTTACGGAGAAAATTTTATGAAGACAGTAAAGATATTATTTTTATTTTTCACGTTCCTGCTCAATGCTGAAACGCTTTTCGAGGTGAAGGATTCTTCCAATAACAAAGTCCTCGATGTTTCTTCGGACGGACTCCGTATCCTCAACCAGGGTGACACGCTTATGGTAATAAGCGCAGATGCCATACGCGCTAACATCAGCAGTTCAAAAGGCCTTTCGAGGTCTTTCAGCATTACTACATCGGCATCAAAAGGAAAAGGATTGATCAATGCCCTTGAAGTAGGTGCCGGATCAGCAACTATGACTTCTCTGGACGGAAAATATACAGATTTCAGCCCAGATAATCTATTTCTCGGTCTTAATGCCGGAAGAGAAACATATACGGGTAAGAACAATATTTTTATCGGAAATGAATGTGGTACTCTTAACTATTATGGTGATGACAACATCTATATCGGGTATCAGGCAGGTTATAGAAATGATTGGGCAAGTGAGAATATCTTTATTGGAAATTATGCAGGATATAACAATGATACGGATGATCCTTTCCCTTACGGAAGCATGAATGTATTTTTGGGTACTTATTCAGGTTACAGTAATATTGACGGATATGTTAATACTTTTCTGGGGTACAGAGCAGGAGAAAAAAACAGAGGAGCAAGCGAGAACACTTATGTTGGAGGGTATGCGGGCAACAGCAATAACGGCAGCAAGAACGCAGCTTTTGGAGTATCGGCTCTCGGAGCAAACACATCGGGCACCCAGAATACCGCGATAGGCACATATTCCGGCGGGAACAATCTTACGGGGTCAAGAAATGTTTTTTTAGGTTACAATGCTGGATTTAACGAAACAGGTTCCGATAAACTATATATTGCGAATACAAACACCTCCACTCCTCTTATCAAAGGAACATTTCCAAACGCTGACCTCACTTTTACCTCTTCCGCCATAACAGCCACCGGTAATTATTTCAGAATGTCAAACGATCCGGGGCCGGATACAGCACCCGTGAGCTACTTCTACCAGGGTCTGACAGGTAGTATTTCAAAGCAATATGCTTTCACGATATACGACGCGCTTTGGGTAACGAGCCATTCGTGGCTTGAAGGCCAGATCTACGCTCCCGCAGTTTACAGTTCTGCTGTGGGTGCAACATACAGAGACCTTTACATTGACAACACAGGTAAAATGGGCTATCTGTCATCGGCGCAAAAATATAAGAAAAATGTGAAAAATATGGATGATGTCTCATGGCTTTTCAGACTTAGACCGGTTAATTATAATTACTTAAACGATGATTCGGGCAGAACAGAATACGGACTTATAGCTGATGAAGTTGAGAAAGTGAACCGTGACTTTGTAAGCTACAATGAATCCGGACTTCCTGAGACAGTAAGTTATAGCCAGTTGATTACTCCTATGCTTAAAGCAATTCAGGAACAGCAGATGATGATAGAGGAACTGAAAAAAGAGATCGAAACGCTTAAAAATAAATAGTTGTACGCGGAGGCTTTACAATGAAGATAATAAATACGATAATTATGCTTTCCGCGATCATAGTCAATGCGGAAACGCTTTTCGAGGTGAAGGACTCTTCCAACAACAAAGTCCTGGATGTCTCAAATGACGGACTTCGAATCTTCAATCAAGGAGACACTCTGATGGTAATAAGCGCAGACGCTATACGTGCGAATATCAGCAGTTCAAAAGGCCTATCGAGATCTTTCAGCGTTACAACATCGGCATCAAAAGGAAAAGGATTGATCAATGCCCTTGAAGTAGGTGCCGGTTCAGCAACAATGACTTCTTTGGACGGGAAATACACAGACTTCAGCCCTACAAATCTGTTTCTCGGTCTCAATTCCGGTCTTAATACGGTTCCCACAGGTGCGGAAGAAGGCAGGAATAACATCTTTTTTGGAAACTATTCAGGAGTGAATAACACGGTCGGAAGAAATAATATTTTCGTCGGAGAACTTTCCGGCAACACAAACCTTGGTGGAGGAACGGATTATTATTTCGGATCACCTGTCGACACAGGCAACAACAACATCTACATTGGAACTTATGCTGGAAGATACAACGATTCCGGTTATCAGAATGTAATGATCGGAAGCTACAGCAATATGGCCGGGAAGGCTAAAAGAAGCACTTTTGTAGGAAGATATACAGGTCATGCGAGCGAAGGATATGATAATGTGTTCGTGGGAGCGGATGCCGGTAAATACAACAAATACGGTAATATGAATGTCCTTGTCGGCGAAGGGTCCGGCTACAGGCTGGGCGAGACAGTGGACGCTTATTATAACACTTTCCTAGGCGACAGAACGGGATTTATGAATACTGGAGGCACGGGTAATTTGTTTTTGGGTTATAATGCGGGATACAACGAGACAGGTTCAAATAAGCTTTACATCTCGAACTCGAGCACATCGACACCTCTAATTAAAGGCACATTCCCGAACACAGATCTGACATTCAAAGCAACAGATATTTACGCTCAGGGCAATCTCAGCGTAACAGGCGATGTGTCGGTAAGCGGTACTTATATGAAACTATCGACCAATCCGGGCACAGGCGCAACACCCGCCTATTACCTGTATCAGGGCACCGTGGGAAGTGCTGTAAAATCGGGGGCATTGGCAGTAAATGACGCTTTATGGGTATCGAGCAACGCTTATGTTGACGGTACGCTTACACTTAAAGGAGGAACTGCGATCGGAAAAACGCAGGCGGGTACATACAGCGCAGGCACCAATTCTTCGGGTGGAGTTAAAACTGTGACAATTACATTCCCGACTGCATTTAGCACTATACCCAAGGTTACAATTACACCGAGAGGACAGAATTATACTGATGTGTTCGCCGTCACTACACGGAATATAACGACAACCGATATGCAGGTAAACATATACAGAGTTGACAGCGCGGGAGGGATGTGGGCACAGACGCTCCAGCTCGACTGGTATGCTTGGGAGTAAATACGAAACTTTAGGGGGATTTGTGAAGAAAATAATGATTTTTATTCTGACAGCATATTTCTTGTTGGTATCAGAGACTTTGTTCGAGGTCAAGGATTCCTCGAACAACAAAGTTCTTGATGTTTCAACTGATGGTCTGAGGGTGATGAACCAGGGCGATACTCTTATGATCATAAGCGCAAATGCGATCAGAGCGAACATAAGCAACTCAAAAGGTCTTTCACGATCATTCAGCGTTACAACTTCAGCTTCAAAAAGCAAGGGATTGAACAGAGTTCTTGAGGTCGGTACTGAATCAACAACAATGCGGGAAGGCGATTTGGGTGAAAGATATACGGACCTTAATCCGATCAACACCTTTATCGGTCTAAATGCCGGGGCTAATAATCAGGTGGCCGCTTACCCCGGTTATGAAGGAAGGAACAATGTTTTTATAGGTAACAACTCGGGGCAGAGTAACACAACGGGCATGTACAATACCTATGTCGGTATGAATACAGGAAGGGACAACCAGACAAATTTCGGGAATGTATATATTGGAAGTTATGCCGGGGAAGAAAATATTCACGGAGGCAATACATTTATAGGTAACGAGGCAGGGAGATATGGAAGGAACAGCTTTCAGGATCAGAACACAGGTGGTGGTGGTTCGAATACTTTTATCGGTTATCTTTCAGGTGAATACTCTACAGGAAATTTTAATACCTGTCTCGGAATGTCCGCAGGAACTTCTCTTGCTGCAGGTGCCGATAATGTTTACTTGGGGCACGCTGCCGGGGTGAACGCAAAAAACGGGAACAGAAATGTTTACATAGGAGATTATGCAGGCGGAAATTATATCGGTTTTGAAAACAACGGATCTGATAATGTGTTTATCGGTAAAAATTCCGGATCTTTATCGGCCGGATCAGGCAATGTGTTCTTAGGCAACAGGTCAGGTTATAGTGAAGCTGGTTCGAACAAGCTTTATGTTGCTAATTCGGACACATCAAATCCCCTGCTGAAAGGGACTTTCCCTAATACGGACATTGCAATAAATGCGACAGATATTTATGCGAACGGGAAATTGACCATAAAAGGCGGTACAGCAATAGGCATGACACAGGCGGGAACGGTAACGGTAGGAACATTTGTGGGTCAGACAGGAATAAAAGTTGTTTCTCTGACATTCCCGAAAGCATTTAATTCTGCTCCAAAAATAAGCGTAACGCCTAAAGGTGCAAATGATGTAAATCAGTCTTTTGGAGTAACCGTTAGAAATATTTCAACAACGGGCTGTGTGATAATGATCAATCAGCTGTCGCCTACGATAAACGGATCATGGTCGCAGAATTTATTGGCGGACTGGATAGCGTGGGAGTGAAAAAAAAATTGAGAGAGAAGGGGATGAGCATGAAAAAATTATTTTGTGTCATATTATCGTTATCGTTTATACTTTTTGCGGAAACACTGTTCGAGGTCAAGGATTCCTCCAACAACAAAGTTCTGGATGTTTCAACGGACGGACTCAGGGTAATGAACCAAGGCGACACGCTTATGGTAATCAGTTCAGATGCTATCAGGGCGAATATTGGAATCACAAATAAGGGACTATCGAGGTCTTTTAGCGTTACGACTTCAGCCTCAAAAGGTAAGGGTCTCTACAAAGCTTTAGAAGTGGATGCTGGATCGGCAACAATGACCTCACAAGAAGGTAAATACACTGACTTCAGCCCTAAGAATATCTTTATCGGTTTGAACGCTGGAGCATCAACTACAATTGGTGATCCTTATGAATATTCTGGACTTTACAATCTTTTTATTGGAAATTTTGCAGGTCAGTACAATACGTCCGGTTACTTTAATACATTCACCGGATACATGGCCGGAAATGCCAGTACAACTTCTACGCATAACACTTTCTATGGTTATCAGGCCGGAATGAACAATGATACAGGAAGTTACAACACAGCTATAGGTTTCCAAGCCGGGTATGAGATGACGGGAGGGTACAACAACAACGTTGTTGGCTACAGGGCAGGTTATTTAACAAGCTCCGGTCACGATAATGTATTCATAGGTACGGAGGCGGGAAGAGGCAACTCTTCCGGAAATTTTAACGTGGCTCTTGGGTTTAACACCGGATATTCTCTTAACGACGGTGAAAGTAATATCTTTATGGGTAATGAAAGCGGATACAGCAATACAAGCGGAAGCAATAATCTTTTTCTCGGATTTCAGAGCGGTTACAACACCTCAGTTGGGAATAATAATATTTTTATGGGGTATCAGGCCGGTCAAGCCAACACGACAGGTAGCGACAATCAGTTTATGGGGTATATGAGCGGACAGAAGAATACGAGCGGTTCAAACAGCATGTTTCTCGGATGGAAAGCAGGTCAGAATAATTTGAATGGATATGAAAACCTTTTTGTCGGATATAATTCAGGTAGTGCAAATGAATCTGGATTCGGTAATGTTATGCTGGGGACATATTCGGGTAAGAATATCACAACAGGGAATGAAAATGTTATGATCGGTCGAGGTGCAGGTGCTTTCGCAACAACTTCAGCGAGTAACAATGTTTTTATAGGATCGTATGCAGGTTACGGGAACGGGGAGAACACAGGAAATGTTTTCATCGGTTACAAAGTAGGTTACAATAATGCGGGTTCAAATAAACTCATGATAGATAACTATGACGGAGCAAGCTCTACTACATCTCTTATCTACGGAGATTTCTACACAAATGCTCTTAAAATTAACGGAACCCTAAATGTGACCGGTGCGACAGATATAGATAATTATCTCTCATTGTATGCGGGAACAGCTGTTAACGAATTTTCAACCGACGGCACAATGGCCGGCAACAGCGATTACGCAGTACCTACAGAAAGTGCGGTTAGATCCTATGTTTTAGCGAATAAAGACAATCTGGGAAATCATATTGCTACGCAGAATATCAGGCTAAGCGGCTACTATCTTTCTAACGATGGAGGTAACGAGGGTGTTTATGTTGATACCGACGGCGATGTAGGCATCGGTACGAATTCGCCGGGATCGAATAGGCTCAAGGTTTTAAACAATGCTTCAGGCATCGCCGGGTCAACAGGTTATTTCGAGAATTCGAATTCAACTGGTATAGGTCTGTCAGTATTCGCAACTTCGACAGATGTGGCTTTGTATGTGGAACAGAAAAATACTACATCATCCGGCTATATCGCAAAATTCGCATCTCAGTACGGCGGAGTGTGGAAAGAAAGGTTCAATATAGCAAATACGGGTGCTCTTTTCGCTCCCTATCTGGCTGCCGGGACAGGTACGGCACTTTATCTTACGTCGGGAAACGAGATCGTCAAGTACTCATCGAGCAAGAAATACAAGAAAGAGATAACTCCTCTGTCGCTCGATATACATAAATTTATGAGCCTTCAGCCTGTCAGCTTTAAGTGGAACGAAAAATCTGCTTCTGAAGGTAAGAAAGACTACGGGTTTATTGCAGAGGATGTAGAAAAGGTCGATCCTTTGCTTGCTGTTTATAATGAGGACGGCAGCATTGAAGGGGTTGATTATCAAAAAATTAATATAATACTTTTGAAAATGGTACAGGAACAGGAAAGGAAGATCGAAGAACTTGAGAAGAGGATCGGCAAACTTGAGGGGAAATAAGGTCAGAATAAATGCGTCTTGAAAGAAGGAGAGTTTATGAAGAGAGTATCAACATTAATATTGTTAGCGTTCTCGCTTTTACTTGCCGAGACTCTATTTGAAGTAAAGGACTCTTCCAACAACAAAGTTCTAGATGTGTCAACGGACGGTCTCCGCGTTATGAACCAGGGTGATACACTTATGGTGATCAGTTCGGATGCTATCAGGGCGAATATCGGAGTTACAAATAAAGGTCTTTCAAGATCATTCAGCGTTACAACTTCAGCTTCGAAAGGTAATGGCACTGATCTTATGCGGCTTACCAGCGACAGCACAAGGTTCTGGATAAGCGATACAGGTTCGGGGTTCGGAGTCTCCAGTCAAACCGCAGCTAAGGAAAAGAGCGTGGCAACAAATTTCCTGAAAGTATCGAACGCCAATACTGAGATGCGTGAAGGTACTGCAGGTAACAGATATACCGATTTCAGCCCTGTGAATCTGTTTCTGGGCTTAAATGCGGGAATGAATACGGTTTCACAGTTAGATATTTACGAGCAGATATACGACGGCAGTTATAATGTGTTCATCGGGAATAACGCAGGATTAGCAAATACAAGCGGCTGGTCGAATATCTTCATAGGTAATGAAGCAGGACGCAACAATTCAACCTCTTACAGAAACACTTATATTGGAGAACAGTCCGGATACCACTCGAACGGATCGAACAGTACTTTTGTAGGTTATAAAAGCGGATATGAGAATACATCCGGAATCGGAAACTCGTTCTACGGTGATGCTGCAGGACTTTATAACACAACGGGGGGGTATAACAGTTGTTTTGGTTACAGTGCGGGTCTGAGCAACACAACCGGAAGTTATAATACCATTATCGGCCATCTTGCAGGCCGGGGTATTACCGGTTCCACAGCTTACAGCAACAACTGTTTCTTCGGATATTATTCTGGGGGGCTGCACATATCAGGAAACAATAATGTGATGGTGGGGAATTATGCCGGTTATAACAACAGTTCCGGTGGAGGCAATGTATTTCTCGGATATAACGCAGGATATAACGAAACCGGATCGAACAAGTTGTATATCGATAATTCGAATACTGCGTCTCCGCTTATATTCGGCGATTTCGCGAACAACAGGGTCGTAATAAACGGGAATTCAACTCATAATCCTTCGAATTATACTTTTTATGTAAACGGAACCGCAGGAGGAGATTATGCATGGAATAGTTTAAGCGATATGAGATTAAAGAAGAATATTGAGCCTATAAATGATCCTCTGAGTATTGTGAATGATCTAAGGGGTGTTTTCTATGAGTGGAATGACCCAAACACCCGTGAAAAAGGGCGAAGGATAGGTTTTATTGCACAGGAAACTTCGAAAGTATTACCTGAAGTTGTGGATGAGACAGGAGAATTTTTTACGATGCAGTATGCACCGATTACTGCCTTACTGGTCGAAGCAGTAAAAGAACAGCAAAAAAGTATTGAGAAGTTAAATGAGGCCAACGAAAAATTAGAAAAAGAGATAGCTGAATTGAAAAGAGAGCTTTCGGAAATTAAGAAAATTTTTAATAAAGAGTGAGGGGGAAAGCATGAAAAAGCCGTTTTCAGTTATAGTGGTAATTTTTACTGCTCTTTTGTTGAGTGAAACACTGTTTGAGGTCAAAGATTCTTCGAACAACAAGGTGCTTGACATATCAACTGACGGACTTCGTGTTATGAATGGCGGAGATACTCTGATGGTGATAAGTACAGATGGTATTAGAGCGTATATTCAGAATGATGCCACAAAGGGATTGTCAAGATCTTTTAGCGTGACAACCTCGGCTTCGAAAGGTGAAAAATCACAAAAAAAAGTGTTTGAGATAGCGACTGACGAGGGCGCTACCTTCTTCAATCCTTCTGATAATACCGATGAGATATTCAGCATAAGAAAAACAGGTATCACTGCGAATGTAAATCCGTCGCTGAACAGGGATTTTGAGGTTAATGATCAGATATCGGCTGGTAAAGTTGGGAGCGGAAACCTTATGAAAGTGTCAAATAAAAGTACATTCGAGGTAGTAAACGATTCAACTATGCTGTGGTATAAGCAGAAAAACGCATTCAGGATCGGTTATGTTCTGATCCAGGATCCTAACCATGTGGGTCAGGGGTCATTCGCTTCAGGGTACAAGAGCCAGGCCGGCGGTATGTTCTCGACAGCTCTCGGCTATTGGGCGCAAGCATCAGGCAATAATTCGTTCGCATCCGGAACTACTTCCTGGGCTACAGGCGACAACTCATGCGCGATGGGAAAGAATGCTCACGCTCAAGGAGTTAATTCCTTCGCGGTCGGTAACGGAACAGAAGCTCTTAACAGTTGCAGTTTCGCCGCAGGATTTGAATCGATCTCCGGAGGAAGCAATTCCTCAGCGATTGGCTACAAAGCCACAGCGTCAGGATCTCCTTCTTTTGCATTGGGAAATACTGTCAGTGCGACCGCTGACAACGCATTCGCCATAGGTGTCGGATGTACCGCGAGCGGCGGAGGATCTATCGCAATAGGTTCTCTTTTTACAGATGCGAGCGGAAATCTTTCGACTGCAATAGGTTTCGCCGCTAAAGCAGAAGGCTGGTACTCAACAGCAATCGGGCAGAATGTTAAAGCAACGGGTAATCTTTCAACCGCAATGAATATTTCGACAACATCACAGGCATATAATTCTTTTGTTATCGGCAGATACAACAATCTTGTGGGGAACCAGACCAACTGGATTACGACAGATCCTCTGTTCGTGGTCGGAAATGGTTCCGCTGATGATTCGAGATCGAATGCTTTTGAAGTTAAGAAGAACGGTAATGCTATCGTTTCAGGTACGCTTTCTGTTGAGGGAGATGTTTATGTTAAAGGGGATGAAGCGATCTGGTCAGACGGAAATTACTTCAGATGGGGCAGCGGCGGAAACGCTAATTATTTTCCAGACAACATAGGTCTTGGAATCGTTTCACCTTTAAGAAAACTCCATATCATTGAAACATCGTCTGTGCCAGCTGCCCTTATTCAGAATACAGGTGGTTTTGATTCCTATTTTGCTATTCAGGCCGGAAATTCATCAAATATTAACAGATGGGATATATTGGCGGGTACCGACGGAAGTTTCCGGATACTTGATAAAAACGCGAATTTATCCCGCTTTAGAATCTATTCAGACGGATCGGTATATCTGCCTTCCGTATATTCAACAACTGGAAGTGCCGGTAAGTATTTAAAAATTGATTCGACCGGAAAATTATATGCCAGTGATGCAAAAGGATCTGACGATTTTTCCGAAAGTGGAGAATTGGAAATGATCAGAAATGAAAATAAAGCTTTAAAGCTGGAAATCGATGAAATCAAAAAGCAGCTTGAGGAAATTAGAAATTTGATAGGCAGAAACTAAGGGGGGTATTATGAGAAAGCTTCTATTGATTTTATTCTTTACAACCTTTTTATCTCTTTTGTTGAGTGAAACTCTTTTCGAGGTAAAGGATTCCTCTAATAATAAGGTGCTTGACATATCAACTGACGGACTTCGTGTTATGAATGGCGGAGATACTCTGATGGTGATAAGTACAGATGGTATTAGAGCGTATATTCAGAATGATGCCACAAAGGGATTGTCAAGATCTTTTAGCGTGACAACCTCGGCTTCGAAAGGTGAAAAATCACAAAACAAGGTGTTTGAGATCGCGACTGACGAAGGCGCAACATTTTATAACCCGACGGACAACTCTGACGAGATCTTCAGCATAAGCAAAACCGGTATTACCGCGAATGTAAACCCCGGAACCGGCAGGGACTTTGAAGTCAATGATCAGGTGTCGGCGAATAAAGCCGGTGGCGGAAACCTCATGAAAGTTTCCAATAAAGAAGTTTTTGAGACAGTCAACGATTCAACTATGCTGTGGTATAAGCAGAAAAACGCTTTCAGGGTGGGGCATGTTCTGATAAATGATCCCGATTCGGTCGGGCAGGCTTCTTTCGCTTCAGGCGGCAGAAATATAGCATCAGGTTCTTATTCTACAGCCTTTGGTGTTATGACTGAAGCTTTGACAACCGCCTCATTTACATCAGGAGTTAGAACAATTGCAAGCGGCGGATGGGCCACAGCAATGGGTTTTGAATCTGTAGCATCGGGAAATATTTCATTTACCGCCGGAGATATCTGTACTGCTTCCGGCCATAAATCTGTCGCTATGGGATACGCGACCACGGCAAGCGGTTACGCTTCCATCGCAACCGGGCAAGGTACTGTTGCTTCCGGAACAAGAGCTGCCGCAATGGGAGATGGCACAAAGGCACAATCGTATGCATCTTTAGCAGTAGGTCAATTTAATTTGGACAACGGAAACTCTGCAAGCTGGGTAGAGACAGATCCACTTTTTATGGTCGGAAACGGAACTGGAAATTCTTCCAGATCAAACGCATTTACTGTCAGAAAAGACGGTAATGTAGGAATAGGAGTTGCTCCTGATGGTAATTACAGGTTAAGTGTTCTCAGCAACAATTTTGGGATAAAAAGTATCACTAGTACGACCGGAACATATTCGTACGGAGTTTTCGGGCAGGCCGGAGGCGCGACTACCATGAATGCCGGAATTTACGGCTATACTACTGCTTCATCGGGAACGAGATGGGCAGGTTTTTTCAATGGGGATGTCAGAGTAACAGGAACTATAAATCCGACAAAAGTTGATGTGAAAATTGACCATCCTATCGATCCGGAAAACAAATATTTATCCCATTCGGGTGTCATAAGCGATCAGATGACAAGCGTCTATAACGGTAATGTCGTTCTTGACGGCAGCGGAAGTGCCAAAGTTCAGCTTCCGGAGTGGTTTGAAGCTATGAATACGGATTTCAAGTATCAGCTAACTGCAATAGGTGCACCCGGACCTAACTTGTATATAGCTAGAGAGATTTCCGGTAATAGTTTTGAAATTTCAGGCGGGGTTGCCAACTTGAAAGTTTCCTGGATGGTTACAGCTGTCAGAAATGATAATTTCGCCAGATCTAATCCTGTAAAAATAGAGTCGAACAAGAAATCGGATGAGGTTGGTTATTACCTGCATCCTGAATCTTTCGGGCTGTCGGAAGAAAAAGGAATGGATTATCAAGTATTGAAAAGGCAAGGAATTATAACCGAAAAACTTTTGAAATAAATTGATTTTTGTGAAACCCGTCACAGAAAAGTTATTTGAAATTGGTTATTTTCTGTGTAAATTAATAAAAATGGGGACTTTGTGAAAAAGTTTCTGATCACACGGAGGGTTATATGAAGAGGTGTATACTGATAGTGATGCTTGTGTTCTTCGGTTTTTTAAATGCCGGAATAACGATTGCTTCCAACGCGAGGTTAAATGTCGGGAATGCGAATCTGGGAATTTACGGGAATTTAAAGAATTCTTCGTCGAATGTGACGGCGGCATCAACATCAAGGCTAGTGTTTACCGGGTCCGCCAACGATACGATCACGAATTTATATTCTTTTCCTAACATGACGTTAAATAAACCGTCAGGCAGTCTCAGACTGAATAACAGCACGAATAATTTTCTGCTTACCGGGAATATAAATTTTACAAGCGGAAATGTGATTACAGGTACAAATATTTTTGAAGTCGGCAGCAGCGCGACAGTCACAGGCGAATCAGCTTCCGGGTACATAGTAGGAACTGTAAAAGCCGCAAGGGTAGTCGGGACAGGATCAAATACATTTGGCGGGATAGGTTACTCGATGAGTGCAGGAACAGGCAACCTCGGCACGGCGACAGTCTACCGCTATTCGGGATCCGGAAGTCAGGTAACGATATTCGGCTCGCAGGGGATATGGAGAAAGTGGACGCTTGAGACTTCCAATGCTTTTTCAGGCACCAGATCCGTAACTTCATACTGGCCTTCGAATGAAGATAACGGAAATGTGCTTGCCAACCTTAAAGTATGGAAGTACGATCCTTCAAAGGGAACAGATGAAACTGATGATGATATTGTGCCGGGAGACAGAATTCTGAAAAGGATCGACCTTAAAAGCTCAAGTATGAAAACTGCCGGGAATCTTGAAAGAGAAATTGTAGAAATCGATGATGAATATTACCCGGGTGATGAATATCAGCCGTCAGAAGGTACAGATTCGAAAACTGTCGGCTGGGTTCAGGTAACAGGAGCTACTTTTAACACAGGTTCATCTCCACGATCAGCGACATATACTATTGATGCGGCAACAACTTATACAATAAATGATGTTTCGAGCATGTTCGCGGGCGGAACAGGTACAGAATCGAATCCTTTCCAGGTAGCTAACCTCGATCAGCTGAATAATGTCAGGAACTATCTGTCCGCATGTTTCATTCAGACTGCCAATATTGACGCATCGGCAACTACCGGATGGAACAGCGGAGCGGGATGGGTGCCAATAACAAGCTTTACGGGAAAATACAACGGTGACGGGTATACCGTTTCCGGACTTTTTGTTAACAGACCTACAACCGATTATAACGGTCTTTTTGGTTCAATATCAGCCGGAAGTTCTATAAGAGATCTTGGATTGATCAACGCCAATATTACAGGAAATGATTATGTGGGAGCTTTCGTAGGTTCAAGTAGCGGATCAGTTGAAAGGTGCTATGCTAAAGGCACAGTCGGAATTACAGGGATCAGGTCAGGCGGGTTTATGGGTTATTCCACGACAGGCAGTGTTGTCAGAAATTGCTATGCGGATGTTGAAACAACAAGACTTTCAGGTACTGATTTGAATATAGGCGCTTTTTGCGGAAGGCTCTACAGAGGAGAAATTTCAAACTGCTATTCAACAGGAGCCGTTCACTATGACGGAACAGATGACCCCACAAATAAGGGATTCCTTGGATCAATAGACGCTATATATACTATGTTCGGCAATTTCTGGAATACTGAGACATCCGGGCAGCTGACATCAGCCGGTACGGCTACAGGCATAACCAGCGAGATGATGAGAACACTCGGCACTTTCACGGCTGCAGGATGGGATTTTATGGGAGAATCTGCTAACGGAACTGATGATATCTGGGGAATTAACCTTCAGCAGAATAACGGGTTCCCGTTCCTGAGCTGGCAGGGTTATTCTCATGATCCTTACGGCGGATTTGCCGGCGGTATAGGTACAGAATCCAATCCTTTCCAAATAGCCACCCTGGATCAGCTTAACAGTGTAAGAAATTATATGAGTTCTAATTTTATTCAGATTGCGTCAATAGATGCTTCGCCTACCACAGGATGGAACAGCGGGGCCGGATGGGCGCCTATCGGGAACGCAACTACCAAATTTACAGGTAAATACAACGGTCAGGGATATTCTATCAGCGGTTTGTTCATAAACAGGACTTCTTCATATAACGGTCTTTTCGGTTATACTCAGGGAAGCACGATATCGAATGTCTGCCTATTCAATGTAAGTATAACAAGCACTACATCCTATAACGGCGCACTCGTCGGGTTTAATCACTCATCGAGCCTGGTATCATGTTCCGCCACAGGAACTGTTTCAGGAACAACATATATCGGCGGACTTGTCGGGAATAATACAGATTCTTCTAATATCCTCGGTTGTTACAGCAACTGTACGATATCAGGAACAGCTTACAACGGCGGGCTGGTCGGAAGAAACTACAATCTGTCGAATATAAACAACTCTTATACTGACGGGTCTGTAACCGGGAGCCTGTATTATATAGGCGGTTTTGCGGGATACAACCACACATCATGTCAGATAAGGAACTGTTATTCAAATACTGATGTCTTTAGAGCTTCTGGCGGGACATACACTTCTTACATAGCGGGTTTCATTGGTACTAATTCAGTCGGAGCTGTTGTAAACTGCTATTCAACAGGCAGAGTAATATATATTGACAGCACGAACCCGACCAACAGAGGTTTTGCCGGATACACAACAACCGGGGAGGGCTACGAAATGAGCGGCAATTTCTGGAACATTGAAACCTCAGGCCAGGCTACGACTTACGGAACAGGGAATGCGACAGGTCTAACAAAAGATCAGATGAGAACTCTATCAACTTTCACTAACGCGACATGGGATTTCCAGGATGAATCTGCGAACGGAACCGAAGATATCTGGGGTATCAACGCCCTTCAGAACAGCGGATATCCTTTCCTCAGCTGGCAGGGGATAACGCACAATCCTTCACCTTTCGCGGGCGGTATAGGAACTTCTGATGAACCGTTCCTTGTATCCAACCTGACCCAGCTTGACGCCGTCAGGAATTTCCTGAGCTATAATTTCCGTCAGACAGCAGACATTGACGCTTCACCGACGAACTCATGGGACGGCGGTGCCGGTTGGACTCCGCTGGGAAATAATTCGGTAAGATTCACAGGCAACTATGACGGAAACGGGAAAATAATATCAGATCTATATTCTTACCGTCCGGCTACTGATTATATAGCCCTGTTCGGAAGCACAGGTACAGGAAGCTCGATCAGGAATGTGGGTGTAAAAAATGCTGTGTTGACAGGTGAGGACTATGTGGGCGGAATAGTCGGTTATATGTATGGGGGAATGATAGAAAGATGTTACAGTACGGGTCAGATAAACGGACTTACAATGCTTGGAGGATTTGCGGGTTATATTTATATGTCCGGTACTGTTGAGAACTGTTACTCTGGATCAATCGTAACCGCTGTTTCCGGATCAACAGCTTATATAGGCGGTTTCTCAGGCAGGAATTTTAACGGAACGGTAAAAAAATGTTATTCGACGGGGAGCGTACATTATGCGGCAACTACAGATCCTACAACAAAGGGTTTTATAGGTTCACTGGGAACCTCACAGATTATGTCAGATAACTTCTGGGATATGCAGTCTTCAGGTCAGTCAACAAGTCCGGAGGGGGCTACAGGAAAAACCACTGCCGAAATGCGTAGCATTGCGACTTACACAAGTCTGGCAAGTGCCGGGTTGACAAATCCATGGGATTTTATGGGCAACTATAATGATGACGCGGGATATGACGATTACTGGAGTATGCACAACAGTCTCAACAGCGGTTATCCTTACCTGAGCTGGGAGTACAGGATACCTGTTGAGGCTCCAACGAACCTTGCTCTCTCTGTAAGCGGTTCAGATGTTATTATAACATGGAATGCTGTAACAGGTGCTGCCGGATATCTGGTTTATTCATCCGCTGACCCGTACGGAGTATTCAGTCTTGACGAAACTGGAGCTTTCAACGGCACACAGTGGACAGCGCCTATGAATGGAACAAAGATGTTCTATTATGTGATCGCTACTAATGAAACGAAAGCAATAACAGTAAAGACGATAAATTTCGGCAGGAACGCGAGCAGGTAATTGAGGATATATATATTAAAGGAAAGGGCGGTAATTCCCGCCCTTTTTCATTTTATTTCTGAAAGGATACCTTTTAGAGCTGTCCACATCCGGTTGTGGGAATCGGCATTCTCCAGCATCTGCCTGTTCTCAATAACGCTCATTGCTTTAGATATTTTTGACAATATCTGAACATGTATATCTTTCACATCGCACGGAGTGACCAGAAAAAATATGAGGTGCACATGCTGGCCGTCAGGAGCGTTCCATTCGATCCCGTACCTTGACCGGCCGAAAACAAGGACAGGTTCCTTTACTGCCTCGGATCTTGCGTGCGGGATAGCTACATTCTTACCTATCGCGGTACCGAAGTCTTCTTCTCTTTTTATGGCCGGGTCGGTTATTTTTTCAATGTCTTCCTTCTTGAATTCAGACGATATCAGAGAAGTAAGTTCTTTAATTGCGGCCTCTCTCGTAAGAGCAAGCATGTCGGCGACGATGTGCCTGTCTGTTATATAATCCGATATGTTAATATGCTTTCTTCTTGCCATAGCGTTTTTCATCCACGGACCCATTATGATTGAAGAGAATATTGCCCCAAAAACTATAGCAATAAATATCTGAGGGGTTATAAGTCCGCCCTGGAACGCAATAAAAGCAACAACTATCTCCATCATTCCGCCGGGAGTATGTGCTATTGAGATCAGGTCTTTATTCACTTTTGAGACATTGGTGAAAGTGACACCCAGCCATGCACCCAGGTACCTGCCGGCAATACCAATCACGGAAACTAGGAATACGAGAAAGAAATTAAAATCCCCGATAAAATCGAGCTTAAGCCCTATGCTCACAAAGAAGACAGGTACGAAGAAAGCGTGTACCATCTGAGATATTATGTTCCTCGAGTTCTCATTAATACCCTTAGCCTCGCCGATAACTATCCCGGCTATAAAGAAGCCGAAGAGTGCGTGAATTCCGATAAACTCCGTTATAGCGCCGAAAAGAAGCCCGGTCAGGCACATGAATGAAAATGATGCCGCCGGTTCATTAAATCCTTTTTTCTGCATGATCCCGACTATGCCTGTTGAAATATTCCTTCCGTATGTGAGCGCGAAAGTTGCGAAACCGACAGTTGATACAAGAATTACGCTAATATTGACCAGACTGATATTAGTGCTTGTGAAAAGGCCGAGTATGATCGTAAAAAGGACCCATCCTATAATATCGTTAATCGCGAGAGCGGACATAGTTAAGAATCCAAGGTCCGTTTTCAGCAGATTAAGATCATGCAGGACTCTTGCAGCTACAGGCATAGCGCTTATTGTCATTACTACGGACATGAAGAGGGAGAAGATGAATCTCTGGGAGGGATCCACTATAAATATGTCTGAGATAAAAAAATAACATGGTAAAAAGGCCACGATCATTGGAACAATAATGTCTGTCAGCGAGATCATCAGCGCTTTCCCTCTCTGTCTCCACGCAATAGAGAAGTCAATCTCCATACCTACATCCAGCAGAAGAAAAAGAACTCCGAGCCATGAAACGGTTTCCAGCATATTCTGCTGCACAACATCTTTCGGAAAAAGCATTTCTTGAAATTCAGGAAGATACCTGCCCATTATAGTCGGTCCCAGGATAAGGCCGATGATCAGTTCGAATGTTATTGCGGGCTGCTTCCACTTGCGCACCGCGGATGTAAGCGCCTTTGATAGCGCAAGTATTATAAAGAGCTGGATAAGGAACATCAGTATGTTGTGTGCGTCAAGAAAATGCATTAGAAACCCTTATTTTATTTACTCAACAACGCGCTTGACATCCGGGGCAGGCTGAGATATGAATACAGCTGCATCTTTCAGATATTTATCTGCGACTGACCTGATCATTTCCGGCGTTACCTTCTTCAGATCGGCCAGAGATTCTTTTAAAAAGTTGTATCCCAGTCCCATAGATTCATATTTTGTCATAGTCCCTACAAGCTGATTATCAGTAAAATAACTGTCAAGCATCCGGGCGTAAGAGTCAACAGAAATGTCTATCTCCTGCTGTGAAATGTCTCCGTCGAGTATCTTCCGAACTTCATTTTTCAGAACATCTACAAGCCTGTCCTTCTTTTCATAAGAAGTCTGAGCGACGATCCTGAAGAACGCATAATCTTTTGATGCTGAATAAAACGAATATGCCGAATATACAAGATCGTTGTCGACCCTTGTAGCTTTCATAAGCCTGCCAGAAAATCCGTTCGACATTATCTGGTTCAAAGCTGTCATGGTGAAATAATCAGGGTCGTCCTGAAGAGGAGCCGTGAAGTTGATCTCAATATTAACCTGTTCGAACTCGTTCTCGTTCACAAAAGTCTCGCTGATCCTTGGTACAAACATCGGGGTTCTTACGCCGGGGATATTTCCTTTGGGAACTTTTTTCCAGAGTTCGTCAGCATAAGAAACGGCTTCATTTCTGCTAAGGTCCCCAAAAAGGGTTACGATCATGCTTTCAGCTTTAAAATACTTTTTAAATATTCCTGTAACCCTGTCTCTTGTAAGATTCTGGATAATATCGTTCCTTTCTTTTGAGCTGAGACCTGATTTCTGACCTTTATAGAGTATTGCCGATCTGAATTCTGAATAAGAGTGGTCAGGTTCACTAAGCTCTCTTTTGTAGTCAGCGTCAGCCCGCTCTTTTGCAAGCTGAAGTTCTTTTTCATCAAAAACCGGCTCATTGAACATGCTGTATATTCTTGCCGCCAGCTCGGCATAGTCGTCTTTTATGCATTTGAAACTTATATTGAGTCCGGTCGGGCTTATATTTGCCCTCAGCCTCACCGCGTGATCCTCAATCCATGATGACATGTTCATTGAAGAATATTTTTTTGTCCCTCCGGAGAGCAGCATTTCTGTAACGAACTGAAATGAACCTGCGTTCTCAAGGGTTTCAAAATCTGAAGAAACAGGAATGAATATCTCACCCTGGATCACAGGATCTGTCGTGTTCCGTTTAAAAAGTATCGTCAGCTCCCTGTTCACAATTTTCTCGACTTCGGTCTTAACGATACCTCTGCCGCCTTCGTCTATCTTTGATTTTTCTCCGGTCGGAACACCGTAATATATTACGCGGTTGTCAGCTATGAAATATTTTTTTATCGCCGCATTTACTTTTTCAGGAGTAAGTTTCCCGTACCGCTCCATAAATGTATCGAACATATCAGGAACGCCGTAAACTATCATGCTCCATCCTATCTGCTGAGCTTCTCTGTCAGCCGAGGGAGTCCTCAGTATCTTCTGCGCCTTTTCTCTTGCGATCACTTCGTCTATCTGTTTCTGGGTGATCCCTTTTTTAGCTGTCTGAGCAATTATACCGTCTATCCGTCTTACAACATCGCCAAGTGTTTTTGAATCCTTAGTCTCAAAAGCTATCTGTATCATCGGTTCGGGAAAATATCCGCCGTCATTGAAGTATCCATAGATCCAGTTGACAGCTTTTTCCTCTTCCACAAGCGCATACTGAACCGGAGAATTTCTCTTGTCGAAAAGAATGGATGCCGCTATCGAGATGGCGGCAAAGTCGTCCTGAGCGGATTTTGGGATAAGTTTTGTGATGAATCCTCTGGGCTGCTGTATTTCGAATTCCTCAATGTATTTTATGTTGCCGGGTCTGATTTTTTCCTCGGGCAGATATACAGGTCTGAGAACGCCTCTTTTATAATCTTTGAAGGTTTCTTCGATCTTAGCCATCATTTCTGCGGGTTCAAGATCGCCCGAGGCCACGAATACCATATTGTTCGGCATATATCTCTTGTTGTAATAATCCATCATGTCTTCGCGGGTGTTCTGTTTAAAAAGTTCGATCTCGCCGATAACCTCATTTTTTACATTTGAGGTCAGGTAGGTCGCCGCTCTCATCCCGTTATAAAGTTTGGCCATAGGCGATGCGACCCTGTAAACGAACTCCTTAACTATAACATCTTTTTCCCTTGTAACCTCTGCCGGATCGAAAGAGCAGTTCATAATATTGTCGGAGAGCAGATAAAGGCATGAGTCAGCATATTGTCTGTCAGCCTGCATATAGTAGACTGTCGCTCCGAAAGTAGTGTAAGCGTTGGTAATAGCACCGTATTCCTTTCTTTTATCCTGATGCCATTTTTCGGTATGGTTCTTTGTCGATCCGCCTGATACTATGTGTTCAAGATAGTGAGAAAGTCCTTTTCCCAGATATTCATCTTCGTGTATAGATCCCGTTTTAACGAACATAAAAAATCCGACAGAGGAATTGCTTGTGTTCTTCTTGACCACGACCTCCATACCGTTGGGCAGGATTTTACTCAGCATTTCCTGAGCATTGAGGGTAAATGTGAGCATAAAAGCTATGATGACTAACAGCCTTTTCATTTTTTCTCCGTTCTATTTTAATTATTATTTTCTACAGGAGTCAATATAATTTATTTTGCAGTGTATTGAAAGATTATAATTCATAGAAATCACATTTTATTATGACAAAATGCAGAAATTAAGGAATGAATTTATTTGCAATTAAGTTCCATAAATCTTATTTTTTGGTTTATTAAAGAGGAAATCTGTATTGGAAAGCGTAAAAGAAAAGAAATTATACTTAATCGACGGCTACGGGCTTATATACCGCGCCTATTTTGCGTTCGGAACCAAACCGCTTATCACAAAAGAGGGCTTCAATGTATCTGCGCTTTACGGCTTCTTCTCATCGTTCTTCGCGCTTCTTGAGAACGAAGCTCCTGAATATATGGCTGTGGTGCTTGACACTTCCGCGCCTACATTCAGGCATGAGATGTACGCTGAATACAAGGTTACCCGGGAAAAGATGCCCGATGAACTGAAAAATCAGATCCCGCTTTTGATGGAGATGATAGCCGCGACGGGTATAGAGACTGTCTCGATGGAGGGGTATGAGGCTGATGATCTGATCGGCGCTCTATGCAAAAAAGCTCCTGAACTCGGATTTACGGTATATATTTATACATCAGACAAAGACCTAGCCCAGCTTGTTAATAACGATGTGTTTATTTATGACCCCAAGGATCAGACGATTTATGACAGGGAAGGCGTCAAGAATAAATTTGAGCTTTATCCCGAGCAGATAAAGGATTTTCTTACTCTGACAGGTGATTCTTCAGACAACATTCCGGGCGTTCCCAAGGTTGGAAAGAAGACTGCTGTAAAACTGCTTCAGGAATTCGGCACTATTGAAGGAATTTTCGAGAATATTGACAAAGTTGGCGGAAACGCCGTCAGAGAGTCCTTAATGAGCAGCGGTGAGATAATTGAACTGTCATCCCGGCTCGTATCGCTAAAAACAGACCTGCCAGTTGACATTGATGAGGATAAACTGCGTATAAAGAGCTACGATTTTGAGAAGCTCGCCGATTATTTCTATAAGCTGAACATGAAACGGCATCTTGAATATCTGGAAAGAAAACAGGGAGTTGTTTCCGGGCGCACAAAGGGAGACAGATATTCCCCGGAGAACTCCAAGTTTATCACGGTATCCGACAGGAAAGCGGAAGAGGATCTGATAAAGAAGATAAAAAAATCCGGCGCTTTTTCGATGGATATTGAGACTGAAGGCGATTTTCTCCTTTCACTTTCAATAAAGAGCATAGCGCTGTCCGTAAAGGACCGTGAGGCTTATTATGTCGGAAGAGAATATAAGAACGAAGATGTGCAGCTGAGCCTGTTCGACACAGATAACAGCGATGCGACCGGGAAGTTTCTGGATAATTTCAGATCCGTGCTTGAGGATGAATCCTTAACCCTTATAGGCTACGATATAAAGAAAACAATGCATGCGGTTAAAAATTACGGAATAAGCATCGGGTGCAGATGTTTCGATGTCCTCATTGCTGACTTTCTTGTCCGCACCGGAACGATGAACCATGAAATATCTTCGATCGCACGGCACTATTTCCACTATTACATGCTGGCGGAGAAGGAGTCTCCGCTCGAAGCTATGGTGTACAGGTGCGAGAATGCCGATATTCTGTTCCGGAGCTATTTCAAACTCAAAGAAGAACTCGGTGTGAACGACGAGGTCGAGAAAATATTCTATGGAATGGAAATGCCTCTCACTCATGTCCTGTTCAGGATGGAAAGAGCGGGAGTTCTTATAGATAAGGATGTCCTTAAGAGAATTTCCTCAGAAATGGAAGCTGCGGCTGAACAGGTCAGAAAGCAGGTCCGGACGCTTACGGGCGAAGAATTCAATCTGGATTCACCAAAACAGATGAGCGAAGTTCTCTTCGACAAGCTCGGCCTTAAGGGAGGCAGAAAAGGTACGAGCGGTACTTACTCGACCGATCACGCAGTGCTCAAAAAGCTTGCATACGACGGAGCTCCGATAGCGGAACTATTGCTTAAATACAGGGAATTTACCAAGCTGAACAACACATACGCCGCCGGGCTTATGAAATATATTTACGAGCCTACAGGAAGGATCCACACATCTTTTCTGCAGTATGTAGCGACAACAGGCAGGCTTTCATCAGCTAACCCGAACCTGCAGAGCATTCCGATAAAGAATGAAGCTGGAGAAAAGATAAGAACGGCATTCGTGCCTGAAAAGGGGTATAAATTAATTTCGGCCGACTATTCGCAGATAGAGCTCAGGATACTTGCCCACTTCTGCAGGGACTATAATCTCACTGATGCGTTTAATAAAGGGCTGGACATACATTCCGCGACGGCTTCGAAACTTTTCGGCGTTCCGGTAGAAGAAGTTACAAAAGAGATGAGAATAAGAGCCAAGACCGCGAATTTCGCCGTGCTTTACGGCAAATCAAAATACGGCCTGAGCGAGGATATGGGAATAAGTTTTCAGGAGGCCTCGGATTTTATAGATCTTTATTTCAGTCAGTTTAAGGACATCAAGCAGTATATAGACGACACAACACTTTATATCGAGCAGTACGGGTATGTAAAGACCCTGTTCGGCCGCAAGAGGGAGATACCGGAGATCAGATCATCGAACAGGAATATTAGGAACGCTGCGGTCAGAGCAGCCGTGAACGCGCCTATACAGGGTACATCGGCCGACATAATCAAGTTCGCAATGATAAAAATCGAACCCAAGCTTGGGTTTTTCGGCGCGAGGATGCTTCTGCAGATACACGACGAGCTGGTATTTGAAGTTCCGGAAGCTCATATCGAAAAATTCACCGAAATGATAAAGCACGAGATGGAATCAGTTGTCGAGCTCTCAGTCCCGCTCGAGGTCAACATCGGGGTCGGAGACAACTGGCTTGACGCTCACTAATTTTGCTGAAAGGGGGCTTTATGCTGTCAAAATACATTCCTGAACATTTCACGGAGATATACACTAAAGCGCTAAAAAAAGGGTTCGTGCGGGAAAATGGTACCGTTATGTTCGCCGACCTTTCCGGGTTTACGAACCTGTCCGAAAAACTGACCGCCAAAGGTAAAGAAGGCTCAGAGGAAATATCGAGGATAATAAATGAGGTCTTCGAGGAGCTGATAACGATCGTTTCGTCGGCCGGAGGGTCTGTTTATAAGTTCGGGGGGGACGCGGTCACTGTTTTTTTTCCTGAAAGGATTCTTAAAGAAAAAGTTCTGATGACCGCGCTGGAGATGCAGGACTCCGTTAAGAAATTCGAACGCATAGAGACTATCGCCGGACAGTGCTCGATCAACATGAAGATCGGAATTGCGCACGGAGAATCCGTAATAGGCATGGTCGGGGATGACGGAAAACAGTATTTCATTGCCGGCGATACGCTTGACGGAGCGTGCGAATGCGAGCATCACGCCGAAAAAGGTGAAATAATAGTGACGCCTGAGATGAATACAACGGGTAAAACGCTGGGCTGCGAGGCGCATAAAGGTTATTACAGGCTTGTAAGACCGGCAGGATCAAAAAGATCTGTGCCCCCGATTAAAAAAGCAGCGCCGGCAAAAGAAGAAAAATGGTATTCTGAGTTTATTGGTAAAGAGATCGTTGAAAGGGACAGGGCCGGCGCTCTGGAGCACGGTGATCTGAGGAACTGCGCGGTCGTGTTTTTGAACTTCACGGGTGTCGAGTACGGTAAAAAATTCGATTATAAACTGCTTAATGGGTTCTGCACTCTAGTCTCAGCGACAGTAAAAAAATATCAGGGTTTTGTTAATAAAATTGACATGGGCGACAAAGGCAACAAGATAATCGCTCTTTTTGGAGCGCCGGTCTCGACGGAGAAGAACGAGGAGTTCGCGCTCAGAGCTCTTCAGGAGATAAGACAGTACAAGCCTCAGGCTATTACTATTAAAGCCGGCCTGAACAACGGAAATATTTATTTTGGTGTTGTCGGGGCTTCGTACCGGCAGGAATTCACGGTGATGGGAAGTACGGTTAATCTGAGCGCGAGGCTGATGGCATCGGCCGGAGACAATGAAATTATAATCGCTCCCTCGGTAAAGGAAAGAGTCCCTGAGATTGAAACAGGAGAGGAAAGAAAGCTCAAGCTGAAAGGCGTATCCGGACTCTTTAGCGCATATCCTCTGGTAAAACTCCTCGAAACAAGAAAAAGCAAGAGATTTAAGCTTATCGGGAGGAAAAAAGAACTTGAAGAATATAATGCCGTACTAAAAAAGAAGAAAGCCGTTTTGGTCAATGTAAAAGCCGAAGCCGGCCTGGGCAAGTCCGTTCTTGTGAACAAACTTTTCGAAGACAGAAGGAAAGAGAACGAATGCTGTCTTGTTAACTGCCTGTCCTACACGAAGAACAACACTTACTACGCGGTAAAGGAATTCATAGCCAAATTCGCAGGGGTGACTATATTCGACAGCCTGCAAGAAAAACTCACAAAGCTCAAAACCCTTCTAAAATTTGCGGAAGAGGCAGAAAACACAATTCTTTTTGCTGAATTATTGTCCTGGAAAGAATCTTCTTCCAATACCAGCGATCCCGGTCTTAAGGATTTTTTCACGGAAGTTTCGCTTAGCGTATTTTGCAAAGTAATCAAAGAAAAGAAAACGGTACTTTATCTCGAGGACGCTCACTGGCTGGATCCCGCCTCAGCGGATTTCTTTGCCTCTCTCTTGAATGTTTTCGATACAAAAAAATCCCCATGCTCCATTCACTTCGTTTACAGGCCCGATGCCATACTTGCACCTTTCGAAAGCTCAGATTCGGCATACACGCTTGAACTTAAAAACCTTGAATATGACGAGGGTAAGCAGTTCCTTCTTGAGAAATTCAATCTGACAACAATACCCGCAAAGATCTATGAGCAGATCTATCAGAAAACCAAGGGTAACCCTTTCTTTATGGAAGAGATACTTCTCGGGCTCAAGAACGACGGAAGTCTTATACCAGACAGGGAAAGCGGCGGCGAAGCTAAAATAGAAGATAAGTTCATGTCAGAGAGGGACAAGGCTCTGGCGGCTCTGGAAAAATCTTCGGTAATGTACAGGATCAAACCTTCGATTAAAACGATCAGCATACCCGACAATGTGAACGATATAGTTCTTTCAAGGATCGACAAGCTTGACGAGAACAGCAAGACGATATTGAAGATAGCTTCGGTAATAGGCAGGATATTCCAGTTCGACATTCTTAAACAGCTGCAGAATCTTAAAGAGATCGCTGACAGGCTCGATATTAAGGACAGTCTCTTCGACCTGACAAAGGTGGACCTGACCATTTTCGAGGAATCCGGCGAGAACGAGTATCTGTTCAAGCACGCTATCACGCAGGAGGTCGCGTACGAGACACTGCTGTTCTCCCTGAGGAGAAAATATCATCTGAGAATAGCCCAGCTCTACGAGAGGAATTTCGGGGACAACATAAGCTCTGCCTACGAGCTTCTCGCCTTTCATTACAGGCATACGAACGATAAGGACAAGGCAAGATATTATCTTCTGAAATCGGCAGAGTCGGCAAAAGCTAAATTCAGGTTCAAAGAGACCTTCGAGTATCTGAAGCTCTATAGAAAATATAAAATGCCTGCCGAAGAGAAGCTGGAGAGCTATTTTCTCGATTTCGATATATACAGGGTTACGGAGAAAAGGCAGAAGGCAATTCAGGTATGCGATAAAATATCCGGCTCCGCCGCAAAAGGCTCATATTTGTATGAAAAAGCTATGGTCAAAAAGCTCAATATATTGAGGCGGGACGCCAGGTATAAGGAGTCGGAAGAGTTTTATAAAGGATTGGGGGAACTGAAGGATAAAGCACTTCAGCTTGAAGCTCTGATCGAACTGTCATCGGTTTATTACAGAACAGGGAATGTCGAGAGCATGAGAGATACTATTCAGAAAGCCGAAAAACTCATTAAAGGATCAGGGACGCCAAAGTATTTTGTTGACCTGGAGTGCTCAAAAGGTCTGTACCATTTTGTGAAACGGGAATTTAAAGAAGCACTTGTCCACTATAATAAAATGTACGGTACCGCAGAAAACAACGGGCTTGTCAACGAAAAGTTCATAGCTCTCCAGAATATTGCCACTGCATACGGTCAGACGGGCAAAATGGATGACGCCCAGAAATATTTTGAGAAAATTTTCACCGAAGCCAAAAAGATACATAATATCGATCTTGTAATGAGAGCGCTTGACGGAATGTCGAGAGTGAGCTACATTAAGGGAGACTACAGGGCTTCTGAAAAAAATATTAAGGAAGGAATAAAGCTGGTGGAGAGAACAGGTAAACTTCATATCAAAGAGCTTCTGCTCCAGAGCCTTTTTAACATAAGGCTTGAGCAGAAAGAATATGACGAAGCCCTGATTCTTTGTTCGGAAAGGGAAGCGATACTAAACAGGACCGGAGATAAATTCAGAATGTCGATATTGAACGATAACAGGGCTGATGTCTATTTTCAGAAAAAAGATTATAAAAAAGCCGTCGATATTTATGAAAAGAACATCGAGTTCTCGCGGAGCATAAACAATATCGAGATGGTCGGTCACGGTTACGGGAACCTGGCAAACTGCTATGCAGAAACGGGTGATATTAAAAAAAGCATAGAATACTATCAGATGCAGATAGATTACTCAAAAAAACATAACGACATACATTCTGAAGGCAAAGCATTGTATAATCTCGCCTACACTTATTTTGAAGATATGAAGGATGCTTCATCAGCCAAAGCAGCCGCCATTAAAGCGGAAAAAATATTTTCAGGGATCGGTTACAAGTACGGGATGGACGGAGTAAAAGACCTTTTAAAAAGAATTGAAGAATTTGAGGCGAAAGAAAAAGAACTTTAGTATATTTATGTGGTATTATTGAGAAGTTGTTGAACAGAACAGAAGGAGCAAAAAATAAATGAAGATAATAATTTTAGCGGCTGCGCTCATTTGGGCTTTTACAGGATGCTCCGCGATCAGGCCCGCCGGCGGCGAACCTGTAAAAGAGGACACAGGCATAAAGAACGCTCACACCGAAGAAGTCAGACCTTTAACCAAGAAGGAAAAGATAATTTCCAAAGATGAAAAAAAAACCGCCCCTGCAGACAAGATATCGTTTATCATTTCCGATCTTGATGTGACTGAGAAAAGCAACGGCGTTATGATAAGTTTTAAATACAGAGGCGACGATCCCAAGTCCAATATATCCACTTTTTTCTCCGGTGATAATTTTTTTAACATAAGTTTTTACAAGGGAAAATTCTCCGAGACCCTCAAGAATTATGTTTACAACAGAGCGGTAGTGAGCTCGGTGAAATTCTTTGAATTCAAGGAATCGGTTCAGATAACTGTCAGGCTGAAAAAAGATTTCAGTTCATCTTCTGTTCTGACCGAAGACGGAAGAATAATAATATCTGTATATAACTGAGGCATAAATGAAGGTGATATGCATACAGGTACTGCTTATAGCTCTCTCGCTTCACTCATTTTCAAAAAAAGAGTATTCGAACTACGATGCGGGCGGGGTAAGATATTTTCTTAACGCGCTTTATCATGAGCAGACGGGAAATGCCGAAAGAGCCGAGGAGAATTTTCAGATAGCTTTCCTGAGATCCAATAGTGATGCTGTTAAACTGAATCTGTCTGTCCGGAACCTTATTACAGGCAAAAAGGATGAGGGTTTCAGGATGCTCAAAGAGCTTTACGAAAGCGGTTATAACCTCGGAAGGTTCGGGATATATTTGTACCTCAGTTACGAACCGGGAAAACCTGAAGCTTACACGGTGCTGGATAAAATTGTTTCCGATCTTAACGAACTTGGTGAGATAAACACGGCGGCGACCGTATTAAAGCAGAGGATGGCTGACGGTATATACTCGTTCTTCGATCCGGACGGTTTCATTGAATTCGTCAAAGATCTGTACCCTCAGGAATTGAATTCCAGGTACGAATTCTTTTTTAACAGCGTGCTCTTCCTTGTACATACCAGGCTGAAGAAAGTGACTGGGCCGGTTGAAAGTATAATTGAAGCGCTTGAAAAAAAATACGGCGAAATACCATACTCATTCTACAGTATGGCGTTTAATGAATATCTGAAGCTGGGTGAATACGAAATGGCGGAAAAGACGCTCAGGAAAATGGACAGGTATAATTACGAGGAGACAGGATATTATTATTTCAATTCCGAATTCAGTTTGAAAAGATCTGAAGCCGATAAAGCCCGCAATATACTTATCGAAGGTATAAGAAAATTAAATGACAGTACTCTGAAAATGAAACTGGCTTCCCTGGATATGTCCAGAAATGATTTTTCCGGGGCCGAGATAATCTTCGATTCGATAATATCTGAAAACCCCGATAACGATCAGATATACAAAATAATTTCCAACGAGTATTCTAAGGCTGGAAATGACGAATTCACAGTTAAATTTTTCGAAAAAGCCCTGGAGAAATTCCCGGAAGATCCTGAGCTTCTGAACAACTATTCTTATTCGCTCGCCGTTATGGGTAAGGAACTGGACCGCGCTCTTGAAATGGTTGAAAAGGCCCTTAACTTAAGAAAGGGCAGTGTTACTTTCCTTGATACCAAAGCATGGGTCTTATACAGGCTGGGTAGGCATGTCGAGGCTGAAGAGATAATGGATGTCTTATTTTCAGATGAAAGCATTTATTTCCATCCCAGCTCTGATGAGCTTTTCGCGCATTACAAAGATATTAAAGAAGCTCTGAATAAGGCTGAAACTATAAGCAATATCTCGATCAACCGTACAGCTGTTGAACTGTCCGGGATAATAGCTGAATGCACATATATGCTTGAGGCGGGATTTTAGATGAAGCGAAGCCGGTTAATCTTAATAATTACAGCGTTTTTCTTATCCGCCTGCGTTTCTACAGGATCAGGCTTCAGGACTTACGATCTTAACGAGGTTAAGGAGGATGACATAAGAACAAGGCTGGAAGAAAATCACGCAGGCATCAGGTCGATTTCGGGCAGGTTCGATTTCTCATACTCTACAGCAAGCGACAGAAAACAGTCAAGCGGGTATATTTTTCTTTCTTCAGGGGACACTATTTATATTGAGATCAAAGGAATAGTGGGAGAAACTACAGCCATTATGTTTATGGACAAAGATACTCTGATAGCCGTAAATTATAATGAGAACCTGACCGTCAGGGATAAAAGCGGCGAGGACGCTTTAAGAAGGGTAACAGGTATAGACATTGATGTCTCAGATCTGAGGAATTCGATCCTCGGCAGAGCCGCTGGAAAAGAGATCTCCGATATTGCAGGCAGGGACGGGAAACTTAAAGTCAGGATCAATTCAGGCGGAGACATGTACAGTTTCGTAACATTCAACGAGAAACTTTCCGTAACTGAGATAGACGACTACAAGGAAAGAGAGATAAAGCTGAGAAAGGTCTACGATTATTTCACAAATGAAAAAGGCGTTCTCTTCCCAAGAAGGATCAGGGTTAGCGCGTTCAATCCGCCGTCCAAGCTGACGATCTTCTTTACAGATATCAGGCTGAATACTTTTCCGGAGATAAGCCTATGAACAGAATACTCTGGGTCGACGACGAGATATCTCTATTAAAACCGCACATACTCTATCTTGAGCAGAAAGGTTACGATGTATTGACCGCTACGAACGGCTTTGACGCCGTTAAGATGGTAAAAGAAAACAGCTATGATCTTGTAATACTCGACGAAATGATGGTGGGGATAGACGGCCTCGAGACGCTGAAGAGGATAAAAGCCGCTGACAGTTCGGTAAAAGCGGTCATGGTGACCAAGTCCGAGGAGGAAGGTATCTTTCTTGAAGCTGTGGGCAATATGATTGACGATTACCTGACAAAGCCTGTAAGCCCGCTTCAGCTGTATCTGAGCATAAGGAAAAATCTCGATAAAGATGATATTGTAACCGAAAGCATCTCAAAAAGTTACATAAGGAGCTACAGGACACTTACTGCAATGCTGGATCAGATGCCTGACGCGGACGGCTGGATCAGGTTCAATGAGGAACTTACGGCGCTTGGACTTAAACTTGACGAAATTAAGGATGTTAATCTTACCGAGACATTCGATGATCTAAGGTCGTCAGCCAATACGGTTTTCGGCAGCTATGTACAGTCTCATTACAGGGAATGGATTAACGAAGGCAAGTCCGCCCCGGTCCTCTCGGTCGATATTATTGATAAGTACATTATGCCTTACATCGGCAAAGAGAAACTGGCCCTGATAGTCATAGACTGCTTCCCGTACGATCAGATGAGCATAATAAGCGATATTCTCAAAGAAGGTTTTTATGTAGAAAAAGAGTCTTATTTTTCTATTCTCCCCACCGCGACCGAGTTTGCCAGGAATGCGATATTTTCCGGTCTTTTCCCATCCGAGATTGAGGAAAAATATCCCGAGTTATTTTCTGACAATCTTGAGGATGAGAAAAGCAGCAACAGGTATGAGCATGAACTTCTTGAAAAACAGCTTTCATCAAAGGGTTATAACTGTGCCGGAAAAATCAAATATTCAAAAATATACAAAATAGATGAGTTCTCCAGGCTGGAATCATCAATGAACGACTACAGGGATACATCGCTGCTGGCTATAGTCGTCAACATGGTGGATTTTCTTATACACAACAAGAAAAAAGATGAGCTTGTCTCTGAAATGATGGTGAATGAGAGTTCATACAGGGCCACAATAAAAAGCTGGTTCGAGAATTCCTCGCTTTTAAGGCTGATCAATTCTCTGGGGGAGAACGGGTTTAAGATCATCATTACCACAGATCACGGGGCCAAGCTGATAAACAGGTTCACAAAAGTATCGGGCGACGGTCAGATCAGCCCGGGCCTCAGGATGAAATACGGTAAGAACCTGACCGTTTCGAACAAAAAACAGACATTTTTCTGGCAGAAACCGTCGGAATACAGAATGCCTTCGGTCTTCAAAGGAAACAATATCGTTCTGGCCAAAGAAGATCATTGTTTTGTATTCGAAAAAGGGCTGAACGATTTCTATAAACAGATAAAGAATACATATCAGCACGGCGGGGTAAGCATTGAGGAGATGATACTTCCGGTTCTGGTGCTGAACAGGAAAAATTAGGGGGACGATATGGGGATATTTCTTAAGAAAATAGCAGGGCTGATAGGCACGGAATTTGAGGGCAATGATATCGAAATAAGCGATATTGCCAAAATAGAGACCGCTTCGGAGTCAGAGATAACTTTTCTTCACAACCCCAAATATTTTCACCTCATTGACACGACAAATGCAGCAGCGGTGATCGTGCCTGCGGATTTTAAAACGGAAAGGTCAATACCTCTTCTCAGGGTTGAAAACCCTTATCAGTCTTTTTTAAAAGTTCTCGTAGCTTTTCATCCTGTGATCCCAGTCGCAGAAAAAGGCATAAATAAACTGGCCGATATTTCCGCTGAAGCAAAGATAGGCAAAGATCCCGCGGTCGGCGCATTCGTGTCCGTCGGGGCGGGAGCGGTAATAGGGGACAATGTCCAGATACAGCCGAATGTCACGATCGGCCGGAATGTGAAGATCGGCGATAATGTGATAATTTATTCCAATGTTTCTATCCGCGAAAACTGCGTGATAGGGAACAATGTGATAATTCAGAACGGCGCCGTGATAGGTTCAGACGGATTCGGTTTCGCGCCGAACCAGTCCGCCTACGACAAGATACCTCAGGTGGGCAACGTGATCATCGAGGATGATGTCGAGATCGGCGCCAATACCTGCATAGACAGGGCGACTTTAGGCTCGACAATAATTCGCAAAGGCGCAAAACTCGACAACCTGCTTCAGATCGCGCACAATGTGGAGATAGGCGCAAATACGGTCATCGCCGCGCAGACCGGGATCTCTGGCAGTACAAAGATAGGGCCGCACTGCATGATAGGCGGACAGGTCGGCTTCGTGGGCCACATCAGCGTCGGCGCGGGGGTCATGATCGGCGCTCAGGCCGGCATTGCCGGCAACCTCAAGGACGGCAGTATCGTCACCGGAACGCCTTCGAGAGAGATCGCCAAACAGAGGAAGATAGATGCATGTCTCGGTCGTCTTCCGGATCTGATCTATAAGGTCAAGGATCTTGAAAAGGCCGTTAAGGACACAGAAGAAAAAGAAAAGTAGCTGCTAAATTCTATCTAATATTTCTTGACTAATTGATGGAAATTGATTAAATTGCGTCAGTAGGTTGACGGAATTAAATTAAAAATAGTCAATTTGATTAGACGGTATTATGAAATTTATTGAAAGAGCGATTTCTGAAAATATGGGGAAAAAAATCCTGCCCGGCAAAGTGCTTGTGATACTCGGTGCCAGACGGGTAGGCAAGACAGAACTGATCAATCATTATCTTGAAGGAATTTCCAAAGGCGAATATCTTAAATTCAACGGCGAAGACATCCGCCATGCCAGTCTGTTTGAAGACAGGTCTGTTGAGAATTATAAGAGGATTTTGAACAAATCCAGCCTTCTTGTTATTGATGAAGCTCAGAAAATTCCGGATTCAGGGTTAGTATTGAAGCTTATAGCCGACAATTTCAAAAACTTGAAGATCATTGTCACAGGCTCTTCGGTTTTTGATCTGACGAATAAACTGGGAGAACCTCTTGTAGGCAGGAAAAACACGATATATCTTTATCCTTTTGCGCAAATGGAATTCAAAAAATACGAGAACATTCTGGAGACCAAAGAAAAACTCGAAGAAAGAATGATATTCGGATCTTACCCTGAACTTGAGCAGTATTCAGACTGGAACGATAAGCAGAACTATCTTTATGATATCCTTAACTCATATCTTCTAAGGGATATTCTTTCTTTTGAAGGAATCAGACAATCCGATAAGATAATTGATCTTCTCCGACTGATAGCATTTCAGACCGGGAAAGAAGTATCATTGCAGGAATTGGGATCTCAACTTAATATAGCAAAAAATACAGTCGAAAAATATCTCGATCTTTTATCAAAAGTATTCGTCATTTTCAAACTGCGCGGCTTTTCAAGGAACATGAGAAAAGAAATTTCAAAAATGAACCGCTGGTATTTTTACGACAACGGGATCAGAAACGTCATAATCGGGAATTTCAACCGCTTAAATCTCAGAAACGACGCCGGAGACTTATGGGAAAATTATCTTGTTTCGGAAAGAATTAAATATCAAAGCATAACAGGCATGAGATCATCGAACTATTTCTGGCGGACATATACTCAGCAGGAAATTGACTGGGTCGAGGAAGAAAACGGGGTTTTACGGGCTTATGTGTTCAAATGGAATATTAAAAAGAAGCCGAAAGCACCAAATTCATGGACAGAAGCATACCCCGATTCGGAATATACAGTGATCTCGCAGAATAATTACCTTGATTTTATGACTACATAGCGAAAAAATATCTATACTTCCCCGGTCCCGAAATATTTTTCGATGAGCTTCTTGATCTTGGGCGCGGCGGTGGTGGCTTTTTCGTAAAATGTATGCGTGAATATCATGTGATTGATAGACATCGAATGTTCAAGGTTGTTCAGGATCGAATATTTTGTATATGAAGCGAACTGCGATACAGGCAGGACTTCACCGCTTGTGCCGATCACGACCAGAAGTTCGGCGGACATAAGCTCGGAATAGAGTTTCTGGTAGAAGGGCGCAGGTTCTCCGAACATGACTATATGATGCCTTAGCGCATGGCTTTTGCATACAGGGCACTCTCTGTAGTTCCTGATCGAATCGTAGCCGATATCGAAGATATGCCCGCACATCTCGCATCTCAGCTTTCTGAGCTCGCCGTGCAGGTGTATTATTTCCTCACATCCCGCTTTCTCAAGAAGGTCATCAACATTCTGGGTAATAACGCTGAGGTTATTGCCGAATCTGTGCTTCATCTCAGATATCATTATATGGGACGCGTTAGGTATCTTATCCGCTATATCCTTTCTTCTCATGTCATAGAAGTTTAAGACTTTCTCCCTGTCCCTGATCCATCCCTCCACGGAACAGACCTCCATAACATCATGTTCTTCCCATAATCCGTCGGAATCCCTGAAAGTTCTGATCCCCGATTCCGCCGAAAGTCCTGCTCCTGTGAGTATAAGCGCTTTTTTCATTATTTCTCCCATGAACTCATTCTAATATATTTAATGCACGGCGGATCTTTTCTTTCAGAGGAAGGTTACCGTCAATCCAGTTGATCTTCATGCCATCGCGTTCCATTTTCCTGAACCATGTCATCTGCCGTTTGGCAAAGCGGTGAATGGCGGAATTGAGCTTCTGGAACATATCGTTATAGGTGTACTGCCCGTCAAGATATTCCGCAAGGTATTTGTATTCGAGCCCGTAATAAACGAGCTTATCGTTTGATATTCCGCTGTTTAAAAGCATCTGAGCCTCTCTGACCATGCCGTCATCAAGCCTCTGCCTGAGCCTCTCCGTGATCCTTCTTTTTATCATATCTCTTTCGAAGTGAATTCCGAAAATCGTGAATTTTAAAGGGGCTTTAAGATTTTCTAGCGGGCGGTCTTTCTGATATTCAGCTATCTCGATCGCCCTTAACAGCCTTTTCCTGTTCGAAGTGTCCGATATGTTATGTAGCGCGGTAAGCCCGGAAAGTATTTTTGAGAGTTCTTCATCGGTCTTATTCTCAAGCTTTTTTCTCAACTGAGGGTCGGAGGGCACGTCAATAAGCCCGTAATCCTTCAGAACAGCTTCAATATACAGGCCTGAACCGCCGCAAAGTACTGGCGTTCTGTTCTTTGAGCGGATGTCATCGTATGAACGTTCAAAATCCTGTTTGAACCTGAATACATTGTATTCTTCACCCGCTTCGCAGATGTCAATAAGGTGATAAGGTATATTTTTCCCGTTCACAATATAATCATCGATGTCCTTTCCGGTGCCTATTGTCATTCCGCGGTAGACCTGTCTTGAGTCCGCCGATATTATCTCGCCGTCAAGTTCGTATGCCAGCGCCGCGGCGAACGCCGTCTTCCCTGTGGCTGTCGGTCCGGTAACGGCTATGAGATCATAATTTTTATTCATGACTGAATTATAAAAAAAACCTTCCGGTTATGGAAGGTTTTTTTAAAGAATATCCTCACTATAAAATGGTTATTTGAGCGGATCTAAAAAAATCCTGATGCGGTGTTTGGTTTCCGGAAACTCCTCGATCTTCATTGTTATCCATACTTCTTTATAACCTTTTGCATGCAGATCAGGCGCGATAACACCTTCGCACATTTTACAAACACCGTCTTTTGATTCAACGATCTCCGTTTTCTCGGCTAAGAGACTTCCGTCCCTTACGCTGTCATAAATCCTGAAAGTGACATTATAAAATCCGTCTTCGAGAGGATACCCCTCCTCATCGGTCATTATGATCTTCCTGTCCCTTTGTTCGATATTCAGTTTAGCGGCGGAAAACAACATAGCGGCTGCTAAGATCAACATCAGCATTATTCTCTTCACTTTGTACCTCCTTTGCCCAAAATAACGGGCGTTTTTTGGAGAAGATTTTTTGGGTGAGAAAAACTGCTCCGGTGTTAAACGGAGCCTGAAGAATATACTTTTTCATCTCGGCGTTAAAATCTTCTCTGGCAAATAATATAAACAAACTTTTTGTTTTTGTCAAGTTTTACGATTATATTTAATCTTTTCATTACCGGAGGAAAAGACAGAATGGCGGACGGAAAACTTGTAATAAAAGGCGCCGGCGAACACAATCTTAAATATATAGACCTTGAGCTCGATAAGAACAAGCTTATTGTCTTCACAGGAATAAGCGGGTCGGGCAAATCATCGCTGGCCTTCGATACGATCTACACCGAAGGGCAAAGACGCTATGTAGAGTCTCTGTCGAACTATACGAAACAGTTCCTCGGCGTGATGAAGAAACCGAAGATCGATTCGATAGAAGGACTTTCGCCGGCGATCTCGATCGAGCAGAAAACCTCATCTTCGAACCCGCGCTCGACAGTCGGGACTGTCACGGAGATATTCGACTTCATCCGTATGATGTACGCGAGGATCGGGCATCAGTACTGCCACGACTGCGGAGATCTGGTCACATCCCGGTCTGTCGATGAGATAATTAACGATGTGATGACCAATTTGAAGAAGGATACAAAATTCTCCGTCGTATCACCCTATATTTTAAGGCAGAAGGGCAATCTGAAAAATTCGCTGGACTATCTTAAAGCCGAGGGATATGTAAGGGTCATTATTGATGATGAGGAATTCACTCTCGAAGACGATATCAAAGTTGACGATAAGAAATTCCACAAACTTTTCGTGGTGATAGACCGCCTTAAAATGAACGGCGAAATAAAAAGCAGGCTCGCAGAATCGGTCGAGACAGCTCTAAAGCTCTCGCAGGGGAACCTGATCATAAAAAACCTCGACACAGAAACAGAAGTCCTGTACAGCGAGAAAAATTACTGTCAGAAATGTTCCATCAGCTATCCCGACCTTTCGCCCAATTCATTTTCTTTCAACACCCCAGCCGGTATGTGCCCGGACTGCCACGGCCTCGGTTTTTTCAAGAGAGTGGATATAAATAAACTGGTCAAATTCTCGAAGAAGAATATCTCGAACGGTGCTATCCCGTTTATTGTAGGTCAGAATATCGAATACAGAAAGATAAAAGGGATACTTGAGGCTTACGGAGTCGATCCCGACACTCCTTTCAATCAGATACCCCAGGAAGCCGTGAAAGCTGTAATGTACGGCACGAAGAAGCAGGTCTCCATGAACTATTCCTCCAAAACATTCAAGGGCGTGATAACATCGACTTATGAAGGACTTGCGAACATTATTGAGAGGCGTTACAAGGAAACATCATCCAACATGGCGAGAACTTATTACGAAGTGTTCATGACGGACGCGGAATGCAGTTCGTGCGGCGGAAAGAGGCTCAGGAAGGAAAGTCTCGCTGTAAGGGTGAACGGCCTTAACATAAACGGGATAACCACGCTTGAGATAGATAAACTTTTAAAATTCATTAAAGACCTGCCGAAAACGCTGACCGAAAAAGAGAATTTTATTGTAAAGGAACTTCTGAAAGAAACTCAGGAAAGGCTCGGTTTCCTCGTCAATGTAGGCCTGAAATACCTCACGCTAGACAGGAACGCGAGGAGCCTGTCCGGGGGCGAATCGCAGAGGATAAGGCTCGCGAGCCAGATCGCGAGCGGCCTGACAGGCGTCATTTATGTGCTCGACGAACCGAGTATAGGACTTCATCAGAAGGATAATCAGAGGTTGCTTGACAATCTTATTCAGCTTAAAAAGAAAGGTAACACGGTCATAGTGGTAGAGCACGACAGAGAGACTATAGAGGCGGGAGATACGATAGTTGACTTCGGTAAAGAAGCGGGCATTTTCGGGGGAGAGATCGTTTACTCGGGCGGTTTTAAAGGGCTGGAAAAGGCCGATACGCACACTTCCGATTATGTTTTCAGACGCAAGAATGTCCACATAGACCTCGATTCCGTCGAAAGTACGGGGAACATCGTTCTGAAAGGCGCTAAGACCAATAACCTCAAAAACCTGACCGTAAAATTCCCGCTGAACAAGATGACGGTCGTGACGGGAGTATCGGGAGCGGGGAAGAGCAGCCTTGTAATGGACACGCTTTTCAACGCGCTCAGAACTTTGGCCTCGAACAAAGAGGAACTCAAGGATTCGACCAATCTCAAGGCGGATTACGAATACGGCGAGATATATCTCGAAGACAGGCTCGGAATGAAGTTCGAGGAGCGCGACTTAAGGCTGATAAAAATTGACCAGAGTCCGATAGGCAGAACTCCCAGGTCGAATCCGGTCACTTACATCGGAGCGTTCGATCATATCAGGGATATAATGGCCCAGACGAAACTTTCAAGAATGCGCGGATACACCAAATCCCGTTTCAGCTTTAATGTGAAGGGGGGCAGGTGCGAAAAATGCGAGGGCAGCGGAGTTATCAAGATCGAAATGCACTTTCTTGCCGATGTTTATGTGGAGTGCGATGTCTGTCACGGAAAAAGGTACAGTTCCGAGACTCTCGAAGCCACTTTTAAGGATAAGAATATTAACGAAATACTCGATATGGATGTTCAGGAAGCTTATGAGCACTTTCAAAATATTCCAACGCTGAAAAACAAAATGCAGACTTTAATGCAGGTAGGGATGGGATATATCAAACTCGGTCAGCCTTCAACGACCCTTTCGGGCGGAGAAGCGCAGAGGATCAAACTCGCCAAAGAGCTTTCAAAGACAAAAAAAGCCGGCACAGTTTATATACTTGACGAACCGACCACGGGACTTCATTTCTTAGACATTCAGCATCTTCTCAATGTGCTAAAAGATCTCAGGTCGGCAGGCAGCACCATCATCATCATCGAGCACAACCTCGATGTCATCGTCAACTGCGACCATGTCATAGACATGGGGCCGGACGGAGGGCCTTCCGGCGGCAATATCACATTTGAGGGTACCGTACAGGAACTCGCAAAGTCCGGCAAAGGCTACACTTCCATCGAAGTCAAAAAAGAGCTCCAAAACAGAAAGTAAGAGAAAAAAGTTCGTAAAATATAGCATACAAAATGTAAAATTAACTTGACAAAAAGACAAGAGTGTTGTATATTGCCATTAAGATTTTTGCAGGAGGAAAAATGGAAGTCGGAAACAGTTTAAGAGTATGGAGAGCCAGGCTGAATATCACTCAGGATGATCTGAGCAGAGAGGTAGGACTGAGCAGGCAGACAATCAATTCTGTCGAGAACAATAAATTCGTTCCGACGATCGTTTCGGCATTGAAGATCGCAAGATTCTTCAAAGTAAACGTGGAAGAAATATTTTATTTGACGGAGGTTGAAAATGAAACTAAAAGGTAATTATCTTGTTCTTTTCGGATCGCAGATGTTTTCCGGGATAGTCACTTACTTCTTGTGCGTAAAATACGATATATGGGGAGTTATACTTGGTTTTATCCCTTTCTTGGCAGGGATGCTTCTGGTCATACCGGGTCATAAACCTGATGAAAGGGAAATGGAGCTTACGCACAGATCCAACAGCTGGGAAGGAATCATTACAGCTACGATCATGGGGGTCGTATATATTTTCTTTCCTGAGCTGAACTGGTTTTATGTTTTCATCTCATCTATCAGCTTGGTCAGAGGTTCGGCGGGATTGTTCTTGTTCTACAAATATTAATAGTATTGTCTCTCTGATGTGCTTTTTTATTGGTTTATTTTTGCGCTCAAAAGTTAACTAATAGTTAAGTTTAAGGAGCGAATGTATGGAATACACCCGATTTTTTGTAGACATTGCTAAGCACATTTATCTCCCTTCTT
>CAZYNH010000013.1:0-58668 GCA_964648295.1 uncultured Bacteroidia bacterium | reverse complement strand
ATATAGCCCTGTAATCTTAAAATTCTGCCCGTTGTATTTTCCAGTAAATTTTATAGTCTCGTTCCCGATCGGCAACCATCCGGCACCGTTGTTCCATGTTGAAGTTTCCGAAACATCAATATCCGCTGTCTGGATATAATCAAAACCCCACCGTGTTGAATTTTCAGCTAGCCAGTAAAGATTTTCTAAATTAGCTATCCGGTACGGATCAGGCTCAGTGCCGGAACCTAGTGGCTGAACCGATTGATAAGGAAGGGTCTGAAAAATTATCTGATTACCGTAATATGTTCCTTTGGAATTTGTGGCATAAGCTTTTACATAATAGTTTGTATTACGGGTTAATCCCGTCATTTCAGAATTGTACTGCCCGACCGCCAACACGGAACCATCTTCTGTTTTGCTGTCGCTTATAGTTGGATCACCGGTAGTATTCCAGCAGACGCCACTTTGAGTTATCCCAATATTTCCGATCCCGTTTACCGCACTTGTAATAGTAGCCGAACCAGCGCTTATTACTGTCGCGTTTATTGTATGTACTAACGGTCCCGGATAATAAGTCTGCCATTTAAAACGCGGATACCCGTCTTCCATTTTCCAGACATTTGTAAAATTCCAGCCTGCGGTTGAAAAAGTTGATTCTGTCATCATTAGAGCAGTAGTCTTTCCCGTTCCACCAGAGCTATAAGTTTGACCCGATGTTTCTTTATCCCAGTAGGATAATGTTACTGAGCCCCAATTGTGTCCAATTAAACCACCTGGATTATGATTTGCGGTCACTTTTCCAACGCTGTAACAATTACTGACAGATGTATTGCTATTATTCCATCCTATTAAACCACCAATATAACTATCTCCTTCAACATTGCAGCAGCTATAACTATTATTTATCGTTGATCCTGTGTAACTATAACCGACCAGTCCTCCAATGTAATCATTAGTAGAGCCTTTTAAGTATCCCGAAGTAAAACAATAGTTGATAGATGTCGATACAGAATACCCAATCATTCCTCCAAGGTAGGCATTACCTATGTAATCAGATTCCGATATTCCAAAATTAATAATCGTGGCTCCAGTCGTATAACCGAAAAGCCCGACATAATTAGTTGAAGGTCTGTTTATAAATAGTCCTTCAATAATATGGTTCTGTCCATTATATGTCCCAGTGAATTTTATCATAGAGTTTCCGATCGGGCTCCATCCCATACCTCCATTCCAGTATCTTGTATCGTATGCGTCTATATCAGTTTCCTGCACAAAATAATAAGACCAGCTTGAAGGATTGTCGGACACCCACTTTAAGTGGTCAAGAGTGACTATCCTTACAGGATCTTGCATTGTACCTGTTCCATCGGGTATCATTAAATTATTGATCAGATACGGATATCCGTCATTACTGAATGAACCTATGTTCCAGTGATCATTCGTACCGTTCGCTGTTTCGCCGATAAAGTCCCAGCCTGCGTTCGTAAATGTCGAAAGTGTTTTCATTTCTGCCGTTGTTTTGCCCGTTCCGCCTGAACTTAAAATCTGACCTGAAGTCTCAGTATCCCAGAAACAATTGCTTACGGTCGAGTTATTGTATCCGATAAAGCCTCCGATGTTCGCCAGATCACCTGTGACTGTGCCTGTTGAATAAGAATTAGCTACCGAAGAAGTTAGATTCTGACCGATCAGACCGCCGCCATAATAGCTTGCAGATATTACATCCGATCTTGAATAGCAGTTGTCTATCGAAGAAGAATTGTAGCTGTAGCCTACAAGCCCGCCGGTATGCCGGCTTCCTGAAACCGCGCAGTCCGACCATGAAAGGGTTACCGATGACGAGTTCCAGTTCGATCCTACAAGTCCGCCGGTATTAGTGCTGCCTGTTACCGATCCGGTAGCTGAACATTTCTCTATCGTTGAGATGTTGTAATTATATCCTGCAAGTCCGCCAACATGATCTTTCCCGGTAATATTTACACCGGTTAAATGCAGGTTACTTATTTTTGATCCTGATGTCCTGCCGAAAAGCCCTACATAAACTCCTGTACTCCGGTTTATGAACAGCGAACTGATCGAATGGCCCTGCCCGTCATAAGAACCTGTAAAAGAATTGTCATAATTACCGATCGGAGACCAGCCTGCTCCCGCATTGAGCGATAGGGTTGACGAAGCATCTATATCGGCGGTCTGGATGTAATGATAACTCCATCTCGAAGAGTTTTCCGCGATCCAGTAAAGGTTGGCAAAATTCGCAATATGGTATGGGTCGCTTTGAGAACCGTTCCCGTATTCAGGCTCTTTAGTCAAACTCCCGGTTATGTAAGGATAACCGTCATTTATAAGCCCGCTAATATCAATCTCCCAATAATCGTTAGTACCATTAGTAGTCTCACCCGAAAAATCCCAACCTGCATTTATAAAAGTAGAACTTGATCTCATCTGATCAGTAGCTGCACCGGTCGCGACTCCGGCTGTTGTTGTTTGACCGCTGGTTTCCGTGTCCCAGTAATTAGCAGTCATGTACGAAGAAGAAATACTCCCGCAAAATCCTTTGTCTTTTGATGACCATATTATACCGCTAGATTCATATACGGCACCTTTTGAATAGCAATTTCGTATAGCTCCCCCATAATTTCTTCCTACAAAACCGCCAAAATCGATATCTAATGATCCGGAACGCACAACTGAACCTTTGGAATAGCAGTTCGATATTGTATAACTATAAAGGTAGCCAATGAATCCGCCGGCATACCTATTGCCCGTTACTTTGCCGGCAGCATAACATTCTCTGATATACTCATATTCCATTCTACCTACAAATCCGCCTATACCATAGTGTCCGGACACATTCCCTGATGCGCTACATTTAGTAACAGGCCCTGAGTTTTGCCCAATAAGTCCCCCTACACGATCATTTCCTGATACTGTTCCCGTTGAATGACAATTGATCAATACTCCATAATTGTTCAGACCTGTCAGAAATCCGGTATAATCTTTTCCGCGAATACTCCCGCCTGTCAGTATAATGTTTTTGAGATTAATTGTTGATTTAAAGACTGGTGTTGCATAAATACAACCGAACAATCCTACATAATCCTGGTCAGGCCGTGAGATACTCAGGCCGATGATTCTATATCCAGAACCATTATAAGTACCTGTAAAATTAACCGATCCGTTCCCGATAGGACTCCAACCTAAACCGTTAAACCAGTTTTCCGTTTCGGAAGCGTCAATATCAGCTGTTTGAATATAATGCTTGTCCCAGTTGACGGTATTTGAAGCTATCCAGTAAAGGTTGTTTAGAGTCGCGATCTGGTAAGGATTACCGCTTGTACCGTCGCCGGCAGTAGGAGCAGTTGCCGTTTGAGAAAAGACATTCATTGTCAAAAAAACAAGTAGTAATAAAATCACTTTTCTCCAAAGAATTTAATTACTTATTAAGTATAATAAGTCAGGTAAGATTAAAAAACAAGTGATAATTGATTTAATTTCGCGGATATCTTTTACCTATGAGCCCAATGAGCAGGAACATCGCCAGCTTTTTGAAATTCTTTCTTTTTATCGCGGCCGTACAGGCCTGGAAAAGTGTATATTTCGAAGCTTTCCATGCAAAACTGCAGAAATGGCACAGCGGGTCGTCGCAGAGAAAAGCTCCCGGGTCATTTTTTATCAGCTCTCTCTCATATACAAGAGTGTCCATCATGGATGTTATCATACTTTCGGCATTTCCGACTTTTCCTTCCTTCAGTATGACCCCGTCTTTCCTGAATTTGTGTATGAGGTTGTTGAACCCGACCGGACAGCCGTTCGCCCAGTCCATAACAAAGAATTTCTTTCTGCCGTCTTTTTTGTCTATATAATAAATGCCTTTTTTTATGATCTTCTGTTTAAGCTTTAATTCGCATATCGGAATGTGAGTGGTGCCGACACCGACGACTTTGTCCATGCCGCCCACTCTGAGGTTTTTGGCTCCCATTTCGGCCATGGTCCTTCCAAAACTGTACGGTTCGCTGTTTATATCAAAGCTCTCTGTCAGCTCTTTTGCCCTGCCTCCGACAGCCGCGAACCTCTGGATCGGATGGTCGGCCCTGAAGACGCCCGGTTTCTTCATTATCGCATTGGTTATGGCGCCTGCATAAGAAGTGCTTTTATCTGACGATATTCTGTTCCGGTATTTGAATTTCAGAAAAGCCGGATACGGATCTACGAACGAATCTGTCACTAAAGTCCCTTCATCCCCCACCACTTCAAGAAGAGAGTCTATTACCGTATCTGCCCCGCCTTCCACCTTACCGATGGATTTAAGAGATATCTTCAGATTGAGCATATCGCCTTTAACGATGCCCATATTCCTGAAGTCGTCAACGAGCTGAGCTTTTGTAACAGGTCCGGTCTCAGGCATTTCTTTTCCTCTCTATCTCCTGAATGAGTTCCCATTTCTTAAGAAGGTTCTTTGCTTCGGCGATCATGGGAGGTCCTATGAAAACGCCGTTTATTATAGCCACTCCCTGCTGATTCCTGTGTGCTTCCTCATTGAGCCTTAATATCTCTCTGGCGTCGGCGATCTCCTTTTCGGAAGGCGTGAAATATCTGTGTACCGGCTCGATCTGAAGAGGGTGAAGTATCGTCAGTCCGTCAAAACCGAGTTTTTTTGCGATCTCAAGGTTGTAGATCAGGCCTTCCTCATCTTTGACATTGTAGAATGGCGTGTCCAGCGGGATGACATTATTGGCTCTGGCAGCCATCGCGATCAGAGCCCTCGGTGTATTCAGGCTGAACCTTTCGTCGTCAAGAACCCCTTTTAGGCTTGTCATATAGTCTCCTGAACCGAAGGCGAGGCAGATGACCCTCTTCGATGCCTGACAGATCTCCTGAGCGTTCAGAACCGCAGCAGCCTCCTCAATGATCGCGACTATCTTGAATTTGCCTGTCTCGAAACCTTTCTGGTACTCGATAGCTTCAAGCAGTCTGTCTATGAAAATTATGTCTTTTGCCGTTTTTATCTTGGGATAGTAAAATCCGTCCACTCCTTCGAGAGTAACAGCCTGAAGGTCGGTCAGAAGAAGACCTGAAGAAGCGTCGTTCACTCTCACGAAGACGGTCTTGTTCTTTATGGTTCCGGCATGAATGTGCTTCACGATGTTCGCACGGGCCGTTTCCTTTACCGAGAACGGCATAACAGAATCTTCTATATCCATAACTACGGCATCTGCTGCCGATCTCGCCGCGCTCGCGATTATCTTGTCGTTGTGCCCCGGAGCAAAAAGCACCGTTCTGAAAAAATATTCTTTACTCATTAGATATCTCCTTCTTTTCAACAAGGACTTTACGCCTGAACCTGAGCACTACATCGCCGTGCTGATTGATCCCTCTCGTTTCAACATGGACTATGCCTCTGTCCGGCTTGGATTTCGATTCCCTCTTATCCAGAACCTCGGTCTCCGCGTATATCGTATCGCCGATGAATACAGGCCCTTCGTGCCTGACGAAGTCGAATTCCAGATTAGCTATGGCGTGACCGCTTATTGTTGACACGCTCATTCCGCCGACTATACTGAATACCAGAGGCCCGACAACAAGTATCTTTCCGTGCTGATGCGTCTTGCAGAATTCAGTGTCGAGGTGAACGGGGTGATGGTTCATTGTCAAAAGCGAAAAAAGATTATTGTCGGATTCGAATATCGTTTTTCCCGGCCAATGTCTGTAAACATCGCCGACCTGGAATTCCTCGTAATATGTGCCGAATTTCTCTCTCATTTCATGTATCATACAAACTCCCGGTTCGTTTTCTTAAGGTATTTTATAATTTCCGCAAGCCTTTTAAGATGCGGCTTTTCTATTATTCTGCTGTTTATCTTTACCGCGGGCAGATCGTCAGGAATTTTACCGCCGAAATGTCTGTAAACTTCAACCGCATCCTGAATTTCATGTTCCGAATAAAACTGAATTTCGTTCGCCCTCTCAAGCTGCCATGGATGAAGGATCGGCTTGCCGTCAAAACCCATTCTGAAACCTTCGAGGCACTCGCTCTTAAATAGTTCCGCATCAGTAATGTTCATGGAAGCGAAATCAAGACAGAATTTACCGTAAGCTTTGCAGTAATTCAGGATCGTGTTCCGCATAAAATCAAAATATTTCGGTTCATGCACCGCATTCATTTCTCTGCAGTAGTCGTGAGTGCCTATAGAAATTCCCGAAAACCTGTGCGAATGATCTTTGAATATCTCGCCGAGGTCTATCACTCCCCGCGGAGATTCGATAGAGATAATAAATTCGTAATTTTTTAAATCAACTGCTTTTTCAAGCGCATTAAAGAACTCTGAAAGCTGTTCAGATGATCCTATTTTTGGAAGCTTGATTTTTCTATATCTTACTCCGAGAGCGTAAACAGTTTCGACAGCCCTGCCGATATCGTCGGATAGCCCTATCCTCACCCAGCAGTTATCCTTAACTTCCGGAAGCTCGATAAGATTGTTAAGCCCCTCTGCGCTGCTTGAATTGGTAAGAGAATCTTCAAGATCGAGAATGAAAAAATCGGGCTCGAATTTATTAAGCCCTGACAAAAACTTCGGCTTGTCGGCAGGTATGTAAAAAAATGTTTTAAGCATTCTTCTGTTTCTCAGACAATTTTAGATAAAGATGAGCAAGCCCGAGAAGCATCCATGCCTGATTCCATCTGATATATGATATTTTGTTCGTATATAAAGGCGTTTTCTGATAGTAATAGTAACCTTTCTTCTCATCTCTTAGATTTTTGTCAGTCCACTCTGCTATCTTTACCGCAAAATCGAGGTAATCAGGAGAATATTCCGAAAGCTTTGCGAATGTTATTATCCCGACACCCTGATTATGTGCATCGATCGGATATTTTTTCGGAACGCGCCAGTATGAAGCGCCGTCCTTGTCGAACTGAAAATTTTTATAATACTCAAGACCTTTTCTGATCGAATTCTCATATTTAGCGTCCGTCAGCCCCAGCAGTTTTACCGTGTCATACATTGAATTAAGAACGAATCCCTGATGAAAGTCTATCTGGTTCCTTTCCACGCCTGTTTTGGGATGAATACCGTAAGGCCATGACCCGTCCGCCTTCTGATAAGCGATATTATACTCAAGGCATCTTACCGCATCCTCTTTCAGCTTATCATCTCTGGTAAATGTGTAGGTCTTCGCAAAAGTCTCTGCTACAAATGTATTGGCGTTGTAAATAACATCTTTTATTTTTGTCGTATAGCTATAGCAAATACCTTTTTCGTCTTCAGTAACAGGTACATGCGTTCTTATGAATTTTGTGATGCCTTCAATAGCCGCTTTAACTTTTTCGCTGCCTGTGGCGAGATAATATTCATAAAATGTCTCTGCTACTATCGATGCGAGAACCGCAGAAGGATCGTTGACCGCTCTGCTCTTATCAGAAAGCGCAAGCGGGAAAGGGACTCCCCAGCAGTATCCCTCAAAGCCGTCAGTTCTGTTTTCAAGAATCCAGTCAAAAAGGAAATCCATTTTTTCTTTTAGACATGTTGAAGGATTTGATCTGTAATAAACGCTTAACCCCTGAAGAATCACTGCCGAAGCCTTAACACCCTGAAGCTTTTGTATTCCGAGAGCCGGTCTGATATTTAAAGGATTTCTGATCTGAAGCTGTATCGCAGCCTGCTGCAGTTTTTTTGGAAGCCGGCTGAACGGCATCTTTGAACTTAATGTGTCGTAAGGATCATATCCTTTATAGTTTTCGGATACTATATATTCGATCAGCCTGTCAATGTCATTTTTTACAACTGATTCTATTTTATACAAACAACACCCCTGCGATCAATCGCTTAAATTTATTAAAATATAAAATAATTAGGTCTGACAATCAACTGCAAAATAACAGTAACAGATATCTATTTTTCTACCTGATACTTTCTTCCTCTTCCTATGTATATATGGGGAGGCGACTTCAGATAATCGTATTTTGTCTTATCGAAAACGCTTTTCAGATTGTCGAAATTCTTTCCGTTCTGATAAAAATCCTTTACATTGCCTCCGACAATCTGAAAACTAGCGTCTTGAAGCTTTTCTTCAGGAACATTGTCTCTGAAGAAATCATTATTGCCTGTCAGTTCGTAAACTGCATCGTCATTAATATGGCGCCAGGTCCGGAACCCGAAAGTGTATCTGTTCCTGCCGGGAATAAATGTGTTTGAGGAAATAAGATTGTTCCCCGGTCTCAAATAGACCACACCATTGTTTTTGTTTTTATAGTACATAAGTTGTTCTTTATTATCCCAATAATAATCTTTCGGGATCGAATCAAGCTTTTCAGGGTCGAAATCAGGATCGTTTCTCATATTCAGTTTCCCTCCGTTAAGGATGGATCCCGCATGATTTATATGAAGTTCGTTTTTTCTGTTGTTCTCAGTATAATTATACATTACGGTATCGGATCGTGAATTCTGAATATAAATACCGTCTCCGCAGTTTGAAACATAATTGCTGTCCACTCTGAAATGAAGAGACAGCTCGTCAAGATAAATCCCGCATGCATGGTCTTTATCGCCTGTTGTACCGTTAACATTCCCGTAGGCGTTTTTAACTGTGTTGCCTCTTATCAGTTTGTTTCCGTTCATTGAATGATAACTGTAGATAGCTCCTCCGTCGGCGACCGTCAAATTGGTATTCTGTATTTCGTTCCTCACAACTTTCGTGCCCGGGCAGTTGTATATCCTGACGGCGCAATAGCCTACATTACTTATCCTGTTCTTTGTTATTATATTGTTTTTCCCGTAGATCTCAATTCCGTTCAGATTATCAAACCCACGGCTTTCACTGTACATTGAAAGCCCGACACTGTCAATGTCATTTTTCTCAATGTTGCAGTTGTTGGCGAGCAGTCTTATTCCGTAGCTCATCATATTCCGGAACTCATTCCCGCTCACTTCTATTCTTTCAAGATATGTGGTCTTGTTCATTACTCCGTATATGCAGTTCCTGAAAAAACAGCCTCTAACAACTATATCCTGAGATCCTACAAGCTTTACACCAAATTTATAATTAAAAAAAGATAAATTCTCGATAGTGATATTCTTTTTGTATTTAAGGTCGAATCCGCTGTTCATTTCATCAGCATTGCCGGAAACATACACGGTACAATTATCACTGACGGGTAAAAAGTAAAGGATTCCTTCCGCTTCGTCAAAGAACCACTCATTCACGCTGTCAAGCGCGTCGAAATGTCTCCTGATAAAATAACCCCATCCTTTCTGGATCGGATGAACAGTATTTTCATCTGTCTCAAAACGGGATCCGGTGTTGTTAACTATTCTTTTTTCATAAGTCCACTGCCTGGTCTTAGTCACAACCTCTGCACCGGTCCAGTTCTTTCTGTTTGATTTATCTAAGAAAACACATTTATCATTCTTAACATCCACACTGTCAATTCTGTAAAAACCTGTATATGAGTTTTTCTCCCCTGTTATTACAGTCTCATTATCATCCGGTTCTCTCGCAAGTACCATAGGTTCAATACCGGCATAGACATTTTCTACCTGCTCTAATCCTTTAATCTTTTTTTTATAGAATTTAATGCCGTTTATAATCTCGTGATCCGACCATTCCTTAGCATCGAATCTGAAATGATACAGGCTTCCGTCAAGTATCGGAGCAGGTAATGAAGGTTCTCCGTAATCACCAAAATAAATATTATTCTGCATGTTTTTCGTAATATCATTCTTAATAAAGAACCTTTCTCCTCTTTTAAAAAGGACAGAATCGGCCTTAATCTTTGTACTTGACAATACAGCCGGTATTCGTTCAGGAAGAATTCTAGTTCTGCCTAGCCGATCATGCAGGTTAGATACATAAAAAGTCTCAGAAAAAGACACGCCTGTATAGAAACAAATGAAAGATATTAATAATTTAATTTTCATTTTTCGATAAGATCGGAATAAATCTTCTCGATCCTCTGAGCGACTTTTGAAGCTCTGAAATTCTCGAGCGCGTATTTGTGATTGAATTCAGATATCGTTTTAATCATTTCAGGATCGCATATCAGTTTACTTAAGTAATCCGCATACACCGAAGATTCCCTGCTTTCAAATGCATATCCCATTTTATCAACCTCAAAGAAGTCTTTTATTCCTCCAACAGGTCTGGTTATAATTATCGAACCGCATGCCATTGACTCCAGGATCGAAATAGGCATTCCCTCGCCGTAAAAAGTAGGGAAGAAATTTATCAGGCTTTCCTGAATTACTTTCCGTTTATCATTTCCGGTAACGAACCCTAGAAACTGAATATTTTTCAGGTTCTTTTCCTCAACGAATCTTTTGGCTCTTTCAAGGCCATTGCCGGTTCCGGCCACTTTCATTTTGAGTAACGGAAATTTTTCTGCGATTCTCTCGAATGTTTCAAGAGCGATAAAGATGCCTTTTTCTTCCTCGATCCTCGATAAGAACAGAACCGAAGGTTCATAGCTCTTTTCCTCAATTTTAAATCCTGAAAGAATATCTTCGTTAAAGATTGTTGTTTCTAAAAATACCGGTTTAGATATTCCCCATCTCAAGAGCGCCGTCCTGAAATCAGAGGCCAGAACGCAGTGCGCGTCAGCCAGATTAAATATCCGCTTAAATATTCTTGAGTATTTTTTTGTAACTGAATGTTCTGTTTTCTCCTGCCAGCCGTGCCAGAAAACCAGCAGTTTTCTGAAAAACAGTTTGGATATCAGTACATAGACAGCGTCCCGCAATACTGATTTTTTATCAAGTGAAGGATTAATATGAACGATATCAGGTCTGAATTTAAGCAGAATTGCAAAAAATCTTATATAGTCTGACAGCAGGCTTAATATAAAATTCGATTTTTTTGATGAACCTCCGATATAGTTGTATCTGACTTCATTTATAAACTTTCCTTCAAGAGACTGAAAGAAATTAGCCACTCCGCCAATCTTGTTTATGTCCGGAGTATTAATAAGTATTTTTAGCTTAGTCATAATTAAATACCTTCTTTTTTATCCCTTCTTTTCACAAAAAAGATCTAAATATTTAGAGACCATTTTTCCCATATCGTAACGATTAATGATCTTTTCTTTCCCCTTTGCGCCCATTTTTTTTCTCAGATCAACATCCTCTAACAGCTGAATTATCCTCTCGGATAAAACAAGCGGTGATCTTTGGGGTACCAGAAATCCTGTTATCCCATCCTCAACAAGTTCTTTTGTCCCGCCTCCGTCAGTTGCCACTACGGCTTTTCCCAGTGCCATATATTCGATGATCGAATTTGAAATACCTTCCGTATATGTCGAAAGTACACACAGATCACAGGCATTAACAATAGATTCAATGTCGGACCTCTTACCAGTAAAAACAATTCCGCTATATCCTGATGCCGCCTCCTTTGAGCTTTTCAGGTCAGGACCATCACCTACAAGGACGAAGACCACATCATTTCTCTTGTCTAATACTGCCTTAGCAGCTGTGATTATAGAAATATAATCCTTATGATACCTGAAGGCTGCAACCATTCCTACGACCAGCTTGTCTTCTTCTATTCCCAGTTCCTTCTTCATTTCTGAAGAACTTCTGATGTTGTTTATTCTTGAAAAATCGAATCCGTTCCTTATCACTTCAACTTTTTTGTTTTTTCCCCGCCCTACTTTATATGAATCCAGCCCTGCATAAGAATTAGAGGTGATCACATCGGAAAAATGAAATATTATCTTCGAAAACAATTTCGTTCTGAGATTAGTTACAGCCGGCGCGTCAATAATCATTGAATTCACAAATTTTGTGCCGGTCATGTACGCAATTGGAAAAACATAAAAAGCAGGCATAAAGCCCCATGCATTAATTACATCAGGCCTGAATTCTTTACAAATTGAAAGAATCTTGAAAAATACCGAAGGATCTTTTCTGATCTTTCTTTTAATAATGATCGGCTTTACCTTCAAAGTCTCTGATACATCAAAATCTATTATATCTGTAAGAAGTATATATCTGTAATCTATTTCAGTTCTGTCAATGCCTTTAAGAAGCTCAACGAACCTTCTCTCTTTACCACCTTTCACGAGTGAGTCTATTATGAAGAGAACCTTCATCTACCCGGTCTGATGTTGTTAATATAGCCTTCCGATCCTTTACTTGAAATAACCGTAGCGGGGATACCGACCGCGACAGAATTATCGGCAATGTCCTTTGTGACAACACAGTTCGCGCCGACAGCCGCATTATTACCGATACGGACAGCCCCTATGATCTTGGCGCCCGGACCGATATAAACATTATCACCTATGACGGGACTTCCTTTTTTTGATCCCCGGCTTGTAGAACCAAGCGTGACGCCGTGTGAAATATTGCAGTTGTTACCTATTATGCAATCAGGGTTGATTATTATCCCTCCGAAGTGCCCGATGTAGAACCCCCTGCCTATTTTAGTCTGATCGGGAATATATATTCCGAATTTGTATCTGTAATGTTTCAGAATGAAATAAGAAACGATAAAAGCCGGTTTCAAATAAAAAGCTGAATTCCTCAGATAACCGGTCAGTCTCATCCAGAAAATGTATTTGAATGATTCTCCGAAGAATAACTGCCTTAAGAAATATCTGACTGAATCATTCCCTGATATTCTGAAGAGGTCGCATTTAAGCAGATATCCAAGTTCTTTTATTTTCATTTTAAGGTTTTTCCCGATATCTTTTCCAGAATTTCCTTTTTTCTTTTTTCAGGATCATGAGAATATATATATACCGCGTTCTTTAAAGCTTTTTCTTCATAATCCTTCAAGGATCTTATCTTCCTGGCGGGGATCCCTGCATAAACAGAATCCGCTTCAAGATCTTTGGTAACAACGCTTCCCGCTGCTACAATTACATTCTCGTTGATGGTTACTCCGGGTAAAATTGTAGAGTTGGATCCAAGAAAAACGTTATCTTTTACGATTATCCTGCCGAAAATGTTTATTCCGGGATATTTGTCTCTCAGTACCCCGACGCCTCCGTCATGCGTATGAAAAGTAACGTTATTCGTAATCCTCACTCTGTTCCCTATCTCGATCAGGTACGGCTCTGAACCGAAATTGATCTTGCCCGTTACAACACAGTTCCTGCCTGCTTTGACTCCGAGGTATTTGCTGTAGACATGAATTTTCTTATAGTCGCTCGTAAGGTTCAGTTCAATGCCGAAGATCAGCTTTCTGAACTTATTTATTAACTTCTTCAAAAGCATTTATGACCTTTTTTGATATCTCGACATAATTAAAATTATTGATGGCTGTCTTTCTTCCTTCTTCCCCTATCTCTTTTGCCATTTTCCTGTCGGTGTAGAGCTCTCTGAGTTTCTGAGTGAATGACCCAACGCTGTCTGGTTCTGCTATGTATGCGTTCTTACCGTCTTCAAGATATAATGGTATCTCTCCAGTTCTGGTCACGACTATTGGATTCGCACTTGAAAGGTATTCTCCCAGTTTTGTAGGGAAACAGGTATCTGACTGATCTCCAGTAGGTTTAGCAAGAACTAGAGCTGCTGCTGAATTGAGCAGTTCTACCATTTCTTTTCTTGAGACGAAGCCTTTAAATACCATTCTGTCCTTGAATGGGCTGGCATCTACAAGCCTGAGTATCTTGTCTTTATCCCATGTCATGTTTATGTCGCCTGTCATGACCAGATCTACTCCGGGAAATTCAGAAGCAATCGTATTGAAAGCTTCGATTATGAACAGTATTCCGTCCTTTCTCTGAACGAGCGGTCCTGTATAAACAATATCGTCTGTTCTTTTCACTTCAGGTCTGTAAATATCTTTCTCATCCACGATAACAGGTATAAGTACGACCGGTGTTCTTTTAGATACGTACTTTTTATAATCCTCCTGAAGAACGAATGAGATAGTAAAAAAAACATCCAGACCTTTGTAAACCGTTTTCGCAAAGAACCAGTTAAAAACTTTGAAGATTCCGCCCGTCCGCTTGGCATGGAACATAAGCTCTGTTCTTTCAGCACCGAATTTTATTCCGAACAGCCTGAAAACTATCTTAAAAAGATATGCATGAAAGAACGAATCGCTGCTTACGAGTATGGCACAGTCATAATTACCTCTTATAACTTTAACAGCGGCAAAAACAGGTCCAAGAACATCATAATATCTTCTTGCCCAGAAACTTCTGCTTCTCACAGGGCTGTTAACGGTGTACTCGAATTCGACCCCATCCCTTGATCCTGTCCTGTTTTCATTAGCGACACTGCCCGGAACTTCGGTCGGCTTCACAATGAAGACTTTGACCTCTTTACCGTTCTCCTTTAATCCTTTTGCATAATAATGCACCCTGTTCGTGATCGCCAGACCTTCCGGATAACTCGCGAGTGTTAATAATGCTGCTTTCATTTAATTTACCTTTCTAAAAAAAGAGCTTTAGTTCCCTAAAGCTCTCGTGATCTGTTAAGGATCATTTTTCTTCTTTTAAACTTTTATCGTACTGCTGTTTTATCCACTTATAAGTTTTTTCCATTCCTTTTCTAAGCGGCTGTGAAGGCACCCATTTGAGTTTCTTTTTAATAAGAGCGTTGTCGGAATTTCTTCCTCTCACACCGAGTGGGCCGGGAATATGTTTTATCCTGACCTTTTTATTTGCGATGTCCATCACCATTTCGACAAGCTCGTTGATCGTTACCATCTCGTCAGAGCCGATATTGACGGGTCCGTTGAATGTTTTTGATTCCATAAGCCTTCTTATTCCCTCAAGACATTCGTCAATGTATAAGAACGATCTTGTCTGCTTGCCGTCTCCCCACATTTCCATCGTGCCGCCTTTGGGCGTTTCCAGTAATTTTCTGCACATGGCCGCCGGGGCTTTCTCCCTTCCGCCTCTCCATGTTCCTTCCGGCCCGAAGATGTTATGGAACCTTGCGATCTTCACATTGAGTTTGTGGTTCCTCGCGAAAGCCATGAAAAGTCTTTCGCTAAAAAGTTTTTCCCAGCCGTATTCACTGTCCGGCGCTGCGGGATATGCAGAATCCTCGGAGCATTTCGGGTTATCAGGGTCCAGCTGGTTGTATTCGGGGTACATGCAGGCTGAGGACGAGTAGAAAAGTTTTTTGGCGTGGAATTTAACTGCGCACTCGGCCACATTTAGGTTTATGATCGCTGAATTATGCATGATCTCCGCATCGTTGGCCCCCGAAAAAACAAAACCTGCACCGCCCATATCCGCAGCGAGCTGATAGACTTCGTCGAAACCTTCAGTGTCGGCCTTTATGCCGAAATTGTCTGCGAAGGTTATGCTCTGGTTAGGCGAGAACATCACCTGTTCAACAAGATCGTGCTGCCTGAGATCTCCTATTATGAATTCGTCCGCTTCAGTTTCACCGAATTCCGTATGTTTAAGATCGACCCCTCTGACCCAGTAGCCTTCTTTTTTCAGTCTTTTTACAAGGTGGCTTCCTATAAATCCGCCCGCTCCTAGTACCAGTGCCGTTTTCATTATTATGCTCCCCGTTTAAATTCGTTTTATTTCAAAGCTTAGAATATAATTTCTTTATACTTCAAAGTCAAGATAAGGTTTTAATCAACTTTATTTCAATTAACGCAGGCTTAGAATCAATCTACTTTACTTTTAATAAATTCATGATGAAATACTTCGTAAATTTTTCGGCTCCTCTTTTGTTTAGATGGGCATAATCGACATATAAACTGTCGTTGAGTTCGGTCATGTCGTTACAATCTATACAACCTATATCTGTCACTTCCATGAATTTTATAAGGGCTTTTATTTTTTCTTTATACTTATCATGATCCTGACTGCTCATTGAACCTGAGCGGACCGGAGTGATCACTACATACAACCCGATTCCATATTCATTTAGGATATCATTTAAATGTTTTACATTATCCATTTCAAATTGCGACACTTCGTATCCGCTCAGGTCTTTAGACCATCTCTCTTTACTTATCATCTCAGGCATAAGGTCTAAAATTACTCCGCCGTTAAAATCGAACTCAAGAGACTGGTATGATTTCCTGCCCGACATCCGCCCGGGATTTGTTATCGAGTTCTCGTACAAATATCTGATATCAGGGTCAACTGAATACGACAAAAATCCGGGCAGGAACCTGATTGATTTTATAACTTTTTGATAATTAATATTTATCTCCATCAGTTTAATGTCTGAAAAATCCATCAAATTTGTTGATAGTATGACTGCTTTTAAATTTGGTAAGAACTGAATCAGATGTTGAATCATTTCTTTACTATGGTTTATCTTAAATCCCCACGACCCAAGATTAAGATAATTGTCCCCTAAATACTTCACCATTGTCTCGGAATCGACATTGTTGAGAGTCATTGATGATCCTACAGCTATATATTCGATCTTAGTCAGGTCTTTATCTCTTATAAAATCTATCTTTTCGTTAAAAGATATGCTGTTTGAATATTTGGGCGCGGGCAGGTCATTGCCCCCGAGTTTATAAAAACAATAAATCATTCCTGACAGTATCAGCGTCAGAACTGCAGAGAACAGAATTACATTTTTTAAAAATTTTAACATCAGAACCCCATGTAAATGAATGACGAATCATTCCCTGAATAATAGATGACAAGGACCGCCGCGAAAAAATATACTAACCATCTCAGCAGAACTTTTCTTTCCGAAATATCAAATAGAAATTCCCTGTTCCGTTGAATGTATTCAAAAATTAGAATAAGAACGGTCATATATAACGGCCGCATGCTGAGTTCGTGCAGACCCTGTCCCGAAAACTCCGGAAGCCTTTTAATAATTCCGAGCGCTTTACCTGCTGTTTCGGACCTGAAGAATATCCATGCAAGATTCACAAATGTGAAAGTGAGTATGCTTTCATAAATAATTACTACAAGGCTATTCTTCTTCAGTCCGGCTTTTTTTATTATTTTCTTTTTTGTTTTGGAAAAAGCTCTGTTCAATATTAGAAGAGAGCCGTGTATCATTCCCCAAATTATGTAATTCCACCCCGCCCCGTGCCAGAGTCCTGTCAGTGTCCATGTTACGATAATACCGCAGCAGTATATAATTATATCCTTATCCCAAAAAGAACCCGGTTTTACTTTTCTTGAAAAAATGTAACTGACAGGCAGGAACACATAATCCCTGAACCACTCGGTCAGCGAAATGTGCCATCTCTTCCAGAAATCAGATATAGTCCGGGAAAGGTACGGAAACTTGAAATTCCTGTTTAACCTGATCCCGAGAAGCTTGGATATGCCGATCGCCATTTCAGAATAACCGTTGAAATCAAAATACAGCTGGAAAGTAAAATATATGCTGCCGAGAAGAAGGACGGGACCGCTGAACTTATCCTGATCCCTAAATATCATGTCGGCCTGTTTCGCGATATTATCCGCTATAACAACTTTATAGAACAGCCCGGTAAGTATCTGCCTGCAGCCTTCCGCTGCCAGATCATATCCGAACCTTATTTCTTTTTTTATCTGATCCAGAAATATCCTCGGTCTGTGGATCGGTCCAGACATTATTATCGGAAAATAGCTTATTGAGAGTGCATAGTTCACCAGATCCCTTTCGGGTTCTATCTGCTTTCGGTAAACATCTATCAGATAGCTGAGCGAAAGAAATGTGTAAAAACTTATTCCCACAGGCAGAAGAAAGCCGATCGTTGACATGTTCAGGCTCAACCCGAAAAAGGAAAACAGAACATTCAGATTGCTTGTGAAGAAATTATAATACTTGAACAGCACCAGCGGAACGATATTTAATATAAGCGCGGTCCAAAATACAGAACGGCCATTAAAAGTATCTTTATCCACCTTTCTCCCTGCAATAAAATTCAGCAGAATTATCCCGGTAAGAAGAGCGGTGAACCTAATATCCCATAAAGAATAAAGACATAAACTTGCGGCGAGCAGCAGGAAATTCCGTGCCTTTACTCTAAACGAGAGAGACCAGTAAATAAAAAAGAACACTGTGAAGAAAACTAGAAAACCTGATGACTGAAAAAGCATAAAACCCCGTCAAAATTTCGAGAAAAGATAAAACTTTATCTTATAATTATCAAGAACCGAATTGTTCCTGTTAAAAAACCGGGGCAAGATATTCTTTTAATAACAAAGACCATATCTTATACCCCTGAGCGTTAAGATGAAGCCCGTCGTAGGTATATGCATCTTTAAGAAATCCTTCCGGGCATAAACTTTTATTCAGATCTATATATTCAATATTGTTCTTCTCCGCGAATTCCTCAATGTCCAAATTCAGCCTGCTGACCATAACATTGATCCTGCCTTTGTCTTCATAGTTCCTGCCAGTATAAATGACTGACTGTATAACAGGTTTAATATTATTCTGCTTTAATATGTCTGCGATCGAGATTATATTTCCTTTTACCCGGTCATACGGAACGCCTCTGATGATATCATTTATGCCGCCCATAACCAAACACATCTGCGGTTTTACAGTCATAACAGTCTCTAATCTGTTAAGCATACCTTCAGTAATGTCTCCGCTTATTCCTCTGTTAACAACATCATTTCTGCCTAAGAGTTCGTTCCACTCAGCGAATTCGGTCATGGAATCTCCCAGCATAACTATATCTGCTTGACCTTCATAACTCATATGCTGACCCACCCTTACATTGTACAGGTAATTCTGCCGGTAATCATAGTCTTCACCGGATCTTAAATTATACGCGATCTTCTCAGGAAAATTGCCTTTAAAGAACAATAACGCAATTATAAGAGCCAAAAATATATTTGATATTATTAGTAGCGGTCTCATATCGGTTTATCATTAAATAGATTTTATTCTCTAAGGAACCCTAACCATTCTGAATCCATAACTTTTATGGCTTAATATTGGATCAAGAGGAAATCTGTTGGCAATACGGCTGTTTACCGGGTACCAGTCCCATCCGCCGCAACGCATAACTCGCTGGGTTCCTGTTTCCGGTCCCCTTGGATCCTGCACAGTTCCTGAATTATAACAAGTAACATAATAAAATTTTTCGTACCAGTCATGACACCATTCGAAAGCGTTACCCGACATGTCATATATTCCGAGCTGATTAGGCACTTTTGTTCCAATATCGTGGCAAGATGAGTCAGAATTATCATGATACCACGCTACTAAATCAATGTCGTCGCTTCCGCTGTAACGGTAATTATCCCTCCAGTGAATTCCGCCTCTTGCTGCAAATTCCCATTCGGCTTCAGTCGCCAATCTATAACCATTTGCGGTAAAATCACAACTCCAATCTGTCACATCGTATGATTCTCTCAAATTTTCCTGCCGGGAAATCATGTTACAATAAAAAGCTGAACCATACCATGTAACCTCTACAACCGGATGGTTTCTTGTCGCTTCGTCTCTTATATAAAAATATACAAAATTATACCTTATGGGACAATGAATATCCGCGAGTTCTATCAATTCCCTTGAATCTCCATACTTGTTGCTCACCGTTAAGTTCGTGGCATTCAATAATCCCAAACCTTTTGCATAATTCAGCATATCGCAGAACTGGCCGTTGGTTATTTCAAATTTGTCCATGTAGAAATCGCTGACCGTAACCTCATGCAGGGGATATTCATCGCTATCACCTTCGTTAAAACGGTCACCCATTATAAAAGTATCTCCCTGTACATAAATCATATTATTTTCTGCAGTTACTTCAAAAAAAGATCTGCTCTCTGAAAGGTCACATCTAAAATTTGTTGAACATGAGCTGTTTAACAATACGGGTTGACTTTCTGGGAAATCTTTTCTGTATATATTGTACCGGACTGCCCCCGGAACACCCTCCCAACTCAATAATAACGAATCCGTTCCGGTTTCAACATTTAAGTTTACCGGAGGAGTTATTATTGCCTCCTTATTTGCCTGTGCGAAGATAATTATTACAAAAAGCATAACTGAATTTAAAAATATTTGGTTTCTCATTTTAATCTCCCGATTAATTTTACTACTTCTTCAAAGAATTCTCTGCAGTTATCTTATAAAAATACCTGTTCGATCCTGAAATATTTGGATCGCTGAAACTTGTTCCATTCGTGCTACCTATTTTCACAAATCCTTCAAACGGGTATGTTGACCGGTAAACATGATATATTACAGCCCCTGCGGAAGAATCCCATGTAAGATTCACTGAGTATCCGTTATGAACAATACTTAAATTCTTCGGCTCCGTCATCCACTGTGATATCTGATATTTGATCCATGCGTATATTGTTTCAGATTCCTGTTTGACGCCATAAGAATTAGGATGGATGCATTCATTATTATCATAGCCAAGGAAACTGTCAAAATTGAGATAGAGCGGCATCATGGAAAAACGGGGTTTGTTAAGAATTTTATAATGGTCAATATATCTCTGAACCAGTCTGTGTTGACCGAACCTAAAATGCCAGGCTTTTGCGCTGTCGCCCCAGCAGTAGTACCATGCCCACTCTCTAACATTCGCAGGAGGAATCAACGAAACCCCAAATCTAGCTTCAGGTAATGCTACTTCCATCGAATCGATCAATTTACCCATGTTTTTTTGAGAAACAACATCATCAATTATTTTATCTACTTCATCAAGATCTTCAATATTAAGAACTGAGCAAGGAAATATGTCACAAAGCCCGATTAAAAATATTACAAAATCAGGTTTCTCTCCGGCTAATAATTCACTGAAATACCTTTTGCAGTCAGGATATACTTCCCAGTAATTTCCTTCTTCGAACACAAACGAGCTTTCGTTAGTACCCGCAAATTTAAGCCATGTAAATCCCGGAATACCCTCATGATATATATTGTTGTCAACACCATACTCAGGGTAATTAACATTGTATTGTGTACCCAATAGCTTTATGGGTGGTCCTCCATCTCTGTCAAACATCAATTGCATTTCTCTCTGGTATCTGCCTGAATAGGTTTTACTGTCACCAACAAAAAGAAGTCTTAAAGTGTCATTGTAATTTATACTGCTTTCAGTCACAATTATCTTTGACTCGCCGGATTCAAGGATATTTCCGAAAAGGTCTCTAACTTCCAGTCTGAAATCGTAAATTCCTTCATTCAGAGAATCGAGATTATACTTGTTACCTTCCTGATATCCGACAGGACAATCAACCATAAAAGAATAATCCTCGGGATTTTTTGTAAGTATAACATTGTTGTAATAAACAGCATACTTGCTTGTAGTAGTAGTGTAAATATATTCCGGCAAGCGTATATACAGTGACTCTGCTGCTGCAGTATTATCCGGAATAAAATCGAACAGACGTAATACTGCATAAGACCGTTCTTCTTCAGAAGCTATAACGATCTGATTGTTAACAATTGAATCCCCACTTGCAATTATCAACGAGTTACTTTTATCAACCACGCTGAGCCCTTTAACGCCAAACTCGTCAGGGATTCTTATCGTATCATTTATAGCTGGTCCCTGGTAATCAACCATAAACGTATTATAGCCTTTTTCTTTGTACCAATAAACACTCTTGGCATTATCTGAAAATCTTTTGGGTTTAAAATAACATCTGAACGATATTACTCTTTGTTCAAACCCCTCAGGGACAATTGTGGATGTGAACAAACTGTATGGAAAAGATTTTTTTAAAGTAGACAAAGTCCAGGCAATAGTTACATCGTCTTTTCTGTATTTAGGTACAGTATTCCCGTATGTTTGAGAATAACCATGAGAAAAACCCACATCAAGATTTTTACGATCATTGCCTATGTACTGAACCATTCTATAAGGCGGTATCTTTGAATTCTCCCAATCAGTCTTATAATAACTCAGATTTACTACCGGCGATACGCTAAAATCCGTAAGATTGTTAAGATCCCATGTTCTGCTTCCGTCACTTACCGGCTTGACATTAGGCATATAAACATAGATCGAATCATAATTGCCCTTAACAAGGGCCTGTGACTGAATGTTTCCCCAAAACGGTGCAGCCAAAGGCTTCTTGGATATCATGTGGCTTTCAATACTGCACCCGCCATATTTGTCAAAATCATATTTTACTTCAGTTTCAACATGGCATACTCCTAAATTCAAAGGCGGCTGATATGAACTACCTGACTTAGTTTTTACGCTATCAAGCGAAGCAGAGAGGTCGGGTACCCAGAATGATTCTTTTACGGTAAGACTGTCGCAATAATAAACACCGTCAACCAATATTTCTGCAGAACCGTTCAATAAAGCGGTTTTAGTTTGGTTACTTACAGAAGGTTCCAGTTGGCCTGCAGCGTAGCTGTTTATTATTATCTCACTCGTGTGAACAGCATTTCTTGAATGAGTGAGATTACCTGTGATTACAGTCTTAAAATCCCATATATCCCCACTTCCTATATTTTCAGAAAGCATCCATAGTGCAGATGTATTCACGATCCTTAAGATATACCATTTTACACCAGCCTGATCTATCCATTCTGAACCGACATCATGTACTGTTTTTCCATGACTATTTGAAGTGACGACTCTAAGATCTCCAAAACCCAGATTTCCCCCGCTTCTGTTCCCGTTAAAATAGTACGGGGCGGCGTCATCTGAAGTATTGTGGATAATCACACCTCCGCTGAAGATACCGGTCAATATGTTAGGATTTGTCTTAGGTATCAGATAAGTCGCTTTAAAATTCATTGGTTTATTGTCGCCAATTACCGCCGTTCCAAAGACATCCAAATATTGCACAAGATCTCTTGTCTCATCGAAACTTGTTCTTACGAGCAGACTGTCACCGTTACGGATAACGGTAATATTGTTAAATTCAAATTTTACAGGTTTTGAATTAATACTATTCAGCAGAAATAAAACTGACATTAGAAAAACTATCTGAAATCGCATCATTAAATAAATCTCCGATTTTATTTTCCTGTCCAATATAGTAATAAATTTATTTGTTGTAAAGAACTTATAAATTATTCTTCAAATTTCATCCAGTAATACAATCCCAGCAGTAAGAATATCTGCTTTTCTTTATTGAAGCCTTTATTATGCGAAACAAGAAGCTTTTCGATTTCGCTTCTGTTTAAATAATTCAAAAGCTTATTATCATCTGATAACAGCATCTCTCTGATGCGTCCGCTGCTTTCTCTAAACCAGATGTCTGTCGGAGACTGAAATCCGAATTTAGGCCTGTTTATTATTGATGCCGGCAGAAATTGTTTCGCATATTCTTTATGGATTATTTTAGTTTTTCCTCTTTTAACCTTGTAATCAGTCGGAAGGCCGGCAAGAAAATCAACAAGCTCAAGATCGAGCATCGGCACCCTGCATTCAAGTGAAAAATTCATTGTGATCTTGTCGGTGTATAAAAGCAGATCATCTGAAAGGTCCATATACTTATCCAAAGCCATCATTCTTTCAGCTGACTTTGGAATTGCTTTGCATTTAAGAAGTTCATAATAATATCTGACATATTCCTGCGACGGGATCGTATCGCTGCCTGTAAGGAGCCTGATCTCGTCAGAATTGAAGATACTGTATGTTTCTACGAACCTCTGTATATCATCGGATATATTAATTGAATTCGCTCCGCGTAGAAGTCTTTCTTTTTTAGTTCCCGATAATCTGATCGCAGAAGCGGCCAGTTTAAGTAAAACTTGCGGATAAAGATCCCTTATTACCTCCCCCTGATACCTTCCGTAACCGCCGAGAGGCTCATCGGCACCCTGTCCGGTCAGTACCACCTTGACCCTCTTTGCCGCGAGCTCCGCAAGATAATACATAGGTATAAAGGATGTAGTAGCCAGCGGTTCCTCAACTATTCTGGAACATTTTTCAAATACATCAAAAAAATCAGAAGAATCAATTTCTGTCACATATTGTTCAAGCCCGAAATGATCAGCCGTCTCTCTTGCTGCTTTTATCTCACTGACCCTGTAGTCTGATCCGAAACCGACAGTGAACACCTTGGGCTTATAATCAAGCTTCTTCGCTGCAATTCCTGCGACCATCGCTGAATCTATACCCCCGCTTAGAAGTATTCCTACCTCTACATCGGACATCAATTGTCTCTCAATTGCACTTTCAAGAAGCTTACCGTATTCTTTAACTGCCTCAGGGTAGCTTATATCCAGCTGTTTCCTTTCAGTGCTGATAAAGGATTTAATGCTCAATTCAAGAATTTCTTTATTCAGATCCATCTCGGCGTAATGACCCGGCCTCAGCTTGAAAATGTCTTTGAAAAGTGTAGATGGCGAAGGACAGTACCGAAGGTTTAGAAGCAGATTAAGCGACACTGTATCAAGCTCGCTGTTAAGGATCTTATTTATCGGTCTTATTTCTGATGAGAACAGTATCCTGTTTCCATCACAAAAGTGATAAACAGGCTTAACTCCGTATTTATCCCTGGCAAGGTAAAGTGTCCCGTCTTTTTTATTAATAAAAGCGAAAGCAAATATTCCATTGAAATCTCTTACAGAATCTATTCCTTTCTCGATGAGAAAGTAAAGAACTGTCTCCGTGTCTGAATGACCTTTATATTCTGTTCTATTCAGCTTTTTTCGCAGGTCAAGATGGTTGTAAATCTCGCCGTTAAAAATGATCTCGTAATTTCCGCATTGACTTGTCATGGGCTGATTTCCGGCGTCAGAAAGATCAACTATTGAAAGCCTGGTATGACCGAAACATACATTTCTTCCGGCAGATATATAATTTTTAATTTCCTGTCTGTCGGGTCCTCTATGCTTTATAAGATCAAGAACTTCTTCAGTTATCTTATAATCAACAGCTCCTAAGATACCGCACATTTTACAACCGATTTTCTATATTTATTGTAATAAAAAAGCATCATTAATATGAAAACCATGCCTGAAAATAATTTAGTGTATGCCGCTCCGTATGCGCCAAAAAAGGGAATGGCCAGCGTAAAACCTGCCATGTTCGCTATGCCTACAAAAAGAGCGCCGTTCCTGAGAAAACCGCCCTGCCCTTTTGATCCCAGGAACCTGTTATAATAATTCCCGAACCCATGGAATACCATTCCTACGGACACTATATAAGCAAGATCAACTGCGTTAAGAAATTCCTCAGAATACAGAATTACTATAAGCGGTCGTATTAGAACAAGAAAAATGAGCAGAGATACTGCAGTTATGGCAATTGTAGCTTTTGTTGACCTTGCCGGGATCGAATCTTTGTTGGCGAACTCTTTGAACATTGTGGTGCCGACCACGGTCGGTATCATCATAAGAGGCGCTGTTATGGTCATAGCGAGCGAATAATAACCTACGTCTATATTGTTCACGGAGAAGAAACTGATGGCAATTGGCCCCAGCTGTGTTGATGCCACGCCGATCACTGATCCTAAATAGACCTGAAATCCGTACTGCCTGTTTTCTTTTAAAATATACCCGTAAGCTGTTTTTAGATCCGAAAATTCAGGTCTGATCCTGATTATTGTGAAGAGTGACGCTATCCCGAAAGCCGTCATCTGAAGCATTACCGCCGTTTTCAGATCCACCGTGCCTGACAAATACAGTGCTGTTATTCCTGCAATGTATATTAACTGAGGTAGTATTCTGTAAAGAGCCAGGTCATATATTTTATTATCACCCTGAAGTATATTTTCCAGGCTTTGTGTGAATGGGACAACAAAAAAAAACGGTGATAAATACAGGAAAACACTGCTCAGATCTGTTGGGAAGAAGTTCTTCTGAATAAAAGAAAAGAGCATGATAGTTGCGATGAACATTAAGCCGAGTACAACAGTAATTATAATTGAAGCTCCGATGAGTTCTCTTCTTATATGTTCGTTCTTATTCTCTGCAGTAAGTTTACTGGCCGTCACGACAAATCCGAAAGAAATGATAACTGTCAAAAATGAATAAACACTTTGAATGAATCTGTAGTCTCCAAATGTTTCAGGACCGAGAAGCCTTGTATTAATGACGCTTACAGATATACCGAGAAATATTCCCAGTATCATTGAGCCGTAAAGAGCTATTACCTGTTTTACCTTACGTTTTTTTAACTGCTGCATGCTGAAAAGACTGTTTTTCATTTCAACCCGGAATTCTCAGTTCTTTTATTATCCTGCAGGGATTCCCGGCGGCTATAACATTAGGAGGAATGTCTCTGGTGACGAGACTGTTGGCGCCGATAACCGTGTTCTCGCCTATTGTAACACCTTTAAGAATGACTGTATTGAGACCTACCCATACGTTATCGCCGATAACGACCGGTTTCGCTTCATCCGGAACATTCCTTTTATCCGGCATGATGCCGTGCCAGTCGAAATCGGTTATAGTCGTATTCGCACCGCAGAGAACATTTTTTCCGATCCTGATACTGCCTGCGGCGGCAATAACAGTTCCGCTGAAACCCGAATTGTCCCCGATCAGTATCTCGGAGTTACGCCTCAAAGTTGTTATTAAGCATTTCCGGTTCACACCGACAAGATTTGATGAGAAATCAGATCTGAAAGAACAGTTTCTGCCGATCCGTATTTTGCTGTCAATCATTCTTACCATGACAGGGATCCCGTAGAATTTAATTCCGCTTCCGAAGCTGATCCCCCTAATAGCCATGGACAAGCCTGTCCAAAGCGAACAGACCGTCCTGAAGATATTAATCCTGACATACCTGAGACGAACGAATATGTATCCTCTTAAATCATTCATTTCATATATTCTCGAGTATCTTTTCCAGATATGCCCTGTAATAGGAGTTCGGCATATTATCAATTATCTTTTTTAATCCGGCTTTTTTTATAAACCCTGACTGATATGCCGCCTCCTCTATACATCCGATCTTCAGTCCCTGCCTCTGCTCTATAGAAGCTATGAAAGTACTTGCGTCGAGAAGAGAATCCGGTGTTCCGCTGTCCAGCCATGCTATCCCCCTCCCTATCCTGGAAACGCTCAGTTTACCTTCGTCAAGATATGTTTTTATCAGATCGGTGATCTCCACCTCACCCCTCAAAGAAGGTTTAAGTCTTTTCGCTCTTTCAATACACGAATTGTCAAAGATATATAACCCCGGCACAGCGTAATTCGATCTAGGTTTTTTTGGTTTCTCTTTAATTGATATTGCTTTCCCTCTGCTGTTAAATTCAACAACACCATACCTTTCAGGGTCTTTGACATAATAGCCGAAAACTGTGGCGGCTTTATTTTTTCTTACAGCTTCTCTGATAAAATCAAGATAACCATAAATTATATTATCTCCAAGAATTAGGAAAGCGCATTCATCTCCGATAAATTTTTCACCTATTATAAAAGCCTGAGCAATACCTTTCGGTTCCGGCTGAAGAGCATATTCGATCCTCATTCCGAGGTGTGAACCGTCTTTGAAGAGTTTTCTGTAATAAGGAAGTGTCTCTTCATTTGAGATTATAAGCACTTCTTTTATTCCAGCTAGTATCAGCGTAGATAACGGGTAGTATATCATTGGTTTATCATAAACCGCTATAAGCTGTTTGCTGTACAGGCTCGTCATCGGATACATTCTGGTACCCGCACCGCCCGCAAGGATTATTCCTTTCGTTCTCATTTTTGCGCTCCGTAGAATTCTTTTATCTTAGAACAGATATAAACGATCTCCTCCTCTTTAAGACCGAAAAACATCGGCAGTCTTACTAAAGTTTCCGCAACCTGTTCAGTAATCTCGAGTTTAAGGCCGTCATATTTGCCGTTCCAGTACGGTGCTTTATGAAGCGGGACATAGTGGAAAATAGCATATATCCCGTTTTCGTTTAAATATCTGATTAGCTCTTTCCTTTCTTCAGTGTTTCCGCATGTCATATAGAACATGTGGGCGTTGTGTACGCAGTCGTTCGGTACTGCCGGCAGATGTTTATCAGGTATGAATTCCGATAATGTATTGAAATACATATTCCAGCTCTTTATCCTGTCATCATTGATTTTATCCGCATCGGCCAGCTGGGGGTATAAAAAGGCAGCCTGAAACTCCGACATCAGAAAACTTGAACCGAGTTCTACCCAAGTATATTTGTCCACAAGACCCTTATTAAAATGAATCCTGTCCGTACCCTTGTCCCTGATAAATTCCGCCCGTTCCGTCAAAGACACATCGTTAACCAGCAGTGCTCCGCCTTCTCCGCACTGGATGTTCTTCGTCTCGTGAAAGCTCAGCGCGGCCATATTACCGATACTTCCCAGTGCTTTTCCTTTATAAGACGAATCCACCGCCTGGGCAGCGTCCTCTATCAGAAGAAGTCCGTGTCTTTTACAGATATCTCCGATCGTGTCCATCTCGCACGCCACACCGGCGTAATGAACGACAACAACAGCTTTTGTTCGGGATGTTATCAGGCTCTCAATTTTTATTTCATCAATATTTTTAGTATCAGGCCTGATGTCGCACCAGACGATATTGGCCTTCCTGAGTTCGAATGCGCTTGCCGTAGTCACGAACGTGTAGGAAGGCATTATAACCTCATCTCCCGGCTGAATCCCGGCTAATAACGCGCACATCTCCAAAGCGTCGGTACAGGATGAAGTCACGATAGCTTTTGCGCAGCCGGTCCTCTTCTCGATAACATTGTTGCACTTTTTTGAGTATTCGCCGTTGCCGGAGAACTGACCGTCGGAGATCACTTTTGCGATGTGAAGGCTCTCGCTGCCAATGATCAGAGGTTTATTGAAAGGTATTTTCATTCCTGTTTACCTTCATTCTGATATGTGCCGTTCTTTATTGCCCGTATCCATTCTTTATTGTCAAGATACCAGTTTACAGTATCCTTAATCTTATCTTCGAATCTGAACGAAGGTTCCCAGCCGAGTTCTTTCCTTATTTTTGACGCGTCTATGGCGTATCTTCTGTCATGACCGGGCCTGTCTTTAACATAAGATATAAGAGAATGAGGTTTCCCCATATGGTCCAGTATCATCTTGACTATATCGATATTCCTGACCTCGTTGTTACCGCCAATATTATATACTTCACCGGGCAGTCCTTTCTTCAATACAGTCGTTATAGCCGAACAGTGATCATCAACATAAAGCCAGTCCCTGATATTCATCCCGTCGCCGTAAACAGGTATATTCTCATTTTGCTGCGCTTTTGTGATAATAACTGGTATAAGCTTCTCAGGGAACTGATACGGCCCGTAATTATTAGAGCACCTTGTTATGAGCACAGGGAACCCGAAAGTATCAAAATAAGATTTAGCTATAAGATCGGCCGATGTCTTGGAAGCCGAGTAAGGCGAATGGGGATCAAGAGGAGTCTTTTCTGCAAATTTAATATCCGTATCATTTTCCGGAAGCGACCCGTAAACTTCATCCGTTGAGACCTGAAGAAATCTTTTATCAATAAGTCCGCCTTCCCAGAATTTTCTGGAGACATTGAGCAGTGTTGAAGCGCCGAGTACATTCGTTTTAATAAAAATATTAGGATCGTCTATTGAGCGGTCAACATGCGATTCCGCCGCAAAATTTATTACACTATCAGGATCATATTTCTCAAAAACTTTTTCGACAGCCGACTGATCGCATATATCACCCTTTGTAAAAATATACCTTCCCCCGAACTCGCCTTCGACACCTGAAAGATTTTGAGGATTTCCCGCATAAGTCATACTGTCGTAATTAATAACTTTAACTGTGGCGTTATTTTTGAGAATATGCCTTATAAAGTTAGATCCGATAAATCCTAGCCCGCCTGTAACAAGAATTGATTTCATTTAAATTACCTGTTTATTGCTCTTTGTTATAACTGAAAATTTGTTAATCTGTTCCGGTTCGCTTTCCACTTTCCTTTTAAATATTAGATTGAACCTTGAATTAATAAAAATTCCGTTCAGGTCTATATTATAATAATAGATTCCTGAACCCATTGCGAACATCAGCAGTGCCAAAACGCTTGAACGGCTTATAAGGAATCCCGAAACGGACATAAAATATAAAAAAAGGCCTGTAGTAAAATAGCACGGCACACACGGAACATAGCTTCTTTTTTTAGTTGAGATTTTTACTGAGAATATAAAAAATGATATAAAAACCATCGAAAGTATTATTGGAGAAAGAATTCCCCGTAAGAATGCTTCTTCAAGGAATAGATTATGAATTCCTCCGGCTCGACCCAACGCCCAGTACAGACTTTGCTCGGCGTTAACCATCCCCTTAAAATAAACATCATTATTTTCCACATCACCATATCCGGTAAACAATCTTTCAGGTATAGCCTTTAAAACGAAGTAATAGAACGACATTCTTACGGTAACAGTATCACTCTTTACCCTGTCTGCGTACGCTCCGGTGAAAAACTCCTTTTGGGCAAAATATGCACCCACTACAAGGGAAATGAAAAAAGACGCTAAAGCAATTGCCGCAAGAATTTTTCTGAACTCTTTTCTGTAATAATAAATAAGGTGAAATAAAAGCATAGCTACAAAAGAAATCCATGTTCCGCGGGTAAAGACAAGAAACAGTGTTACTATGTACAGGCCTATAAGCGGAACTTTTATTTTCCAGTCGGAAATCATGTAAGCTGTGCAGTAAGTTGCGAGAATTTGAAACAATCCGTTGTCATAGGCATAATAAAAAATTCCGGAAGATCTGTTATAACCGGGAAATGCCATATGAAAATAACCTATCCTGAAGAAATCTGTATCAATAAAGAATTGAACGATTGATGAAAACGCCGAAACAATACCCATGAATATTACTGCACCGAATATCATTCGGATAAGTTCTTTTGTCATAAATGTTTTAAAAGTGTAATAGAGTAAGAATGAATTCACATAAAGCCTTATCAGCGAATAGGTCTTATTCATTGATATATTTCCTGCGAAATAATGAAACATTATCATGAGAAGACAGAACAGGATATATAAATAGAAATATCTTTCATACCTCGGCATAACCATTTTTTTCTCTTCTTTTCTCCTGGAAAGCACAACCAGCACAAAAATAGAACTGAGGAACCATCCTAACATATAATCTGTATTCCTAAGATACCAGATGTATGGAATTTTCCGCCACATTACAGGAGATTTGTAGATATTAAAAGTCAATAACCAGTAGGTTATTCCATATGATATAAGCTTATTTTTTGGTCTCTCTTTAAAGACGAGCCATAAAGTAAAAACGGCGCATAACGCAAAGTAGCTGATGAAGACTGTATTGTGAAATGTAAAAAGTTTCATCAGTCTATCTTATTTCTTTACTCCCATTTCGAGCAGCATTTTATCAAGAACTTTGTACTTCACTGCCTTCTCTTTGAGTATTACTCCTACGAAACTTATAAAAAACGCAATTAATGTGTTAACTATAACCACTTTTCTTTTCTGAGGTTCAATAGCTTTATCATTTATATCTGGGTAGTCTAAAATGTTAATAATGGGTTTTTCCTTTACTTCTTCAATTTTTAACAGTTCTAACTGTTTTTCTAAAAGAACTACAACACTTTGAATCAGTTCAACATCCTGAAATCTTTTCTTGTACTCCATTGATAAACTGGGTGAAGTTGTTTTCGCGTTCATATTCTGAAAATCAACAAGATTCTTTTGCTGTATTTCCAATTTCTCTGTAACATCTCTCAGCCTGATCTCAGTAAATTTTATACTTTCATGTATCGAATTTCTCAGCTCATTATTTAAATAGTAAATAACAGTTTCACAATACCGATCCGCAATTTTCTTTGAAAGTGTAGGATTTGTAGTATTTACTGATATATTGACCAAAGAAGTCTCCTTATCTTCCTTGAATTCGACAGATCTTTTTAAAGTTCTTAAAGCCTGCTCGAATATTCTGTATTCAGAAATATCATACTGATCCAATTTCCAATATTGAATTAGGTTTAAAGAATCTTTCAGCTCAGGAATATAATATTTTGTATATATGATCTCTTTGCTGATCCTTCTGCTGGCGAGAACATCCATTATATAAAAACCTGTCGTCTTGTTTGACATACCTAATGACAAAGCCAGTTGCTTTAACGGTCCGCCTTCTTCTTTGTTCATGGGATAAATTGACACATTAGACTGATATATAGGAGTGGCTACAAGCACATATATTATTGATAAAATTGCGATCACAGCAGTAAAAACAACAATAAATATCCTGTACCTGAACAATACTCCGATCAGATAAAAAAAATCGACCTGATGACCCGCGACCCCTTCGGAATCCCGGTCTAATTCATATTTTTCTTCATTCATCTATAAAACCTCTGTTAAAATTTACAATCTTCCGTCAATTTCGTTTTTATTCAGTATGCCTTTAACATCATACACAACTGAGTTGTGGCTTTTTTTGAGTTTTTTAAGATCGATTTTTATAAACTCTTCATGAGCTACTGCGCATACGACCGCGCTGTAGTCTTTTGCCGGTTTTTTTATCATTACCACGCCGTATTCTTCCTTCACTTCATGAGCGTCCGCCCACGGATCATAAACATCTACTTTGCATCCGAACTCTTTAAGCTCATTTATAATATCGATTACTCTGGAATTCCTGATGTCCGGACAGTTTTCCTTAAAAGTCATTCCGAGAACGAGAACTTTTGAATCCTTTATCGTGTGTCCTTTACCGATCATGAGCTTAATAATTTTGTTCGCGACGAATATTCCCATATTATCATTTATCCTTCTGCCTGAAAGAATCACCTCAGGATGATAACCGACCTCTTCGGCTTTATGCGTGAGGTAATACGGATCTACGCCTATGCAGTGTCCTCCTACAAGGCCCGGCCTGAACGGCAGAAAATTCCATTTTGTACCTGCCGCTTCCAGAACTTCTGTTGTGTCTATACCCATTTTATCAAAGAGAACGGCAAGCTCGTTAACGAAGGCGATATTGATATCCCTCTGCGAGTTCTCAATGACTTTAGCCGCTTCGGCAACTCTTATTGAACTGGCTTTATGCGTACCTGCTTTTATCACTTTTCTGTAGACCTGATCTATTTCTTCGGCCGATTCCGGAGTTGAGCCGCTGGTTATCTTCTTTATCGTTGTGAGCGTGTGTACCTTGTCGCCGGGATTGATCCTTTCGGGCGAGAAGCCCGCGAAAAAATCTTTGTTGAATTTGAGCCCGGAAAGTTTTTCAATGATCGGAATGCAGTCTTCCTCTGTCGCTCCGGGATAGACGGTTGATTCATAGACAACAATATCGCCTTTTTTGATCACTTTACCAACAGTTTCTGAAGCTTTGATCAGAGGAGTGAGGTCGGGATTCTTATACTTATCGACGGGTGTCGGAACAGCTACGATAAAAAAATCGCATTTTCTGATTTCGTCAAGCTCCGAAGTGCATTTCAAAAGCTTAGCCGACTTCAGGTTCACGCTTTCTACTTCAAGAGTCCTGTCTATACCTTTATTCAGTTCCGAAACTCTTTTTTCGTTAATATCAAATCCGACTGTCTCGAACACTTTACCGAATTCGACCGCAAGAGGAAGCCCGACATACCCGAGCCCTATAACAGCTATCTTATGTTTCTTCATTTTACATCTCTTAATTTTATTTTGATGTTGTAGAATTCAAGGTACCATTCCAGGAACCTTCTGATTCCCTCTTTTACGGTAGTCTGAGGGCAGTAGCCGAAATCTTTCATCAGATCGGTCACATCCGCATGGCTGGCAGGAACATCCCCTGGCTGAAGCGGAAGATAATTCTTTTTCGCCTCCATTCCGAGATATTTTTCTATCGTTTCGATAAAGTCCATAAGAAGAACCGGCCTGTTGCTTCCGATGTTGTATATCCTGTAAGGTGCGGTTGATGTGCCCGGATCAGGATCTTTTCCGCTCCAGTTTGGATCTGGTCTGGCGGGGTTTTTGATCACTCTCACAACTCCTTCAACAATATCGTCAATGTATGTAAAATCCCTTTTCATCCGGCCATTGTTGAATACATCAATAGTTTTGCCTTCGATTATCGCCTTTGTAAACAGGAAAAGAGCCATATCAGGCCTGCCCCAAGGACCGTAGACGGTGAAAAATCTGAGCCCTGTAGTGCTGATTCCGAAAAGATGGCTGTAACAGTGCGCCATAAGTTCATTAGATTTTTTTGATGCAGCATAAAGGCTGACCGGGTGATCTACATTATGATGAACTGAGAAAGGGTATTCTTCGTTCATTCCGTAGACGCTTGAGCTGCTGGCATACACAAGGTTCTTTACTTTATTATGCCTGCAGGCCTCGAGAATGTTCAGGAATCCTGTTATGTTCGATCCTGTGTAGGCTTCAGGATTCGTCAGGCTGTACCTGACGCCCGCCTGTGCGGCCAGATTACAGACAGCATCGAATTTTTCCTCCTTAAAAAGCCTGTCGATCGCTTCTTTGTCTTCGAGGTTCATTTTGACGAACTTGTGCGAAGGGAATATCCTGCTAACGAGTGCTTTACCATACTCTAAATTTTCAGTAATAAAACCGAGCCTGTCAAGTCTTCCGAACTTAACATTGACATCATAATAATCGTTGAGGCTGTCAAGTCCGGTAACGTCACAACCTTCCGATATCAGTCTTTCCGCAAGATGATAGCCGATAAATCCGGCAGTTCCCGTAATTAGGATTTTCAAGTATACCCCGTTATCTGTTTGCTGCCTGATACAGTAACACAATCGTAAGAGCGGATGTAAATACTCCCATCCAATTCCTTATCTCAGTTCTCCATTCTCTATCAGATTCCCTTTTAATTTTTGGCACAACAATCCTTGAACCTTCCTTGACATATGGGGTATAGAACCATTTTTTATCTACTTTCGCATCCCCCCCGGGATAATAAATGACAGGAGCACCCGCTTTAAAATCAAGTTCAACTATTTTTCCGCCTGCCGCTTCAATATAATCGTTTATCGACCAGTCTTTATTAAATTTTATCAGTCCGGGAGTATAAACAAATCCCTCAACGGACACAGTGCCCGGGTGTTTCGGAATAAATATATTGTCTCCATCTTTAATAGTAATATCGAACTTCCGATTCCCATTAATTGCCTTATAGAAATTTGACACAAGCCTCGTCGTATCTCTATAGAAATCTATTCCGTCAATATAAGCTTCATCTGTAAGTCCGCCTGCTCTTTCAATTATATCCCTTAATTTTTCCTCATGACTTATAAGTGAATATAAACCTGGAAATTTAACCTCACCAGTCAGCGTAATTTTTCGCAAAGTCCTATAATAAGGGTCTTTTCTTATTACTACATGGTCATTGTCCTGAAGATAGAATTCTGACTTAGGAATATTGTCGTGCTTAAAATAATCCTTAGATAACCTGACCTCATGCACAACTGATAAAGAATTATCTTTTTCTGAATTATTCATTCTGAAGACAATAGCCTTGTATTCAAAAGCTCCTTCTCTAAACCCGTGAGCTTTTAGTATTAGATCTTCTACAGTCATATTCTCACTTAGCCTGTATTCTCCTTCATTCTTAACATAGCCGCTGATATTGACTTTACCTTCATTATATATCATGTAAAGATCATAAATCCTCAGCTGATCACCATCCTGTAAGAAAAGATCTTCCTTTTCATCACCGTTCAGGATCTTTTCTAAGTTCAAATTAATAATTCTCGTGGTAACCCCATCAATGTTATACCTGGTCAATTCTGCTCTCAGAAGATAAGTCCTGTTCCTTCTCCATTCATCCAAAATACCTCCTCTCGAAAATATGAGATCAGAAATTCTTGTACTGTCTGCCAGATATTCGAAACCGGGATTTTTGATGTAGCCATTAATAATAACAATTTTCTTTGAATGCAGGTCCCATTTTGAATGAATTCTCACACTGTCAAGGTTGCTTAAAACGAACTTGTAATCTTTCTCACCCGTAATATTTAAGCTCTTGTATTCTTTCTTCTGGTCAGCTTGAGTTCTTATAAGCTCAATTTTATCAGTATAGGCATCCGCCAAAAGACCGCCGGATTTAATTATCAGATCATGAAGTGTCATGCCATTTGTAAAGCTGTACCTCCCTTTCCGGTACACAGCACCCTCAACCGAAACATATTCTGTCAGTATTCTTGGTATTGTATGAACCGTTATAATATCCCTGTCGTAGAGTTTCAGCGGGTTAACTTTAACAGTACTGTCATTTATAAATGTGAAATCATAATCAAGTATTTTTGAGTAAACAACAGGTGAAGTTCTTTCCTGTATGGGAACGATCCTTTCAATTGAGATTTTATCTGAAGCGGCGCTTGTCAGCAGTCCGCCGGAATATTTTATCAGATCACTTAATGTCTCATCAGCCTTTAACTCGTATTTCAGAGGGTTAATTACTTCGCCTTTTAGTTCAACAGTATTCAATCTTGTTCCGACAAAAATGTTATCATTATTCCGGAGCAGGATATCATTCACATCTTTCCCTGTCTGCAAGTAATCATATATATCGAAGACTTTTATTACTTTGCCGTCTCTAATAAGGTTTATATTTCTCAGAGTACCTTTTGCCGTAACTCCTCTTGCCTTTATCAGTGCGGAAATAATTGTTGATTTTGGTGATAAAGAATATGGACCAGGCATAACGACTTCGCCTGTAACAAAAACATTCATGACCGTGAATTTCTCAAAACTGACATCAAAAAAAGTAGTCGGGTTGCCATTTTCAGGCTCAATAGTCTTATATTTTCTTGATAATACTTTCTTCAGTTTATTTTCAAATTCTTCTACTGTTAGTCCGTGAACAGATATAATACCGACATTTTCAACAAATACAGTACCTTCCCCTGAAACCTGAAGTCTTCTCTGGAACTCGGCGTCACCCCAGACTGTCAGCACAAAACTGTCGCCGGGACTGATGATATGACCGGAATTTCTAGCCGGATAAAGCTCTTCTTTTGGTTTTAGATCTTCTTCTGCGTTTTGAATGAAAATTTTATACCCGTAGAAATCTTTTATAGATTCGAAATATTTTACCATATCAAAATAGATCTCTGAAGTTGATGCTATCTTTAATTTTTCGTCTTCATCTTCAACCAAATCTGTTTTGTTATCTTCACCTGTCTTTTCTTTCAGCTGCTCAATATTCTCTTTAAGACTCTTAACTTCTAACTCTAACATCTCCTGGCTTTTACCATTAATATTTTTAAGCTGTTCAAGTAGACTTTCGTTTCCCGGTTTATTCAGTTCCTCAAGCAATTTACTTTGCGGGATTGATGTACCTTGAGTTCCTGTTTTGGAAAAATCTTCTTGAATCTTTTTCATTTCAAGATCAATAAGTGAACCCTCAGGTATAATCGATGTATCTTGCGAATATAAGACATTCCTCAGACAGACCAGCGACCAAAGAAGAAACAAAGCCGTTATAGATATTCTATTCATGTTTACCTCAAAATTTTACATTCAATTTTAAACCCTTCAAAAGTATTATTTCTGCCAAGTTTTGTCAAGCTTTTAAGTATCGAACTGTGTTTGAATATATCATGTATACTTCGCGCAGTGACTCTAAATATATTCCCTTTTAACTTCTGCATCATTGCCTTAATATTAAAAGTTAATATTCAGTATTTTTTCCAGCCCGTTCACATATTTGGAGTTCTTTGTTAGACGAAACGGGAACAATGAAGTAATGTATTTACATTCCTCATTATCATCTATGTTGTACTTAAGTTCCACTATAACAGATTCATCATCCTGGTAAGACTCAAGGAAGTTATTTTTATCTTTTTTAATTTTGAAGAATTCCTGTTCGGTATCAATTGTAATTCTGTATTTTCCGTCATAAGACATGAAATATTTCCTCTTGTACCTGTTCAGTATAGATGGTATCAGTGAAGCGAAATCAATATCTGTATCTTCAAACTGATAATTCGTAAAATTCGGCAGCATCTTAATGTCTGTATCTTTTGAAAAATCAAATGACCGCATAGCTGAAGACATCTTATTGCCTACAGAACCTTTCTTATTTTTTATCTCAAGCACCGGTTTCTTAATAGAACCGAAAAGATCTCCGTACCATCTGATTCTGATTTTCATTCTGTTTGCAGCACCTTCAAGATTATCATGTAAGCATCTGTACTTCAATGTATCAAAGTAAATATTATTGATAAACCTTTCATGGAAAATCTCTTTAAAAAAATATGGATGAAACAGGATACTGTTTTCAACCTCGTATTTATTCAGATTAGTGACACGAAATTTTCTCTCATATCTGTATTCGGATATTGAGAACTCGTTTTTTATTAAATCTATCCCTTTCATACCATCAGATCCTATTTACTGCTTTTTCCGTATATAACACCGTACATCAGATCTTTGACTCTGTTTATATCAGAAACGATCTTTACACCGTCAATTATTAATTCTGATTCAGTTTCTACAAGATAGTGATTGGTTACTTCAGTCATTTTTACATTTGAGGCTATTATTGAGGCTGAACCGAATTCAGGTTTCTTCTGATAGGCTGTAAACCCTATTTCAGAGTTCAATATAGTTACATCATCTATCTCAATCGTAGATTTGTCTTTACTGCAAACCGCAATCTCTGAATCCTCAATTTTGATGCCGACGACTTTCATTTCACTTTTTTCACCTGAACTCAAACCCTTGTCGCACGAGTTTTTTATATGGATATTTTTTAACGATATCCGTGAACCTGACACATCGATTGCGTCATTACCTGTTGAATAAAAATTTGTACTCTCAACTGCCCCTTCGCAGAAATCTCCGTCAAAAGCGTCAGCAAATGTATTAAAGAAACCACAATTTGTCATTGTAAAATTCGTTCTAAATATATTTAAATAATCATCGCCTCTCAAATTATTATAGAAGTTGCAGTTAGAGATATTAACCGGAGATTCATAGAAACAAACTGCACTGGGCAATACATACCCTTTGTCCGAAATATTGGACAGGGATCTAAAGTTGGTATAACTGATCTCAGAAAATTTATCACAATTTAGTACAACAAGCCCCTGCCCTGTTGAGTCTGTAGAAATTAATTCGATATTATTATCCTTTTTACCATGAAAATAGACCGGGGAGTATGTAATAATCTTTGATCCGTTAAGCAGATCAATAATCAATCCCGGATCTGCGCTGACTGCGTAACCCTCAGGTATTATCAGATCCTTTTTGATTTCATGTTTTCCGGCAATAAAATTTATTTCCTTTTTGTTTTCATTTACATCGAGAAAATAGAAATCCTTTAAATTTGAAAACTTCTTTGTAGGTATAAGAGAGAATACATCTTCTTCCGCTTTTCCTCTTGATTCCGCCTTGATGGTCCTCAATCTGCCAATTCCAAGAATACTGTAATCCAGAACCAACTCAAATTTGTCAGAAAACTCATCTGATTTATCTTTCGGAATCGATATTCTTAACTCATAGTATTCCTTTCCGGAAATGTGCTTTGGATTAATAATCAGTCTTTCTTTAAAATGCTTCTTGTATTCAGAACCTATTGCTACACTATGAACTTCAACCGGAAACTCCTCAAGGTTTTTTATTGATATAATTATATTTTCCGGGTCTTCGATTTTATATATTGCAACGATAGACGACTTTAGCGGGAATAACTTATTTCTAATCAACATTTGATTCCTGTATAAGATATTGAGAGGAAACTCATAAAAGGGGTTTTCGTTATATAACTTCATCATTAGATCACGGTATTCCTTTTCGTTAGCTGCCAAAATACTATCCAGAAACTCCTTTTGTGATATTATCTCGGCTTCCTTCATATAGAGTTCAAAAAAATTGTCATTGTATAATATTTTTCTGACAAGCTGATCTTCAGCCAAGCCGCGATGATAAAGTGATGCTTTCGGGGAATAAGGATCCTCAGGTAAAAGCGATTCAAACGGCATTCTTGACTCTTTGGTAAGCACACCCCACTCCCGTGCTATTGGTTCAATCAAGAATGTTATCGGATTAAAATAAAACCTGATATTTGAAAAATACAAAGGATGCTTTTGATTCATAAGGTCTGATACTGCGGCTGTTGCAGCTAGTTTATTAAGATCAAATATCTGTGATGATTCTATATCACCGTTTAAGAACCTATTCCACAACAGATACAAATGGTCTAGAATTTTCTCATAAGAAGGGTCTTTTCTGATCTTTTTCTCATTATACACCTTCAATTCATTATCGACGACTTTGAATATAATACCTTCCCTGAAACGGTTGCTCTCTAAAAGATGTTTGTTGTACCTTTCCTCAAGATAATATATTCCATGGCTCTTTCCGTTGATGTTAACATCTATAAAATCGCATCTTATACCGATTGAATTTCTCTTTTCAAGCATTTTATGCGCAATCCAGTCTGTCATGTAGCCACGTGCCATAGGAACGAGAAGTGCGAATTCCTTCATCCCGTAGATTGTTTTATCACCTTTCACTTTAACAGCAACAGACCACTTTTCAGGATGTCTGAAATGCTCATTTATCTGACCCGTAAGACTAATCGTAACTTTGTATTTCGTGCCGTTATAATTTATCTCTGCCGGGATTTCTTGTTGTAGCTCATTGGTCAGATAGTCCGCTTTAACCGCCTGTTCCCGTAAATACCTCAGTTTCTCCATATCCTTAAATTTAATATCGAAATCAAACCTGTCGATTTCAGTGTATGAAGAACTTTTTATCATATTGATTACGAAGGAAAAATCGCCCTGTATGATCCTGTAACCCAACATTCTTATATGGTAATATCGGCCTGTATAATACATATAAGCGCCATAAAAAAATGATAACGCACCGAAAGAAAACAGAAAAAAAGAAACAACCAGTAATAAAGAGATCCTTCTAGCTGTTAATTTTTTTACATGTCTGACCAGGCTGCTTTTATTGACCTCAGTATTTTCTTCGTTATCAGTAATTTTCATACTTATACCATTCCTCTGTTGTCCAGGAAAGAAACTTTCATATTTGCATCCAATTCCTGAAGCTCGTTTTTGGCATTGTTCAGCCTATCGAAATCAGTAGTTTCAATTATGAACATCACTTCTATGGTTTCTTTTGTTTCATCAAATCTTTTCATATCAACATTTGTGCAGTGAGAACTGAGTATATCTACAATATTCTTCATATTCAGCTTTTTGTCCCCTGAACTCTGAACAGACAAAATCAGGTTTTGTTTTTTATCGTAAATAGCTGACCTCTTCCTAGCAATAATTATCAGGACAATTATTATCACAAAAGCGACAATAGTAATACCAGTCTGGTTTGCTCCTAATCCCAATCCTAACGAAATGGCAAGGAAAAGGTAGGCAAGTTCTTCCGGTTCTTTTATCGCGGCTCTGAATCTTATAATTGATAACGCACCAACAAGACCCAGGGATAAAGCCAAAGATGATTTTACTATCGTGATGATCAGCATAGTGGTCATTGTGATCAGCATAAAATTTTTCCCGAATTGTGCCCTATTTGAAAGAGAATCCCCGTATTTCTGATAAACTCGTTTAAGGATAACAGAAAGCACAGCCGCAATAAACATATTCAGCACGAAACCCAATACTGAAATATTCGGTGATGTTGTTGCAAGAAATTCTTCAAAGTTCTGTATCACTTTTTTCTCCTTTTCTTAAAAATTGTTGTCAGACGAACGTTTTAAATTGATTGTTTTGCCACTTTCAAAGGAGACAGGTCTTAATCTCCATGCTGTTGAAAACTCAGCGATTCTTATCGAGTCCTCATTTATAATCTCAAAAATCGAATGTAATTTGCTGTTCAGCTGAGGAATATCTTCAATAGTAAGCGGCAGCGGTTTCTTTGTATTATCAATAACAAATTTCCCTGTTATTACTTTGAAATCACCACTTTCAAGGTCATAGTATTCAAGACGGCAGGAGCGGTCATTTTCATATATGATTAATTCGACCGGTTTTCCCATGAATACCCCGGTCCATTTGCCAAAAAGAACTTTAGACGGGTCTTCTGCGGCACTGCAGGATTTCAATATAAGACATATAATTGCAGACGCCAAAACAACTATATAACATCTGTGGGCAATTATTGTTTTAAAGTAAGCATTTTTTATTAACATCAAGCACAAATCTCATTCATTTTTCAATTCTGAATTCAAGTCGCATAAAATATGATTTTTTCATACGATTGTCAAGTTCTTACTATGTCATTTTTCTTACAGTTTTCTGTAAAAATACTGCTTATACATGTAATGTGAATTTTAGTTCATTTCCCCCTCTTGTTTTTGACAAAACACTTTCATCTGCTTATATTCCCGCATATATACACAATCAACGGGGAAAAGTTGAAAGAAGAGACCGGAAATATCCTGAAGAATAAAAGAGAGGAGCTCGGACTTTCCGTTTCTCAGGTGTCGAGGATGACCAGGATCAGAGAGGATTACATCAACGCGCTCGAGAATTCATCCGGTACAGAGATCCCTGACTCTTACTACAGCCTTTTTTTAAAAAAATACGCCGGATTTTTAAAGACCGACCTCCCGGAAGAAGAGAAGGATCCCGAAAAAAGCGACGCGATAGTGGAGCTTTTGTCTGAAAAGAACAACGGTCATACTTCGGAACATATAATTCAGAAACGGTTCAAAAAACTGCTTCTATTCCTGTATGTTCGACGGGCGTTCATGCTTGTACTTGCGCTTCTTTTCTTCATTTTTCTTTTCACGAGGCACATTTATGTCATGATGAACGCGGGTGAAAAAAGCGAAAGAAGCGAGTCCATGGTCAAAATAATCACAATAGAGGGCGATCCGGACGACAGGATAAGCATTAATGTTAAAGACTCTATCATGCTCGACGACGACAAACCTGAACCGTTCATTTTAAAAATATCGGCCCGCGATTCCTGCTATATATGCTATTTTACGGACACGCTGAAAGTTAAAGAAACTATTCTGATGCCCGGACAGGCTATAAACCTGAGAGCTGAGAATGTTATAGAGGCTAAGCTGGGAAAGAGCAATTCGGTAGCACTAGAGCTGAACGATGTAAAGGTTCTTCATGATCTTGAATACCAGAAAAACGCAAGCTCGTTCATCAGGGCGACCCATTCCGGCGCGGACAGGATAAAAAGATCCGAAAGAATTGGAGAATATCTGTTTAACACATACGGACTTGAATGATGAAAAGAAAGATCACGAGAGAGGTCAGGATAGGCGGGGTAACGATCGGAGGAGGAAAGCCTGTCGCGGTTCAGTCGATGACAAATACCTTAACCGAAGACACAGAGCCGACAGTTAAGCAGATCCTCAGCCTTGAGAACGCCGGATGCGACATAGTGAGGGTAACCATACCGGACAAAAAGTCCGCAGAAGCAGTATCTGAGATCAAAAAACACATTCACATACCTCTGATCGGAGATATCCACTTCGATCATGAGCTTGCCCTGCTGGCTGTTGAGAACGGAATAGACAAAATAAGGATAAATCCCGGCAACATCGGCGGGAAGGAAAAGACCGTTGAAGTCTTAAAAGCCTGCAGGAAAGCCCGCATACCCGTCAGGATCGGTGTCAACTCGGGTTCACTGGAAAAAGATATTTTAAAAAAATATGACAGGGTGACCGCTGACGGCATGGTGGAGAGCATGCAGAGATATGTCAGCTACTGCGAAGATGAGAATTTCACAGACCTCGTTCTATCCCTTAAGTCCTCCGATGTGCCTCTTATGATCGAATCATACAAAAAGATCAGCTCAATTTATGATTACCCCCTTCATCTGGGCGTAACTGAGGCAGGTAATATTTTTTCCGGTTCAATAAAATCGTCTGTAGGGCTGGGCATACTTTTATACGAGGGCATAGGTGATACAATCAGAGTGTCGCTGACGGGTGATGTGACAGCGGAAGTTAAAGCCGCCAGAATAATACTGAGGTCTCTCGGGCACAAAATAAACGGAGTTAATTTAATTTCCTGTCCGACTTGCGGAAGGACAAAAGTTAACCTTGAAAAGCTGGTCAACAGCCTTGAAGCGGAACTCGATAAGATAAAATTCGACAGGCGTATAGATCTGGCGGTCATGGGGTGCGCGGTGAACGGACCCGGAGAGGCCAGAGAGGCTGACCTGGGGATCGCGGGAGGAATAGGAGAATTCCTTCTTTTCAGAAAAGGCAGAATTATCCGCAAAATACCTGAAGCTGATGTCATGGAAGTGCTTATTGACGAGATAACCCGTTTACCGGAAAACGATGAAGATATTTAGATTTACCGCACTTTTCGCCGCGCTTTTGACTGCGGTATCGTGCGTACCCGGTTCAGACGGAGAATTCGACGATATTTATGTCGGTAAACTCCCGTTAAAAACAGGAAACAGGTGGATATATTCAGTAAGCGGAGGATATGGTAATTTTTCGGATTCGGCGGAGGTTTTTGACTTTTACCCCTACAACATTGACGGGGTCACTGTTAAATCACTTTATCAGTATAAAGACATTGCGCTTACTCCGGAACAGCTCACAGGAGACACTGTGTGGGTCAGACTGCTTGAGTATGAAAGCGACCGGCTTTTACACTTCGGAAATGAAAAAAGGGACAGGTCGGAATCCCATTTCCCGTTCGGGAATACCGAAATGTTATCATCTCCGGCAGCGACAGCTGATCATTTTAACCCTTACGCCGGCATCCTTTTTTCAGATGAAGAGGGTTTCGTTTCCGCTGTCTCCGCAGAAGAATTCCATATAGCTGAACTTCCGGTCTTTTCCGGGAACTCAGTCAGGATCATAACTGACTCGACTCTTAACTGCATAAAGACGCGTAATGTAAAATATCAGACGGCTTTTATGTCCGGTAAACCGTATTACGACCTGTATCTCTATTACACAGACCTCGGGATCATAAAAATTGCGGGATCGGTGAATGGAGCATCTTTCAACGCTGAATTAAAAAAATGTAAATTAAATTAGAGGTTGTGAAATGAAAAAGATCATGCTGCTGGCGGCTGTCCTGTTCATACTCGCGGGATGCGGAAAAAAAGAAGACGGCGCAAAAGAAAGGCCGGAAAAAATCAGGATTCCTGAGATCTCATGGATAAGCAACATCGAACAGGCTGTAGAGACGGCCGGAAAAGAGAACAGGTCCGTACTTGTTAATTTTACAGGCTCGGACTGGTGCAGCTGGTGCTTCAGGCTAAGAGACGAGGTCTTCACGATGCCTGCCTTCGCGGAATATTCTTCATCCGCTCTGGTTCTGGTGGAGATCGATTTTCCGAAAAAGAAGGTCCTCCCCGATGATGTAAAGAGGTATAACGAAGGCGTGCTCAGAAAATACGGTGTCAGGGGTTTTCCTACCGTCATTCTGTTAAACGGTAAGGGTGAAGAAATAGCCCGGACGGGATATGTCCAGGGCGGAGCGGCGGTTTATGTTGAACACCTGAAAAACCTTGTTAAATAAAAAAGGCGGAAAAACCGCCTTTTTCATTACCTCATATTACTGAGCCGCTTTAGCCGCCTCCGCTTTTTCGAGCGCCGCTTTTTTTGCCGCCTCGGCCGCTTTCGCCTCCTCAGCCTTAAAAACCTCTTTTTCAGCTTTTATCTGTTCATCTGTTTTATTCCTATCGGACTTGTCTGTAAAACATCCTTTCGGGCATTTGAACTTCGCGCCTGTAAATGTATCCTCTATATCATAATTCATCACGGGAAGGTCGCCGTCCATCTTTATCGCGCCTGAGGGAGTAGTTTTAGGCAGAGAACATATCTTGCAGCCTATACATCCTACCGAGCAGGCGTCCGTCACTTCCTTTCCTTTCGCTTTTGAGCTGCACGCAAGATAAACCGAAGCACCTTTGGGCATCAGTTTCATGATGCCTTTCGGACAAGCTCTCACGCACGCTCCGCACCCGACGCATTTTTCGTCAATTACATACGGAAGGCCGTTATCACCCATTCCCATGGCGTCAAAAGGACACGCCTCAACGCACTCCCCGAATCCGAGACACCCGTAATCACAGGCTTTGTGCCCGCCCGAAACAAAGACGGCGCTCGAACAGACCGCCGGGCCGTAATACTCGAACCTGTTCTTCGCGTTCTCTTTTGTGCCGTTGCAGGCGCAGTAAGCGACCATTGGAGCGGAAGCCGTCGCCGTCATTCCCATTATCGCGGCCACGGCGTCAAGCACTGCCGCGCCGCCCGGCGAACAGAGGTTTATAGGCGCGCCCTTTGATACGATCGCGTCTGCGTACCCGGAACATCCGGGATAACCGCACGCTCCGCAGTTGGCCTGCGGAAGTATCCCGCTGATCTTTTCGACTTTCGGGTCCACAGCCACATAAAAAACCTTTGACGCGTATGCCAGGACAGCTCCGAGCAGCGCGCCGATAAGACCAATTGAGAGAAAAGCCGTTAATATCTGAGTCATTTCCATTTTTTTTAATCCCCGGTAGTTTTACATTATTGACATGCCTGAGAATCCCAGGAAAGCCATAGCGATCAGAGCAGAAGTAACGAAAGCTATCGGCAATCCCTTCATGCTTTCAGGAATATCAGCCAGCTCAAGCCTTTCCCTGATCCCGGCCATAAGAACGAGCGCCAGGGTGAACCCTATCCCCGCCGTAAATCCGTTCCATGTACTTTCAATGAAATTGTATTTTGTCCCGTCCGCCCATGACGCGTCTATATTCAGGATAGCCACACCGAGAACGGCGCAGTTGGTCGTTATAAGAGGCAGAAAGATACCCAGCGCGGAATAAAGCGAAGGCATATTCTTCTTCATGAACATTTCTATGAACTGGACCAGGGAAGCTATCACCAGGATGAACGCGATAGTCTGAAGATATTCAATGCCGAATGGTTCAAGCACCATTTTCTGAACGATGTATGTAGCTATCGAGGCAAGGGTCATCACGAAGATCACCGCCATACCCATTCCCAAAGCGCTGTCCAGTTTCTTTGAAACACCTACGAACGGACATATACCCAGAAACCTGCCCAGCACGAAGTTATTGATGAAAATGGAGGATACTGCGATAACCACAAGATGAGAGAAATCCATTATCTGCCTCCTTCTTTAGCTTTTTTTCTAAGTCTGTTCCACTGCATAAAAGCGAGGATAAGACCCATTGTGAGGAATCCTCCGGGGGGGAGTATCATCATGATTGATCCCTGGAATCCGCCGATGCCCATGAGCTGGAACAGCGGATATCCCAGAAGGGATCCAGTTCCCGCGAATTCCCTCACGGCGCTTATCAGAAGCAGGGCTATAGTGAATCCGATACCCATACCCACGGCGTCAATTATCGAATCGAACACAGAGTTCTTGGAGGCATAAGCCTCGGCTCTCCCCAGTATTATGCAGTTCACAACGATTAAAGGTATGAACAGCCCCAGCGATCTGCTCAGAGCGGGGATAAAAGCCTGGAGTGTAAGATCGATCATTGTAACGAAAGTGGCTATGATCACGATGAATATCGGGATACGCACACTGCCGGGAATGTATTTCTTAAGCAGCGAGATTATCGTGCTGGACCCGACAAGGACCGCCGTGGCTGCCAGCCCCATGCCTAATCCGTTCTCGATAGAAGTCGTCACGGCGAGGGACGGACAGAGTCCCAGAGCAAGAACGAGTACCGGGTTCTCCTTAAAGAAACCTTTTGTCAGATTTTTCATTGTGCTCATTTATGCCCTCCTTCCGCGGATTTGGCTTCTTCCTCTTCCTTATGTTTTTTCAATATCTCCTCTACAGAGATGACATCCTCCGGATTGACATATATTACAGGAGGCCTGTCGTCCATCTGTTTCTTTACCGCCGCCGCGTATGCGTTTATGCTCTTGCAGATCGCTCTTGTAGTTATTGTGGCGCCGGTCAGCGACTGAACCCTGTCTGCCGAAGCGGCGTCATCTTTTTCCACGACCACGGCCAGTGAGTTTTTCTTCTTGAACCATGTTTCGAAGAACGGCTCGTTCTCGCCGTATTTTATTGCCTGCGATTCCGCGCCCAAACCGGGCGTTTCTGTGTGCTTTAATACTTTTATCGCGTTGATCCTGAAACCTGCGTCTGTCCCTACCATTGTCTCGACAACACCCGAAAATCCCTGGCCTTTTGAGAGGAACACGAACGCTTTGTAGTACTGATCGCCCTCTTTCTCGATTACCTTCCAGAATTTTTCTTTCCTTCCGGATATCTCGATCTCGTCTTCTTCATATATGAGGTCTTTCAGTGATCCCTCAGGGAACATGCCTCTCAGGACATACTGCCTCGCCTCAGCCTCGGTCGCGGCTTTGAGCTTCTCTATCTCGGGTTTTGTGAAAGAGTTATAGAAAGCCAGCGTTCCCGCGGCTATGCCGCCCACAAGAAAGAGGATCGCGGACAGTTTGAAAATATTACCCATTTCGCGCCTCCTTTAAGCTTTCTTAGGTTTTGTGTACCCGAATCTCTCCGGGACAGTCATTTTATTGATAAGCGGCACCGCGCAGTTCATCAGAAGGATAGAATACGAAACTCCTTCAGGATAACCGCCCCAGATCCTGATAGCCACTGTGAAAAGCCCCAGGCCTACCGCGAAAATTATATTACCTTTATCTGATATCGGCGATGTGACCATATCTGTTGCCATATAGAAAGCACCTAAAGCGAGGCCGCCCGCAAGTATGTGGAACAGCGGATCGTAGCCCATTATCCAGGTCAGAATGAACACTGTGCCGACATAGAAGAACGGGACTCTCCAGTTTACATAACCGAGGATTATCAGGATTATGACGCCAATAAGCAGTGCGAGGAAAGATGTCTCACCTATACATCCCGACACATTGCCGACAAAAAGGTCCCAGTAACCCACGCCCTTTTCCGCAAGGATTTCGACAGTTTCTTTCGTGCTTCCGTCCTTTAGCGCTGTCTTCACCAGGTTGAGCGGGGTGGCCGAAGATACGGCGTCCATTGACTGAATTCCGGTTTCGGAGCTATGTGAACCGGGTACAGTCCAGTAGGCGTTGGAAGTCATCTGAACCGGCCATGAGGCGACCATGAAGGCCCTTCCGATAAGAGCCGGGTTGAAGATATTGAAACCGAGGCCGCCGAAAGCCTGCTTGGCTATCGCGATGGCGAAAAATGAGCCTAGCGCGAGTATCCACCAGGGAAGGTTGGCCGGAACATTCAGCCCCAGAAGTATCCCTGTCAGAATAGCGCTTCCGTCATACACCGTGACAGGCTTGTTCCTGAATTTCTGTATGGCGGCTTCCGTTATCACGCAGGATACTACGGCAACAAGGATCAGAACGATCGCTTTTAAACCAAAGAACCACCATGCCGCGAAGACTGCGGGCAGCAGGGTCAGGTTGACCGTGTGCATTATCTTCGCCACAGAGCTCTTGTCCCTTATGTGCGGATTTGCCGATACGATTAGCATTTTATCCATCTGTTTACCTTAATTAAATTATTTCTTCCGTTTCATTTCCGCTATTTTCGCCCTGCCGATCAGGAAGTAGTGGACAAGGTTTCTTTTGGCCGGGCATACATAAGCGCATGTACCGCATACCATACAGTCCATTATCCCCAGTTTTTCAGCTTCTTCGAACTTTCCGTGCTGAACATGAAGCTGCATATCCGTAGGAAGCAGCCTTATGGGACAAACGCTCACGCATTTGCCGCAGGAGATGCACGGCTTTTCCTCATAGACAGCGGCGTTCTCTCTGCTTAAACACAGAATACCTGAAGTGCCCTTGTGGACCGGAGCGTCTAGCGCGTACATCGCCGCACCCATCATCGGCCCGCCGTTGATTATCTTGTATATGTTCTCTTTAACTCCGCCGGCATATTCAATAAGCTCTGTCGTCGGCGTTCCGATCCTCGCGAGAACATTTTTCGGGTTCTTTATTGATTCGCCCGTGACCGATACCACTCTTTCGTAATACGGCTTATTCAGAGCTAGAGCTTCAAAAACGGCGTTCGCTGTCCCCACATTGGAAACCACAACACCGGCATCCATCGGCAGGCCGCCCCCTGAGGCGCATGGTACTTCTCTCCCCGTTGCCGCGTAGATAAGCTGCCTTTCACCGCCCTGAGGGTATTTTACCTCAAGCTCGATCACTTTTATATTCTTTTCAGACGATGTCTTTTCTTTCATGATCCTGATGGAATCAGGCTTGTTCTTCTCAATTCCGATAATACCCTCCGGAGCGCTCACGACCTTCATCATGATCTTCAGGCCTTCGATGATCGTGTCAGGGCTCTCCTGCATCAGGCGGTCATCCGCTGTAAGATACGGTTCACATTCCACGCCGTTTAGAATAACGAAATCTATCTTTTTCCCGGTTGGGGGCGAAAGTTTAACATGCGCGGGGAACCTTGCTCCGCCCATTCCGGCAATACCTGCGGCCGCGATCTTTTTCCTTATCTCGTCGGCTGTAAGGTTCGAATAGTCAGATTTAACTCCCACACCTTCGAACATCTCCTCTTTCCCGTCATTTTCAATAACGACCGCGTCCGATTTGTTCCCGGCGGCGTCTGTGATCTTAGCGATCGCTTTCACCTTGCCGGATACAGGGGCGTGGACAGGTACCGAAACGAACCCTCCGGGTTCAGACAGCGGCTGCCCGATCTTTACCTCGTCGCCTACAGAGACTATCGCCTTTGAAGGCGCTCCGATGTGCTGGTGAAGGTGAACCGCGGCGATCTTAGGGGCGGGCATCTTCTCGATCGGCATGTGTTCGGAAAAACTCTTGCCGTCCGGCGGATGGTATCCCCCCTTGAATGTGTACTTCATAAACGACCCTCTCCTTTCATTAAAAATAATCGCGTGGAAAATAAAAATCATTTGCCGTTTAGTCAATTTATTTTCTTATAAATTTATTTTGCCGTTTTCTGCAAAAAGGATTATAATTCAAGCATAAATAACTTGAGGAGAAAGATGAAGACAGCCATATATCCGGGTACATTCGACCCTCTTACGAACGGACATCTCGACCTGATCGAAAGAGCTTCAAAACTCTTCGCAAGGCTGATCGTGCTTGTTGGAGAGAATACGGCGAAAAAACCTCTTTTCAATGTTGATGAAAGGATAAAGATGATAAAGGATTCTATAAAACATCTCAAGAACGTTACGGTGGATTCCAACTCGGAACTTACAGTCGAATATGCCCGGAAACATAATGTAAATATTTTAGTAAGAGGTGTCAGAGCTTTCGCCGATTTCGAATATGAACTTCAGATGGCGCTGATGAACAGAAAGCTTGACGAGAATATTGAGACAGTGTTTTTGATGCCCAAGAACGAATATTCGTATCTCAATTCCTCGCTGATAAAAGGTATCGCCGATTTCGACGCGGATATAAAGGATTTTGTACCTCCGGCGGTGATCAGGATGATAAAAAAGAAGAAAACCGGGAATAAAAAATAAGCTATAAAAAAAACATATCGAATGATTTTCTGACGAAGATTATTAAGATATCCATAACTTTTCTTGCAAGCATTCTGATCGCCAGGTCGTTAGGGCCGTCAGGATACGGTTACGCTAAATATCTGATCCTGACTATGACCGCTATAGCTCAATTCGGTCATATCGGCATTACTGATGCGACCGCATATTTTCAGAGAAAGACCGGATACAACACAGCTGAGGTTTATAACACTAACTTCTTTTTTCTTATTTTTATTTTTATAATCATATTCACGGCTGTTCTGGTACTGAAATCTTCAGGCATGATCTTTCCGGAATATGAATTTATTATGGTCATGTTCGTACTTGTCAGCGTTGTTCTTTTTACTCTGATAAACGATCTCATGACAGCTACATATATAAGCTCCGAAAAGATTATTCAGCTTAACAACAGGATCCTATTTTCAAGCATAATCGTAAACGCCGTATATTTCATTTTATGGATATTAGGCATGCTTAATACCACATCCTATCTTATAGTTTTTGCTTTGAATCCTGTGATGATATATATCTTACTTAGCCTGAAGATGGGGATCAGCCTGCGTTTTGCTTTCAATTTTAAACTGTTAAAGGAGCAGTTCAGCTACGGCATAGTGGTTTATTTTGCTGTTCTCTTTTTATTTTTCAGTTTCAGGATAGACCAGTGGATGATAAAACATTTTCTCTCCAATGCGGATCTGGGCATATACGCTATCGGTGTTACAATTTCAGAGCTTATGCTCATAATCCCGACGAGTTTTGTGAACCCGTTCCGCGCGAGGTTATACAACATCAGTTACGAAGACCCTGAATACAAAAAAATAACTGAAAAAACGGTTAAATTTACTTTTTACGCGGTTCTCTTGATCTCAGTTGCTGTATTTTTCGCGTCGGGCCTGATACCGGGCGACTATCTTTACGGCCCGAAATATGATGGCTCTGTGGCCGCGGTAAGAATACTTGTAACAGGCGTGATCTTCACGGTTTTCGGAACACTTGGCATTCATTATTTTATCATAAGCGGCAACCCGAAAGTGATCTTCCTGATCAATTTAACCGTACTTGTTTTTAGCATAGTCCTGAACTTTTTCATGATCCCGAGGTTTGGCGTAAAGGGTGCCGCAACAGCCTCAGCAATATCTCATTTCCTTTACGGTGCTATATACATAGGGGTCTTTTATTTCAGGGAAAAGATCAATCCCATAATGTTCTTCCGAATAAATAAAAATGAGATCGGTTCGCTGTTTGGCGCGTTAAAACTATACCTAAGAAAAACATAAGCCGCAGGAGGTGCGTATGGAAAATAATCAGAATATGCTCGAGGAATTCAATATCTACTACCTCTTGAAAAATCTCTGGATCAACAGAAAGTTCTTTGTTGGTATTATGGGTCTGTTCATAATTTCCAGCGTCATATATTCTCTGGCTGTAGACCATGAATACGAAGTTAGTGCCGTAATAAAACCGGCCGACGCTAACGAGGAAACAACTCTGAATGACAAACCGCCTATCATGGGATTCGGTATCGGCGGATACACCACATATCCGGTTATAAATGACGTAATGATCACTTTAAAATCCGATACATTCCTGGAGATCCTGCTGGATAAATACTCCGGTGAGGAAAAAATATTTAAAGACAACCTTAAAAAAATTGACGAAAAGATAACTGATCCTGAAGAAAACAGGGCAATGAAAAGATATACGGGGCTGAAAATCTTAAGAAAAGCCGTAAACTTCAGTGTCGACTCGGATCATAACATAATAAACATCTCTGTCAGAATGAGAGACAAGCATATCGCTTTCCTTTTCATGAACGACCTTCTTGAAAATCTCAGATCATATATAAGGCATCACAACATAAGCAATCTGGAAGAGGATATAGCTTTCTTTAAAGATCTTATAGATAAATCCAGCGACCCCAGGATCACCCAGGTACTTGAAAAAAAGCTGTCTGAAAAGATCGAAAGGAAATTCAATCTTTCCACCAATGTATTTACAATAACATCAAAGCCGGTCATTCCGGCTAAAAGAGTGTTCCCGAAAAGGTCTTTTATTGTGATAATATCTGCTATGATAGGGCTTGTGGTGTCAATGCTTTCAGTATCCCTTATACCGCCTGCAAAAAAAATAATCAGATATATGAAAGAAAACTAGACAGATGGCTGACTGTTTTTACTACATACTGTTCTCGATAGTGATCGTCTCAGTCCTGACCGCATGGATAAAATCTGAAAGATTTATAAATCCGGTATCAATTTATGTTGTATGGTGGTGCGGCTTTATTTTTCTGTCAACTTTTCAGCTTATAGGAATGAGGCTGCCTTCCGATTACACTTACACGCTTATGTTAAGCTCAGTTGCAATGTTCTCGATCGGCGGAATAACTTTTCTTAAACCGTTTCCGCGATCCGGGAAAATGACCTTAAAACAAAATCCTCACATTTTTATACATAAAAAACTTAAGCTGTTCTTTGCGTTCCAGTTTATGTGCACTCTGATCCTTTTATATTATTTAATTAAATCAGCATCAATGCTCAAATCTATGGACCCGGGAGTTTACAGGAACATGATCTTTACAGAATTCAGCATTTTCGGACATTTTAAAATTGTCATAACATATGTTGTAGAACCTGCTTTATATGTGAGCGCTATTATTTCTTCTGCAGGAATGTTCCTTTACAGATTTCCCAAGTATATTCTCGCAATTTCGCTATTTAATCTTATATTGTATTCAGCTGTGACTCTCGGGAGAGCTCCTGTGTTTATAGCGGTGATGTGTTTTGTTATCGCTTTTGTTTTATCGATCAGTGAAAGAAAATTCGCATTTAAAGTAAGATACTTGATGCTCTCCTTTGTTCCCTTAATATTTATAGGATGGATAAGTCTGTTCAGAAAAAATACATGGGATATAAAGGCTTTTATTGTGCTAAGAGATTATTTCATCTGGTATTTAACCGGACCTTTCACCGCATACGAGCTTTTCATCGATAATTTCAAATATTCCTACGACTGGGATTATTCTTATATCAGAGGTTTATTCGCAGGACTGGAAGAAATAGTCAAACCGGCTGTTAAACGTATAAACCCTTCATACGGATTCATCAACGACAGTTTTCACGAGATAACTAAGGTTTTCAGAAGCCTGGGCGGAAAAGCCATCGGACATAACTCTCATTTTACAATGCTGTACGAGTTTACCCGCGACGCCGGTCTTTACGGGGTTTTTATATTTTCTTATATTCTCGGTTCGGTTAACACATTTCTATACAATAGATATCGTGACAATATGAGTATAAAGAATTTTTCTCTTTTTATTATTCTTTTATATCTGAGTCTGATGGGTATTACCAGATGGGAACTGCGGTATACATGGTCATGGCTGACGATATTCGGAATAATCCTTGTTTCCGAAAAATTCGTCTTAAGAAAAGAAGGAAGTGTCAATGCCATTAATTAGCGTTATAATGTCTGTTTACAACGATGAAAAATATGTTTACAAAGCTATTGAAAGTATACTGAATCAGACTTTTACTGATTTTGAATTTATCATAACTGACGACTGTTCTAAAGACAATTCGTTAAATATACTAAGAGAATACGCCGAAAAAGATAAGAGGATCGTTCTAATCGAGAACAAAGAGAATCTTAAGCTTACAAAAAGTCTTAACAATATGCTAAAGATAGCTAAAGGAGATCTGATCGCTAGAATGGATTCCGATGACATCAGCTTTCCAGATAGATTTGAGAAGCAGGTAAATATTTTCAAAAATAATCCTGAGATTGATTTTGTATTTACCGGAACGATGCTGATCGATGAGTCCGGGAATGAGATCTGCGAGTCGTGGAGACCGGCAAGCGTTAGTAAAATCCTTGAAAGAATGAAAATTAATAGCTACATCCCTCACCCTACGATAATGGCGAAAAAGCATTTTTTCTCAGAAGCCGGTTATTATACCGAACATAAAGGTTACGGTCAGGAGGACAGAGAATTGTGGGAAAAATTTATTGCTCTCGGCGTAAAATTCTTCTATCTGAACGAAGTGCTCCTGTACTACAGGTTAAATCCGGCGGGAGTGACTTTTCAGATAAGGAACTACGGTAAGATCTATAATTATAAAAAAATCAACATCTGCATCGACAACCACGCTAAATTGAAAGCTCTGGACCTTTATATGAAGAACTTTTCGAAAATGAGCTTTAAACACTGCGTATTTATTATGTTAAAACTCATTATTCCCAACTGGATGAGGTATTACAAAGCTGAATTGATTCACAAACTGAAAAAATGAAAATAGAATATCTAATAATACCTAAGATCTACAACTCAGGCGGTACTAGACAGTACATGACTTTCCTTATTGATTATTTCAGATCCTCAGGTGCTGATGCGCGGTTCGTTATTTCAAAAACTTATTTCGATAAAGAACTTAAAGACCTCTTCGATAGTACAGGCTTTAAATACTCGGTAATATATGAATACTCAGCTATAGAAAACTTCTTCACCGCTTTAAAACTGAACTCTTTCTACAGGATCCTTCTGAATTTTAAAAAATATTTCGTTTATCTTTTTTATAAGATAAAATATTCTCCGGATCATATAGTTTTTTCGGAATGGAATCTTGTCTGGGATTTCATATTCCTGCTTTTGCCGGGAAAAAAAACTTTCATTGTTCACAGCTACCCTTTGAGGAAACTGTGTCCCTGTATTTCAACATTTATGAAGAATCTGCTAATAACTGAGAAAATAAAAATAATTACAGTATCTTCATTCTCAAAATCGAGGATCAATGAATTCTGGTTTAATGGAAAAGACACCGCAGTTTCTGTACCTAATTTCTCAAAATACGACGGTATTGCTAAAGAAAAATGTTTATATAAAAAAGAGAATTATACCGTCCTTACGGTAGGTCATCTTGTTCCATATAAAAATCCCGATCTTTGGCTGAAAACAGCGGAAGCGCTTTTAAGAAGAAATCCCGATAAGAAGATCATATTTAAATGGATCGGCGAAGGCCGTCTTTACGAACATTATAAAAAGTTTGAAACTGAAAATATAATATTCACCGGAGATCTTGACGACCTGATCCCGGAATATACTTCCGCATCGGTTTATTTTCAGCCCAGCATACTGGAAAGCCAGGGTATGGCGGTTCTCGAGGCTATGTGCCTCGGGCTTCCCTGCATTGTCTCGGATCAGGGCGGCTTGAAAGAATCAGTAACTGACGGAGAGAACGGATTTATATTCAGCCTGAGAGATCCTGTCGACAAGATCGCGGAACTTCTGGAAAAAGTGATGTTCGACGAAATAATATGGAATAAATTCAGCTCGCATGGATTAAAAGTATATCATGATAAATTTTCAAAAAACAGATGGCGGGATCAGATGAATTCACTTTTCGGGACTACCGATGCAGAATAAGAACATATTTTTTTCGGTGATCATACCCACTTATAACAGGATTGAAGGTTTAAAGAACTGCCTTGACTCGCTTTCAAAGCAGACCTGTCAGAATTTCGAGGCTGTAGTTATTGACGATAATTCCCCTTCTGCCGTATCGGATCATATTTCAGCTTCGGATTACAAATTCAGTCTTAAAATAATCAGAAATCCAGAAAATAAGGGACCCGCGGGATCAAGGAACACAGGTATAATGAACTCGAAGTATGACTGGATCGCGTTTCTTGATGACGATGATGAATGGGTGCCTGAAAAACTTGAAAAAGTCTCGGAAAAAATAAAATCTGAGCCCGATACCGATTTCATCTATCACAGCTCCAGAATAAGAATGCTGAACGAGAATACTGAATATATTCCAAAAAGGTATATCCCGTCCGATTATTTTTCAGCTATGCTCGTAAAGAATATTATCGGCGGTACTTCGATGATAATCATTAACAGATCGCTTGTAACCGGAGCCGGACTTTTCGACGAGAACCTGAAAGCTCTTGAAGATTATGAATTATGGCTGAGGTATTCTAAAGTATTCAAGCCGGGATTTATAGATCTTCCGCTGACGGTCTACTATTATAAAACAGCCGTGAAAAGCATTTCCAAAAATATCAATAACAATATAATAGCTTTGAATACGATCAGAAAGAAGTATGAAAACGAGTACAGTAATTTATCTGCAGAAGAAATAAAAGCCAATAAAGAATGGGAATACTCAATGCTCGCGCATAAATGCCTGCTGAATTACCAGAAGATTTCAGGCTCTAAATTCTATTTTAAGGCATTTTTAACAAATTTCAGAATTAAATTTTTGATTATTTCTTTGATTGCGCTAATCAGCCCCAGAATTCTATTCAGGATGCGGTAATAATGAGTTCTTACAATCCTTTTGAAAAAAGCATAGCTTCGATCCTGTCAGGCTTACCGGAGGTGAAAAAGAATATCAAAAAACTATATACCTCTGTTAATTATTATATCAACAGAAAAGGCTATCAATTCAGATCTGAATATATGATGTTTCCGATCCTGTCAGACGATAAGAATGAATCGTTCTTCGGGTATTACGATAAATCTCCAGTGAATTCATCCGGTGAATTTTTAATTTTCCATGAAACTGAAGGGATCTGCACTCACAATCCCCCATATCCTGCAGAAAAATTAAATATCATGCTGTTCGATAAAAGAAATAACAGCTATGAAAAAATAGCTGAAACATCTTCATACAACTGGCAGCAGGGATCAAAACTTCAGTGGCTTACAGATTCAAAATTCATCTTTAATGATTTTAACGGATCAAAATTTATATCAAAGATCTACGATATGGAAAATAAAGCATCAATATCAATAGATTTTCCGATTTATGACTGTTATAAATATGAGTTCGCGCTGAGTCTTAATTTTTTAAGGTTGAACTCGACCGATAAAGACTACGGTTACAAGAACATCAAAAATAAGCCCGAACTGAATGAATTAAAAAATGACGGGGTATTCTTCGTTGATCTTAAAAGGAACACATCACGACTAATAATCTCGCTTGAAATGGTTATTGATCTTCACTTCAAAGATAATATGAAGGATGCAGAGCATTTAATTAACCATATTATGATCAGTCCCGACGGCAGAAGTTTTATATTCATTCACAGATGGTATCAGGCAGGAAAACGGCACGATTCTCTGATATTAAGCAATATCACCGGAACGGAGATCAAAGTCCTTGCCGACGATGATTTTGTCAGCCACTGCTGCTGGTACGATAATGAAACAGTAGCCGGTTATTTGAGAGATAAAAGCTGCGGAAATTCGTTTTATAAAATAAACATCATTTCAGGTAAAACTGAGCTTTTATCAGATAAGCTCAAAACCTTCGGGGACGGGCATCCGACATTCTTCAGAAACAAAATGCTTTTCGATTCATATCCGGACAGATCAAGAATGCAGCATTTGTATATCTATGATATCGAAATTGATGAAGTTAATGATATAGGCTCATTTTTATCACCGCTAAAATTCTTCGCGGAAACACGCTGCGATCTCCATCCGAGATGGTCTTCAGACGGCAAAAGTATTTACTTTGATTCAACGCACGAAGGAAAAAGAATATTATATA
>CAZYNH010000012.1:0-65179 GCA_964648295.1 uncultured Bacteroidia bacterium | reverse complement strand
CAGGGCCTTCGTACTTGTTTTTTCTTCTTCTTCATCTCGCCTATGTCAATGAACAACGCCTTTTGATCAGCGGGTCGTAAATGTATCATTATTTTTTTCTCAAGTCAAGACTTTTTTTTAAGATTTTAACATTTCTTTAAAAAAAAATTGACATTATTGTAAAGAAATTTTCCACGCGACAGATATATTCTTTATCGCATATAACGCATATTCAATAATGGAGTGAAGTTACGAAATTTACAAAATAATATTTTTATGACCTGTCAAGATCTATCATTTTAACGCCTTCGATCTTGTAGTCCTTGTCTTTTATCTTAGTGATCTTCTTCATTTCGTTCAGGGTTTCTTTTATTCTGTAAGCCTGCTCTTTGATAACCTGTATGTTCTTCTGAACATTCTGATCGTTCTCGACCATACCGGAAAGCATTGATGCCCTTCCAATTATAACCCCCAGCGGTGTATTTATCTGATCGTTGGCAGTAACGGCGGCCTTTGTGATCGACTCGAGCTCTTTCTTTTCAAGCTTCTCCTGTTCATATCTTTCGACCTCGGTCATGTCTTTGTTGATTATTACTGATCCGACAATCGCGTTATTCTCTATTATGTGTGAAATGGTTGCTGAAAAATGTATATCGTTTTCATCGGAGTTCTTTATAAAACAAAGGATATTCGATGAGTTCTTACCTGACCTTAAAACTTCAACTATCTGATTCCCTGATCCCTTTGCGTAAAGTTCAGCTATATTTTTCCCCAGGAATAATTTTGGCTCGATCCCCAGAATATCTTTTATAGCTTTATTCACTTTTCTTATCACCATATCCTTGTCAACAGTGACCAGCAGCTCTCCGATGTTTTCAATTATCTTCTCAGTGTACGCCTTCTCATACACAAGCTCCTGCGTTCTCTCCTGCACCTGTTTTTCAAGATTCTGGGCGTATTGCCTGTTTTCCTCCAGAAGATTAAGGTTCTCGAGCGCGACCGCGCACTGGTTACCGAAAAACTTCAGTACTTCACCTGATTCTGTATTGAATATGCCGGGAATATTCCTGTTCTCGACATAGATTATGCCTGTGACCCTGTTGTCCTTGATCATCGGAACGCACATGATCGATTTTAATTTTAAGTTTATGATGCTCCTTTTTACTTCATATTCCTGATCGTTGAGAGCATCTTTTATTATAATTACCTCTTTCTCGCTTATCACTTTGTTGATCACTGTTGATGATAATTCCTTCATTGAATCTTCAGGCGATTCACTGTCCATGTTTTTTGAAAACGCTATTTCGAGACCGCCGCCGCTGTTTATCAGGATCAGATAACCTCTTTCTGCTCCTGTGAAATCGATCGACTTTGAGATTATAATGTTGAATATACCTGCTTTATCATATGTTGTCATCAGTTTCTCTGTAACACTTAAGACCTGCTGAAGTTTTTTACTCTCTGTTTCCTCGTGGGTGGGAATAACGCTACGCAGACTTTCTATATCGGCTATACTGTTAAAAAATGTCTCCTCACTGCTTATAGAAAAGATATCACTGTCGCTTGAACTGACCGGTTTTGATTTATTTTTGTCGTTCTCTGTCATTTTACAGCCCTCTCCTCATTAATTAATCTTCTCATGAGCTCCAAAGCGGCGTTTCTTTCATTGTCTATATCACCGTTAAGCACCGCTTCAACAATCATGCTCTTAATTCTTCCGATACGGGGTCCGGCACCCTCTTTCAGCTCTGCCATTATGTCCTCTCCGCTTATTGGCGGCTTGAAATTCCTCAGTCTGTCTTTTTCCTCAACCTCTTTCAGCTTGACGGAAAGCCTGTCGAAATTTTCCAGATACCTGTTGAGCTTGTTCCTGTTCGCCGTTGTTATATCCGCCCTGCACAAAAGCATAAGGTCCTCAACATCTTCACCGCCCTCGAACAGAAGCCTTCTGACTCCCGAGTCGGTCACTTCTTCCTGGGCAAGCGATATCGGCCTGTGATGAAGCCTTATTATTTTACTCACATATTCAGCCACTTCGTTCGACCATCTGAATCTTAAGGCAATATTTTTGAACAGCCCGGCTCCTTTTTCGTCATGTCCGTGAAATGTCCACCCTGCATCTTGCCTGAAATATTTTGTCTCGGGTTTTCCGATATCGTGCATTAAGGCGGCGAGTCTTAACTCTTTTTTCTCTGTATATTTTGATATGTTACTTAGCACTTTTAAAGTGTGAATGAACCCATCCTTGTGTCTTACTCCTTCTCTCACTTCTATACCGCATAATTCCGTCAACTCGGGGAACAGTTTGCCCAGCAACCCTGACCTGTACATAAGGTATACAGCTTTCACAGGGCTTTTCGAACCCAGCATCTTGAAGAATTCGTCAGATATCCTTTCAACAGAAACAATACTTATTCTTTGAACATTTCTTGATATTGCATCAAATGAACACCTATCTATCCTGAACCCCAGAACCGAGGCGAATCTTATGCCCCTGAGCATCCTCAACGGATCGTCGCTGTATGTTACATCAGGGGCCAGCGGTGTCCTCAGGACGCCTGATTTTATATCTTCAAGGCCTCCGAAATAATCGATAATTTCTCCGATCTGTTCATTCTCGACCGGACAGGCGAGTGCGTTTATTGTAAAATCCCGTCTGGACAGATCATCGAAGAGAGATGAACTTTGAACGGAAGGTTTTCTGGAATTATATGAGTATGTTTCTTTCCTGGCCGACACGAACTCAATGTTTGTTTTTCTATAGATAATCTTCGCGGTTTTGAACCTTGGGAATTTTACAACTTTTTTTCTTCCTAATATCTCGGCTGTTCTCTCGGCGAAGATAAGTGAATCCCCCTCCACAACAAAATCAATATCATCTGATTTTCCACCCAGGATAAAATTTCTTACGAATCCTCCCACAATATAACATCCGCTCCCGGTCATTTGCACGGCTTTTGAAACTGCTTTCAGTATTTGTGGTTCTATCGTCGTTTTCATAAGTAATGAGGAAATTATAAATAAAAAATGCGCTTGTCAAGGTCAACATTCAGATTAATGAAACAAATTACAACAAATTTAATTTCTTTTTTCTTGACATAACCGGGTCTTATCATTAAATTGTAAGCTAATCAATCGATCAGCCTGGCTACAAACCCGGTGGTGGTTGATTGTTGGAGTGTGAAAATACAAATAAAATAAACGGAGTGATTTATGAAAAAGTTTGTGGCCTTTGTCGTTATTCTGGTAATGGCGATCAGCTTGAACGCTCAGTTCAACAGCGGAATGGATTTCAGGACCAGAGCAGAAATGTTCAGCATGACACAAGATGTACCCGTCTGGAACAGGGTTACCGACCTGAGATTCAGACCTTGGATGAGCTATACTCAGAACGAATTCGTATCTGCCAAATGGGCGATAGAGATCGGAGATATCCAGTTCGGCAACCTGGCTCAGGGCGGCGCGATCGGAACCGACGGCGTTAATGTTGAAACAAAAAACATGTTCTTACAGGTAACACCCAATAAAGACCACGTTGTAACTGTCGGACTCCAGCCGTACAAAGACTTCCACGCACTTCTTCTGGACTGGGATATAGCAGGTATCTCATGGAAAAGCAGATATGATATTCAGGGAAGAGACCTGAGATCATTTTTTGCCTGGTTCGTTTCTGAAGATTCAGACGAACAGCTTATTGACGAAAAAACATACAGTTTCGGAAACACAGAGTTCGTAGCGGATTTTGAATATCAGCTGAACGATAAAATGAAAATCGGCGTGAACAATATTATTCAGTTCGGCAGACATGAACTGACATCAAATGTCCACAGAACCAACCTCAACTTATGGTCGGCACCGTATTTCGCGGGAACTTTTGACAAATTCTATGTTGAGGCTGTTCTTGCTGCTAACAACATGAGGCCTGAAGACGAAGTTGTTTATGGTGAAGGCGTTGAAGGCTATACTCCTGAATCAACAGGAATCGCTTTCAGTTTGAAAACAAAATATGACATAAACACTGAGGCCAAAACAAGGTTCAATTTTGTTTTCAGGGATGGTGACGGCAGCCCCGAGGCAGGATACAATGTTTTCTACGGGGTACACTCGTATTACAATACCGGACTGATGATCATGACCGAATCAAGTTGCGGACTTGACGGAAAAAATCAGGTTTTCAGCCCGATTACATCTTTCCTAGCACCTATCGGCAATGCAGGTATAATTCTCCCGTCAGTGTTCTTCGATTATGATATCACAGCACAGGTTAAGAATCTGACATTCATCAATAAGATGGTACTCACTATGGGTCTTGGCTATGCGCTGACAGCCATTGAGATCGAAAGACTTGGAAGCGACGGAGTTTACAGACCGGAAACATACATCGGAACTGAGCTTGATCTCAAAGCTGATATCCAGATGTTCGACAATCTGAATGTTATGCCTTATTTCGCCGTACTTTTTGCGGGCGACTGGTATGATTATGAAGGCGGTCACGATCCGTTCGTAAAATTCGGAATAACACTGAATACAAAGTTAAAATAAGGAAGGGTGATTTATGAAAAAATATATATCACTGTTAATCCTGATATCAATGGTCACTGTTTTTGCGCAGTTCAAATTCGGAATGCAGATGAGGATGCGCTCGGAGCTTCAGAATCTGAACTCTACGAATGCGGACAAACAGATATACGACAGGGCGGTTGATGTGAGGCTCAGGCCGGATATACTTTACACGGTCAACGATTACCTGAGCGTTAAGGCCGTTTTTGAGATCGGTGATGTCCGTTACGGTTCGGAAGGAGCCGCTATAGGAACCGACGGTAAGAATCTTGAAACAAAAAATATTTTCATCGACATTAAACCAACAGAAAACCATATGTTCAGGCTTGGACTCATGGCGGTAAAAGACCCGCACAGCTTTATACTTGACACTGATCTGGCCGGGATTCTCTGGCATGGAGAATTTGAAAAGTATCAGGTTGATATGGGCTGGTTCGCCGCTCTTGACGGGAGTGAAATATACAATGAAGAGGATAAAAACACTTACAGTTTCGGAACAACTCTTATTTCCCTGAATCAGAATTATGACATGAACAAATATATCAAGCTTGGCGTATACAACTTGTTCGCAATGACCAGAACTGAGTTCATGGATGGGGTTCACCGCAACGAGGTCAGCATATTCATGGCACCGAGAATGCAGATAGATTTCGGCAAATTCCATATTGACGGACAATTCGTAGCAAACAATAAATACGCTGAATATAAGAATGTAGGAAACAATCCCGCTTATGTAAACCAGCCGTGGGATCCGGATAAAACAGGTCTTGCGCTGAGCGTTAAATCAAGGTTCGAGATGGACTCAAAAACTGCTTTCAGAGCCAACCTTCTCTTCAGAGGCTGCTATGAAAACTATGAAAATTATGAAGCTTTTAAGTCGTTCTACGATACCGGTCTTGAAATATTGAACGAAGATGCAAACGGTATAAGCTTCCACAATCCGATGAATTCTTTCGTGGTTACATATTACAACCCTGTTACTGATGTTACATTTACACGTCAGCTGGGTGTTGTAGTCCCTTCAGTTTTTATTGACTGGAAATATAAGGACAATGTGACTTTTACAGGCGGTTTTGGTATACTTCTAAACGATCAGAGCTATGAAAAACCTTTTAACGCACATATCGACCCGATAACGAATTACATTCAGAAATCAATCAACGACGATATGTTCTTAGGTTGGGAACTTGATCTAAAGACACAGGTCGTTCTTTATGACAAGATCAATGTTCTTCCGTACTTTGCTTTGTTTGTGCCGACCAGCAATTTCGCGTATAACAAAGTTGGTAATCTGGAGAATTTTGACGACAACCTTGAGCCTGCTACAGATATGCAGTTCAAAATCGGGACAACTGTTAAATACAACTTCTAGTTAGAGACTTAACGAAATAAAAAAGCGGGGAAATCCCCGCTTTTTTATTTCGTTGAATCTTTCTTCAGAAAGGCAGGTCGTCAACAGGTTCATCTCTGTCGACTTGGTTGTTACCGCCTTCCTCGATCTCAGAAGGCGATGAATCATCTCTTTTAACTGACAGATTCTTGACCACATTACCGATAATTTCCGTTATGTACTTCCTGACTCCGTTCTCATCGTCCCATGATCTTGTGGATATTTTACCGTCAATGAATACCGTCATTCCTTTTTTAAGGTATTCTTTTGCGTATTCGGCCTGTCTCGCAAAAAGAACGATATTGTGCCAGTCTGTTTTCTCTTCCCAGTTGTCGTTCTTTTTTACCCTCTCGCTAGTCGCGAGTGAAAATTTGGCTATCTGTACACCGCTCGGAGTATACTTTACTTCAGGATCCTTTCCAAGGTTTCCAATCAGAAATACTTTGTTCACGCTGGGCATTCACGACCCTCCTTTTTTATTTCAGATATTCTTTTAGATTTAAATTCATAGTCATTCCAAATTCATTTTCTAGACCTCCGTTAACGCTGTATGAAAGATCAAAACCGAATCCGCCGATCAGAACAGACGCACCCAGAGAAACCCCTGAAAACTGCTCACTTTTGGAATCTGTTCCGATTATCATATCATTGCCTGAAAACTCATAGCCTGCCCGAACTGTAAGATTTTCCTTTGCCCTAAACTCCAGCCCGGCAGCATTTCTAATCATGTCGTTAAAATACATATCGCTCTGAAACATAAGTACCACAGGCAGTTTCTCAAGACTGTATCCTATTCCGGATTTTAAAAACGTGTCTATACTTTCCCTGTAACCATTGTAGGGATCGACCTGAAATCCTATATTTGCCACTCCCAAAGCTAAAGAAAGCTTTTCATTATAAAATCTCCGTACTGCTGATATATCCATTGCTAATCCTGAAGAATCAAAATCATTACTTAGTGATGAGTAAATATATTTAAGGTTAACACCGGCCATGATCTCTCGGTATTTGCAGCCTGTGGATAAAATCAACATAAGTTCATACGGGGTATAATCTGTGCCGTTCTCAATATCCTCGAATTTTCCGTAAGAAATAGAAGAAAGCGTTACGGCTGCGGGAAATCCGTTTAGGAAAAACGACGGGTGAGACAAGGTCAGGCTGCCTGAACTTATATCTTTATAATTATTCCTGTATGTCGAAGCAAGATACGCTTCTTTCTGCTCAGACAAAAATGAAGGGTTGGATATCACATCGGCAGCATAGGATCCGGATGCGAAACCGGAGTTCCTCAACCCCGAGCTTCTCGAATTAAACTCGGCTTCAGATATGAAAAATATACCCGCAAATGAGGTAATGTGTATCACTAATATCAGCAGCAGTTTCATCCCGGTTTCCCCTAATACATTAATTATATAACAATGTAAACGACAAGTCAAGCGGTCAAATGTAAATTTAAACACAATCCGCTTGATAATTTCCTTTTACTTACTTACTATTGATCATGTTCAAAAAGCGGGATGATTTATGGATAATACAGCCATAGAACTTAAGAATGTCACAAAATCCTACGGGAAAAATACTGTTCTTAAGAACCTGGATCTTAAGATAGAAAAATTCAAGATAACTTCGATCATCGGCCCGAACGGTTGCGGGAAAACGACTCTATTCAAAATAATCTTAGGGATATCCGACTATAATGAGGGCTTAATAAACAAACCGGTCAGTGAGAGTTTTGCCTCTATGCTTGATGATTACCCGCCGTTCGGACATCTTTCCCTGACCCAGAATATGACAGCTTTTTCTAAACTGAATGGAGTCCCTGCTTCAAAGAAAAAGATTTCGGAAATAATATCTGAAACATTCTGCGAAAAGATAAGATCAAAACCGTTCAAAAACCTTTCGGCGGGACAGAAGAAAAAAGCGGTATTCGCAATATCGCTTCTTAACGATCCTGAAATTGTAATTCTGGATGAGCCTCTTAATTCACTCGATCTTAAGGAGAGGATAGACCTGATATCGTCAATAAAATACCTGAACAGGGAAAGGAACAAGACGATCATAGTAAGCTCACATGACCTGAACAGCCTGTATGAACTCTGTGACCGATTCTGTTTTATAAAAGATGGCCGTATTTTCTCTGAACTGTCAAAAGAATCTATCAGCTCGGATGATCTGACCGCACGATATCTTGAAATATACAAATAGATAAAAACCTGTATTATATATCTTGACATTTTATTAAAATAATTATATTTTTCGACACGGAAAGAAATTACTATAAGTAACGGAGAAATCATGAAAAAAATAATTTTACTTGCCCTGATATTGAGCTTTTCCGCTGTCGCTTTTGGTCAGGATTACGATAAGCAGATCAAGGAAAATGAAGACAAGATCGCAAAGATCGAGAAGGATATTACCGATATCGAGGCAAAGATAAAAGCCTCTAAGGACAAGATAAGAGAGACGGAAGAAAAAATTGAGAAACTGAAGACAGACAAAAAAGAGATCGAAAATAATATAAAGAAACTTGAAGACGAAATTAATAGTCTGAAAAAATAATACTCCTCAACTTGAGGGTATTTCTTTATGAATGAAATAATTACTCTTGGAAAACTGCTGAATCTGCTGGATGATCTGCCTAATTTTCCTAGGGAGATCAATGATATCGCAAAAGACATAAGAAATGATCAGCTCGATTCCGGGATGATTGCTGATTATGTTATAAAGAACAAAGTTTTCTTCGATGTTTTCTGCAATTTCAATCCGGATATAATTGAGTCCCAGAATATCAGAAAAAGGATAACTGATGTGGTAACCAAGCTTGACAGCACATCGCTCCGGAACATTCTTTTTACCTGTTCGGTTTTGTCAATGAACAAAAATTCTATGACCGAGCTAGTCCTGAAAAAGATTGTAATGTCCTCATATATATGCAAGGATATTATTGAAAAAGTCAACTTCTTCAGAAAAACCAAGCATAATCCCGAGAATTTTTTTCTATACGCATTATTCCATGATATTGGCGAACTTTTCACTGCTATGTATTTTCCCGAAAGGATGGAAACGGAGATCAAAAGAGATATCAATCATATCAGCCTGTCAAATCTTGACAACATCACAGCTCACAACGAAGTCGGATACATGATGTCAAAAAAGTGGAAGCTGCCTTCAATTTTTTCGTATGTATGTTTAAACCATAACAAGCTTGAATACAGAAAATTCACCTCCGATTTCATTTATATTATTAACACCATTGCTGTATCTGACGCCCTTGCGCTGGAACTACTTGATTATGAAATACCGTTCACTAATTCGTGGGATGTGGGTCATTCTATCTACAAAATAGGATTAAGGGAAGATGATGTCTATACAGAAACTGGAATAATCGGAACGGCAGAGAAAAAGATCTTAAAAATAATGAACCTATTCAATCTCAGGTGATGAATTACCCTCGTTACGAAATTCAGAAAGTATTCTTCTTGCCTCTACCGGATCATCACAGCAGAAAATCTTCTTTTTTAATGATTTTATATTGGAAACTCCCCTGAAATAGTTCTGATACAGTTTCCTCATTTCAAGCATTCCCTTCACATTACCAAGATACTCAAGAGACAGGTCAAAATGCCTTATACACAACCTTTTTCTCTCTTCAAAATCAATTTCCCCTGAATATTTTTCTGTCAACATGAGTTCTTTAATCTGTTTGAATATCCACGGGTTCTTAACGGCCTCCCTTCCGATCATCACCCCGTCGCAATTTGTGAGTTTAAACATTTCGAGCGCATCCTCAGGTGATCTTATATCACCGTTCCCGATTAGAGGAACTGATATTCTTTCTTTTAAATCCCGTATATATTCCCAGTCTGATACGCCCTCGAACTTCTGAGCTTTTGTTCTGGGGTGAAGTGTTATCATTCTGATCCCGGATTCTTCGAAAATCTTTGCTGTCTGAAATATATTGACTGTCGAAGAATCCCAGCCAAGCCTTGTTTTGGCACTTACAGGCAGACTTACAGCTTTAACCACACTTTCGCATATTCGTGCCAACAGCGGCAGATCTTTCAAAATTGCGGCCCCGCTACCGTGCCCGGATACCGTAGGCGCGGGGCATCCGAAATTGATATCTATAAGTTCGGGCCCCAGCTGCTCAATGATTTTCGCGGCCTCTGCCATATTTTCGGGTTTTTTACCAAAAAGCTGAATAGCCACAGGCCTTTCTTCCTCAAGTATCCTGATCTTGCTAATGGTTTTTCTATTTTCGTGAATAATAGCGTCTGAATTCACGAATTCGGTAAACATAAGATCCGCGCCCATCTCTTTTATTATAAGTCTGAAGGGAATGTTTGTATATCCATCCATAGGCGCTAATACAACAGGCCTGTCTATTTGAAGAGAGGGCAGCATAATACTCATTTCCCGAGTCTCATATACTGGGAAAGAGAAAGAATGTTTATTTCTTTTTCCTTTAAAAGCTCTTCAGTTATATAATTAAAGTTCCTTTCATTAGCCTCAATAACTATCATCATATCCTGACCTTCAACTACATTCCTGATCAAATCGGGAATTTCTTTTTCCAGGCTGTCGTCGTCGGCATAATAAGCATCCGGGACATAAAACCGCACTCCATACTGCGCGGAAAATAGTACTGAAAATGATTCGGTATCCTGATCATTCTCAATGTAATAGAAATTTCTCTTACGCAAATTTTTGATTAGAGCCTCGCTCGTACTATAATCAGAAATGACTTTTGAACCTTTGTAACTTATTACACCCGACGGACTGCTAATCTCGCCGATGATCTTATCAAGAACAATATCTATCGTGAATTCATTCATCCCTTTCAGGATTCTGAATTTTTCTTTGTCAATATTTCCTTTAAGAGGTTCCATGGGAAGGTATATCAGGGTTTCTTTACTGTTCTTCAAAGCTTCTTTTGATATAGTTCCGGTTGCCCATCTGCCGGGCAGAATTCCAACCGCGACAGGGATCTCCGTTTCAATTATCTTCCTTACCCATTCCTGACCCCATGCGTCTCCGAGCCCGTTTATTATCAGAGACACATTCCCTCCAAGCCTGAATCCGCCGGGGTCCATGCCTTTTATTATTCTCAGTTCAAGAACAGCCGGCATGCCGTCGTTTACAGAAATATTATAATAAAGTTTATTCGAAAGTTCGTACTCGGTTACTTTTTTAACCGGTATATTGCCTTCCCTTAATATCTTCTGAACAAAGTAGTTATATCTCGACAGACTGTAAACATCAGGTACTTTGATGTTCTTATACCAGACAGAATCGGTTTTTTTTGTATTTATCCATTTTATGTCTGCATTTCTTTTAATGAACGATTCGTTTATTTTCTCAAATCCGTCCGAAATACTGTTCGTCAATACTTCTTCGTGTTTATCCACAACAACTATCCTATCCTGTTCAATCTGATCGGTGGAAGCATCAAAATATATGAAAATGAAGTTTAAAATTATCAGTAAAAAGATTACCGACTTATACGCTCTTCCGGTCTTCAATTACTTCAGATCCTCCCAAAAATATATAGTGTAAAACTCCTCAGGATCAGTATATTTTTTAAAGACGAATCTCGAGAATCCTGTCAGATTAATAATCTGTTCTCCGGAATAAAAACTTATCCTGAAAGATGTAAACACCGTTGTGTCGGGCATTGAAGTTCTTTCCGGGAAATCGTTATTGAACACAAGATCGATTTTTTTTAATGACCGGAACATTCTTTTGGTTATGATTATATCCTCATCCCTGGTCCATGATCCGAAAACTCCTTCATTCTCATACTGAAATACAAAATTTTCATCCAGAACCTGTTCATAGAGAAATGAATCTTTGAAAGTATATGAGTAAACAAAATTTTTCATTAAACCGCTTATCGTTTTATTGTCGTCAGGGCTTATCAATCCGTCGAATTTTTCATATTCAGGAGAGAATATATTGCAGGATAGGAGCATAAGAATAAAAGATGATGTGAATATTTTTAATAGAAGAACTTTCATTTAAGCCTTTTATCTGACCTGATAAGGAGCTCTGCTATCTGAACAGCATTCAAAGCCGCACCCTTTAAAAGCTGGTCTCCGCATATCCACATACTTATTCCGTTCCTTAACGCGATATCTTTTCTGATCCTTCCGGCATAACAGTCGAATTCCCCTTCTGAATTTACAGGCATAGGGTAGAGGTTCCCGGACGGCTCATCTAAAATACTTATGCCTTCCGATGTGTTTAGAAGTTCTTTTATCTCATTCACTGAAATATACTTCCTCGTTGTAAAAGTAACGGCCATAGAATGAACGCATTTTACCGGAACCCGAACGCAGGTGGCGCTGACCGCGATTTTTTTGTCATGAAGAATTTTTCTGGTCTCATTCAGCATCTTCATCTCTTCTTTTGTATATTCGTTTGAAGTAAAGCTGTCAATATGAGGTATTATATTATATGCGATCTGATGCGGGAATGCCGACACTGACGGTTTTTTACCCGACAATATTTCTTCTACCTGCCTCGCCAGCTCCGCTATTCCTTTTGTCCCTGCTCCGGATACAGACTGGTATGACGAAACTATTATTTTACTTATGCCTGACTTCCGGTAAACAGGATTTAATGCCGTAAGCATTATCGCAGTCGTGCAGTTCGGATTAGAAATTATACCTTTGTTAAGTAAAATATCTTCAGGATTGATCTCCGGGATAACTAAAGGTACAGAATCATCATTTCTGTAAGCGGAGCTGTTATCGATAGCCACAGCGCCTGAATCAACAGCGTACGGGATATATTTTAAACTAACCTCAGACCCCGCGGAAAAAAGCGCGATATCCACGCCGTCAAAACTGTCTTTGGTAAGTTTGGCTATTGTAATCTTTCTGTTGCCGAACTCTATTTTTCCTCCGGCCGATCTTTCCGATGCCAGTAATTTCAGGTCGCTAATCGGAAAATCCCGTCTCTGAAGGACCTCAAGCATTTTCCTGCCGACCGCCCCAGTGGCTCCAGCTATAGCTATGTTATATTTTTTATTTCTCATCGCTTATGCCTTTACTTATGATCTCTTTTATCTTTTTACCTTCAGTGAAAACCGTTCTATATATATTACCTATATACCGGTCTTCAAAATCGGTTTGAGCAAATTCGCAGATCGTTCTGAATATTTCATCTTCCCGCGACAGATCTTCCAGGGGCGCGCTTGCGTCAAGAGTTTTTATTACAAGTTTCAGCCTTTCCCTCAAAAGCTCAAATATATGCCTGTCAATAATATCGATTTCTTTTCTTATTTCGTGAATAGTTTTCAATTTTTATTCTTCCCGAACTGAACTTTCTGCATTCTGTCACTTATCCTTTCTCTGTAAACCAGCAGTAATACCGCTAATCCTGCCAGTACAGATGAAATTAAAGAGAGAAGTATCATATTATAAATATAGCCCTTAAATTTAATTTGCGTGAACGGTAAATGCTTTTCCGAAGTGAACATCGGAAAAATATTTGATCTTTCATTTTCATTACTGCCGATTAATATCCTGTATTTTTCATCTGCCTCTTTCATCCTGTTATTCAGCTCGGCATTCCCGTATTTTTCCTTATAGTTCTTTCTGATCATATCCAGCTCTTCAAGAACAAGTGTTCTTTCTTTATCAAATCCCTTCCTGCCCATCCTTTTTCTATACATTTCCTGATTGGAAAGAAGGTCATCGGCTTTTCTCTGTACCGCGTCAAAATCAGAATGGAACCTGTTTTTTTCATTCTGCATCAGACACAGAGCTTCAAAACCCCACCTTGACGGCATCAGCTGGCAGATCTCAGGTATCGGTGAGCTGTCATTGAAAGAGAGGCTTTTATTGATGTCGTCGAACTCGACAATAAAACCGCCGAAAATGATCTGAGGAACAAGAATCAGCGGAATAATATTCTGCGCCGCCTTGGATGTAAGTTTAGGTATAGAGGATACCGCGAGACCCATGCAGATACCGCTTACAGAAACTATAGTCGTGATAATTAAGTACTCCAGGAAAAGTTCCCTGATCTCGAGTATCCAGAAGCCTATACCGAGGAAGAGAAGATTCTGTATTAAAGAAAAAACCAGAAGCGTCAAAAATTTTGCAGTGAAATATTCAAGGCTGTTAATGTCCAGCATTTTCTCCCGAAGCAGTATCGATGCGTCCCTTATTATTTCATCAATGCTGTTGGTCAGCGCGAAAAATATCGTTACTATAGAAGAAAGGAATATAAACGTGATCAGATATTTATTGTCGTAAAGTGAATATTTTTGCCCCGGTGCGAACTTCAGTAAAAGACCGATGATCACTCCAAGAAGAGGAGCTTCCAAGAATGTTATTGCCAGGTTCGATTTGTCCCTCATCTTGTTTAAAAAATTTCTTTTCAGAAGTATCAGGAACTGAGAGATCAGAGCTCTCAATCTTATCCTGGGTTTGGGCGGTATGAACTGATGCGAATGCGCAGGAAAGGTTACATTTCCCGATATCTTCTGATATTTGACAAATTCATCCTTCCAGAATTCAGGCGTTCTCTTTCTTACATCGAGCGGAGTTCCGTCTTTATCTCTCGCGGGTTCTTCGAGCGTTTCAAGTATCAGATCAGGCTCGACATTCCTGCACACAGGACACTCTATTTCGCTGCCGAAATGCTGCCGCGAGTGTTCCCTGAAATATTTCAGGGCGTCATAATTATCTCCGGAAAAAGCGAGTTTTCCGCCCTTATCGAGAACAATTATCTTGTCGAATATCTTATATATCTTTGAGCTTGGCTGGTGTATGATCACATAAACTATTTTGCCCTCAAGAGATATTGATTTTAAAAGCTCAATTATCTTTTCAGAATCTTTTGAGGAAAGACCTGAAGTCGGCTCGTCAAGGAGCAGCACCTCAGAATCGGCCAGAAGTTCAAGACCGATATTGAGCCTTTTTCTCTGACCGCCGCTCAAAGTTTTATCCAGCGCGTTCCCGACCCTGCTGTCTTTCTTTTCGAGCAGACCTATGTCCTTAAGTACTTTATTCACTAGAGATTCAAGAACGATATGCGGCTTTGAAGGATATCTTAATTTAGCGTTGAAATAAAGGTTCTCATAGACAGTGAGATTGTCGAACAGAAGGTCGTCCTGAGGAACGAAGCCCATAAAATTTTTCAGAAAAGAATAATTCCTGTGCAGATCGATACTGTCAAGAACAACATCACCCGACTGAGGTTTCTGATAACCGTTGATCACATTCAGAAGCGTGGATTTACCGCAGCCGCTCGGACCCATTATAGCGACAAGATCGCCGTGCTCCATTTCAAAGCTGATATCGTCAAGGCCGATGCTGTTATCGTTGAACAGATGCTTTAAACCCCTTACAATAAAAGAACTGAAACTGAATTTTGAAAGCTCGACAGTGCGGTTGTCAAGGTCGAATGTCATTACCCTTCCGTTTATATATACCTTATCTCCCTGAACGATTTCGCAGGACCTGATACTTTTGCTGTCAAGGTATATTTCATAAGGGCAGTTCAGCTTTGAGAACACGAATTTTCCCTCTATCTTTGAAACTGAAGTCGCCCATGCGTAGTCAAGTTCATCCTCTATAACCGCGTCGCCTTTCCTGTTAGAGATCGTAAACTCTTTTTCATCCGGATCAAAATGATAAAAATCTCTTTCAGTAACATTTTCCGAAACGATCTTCTTTATGTTTAGATTCTTTCCGTTAACCTTCACATCGTCATTTATATTCAGATAAGCACTTCCGCCTGCTGATGCCCTGTTTATTAGAAGATCGGTTCCGGGATCGAGAACATCAAGCCTTATAATTGACCTTGAAAGATTAAGGGACACTATAGAGGAGTCGTTTTTTTCGCTTGAAAGTATGATATCGTCATTATTCCTGTTTAAAAAGAAGATTTTCTGATTGAAGTAATTGAGCTTAACCTTGAAATATGACTTTATCTGCTCGTACAGGATCGTATAGGAGTTGATCTTTATATTTGCCCCGTACAGGATCTTGAACGGCGAATCCTTCTCCAGAATATAATTATCTACAGAAACAGTATTTTTATCGTCTTTCTGAATAATGATGTAATTAGTCTCTATCTGGTAAATGAAAACCTGCAGGCCTTCATAGGGAAAAAAAACATCCGACCGGGCTATGTCATCGGTTATCCTCAAAGGAATGATCGAAGCGCTTATCTTACCTATCTCTCCGTCATCGAATACTGAAGTGATGCTGAGCATCTCATTGTCTTCAAGTTTGAGCGAATCGGCATAATCCATAGCTTTATTTAGTAGAGACGCCGCATAGGAAGACATGTTTTTTAAAAGCTGTTCGTCCTCTTCGTTGAAAGGTTTTCCGTCGTTCTTGTTCAGTACCTGAAAAACTCCTATAGCCGATTCTGAGACACCGAGTATGGGAATTGACAGCATGGTCTTAGTAACATATCCGGTAATCTTCTCGGAAGCTTTGTTGTACATCGGCTCGTTCTGAACATCTTTTATATTAAGAAATTTTCTCGTAGTATAAGTGCGCCCGGCGATCCCCTTGTCCTTGGGTATCCTTATCTCATCAACACCGTGAGCCACATATGTGAACAGATCATCCGCTTTACCGTCATATAAAAAAATGCTGCATCTGTCCGCATTAAGTATCTCTTTTGTGATGTCAGTCAGTTTAATAAGAAGACTCTTCAGGTCTTTTACGCTGTCCAGGCCTTTGGTTATTGAAGACAGTCTGTCGTTCATTATTAAATTCCCCCCTGTGGAATATACAAGCTCTGATAATATAGTCAAATTAAAGGCCGATTTCAAACTTAAAAACAACAAAAAAGCCGGACAAACGGTCCGGCTTTTTATATTATGGCGCTTAAAATATCAGAAAGTAAGGCTTAACGCATTCTGGAAATCCCTAATAATAAGAAGAGCTTCAGCGCCTGAGACGGTTTTGTCTTTTTCGAACTCGCCGCTGATATTGGCTTTCATGATCCCTCTTGTCGCGCATACTGCCATTGCATTATAAGCGTAATGATCCGTCCTCACATCATTGAACATGGATGTTGTCTCGCCGAAATGTTTAGTGTAAAGAGACTCGTCTCCCGAGATCAGTACCATTACCCTTAAAAGCATAAGCGCGTATTCCGCTCTTGTTATCTTCTTGTCGGGATAGAATTTATGGTCCGGCGCATTCTCCATTACGCCTTTCTCCAGAACGGCTTTGATCCAGTTCCTTGCCCAGTGACCTGTTATGTCATTAGCCGCTTCTTTGGCCTGTTCAGCCTCGGTGTATTTCAGCGGGTCAGCAGGAGACACAAAATCTGTGTTATATTCTTTCTTCTCTCTCTTTGCAAGGACCTGCTCGATCTTCATTTCCTCAACGAAAAGGACAGCTATTTCAGCCTTGCCGACCTGATCTAAAAGAGCAACTTTAGCACCGATCTTTGTACCGGGTTTTGCTCTTTCTATCATCTGGACTATCTCCCACTCTTTATTCGCTTCGGTCGCGTAAAGGCCTTTCAGCTTTACCACTTCTGCGAAAGAGTCCTTAGCCTTGCCGAACTTATAAGCGGATTTTGCGGCTATACCCTTAAAATAATAAGCTTCTGCAAGAGCCTTATTGTCCTTCTGCTCATCGGCGAGCTTAATTGCCCTGTCAAAGAATTTATAAGCGTCTTCGATCCAGTCGTCAGCGTCGGTTCCCCTGTTGGCGAACATGATCGTCCTTCCGTAGCATGTGTTTGCAAGAGGAAGTTTTCCGTTCAGGTTTACTGCTTCTTTCGCGTTGTCGAAAGCTTTCTTTTTATCGCCCTTCACGGCATAATACATACCCAGTCCGGCATAAGCACCGGCCTTATCCTCTTTCTTCCATTCTATCTTGATAGCGTCATCGAACTCTTTTTTGGCTTCTTCGTAACTTCCGTCATTGAAGAATTTCATACCCATACTTATATGCATTTCCGGGTTATCGAGAACAGATTCCGACCTCCTTGTCTCCTTACTGCATCCGAAGAACATCATCATTGAAACAGCGGTCAGGATTATGATCATCTTTTTCATTTAACACCCCATTTTTTAGTTATCAGTTTTTTTAGCGGTCCGGAATCAGTTTATTACGGCTACCACCCTGCATTCTCTTAAAAAATTCAGCTTCGAGTTCAGATCTCTGATCATAGCGGCATCCTCATCAGAAATAATAATGTCGGCTTTGTTCGTTCCTTTGACCCCGACAGCTTTGATCAGAAGAGGATTGTTGGCGACCCTTGCGTTCTCTTTTGCTGAATCGACTGATTTCAGATAACCGAGCATTCCCTGCTGGATCGCGTATTCCTTTGTTACATTGGCCGAACCGTAAACTTCCGCGCCCGACCTGTCGTAGATCTTTGGAGAAAGAGCCGGTCTGAGCTGGATGTCCCTGCAGTCAATTATCAGTCCCGTATAAACTGAAGGCTCGACAAGATCTGAAAGCTTATATTTGGCTTCTGCGACAAGTCCTGCCTCCGCGAATTTTTCCTCTTTCAGAAAAACATCGCTCAATTCGCCGTTCATGCTCATTTCGACCGTAACCTCGACCGATCCGTCATCGAAATATTTGGGCTCTCCGACAACTTTGAAAGCTTTTGCTATGCCTTCGACCTGAGTTTTTACTACATCGGATGTCATCATGTAGTTTTCCGCTGTCTGTTCGCTTGAAACATACATGCCCTTTATAGTGGCGATCAGGTCTCTTATTGCAACGAGTTTGGCGGCGTTGATCGCGCCGGCCCTTTTAACCGCCATATTCGGTGCGTCCGGATTCGGCGCGCCTATTCCTGTCGCGGTCACCGTTCTTGCCGACCAGTTTATTCCGTTTTCGGTGTATGGTTCACCTATACTTTCATCGGCGTTCCTGGAGACATAAACCGGAGCAGTACTCTCCGCCTTTTTTTCAACATATACCGGAGTTTCCTGAACTGATACAGGAGTAACAGCTGTCTCTTTATTTTCAGAGTAAACAGGAGTTTTCGCTTTCTTCTCTTCTTTTACTACAGTTGAAGAACATCCTGTTAAAAAAACTATAAGTGCAACTGCGGAAACAAAAACAACTTTTTTCATTTATCGGCTCCTGCTTGTTCTACTTCAATATGGCAATTACTCTGCATTCTCTTAGAAAATTCAGGTTTCTTGCCAGTTCATCTATTTTTGCGGCATCCTCATCGCTTATAACGATGTCTGTCTTGTTAGTTCCTTTAACCTCTATCGCTTTTACTATGAAAGGGTTGCTTGTGACCCTTGCGTTCTCTCTTGCGCTGTCGATATTTTTTAAATATCCCATCATTCCCTGCTGAACGGCAAAATCCCTGTTCACATTCGCGGAACCGTAAACCTCTCTTCCGGACCTGCTGAACACCTTGGGCGATAGGGCGGGTCTTAAATCAATTCCGGTGCAGTCAACTATAAGTCCGGTATAAACATCGGGCTTGGAGGGAACAATATCGGAAAGTTTATATGTAGCTTCCTGGGCCAGCGGGGTAGTATCCCCGAACTTTTCTTCCTTCATCATCAGGTCGCTCAGTTTGCCGTCAATACTCATTTCAACAGTAACCTGTACCGATCCGTCCTCAAAATACTGAGGCTCACCCACCATCTGGAAAGCCCTCGCTATTCCTTCGACCTGGGTTTTAACAACATCAGATGTCATCATATAGTTTTCCGCTGTCTGTTCGCTGGAAAGATACATTCCTTTAACTGTGGCCATCAGGTCTCTGACAGCGTACATCTTCGCCGCGTTTATAGCTCCGGCCCTTTTAACCGCCATATTTGGCGCATTCGGGTTCGGCGCGCCTATTCCTGTGGCTGAGACGATCCTTCTTTCCCAGTCTATGTCACCCTGCGCCAACAGAGAAAACATAAGCACAAGAATTCCGATTAATGAAAATTTCTTCATGATCACTCCTTCAAATTAATTATTTCAACAATATCATCTTTTTAGTTATATTTTTCCCAACAACTTCTAGCATGTAGTAATATACACCTGAATTTAATCTGCTTCCATCGAAATCTACAGAGTGATAACCGGCGGTTTTCAATCCGTTAGCGAGTTCAGTAACTTTCTGTCCGCTGATATTGTAAACACTCAGCTTAACATCAGCTGTTTTAGCCAATGCAAATCTGATCTGAGTAACCGGATTGAACGGGTTCGGGTAGTTCTGGAAAAGCTCGAAATCGTATATACTCTGATCCTGACATTCTATTCCTGATTCAAGTGCTCTATGCTGAAAGTAAACAGCACCATTATTTGTTGAGTTTTCTTTCTTCCTATAAATTATAAAAAGATTTTCGTTATTCAAAAAAGCATCTTCAAAATAAAAATAATTATCTACATCGGTGACCTGTACCGATTCATTTTTCCAAAGAGTACCATCTGTATAAGTATAAAGTATTTCCAAATCATCTCTGGTCAAATGATTATTTTCCAGAATATGAATCCTGTTATACTTATCCATGAACATTTTTTCGTCAGGTCTTGTGTTTTCATTTACAAACACAAGTTCTGACCATTCGGTACTATCAAGTCTCTTTGAAGTTAGAAAATTCTGGTTCTCAGTTCCGCTAGGTCCGTTTTTTATCTTTGCGACAAGATTACCCTCTGAAGATAAAACAAGGGCTGAGGCATAACTTCTCTGCTGGATTATATTCTCGATATCCCATGTATCCGTTACAGAATCGTATTTGTATAAGTGGGGATAATAATCATTATCGTCGCTACCCGAGCAGTACATACTATTTTCATCATCAAATAGAAGATCAGAATCAGTAAAATAACATGAATAACTTATTGGTTTAGCGGTACTCCACTCTATTGTTTCTGATGTAGTATCAAGGTATGAATAGTAAGTAGTACCTGAAAACCATACTGTGTATATCCTGTCTCTGTTATCAATATTTACTCTCAGACCGGTAGAGTAATATTTATCCACTTCGTAAGGTCCGTGCCAGATTTCTCCGTCGTAATAACGATGAAATATCCTGCTGTATTCACTTGTAGAACTTGTTCTTGAATAAATCAAATGCAAATTGTTTGATGAGTCAAATACAACTCTTATATCAAATATCCTCTCTGATGTATATTCAGGAGTTATATTTCCCGTTTCGCTCCATGTTTGACCGTTATCGGCAGATTTCCGATATTCGATCTGTGAATACCAACTTAAGTAGTCAATTGGAAAACCCTTTGCCCAAAATGCATGCAGGTTATTGTATTTATCTGCACTAATTGCCGGTGCTTGTACAATGTAATCAGGATAGACAGCAGTCTCTGACAATTGTATAGGTTCGCTCCACTGGTTTTGAGCAAAAATCGAACATGTGAATGTGAGAAGTAAAATTATTGTTTTCATCAGTTATATCTCCGGACTCTCACATATAGCAGCCATATTAACGGATCTCTCATCCATGATCTACCATAATATTTTATTTTAATCCTTTTTGTCTGTCCCTTTTTTTATTCCATTCGACCCAGTCTGTCCTTTCGTCTTTATCATCGGCTTTAAATTCACCTGCCGACACGACTTTTCCTGTTCTGTCGAATGATATCTTCTGCATGTTTTTAACAATGTATACCCACTCCTCCAAAGACACCTGCTTCGGCCCCGATATCTGTTTCGGCCCCATCACCTGGCCCGGAGCTTTGAACTCTGTAACCGACACGGCGTTCATTTTGTCCATTTTATCTTTGGCGTTCGATATCTTGACCTCTCCGTGGTATACTTTCATTTCGGTCAGCTCACCGTCTTTTGACATTCTGAAATTTGTTCCTGTAATGGCGGCCGCCGCGATATCAGTGTCCATTAAAAACTCGCTTTTATCGTCAGAAGAATTGACCTGAGCCCAGAGATCCCCCTCTCCAAGTTTGATATCGGTTTTCTTTTTCCCGTCTTTCGTTTCTTCGTACAGGGCGACCAGATCGACGGTCGTTTTCGGGGCCAGCCTGATGATATCCAGCTCTGACAGCTCCAGCTCCGCTCTTGACTTGATCATCGTTTTATACGATTCTCTTGATTTTACCGTTGTTTTTTCTGCGACATTTGTTTTAAAATCGGCTTCCTCTATCGATTTTTTTCTCACATTTCCCTCAACATACGAGACTACGCCTTTTTCGTCAGAAGATTTTGGAGCGGGTTCAGCTTTTTTTACCGCCTCTTTTTTTGTTTCGGTTTTTTCCTGTACCTGAGCAACAGGTTCAGCAGTTACCTTTTTCTCAGTAACAGCTGCTTTTGTTTCTGTTTTAACAGCCGGAGGTTCGGCTATCACCGCTTCTTTTTCCGCAACGGGTTCAGCCGTTTTCACAACTTCTGCGGGTTTTACTTCCTCTTTAATTGAACCGGCACCCGGACCGTCGTCGCTCTTGCATGAAACCTGGCAGGTCAGTGCGGTCAAAATTACCGCGAAAAGTACATATCTCATTATTATTTTCCTCATTTTCATTCTCATTTAGCTTTGATACAACTTCGCAATTACCATATAATATTGCAAAACTAATCAGTTTTGTCAACAAAAAAGTTCTGCCGTTATTTAATCGGAATATGCCTCTTCTCAATTATTTCCAGGTTATTTTGAGCCTGTTTGTTACCGGGGTCCATCCTCAGCACTTCCCTGTATTTATCCGCGGCCTGTTCCCGGAATCCTCCTGAATAATAGAGGTGGCCGAGATTTAGAACCGGATCAACATAATTTTTATCCGCCTCTGAAGCGCTAATGTAGTATTTTTCGGCGTTTATGTAATCTTTTTTTCTGAAATACACATTAGCCAGATTGTTTAGTGCTTTCGGGTAGTCCGGTTTTATCGAAAGGGCAAGAATATAATACTTTTCAGCCTCGGCCCACATCTGTTTTTCAGAATAAATATTACCGATATTGTTGCACAGGCCATAGCTTCGGTTATTTATAGCATAAGCTTTCATGTAATAACTCAGAGCCCCGTGGGAATTCCCAGATCTTTTATACGCTTCCGCGACATTATAATTAGGTCTGAATTTCTCCGGAGACTTTTCTACCGAGTCTTTCCATAGAGTAAGCTCTGTCTCCCAAACTTTATTTCTGTGTACAGTTGCCGCGGACAAAACAATTACGAGGGCGCTTAACATAAATACAAATGCTTTCCTGCCGGCACTCCTGAAGTAATTTTCTTTAATTAGAAATATTGAAGATGACACGAACAACCCGTAACCGAACACGGCCCCATACAGCCTTCTTTCAGTCATAAGGTCGCTTATCGGAAGGATACTGGACCTTAACGAAACAGACACGAACACCCACGCTATTCCGAAACTTAGAAGAACATGTCCTCTTTTGTATAAATAAAAACACGAAAATACCAGCAGAATTACGACAGACGCTCCAGACAACATAAAGGGATCCGATAAAGATTCAGGCACTGTTATATGATGATCAATATTCTGCCTAAAAGGCAGGAGCATAAGTCCGAAATAAAGTGGGATCACTTTCAGCTGGGTTAAAAAATAATCGGACCTTGACATATCCGACATGTACTCTCTGGGAAGATATTCTGCCATCCACGCGGTAATGGTGACAGCCAGGATAAGTGCTGAAAGTGTAATTATCAGTTTCCTGTCCGGTTCTCCCTCTCCGCTCCTTATAAAGAATACCTCCAACAGCAGAATTGCCAGAGGCATAGAGTACGAAGTCTGTTTTGTTAAAACTGCAAGCACGGTCAGGGCCGCAAAACCAGACAGATACAATATTTTTTTACAATTTATCTTCTCATTTCTGAACATAACATAAAGTATAAGTCCACCGAAGTAAAAGAGCGCCGAGAGAGATTCCATCCTTTGAACAATATATGTTACTGATTCTGTCTGTACAGGATGGACCGCGAACAGTAAGACCGTGAAAAGCTGAATGATCCTTTTGTTGCGGATGATATAATGATTTTTTATGTTTGAGGAACTCAGCAGAAAACCGGCAAGGAAAAACACGCTGACTGCAGCCGAAATGTGTATTAAAATATTAACCAGACGATAACCGGAAACATCATAACCGCCGTACGCATAGTTCAGTGCGAGAGTAAATTGTGCGGGGGCTCTATTGTTGAAATCGAACCAGAATTCAGGATCTGTGAATATCTGAAAATCTTTTATATTCCTGTTCTGGTGAATGTGGTGAACATCGTCGAACTGGAATGAATGGCCGAGAGAGCCGTAATAGACAGCCCATACCGATAAAAATATTATCGCGACCGAAATAATATTGAACTGTATCGGGCTGAGCGCAGATTTGTTCTTCAAATCTTCCGGCTGTAAATTACTGTTCTTCTTTTTATCCATATCAGACCTGCTAAAATAAAAGGACGAGATCACACCCGTCCTTCTACCGATTTCCTCCGATATATTTTAGTATTTCATCTCAGATTTCATTTTATAGCTTTTGAACCTCCACTTGGCGTTCTCTTCCGCCGCCGCGAAAAGCACTTTAGCGTCTTCGGGGAATGTTTTTAAAAGTGAAGTATATCTGACCTCACCCTGCAAAAATTCCTGGAATTTGCTCCAGTCGGGCTCTTTGGAGTCGAGAGTGAAAGGATTTTTCCCTTCGGCCTCGAGCATTGGGTTGTACCTGTAGAGATGCCAGTAGCCCGCCTCGACCGCAAGTTTCTGTTCGTGCTGCGTCCTGCCCATTCCGGCCCTTAAACCGTGGTTGATACAGGGCGAGTATGCTATTATCAAGGACGGCCCCGGGTATGCTTCGGCTTCTTTTACAGCCTTGAAGTACTGAGCCTGATTCGCTCCCATGGCCACCTGGGCGACATATACATATCCGTAGCTCATAGCCATCATGCCGAGATCTTTTTTCCTTATCCTTTTTCCCGAAGCGGCGAATTTGGCTACCGCGCCTACGGGTGTTGATTTTGATGACTGGCCGCCCGTGTTCGAATAAACCTCGGTGTCCATGACAAGCAGGTTAACATCGTCGCCGGAGGCGATCACATGGTCAAGCCCGCCGTAACCGATATCGTAAGCCCAGCCGTCACCGCCGAAGACCCACACCGATTTTTTAACCAGATACTGGTCGAGTTTTTTGATCTCGGCAACTTCGTCGCAGGCGCATTTTTCGTTCTTGAGCGCTTCTCTTACGGCGGCTGACGCTTTTTTTGAGCCTTCCGCATCGTCCTTAGCCGCGATCCAGCTTTCGAAAGCCGCTTTCGTTCCTTCATTCAAACATGCGGCCTCAAGGCATTTTTTCATCCTCAGGGCGATCCTCTCTCTCAATTTTGATACGGCGAGCGCCATTCCGAAACCGTATTCCGCGTTGTCCTCGAACAGAGAATTAGCCCATGCGGGGCCTTTGCCTTCCGCGTTCGGGCAGTAAGGCGTTGACGGAGCCGATCCGCCGTAAATGGATGAACAGCCGGTAGCGTTGGCTACCATCATCCTGTCGCCGAAAAGCTGCGTGATAGTTTTAATATAAGGCGTTTCACCGCATCCGCCGCAGGCGCCCGAGAATTCGAACAGCGGCTGCGCGAACTGCGATGATTTGACATTAGCGAACTTATCTGTAAGGTGGTCTTTATAGCTGACATTCATGGATATGGACTCCCACCTTTCGATCTCGGCAGTTTGCGTTCCGAGAGCCTTCATCACAAGAGCTTTCCCTTTTGGCGCGGGGCACACATCCGCACAGTTGCCGCAGCCCGTACAGTCAAGCACGCTGACCTGGATCCTGAACTTGAGGCCGTCAAATTCTTTCCCGATAGCCTTGATGGTCTCTGTACCGGCGGGTATTTTCTTCTCCTCGTCGGCGCTTATCAAAAACGGCCTGATCACGGCGTGCGGACAAACATAGGCGCACTGGTTACACTGGATACAGTTCGCGGCGACCCATTCGGGAACATTGACTGCGATCCCTCTTTTTTCAAAAGCGGTCGTCCCGGCAGGGAATGTTCCGTCCTCTTTTCCCAGAAACGCGCTGACCGGAAGATCGTCGCCCTTCTGAGCGTTCATCACATCGCAGACACTTTTAATAAAGTCCGGACGGTAAAGCCCTCTTTCAACCTTAAATCCTTTACTTTCGATATTCTTCCATTCGGACGGTATTTCTATTTTAACAATCTCCCCGCCGCCCTTGTCAACAGCCGTGTAGTTCATCTTTACGACCTCTTCGCCTTTTTTGCCGTAAGATTTCTCGATGAACTTCTTCATTTCTTTTACAGCCGTTTCGTAAGGTATCACATCCGAAATTTTGAAGAACGCGGCCTGCATGATCGAATTTGTCCTGTTCCCCAGTCCGATCTCCTCGGCAATTTTTGTCGCATTGATAATGTAGAAGTTGATCTCGTTCTCCGCCAAATATTTCTTCATGCTGTCAGGCAGTCTTTTTTGGGTCTCTTCGACGTCCCAGATCGAGTTGAACAGGAACGACCCGCCTTTTTTTAGGCCCTTTAACACATCGTACTGATGGATGTATGCGGGAACATGGCAGGCTACGAAATCAGGTGCGACTACAAGATAAGGGCTCCTTATCGGATTGTCTCCGAACCTGAGGTGAGAAGCTGTAAATCCGCCAGATTTTTTTGAATCGTAAGCGAAATACGCCTGGCAGTATTTGTCGGTCGTTTCACCGATGATCTTGATGGAATTTTTGTTCGCTCCCACGGTACCGTCTGACCCGAGCCCGTAGAACTTTGCGGCGAAAAGCCCTTTCCTGTTGAATCTTACAGGCTCATCGCAGGGGAGGGACTTAAAGCTTACATCGTCTGTAATCCCTATAGTAAATCCGTTCTTCGGTTCGTTCATCTCGAGGTTTTTGAATACCGCGAGTATCTGATCGGGTATTGTGTCTTTTGATGAAAGGCCGTACCTTCCGCCGACGATAAGAGGTTTTACCGTTTCTTCGTAGAATACAGATTTCACATCGAGGTACAGCGGTTCACCTGTCGCTCCGGGCTCTTTCGTTCTGTCGAGCACGGCTATCTTTTTTACCGACTTCGGCAGGACTTTCATAAAATATTTCTTCGAGAACGGTCTGTAAAGATGTACTGTTACCAGTCCGGTTTTTTTGCCTTTTTCAGCCATCCAGTCGATCGTTTCTTTGATCGTTTCGGTGACAGAACCCATTGCTATGATAATATTTTCCGCGTCAGGAGCTCCATAATAGGTGAACGGATGGTATTCCCTGCCTGTTTTAGCGGTGATCTTTTTCATATATTCTTCAACAATATCAGGCACCGCGTCGTAAATATTGTTCGTTATCTCCCTCGTCTGGAAATAAATGTCGGGGTTCTGAGCAGTTCCTCTTGTGACCGGATGCTCGGGATTAAGCGCGTTGTCCCTGAATTTCTGAAGGGCTTCACGGTCAAGTAACTCGGCCATATCGTTATTCTCGAAATACTCTATCTTCTGGACCTCGTGGGAAGTCCTGAAACCGTCGAAGAAGTGAACGAAAGGCACTTTAGATTTTATGGCCGACAGGTGGGCTACGCCCGCTAAGTCCATGATCTCCTGAACGCTTCCGGTGGCCAGGAACGCAAAACCTGTCTGTCTGGCGCTCATCACATCGCTGTGGTCGCCGAAAATGGACAGCGCCTGCGCCGCAAGGCTCCTCGCGCTTACATGGAATACGCCGGGAAGAAGCTCGCCCGCGATCTTATACATATTGGGGATCATAAGCAAAAGACCCTGTGAAGCCGTAAATGTGCTTGTAAGCGCTCCGGCCTGCAATGAACCGTGCACCGCTCCCGCCGCTCCGCCTTCGGACTGCATTTCCGTAACTTTAACCGTCTCGCCGAAGATGTTCTTTCTTCCGTTGGCCGACCATTCGTCAACGAATTCAGCCATATTGGACGACGGCGTAATCGGATAGATCGCCGCAACCTCCGAGAACATATAGGCTATATGCGCGGCAGCCGTGTTCCCGTCGCAGGTCATGAATTTTTTGTTTCCCATACTTGACTCCTTATCTGCAAGATTAATTTCTCTGATCCGTGCTTAAAAAAAGCAGTGAAAAAATAGCTCTTTTATAACGTTTTTGCAAGTTATTTTTTGTTATGAAATGTCCATATTATCTGGTCTTGTGAAGCATTCCGGGATCGTTCCCGATATATCTGGGCTGTCCGGTGGAAAGTATGACGCCCAGCCAGAAATCACCTTCCACATTGATTTTCTTTCTTTTGCCGATCACGGAGACGAGAGGGACATGAGTGAACTTGCCGTTCCAGTACCCTACAAGCATGCCTGTTTTTCCCGCCATACCCGCATGCACCGCGTTCTGGGCCAGGCTGGAGCAGAACATGGAATCTATCGGTATGGGCGGAAGCGATCTGATCATGTAGCTCGGGTCAATGTATTTTAATGTTAGCTCGAAACCTGTTTTTTCAAAATGGCGCTTTATTTTATCCCTGATCAGGATCCCGATGTCTTTATGTACCACATTTCCGGATATGTCATGTACTATATCCGGATTTTCAAAAAGATTCTGACCCGCGCCTTCCGCCGCCACGATAACAGCGTGCTTTTTTTCATCGAGCCTTTTTTTTAGCAGATTAAGCAGTCCGCGCTCCCCTTCGAACTCGAAAGGTATCTCAGGTATCAGAACGAAGTTGGCGTCCCCGGACGCGACTGACGCGGCGGCGGCTATATAGCCCGAGTCCCTGCCCATGAGTTTCACAATACCCACCCCGTTGTAAGCGCCTTTGGCTTCAGTATGAGCGGCGCTTACCGCTTCAACCGCCGCCGAAAAAGCGGTCTGGTAGCCGAATGTATGCTCAACGAACAGAATGTCGTTATCTATAGTCTTGGGTATTCCTATTACAGAAATATCCAGACCTCTTTTTTCTATCTCTTTTTCGATATCTGAAGCGCCTTTCATCGTACCGTCGCCGCCTATAGCGAAAAGTATGGACACATTGATCTCTTTGAGATAGTCAACGATCTTTCCGGTGTCCTGCTGGCCTCTTGACGATCCCAGAATCGTTCCGCCTTTAAGGTGAATATCCTCGACTTTCTCTGCATTCAGCTCCAGAGGTTCAATGCCGTTGTCTTTAACCATACCTTTAAATCCGTACTTAAACCCGTATATTTTGCCGCATTTGTACCAGTAATGCAGCTCGTTGACAAGCCCACGGATAACATTGTTGATCCCCGGACACAAACCTCCGCATGTAACGATCCCGCAGACAGTCCTTTGAGGATCGAAGTGCAGCATTTCCCTGGGTCCGGCCACCTCAAAAGCCGGGATGTTTGAAATATCTTTCTCATATCCTTTAATAAAGTCCGTGCACGCATCAAAAACCACCTTTTCGCCGTCTTTAACAAAATCCGCCACGAAATCATCCTTCCTGTATGACAGAGGTATAGGCGATTTATATCTGCGCTCCCCGAGACTTTTCACCCGGACATTATCGAACATTACCTGGATCATACAGGGCTCCGTTTAGATCATCATATATGGACATAATAAGTTAAAAACTTCGCAAAGACAAAGAAAAAATATTAAAAAAAGTGTTGCAGGGTCATCATTTGACACGCCCCTTTGTTTAAATTTATGTGGTTGACTATGAAAGCAGTGTTTCATATATTTAGAGTGTCTTTTGTAGTCCTTTAAATAATAATTAATATAGGAGCGCAAAATGAAGGGATCAGTTGCTATCTTGTGCGGAGGCGGACCGGCACCGGGAATAAATACCGTTGTCGGAACTATCGCGAAAAGGTTCTTATCGGACGGTTATACCGTTCTGGGGCTCAACTACGGGTATAAGACCCTTTTTACCGACAAACCTAACTTCATTGAACTGAATTTTGACCTTGTCGACAGAATCTTCAGGCAGGGAGGTTCATATCTGAGAATGAGCAGATACAAACCAAAAGACGAGGAGTTCTCAAAAGACTTCTTCGAAAAGCACAATGTAAAACTTCTCGTCACAATAGGCGGGGACGATACTGCTTCTTCGGCGAACAGGCTGACCAAATTCCTTGAAAGCCGGAACATTAAGATCCAGAACATCCATGTTCCAAAAACAATAGACAACGACCTTCCTCTGCCGGATAACCTTCCTACATTCGGATATCATTCCGCAAAGAACGAAGGCGTTAAAATTGCCTCTACCGTGTACGAGGACGGGAGAACGAGCGGGAACTGGTTCGTCGTCTGCAGTATGGGAAGAGAGGCCGGGCACCTCGCTTTCGGGATAGGCGCCAGCGCGCATTACCCTATGATAATCGTTCCCGAGATGTTCAAAAATGTGGAGATCACTTTTGACAGGATGATACGCATGATGGTCTCGAGCATCGTCAAGAGGATAATTCTCGGAATTGATTACGGCGCGATAATAGTGAGCGAAGGGGTATTTCACTTCATGTCCGATGAGGAGATAATGAAGTCCGAGATAAACTTCTCCTACGACGAGCACGGCCATCCCGAGCTGGGTAAAGTGAGCAAGGCCCATATTTTCAACTCGCTTTTACAGAGCCATCTGAACAGGCTGAGGATAAAGGTAAAAAGCAGGCCTGTTGAAATAGGTTATGAGATCCGCTGTATCGACCCGATCGCTTTCGACCTGCGTTACTGTTCCGCGCTTGGAAACGGGGTGAAAGAGCTTTTTGACAGGGGTGAGAGCGGATGCATAGTCATTTCTATGCCTGACGGCAGGGTCAGGCCGCTTTACCTCAAAGATATAGCGGGCGAGAACGGCAAGATCAAACCGAGGCTGCTTGACACGGAGAATCAGTCTTACAAACTTGTATTCAACAGCCTGGATTCAATAAAAGAAAACGACTACGAGGCAGCTAAAAAATACCTGTCCGAACCTGAAAAATACGATCTAAAAAACATTCTTGAGATGTAGGGAGTTACAGATGAGCGAGAACAGCGATAAATTAAAAATGCTTGACCTTTCCATAGCGCAGATAGAAAAATCATACGGAAAAGGCACTATAATGAAACTGGGTGAGGACAAACCCGTATTAAAACTCGAAGCGATCTCGACAGGCTCAATAGGACTTGATATCGCGACGGGGATCGGAGGCTTCCCGAAAGGAAGGATAATCGAGATTTTCGGGCCGGAGAGCTCCGGCAAGACCACTATGGCGCTTCACGCCATAGCCGAGGCGCAGAAGACGGGCGGGATCGCGGCGTTCATTGACGCCGAGCACGCCTTAGATACCGGTTATGCCCAGAAGATAGGCGTGGACGTGAAGAATCTTCTCGTATCCCAGCCCGACTTCGGCGAGCAGGCGATGGACATAGCTGAGACGCTTGTCCGGTCGAACGCGGTCGACATCATCGTTATAGACTCCGTTGCCGCTTTAACGCCGAAAGCAGAGATCGAGGGGGAGATGGGAGATTCACACATGGGTCTTCAGGCAAGGCTGATGTCGCAGGCCCTTCGTAAGCTCACATCCTCGATATCCAAATCAAAATGCATAGTCATCTTCATCAACCAGATCAGGATGAAGATCGGCGTCATGTTCGGCAACCCGGAGACCACAACAGGCGGCAACGCTCTTAAATTCTACGCTTCGATCAGACTTGATGTAAGAAAGGTCTCCAGCCTGAAAGACAAGGAGGATTTTACAGGCAGCAGGACCAGGGTCAAGGTGGTAAAGAACAAGGTGGCACCCCCGTTCAAATCGGCTGAGTTCGACATGATATACGGCACCGGCGTAAGCAGGACCGGAGAGATTATTGACCTTGCTGTCGAGAACGATATTATAAAAAAATCCGGTTCATGGTTCTCATACGGGGACGACAGGATAGGCCAGGGCAAAGACAAGGTCAGCGCGTACCTGGAGGAAAACCCGGCGCTTTTAAAAGAGATAGAGAAAAAAGTCAGGGATCTGTACGGAATATAAAATAAACGGGGAACATCGTGGAAGAGCTTGGAAAACTTATTCAGACAAGAGTGGATAAAATAAATACTATAAGGGGGATGGGGTTCAACCCTTTCCCCTATAATTTCGATCAGACGGATTTTTCAAAGGACATAATAGACAATTTCGACGAGAGCAAGGCCGCGAACGGGGAATTTGTCACCGTGTCCGTGGCAGGACGAATAATGTCTGTACGCCTTATGGGAAAAGCGGCATTCTGCACGATAAACGACAAAAAAGGGCATATCCAGCTTTATATCGCGCAGAAAAACATCGGCGAAAAGGATTACGAGCTTTTCAAGCTGCTCGACATAGGCGACATTATTGGAGTAAAAGGGCCCGTGAAAAAGACTCAGGTGGGCGAAATCACCGTCTATATCGATTCATTGATCCTTTTAAGCAAGAACATAAGGCCGCTGCCGATAGTAAAGGAAAAGGACGGAGAGGTTTTCGACGCCTTTGCCGACAAAGAGCTGCGCTACCGGAACAGACACCTTGACCTTATCGTGACCCACGGCGTGAAAGAGACTTTTGAAAAAAGGGTCAGAATAATCAAAAATGTAAAAAGAATACTTGATTCAAAAGATTTTCTTGAAGTGGAAACGCCTGTGCTCCTGCCGATCTACGGAGGCGCGAGTGCAAGGCCGTTCATAACTCACCACAACACTCTCGATATGCAGCTTTTTTTAAGGATCTCGCTTGAACCGTACCTGAAAAGGCTTATAGTCGGCGGAATAGACAGGGTTTACGAGATCGGAAAATGTTTCCGGAACGAGGGAATGGACAGGACACACAACCCCGAATTCACCATGCTCGAGCTTTATCAGGCCTATGCAGATTACAACGACATGATGGACCTGACGGAAGAGCTTTTTGAGGACAGCTGCAGAATGCTTTACGGAAAGACCGAGGTTGAATTCGACGGAAAGAAGATAGATATGAAAAGGCCGTGGCGCAGGCTGAAGATGAACGATGCCATTAAAGAGTACGCCGGGATGGATGTTGAACTGATGTCCGAAGACGATATGAAAGCGGCCATAAAGCACAGGGGCGGCGGGATAAAAGGCGCTTTTGTGAGGGGACTCGCGATAAATGAAATATTCGAGCTCTATGTTGAGGAACACCTTATCCAGCCGGTTTTCATTACTCACCAGCCGCTGGAGACAACGCCGCTCTGCAAAGTTGACTATGACGACGAGAGATATCTTCAGAGATTCGAGCTGTTCATTAACGGGAACGAGTACGCAAATGCCTACAGCGAGTCAAATGACCCGGTATTTCAGAGAAAGACGCTTTACGAGCAGTCTTTAAGGCGCGATGTTGATGACGAGGCTGCCCCGATGGACGAGAACTTCGTTCAGACGATCGAGGCGGGTATGCCTCCCGCAGGCGGGCTCGGTATTGGAATAGACAGAATGGTGATGCTGTTAACGGGGGAAAGATCAATAAGGGATGTCCTGCTCTTTCCGACCATGAAACCGGAAAAATAATTCTTAAAACTGTTGACAATTTATTCAAAAGTGTTTAATTTTGACCTTGTGCAGTGTGGCGGCCGGAAAGGGGAGTCTACCGCCATAATTTAAGACTAATATTAAAACGGGAAGCAAAAGTGCTTAACATTGCGGTTATTGATGATGATATTCTGGTGTTGAGACTCTTCAGGGACCAGCTGGACCACATGGGTTATTCGTGCAAGATTTTCAACAACCAGGAAACAGCCTTAAACGAGATCGGGAAATTCGATGTTGTTTTACTTGATTACCATCTTGGAAGAACCAACGGAAAAGACCTCCTCAAAAAAATAAAATCGGAGTATCCTGATATCATAGCGATAATGATCTCAGGATACATGATCCAGAATGTGGTCAACAGGGAACTTAAGGATATGCTCTATGGATTCTATACAAAACCAGTAGACTTTACAAAACTCAAGCTTGATCTTGACACGATAGCGGCTTCACTGAAAGAAGCGGAATGCGTAACGCAACCCGAAGAGCCTGTAAAAAGAAAGCGGGGAAGACCGAGAAAATATCCCTTATCCGAAAATTGATCTTACGAACAGCTCGGGGTCAAAAGGCTGAAGGTCTTCTTTTTTCTCGCCTATCCCGATAAATTTTACGGGAATATCCATTTCCTGATTTATAGCTATGGTGACCCCGCCTTTGGCGGTACCGTCCAGCTTGGTCAATACTATTCCGGTCACGCCTGAAGTCCTGCTGAACTGCTTTGCCTGGTTTAAAGCGTTCTGACCCGTGGTGGCGTCAAGCACAAGGAGCACCTCATGCGGGGCGGCCGGGTTTAACTTTTTTAATACCCTCGATATCTTTTCAAGCTCGTTCATCAGGTTCACCTTGTTGTGAAGCCTTCCCGCCGTGTCGATCAGAACAATGTCAGACCCTCTTGCCTCTCCGGCCTTATACGAATCGAATGCCACGGCGGCCGGGTCAGAGTTCGGCTGATTTTTAATAAATTCCGCACCCGTCCTCCTTGCCCATTCCTCCAGCTGTTCAATAGCCGCCGCCCTAAAGGTGTCCGCCGCCCCGATCAACACTTTTAAACCCATATTCATATAGTAATGCGCAAGCTTCCCGATAGTTGTCGTCTTTCCGTTTCCGTTCACGCCTACAACGAGGATAACACGCGGCTTTTCATTTAGCTCCTCACCTGATATTCCATTGCCCTTAATCATGGAAAGGATAACTTCCCTCACCGCCGTTCTGACATCCTCAATATTCTCGCCTTTCGATATCTTTTTCCTGACCTCTTCAATTATCCTCTCAGTCGTCTTAACACCGATATCCGAGGTATAAAGAGCCTCCTCAAGCTTTTCAAGAGTATCCTCATCAATCCTGCCCGAAGAAAACACAATGGAACCGAGCTTTTCCACAATGCTCTCTTTAGTCTTTTTTAAAGACCCTGAAAGCTTCTCAAAAAAACCTTTCTTAATACCGAATAAAGACATAAATCCCTTCAATTGAAATAACGGACAGAAATATAATTAAAATTATATGAATAAAAAAGGGCTGATTTCTCATTTCAGCCCTTTTGTAATAAGCAATATTTACGAAATGTTACTTGTTACAATAAAACACTTTTTCCCGTAAATTATTTTACGAGAACCATTTTGTTTGCCATTGTGCTGTTCCCAGCTTCCATTGTGTAGTAATAAACGCCTGCACAAAGAGCAGAAGCGTCAAAATCTACAGTGTGGAATCCGGCTTTCATTGTTCCGTCAACAAGAGATTTAACAAGCTGTCCGTTGTAGTTGTAAACATTCAGTTTTACTACGCTGTCGCTGTTAAGATCAAATCTGATCGTTGTTGTCGGGTTGAAAGGGTTCGGGTAGTTCTGGTGAAGTTTTGTCTCAGCAGGTGTGTTTCCGTCCTCTATTGAAGAAGGATTTGCTGTACTCGGTCTCAGAGCCGGTCCGCCACCCCATCCAGCTTCGTCAAGACCAAAAAACATCGGATCTGTTGAGTTGTCGAGTACAAATGTACCATAGTCCTCATAATTCACGCTTTCGTCTTTAACAACGAACCTGAGTGTTTCACCTGGTGCCCATGCTGTCGGGAAGTTGCCGATGTTAGTATAAACTATTGACAGGCCCATTCCGAAAGTTTCGTATCCACTGTCGAAAGAATTCTGGTTCTGTATCTCTGTCGATCTTTCAAGTATGAAAGCCTTAAAGGTTATAAAGTCATACGGTGCTGCGCTGAAATCGTATGAGTTTCCAGATCCATCAAGGCATCCATAGTAAATCGTCCTAGGATTACCAGCAAAGAGTGCAACAGCTGTCAACAACGCTACCGCAACTATCATTTTTTTCATTTACAATCCTCCATTTTTAATACATCTTCAATCCGTAACACTTCGTAGGGCTAAATATACAACATATTTCCTAGTAAGTCAATAAAAAAGGACTGCATTTTTGCAGTCCTTTTTAAAATAAAGTGAAAATTTCGCTTACTTAACAAGAACCATTTTCTGTGTCATAGACTTGTTAGCTGTTTCCATTGTGTAGTAGTAAACACCAGCGGAAAGATTTGATGCATCAAAATTCACAGTGTGGAATCCGGCTTTCATTGTTCCGTCAACAAGAGATTTAACAAGCTGTCCGTTGTAGTTGTAAACATTCAGTTTTACTACGCTGTCGCTGTTAAGATCAAATCTGATCGTTGTTGTCGGGTTGAAAGGGTTCGGGTAGTTCTGGTGAAGTTTTGTCTCAGCAGGTGTGTTTCCGTCCTCTATTGAAGAAGGATTTGCTGTACTCGGTCTCAGAGCCGGTCCGCCACCCCATCCAGCTTCGTCAAGACCAAAAAACATCGGATCTGTTGAGTTGTCGAGTACAAATGTACCATAGTCCTCATAATTCACGCTTTCGTCTTTAACAACGAACCTGAGTGTTTCACCTGGTGCCCATGCTGTCGGGAAGTTGCCGATGTTAGTATAAACTATTGACAGGCCCATTCCGAAAGTTTCGTATCCACTGTCGAAAGAATTCTGGTTCTGTATCTCTGTCGATCTTTCAAGTATGAAAGCCTTAAAGGTTATAAAGTCATACGGTGCTGCGCTGAAATCGTATGAGTTTCCAGATCCATCAAGGCATCCATAGTAAATCGTCCTAGGATTTCCCACTTTGGGGCTATTTGACTGTGAATCGTCAGCTATATATTCTTCTTCAGTTTTTGAGCTTGGCCATACTGTATCAGCTTTCATACTGAGCATTAAAGCATCCGCTATTGAAATCGGATAGGAACCTAACCAGGAAACAGGACCTCTATTACAAGTTTGGAAGGCTTGAGTTGTGCTATTCCATTTTGAAATAGATGCTACATAAGCAACGCCAATATTATCACCAAGCATTGCAGCCGTTGTCAAGCTTGCCTTTGTCAGTGGATGCATGATGTGGTTCAAGTCTGTTCCTGCCGTCGTTATCAGGTTATACGCAGATATTGAATTAACAGAACCGTTCACAATAAGATCATGATTTTGCTTTGCTGTGAGATTAAGAGCCATCCCGGGAGCTACCGCAAAAGTACTTAGCCAAGATACTGGACCTCTGTTGGAAGTCTGCCATGCCTGCGTTGATGAATTCCATTTTGACATTGCGCTGTAGTATGTTCCGGACGGATCGATATGGCTGTTCAGCGTCCAGCTGTTCGTTACAGGTATAGCTATGTGGTTCAGGTCCGTTCCTGATGTAACGATGTTCGAGTACTTTACATATCCGACCGTCGCGCTGGGTGCTGATTCAGCCGCGAAGGCGAACATGCTGATGATAAGCATCAAAGATACCATCAATTTTTTCATACTTCCTCCATTTATTTTTTTGTTCTTTGTCTCTATAAGTTTTGCCAAACTCATGATTGTCTCCAATCGTCAATTAAATTACATCATTTTTTTCGGCTTGTCAAGATAAAATTAAATTATTTTTCCGTTAGGATAGTATTTCGATCTGCGGCATTTCTGCCGCAGATCTCCATACATTATTAATATTACCTTGAAACCGGTCTGGCTATTTCAATTGTCCTCGGAGATTCTTTCGTAGAGTTCTTCGAAACGAACTGGAAGAACATCTTTGTTTCTGTCGGCGTATATGTGTACTCACTTACAGCCACATTCGTAACAAATGCGAATGTTCCGTACGGGTTAGCTGAAGAGTAAACATCGTAGCTTGTAGCGTCTGCCATATCGGGCCAGTCGAACTTAACATTGCCTGATACGATAGATGTTGTGATTGGTGCCGGAACTGCCGGAATTACCGGTCCTGTTCCGCCTTTCACATACAGCGTTACTTCGTTGGTCGGAGCAGACTCGCCAACGGGGTTTGAATAAGCAGCGGTAACTGTATAAGTGTAGTTTCCGTCTGCCGGAACGCTGCTGTCGCTGTAGTTCAGGCTTGTGGTCTGGCCGATATATGTGCTGTTCCTGTAAACCTTATAGTAATCAAGAGCTTTTCCTTCATAAGGAGTAGGAATTGTTCTTGTATTCGTCTTTTTGAACTCGATAGGTTTAACTGTATCAGGTACAGTGCTTGCCGCCCATCCTGCGTCTTTTGAAGGTGCGGACGAAGTGATATAGGCCTGGAATGCCCACTCATACCACATTCCGCCGCCGGTGATCCCGTAGTAATAAGAAACACCTGTACCCGGGTCATACTGGAAGTACGAGTGAGTACCTGACGGGTCAGCACCGAAACCGGTAATGTTCTCAGGATAATCCGAAGCAGCGGTGTTTACAACCTCAACGTTGAAGTTCTCGTTGAGAACCATCGGGGTTGTCAGAGCGTGTTTTATCATCGTGTTGTGAACAGCCGTAAGCTCAGGCGATGTATAAACAACATTGTCGAACGCGCCGGCTCCGCCTGTAAGGATCCTGAACCTGAATTTATTCGAACCGCCCCAGTTACCTTCGTTCCAGTCATAGAATACGGCAGCAACAGAGTCAAGAGTGATCGGCAGATAGTAGCCGAGATCAGCGGCTCTGAATATCACCCTCTTATACTGAACAGGTGCCGTCGGGTCTTCCAGTCCGGTTGTGGAGATTCCGTAATGAGGATCAAAATGGGCATACCATTTCGGTCTGTTGTGATATGCGACATACCAGCTCAGATTAGCCTGTGTGTCCGGGCTGACATTACCGATCAGGTCAGACGGTTTCGGGTTCGCGTCTATCCAGGCTGTTGCCCAGTTCGAAGCGATCGAAGTTCCGGTCGGATAGGTCGCCTTTACATAATATGTGTTGGTACCGTCTGCGAAAGAATTATCGGAGTAAGTATAGGTAGTTCCGCTTGATACGGTGCCTATCTGAGTACCCTCTCTGAATACCTGGTATCCGTTAGGCTGGTCTCCGCCGCCCGATGTTGAACCGACGGTGATCTTGTCGAAAGCCAGAGTGTACAGGTCGTTGTTGTTCACGGCGACCCTGAGAGCGATCCTTCTTGTGAGGCCGTTAAGAGAAGCAAGGCTTAATGATTCTTCTCTGTCCCAGATATTTTCGGGATAGGTAGCGCCGTCATAGGTTGCGAGCGTTGTGTAAACAATGTTAGTCTCTCTTTTTGTTTCTGTGAAGGTACCCGCATAAGCTACCCACTGGAAGATAGGTCTCTGAGTCACCGGATTGCCGTCGTTGTCGGTATATCTGAACCTCATCCACCATTTTACAGAGTGGTTGGAGTTGAAAGTATAGCTTGGCGAGAAGAACCACAGTGTTTCGGTCGCGGTCGCGGCCATAAGAAGAATGCTTCCGTCTATCCTTGACTGATAGAACCAGTTGGTGAACTGCGATCCCGGAGCAACAAAAACCCAGTCGTTCGGGTCCGTTGTCCATACGCTTCCGGTGTTCGGGCTGTATGAAGTCCTGTCGAGCCAGCCTTCAGGAATCTGATTGTCGTCAAAATTAAGATATGCGTTCAGCACTCCCACAAAAGGTTCCACCCACGCAAGGTCAATGCTTGTCCTTCCGTTAGGCGTTGCGCTTACGCCCCTCGGAACGGGGTAAAGGCTGTTAACCGTAACGGTTGCGCTGTAAGCGTTTGATATGTGCGATTCGCCCGTTGAGTAAACAACTATGACGCTGTATGCGTATTCGCCTGTGGGAAGGTCATAATAGGTTTTTGAAGTGCCGGTAATTGTTTCAAGATATTCAGGTCCGTTTTCCTGTTTTGCGACAGTCCTGTAGATCTTGTATCCCGTTGCGCCTGTCTGGGCTGTCCAGTTCACAGTGATGTCGTCACCGTTTAATGAACCTGACACTGTTGTAGCCGGCCATGCGGTGTAAGGGTTGGTGTTAGGTATATATGTTATACCCTGCTGACCTGATGTGAAGTCGCCGTCGCCCCCGCCCGATCCGATGCCGCCGGGTATTAGAGAGCTTCTGTGGAACCAGCCGTCATAGCTTCCGCCCCAGCCCCAGTTGAAGTGATACCAGTAGTCGTCTCTATATCCGTCAAGCAGGAAGGAGTGAACGCCGCCGGCCCACTGCCACGGCCTTTTCGCGTTAAGTTCAGCTATAATAGTAGCGTAGCTTGCGTCAGTGCCGCCTGCGGGCGGTGTCGCAAAACTTGTCGGTCCTACGGACGATCCTTTCCAGTTGTTCCTGTAGGCGTCGTCAACCGCGGTCATATAAGCTCCTGAACCGCCGTCGGCCGTCGTTCCGTAGTTCATGTTAACTGAAAGACCCATCCAGTATGACTGAATGGCGAGTTCATCAACTTCAGCCTGTGTAATACCTGTTTCCCAGTATTCCGGATAAAGTCCGTATTCGATATTTAATACTTCCGGCATCAGGTCGTAATTGAAATTGTGTGTAGCAAAATTCGCGGAAAGGGTAGTCCCGTTCCATGAATATGATTTTGTTCCCACACCGACATCAGGCCATCTGTGATATCTGGTGATCTGAGCCATAGCGGTCGCGACACAGCCCACATAAGTCCATGTCCCGTCTTTTTCTGGGCAGAGGTCGTTCCATGGCCATACCTGGTCCCATTCTGACTTGGCAAGCCTGTCAACAACAACGCCGGCTTTTGTTGAAGCAAAAACATTAGCTTCGATGTCTTTCCAGGTCTGTGCTCCGACCTTGTCAACGACATTGTTCTTCCTCATGAAAGCGATCTCTCTGTCGTATTTGCCGAACCACTCTTTAAAGTTGTGGCCGCCCAGTTTGTCCGCTTTCGGCACATTTCCGTGGTCTGAGTAACCAAGGATGGGTCTTACGGAATCGTCTGCCGATACAATGACGAATCCTTTGTCGAATTCAAAAGCGTACCATGTTACTTCGCCTTCGTAAACATTTTCGACAACATTTACCACATTCGCGCTTTTGGTGCTCGCGTCAGCGCAATACTGCTTGTACTGGTTCTCGGCTACCGTTTTTGCTCTTTCTACCGGTACGAAAGCGGCGGAAAGGGACAGGGCGGCCGTAAGAACTAACAGCATCAGTTTCTTCATTTTCCCTCCTCTTTTTGTTTTATACATTCCTGCGTATTTTTCATTTTCAACCTGCAATTGTGGGGTAGGTTGCAAAATAATGCAACCCGTCCCTTTTGTCAAGAAAAATAATTCTTATTAATTCGATCCGCAGTGATTTTTATCACATCATTTCAACATTATCATTTTCTTTGTCATCGCTTTTCCGTTTACCTGAAGAACGGAGTAATATATCCCGCTGGTCAGTCCTGCCCCGTCGAACCTGATCTCGTGGGCGCCTTTCTTCATCTGCGTGTTCAGAAGTCCGGTCACCTTTTCGCCCTTGGAATTGAAAACTGAAAGTTTGACATCAGAATCCGCCGCTATGCTGAATTTTATTGTGGTTTCAGGGTTGAAAGGATTCGGATAATTCTGGTACAGCATTGTTGTCACAGGGATATTATCATTGTTTTCAATTCCGACAAGTTCATACTCTCCTATTACCGCGCTTATATGATATACACTGGCGGGATCGAGCGTCCAGTTCAGAGCCGACAGATCGCCTGTTCCCAGCCATGACCTTTCAAACGCGATATATCCGGGAACTGTTGACGGCCTGTTCCCTACGACTTCATAAAGTATGTTGGTAACATCGCCCGCTGAAGTGTAGCCCACAAAAACATCGCCGACAATATCAGACAGCTGTGCCGAATAAGGCCTGAGGTCAACATAGGTGATCTCGTAGGAGCTGATGTCAGTTGACGCCTGAACAGTATATATCGGTTCTATTATGTCGGCACCGGGTTTCCCGCCGTCATCGGCCCAAACATGGACATGCATCGGGTCGCTCGGGTATCCGTTGTCGGTCGCGATGTAGTTGTCTATCGTTATGCCCACCAGAGACGACCTGTAAAGGCCTTCGCCGTCCATCGGGCCCATCGTTACCCTCTTCGCGATCGCCTGAGCGCTTGCCTGCGGAGTATTACCGATTATATCAAGGTAGTCGGTAAAATCGTCACCGTTCTGATAACAGAGGAAGTTCCCGAACCTGATCATATAGCTGCGGCTCTCGCCCGAGTTCTTATATTCAGAATTGTCGGTCGCGACTATCTTATACCATACCTTGCTTCCGGCCGGCTGGGCGGGTATTGTAAGTTCGTAAGTTCCCGAAGTTCCTGAGGAAACCGCCGGGATGCTTACCTGTTCGTCTCCGCCGTCAACAGTATAAACAACTTTAACTTCAGAAATATCAGATATATCGGTCAGCTTAACCGAGAATGTATAATCATCCAGACCGACAGGTATCGTGAATTCTCTTGGTATCACATATCCCGTTGCCGTAAACACTTCAGGACCGGAATATTCTATAAACGGCGGCAGGTAGTCTTTATTGTAGACCGCGAGGGCCACATCGTCAATGTATATACCGTCGCATACCACAGCGGCGTCCGTCACCATTCTGAACCTGAGCCTGACTGAAGGCTGAAGGGCCAGGGTACCTAAGTTAATTGAATGAAATTCCCAGTCCTTGTCCTCTCCGTTGAATTCATACAGCGTAGTCCATGTAAATTCGTCAACGGTTGCCTGCAGATAGCAGTAATCCCAGCCTGTCTCTATATCGACTTTAGCCCAGAGGAACATTGAGGCTCCGTATGCTCCAGAAAAGTCGAATATCCTTGTTCTTACCGGATTAAAAAGATTGTTGCCGTAATCGCCCGCGGGACTGTCGTGAAGAGAGGTATTAGGCGAGAAATATTCGTTAGTTACATAACCCCAGTTCCCTCCGTCCGTATACCAGGTCTCTTCAGGATTCGATCCTTCAAAATCGTCGAAAAATACTATTGTGCCCAGCAGCCAGCTGACTTTATATGCCGGAGTATTGAGCACATTCCCCGGAACATCGGTAACAGTGAACTTGACTTCGGCGAAAGTCTCCTCTGTTTCGGCGGGGATGGTTCCCGTGAATTTGTATTCATGAATTTTTGAAGCCGTCATTGCGAACGGTGTCTGCGTAACCCAGTTATCCTTGCTGTAATACCCCTGTACCGAGTTTATGCCGGATTCATCTTCAAAAGTAAGTTCAAGCGTCATATCGTCGCCGACAAACACCGGCGACCCGAAAGAAAAGAAAGTCACTTCAGGAGCACCCGTGTCCTCAACGAAAGCTATATTATAGATAACAGAATTTCCTGAAACTCCGCCCTCATCTTCCAGCGTGAAATAAATTTCACCTGTTATCGCGGCACTTTCCGGCGGTATGGCGGCAGTCCATAATCCTGCCTCTCCCGCGGGTGTGAAAACGATATCAGTATAAGTTTCAGCCCCTCCAAGCGCATAATGCCCCACAACGCTTTTTGTTCCCGTAAAATCATAAACCTCAACGAAAAGCTCCATCGGGTTGTTCAGATAAGCGCCAACATCCGGCAGAAGCGCTTTATTCGCGTAAATATTTTTGATCTCAGGTACATCATTGTCTATTACAAGCTCGACATTGTCAATATACCACTGGTGGTTAAAGTCGCCCTGATAATGAAATCCGATATAGACCGTCTGGCCTGCATAGTCGTTCAGACTGATCTTTGCTGGGATCCACAGTCCGTCATAATACAGAGATATGTCTTCATCATCGGCAACATAGGGCGGTTCGTAGATTTTTGTCCAGTTCACTTTATCTGTCGAGATTGACACTTCGCTGAGTCCGTAGTAGTAAGACCAGTAAGTAGTCTGCCAGAACGCGAGAGTAGCGGGCATTGCCGGAGGAAGTGCAACGGGGGTTGTTATAAGCCAGTCGTCCTGCCAGCCCATATCATCCCAGTGCACCGCTGACCATTTTCCCTCATAGACAAAACCTCCGTCTGCAAGTTCTCCGTTAACAAAACCTGCGCCTGCCGTCTCAAGAGACCACCCCACCGGCGGAAATCCGTTCTCGAAACCTTCGCTTAAAAGAGGTATATCCGTGCCCCACTTTACTGTGTATTCATCTGACCACGCGCTGTTCCCGACCGTGTCTTCCATATAGAACCTGACCGGTCCGGTAACGCCGTTGGGCTGACCCGGTATCGTACCCGCAAAGGTATGGGTGCTCTTCAGCTCGTTCAATTCAAAATCGATCCATCCCGATCCGATGTCATACTGGGCCGCCATTGGCGATACAACACCCGACAGGTCCTGAACCGATACCGCAATTACAGCGTCATAGCCCATAAAATTATTCAGACCAGAGACTGATCTGAGTATCGGAGGATATATATCATCGCCCTCAAAAGGAGAGAGCGCCACATAATTCACCCACTCATACCTGTCGGTCTCGTTATAGAAAGGTTTCCAGTCTCCGGCATAACCGTAAAAACTGTGATCGCTTGATATGACATCCGATGAAACATGTCTTGGAAGGCCGTCTGTCTGCGGAACTACGGAGAACCAGAAATCATCTGTCAAAATGAGCGGTGTCTCGAAATCATAATCGTTGTAATCCGCTACAGAGATGCCTTCCGGAGACTGGAAAAGCAGAGTTGAACCGTCTTTGCCATAGATCTTGTAGGAATATGTCTGGAGACTGTCATAGAGGTAAGCCGAAAGCGCATGAAGATTGACCGGATATTCCAGCCCGAAATCGTTCACATTAAAGTAAGTGGCTCTCTCCGTCTTCAGAGTCCAGACATAAGCCGGAGAATCAATGTAGCTGTACCATGATGTATCTTTTGCGGCAGGTTTTGGTAGAAGATTTCCGATCCTCTCCTTTGTTGAGTACCACTCCTGCGAAAACGCCGACGCGAAAATCGCGATAAGTACCGCCGCTAAAATTTTCTTCATAACTGCTCCTTTTTTTTATATTTCAATTTCTTTAGCAGACCACAGATGCCATTAATAATAATGAAAGAAATTGAAAATGACAAGAAAAAAAGCCCCGATTTTTCGGGGCTTTTTGAATATGGTCAGATGAAAACTATTTTGCGGAAGAAGTTTTTCTCACTTCGATAGTTTTCGGTGACTCTTTTGTAGAGTTCTTCGACACGAACTGGAAGAACATCTTTGTTTCTGTCGGCGTATATGTGTACTCGCTTACAGCCACATTCGTAACAAATGCGAATGTTCCGTACGGGTTAGCCGACGAGTAAACATCGTAGCTTGTAGCGTCTGCCATATCGGGCCAGTCGAACTTAACATTGCCTGATACAATAGATGTTGTGATTGGTGCCGGAACTGCCGGAATTACCGGTCCTGATCCGCCCTCTACATTCAGAACTATCTCGTTGGAGGCAGCTGATTCTCCCGCCGGGTTGGAATACACTGCTGTTACCTTGTAAGTGTAATCCCCTGTCGTTTGAACACTCGTGTCCTCATAGCTGAGAGTCGTTGATGTTCCGATCTCAACATCGTTCCTGTAGATCTTGTAGTAATCCATAGCTTTTACGCCTTTCACAGGCCCGTCTATGGTTCTTGTTATCTTGGTTTCGTAAGGTATTCCTTCCGCTACAATATCTTCAGCAAGAACATGGAGCGGTTTTGTCAGCTCTGAACCGCTTGCAGATACCCAGCCTGATTTTGCGATGGCAGGCGGAGCTGCTGAAATCACATGAGCAGTTATGAAGTACTCAAGCGTATTGCTCCCGGAGATGATGTAGTAGAAGAAAGAACTTTCAGCAGTATAATAGAAGTAGGAGTGAACCTGTCCGTCCTCTGAATATCCCGCAAGGTTGGCAGGATGCCCCGTTGTGGTGCCGGAAGCGGCGACCTCAACGTTGAATGAACCGGTTACTTCTATCGGTGTCGGAAGCGCGTGCTTATAAACCTGGCCGGGAACCGCTGTAAGAAGACCTGATTCATAAACCTGTGTTTCCATTGAGCCGTAACCGCCGGTATGGATCCTGAAACGGAACTGGTTGGTTGACCACGGGTCGTCCGACCACTCATAGAATCCTGCCGCGATAGAGTCTATTGTTGCAGGATAGTAGAATCCCATCTGGGAACCGACGAAAAGAACTCTTCTCCTGTCACAGATGTCTGTATCAAGCCTGTCAACAGTGGTATTGCTCTTTGTTACGTCATAGTAAACATACCATTTCGGCGGATTGTGGTACGGATAGTACCAGCTCAGCTGAGCTGATGCTCCGCCTGTTCCGGTCAGGAAGTTAGGTCTCGGGTTAGCGTCCATGAACACGGTCTTGTATATTGACGGTATAGATGTGCCGGTCGGATAAACGGCCCTTACATAGTAAGTGTTGTTCCCGTCGGCAAATCCGGTGTCGCTGTAAGTAGTGGTTGTTGCTCCGGAAACATCCGCGATCTTGGAACCTGCTCTGAATACTTCGTATCCTGTAGGTTCCGGGATTCCGCCGGAGTCGGTTCCGCAGATAATATCATCAACGGCGAGCTGATATCCGTCAGTGTATTTATAAACGAAAGCCAGCCTTCCTGTCGTTCCGCTCTGTGAAGAAAGATCAAGGTCAACTTCCGAAGCCCATTTGTTATTTCCGGCTTCTCCCAGGACAGATCCCTGCCAGTATGCGGCCTGATATGTATTATTAGCGATCTGGACACCCGTTCTTTCTGTGAAAGGACCTTTGTACCAGCAGAAATAAATGTCCGTGTACCAGCCCTGGGCCGCGTTGTTATTATACCATATCCAGAATTTCAGTCTGGCGTTCGAACCCATTGTGAAAGACGGCGAGTACAGCCAGCTGAGAAGGAAGTTTGTTCCGCCGCCGGCACTGTAACCTATGGCGGCAGAAAAATTGCCGTCATGAATGTATGACGGATCAAGGAAAGTTCCGTCTTCCAGCTGCCATCTTGTTCCGTCGTCCGCTGTCCAGCCTCTGTTGTTTACTGATGATGTGAATACAGCTGACGCTATCCTTTCCCATGGAGCAAGCGTTCCCGTTTCAAAGTTCTGGTCGGCATAAGTTACGCCTGTGTACGGCTTAACCCATGACAGGTCAATTTTCGTCCTCCCTACTTTAACTCCCGAGAAAGCTGTAGGGGTTTTGAAATTTCCTTGTATCGCAACTGTTGCGCTGTAAGCATTGGAAATGTGTGATTTGCCGGAAGCGTAATTCACGATAACGCTGTATGCGTATTCACCCGCAGGCAGGTCATACTGTGAGTATGTCAGCGCAGTTGTCGTAGTAATAAGAGTCGGCACTCCTTCCTTGTTGAAAGTCCTGTAGAGTTCATAGCTTACCGCGCCTGTCTGGGCTGTCCAGTTAACAGTAATATCTTCGCCGTTGGCGATAGACCCCGAAACTGTTGTGGCGGGCCATGCGGTGTAAGGGTTGGTGTTAGGTATATATGTTATACCCTGCTGACCTGATGTGAAGTCGCCGTCGCCCCCGCCCGATCCGATGCCGCCGGGTATTAGAGAGCTTCTGTGGAACCAGCCGTCATAGCTTCCGCCCCAGCCCCAGTTGAAGTGATACCAGTAGTCGTCTCTATATCCGTCAAGCAGGAAGGAGTGAACGCCGCCGGCCCACTGCCACGGCCTTTTCGCGTTAAGTTCAGCTATAATAGTAGCGTAGCTTGCGTCAGTGCCGCCTGCGGGCGGTGTCGCAAAACTTGTCGGTCCTACGGACGATCCTTTCCAGTTGTTCCTGTAGGCGTCGTCAACCGCGGTCATATAAGCTCCTGAACCGCCGTCGGCCGTCGTTCCGTAGTTCATGTTAACTGAAAGACCCATCCAGTATGACTGAAGGGCGAGTTCATCAACTTCAGCCTGTGTAAAATCATAGGATTCCCAGTATTCCGGATAAAGTCCGTATTCGATGTTTAAGACTTCCGGCATCAGGTCGTAATTCCATGAATGCGTAGCGAAGTTCGCGGACAAAGTCTGTCCGTTCCATGTATATGATTTTGTTCCCACACCGACATCCGGCCATCTGTGATATTTTGTTATTATGGCCATAGCGGTCGCGACACAGCCCACATAGGTAAATGTCCCGTCTTTTTCGGGGCAGAGGTCGTTCCAGGGCCATGTCTGATCCCACTGCGCACCGCACAGTCTGTCAACAACAACGCCGGCTTTTGTTGAAGCAAAAACATTAGCTTCGATGTCTTTCCAGGTCTGTGCTCCGACCTTGTCAACGACATTGTTCTTCCTCATGAAAGCGATCTCTCTGTCGTATTTGCCGAACCACTCTTTAAAGTTGTGGCCGCCCAGTTTGTCCGCTTTCGGCACATTTCCGTGGTCTGAGTAACCAAGGATGGGTCTTACGGAATCGTCTGCCGATACAATGACGAATCCTTTGTCGAATTCAAAAGCGTACCATGTTACTTCGCCTTCGTAAACATTTTCGACAACATTTACCACATTCGCGCTTTTGGTGCTCGCGTCAGCGCAATACTGTTTGTACTGGTTCACAGCCACTGTTTTCGCCCTGTCAACAGGTACAAAAGCGGCAGACAACGCTACCGATGCGGCAAGAACCGTGAGCAACATTTTTTTCATGAAGCCTCCTCGTTATTTTAAGATTCAGTTCGCGATCTTATTTTTTTATCTTTCCTCCCCCGCTTTGCGGTTTGGATTCTGATGAGTTTGGCATTTTCAAATTAACAAAAATAAATTGATTTTGTCAAGTGAAAAATATTTTACAAATAAAAGGCAGGTAAATATTGAATTGCGTTTTTAACTCTTTTTTGTTATTTTGCAGTTCCGGATCAATAATCATGGGATATTATGGGATCAGGTCTTCTTATACACAATGCAAGGATAATAGGCTCAGGAGAAACATCCTGCATAAACAAGCCTCACTACATATCCGTTGACGGTGATACAATTATGTATATCGGCACAAGGAAACCGGCGGGAAAATTTTCTGTTGTGATTGACGCAGACGGAAAGATCGTAATGCCTGGTCTCATAAACTGCCACACTCACTCACCTATGTCGGTTTACCGCGGGCTTGCTGACGACACATCTCTTTTTGAATGGCTCAACAACCACATCTGGCCGATTGAAAGGGAGTTTATTAATGAAGAGAACATCGCGACGGGCTCCGAACTTGCCGTAGCGGAAATGATAATGTCCGGCACTACAACCTTCAACGATATGTACTTTCATTCCGGAATAACTGAAAAAATAGCCGACCGGTGCGGGATAAGATCAGTTCTGGGTGAGGCCGTTATAGACATACCTGTACCGATATACAAGATCTCTGAAGACCACTGGGAAAAGAAGGCCCTTGCAAAAAAGAGCAAAAGCCTCTCAAAGCCGGCTCTTGTTCCCCATTCACCCTATTCATGCTCAAAAGAAATGCTTAAAAGGATTAGGCTGTTCTCAAAAAGGAACCGCATACCTGTACACACTCACATATCCGAAACCCGGTCCGAATTCGATAAGATACTGAAAGAAACAGGAAAAACGCCTGTCGAATACCTTGACAGAATAAAATTCCTTGACAGAGACACGATTGCCGTCCATTGCGTTGTGCTGACAGACAAAGACATTTCAATTCTTGCTAAAAGAAAGGTCAGGATAGTTCACTGCCCTCAGAGCAACCTTAAACTCGGGAGCGGCGTGGCAAGGATAAAGGACATGATGAACGCCGGGCTTCTGATTGGACTGGGGACGGACGGACCGGCCAGCAACAACACTCTCGACATGTTCTCCGAAATGAAAACCGCCTCTCTTCTCCAGAAGGGCGTTAATGCCGATCCTCTGCTCCTTCCCGCAAAACAGGTGTTTGAAATGGCGACGATAAACGGAGCGAAAATACTGGGAATTGACCATATTACCGGCTCGCTGGAGGAAGGGAAAAAAGCGGACATAGTGATAGTTGACGCCGAAAGCGTGCACATGACTCCCATGTACGACCCGTACTCCCACATCGTTTATTCCGCAAAAGGATCGGATGTTGAGACAGTGATCGTTAACGGGAAGATATTGATGAAAGACAGAAAATTAACAACCATAGATGAAATATCTTTGAAGAAAAAAGCCGGCATTCTTTCTGAAAAGATAAGAAAATTCAAGAAGTTACTGGAGGGGAAAAAATGAAAATAATGACCGCTTTTCTGCTTGTCTGCGCGGCTTGCGCGTTCTCTAACGAACTCGGCCTGATAATCGGGGAACCGACAGGTATAAGCTACAGGGCGTGGCTGGGCACATCGAACGCGATGGATTTTGCTGTGGGTTGGAGCGTCAACACAAGAGAGAACGACCATTTCGATATTCACGGCGCATACCTGTTCGGAAGAAAAACCGACATGAGAATAGACGGCTACAGGATCCCGTGGTATTTTGGGCCGGGCGGAAGGATAAAGCTCGGTGAAAAGGATGCCGTTTTGGGATTCAGGTTCCCTTTCGGGCTCTACTATAAATTCAGGACGGTACCGTTCTCCATGTTCTTTGAACTCGCTCCCGGTCTGAACATTACTCCGTCAACGGAATTCGATATAACCGGAGGCCTGGGGTTCCGGTATATTTTCGGCACGGCCAAATCCGAGCCGGCGACTGAAGAAAGCGTTAAAAGAGACAGAAGATAGTCCTGAGACAAACATATAAATCAACAACTAAACACAAGGGGTTACTGATGAAAAAAGAACTTGAACTTTGCCCGAACAAACTGGTGGCGCACCTGAAGAAGCCGGCGGCGGAGTTCACGAAGGCAGACATAATTAAATTTATTAAGGAGAACGGGATCAAGATGCTCAATTTCCGCTATGTGGGCGGTGACGGAAGGCTTAAGACCCTCAATTTCGTTATAAGCAGCATGAAGCATCTTGACGACATCCTGACATACGGCGAAAGAGTTGACGGTTCCAGTCTTTTCGGGTTCATCGAAGCCGCTTCGAGCGATCTTTATGTACTCCCCAGATATAAAACAGCTTTCGTTAATCCCTTTGAGGATGTTCCCACGCTCGACATACTCTGCGCGTACTATACATCTGACGGCAAGCCTCTTGAGGGTTCGCCCAGCCATATCGTAAAAAAGGCTCACGATACCCTTAAGAAGAAGACAGGGTACACCATGGAGGCAATGGGCGAGCTCGAGTATTATCTTTTTTCGGAGGTCGATACAATTTATCCGATCGTGGAGCAGAAAGGTTATCACGAATCGCACCCTTTCTCCAAGTGGGGAGCGATCAGGCAGGAAGCCATGAAGGTTATCTCGGAAATGGGATGCCATATTAAATACGGCCACGCCGAAGTCGGCAATATCATAAATGACGATACGGAAATGGTACAGCACGAGATCGAATTCCTGCCGATCGCCGTTGAGGACGCGGCGGACGAGCTCGTCCTGGCGAAGTGGGCGATAAGGGAGATCGCGTACAAGTACAACCTTGAGGTCACTTTCGCGCCCAAGATCATGATCGGGCAGGCCGGCAGCGGACTTCATGTGCACATGAGGCTCTTGAAGGACGGAAAGAACGCGATAGCGGACAGGAAAGGTTTGACGGATGTCGCCAAAAAACTTATTGCCGGCCTCTTGGACCTGGCGCCCTCGCTCACCGCTTTCGGGAACACGGTGCCCACCTCGTACCTGAGGCTCGTGCCTCACCAGGAGGCGCCCACACGCATCTGCTGGGGCGAAAGGAACAGGTCTGTCCTGGTCAGGATCCCGCTCGGATGGCTCGGCGCGGATAAACTGATCTATGACGCCAACCCGAACGAGCCTGCCGAAAAGAGGGATACGGACCTGAACAGGCAGACCATGGAGATAAGGAACGCGGACGGCAGCGCGAATGTGCACCAGCTCATCGCGGGGCTTACCGTGGCGGCCATTCACGGCTTTGAGATGAAGAACGCCGTAAAATTCGCCGACAGGCTTCATGTAACCGGTAAGGACGCCAGCGCGGTCTCCGATCTTCAAGATCTGCCGGCCTCATGCTGGGATTCTGCCGCGGAACTTGAGAAGGTCAGGGATATTTATGAAAAAGACGGCATCTTCCCCAAAGGAATGATAACAAGGATATTAAAAGACCTGAGGTCATATTCCGATTCTGACCTGAACAAAAAAATACACGGGAATTACAAGCTTTTAAAGAAGCTGATATCAGAGCATATCCACTGCGGATAGATCTTATAAAAGCGGCCCGGCGGCCGCTTTTTTCTTATTCAAAACAAGGATCGCCAGCCCGGACACTATCATCAGAAAACAGAGTAACTGTCCCATCGAAAAGTTGAAAAGCACAAATCCGAGATGATCGTCAGGTTCTCTGAAATACTCAATAATGAACCTGACCAGCCCGTAGAGTATAAGATAAGCCGAAAAGAAAAAACCTCTGATCAGCTTTCTGTTCCTCAGAGACCAGAGCACGGCGAAAATAAAAACACCTTCAAGCAGAGCCTCGTACAGCTGGGACGGATGCCTTAATTTTTCGTCACCCGCCATCGGAAAATACATTCCTATCGCCGAATCAGTCACTCTTCCGTAAAGCTCTCCATTAATAAAATTCCCCAGTCTTCCGAAAGTGTAACCCAGTGGTACGGCCGGCATGACAAAATCCGTAAATCCCCACATCTCCATCCCGTTTTTCCTGCAGAACAGGTATGTTCCTATAAACGCTCCGATCACGGCCCCGTGATAGCTCATCCCCGCAATACCCGTGAATTCAAAGCCGTTACTGAAGCTGAAGGGAAGGAAAATCTCAAGCGGGTGACCGATAAAATATTTCAGGTTGTAAAATAGCGCATATCCAAGTCGTCCTCCGATCAAAACATAAAGTATTACTACAAAGAAGAAGTTTTCCAAAACCTCTTTTTTTATCTCATACTCTTTCATTCTGACGCGTCGGTTTAGGAGAAAATAAGTCAGAGAGAATGCCACAATATACATAACTCCGTAGTATTTTATCTGGAAAGAACCGATACTGAATATTACAGGATCAGTTCTGTATGGTAAAGTCTGCCACCAGCCTATAAAAGAGCTCATCTTTCGTCCCTGACAAGTTCGACGCTAAATTTAAGCATTTATAATAAATTCTGCAAACGGCAAATTTCTATGACATTTTTCTGACATGAACAGAAAAAAGAGGTATTTGTGATTTTCTCAGGCAAGCAATATTCAATCTATTTTATTACTATTTCTTTAGTTATAAATTTTTTAGAGATTTTGGCTCGGTATTTGTATACTATAACGTCACGGAAAACATGTATTGATAATAATTTAAATAGGAGAAAAAAATGGGAAAAATTATCGGGATAGACCTGGGAACGACCAACAGCTGCGTATCCGTGATGGAGGGAAACGAACCGGTCGTAATAACGAACTCTGAGGGCGGCAGGACCACACCGTCTGTAGTGGCTTTTTCAAAAAACGGCGAAAGACTTGTCGGCAACCCTGCCAAGAGACAGGCCGTGACTAACCCTCACAAGACAGTTTATTCGATAAAAAGGTTCATGGGAAGAAAGTACTCTGAGGTCGGACAGGAGATCAAAGAAGTCCCCTATGAGGTTACAAAGAACACTAACGGTGTCGTTCAGGTAAAGATAGACGATAAAGAATTCACTCCTCCGGAAATATCCGCGGTAATCCTTCAGAAACTTAAACAGTCCGCAGAAGATTATCTTGGAACAAAAGTAACAGAGGCAGTAATAACTGTTCCGGCTTATTTCAATGACGCGCAGAGGCAGGCGACCAAGGACGCGGGAACGATCGCCGGGCTTGATGTTAAAAGGATAGTCAACGAGCCTACAGCTGCCGCTTTAGCCTACGGGCTTGACAAGAAAGTTGACGGAACGATCGCCGTTTACGACCTTGGAGGAGGTACATTCGATATTTCGATACTTGAGATCGGCGACGGAGTATTTGAGGTAAAATCGACCAACGGCAATACCCACCTCGGCGGCGATGACTTCGATCAGAGGCTGATAGATTATCTGGCTGACGAATTTAAAAAACTTGAAGGCGTCGACCTCAGAAAGGACCCGATGGCTCTGCAGAGGCTTAAAGAGGCGGCTGAAAAAGCGAAGATCGAACTTTCATCCGGAACTCAGACACAGGTGAACCTGCCTTTCATAACCGCGACACAGGACGGGCCGAAACACATGGACATCAGCCTTACAAGAGCTAAATTCAATGAACTGACCAACGATCTTGTTAGAGCTTCAATCGAGCCCTGCAGGCTCGCTCTGAGAGACGCGGGTATTGAAAAGAGCGAAATAAAGGAAGTTATACTGGTAGGCGGTTCAACAAGGATACCCGCGGTAGTTGACGCTGTAAGAGAGTTTTTTGGCAAGGAGCCGAACAAGAGCGTCAATCCTGACGAGGTCGTCGCGCTCGGCGCTGCTATCCAGGCCGGAATTCTTTCGGGCGATGTCAACGAGATACTTCTGCTCGATGTAACACCTCTTTCTCTGGGGATCGAAACTCTCGGAGGCGTGATGACAAGACTTATCGAGTCCAACACGACCATTCCGACGAAAAAAACGGAGGTATTCTCCACAGCGGCCGATAATCAGCCTGCTGTTGACATACATGTCCTTCAGGGAGAAAGACCCATGGCGGCTGATAACAAGACCATCGGCAGGTTCCAGCTTGACGGTATAGCGCCTGCGCCCAGAGGTATTCCTCAGATCGAGGTTACTTTCGATATTGACGCAAACGGTATTCTGAGCGTTTCCGCGAAAGACAAAGCTACCGGAAAGACCCAGAATGTTAGGATCGAGGTTTCTTCAGGATTAAGTGAATCCGAGATAAAGAGGATGAAAGAGGAAGCTAAGGCTAACGAGGATGCCGATAAAAAGAAAAAGGAAAAAGTCGATATAAGAAATTCGGCCGACCAGGCTGTATTCCAGACCGAAAAGCTTTTAAAAGACCTTGAGGGAAAGATCGATCCGTCAGATAAGGGCAGACTTGAAACAAGTGTCAATAAATTGAAAGAAGTCTTAAAATCGGATGATACGGATATTATAAAAAAAGCCACGGAAGACCACAACAAGATCTGGCACGAGATCAGCACGAAAATGGCTCAGGCGGCGCAGGGAGCCGGCGGAGCCGGGCCGCAGGATTTCGATCCTTCGCAGCATCAGCCTAAGGACAATGGCCCTAAACAGGGAAAAGATGATGTTGAGAGCGCCGACTACGAAGTTGTAGATGACGACAAATAAAGATCATGATATGTAATAAAGCCCCGTAAAATTCACGGGGCTTTTTTTATTGTTACCTGACCAGTACCATCTTTTTTATCAGCTTCTTACCGTCTGCTTCAAGAGAATAGAAATAAACCCCTGAACTAAGCATGTCAGCATTGAATTTAATGTTATGATACCCCTTTTCTTTTTTTCCGTTGACAAGTTCTTTTGTGATCTGCCCGTTATAATTGAACACCTTGAGTTTAACATCACAATCATCCCTCAAAGAGAAACTGATAACAGTTTCAGGATTGAACGGATTAGGATAATTCTGAAACAGGGCTGTTTCATAAGGCAGCAGTTCATCTTCACTTACAACAGTATTCAAGATAATCGGCATTCCTGAATCTTTTACCAGTGGCTCGAATCCTCTGAATGAGGCATCAATACTACCATCAACCGTAAACAATCCTTTACCCTTTTTCCAATTCCCCTTAACCTCCTGATCAATAACCTCAATATTCAGAACATCTCCATTATTCCACTTCTCTTTAAAGTTGCCGAGGTTAATATATACGGCTGAAAAGGTGCTTATCTGTTCAAAACCGCAACCAAAGCTTTTATCTGTAAGTATATCTTCTTCCCTGCCTGACACCCAAGCTTTGAAAGCCAACGGACAGTCATTATTGAAATCAAATGGATCTTGAGAGGAATTGACTACTGTATGGTAAACGACTTTTGGCAAGTTTACTTCGGCAATTGATCTCTTTGCGATGTTATTGCCGGCTGATTTAGAACCATACGGCCAAGCAACAACTCCAGTCATATTCACAAATATCGGATCTGCGATTTTCACAGAATAATCCCATTGCCAATTAGATCCATACTGATCAAGCATTGTTACCCGTGAGGCCTGGACTGTAGGATCCCAACGGGTTACCTGATTACAACTACCTATATCATTACCGATCCCGTAGCCTGCCGTTTTAAGCTCGTATTTTTCCAGAGGAACCATTATAAGATTCATATCACTTGTCCCATAATTTGTGGTAACAAGATTGTATTGAGGCAATATTTCATACACCCCGGTTTTTATAAACTGAAAATCGCATTGTAAGGCTGCAATACCATAAGAGTTTCCCTTAATGATAGGGAACCTGTTACTGGATATCCAACTTTGAATAAATGGCACATAGCTGCAACCGTGCCACGCCTGATAATATGGGTTCCACGCCCATATACACCTGAACTTATCACCTGTGGGATTTAATGTGTGCGCGGAATCTCCTTCTGCTACGAACGGGAACGAAATATAATGGTAATCAAAACCTTCATAGTTCACGCATGTAGTTTTATTTATACCCACAGCCGCACTGGGGAGAGTTCTTACTGCATACAACGAAAAAGATGAGATTATAAGCAAAAATAACATAAAATCTTTCATTTTACCACCTCCTGCGCCCTGTTGTCGATTAATTTTACTTTCACTTCTGTTTCAACCTCGCATGCGACTTTGTAGAAATAAACTCCGTCATCTAGATCCGCACCGGGATCGGTGAATGAAGTGCCTGTTGTGCTCCCGATCTCCTGATAACTTTTATCTGGATATCGCGACCTGTACAGATAGTATATCGTAGCATTCGGTATTGCATTCCATGAAAGAATGTTGTTACCTGAACTGTTCGAGATAGTCAAGTCACCCATTGAGTTGATAGTACCTTTTATTTTCATATCATCAAATGAAACAGAGCCTTGAAATACACTCGGCCATTGTTGGAGAAAAGTAGTCTGGAACGCTATCTGGAAATCGTCGACAAGATATTCCACGGGTATTTCTATTTCACCGCTGTCTTCCCAAACAGACATATCTGTAATTTCAGGATCAAATATGGTGTCATTCGAAGCGCCGTATTGCCTGCAGCACACATTAAAATCAAAAGGAATATTATCATACCTTCTTGTGTAGTATTTAAAAGAAAGTGTCGCCCGGGAAAAAACCGACAAGTCATAAACTTTAGAAACCAGATGCAGATTAAAATACTGGCCAATCTGCCATGGACCAATGAAACCAAGAATCTGCACATCGGTTCCGCCATAAATATAATAATTACCATATTCATAAGCTGTTTTGAATATCAGCGGTAACCCTTCATCCCTGCTCCAGCCGTCCGGTAATGATCCTGCGTGCTGAAAATCCTCAGTAATTTCCGGTGATGCTTCAGACACGGCTGTGATTTTCCGGCTGTCGCTTGATATCGATTCTTTACCGTTTGCCGCATATACTGCCGCAATCTGGTACTCATACTCACCGTTTTCAAGAAAACTGTCGGTATAGGTTGTATCAGCCGTGGAACCCGCATATTCACCGTTTCTATAGACTCTATACTTACTGATACTGCTGCCTGATGAATATTCAAAATCATTCCATGAAAGATGAATATTGCTGTATAAACACAAAGCTTCGAGTTCAGCCTCAAGCCCGGATGGCCTTGCGTACTGAGAAAGATCTATCCAAACATTGCAATCCAGAAAAGAGGTTTTGCAGTTTACCTTACTGATAGATTGATCACCGGGAATTCCGTACTGTGCCTCTATTGCATAATTATACTTTGCGTTCAGGTCTTCGGGGAAGTCCTCGTAACTGCTTGAGGTACCTGTAACTGAACAGAGGAATTTGCCGTTCCTGTAAATATTATACTTCAGCAGTTCATATCCTGTATCATTCACAGGATTCTGCCATGATAAAACCACCGAGTTGCTTTTAATTTGCATGTCACCGACTGATGCTGCGGGCGAAAGCGGCGGCGGCAGTATCGGGCCTTCAAGATATTTAACTATTATTTCGTCAAAGAATACGCTTTGGTGTTTAGCCGTGTCCGGCTCGGTTGTAAAGTATTCAGGCAACCCTTCTTTAACTATTCTCACTTTTACATTGGTAACATTCGGTCCAAGGTTATAGTAGTACCCGCGATAAGTAAGACCTGTTGGAGGATTTTCCAGGGTTTCTCTATATTCTTCCGGATCCGCCTGTTTATATATTGCCCAACTCTCGCCGCCGTCCTTTGAAATTTCTATCCTGTAATTTGCCAGCAATTCATCGTATTCATACACATTTTTACTCATATTCCATGTCGCCGGAATTCCAATCCCGAAATCCAGTCCGACATTCATAGTATCATAAAGTGAGGTGTTTATCAGGTTCGATTCCAATAAGACTGCCTTTTCTTCCGCATCCGTACTGTATTTTGCTTCTAATTGGTAATTCCTCAGAACTTGTCTTGAAGCTGAATTATATGTATTTTCAATCAGATCTATACCCCAGTGACCATAATCTATCGGGATTTTCCAGTTAGCAAAAAAGTCAGCGCTATTCTCCCAGTGTTCATACAACGGGCATATCTGTACTTTAACCCTGCTTTCAACCGGTACTGAAGTTAAAGGATCTGTTTCTGTTGCGACTGCTGTGTAAAAACCCGGGGTCAGACTCCCGTTCCCGATAGACCATGTTATTATTTCGTCCGTTTCCGGCTGACATTGGTATGAATTTGAGTAAACAAGTGATTGGAAGTAGTCGTAAACATTCAGTGTAGTAGCAGACTTCATACCTTTTGCCGGAGGCTCTTCATATGCTCCTGCCGCGGGACGCCATATACAAAATTGGACTGTGTCAACACGGTTTGAATAACACATTTTTGGAAATCCGTATGGATAGAACCTGAAATCAATACCCCAGTTTTTGAGCTTCCACTCCGGAATAAGAAAATTCTGCTTTACTCCGTGGGTAGTCTCAATATAAGCATCCGGCTCGTGCTTAAAATTTCTGGCTACCTGCGTATATAAACCCGGCTTGCACTGTATTATTCCTCCCGGCCCGAATCTGTAAGTGCCTTCATATTCGATCAGTTCTTTTGCCCCGGTTCCTTCCTTTTCGTCAGCGTCTTTCACACTCAGCATATAAGCTCCGGTTCCGCCCTCAGATTTACTTGATAAGGGATAAGGGAATCCTGTTACTTCATAATAATGTCTGGACCAGTTGTAAATATTTGCCGGTGCCGCATCCTGCCCTTCCGAGTTAAATATTTCCGCTTCCTGCCCGTCTTTATAGTATGTGCTTTGAGTATTGTCTTTGTATTTATCTATATCAAAACCTTCTTCCGCCTGAAATTGCCCGAAAGTGTAGAAATTCGGATCCGTCCATTCGTAAATATCACCGTCTGATTCCACGATATATTGAATAACACTCTCAAAATCTACTATACCTTCACCTACAGGTTTAGGTTCCACGAAAGACAGATACCTGTCTATCAGCCCGAATGTCTTTTCTTTTGTCAGGGTTACCGTATCCCCGTTTATCAGAACATCCGTCTCTATCTTTATCGTAACGCTGTCTTTATTTTCACCCGTATCAAGCTCTATTTCGTAATATGTATAATTATAGTCCGACACTATCTGCTCAATCGCGGAAGTCATGTGCGTAAAATCTTCATCAAGAGGGTATTTGTAATAGAAATGAATATTCGATGTGCTCCCGATCCTGTCAACCCAGCTGTAAGTGCCGTTGTCGTAATAACAGCAATCCGCGCCGATCTTGTGCACCGTCGTGTAGAGACTTGTCCCGCCTTTACTGTTTATCAGACCTTCGGAGTCGTATTTGAAGTGGCTGAAAGTTAGAGGACTGATAATATTTACAGTAATCTCTTTACTTGCAAGCTGAGTGCTGTCGGCTTTTGTTCTAGCTACAGCTCTGATCTTGTAGCTCTTTTCTGCCAATGTGGATGTATTCCAGTCGGGATATTCAAACACCCCGTCTTCAAGTACAGAATCCGAATAAGCAAGCGCATAATCAGCCTCTTCAATATCCTCTTTCACATAGAAATCCATGATCATGTCAAACTCTTCAAAACCTTTGGATTTCGGTGGTGTGTAGATTGAAGGAGAAACTTTGACAGACTGAGCAGTTTTTGGTGAAAGCGTCATTCCGTATGTGAGTTCAGGAAAAGATAGTTGAAGCAGACCGACTTCGATATCGTCAAGAAAGCAGAAACATGAACTACCCGAATAAGGTAAGCGAAACCTGATATTGATAATCTGATTCTTGAAGTTATTCAGGCTCACTACATTCTCAATAAATTTCTTAAAATTACTGGTTTTATAGTTTCCATTATCAAGTTTGTAAATCTGATTCCAAGTTATACGATTATCATTTGAAACTTCAACGATAATAGCATCAGTTCCTGAGCCTGTCAGATTGCTTTGATCGTAAATGTAGTATGAGAACTTAAGAACAGGTACAGAGTCGCAGGCAAGATTTATTTTTTTGATTACGAACCATTGGTCTGTATCTCCGGAGTTACCTACAAGTAGAGCTTTATCTTCGGTATCGGGAATAGTAAATGTGAAAAAAGGAACTAAAGAACCATTGCGCGTATGCGACACTCCTGTATTTTTTGGAATTTGAAATATCTCAGTACCTGTCATAACATCCTGAAAATCTTCCTTATAAGGCATTGCAAGTGCGTTTTCATTCTTGTCAGGCACTGCATTAAATATCGCTTCTTGCGAAGTGCTAATATAATAGCTGGCAGGTCGCCAATCATTATATTTCTTGTAAAGACCGAATTCGTCCACTAACGCAACATTAAAATGAAATCTTTCATTACCACCATTGTAGTCGTAAGCATCAACTAACCATGTGTGCTGACCGACATCAGGATAATCACCTCCATATAGGACTGGCTGACCTCTTGTCATGCTTGATTGTAAGGAATCTATCCATTCGTCCGTATTTGCGGTTGAATACCACGAGGCCATTGACTTTTGTTTAGCCGTATAGTTGAAATATTTTGTCAAAGCGTGAGAAGCAGGTGTAAGATATGCTTGGGTAATATCCGTACCGTATATTGCGTCTACAGAAATTCCGGCATCTTTACATATACGAGCAACGGGTTTTATATAGACTGAATCTGTCATTAAAGAATCAAAAGCGAGCATATTTCCCCAATCGTATATTCTAGATGAGAAATCCTCCAGACCATTGATTGGATAGCTGTAATATTTCATGAATTGAGCCATTGCAAGAGGCGTACAACCGACTAAAGCCTGACTTCCGGAAGATGTGGCGCAGTAAGCATAAAAAGGAGAGTATTGATGCCATTCGGTCTGAATAAGGCCAAGGGTATTTTTACTATTCTTTAAGTTTTTTTTTTCGAGCCACCATTGTGGAGCAGGATAACATCGGTCAAAATTTGCTCTTTCTTTAAACTCTTCCACAGGGACATTGAATTTTTCCCATGCATTTTTCTGTTCGTCTTTATAATAGCGTGAATCTCCCGATTTGAGACATTCCATTATGCGATGGTAAACATCTCTGTCAACAACCCACAGTCCCGGATCTGTTATTGACACATAATCTTCTTTAACTCCTGCGCACCAATGCCCTCCGCCATCCTGTAAAATTAATGAACCGAGGTTTTTATACCCGAGAATAAGTGCGTGACCGTCAGGGTTAAAATCAACCATATATGCCAAAGTAACCGAATCGGATTTGAAAGGGAGGATTCTTTTAATAATACCGTCTCCGTCCTTTCTTTTCAATCCCTTCCATTCATGTTCTTCACTGAACATGTACATATAGTAGTTGATCGCTATTCTGTGAAGTTCTTCCTGTGTAATTTTTTCATATTTTTCATTTACTCCCTCTGTCTTTATTTCCTGCTGAATGCCGGCATTTGGGTCAGGCTTCGATTCATCAGATGGTCCATTCGACATGGAAAAGCCTGATAATGCCAGCAGTAAAAGCATTATTAACGCTAAACAACTTCTCATTTAATTCCTCCGTAACATAAAATATTTATTAGCTTTAATGTAAATGTTTTTTGATTCTTGCGCAAGGCGATTATTTTTTTCAATCAACCTCCTTTTTTTGTTTTCTCTCTCTTTAGTCAGTTTATTATACTCATAGTCCTCCTGTATTTTCTTCCATAAATAAAAACGGGATGCAATGCAGTTTACACCCCGCTGAAAAGGCCACCACAGCCCGCACGCAAAGATATAAATGACCACACCCCGCCTCGGGTGCTCTCACTTAAATCAATCATACGTGCAATAAAAGTGGTGTTTTTTCAGCAGATTAATTCAGTTCAAGCAACTACTTATATAGAAGTCGCAATATGTCGTGAAGCATTAAGCTTTAGCTACACCTCCGGTCTGTTTTCGTATTACTCAATAAATGTAAACGGTGAAGGTTGTAAATGCAAGCGGAAATTTTATTATGTGAGAGTTGGGATTGGTGGTCAGTGGGTGGGTGGTCGAATTAAAGAGCTGTATACGCGCTTTGAGTATTATCTTTGTATTTATCTATATCAAAACCTTCTTCCGCCTGAAATTGCCCGAATGTCCAAAAGTTAATACTTGGAATATCATTTATATTCTTCAAATTGCTCTCAAAATCTACTATCCTTTCACCTACAGGCTTGGGTTCCGTAAATGACAGATATCTGTCAATAAGTCCGAATGTCTTTTCTTTTGTCAGGGTTACCGTATCCCCGTTTATCAGAACATCGGTCTCAATCCTGATCGTCACACTGTCTTTATTTTCCCCCGTATCAAGCTCTATTTCGTAATATGTATAATTATAGTCTGACACTATCTGCTCGACCGCGGAAGTCATGTGCGTAAAATCTTCATCAAGAGGATATTTGTAATAGAAATGAATATTCGATGCGCTCCCGATCCTGTCAACCCAGCTGTAAGTGCCGTTGTCGTAATAACAGCAATCCGCGCCGATCTTGTGCACCGTCGTGTAGAGACTTGTCCCGCCTTTACTGTTTATCAGACCTTCGGAGTCGTATTTGAAGTGGCGGAAAGTTAGATCAGCTTCCAGTATCACGAACCGCATGGAATCAGCACATTCCCCAGAGTTCCAAAAAGACAGATCCGCTACCGCTTTTAGCCATCCGTATCCTTTCTTTGTTCCGCAATTCCATGTGCAGGTATCTACTTGAATTTCTTCCTTTTCTCTTTTTATTTCACCAATCGGAGACCACACACTCTCATCATCAAATTTATAATAATAATCCATTCCCCAGAAACCGTAATTCGTTCCGTCCGGCTCCAGACAAACTGCTGTAATTAAATGAGTTGTATCAGTTGACTTAAATACTTCATTCTCACTGACCGTCGGATCAATCCACATCATTACTTCAGGCATGATATCAAAATTACCGCTTTCCGCCGTGCCTATGTAAGTCAGATTCTCACCGTCCTTCTGATAGAGATGCGCCTTAATAAAATAATCCGCGTTGACCTCAAGGTCGGGATGATTCATGTTTATGGTTGTGTCGGAATCGAATTGAGCAAAATACCACTTGAATTCTTTCCTCGGATCAATAGACGGAGATGTCGAGATCGAATCATTCAGCCACGCGAAACCGTCATTCCACAGAACATACTGGACACGAAGAGAATCCACATTGTAGACATTCGAGAACTCATAAAGCGAATCAAGCTCATCCTTGATCTTCATGCTGACAGGGATATAATTACCAACCTTGGCGACTATGGCAGTATCAGCCTTGGGGGTATAAACTAAAAAATCATTTAGCAAGAACCTTCTGAAATTACTTGCCCCAAAAACTGCGGACATATTCTCATCACCTTCTATGAAGGCAGACATGAAACACTGTCCTGCATTGTAGTCAGCATCGAATTTATATATAACGGAATCTGATCTCATACTTACAGTATTATAATCAGTGTTCGAGTTATACTGCCAGCGATATTTTATGCTGTACGGGTTGAGAGAATCACCTGCGGTATTAAATAAAGTCGTGAGAGAAATATCTCTTTTTGTGCAGAAATCAATCGAATCTTTCCTTACGGCAAAAATGTACTCTCCCGTCTGCTCAGGCGTAGGTCTGACAAAGTAAGCCTTATTATACATTTCATTCAACCCGTTAACCTCATCCTGAGACATAAACTTCTCAGAGCCACCAATAGCAATCGTTGCGTACATAATTTTATCAGAAGCCGGATTCCCATCAAATGCAGCGTTCGTATGTCCGAGCCCGACCCCGTGCAAAATCTCATGTTTGAGTATTGTTTTCAAGTCATAACCTTCTTTGTATTGTAACGAGTCAATTACAATATCAAAATAATGATAGCTCGGATCTTTTTTATATATATCTGTCATGCCAATCGCATCGTCCGGACAAACACCCCAATGTATTGTGATTCGACTATTCTTTCTATATATATCCGGCATAGGTAACGAATCTGTAATAGCTAAAACAGTATCGGGATTTAGTATCGTAGCATTGAGCGGATCAGGCAATAAACTTCCAAAAATTGGGACTGTATTCGAGCTTATGTATTGCCGCGGGGATACTTCATCCATGGCATCTTTTATTGATTGTCGCACTGCATAAGGAACGGTATAAGTGTAATAGATGTTATATGTGTCTGAAGGTAAAACCTTATCCAGCTTTGTAAATGAAAATAGTGAAATACTAAATAGTAATAGACCAAATATTCCTATAATTTTCATATTCGTACCGCCTCTAGAATTTTATGTTATAAAAATTTTCGGTATCATTTACGCGGTCAATCTCCCTTATCTTGGATTTGATCTCATTTATTTCGCCAACATAATGAATGGAAGGATAACCGCTATAGACTTTTGTTTTATCTCTTATATTTAATGGTAAACCAACATTCCCAAGCTTGATATTATTCAATGTATTAAAAACTTTTGTATTTGAATTAACTCCTAAAAAAACAATATATTCCTGACCGTCATTTAATTCACCCCAAATATTAAATGGAATAATATCAGGCATTTTTTCATAATAAGATTCTCCCTTTAAAATCTCAATCGGTTTTAAATAATAGCCCGCATGTTTCAGAGAATCATATCCAATTGATACTACACCATGTATTACGACCTGAGATATTGTGGAAGCATAAGTATAAGGTTCAACTCCATGAGCATCGTAACCTGAAAAATAGTCTATTAAATTTATACCAAATTCCTTGAATTTCGGGATGGCATTTATATTCAATCTCCGCATGTATTTGAGTAGAGCATCTTCTCTTCTTCTTTTATTTATAGCTTTCTCAGTCTTTTCGTCCCATGTTTTTTTCTCAACTATGGATTCTTTTAATTCAATCCATCTTTGAATGTAAGCTTCCTGATGTTCTTGAAACTCCTTCTCAGTCATACCTGTATCAAAACCGAACCAGTCTTTTACAGTTTCGTTTGTTTTGTTTTGATCTGGCTGATCAGCATTTTCTACCTGCGCGTTCTGTTTCACCTCTTGTGCTTGCTTTACGGGCTCATTGCCGCCGTCTCCCGACATGGCAAATACTGTTGTCAATAAAGCAAATGCGAATATTACAGTTACGATCATTTTGTTTTTCTTCATTTTCATCCTCTTTTGTTTTTTTTATTACTCACTCTCTCTTTTTCATTACTCATTCATAAAGACATCGCCT
>CAZYNH010000011.1:0-85798 GCA_964648295.1 uncultured Bacteroidia bacterium | reverse complement strand
ATTCCGGGCAGCCTGAAATCCACATAATTGCCCGGTGAGATACAAAAATCCGGGTTGAAAGTTATACCGTCACTGATCAGAGTAGTAATTTTCTTATCCTGCCAGATGTTCTCTTCTTTCAATTTCCGGAAGACCTTAGCCGAAACGAGCAGGATATAATCGTTTTCTGTCTTCAAATCGAGATATTGTAATAATGGCTCAACGATAGTGATAGAATAGAATTTCGATATGTAAAACAGATACTTCATCAGTTGTTTTTTATATCCTGTTTGATCTCTGTAGTTGATATTCCTTCCGTTCTGGGCAGATAAACGACCTCGCAGAATTCTTTTAAGAAGTCGAATTTGCCTGTCCAGTCGTCTCCCATCACGAAGATATCTATCCCGTTCGATCTTATGTCGGTTATTTTCTGTTCCCAGTTATTCTCGGGTATCACTTCATCCACGAATTTTATTGCCTTTACGATCTCGGATCGCTGCTGGTAAGGGTATGTGCATATTTTTCCTTTCAGTGCGTTGAATTCGTCTGTAGAAACAGCTACGACAAGATAATCGCCGAGAGCTTTTGCTCTTCTTAAGATATTCAGGTGGCCGATGTGGAAAAGGTCGAATGTACCGTAAGTGATCACTTTTTTCATGTTAATTTTTCCGTTCTTTTAAAAATGAGTCCAGTTCTTTAAATTTTTCAAACACCATTTCGGGCGATATTCCGAAAGTATTATCGTTTTTCGCAATAAAATCGAAATTTCTCAGATACCTGTGGATAGGAAGGTGCCAGGCTGTCCACTTTAAAGGATGCGTTTTAGGGCCGAATATCGCGATGGAAGGCGTATCCTGAGAAACTGCAAGGTGAATTATTCCTCCGTCATTGCCAATGTATATCCAGGTTCTCTGAAGGAGTGCTCCGGCCTGATTGAATGTGGTTTTAGGGGCGATAACAGGCTTGTTTTTCATCAGTGATGCCATCAGTTCAACCTTGTCAAGTTCGCCCGGCCCCCACAAAAGCAAGATCTCGCATTCGGTGTTATCCTTGATCATATCGGCGACTTTGGCGAACCGCTCGAATTCCCACTGTTTCCTGTAAACAGGCGTTACGGGCGAGAAAACGACTATTATTTTACCGGCAAGCCCGGTGTCTTTCAGCCAGTTGTCTATGTATTCAAGCGACTCCGGTTTAACATGATAAAAAATGTTATCGTCAGTTTCCTCTATACCTAGAGGCTTTAAAAGCTTGAACTTAGCTCTGCCGGCGTATATTTTATGATCTCTAATTTCGCTGTAATTATAAACCCAGTTATATCCCTTCAGCCATGTCCACGGTTTAACTTTTTTCCAGCCCAGCCTGTATTTTGCCCCGCTGAAAAATGTGATCTGTGAAGATCCCGGCCCTCTTATCTGATCGATCATCATGTCGTATTTGAGCTTTCTGATCTTGAATATAGTGCGTATTCTTTCCATATAGTAAGCGAAAGTTTTACCCTTTTTTTTCTCCATCAGTATCAAATTGTCAATATTCCGATTGTCCTCAAGGATCACCCTGAAAGGTTTTTGAACAAGGTAATCTATAACAGCATCTGGGAATTTCTTTCTCAGCGCAGGCAAATATGCAGTATTGAGAAGTACATCGCCGAAAGGTTTGTACTGTATTATCAGGATGCGTTTTATCTCTTTAAGCTGATCTTCGGTCAGTTTCAGTCCGGTCTTACCCAATTTATTCTCCGGTCACTTCTTTTTATAGTCAACATATTCTTTTTCTTCGATCAGATCGGATTTGTATTTCAAATTGATCTCTTTCTTGATCTCGGCTCTCACATCGTTCGTAAAATAAACCGATCTGGCCAGCTCGATAAATTCGCTGTCGAATTCCTTTTTCTGCTCTTTTATTCTTATATCGTCTTCGATGTGCCAGAGTTTCAGATTAACATCTTTGAGATCTTTAAATTCTTTCGAATTGACCGTAATACCCGCAGAGTTCATCGGTATGGTCAGGATATCGTATTCCTTTTTAACATTCGCCTTTTTAGCTTCATCTTTAAATTTTTCAAGCTTGATGGCCAGAATGGTCACCTTGTCAACCAGTTCGCCTGTCGAAATTTCAATTTTCATTTATTGCCTCCGCAATTTAAGATGTCATTCATGCTGTTCGCCAGATTATTCCAGCTGTAATTCTCAATTATTTCGTTATCGGGTTCGTACACGATCTTTCCCTCATCCTCCCACTGCCTGTAAAATTCGGTTACGGCATTTTCTATCTCAGACTGATCATCAATATCCACACTTATTCCTGTCCGCGTATCTTTTATGAGTTTTGCAAGATCACTCGAAGTGTTGTTGAGCAGAAGTATAGGTCTTTGTGCTTTGAAATATTCGAACACTTTGCCCGGGTAGCTGCCTTCCGTGGCCGGTGAATTTTTAAAGCTGAGAAGAAGAACATGGCTTTTCATAAGGTTCTCTATGCTCTTTTTATGCGGAAGGAAGCCGAGAAATTCCGCATAACCGGCTTCAAAGCATTTTTTGTGAAGAGAAATTACCTTTTTTTCAGACATATTTGTCGATATGCTGAATTTTATTTTCGTTCCATTTTGAGTATTGAGTTTATAGATGGCTTCGAGTATCGGAGAAAGGGGTACGAGTGAGCTGAAAGAGCCGCTGTATGATATTTTGAAAAAATCTTTTGCAGGTTCAGGCTTTTCAAAATGTTCGAAATCATCAGGGTCGAAACCGTTGGTCACTATGCTGAATTTGTGTTTCATATCAGGATAAAGAGTTGAATAAGCAGATAAATGAGAAGGGGTGACCGTAATAATCCCGTCCAATTTACTGAAAGCTTCTCTTTCGATATCAGCGGCTTTCTGCTGTTTAATTTTCTCGCTTTTAAGAATATAATAGTTATTGAAACAGAAAGGATCGCGAAGATTGATAAATACACTCAGTCCGCAGGAAGTTTTAATATCTGAGGCGAGCTCAACACCGGAAAAAGGCGGGCAATTCACAAGCACCCAATCGAATTTTTCCTTTTCGTTAAGCTCTTTTACTCTTTTTAGACAGAAGTGATTCCAGATCCTGAACCTGTCAGGGAAAAGAAATTTTCTTTCAAGAGGTTTGAAAAGTCTGGCTGCTTCGCCCGGTACTATTTTACGGTAATCAAAAAAGAAAGGTCTTATTATTTTAACTCCCTCAGGAATATCCTTGAACATCGATCTGTCGGTTTTCAGCCTTGTTGAACCTTCAGGAACAGAAAGCACAGTAATATCGCAACCTTTAGGAACAAGATATTTTATCAGCTTGGTTATCCTCTGGACCCCGATGCCTCCAACGGGAGGGAACAAGGCGGATATAACAAGACCCTTTTTCATTTCGCTCTCTTTAGAGTTTCAAATATTTCCAGAGTTTTCTCAGCCATAACATCCTCAGTAAAACCGTTTTCGACAGTTTCAAGAGCGCGTGAGGCGAATATTTTTCGCAGTCTGGGATCTTCGATCAAAATTTTGAGCTTTTCGGTCAGGGCACCGGCATCGCTATGCGCTATCAGGAAACCGTTGTGCCCGTCTTTTACGATCTCTGACACTCCTCCGACATCCGTGCATATAACGGCCGTATCGGAAGCCATATACTCAACCACTGTATTTGGAAAAGATTCGAAAAATGAAGCCAGAACAGCTATATCGTAGCCGGAAGCGGAGAGCATGACCTCTTTAGTGAATCCCGCGAAATGAACTCTTTCACCAATTCCTTTGATCCTGACGAGATCTTTCAGGTCGTTCTCATATTTGCCTGTACCTGTGATCACCAGTCTGATGTTCTTATATAAGGGACAAAGTCTTGAAAACGCTTCTATCAGAATGTGAATTCCTTTTTCTTTTGAAAGTCTGTCGGATGCGCCGATAACAATATCCTGACATAACGCGCCCCATGAATTCCTGATCGCGCTGATCGCTTCTTTTGGAAAAGTGCTTATCGTCTTTCCGGTATGGATCACTTTAGTTTTTTCAAAACTCAGCCACGGGAATTTCTCTACCGCAAGTTTTCTTGTGTATTCGCACGGGAAAATATCTATATCAACAAGCTTTTGCTCATACAACCTGCCGCTGTCGAAATCTTTTTCATTGCCTATGAGCCTCACGACCGGAATTTTACAAATCCTTCCCGCGATACCTCCGAATATCACTTCTCTTTTGATGTTAGTTACGATTAAGTCTATATCGTTTTCTCTTATTATCCTTATCAGTCTAAATAAGGTCAGCGGATTAAAATTAAAGCCGAATTTTAGCGATATGAGCTCAACATCCCCGGGTGCGTGCTTTGTCAGCGCGGAGTTTTTTGCGGATACGAGAATGCAATTATGACCTCTTTCTTTGAGTTTACTGGCAAGACTAATGTTCCAGGTTATTATGCCTGCCCATCTTTTTTTCGAGCTTAGAAATAGAATGTTCATTTATTGCGAATTCCATTGTTTTTCAATCAGAACCTTTAATTTGATTGTGCTTGCAAAGATAATAAATTTTAGTATGATTTGCAATAATAGAAAATATATATTAAATTTTCACGCAAAAGACTTGGAGTTAATTATTTAATGATCCTTCATATTTTCAACAACTGGGTGTTTACTCTTCCTTATATAAAATTTATCGATCGTAACTACAACGGTATAGATCACCAGTTCTTTATTATTAAATCCTCCGGGAAGCTTGAGGTGCCTAAAGGGGATAATATTAAGAATTTCGTTATAAGAAAAAATGATAAAAAAAGAAAGGTTAAAGCAGCAATCTGGAAGTTCTATACATATATTTCCCTGTTTCTGTATTGTTTAAAAAGTGACAGGATAATCCTTCATTCACTTTCGGATAAATCGATAATAAAATTTTTCTTTTTAAATCCATGGTTCTCAAAAAAGCTGAACTGGGTAATATGGGGTGCAGATCTGCACTATGACAAATACCCGAAAAATACACTCAGCAATAAAATGAACAGGTTCATGAAACTGAAAGTGATTAAAAACCTTGGTAGCGTGACAGGATTGACTCCGGGAGATATTTCTTCAGCAAAAGAAAAATTTCGATTCAAGGCCAGAGAGTTCGACGGAATGTATATAAACACTGTAGGAACTGAGCACTTGGACAGGATAGTCTGCAGGAATAAAACTGCAACATATATTCAGATCGGGAACTCAGCAGATCCGAGTAACTCGCTTATAGAATCTCTTGAAATACTTAAAAAGTTTAAAGACGAAAATATAAAGATTTTTGCTCCCTTAACATACGGCAATGAAGATTATGCCAATAAAGTTAAAGATTTTGGAGAGAAGATATTTGGAGAGAAATTCGTTCCCATTGTAGAGTTTATGAGACCTGAAGAATATTCCAACTTTCTCGGCGAGATTGATATTCTAGTCTATAACCATAAAAGACAGCAGGGACTTGGAAATATCTACTCTTTAATCTATCTTGGTAAAAAAGTCTTTATAAGAAGAGATACTACAAGCTGGGATTTTTTTATTAATAAACTCGGTATAACATTGCATGACACTCTGGTTATTAGAAATATGAATTTTTCCGATTTCATCAGGCACGATGTATTTGAAGTTGAAAAAAACAAAAAAAGATCCGAAGAAACTTTCTATTCAGATAAATATATAAAAAACCTGTGGGATAAAATTTTTAGAGGGGGGAACTTATGAGCAGTTTTTATTCTGATGAAGAACTCAAAGCTATCGGATTTAAAGAGATCGGTAAGAATGTGATTATAAGTAAAAAAGCCAGTATCTATAATCCGGAAAAAATGGTATTCGGTAATGATGTCAGGGTGGATGACTTCTGCATCCTGAGCGGAGACATCAGAGCAGGAAATTTTGTTCACATATCAGCGGGGGTATATCTTTACGGGAGCAGTAATTCCATTTATTTAGGGGATTTTTGCGGGCTGTCAGCCGGTTGTGTTGTTTATTCGGGGACAGATGATTTTTCCGGAAACCACCTTGTAGGCTCAATGGTAGATGCAAAATATCGCAGGATCATATCCGGGCCTGTAATTTTCGAGAATTATGTTCAGATAGGAGCCGGAAGTGTTATACTGCCGGGTGTCAGGATTGGAGAGGGAACTTCTGTAGGCTCTATGACATTGATCAATAAAGATCTTGAAGCATGGAAAATATATACAGGAATACCGGCTAAAATTCTCAAAGAAAGGCAAAAACAAATAGTTTCTCTGGCAGAAAAAATGTTGAATGAAAGGAGTAAAAGAATTGATAAAGAAATTTGATAAACCCTTGCTGGTCACGCAGTCGTCACTACCGCCGATAGATGAATTCAAAGAAGAGCTTGATAACATTTGGCAAAGCAAATGGCTGACAAATATGGGCGTTTACCATGAAAATTTTAAATCAAAATTAAGATCGTACCTGAGAACAGAAAATGTTGATCTGTTCGTAAATGGTCATTTAGCGCTTGATATAGCAATAAAGTCCCTAAACTTGAAGGGAGAAGTCATTACTACACCGTTCACTTTTGCCTCGACTACGCACGCAATTGTTCTAAACGGATTAAAACCGGTTTTTTGTGATATAAATGAAAGTGACTATACTATAGATTCGAATAAAATAGAAGCTTTGATTACTGATCAAACATCGGCTGTAATGCCTGTTCATGTTTATGGAAACCCATGCGATATTAAACAAATTGAACAGATAGCGAAAAAATATGATCTTAAGGTTATCTACGATGCTGCTCACGCTTTCGGAGTAGAGATTGAGAGTAGCGGAATCGGCTGCTTCGGTGATATTTCGATGTTCAGCTGTCATGCCACAAAAGTATTTAATTCAATAGAAGGCGGTATTCTCACATATAACGATAAGTCTCTCACTAAAAGATTATATCTCCTAAAGAACTTTGGGATCAGCGGTCCTGAGAGTGTTGAAATAACCGGGTTAAATGCTAAAATGAACGAATTTCAGTCTTTAATGGGTCTTTTAAATTTAAAATATGTAGATCATAACATTCAAAAAAGAAAGAAAATCGCCGAGTTATACACGAATGAATTGAAAGATGTTAAAGGGATCAGCTTTATCAAGCCTGTAAAAAATGTAAAGCAGAACTATTCATATTTACCGGTTCTGATAAATGAGGAAAAATTCGGAAAGACTAGAGATCAGCTTTATGATTTGTTAATTGGATACAATGTTTACACAAGAAAATATTTTTATCCCCTGGTTACAGATTTTGAGTGTTATAAAAATAAATATAAATCAGAAATTCCTGTAGCGAGATATGTTTCTGAAAGAATTATAACTTTGCCGATATATAGTGAACTTGCTCTGTCTGACGCAGAAAATATATGTGCAATAATTAAAGAGATTCAAAGTCTGTAGGAGATTTAACTGTTTTATTGTTCTGGCTTATCCTGCCCGTTATCTTTAAACTGAATTTCGTACAGCTTTTTATACTTCTCATTGGTTTTAAGAAGCTCCTCATGCTTTCCAATCCCGAGGATTTCACCTTTGTCTATTACAACGATCCTGTTTGAGTTAAGTATAGTCGAAAGCCTGTGGGCAATCACGATGACAGTTCTGTCCTTTGTAGCCATCTCGATGGCTTTCTGAACCTTTTGCTCGGCTTCGGAATCCAGCGCGCTCGTGGCCTCGTCGAAGACAAGGATGGGCGGGTCACCGACTACTGCTCTTGCAATGCAGAGCCTTTGTCTCTGGCCGCCTGACAGGTTCGAGCCTTTAGGGCTCAGCATGGTCTGGTAACTGTTGTCGAGCTTCTCGATGAATTCGTCGGCATAAGCTATATTCGCGGCCTTTTTTACATCGTCTAGAGTCAGTTCCTTATTCGATCCGTATCTGATGTTGTTCTCGACAGTATCATTAAATAGAATAGACTCCTGAGTTACCGTCCCGAACAGGTCATGCAGATCTTTGAGCTTTATATCTTTGATGTTCACGCCGTCTATTGAAATCGAACCTTCGTTCGGGTCGTAAAATCTTTCGATAAGATTCACCAGAGTTGTTTTACCTCCTCCGCTGACACCTACTACGGCTATTCTTTCACCCTTGAATATCTCAAGGTCAATATTGCTAAGGATCTTTTTTGTATCGTAGCTGAAGCTGACATTATGGATTCTGATCGAGTTGTTGAAATCTTTTTTCTCCAAAGCGGCCGGAGACTCGATTATAGCCGGATTTGTGTTTAAAACCTCGAATATCCTGTCAAGAGATACCAGCGCTCTTCGTATCTCAGTATAATATTTCGTAAGCTCTTTCATCGGGTGAAGGATGGAGAAAACTGCGAAAAGAAACGCAGTGAAGGCACCGAGAGTCAGGCCTGATTGCTGATCGAGCACCATATTTCCGCCTATAAGAAGCACAATGACACCGGTAAGAGTGCCGTTGAATTCACTCAGAGGCACATTGACTGACTGGTAAAGGTGTGATTTTATCCACGAATGATAGAAATTATTGTTCTCTTTAGCGAATTTTTTCATCTCATGGTCTTCTTTCGAATACGACTTGACAATTTTTATGCCGTTAAAGACTTCTTCCATTTTCGAATACAGGCTTGAGTATGTTCTCTGTATCCGCTTTGAGTATTTTTTGATCTTGGAACCGATAAAAGATATAACAGCGGCAAAAAAAGGTACAACGAGCACAACATATAAAAACAGTTTCGGACTGATAAAGAGAGCGATACTCACATAGATGAGGATAAGTGTAAAGTCTCTCAGCGAACCGAAAAAAGACTGAATGAACAGATCGCTCACTATCGTCACATCGGAAGTCAGCCTAACTTGAAGATCACCTATCTTGTTATCTTTATAAAAGCTCATCGAAAGATCGAGATATTTTCTGAAAAGAATATTGCGGATATATTCAATCGCCCGACCCCTAAGCGTAATAAATGTGATCTTATTGAGATAGAAAAAGACATTTTTAAGAATTATCAGTGCTATCATTGCGACAGATATCAGCATAAGAAGAAGGTAGGGGTCTGTTAAAGAAAGCGTATTTTGAAAAGATATCAGGAAAGAATCATAAAGATCCCGCCTGAAAATTCTGGCTGGTGAAACCGAAGAAAAGAACTGCCCGAAAGATACCGAGACAGCTGAAAAGAACTTACTGAAACCGTCAATTTCATCTGACACTCTTTTTGAGCCGAACACATAATCGAAAAGAGGAACAGCCATAGTAACGCTGACTCCGCTCAGCAACGCGAATATTATCATGGTGATAAAGCCCGAAATCATCAGTTTCCACTGCCTGAGCATTATTATTACGAGTTTTTTAATATTGGCAAACATTCCCTTTTCCGGCTCCGTCCTTTAAGTTGTTTAAATATAAACTTATATCGTACTATTTTCAACTAATTTAATTGTTGCTAAACAGATGTGAATATTTTAATTTATGCGCATGAATTTCACACATGTAAAATATTTCGGGTTAATAAGATACTTTTCGGCATCATTCTTATATGTTTTCGTAGCTCTGGCATTGATGAGGGCGGTCTTTTTTGCGAGAAATTATCCTGAAGTTATTGAAGATGCCGGAATTAATGAGGTTGTTCGGGCTTTTATCGCCGGATCCAGGTTCGATGCCTCTATAGCGGGATATTTTCTTATTATTCCTGTGTTTCTTTCCATAATCCTGCTGATTGCAGCTTTTTTTATCAAGAGTGAGAAATATTTCAGGATTTCTGTTACAGATATTCAGGCTTTTCTTCTTTCATTGGTCTTTTTCGTTCAGATAACAGGTATAGAATATTTTAATCAGTTCGGACAGCATCTGTCTTTCAGAGATATTCAATATATCGCCGATGCTGAAGTATATTCGACTATATTAAGCGACCACTGGCAAAAGATCATAATCTACGCTGTTGCTAGTGCTTTGGCAGTTTATTCATACAAAAAGATTTTTATAAACTTTTCAGACAAGGTCAGATTTTCAGCGCCTCGTGAAAAGGTCGCCGGGATAATAAATCTTATTTTAATCTCCGGTTTAATTGTAATTGCCGCGCGGGGAGGAACGGGCGTGTCGAATCTCAACTGGGGATCTTCCGTTATATCCGATAATGAGCTTATCAATCAGTCTGTACTTAATCCTGTATTTGCCCTGGTAAAATCTTATGATATTGCGCGGAAAACAAAAATCAGCAAGACAGCAGGAATGTTTTCGGGGCTCGAGCCTGACGAGGAATTTTTAGTTTCGTTGTTAACAAGAAACAGTACTTTTAAAGAGATACCTTCCGAAAACAAATTATTAAGAAAAGCATATACCCGGAAAGACCAGAACGATCTTAATGTGGTTCTAATACTTCTTGAAGGATGGAATTACGAATATGTTAACAGAATAATTAACGGTATTGAGATTACTCCGTTCTTTAATAAGCTCTCAATGGAATCAGTTAATTTTACATGTTGTTACGCTACCGGGACAAGGTCAAATAAAGGTATAGAGTCCGTAATATGCTCAGTTCCCTGCCAGTACGGTATTTCAGCCCTGAAAAGAATGGAGTCGGCAAGGCCATATTACAGCATTCCGAACATTTTAAAAGACAGGGATTACATGACTTCTTTTGTTTATGGTGGTGATCCGGAATTCGATAATATGAAGGGTTTTTTAAAGATAAACGGGATCGACCGATTTATCGGGGAGAAAGATATCAGGACTGATGAGAGATCGTCAAAATGGGGATGTTATGACGAAGATTCTCTTATGAGGCTCGCAGAGGAAATGGAGAAATATAAAGAACCGTTTTTCGCATTTATGTTCATGCTTTCAAGCCACGAGCCGTTCGATCTGCCTGAAAAATTTGAAAAAAAATTCGCTCCCGATCATCCAAAAAGCGATTTATTGAACTCAATGATATATTCCGATCACGCACTGGCGGAATTTTTTAACAGTATAAGAGAAAAAGAATATTTTAAAAACACAGTATTTATACTTATATCGGATCATGGCAGGCACAGAGAGCAGAATATTACTGTTGACCGGAGAAAATTTCATATTCCTTTCATTATTTTTTCTGATAATGACGCAGTAAAGGAGTATAACGGTACTTATTCAGATATCTGCTCCCAGTATGATGTTCTACCGACACTCATGGGGATCCTGGGCGGAGATTACCAAAACGCGTCCTGGGGCAGAAACCTTCTATCGGATGAAGGCATACCTTATGCGTATATGGTGGAAGGGAATAACATTGCTCTATTAATGAACGATACTCTGCTTGTTATTTCACCCGGAAGAGGAGCCAAATTATATGACTGTAATGACAGGATGATAAAGGATTATAACACAGACAGATTCTCATTCTATGAAAAATTCTTGAAGAATATACTTTATTCTTCAACCCGGCATCTGAATAAAGCTATACACGGAAAATAAAAGATCAGGGATAATGATGAAAAAGACCAACTACCATATGCACAGTAATTTTTCTGACGGCAAAGCCGAACCTGAAGAATATATTAAAGCCGCAATAGAAAAAGGATTTGTATCTGTAGGTTTTTCCGAGCACGGTCCTACCAGATTTAATAAACATTGGGAACTCGGACCTGAAAGGGTTGAGGAATATATGTCAGCAGTTAAAAGGCTTAAAAACATTTACAGCGGTAAAATAGAGATATACTGCGGACTTGAACTGGATTATTTTCCAGGACTAAATCATGACTCTTTCTCAAAATATGGTGCCGATTACACAATAGGATCGATACATTATTTTCCCGGAGAAGACGGTGACATTTATGGCGTGGACTGTAAATTCGAGGAATTCAAGAAGACAGTTTTTGATTTCTTCAACGGCGATCCGGTAAAGATGGTAAAGGAATTCTACCACAGGCTGATTTTTATGACTGATGAGCAGAAGCCTGATATGATAGGGCATTTCGACCTGATAAAGATAAATAATACAGACAGAATGTTTTTCAGAGAAACTGATAAATGGTATAAGGATTCTGTGATGGAAGTGCTGGAAGCGATGGCCCGGAACGGAACAATGTTCGATGTGAACACCGGCGGGATCACACGCGGTTATCTCGAGGATCCTTATCCGTCTGAATGGATCCTGAAGGAAGGTGCGCTAATGAAAATACCCGCGGTTCTGAACTCGGACGCCCATATTCCGGAAAATATTGAGGGGAATTTTGAAAAAGTTATAAGCATAATGAGGTCGGCGGGATACAGGGAAAAAATGATCCTCCGGGACGGAAAGTGGGAGGCGGACAGCATATGAATTCCGTACTTGTCGCGCTGATACTCGGGGGCCTGGCGGGTTATGTCATCAGAGAAAAAAAAGCTCTGCTAAGGCATCTCGAAAAAATAACATTTTATTCTGTTCTGGCCCTGCTTTTTTTTCTCGGGCTTTCGGTAGGCGCGAACGAACTTATTATCGGTAACCTTCACGCGCTGGGGTTAAAGGCATTCCTGATCAGCGCCGCCGCAGTCCTAGGAAGCGTTGCCGCTTCATCTCTCGTCTACAGATATTTTTTCAGGTCCGGCGATGAAGAGTAGCATCGTTATCATAATCTTCTTTGCCGCCGGGATCGCCGCGGGGCTGATTATGAGCTGGAACGGTATTGGAACAGAAAGCGGAATGAGCTCATACGCGCTTCATTTTCTGCTTTTCCTGATTGGAATATCGATCGGCTCAGATCTGAAAGTGTTCCTGATAATTAAAAAGATGCATATCAGAGTGCTTCTTGTGCCTTTTTCGGTAATAACCGGAACTCTTGCCGGGGCAATAATAGTCTCTTATTTTATATCCGGTGTTTCTCTAAAAGAGTGCCTGGCGATAGGTTCAGGTTTCGGTTATTACAGCCTTTCGAGCATTTATATAACCAAGCTGAGAGGGGAGAGCCTTGGCGTTATAGCGCTTCTATCGAATATTATCCGCGAGATCATTACCCTGACAACAGCCCCTCTTCTAATGGCATTATTCGGTAAACTGGCACCCTTGGCATCCGGCGGCGCCACATCAATGGATACCACTCTTCCTGTCATAACCAGGTGCTCGGGCAAAGACTATGCGGTTATCGCGGTTTTCTCAGGTACGATACTTACGGTTTTAGTGCCTTTTATGGTAACATTCTTTTTAGAGTAATTATATTTCAGTCGATCAGATAATTCATTCTAAGTTCAACAAAAGCTTTGGATCTGAATTTATCCGGGAAGACCTTATCTCTGGTATCGGAATAGTAAGGTACAAGCTCGTGCATTTTCCCGAACCTGAACTTAAGATCGAGGTCTGTTATAATGAGATCATTGTTCAGCATAAATGCCAGCCTTGAGTCCGATTCGGAATCATCTTCCCTGATAAATGTCTTATCCTGGGTAAATCCGTACTCGGTTACGGTCCTCAGAACATATTCGGGATATTGTTTTACTGAAAGCGGATTGTCGTGAACAAAAACAGGCTGTCCGTCGAGTTCAATCATAATATTCCCGTCAGTGTCAATTAAAAGTCCTGTCGATCCCCATTCGTCCTTCATATCTCCGTATGGCTGATAATTTTTAAGTTTACCGCTAAAGCCTATTTTGATGTTATGAACAGATCTGTCCCTGCCTGTAAAATCTCTTTCGAATGAAAAATAGAAAGTTGAATCCTGAGCATAGGTCACCTCGCAGCTGTCAGAAAAAAGCATGGCTGTATAATTCGTATTGGCTCTCGCTCTTTCTGTGAACTTTTCTGAATTTGTTGTGAGGTTCTTTTCAATTTCTTTGATCAGGCTGCCTTTTTTGTTTTTTTTGGAGAACTCGGCAAATTCAGGCATCAATGACGACTTGAAATCGGGAGGAGTAAATACACTGCTGAACAGCTGTGACCGTAAATACCAGGCCTGTTCCGCCAGAGCTTTATCTTTATCTCTCGTCAAAAGTTCCAGGATCGAGCCGGCCTTACCCACTTCACCTGACCTGTAAAATTCTCTTGCGGCTATTACTTCTTTCCGGCTGATCCTGTCGGCATCAGCTGTTTGAGCCGAGCACACTGTTACCAGCGCAGCAAATATTATTATTGCTGATATTTTCATAACGGGCCTCCCCTAGATGATTTTAACGGTCCAGTTCTTCAGGTGTTATTATCTGAATTCTCTTATTATCGTTCTTAAGTATATCAATAATGTTGTACAGCATATATTTTTTTGAATCTTCGTCTCTCCCGACTTTCTTTACCGCATAAAAAAACTGGAACGAGTTCACGCAGTAAAGGATGTTCCTGTTTTCACCTTCCTGAATACAGGTCACGATATTTGAGTTAGTATTATGCGCAGTTACCACTTTCTCAATGTCCTTTCCGGAAATTATATTCTCTGAATCAGGTATAACGAGAATGTCGCCGTTGAAATTTATGAATTTATCGGCGGATCTCAGTATATCGTCGGCATCGCCCATATCGCTGTCCGAAGCCATGATAAAAGTGTTATCTCCCGCATAATCATCGAACAGGCTTATATACTCCGATCTCGTTATAATTGACAGCAGGCTTATTCCTGCGGAATTTAGAGAATCAAGGCATTTTTTTACAGTTGCCGCGTTTATTTTACCCGTCGCCACCATAATTCCCGCCAGTTTCCTGCCGGGCAAAATCTGATCCTGAATCTGCGGAATGGCGGAAATCTTTTTGTGATCGGAGTTCTTCAGCGTAAATGTGTTGACCCTGGAGCCGTTTTTATAGTAAGCCTCTGCCATTCTTGTTATCTCAATCTTTTTTTCAGATTCAGCGGGATTGAGCCCGTTCAGTACTTTGTATAAAACTTTAGTGTTGAAGCAAAGAGCACCTGCATATACTTCTGAAACCGCGGAGGCATCAGCTTCTTCCTCAGATTCAGAGATCTTTGTTATCCTGTTCGCGACATTTCTTATTATCTTCCCGAAAGGTATTTTTTTTGTTTCTGATTCAGTTGTCAAGATCGTGCATTCACTGTCGTTGTTCCTGTGAGCTTTATAGAAATCGCTGATCGTACCTTTTGAGATGCCTGACAGGTTCTTTTCGTGAACTATTAAATAGCCGTTAAAACCTTTCATCCAATCTTCAGCTTTGAGCAGTATTTCTGCCGAGCCTTTCATATTATTGCATATTATGTATTCAAAATTTGATCCATATTTTGATTGTAAATCGGCCGTCTGATCTGAAAGACAGGCGAGTGCCATACTTCCCGTTTCAGGCGTTATGTATAGTTCGGGATTGATATTTATATTTTTGTCGAATGCTGCGATTATGACCCTGAGCAGCCCGTTTTTTGAAGGTTTAGAAACGATCGTTTTTTCAGATTTCTTACCCACAGGTTTATCAGGTACATGATCAGCTATCTTTTTAAATACAGGCGTCAGGCTCTTTTTTGGCCCGAACACTGTGAAGAGGATTGACAGAAGTGCGAAAATATAGCCGTATACCGCGGATTTTTCTGTAAATGTGTATGTGCTGTCGAACTCGGTTTGACTATCATCGGAAAGGAAAAAGCTTATATCGTTGTACATTTGTCTCTTTTTTTCATCGAACACATCCGCCTTAGATCCGTATATCCTGTGTTCGAATCTGGTTGTATAGAGCATCACATATGTGTAAAGCGATCTGTCTTTTGCGGTTTCAGTATAAAATCTTATTCTTTCAACAGGGGACAGCTTTTCTTTTCCCGAAGGGATGATATACATTGAGTATCTGCTGATATAGAATTCCGCTTTTTCCTGATTTTTTAATGCGCTTATTACGACCCTGACCTGACCTGAGTGTATTAAGAACAGGCATACTATCAAAGCAGGTATTCCGATATGCGATACATTTACCTTATCCAGAAGGTTTTTGAAATCAAAATCCATAGAATCATCTCCGCGGTCTTTTGCTTAAATAAAATAAAAAAAGAGATTGAAATCAATAAATTTAATTTTGTTTTTTTTAGCGCAGTGTGTAAATTTAATGATCAAACGGGGGGCCCGGTGATGTTTCGCAAACTTACGGCACTAGACAGGGATGGTCTTTTCGACTATCTGGAAAAAGAGAGGGCTTATAATCTTTTCATTTTAGGCGATGTGGAAAATTACGGCATGGAAACCGATTTTCAGGAACTGTGGGCGGAATTTGAAGACGATGAATATATTGCCGTTCTGCTCAGGTATAAAAATTTCTGCATACTGTATTCCGACGGGAATTTTAATGTAAAATGGTTCGCCGATAAGATCAGGAGCTACAAAGGCATCGAGGGCGTTTCGGGCAAAAGGGAGATAATTGAAGCGCTCTCTGTACTTTTGAACCATAAGAAGATCAGGCACCAGTATCTATCCGAGCTGGAAGGTTTAGAAAACATACCGGATGAATTTGTAAGCGATAAGGTTGAGACCGCTAAACCTGAGCATGCTAAGGAGCTATTTCTGCTTGAAAAGACAATAAAAGAGTTCGATGACTTCTCGAATTCGATAGAAAAAATTGAAGAAGCGCTAAGATCGGGAAGGTCGAAAACTTATTTCATCAGAGATGCGGGGAAGATAGTATCCTGCGCATCAACCACGGCCGAGACTTCAAGTACGGTCATGGTCATTGGTGTATGCACTCATCCTGATCTCAGAGGTAAAGGATACGCGTCGTTCTGCACAGCTAAGCTGAGCTATGATATGCTCAAAGCGGGAAAAAGACCGTGCCTGTTCTACGACAATCCGGCCGCCGGCAAAATATACCGCAGGATCGGTTACAAAGAGATCGGTAAATGGGATTTAATTGTAATGTAAAATGATTATACCAAACGGTATTATACAAAAAGGTATCATTGTCAAGATTTAATTATTATGTAAAATAGAGAATTGATAAATGGAGAATAAGTGTTGTTCGTAGCAGATAAACATCTTGACAAATCGAATAAATTGGAGTATATTCCAATAAAATCAATGAAAAATTGGAGTACATTCTAATGATCGACGAAATTATTGAAACATACAGAAGGCTTCTTGACGGGTTAGAATTCGACAAGCACAGATATTTATTCGATCAATTCAGTCTGAAAAACAGGCTGACGGGACTGGTCGGTCCGAGGGGTTCGGGAAAGACAACTATGTTATTTCAATATATCAAAGAAAAAATCGAGAATAAAGACGAGTGTATTTACGCATCTTTAGACAGCATTTATTTTCTTCAGGCAAACTTGGTGGAGTTCGTAAAAGAGCTTTATGAAAAATACGGAGTGAAATATTTCTTCTTTGACGAGGTTCACAAATACAGGAACTGGAGCCATGAATTAAAAAATATCTATGATTCATTTCCTAAAATAAAAACCGTATTTTCAGGCAGTTCGAGTCTTGATCTGATAAAAGGCAATTACGATCTGTCAAGACGAGGTAAAATATTCAGGCTTCGGGGACTTTCTTTCAGAGAATATCTGTATTTTAAAGACGGGATCATTTTTGACCCCGTAAAATTTGAAGATGTTATTAAAACGCCCAACAAAAGTTGTGATGTCATAGCTAAAACCGAAAAGCTGAAAGGTTATTTTGAAGATTATCTTTTGAAGGGATATTATCCTTTCGTATTCGAGGATGAAGAAAGTTATCACGAGAAAATTCTAAACATAATTGACAAAACCATTTATCAGGATATCTCTGAATTTTACAAGCTGAAAACGGAGAATCTGATAATATTCAAAAAAATACTTTCATTTCTTGCAACAATACCGCCCGGCGAACTTAACAGAAATACTATCTCAAAGCTGACCGGCACAGACAATAAAACGGTTCAGTCTTATTTGAATATTCTTGCCGAAACCGGCCTTGTTCACCTTGTCTCGGAGAATAAATCAGGCAGTAATCTTTTAAAAACAAAAGAGAAACTTTTTTTAGAAAATCCGAATTTGTATCAAGCTATATGTATGAAAGCGGGGCATGGTCACAAAACAGGAATCATGCGGGAAATATTCTTTATAAAAATGCTTGAGAATTCTGGCCGGAAAGTGTTTTACAGCAATGTCGGAGATTTCGTTGCGGACGGAATAAATTTTGAGATAGGGGGCAAAAGTAAAGACAAAAAACAGATAAAAAATGATATGGCTAATTCTTTTGTTGTCAAAGACGATATCCTGTACAGTTCAAAGGGCGAGATACCGCTCTATCTATTCGGATTTTTATACTAGAGTAAGGAGAATTAAATGAAAACAAGATGTCAGTGGTGCGTGAACGGAGGTCAGATATACCTTGACTATCACGATAAAGAATGGGGAGTGCCGGTACATGACGACAGGCATTTTTTCGAGCATATCGTCCTTGAGGGAGCGCAGGCGGGTCTGTCATGGATCACAATTCTGAAGCGCAGGGATAATTACAGGAAGGCTTTCGATAATTTCGATGTGAAAAAGGTGGCCGGCTACGATGAAAAGAAGATCGAAGAACTTGTTCAGGATGCCGGTATAATCAGGAACAGACTCAAGATCAAGTCGGCGATCAATAATGCGAAGGTTTTCATTGAGATACAGAAAGAGTTCGGATCGTTCGATAAATATTTCTGGAGTTTCACTGACGGGAAGGTAATTGATAATAAGATAAGGACGATGCGCGATATACCTGCTGCGAGCGGACTCTCGGATACTATTTCGAAAGATCTTAAAAAGCGCGGGATGAGCTTTATCGGCTCAACGATAATTTATGCAATGATGCAGTCGGTCGGGATGGTGAATGATCACGAAATTAGCTGTTTCAGGCACGATGATCTGGATAAACCGGTAAAGAAAAAATGAGATTAAGGTACTTAGGCTATGCCTGCATAAATATCTCCCTGTGTAAAACAACGAATAAAACTTTCAGACTTTCGAGCCTGAACCGCGAAAAGTATTTGGAAACGGTGAGCTATAACCTTAAGTCTCTCGAAGACATAATCCTGTGGAATGCCGGGAACAGTATTTTTTTCTTCAGGATAGGATCGGAACTGATCCCTTTTGCTTCGCACCATGAGTTTGAATTTGACTGGAAAAAAGATTTTGAGAAGGAGTTCAAAAAACTTCGTAAGCTTGGCGAAAGGCATAAAATGCGTTTTTCGATGCACCCCGGGCAGTATTCCGTGCTCAATTCGCCCGATGAAAAAGTTGTTGAAAATGCTGTGAGGGATGTTGAATATCACGCGGAAGTATTGAGCCTGATCGCGCCTGATGACGGAAAAATTGTGCTCCATGCCGGCGGAGTTTACGGCGATAAAAAAGCGGCAATGAAGAGGTTTGTAGAGAATTATGACAGACTGTCGGCTAAGGCGAAAAAAATGCTGATACTTGAGAATGACGATAAGTCTTATAATATTGCCGATGTGCTTGAATTATGCGGAGAGTTAAAGATGCCCGCGGTGTTCGATATTCTTCATCATGACTGCAATCCGAAAGAGGGAGATCTTTCAGGTCTTTTGAAAAGGGTCGTTGAAACATGGGGAGATGATGTGCCTAAATTCCATATTTCCTCAAAGAAAGGCGAAAGCGGCTGTTCTCACACTGATTATATTGTTCCGGCTGATTTTTTGAGGTTTAAAAAAATAATAGACGGCTTGCCTTTTGATAAAGAATATGATATAATGATAGAGACGAAAATGAAGGATAAAGCCGTGCTTCAAATAATGGAAATAATCAATGTTTGATCTGATAAAAATACGAAAGAAACTTCACTCTATGGCTGAGCTGTCGGGAAGGGAAGTTAATACAAGAGCTTACCTGACAAGTTTGCTTGAACCGCTGAAGCCCGATGAGCTCTTAGAGCTCTCAGGTTCGCTGATCGCGGTCTTTGACTCAAAAACCGGAGGCGAAACTGTCGCCTTCAGAGCGGACATTGACGCTCTGCCGATCAGCGAGGCGAACTCGTTCGCCCACAGGTCGCGGAACGCGGGCGTTTCGCACCTCTGCGGACACGACGGCCACAGCGCGATCCTTGTAGGGCTGGCAGAGTATATTTCGGGCAATAGGCCTGAATCGGGAAAAGCAGTGCTTATATTCCAGTCCGCGGAGGAGACCGGGGAAGGAGCGAAAGCTTTAGTAAAGCACGATAAATTCCTTTCGCTCGGCATAAACAGGTTTTACGGTCTCCACAACCTTCCCGGTCTCGAGGAAGATACGATCTATTTACGGAAAGGCAGTTTCGCTTCCGCTTCCGTCGGTCTGGAAGTGAGGTTCACAGGAAGAACATCACATTCCTCCCAGCCTGAGAACGGTATAAGTCCTGTGCCGGCTATTACAAGGCTGATAGAATTCGTTGAAAAGCTTAAAGCGGATCAGAAAGACCTTTTCGGCTCAAAAATGCTCATTACCGTTGTAGGGGTGAAAGCCGGTAGCAGAGATTTCGGAATATCTCCCGATAAAGGCGAATTATACATAACTTTAAGGTCGCATTCGAATTCCGATATGAAAAAAATATCTTCGATGATCGAGGCTGAGATCAAAAGAATTTCCGCCGATCTGGGAATAGTTGCCGAATATGAATACTTCGAATACTTTCCGGCACTCGAGAACTCGGATCATGTTGTGTCGTTTGTTGAGGAGCTGTGTTTTAGAGAGAGTCTGAATGTAAAATACCTTGATGAGCCTTATTTCTGGTCGGAAGACTTTGCGTTCTACAAAGAAATATCCGATATCTGCTTCTTCGGAACAGGCGCGGGAAAAAAATGCAGGCCACTCCACGATCAGAATTACGATTTCAATGATAACCTTACAGAAAAAACAGTAAAAATACTGTCGGCAATATATAAATCGGCATGGGAGAAATAAAATGGCGGGTTTTCTGACAAAAGAATACTGGATCAATATTCTTAATCTGACGGTGGACTGGGCGATAAAGGAAATCCCCGTAGTCATCGTTCTGACAATTCTCTTCATAATAGTTCTTAAGATAGAATGGTATTTAATGGACAAATTCAAGGCTGTTCTTCTGCACAGGGCGGGCGAACACCTGACAGGAGTTCAGAAAGTTGAAGCCGAGAAGAGAATAACCACGCTGATGGGCATAATTAAAAGGCTCGGCAGGCTTGTGATCTGGATAATATTCACGATGATAATCCTCAGACAGCTCGGAATAGACATCGCGCCCATACTTGCAGGTGCGGGGATCGTGGGTCTCGCGGTCGGTTTCGGCGCTCAGGAACTTGTAAGGGACTTCATTTCGGGATTTTTCATGCTTATGGAAGATCAGATAAGAAGGGGAGATTATGTGCAGATCAACGGAGTGGGCGGGATGGTCGAAAAGATCGAGCTGAGAACTGTTGTGCTTAGGGATATGACCGGAACGGTGCATATATTTCAGAACGGAAAGATAAATACCCTCTCCAATATGACCAAAGAGTGGTCTGCTATTGTCCTTGAGATCGGAGTGGCTTATAAAGAGGATGTTGACTCTGTCATGAAGATCATGAAGTCGGTGGGGGAGAAGCTTGCAACGGATCCGGAGTTTAAAGACAGGATCATAGATCAGATTGAAATACTCGGGCTTGATAATTTCGCGGACAGCGCGCTCGTCATAAAAACAAGGCTGAAAACAACGCCGATGAACCAGTGGGCGATAGGCAGGGAGTACCGCAGGAGGCTCAAATACGCTTTCGACGAGCAGGGGATCGAAATTCCTTTCCCGCATACAACTATCTACTGGGGCGAGGCTGTAAAACCTCTCGATCTCAATATTATAAAAAAGGCGGAATAAATGAAGTCGAAATTCGAAAAACAGCTTGATAAGTCTATACTTGGGCATCTTGACGGCAGGCTTCTGAAGCTGGCTGAAATGATGATAGAAGACAAAGAGATCGAAATTTTACAGGATTATGCCAACACGGTATCTATAACGAGGCTGAACTACAACGACCACGGGCCGGTGCACATGCGTAAGGTAGCTTCTAACGCGATGAAAATAATGGAGATCCTGAACAAAGCAGGAATAAAGTTCAATCTTGAGCTTGAGAATTACGGAACTTACGAGGACAGCAGAATAGCGGTCTTTACCGCAGCCTTCCTTCACGACATAGGCATGAGCATAGGCAGGGACGGGCACGAACGAATGACCATAATACTCAGTCAGGAAAAAATTGACAGCCTGATGAAGCTTACCTATCAGGACGACCTTAAGATGCAGCTTGTTATCAAATCTCTCATATTCGAAGGTATAATCGGTCACATGGGCACCCAGAAGATACATTCTCTCGAGGCGGGAGTCGTTCTCGTGGCTGACGGGTGCGACATGGAGGGGGGAAGGGCGAGGATACCGCTCATTATGGAATCCGGTTCAAAAGTCGGGGATATCCACAAATATTCATCGGCGGCCATAAAGAAGGTGTATCTCGAAGAAGGCAGGGAACTTCCGTTAAGGATACAGGTCGAAATGACCGAATCGGCGGGATTTTTTCAGATCGAGGAAGTCCTTATGAAAAAAATAGCTATGAGCCCTGTAAAAAAACATATCGAGCTTTACGCGGGCATAATCGGGCAGGACATTAAAAGATATTTATAGAGGAAATTATATGGCAACAGACAAAGATTTTGCCGAATACATACTTGAGCAGCTTGAATGCGCAGGCGAAGTGACCGCAAAAAAGATGTTCGGGGAATACGGAATATTCCTCAATGGTAAAATGGCGGCGATAGTTGCCGACAATCAGCTCTTCGTCAAGCCTACCGAGGCAGGCAGAAAGTTCATCGGAAAGCCTGAAGAAGCTCCGCCATATCCGGGCGCTAAAAACTATTTCCTCATAGACAATTTAGACGATCCGGATTGGCTTTCTAAGCTCGTTAAGATCACCGAGAAAGAACTGCCGCTGCCCAAACCGAAGAAGAAAAAGTAAGTATTACGGAGGAATAAAATGAAAAAATGTTTTATTATCGCGCTCTGCCTAATGGCTATTTTAGTGCTGGCGGGATGCACAGCAGGTCCGAACGATGTCGCTAAAGTCCTGAGCGTGGTAAAAGATCCGGCAGGATTCTGGCTCGGTCTCTGGCACGGTATAATAGCCCCGATAACTTTTATTATCTCTCTATTTTCCGACAACATAGGAGTTTACGAGATCTATAACAGCGGTACATGGTACGATCTGGGTTTCCTTCTGGGCGTCGGCGGGGTGTTCGGCGGAGGAATGAAAGGTATATAAAAGCTTTGAGTTCCCGATCAAGACTCACGATATAAAGGTAGGATCTAATGGTTTTCTCAGACAAATGAATTTAATATTATGAGAAATCGCATTGACCTGCGGGGGCTTTTGTTTTACAATTAGGTGCCGTAAATTTATCTGGAAAGGCAATTTTGAGATGGGATGTTCTTGCGGAAATATTTGTCATGAAAGCGCTGTTCTTCAGAAAAAGGTTTTATGGACCGTACTGGCAGTTAATTTTATCTTTTTCGCGGGAGAGATGGCGGCAGGTCTGATATCAGGTTCGATGGGCCTGGTCGCCGACAGTCTCGATATGCTTGCGGACAGCATCGTTTACGCACTCGCACTGATAGCCGTCGGCGGGACTGTCGTGCTAAAGAAGAAAGTCGCGTCGTTCGCGGGTTATTTCCAGATATTTCTGGCGGTTATAGGATTTACGGAAGTTATACGGCGGTTTATCGGACTGGAAAGGATTCCTGATTTTAAGACCATGGTATTTGTTTCGTTTCTCGCACTGATCGCGAACGCATTTTGTCTGTTCCTGCTTCAGAAAAGCAAAAGTTCCGAAGCTCATATTCAGGCGAGCATGATCTTTACTTCAAATGATATAATTATAAACACAGGTGTTATATGCGCCGCTTTTCTTGTAAAATGGACTGATTCGCCGGTTCCCGACCTTATTGTCGGTGCCGCCGTCTTTGTAATTGTCGCAAGAGGTGCGCACAAAATTCTAGAACTCGGACAGTGGTCAGAAAAAAATGCAGGGATTAATTATGAGTAAAAAATATCTCGCTTTCATAGTCATGTTCACGGCATCGGTTCTTTTCGCCGTCTGCGGCAATGAAAAGGGTACGGAGCCTTACGGGCTGAGTATCGAAGAATTCGCTTCTGTCCTTTCGGCTCAGAAAAGTATTCCAAATGACAGTATTTTTGTTATGGATGTCCGTACGCCGCAGGAGTTTATGGCCGGAACGGCAATAGGGGCTGTCAATATGCCCGTTCAGCTACTGGACAGATTTATACCTGAGCTGATAGAAATGAAAAGTGAAAAGCCGAAGCTTAATTTTATAATATTCTGCAGGACGAACAACCGTTCATGCCATGCAGCTCAGGTCATGCTGAAGGCCGGGCTGAAGGATATTTCCGTTGCTCCGGGATGGCATTTTTGGACAGATGAGAATATGGGCGGTCTGAGGATCAAGCCTGAATAGAAAGGGATCAGAGTTTCTTATACCTCAACAAAAGCGAATTGGTCACCACGCTCACTGAGCTTAACGCCATAGCTGTTCCTGCTATCATGGGGCTCAAAAGCCATCCGGTCCATGCGTAGAATACCCCTGCGGCCACGGGGATGCCCAGCACATTGTAAAAAAGGGCCCAGAACATGTTCAGCCTGATCTTGTTCATGGTCATCCTGCTGAGCCTGATGGCTTTTTCTATATCGTTCAGATCGTTTTTCATAAGCACCACATCGCCTGTTTCGATGGCTACATCGGTCCCTGAACCCATGGCTATTCCGATATCGGCCTCGGCAAGAGCGGGGGAGTCGTTGATCCCGTCTCCTACCATGGCGGTCGCGCCTTTCTCTTTGATCTTTCCCACCATCAATGCTTTGTTTTCAGGCAGTGTGTTCGCGTAAATTTCACTGATGCCTATTTTGGAGGCTATGTATCTCGCGGTATTGATATTATCGCCGGTTATCATGGAAACATTAAGACCGGCTTTTTTGAGCTTCGCGATAGATTCCGCTGCCGTTTCTTTAACATCGTCAGCTATTGCAATAATACCGAGAGCTTTTTCAGTGTCTGAAAGAATGACGACGGTTTTTCCCTGTTCTTCAAGATCTATCACCCTTCTTTCGTTAGAAGATGTGTCTATCGAGTTTTGTCTCATCAGCGCGAGATTGCCGAGATAATAATGTTTACCGACGATCCTTCCGGTTATTCCGAACCCTGATACGGCTTTCACGCTCTCAGCTTCCGGAATTTCTTCTCCCGCGGCTTTGTCCGTTACGGCTTTGGCGAGTGTGTGCTCGCTGTGCTTTTCAAGCGCGGCGGCGATCTTTAGAACACTGACGTTCTCATCGAGAGCGATAACATCAGTGACGACGGGTCGGCCCAGTGTAAGCGTACCTGTTTTATCAAAAACAATGTTTTTCAGACTGTGTGTGGTCTCCAGAGAATCACCGCCCTTGAAAAGGATGCCGTATTTCGCGCCGAGGCCGGAGCCGACCATGATAGCGGTGGGCGTTGCCAGGCCGAGCGCGCAGGGGCATGCCACCACGAGCACCGAGACGGCCGTCATGAGCGCGAAATTGAAGCTCTGGCCGAGCGCGAGCCATGACGCGAATGTAATGAGCGCGGTTCCCAGGACGGCCGGTACGAAATACGACGATATAACATCGGCGTACCGCTGGATCGGCGCTTTTCTGGACTGTGCGTCCTCTACAAGTTTGATAATTCTCGACAGTACCGTGTCCGCCCCGATCCTGTCGGCTGTGAATCTGAAGACGCCGAAGCGGTTCACAGTCGCGCCGATTACCCTGTCGCCGGGATGCTTGGATACCGGAACGGATTCTCCCGTTATCATGCTTTCGTCAACGCTTGAATCGCCGGAGACCACCGTGCCGTCCACCGGTATCTTCTCGCCGGGCTTCACTATGACTATGTCGCCGATGCGGATATCGTCAATGTCTATTACCTGCTCCGTTCCCTCCCGCACGACCCAAGCCGAAGACGGAGTGAGCTTCATCAGCTTTTCTATCGCCTGACCGGTCTTTCTCTTCGCCGAGGCCTCAAGATATCTTCCCAGTATTACGACTGTGATAAGTACAGCGCTCGTTTCGAAATAACTGTGATGGCTGTGCGTCAACACAAGAAATACGCTGTATAAATATGCCGCCCCTGTTCCAAGCACGACCAGCGAGTCCATATTCGCAGTACGGTTCTTTAGCGCCTTGTACGCGCTGACATACATATCCTTTGCGACATAGAACTGAACTGGAGTGGCAAGAAACCAGAGTATATAGTTCTGATAAGGGTGGGGAAAAAGCGGCTCAGACATAAAGAACATGCCTAAAATAAAAGCCGGTAAGGAGAAAGAAAAGGAGAGGAAAAACAGCGTTTTTAATTTATGACTGTCCTCTGTCAAGGCTTTTTTTTTTCGTCCTCACCGGCTGAAACTGTTTTATAACCGAGATCTTCTATTATTTTAAAAATATCTTTTTCTGCTATTTCATTATCGTCAAAAACCACATTTGCTGACCCCGTAAGAAGGCTTACAGAAATATTTTCCACGCCTGTCATATTCTTTAAAGATATTTCAACAAGGGAGCTGCAGCTTGCGCAGTGCATTCCCAGTATGTTTATGTTAAGATCTTTTTTCATTATTTTCTTCCTGTCTTTTTGAAACAAGATAATAAAATATTCCGTCTTCTCAGATGATAAAAGTTCTATTTTTCATTTTTTTATTCTGTCCTTAAGAGCGAATTTTATGATATCCTGAGTACTGATATCCTTTCCTTTCTCTTTTATGATCTTTCCGACAGCCGTGTTGGCGTCCGCATTCTTGTAGCCGAGTCTTACAAGAGCCGCTACAGCTTCAGAATTAATCGCTGTGTTGTTGATCACTGAGCTAAGAGCAGATACGCCGTCAAGGTTTCCGATCTTTTCTTTGAGTTCAAAAACGATCTTCTGGGCGGTCTTTTTACCGACACCATGCGCCTGTGATATAAGAGTGACATCAGCCGTCGCGATCGCGGAGGAAAGTCTGTCGTATCTGATCTCTGACAGTATCTGCAGAGCTGTTTTTGTTCCTACTCCAGATACAGTTCCAAGGTCAAGGAAAAGCTCTCTTTCCTTTCTGTCATTAAATCCGTACAGGGTCATATCGTCTTCCCTTACTTTCAGAAAGGTGAATAAAGTCTGTTTATTTCCGGTATCGCATAAAGCAGAATATGTGTGAGAAGAAATGAAAACGGAAAATCCCACTCCTCCGCAGTCTAAAATTACCTTGCCGGGATCTTTATGCAACAGTGTTCCTGTCAGTATCTCTATCATAATCTTATCTCATGCTGTTAATTTTTGCTTTGTATCTGTATGTTTGGAGAAACGAGAGGGCTATAGCCACCGCGTCAGCTGCATCGTTTGGCTTGGGTACTTTTGTCAGCTTTAAAATAGAGGTGACCATGAACTGGACCTGTTCTTTTGTGGCGTTACCGTTGCCTGTTATGTTCTGTTTAACTTCTCTCGGCGAGAATTCCGATACTTCAAGACCGGCTTTTGCGCCTGCGATTATTGCGGCTCCGCGAGCCTGTCCCAGCTTAAGAGCGGACTGAACGTTCTTTCCGACAAAGACTTCTTCTATAGCCATATATTCCGGGTCCAGAGACGCTATTACCTCGCTCACTCCTTCAAAGATGGTTTTAAGCCTTTCAGCTATGGGTAGATCCGGTTTGGTTTTTACAACGCCCAGTTCTATAAGAGCTATCTTTCCGTCAGCTCCGCTTTCCAGAACCGCGTATCCGGTGCAGGCTATTCCCGGATCAATGCCTAAAATCCGCATTTGTTAACCCATCGCTTCGATATCAGCATCGTCAATATCGGCATTATTATAAACTCCCTGAACATCGTCGAGATCTTCAAGCATTTCAAGCATGGTCACAAGGTTCTTAACTTTGTCCGACGGTACTTTTACCATATTGTCAGCGATCATGGTTACTTCATTCGATTCGAATTCGTATTTTTTTTCGAGTTTGTCGCAGACTTTCAGATAATCTTCATAAGCAGTAGTTATAATAAATTTACCGTCTTCGCTCTTCATATCCTCAGCTCCGGCTTCGAGCGCGTCTTCAAGAACGGCATCTTCGGATTTCTTTTCAGCATCTATCACTATCTGACCGACCTTTTTGAACATCCATCCGACAGAACCGTTCTCTCCAAGATTTCCGCCGTATCTGGTAAAAAGATGTCTCACCTCTCCTACTGTCCTAACTTTATTGTCGGTCATAGTTTCAACGATCACGGCTACTCCGCCCGGACCGTAGCCTTCGTAATTTATATCCTCGAAAGATACTCCCGGAAGTTCCCCGGCGCCTTTTAACTTAGCCTTAGTGATGCTATCGGAAGGCACATTAGCCGATTTCGCTTTCATTATTGCCGTTTTAAGTCTGGGATTAGCGCTTTCGTTGCTCCCTCCGAGTTTTGCCGCGGTCATTACTTCTTTTAAATATTTTGTGAATATCTTACCTCTAGCCGCGTCTATCTTTTCTTTTTTTCTTCTTATCGTTGCCCACTTGGAATGACCTGACATATATCTGCTCCAGAAATGATTTAATTGTCCGAACTAATCTCGATTATCTCGACCTCAATTTCGCCCATAGGTATTTTTATCTTGAATTTATCACCTGTTTTTTTCCCCAGCAGACCTTTTCCTATCGGGGAATCCGCGGATATTCTCCCTTCCGAAGGATCGGCTTCCGCCTGTGATACGAGCTTGTAAATAAGCTCTTTGTTCCGGGTGTGATCTTTAATTTTTACTGTATTTAATATCCTTACAACTTTATTGTTACCGGTGGTCTTTCTGATGATCTGACTTTCAGCAATATATTTTTCAAGTTCTGCTATCCTTATATCGATATTTGTCAGATCTTCCCTGGCGGCTTTATAATCCCCGTTCTCTCTCAGGTCGCCAAGTTTCCTAGCTTCGCTGACCCTCTTAAGTATAGTATCTCTCTGAACATGTTTTAGATCATACAGCTTTTCAACGATCTTTTTCATACCTTCTTCGGTGAGATAGTTCATTTGCGTTCCCTGGTTTTATTTCTTGAGTATTACCGATCTGTCGATCTTGTCTTCCAGCTTCTTCATTTCTACCTCGGCTCTCCCGGCATCTTCACTGCCTGGTACAAGTTCAACGACTTTTGAAAAATAGATATAAGCTTTTTCATAATTGTTGTTCTTGAGGCTGTTCTCCGCTGTTTTCATATATGATTCTGCCGCTGAATGATTTTTATTCTGATCTTTTACTGAAGCTTTTTTTGTGACTTTAGGTTCAAGTTCTTTTAAGTTCTGCCTTACATTTTCCCCCATCTCGCCCGGAAGTTTTTCAATAAGCTTTAAACAGCCGTATGCATGATCGTATTGTTTAAGATTTACATAATTTGATGTCATTCCGCTGTACAGCTCGTATAAACCGAAAAATATTTTATCTGCGGAAATTATTATCGGGTCCATTTTAGTAGATCTCTCAGGTTCATAGTCTTCTAAAATGAATACAGGTATCTGTGAAATACTGAATTTTTTTATAAGTGTGTCGCTTGCAGGATCATCAACATCTAACTTCAGCATTATGAAAGTATCTGACAAAAAATCAATGAGTCCTGATCGTATAATCGCGTCAAATTCTCTGCTTTTCTGCTGTTTGTCAGAGTAAAAGTACATCAGAATGGGAGACTGTGACTTTGTAGCCTGCTTCACAGCGGAATTATATGAACTTTCCCACGATACGGCTAAAAGGGCGGAAGCGGCAGTCACAACTGCCGCTATGATCATTTTATTTATCTTCATAATCTAGTTCTTCTTGTAAAGTTCTTTTCTCTGAGTTACTCTCTCAAGGTAATCTCTGCCTTCTTTCGGCACATTTTTCTCTGTTGTTAGAACGATGTATGTTTCCTGTTCTGATTTGTCGATCAGATTGTGTGATTTGTACGCTTTATTGAGAATCGTGCCCATTCCCTGATTGTATGAAGAGATAGCGTAATATTCGTTCTTTATGACACTGCTTGTTTTCCCGAAATTCTTTTTCTCGTAATTGTTCCACCATTTTGACAGCCATTTCAGGTACCATGTTCCCATTCTGAGATTGTTCTCGGGGTCAAAAAGATATTCAGATTCAACTATTTTATCAGTCCCGAAAAGTGCTTTGTGGGCATCTCTTCCTGCCTGTGAAGGAATAATCTGCATAAGTCCGCAGGCCATCGGAGTCCCGTCGGGTCTTCTTGAAAAAGCTTTTGGATTGAAAGCGGATTCGGTATGTATCAAAGCCATAACAAGCGTAGGGTCAAGTTCATTCTTCTCACTGTACTGCTCAATCATTGGTACATAATTTTCAGCTCTCTTCTGAATACTGTTGGGAACCATTTCAAGAGTAACAGAAAATTTGGTCCTGGCTTTGCCGTCCTCTCCGACCACGGTCTCCTTCTTTACCTGATGCTGTACTTTTTCTTTTACAAAATCCTTGCTGTTCGATGAGTCTACAGTTTTAACGAGTTTTTTTTCTTCTTTTGCTTTTTCCTCCGCCAGCTTTTTTTTCTGCTCGTCCTCTATCTTCCTTATGCGGACCTGTTCCTCTCTAACTTTTCTTTCTTCTTCCATTCTTTTCTTCTCAAGCTCTTCCTGCTCCCTCTGAAGTCTCTTTTCTTCCTCAAGGGCTTTCTGTCTTAAAGATTCCTGCTTTTCTTCCTCTGCTTTGAACGCAAGCTCTCTTCTTTTTCTTTCAATAGCCTCTTTTTCCTCTGTTCTTTTTCTTTCTATTTCCTGTTTTTTTAATTCAAGCGCTCTTTTTTCTTCCAGATTCTTCTTTTCTATAGCTTCCCTTCTTTCTCGGTATTTCCTTTCCATTTCTTCCAGCTTTCTCTGGGATTCTTCATCGGTTTTGCCGAAGGAGATCTGTCCTTCCATGAATTTGTTGTTCGTTCCCTGCTCTTTTTCGTTTAAGAGTATCTCAAGCTGTTTTTCAATAAGTTTCTGGGCGGTCTTAGGATCGTCTGTCTCAACAAGCGCGGCTATTTCAACTTTATTATTGTCAAAATCGACCTTACCAAGCGAATTCAGGTCATTTCCGTAATTCGACCAGACTTTAGGGGTCGTGTCTGAAAATTCTCCCCATTTTTTTCTGACGCTACTCACATATTCCATCCACTCTTTTCTTTCTTTCTCCACTCTTTCCTTGTATGCGTCAAGTTCAGCGTCCCTTTCCTGTTTCCACTGATCAATATCCTGCTGCTGCATTCTCCTGTATTTCTCAAGCTCTGACTCCTGAGAGTATGAAATTGAAAAAATCATCAGCACAAAAAACAAATAAACAAACCTGACCATGATTATCTCCCTGCCTGAATTCGTATTGCAGGAAGGATATTCTTTTCCTTCCCGATAATAAAGTAGTGAAAAAAACAGGAAAAATCAACTTAATATTTTACATCAGTTTTCTGACGGTTAAAATTATTTACTTGCCAAAAGAAAATAATTGTGTTAAATTTGTCTGTCGTGTAAAATTTCACGGACAGGACGGAGTTTTTTTATAAACTCAAGAAGTATTATCGGAATGCTCCGGTCCAGAGAACAAATTTTAATTAGGAGGTAGCAAAAATGACAGAGCGCGAAACTGGTTCTGTAAAATGGTTCGATTCTTCAAAAGGATACGGATTTATTACAACTGACGGCGGAAGAGACATCTTCGTTCACTACTCGGCTATCACATCGGAAGGGTTTAAAACTCTTCAGGACGGACAGAAAGTTGAGTTCAGCGTTATCGAGAACGACAAAGGTCCTCAGGCTCAGGACGTTAAAGCTATATAGATCACATAATCGAATATAGTATTAATGCGACGGTAACGTCGCATTTTTTATTACTGAAGGAGGAAGCGGAGTGAAGAAAATACTGATACTCAGGTTTTCATCGATGGGAGATATTCTTCTCGCGACACCGGTTCTTGATATTTTGAAAAAAAAATTCCCGGAGTGTGAGATCGACTGGGTAGTCTCAAAGAAGTTTGAGGAAACGCTCAGTACCAATCCTCTAATTAACAAGTTGTTTATATTCAAAGACACTTCGGGACTAAAAAAAATAAGAAAAGATATCCGGAGAACTACTTATGACCTCGTTTTTGACCTTCACATAAATTCGGGAACAAAATATCTTACCAGATTCATGAAAAATGTGCACCGGTATGATAAAAGAGTGTTTGACAGGTTCATGCTTGTATGGTTTAAAAAGAAATACAGAGAGATCACTCCCGTAACACAAATGTATTTTAGAGCTCTTGAAAAGGCAGGAATCGAAACACCAGCTTTCTGGAAACTTAAATTCGGATTGTACAAAGAAACTGAACTTCAGACGGTTAAAATGTACGGGCTTCACAATTTGAACTATATCGCACTTGTACCGGGAGCAAGCTATTACACAAAGAAATGGCCGAAGGAATATTTCAGGGAACTTGTCAGAAAGATATCTGATTCATCAGATATAAAACGCAGGATCATTATTCTCGGACGGGGCAGAGAAGAAGAGGAGGCCGGAAAGTTCATTGCAGACGAGAACAGGTCGCTATGCACTGACCTTACAGGCAAATTAAGTCTTCAGGAAACTGCAGCGGTCCTGAAATTCGCAGATGTTGTGGTAACCAATGACAACGGTCCGATGCATCTGGCTGAATGTTTTGATAAAAAAATCCTGGCTGTTTTTGGTTCTACAACTGAAGAATTCGGATTTTTCCCATATTCAACAAACTATAAGGTTATCGAAGCGGACGGCCTTAACTGCAGGCCTTGTACGCATTTCGGAAGAAAAACCTGTCCGAAAGGGCATTTCAGATGCATGACGGATATAACGCCTGATCAAGTTATGAATAAAATATCAGAGATGTTAAATGTCTGATATTCTTGTTCCGGTATTATTAATCGCGGCAGCGTCGATCGAGATCATATATATAATATTCAGAGAGCCTCGAATGACAGCTCTGGCCGTGCCTGTTTTAGTTTCCGCTCTGGCCGTGTCGCTTATAAGTGTGATGTCAGATATTGAATCGTTCAATATAATATCTGTTTCATCGATACTGCTGCTTATCACCGCAAAAGTATTTCTCAGAACAGCTCAATATGAAAAACCTGATTACAGATACCTTATTATTTTTGCAGGTGTTATAATAATACATCTGAAATAAAAAAAGGGCAGATATCTGACTGCCCTTTTAACAACACTTTTATTATCTTTTCATTTTCATTTTGTGTTTATCCTGAAAATGAGACCCGTGGATTTCCTTGAATTTTTCAAGCTGCTCTTTAGTTAGTATCTTAGTGATTTCCGCGATCTCATCAATTCCTGAGCTTTGGATCTTCAGCCTGACATCAGATATCTTTTTTACTATGTTCTTTGCTTCTGAAAAATTCATATCTTTCATGGCCTGATGCCTGTCTATCCGTAGTTTTTCCTTTTCCGCATCAAAGTCGATGTTCATTTTCTTATACCTGATCTTTATCTGCTCGATCTTTGAGATCTGATCTATATTCAGCTCAAGTTTTTCAAAAATCATCGGCCCAAAACCTTCTTTTTCTCCTCTCATTCCACAATCGCCGCATCTTTTATTCATACCGGGTGCGTGATTCATTTTCCTCACCGTCGGCATTTCATCGCCTCTGATGAATTTCTTCTCAATGGTCACCTCTTTTTCTGCAGGCTGAGCAAAGGTCAGCATGAGCATCGCAGCCGCAAGTGTCAGTATTAGTGTAGCTTTTTTCATTTTCAGACTCCTTTTTTTGTTTGCCGTTTGTTACAGTGAACGCGTCAGGAACATATTTATTTTAAATGTTTTGAAAAAATGACGATTTATTCTTATTTTTCCTTCAAATTGTTCGGGAGCTGAAATGTCAGAATTTGAAAAGTATTTTATGCCTGTATATAAATGCATCGAAAAAAAAATCACCGGTTCTGAAGGATGTTACCTTTTAACTGAAGACGGAAGATATCTTGATATGTTCAGCGGACTTGGGGTCAACATACTCGGCTACAGGAATGAAGATATAAACTTAGCGGTCGTAGATCAGATAAATAGATTTTACCATATCTCGAACTATTTCGAGTCTGAACCGGCCGGTCTTCTGGCAAAATATCTCTGTGAAAACACATTCGCCGAGAAGATCTTTTTTACAAATTCGGGAACCGAGGCTATCGAAGCAGGAATGAAAATAGTAAGGAAATATTCCAAAGAGAACAACAGACCTGAGATAATCACATTTTCCAAAGCATTCCACGGCAGAACGCTTGGTTCAGCTTCAGTTACTGAACCTGATAATTCAAGCTCCTACAACTGCCCCGGGGTTCCAAATATAAAGAAACTGCCATTCAATGATATTGAAAGTCTGGGTATGATCGGTAAGAATACTGCAGCGGTCTTTCTTGAAGTCATTCAGGGGCAGGGTGGAGTAAATGTGGCGTCGCCTGAATTCGTACAGAAACTGAAAGCCGTAACTGAAGAACAGAGTGTGATACTGCTCATCGATGAAATACAATCCGGAATGGGAAGAACAGGCAGGTTATTCGCTTTCGGACACTACGGAATTGCGCCCGACCTGTGCGTAACAGCTAAAGGTATAGGCGGCGGACTTCCACTGGGGGCACTGCTCGCCGGAAAGAAATTCGCGGATTACCTTGGACAGGGAGAGCACGGCTCCACATTCGGGGGCAATCCGGTTTCGTGCGCCGCCGGGCTTGCAGCTCTCAGGCAGATTAACAAAAAAGAATTTCTCGATTCCGTTTTTGAAAAAGGTCGTTATCTTCTGGAACAAATCGACTGCCTGAAACAAAAATATCCCGGAAAAATAAGCAGAATCTCAGGCATCGGCCTTATGATCGGAGTTGAAATAATAAAAGGTCATGAAAAGATTCCGAATCTATTCATGGAAAGAAAAATATTTGTCAACATGACGCAGGGAAATGTATTAAGGCTTCTCCCGCCGCTTGTCATTGAGTATGAAGGTATCGATTTTTTCTTAAGTGGGTTTGAAAGTATTTTGAAAAGGCTCTGATCTTCAGGGGTCCTATTTTGCGGAAGTATCTTTTCTAAGGTTGATTTTCTTCTCAAGCATCCAGATAATAATAATGCCGGATAAAATGAAGATAACCGAGAAAAATTCTTCCGAAGAAAATGATAAGGGCAGATACCAGCTGTATCCTACAACTTTTTCTTTTCCAGTCGAGAAAGTTTCAATTATCTCCGTTTTCCACGGCCAGAGCAGTGATACCGAACCAAAGATGAACCCGGAGAGTACAGCTATAGTAAGATCATGGAATTTTTTAAATACCCATGACAGAAAATGTGAAAATGCTATTATTCCTGATACTGCGCCCGCAAATACAGGTGCGAGTACATTAAGGTCTATATTTTTAACGGAATGTATCATTACAAGTTCGTAATTTCCCATCAGGATAAGAACGAAAGAACCTGAAAGCCCCGGAAGTATCATACTGCATGTAGCTACAATTCCGCATACGAATAAATAAATGTAAGATGAATTTTCCGTAGCAGGATCTAGAAAATTAATAATCAGAACAGATATTGAGGTGCCTATAACTAATGACAATATCGTGCCGGTATTCCACTTCTTTATCTTCTTTGCTACAAAGTAAACCGATGCTACAATTAGACCGAGAAAAAAAGACCAGATAAATTTTGGATACCTGTCAAAAAGTGAACCAAGTACAAAAGACAGGGCGAAAATTCCGCATAAGGCGCCTCCAAAGACAGCTGCCAGAAAATACATGTTCGTGTGTTTTACAAATAAACCTATTTTACCTTTTCTCAGATACTCAAGGGCTGTAAGGTCGAAAGATTTGATAGAATCGATTATATCTTCGAATACCCCGGTAATAAGAGCTATCGTCCCGCCTGATACTCCCGGTATTATATTGGCTATACCTATTCCTACGCCCTTAATGAACAACAGCATGTATTTATTCATCATTGTTCTCTCCGGAATATCCCCTGCCGATCAGAGGGACAAAAATGCAGTCTATTATCTCTTCTCTGACGATCTTGTCCTCTTCTTTTCGAATAAGTGTCAGTTTGTGATAACCACCATATTCAAGGGGGATTATCAGTTTCCCTCCGGGCTTTAATTGGGAAAGAAGGTTCACAGGGATATCTTTTGCGCCGGCCGTGACGATAATACCGTCGTAAGGACCTCCGGATTTCCATCCCAGTGTTCCGTCCCCGACAAATATCTGGACATTTTTTATATCGAGCCTGCTGACATTTTCTCTGGAGAAACTAACGAGTTCCTGTATCCTTTCAACTGAGAATACGAACTTGCACAGGGTGGAAAGTATTGCGGACTGGAATCCTGAACCGGTTCCGATCTCAAGGATTACATCATCCTTTAAAGGCCTGAGAAGCTCGGTCATAAGGGCAGTTATATATGGCTGTGAAATAGTCTGCCCGTATCCTATAGGAAGGGCGGAGTCATCATACGAGTGTTCTATATTATCCTGAGGGACGAAAATATGTCTCGGGATATCTTTAAAGGCCTTAAGTATTCGCTTATCCGAAATCCCTCTTTTCTTGAGCTGCTTTTCGATCATGTCCCTTTTTGCCAGTTCAAAGTTAATCATTATAGGTCACATCTCCGTAAAAAATGGTTTCCTTTTTGCCGTTCTCGACATTTATTATAACAAGAGACCCTAAGTCGTCAATAGAGTCTATCGTCCCAGTGATAATTATTTTTTGAGTGTCGACAGAGACAGTCCTGTTCTTTATCCCGGCCTCCCTGAACCATATCATGGGAAGGTCTTTTAAAGAATTTGTGCAGTATCTTGTAAATACGCTGTTAACTGTCTGGACGAACTCGTTCTGAATTATATTTATATCGGGAATAGTGCCGCCTTCGGCCTCAATCGTTGTATATGGGCAATTAATCTCTCTCTGCGGGATGAAATCATAAACATTTATACCTACACCTATTATAACGCATTCTTTTGAGTACTCGGATAAAATGCCGCAAATTTTCTTGTCCGTTATCATTATGTCATTCGGCCATTTTAGCGTAATTTTTGAATTGTCTATATATTTCATCAAAAACACTTTTACTGCAATAGAGAATAGGAAAGAAAGTCTTACGGCATCAGAGTTTTCATAGATATTTTTTATTAAAAAAGAGCAGAAGATGCTTCTGCCTTTTTCGCCGTACCAGCTTCTTCCAAGCCTGCCGCGGCCTTCAGTCTGTTCATCGGCGAAAAGTACGGTTCCGTGATCGAGTTCCGCAGAATGTTTTTTTACATATGTGTTAGTTGAACTTACTTTCTCGATCCTGATAATATTTGTAAATTGTTCATGTCTCATTTTTTCTCCGTCAGTGTTCGCTTTCAGTGCTGTCCTCATCCTCGAATACGCTTTCGTCGTCCAGTTCATCGAGAAGGTCAATTATTTCTCTCACATTTTTTTTTGAGAGTGCCGGAAGAACAGGTGTCCCTTTAACGAAAGAAAGCGGGATTATGTTTTTGTTAAGAGCGAAAGTATTATCTTTTTGTTTAGGCTTCATTAAGTTCTTCATGCTCCGTTTGGTTGACTATATGGATGAAAATATTTTCCATATAAAATTCTCCGGTCTTATCTCTAAGTTCACTTATTGTACCTGTCGACAGAAGGCGTCCGTTATTAATGATTCCTATCCTGTCGCATATCTTTTCAACCTCGCCCATGTTATGCGAGGAGAATATGATCGTTTTGCCCTGGTCTTTCAGGTCTTTTATATAATTATGGATTTTCTGGGAAACTATTACATCAAGACCTGAGCTGGGTTCATCCAGGATCAGAACGGGCGGGTTATGAACGATAGTCCTTGCTATCGATGTTATCTGTTTCATACCTGTTGAAAGCTTTTCTGAATATGTATCGGCGTAATCGTGAATCCCGAAATATTTTATCAGCTGTTCCACCCTGAGCGGGATTTCCGAGGGCGGGTAATCGTTCAATTCTGCGAAATAAGTTATTATTTCTCTGGGAGACAGCCTGGGATAAAGCGCTGTGTTTGACGACATATATCCTATAGATTTTCTTACATTTTCCGGATCCAGTTCGGTATCGAAACCAGCTATACTGATTTTTCCCGAGTTGGGTTTCATCAGAGTAGCCATCATTCTGAGAGTTGTAGTTTTCCCCGCTCCATTGGGACCCAGAAGACCGAAGATTTCTCCTTTATATGCCGAGAAGCTTACATTGTCAACAGCTTTAACGGTACCTCTCTGCGGATCGTAAAAATCTTTACAGAGATTATTAATTATTATCGTTTCTTCCATTTGTTCCACTTGCCTTTAATTTTTTTTGTGAGTGAGGAACCCGAACTTCCCAGAAGAACTTCCTCATCAAGAAGATACGGAAAAAAGAATTTGTAAACAAGAAAGATCCACATACATGAGAAGAGCGCTGTCTGAAGCATAAACGCAATATCATGATTTTTCTCTATCAGCAGCTTAAAAGTAAAAGAAATGTTCAAGACAGGAGTGGCAGCTATAAATATATTAGGTTCGACAGCAGGTATTACAATAACAAGCGGCAGATAGGTTAGAAGAGCCGTGAAAGGAGAAACAAGTACGCTTCCCTCCTTTCTTTTTGATGCGAATCCTGATGCGGTAACAAGTATTATCGAGACGAAGAAAGAAGTCAGAAGAAGTGATATAAAGCAGAATGCAATGATCTTCAGGTTAATTATATGCCCCCAGTCAAATCCGGTTATGTCGTTTGACATCTTCTCAATAAATGTATTGAAAAGAGATAAGATAAAACTGATTAGGAAAATGAAGTTGACCGCGCCTGCCAGCATTCCGTATATTACCACTGTAACGAATCTGGACATGATTATTACTTCTCTTTTTTGAGGAACTGTAAGAGAGGTCTCGGTAGTCCTGTCTTCTGTATGGCCGGATGTTATCTCGACCGAAGCAGCTGCGATGGAAGCTATTATAGATATTACCGCCATCAGAGGAATAAGAAGTGAAAGCACCTTTATAATAACCTCATGATCTCCCTCAGTGTTATGGGTTTGGATGTTGAAGACATTAAAATACTCCGGTGAGTAACCCTTATCATGAATGAGTGATAATTTCTCTTTTTCATAATAATTTCTGAGCTTTGACTCAATAAGTGGCCAAATCCGGCTGTGCGCAGAATTCGAGCTGTCGATATGAACTATATATTTCGGAAGATCGTATTTTTGATCTATTTCAAGGATTATCGGGTTTTTCTCGTTTTCGCCGGAATAAGGCTGTACAGACAGGTTCCTGATCGCTTTCAGAGAGTCAGTCAGAGAAGAGTATGCGCTTTCTTTTATTGAGTACCGGAGCGTTGTGATCCTGTTCTGTTCGAATCCGGCTTTGACAATTAGGAACTGATTTATTCCCCAGTAGATAAGCGGATAGAAAATGAAAGGAACTAAAATTACCATGATGCCGAGCATTTTGTTTCTCAAAAGGTCTTTCAGATATAATTGTACAAGAATCTTCATCAACTCCGTTCTTCCGGTTTGTAGATTATCATCATTCTAAATGAAATCATTGCAGTAATCAGCTATAATTTCACTTGGTTTCTTTTCAGAACTTGCAGATACTGACTCCAATGTTTTGTACTCAGTGAGGAATTTTGCTATTATGCCCGGATCAAACATTGAAAGAACGGCGTTCTTCCCCAAACCTTCATTTCTCTCCGTTACATTCCTGAAAAGTATCACCGGTTTTCCCAGGTACGAGCATTCTTCCTGATTGCTTCCGCCGTCAGAAATGACGAATTCCGATCTTTTCATCAGCTTTATGAACCTGAAGTAGTCGTATCTTTTCCTCATTTCAATATTTTTATTATTTCTTAATCTCTCCATAAGGCCGAAATATATCAGTTTCTTCTCAGTGATCTGATGAAGGATGAATATGAGCATTATCTTTTCTGATACTGACTCTAAAAGATCGACTATTTTTTTGAGATTTTTTTTAGTCTTTACATTCTCGAACCTGTGCAGAGTGACGATAGCGAACGGCCGGCCGGGTATTTCGACACCGTCAACATTTTCTATAGCAGTATCGGCAAGATAAAGTGAATCCAGCAGCGTGTTCTGAAAAGTGTTTATTTTTATCCCGCGGATCTTTTTTAAGTTTTCAACAGCATGAATACCCGGACAGAACATAATATCAGACAAAATAAATGTAATTCTTCTGAATATCTCCTCCGGAAAAGGCTGAAAAATGCTGAATGACCTCAACCCTGATTCTACATGAGCGACTTTGAGCCTGCAGGATTTTCCCATTAATGCGCCCAGTACTGTACTCAAAGTGTCTCCGTGTACAAGAACTATCCCGTTTTTATCGTTCCTGAAAATCAGTTTTCTTTTTCGATAGGAAACAAACAGTATCCGTAGACTCCAGAAAAGCATCGGGAACAATGAGCTGATTTCTTTACCGGAATAGAGTTCGATATCGGGACTTTTTATCCCGAAATTATCCAGTATATCGTCTATAGTTTCTTTATGCTGACCGGTTGAAATATAGTTATAATCTATGCCTCTATTTTTAAATTCCCTCATTACCGGGGCCATTTTAATAAGCTGTGCTTTGGTTCCTATGACTATATGTATCATTGTATTCAGTCCTCTTCAACCTTATCATAACGGAGGGTTGATATCTGCTCGGAAAGAAGTCCTATCAGAAAGATAATGACACCAACACTTATCAAAAATACCGAGAACTGAGTGTATCTCGCTCCGAGCACGATTACCTTGTAAAACATGTGTGTCAGTCCGCTAAGTACGAAGAGCAGGCTGACCGGAAGAAAGACCTTGAGCGGGGAGAAAAGAACGGTAATCTTAATAATGATCAGTAAAAATCTGAACCCGTCCCTGAATATCTTTATTTTGCTTTTGCCTATCCTTTTTTTTGTGTGGACAGGACAGTATTTCAGGTTGTATCCGCCTTTTATGATCGCTAAAGTCGAAGTTGTCGGATATGAAAAACCGTTCGGGAACATGTAAAGGAATTTTTTTATAACCGATGTCCTGAAACCTCTGTATCCGCTTGTAAGGTCCTCAATATTTATGTTCGTAACATAACTTGCGAGCCTGTTATAGAATTTATTGGCTATATTCCTGTGAAAAGAACCGTGCGATGATGAGGTTCTCGACCCAACCACGCAGTCATATGTTCCAAGAAGTTCTGCTATATTAGTTATATCAGTTATGTCATGCTGACCGTCTGCGTCCATCATTATGACGAATTCTTTTTTGGCATTTCTTATACCTGTCCTCACGGCAGAGCCGTTACCTTTGTTATACGGATGTGAAAGCAGGATGATACCGGGGAATTTTAAAACCTCTTCCGCAGTGCTGTCTGTTGACGCGTCGTTAACGACTATTATCTCATAATCGGAGAAATGGCTTTTCATAAAATCAATGATCCTTGTCAGAGACTGAGCGATAGCCTCGCTTTCATTAAAAGCCGGCAAAATTAGTGATACCGGTTTGCTTATCATATAAACCCCGCTATCTGAAGTATTCTTTAATTTGGTCTATTACATAATTGCTTTGTTCATCGGTCATTTCCGGGAACAGAGGCAGTGAAAGTATCTTGCCGGAGATCTCTTCAGATCTTATAAGATCGCTGTCCCTTGAAAATGAATCTTTAAAAGCAGGCTGAAGATGAAGCGGAATGGGGTAATGAATGCCTGTGGATACTCCGTGTTCCTCAAGAAATTTCTGAAGATCCTTTCTGTAAGGCGTCTTGATCACGCAGAGATGGCAGGCGGATTTGGAAAAAGGCTCTTCATCAACAAAATCAACAAAGTCTGAAAGAGTGTTTTTGTATTTCTTAACTATTCTCCTTCTGATTTCATTCCAGGCGGGAAGGAAGTCCATTTTTACATTGAGAACAGCCGCCTGGAGGTTGTCCATTCTGGCGTTGGTTCCTGAAATAAGATGTTCATATTTCGACATCCTTCCGTGGTCAGACATCATCTTTATCTTTTTATAAAGCCCTTCATCATTTGTCACGACGGCGCCGGCGTCCCCGTAAGCACCGAGGTTCTTACCCGGATAAAAACTGAAAGAAGTTACTTTCGAGTAGCTGCCGACAACTTTTTTCCTGTATTCGGCAAGATGTGACTGCGCGGCATCCTGTATAACTGTTATGTTTTTATCCGAGACGGCGTTAAGAACGGCGTCATGGTCCGCCGGCTGACCGTAAAGGTCAACTATAATAACTGCTTTCGTTCTCGGGGTCAACAATCTGCTCACTTCGTTAGCGTCTATCAGCGCCGTGCTTTCGTGACAGTCGGCGAAAACAGGTTTCGCCCCGCAGTTGACTACAGCTTCGGCTGTAGCTATAAATGTATGTGAAGGACATATAACTTCATCACCGGCGCTGATCCCCAAGGCTCTCAATATAAGTTCGAGAGAGGCAGTGCCGTTTGATGTACCGACACAAAATTCCGCCCCGCACATCTCCGCCCATTTATTTTCAAAAAGTTTTAGCTGTTGCCCGTTTATAAAAGAAGTACTTTCAATAATTTCAGCAATCGCGGAGTCGATCTTACCTTTCAATGAAAGGTAATTGGCTTTGAGATCGACAAATGGTATTTTCATTTTCCCTTCCTTGAGCCGTTAATTATCCTGTAATTTATTTTATTTATTCGCTTTTATCAAACTTTATATTTAAAAATTGCTTTTTTTACGCTCTTAGGTTACAATTCAAGTATGGAATTTAATGACGCAAAAATAAAGCTTGAACTACTTTCACCTGCAAAAGATCTGCAGACAGGAAAGATAGCAATATTGTCAGGAGCTGATGCAGTTTATATAGGCGGACCGGGATTTTCAGCACGCGCTGCGGCGGGAAACCCGTGGAACGACATCAGAGAGCTGTGCTCGTTCGCTCATCTGTATTATGCGAAAGTATATATCGCACTGAACACCATCTTTTATGACGGTGAAGAGAAAAACATACAGGAATCGCTTGATAAGGCTTACGAAGCCCGTGCGGATGCCGTGATAATACAGGATATGGGTATCCTGAAACTTAAAATCCCTCAATTAAATATTATTGCTTCAACCCAGTGCCATAATGCTGACAGCGCCCGGATAAAGTTTTTAAAAGAATCCGGATTTTCAAGGGTGATCCTTGCCCGCGAACTGAGCTTAGAAGAGATCAGCAGAATTCATTCGGAAGTTCCGGATATTGAACTTGAAGCTTTTATACACGGCGCTTTGTGCGTTTCATATTCCGGAAGATGTTATTTCTCGGAGTATCTTTCACAAAGAAGCGCGAACAGAGGGATGTGTATGCAGCCTTGCAGGCTTCCTTTTGATCTGATTGACTCGGAATTCCGTCTTTTGGAGAAAAACAGATATCTCCTTTCTACCAAAGATCTGAATATGTCCGGTCATCTCCATGATCTTGTCAATGCGGGAGTTACTTCATTTAAGATCGAAGGCAGGCTGAAGGACGCATCGTATGTAGGAAATATAACGGCTAAATACTCAATGGAACTTGATGCGCTGGTCTCCGGAAGCGGCGGTAAATATTCCAGAGCCTCATCGGGCAGACCGGTGACAGGGTACAAACCTGACCCGGACAAATCGTTCAATAGAGGATTTACACAGTATTATTATTTTGGAAGAAAAAGTTCGGTGATCTCCGAAACGGGACAGAAGTCACAGGGTGAATTCATCGGGAACGTGAAGAAGATAGAGAACGGTTATTTCACGATAGATAGATCACACGACCTTAAGAACGGGGAAGGCATATGCTGGTTAAGCAGAAACGGCGAGCTTGACGGAGTTAACATTAATTCTGTCGAGGATGAAAAAATCTTTACTTTCAGGAAGTTACCTCAAAGTGAGGGTATAAAGATATACAGGAATGAAAACCCTTCTTTTGAAAAAACTATTCTGTCAGGAACGGAAAGGCAGATATCGGCGGTTATAAATATAAACATAAACTCAGAGAAATTTATTATTGAAGCGGAAGACGAAGACCGCAACAGAACTGTTTTAGAGTTTATTCATGACGGTATTTTAGCGAACGATGTTAAAAACACAGAGGAAAATATCAGGAAGCAGTTCCTCCGGACGGGTGATACGATGTTCTTCTTAAAAGAACTGAATGTAAGATCAGGAAAGGAATATTTTGTTCCGGCATCAAAATTGAACAACTGGAGAAGGCAGACCTTTGAGAAGCTGTTATCTGAAAGAATTAAAAATTATCCGCGTAAACCAGTTTTTCATAATTATTCTCCAATCAATTGTCCGTTCAACAAGATAGAAGCGAAATATAATGTATCTAACAGGCTTGCGGAAGTTTTCTATAGAGAGTCGGGAGCTTTAGAAGTTGAAAAGGCCTTTGAATTGTCAGACAGGAACAATATCAGAGTTCTGATGACTTCAAAACACTGTATAAAATATCATATTGGAGCCTGCAGGAAATTTGGTGGCAATAGAGTAATATCAGAACCGCTGAGTATTGTTCTGAACAGTAAAAAATACTCTCTTGTTTTCGATTGCGAGAAATGCCTGATGAAGATAATAAATCAGAGTGTTTAAAAAATCATTTTATTTATAGAAATCAGTCCATGTTTTATTTATATTTGGAACTTAACTGCTTAAGAGGGATCCATGAAGCAAAAAGTGATCGGAATAGAATATATAAAAGGTCAGATAGTTGGAAACGATTCAGTATTTCAAACCCCTTTCGGGAAGAGAAACCTTTTTTACGCCGACTATACCGCGTCAGGAAGAAATCTGAAATTTATTGAAGATAAACTTCTTGATATAGAGAGATCTTATGCGAATACCCATACGACTGACGATTATTCAGGAGAATTCCTTACAGAAATGCTTCACAGTGCGGAGAAAAAAATAAAAAAGCTTGTAAACGCCGGAGAAGGATATAAAATAATCTCGATCGGTTCAGGATCTACCGGAGCGCTTAAGCGCCTGCAGGAAATACTCGGTATCTATATTCCCCCGCACACTAAAGACAGAATATTCTCATCCATAAAGAATCTGGGGTGCGACGCCTGTAACATTATTGATAAGATCAATATTGACAGACCCGTGGTTTTTATAGGACCTTACGAACATCATACGAACGAACTGATGTGGCGTGAGGCGTTTGCCGATACCGTTGTGATCGAGCTTAACGATCAGGGCGGGATTGACACCCGGATGCTGCAGAAGGAGATAAAAAAGGAGAAGTATAAAAACAGAGTAAAGTACTGTTCATTCTCTGCAGGGTCGAATATAACGGGAATTTTAACGGACACATACGAGATCGCAAGAATAGCTCATGAGAACGACGCGTACGTGTTTTTCGATTTCGCGGCTACGGCCCCGTATGTCCGGATAGATATGATGAAAGACGATAAAAGTTATTACGACGCAATATTTTTCTCTCCCCACAAGTTCCTGGGCGGACCCGGGAGTTCAGGAATACTCATTTTCAATGAAAAACTCTACCGTTCCGATCTTCCTCCAACAGCGGCCGGCGGAGGTACTGTGGATTATGTTGGATTTTTCGATCAGGACTACTCAAAAGACATCGAGACCAGAGAGAAAGCCGGAACACCTCCGATCCTCCAGACGATAAAAACAGCTTTTGTGATGGATCTTAAAGAAAAGGTCGGATTAAAAAAAATAGAGGAAGCTGAAGAGAAAAATAAAAAAATATTTTTCGATCATTTTCTGAACCACGATAATGTTGAGATAATCGGGAATACCGACCCTGAAAAAAGGATACCGATAATTTCATTCAATATAAAGCACATGGACAAATATCTGCATCCCAGATTTGTGACAAGACTTCTGAGCGATCTGTTCGGGATCCAGTCCAGGGCAGGTTGCTCGTGCGCAGGACCCTACGGTCACAGACTGCTCTATATTACGAACGATATATCAAAAAAATACAGGAAAATGATAGTTGAGGAAGGTATATCGGGCGTTAAGCCGGGATGGGTGAGAATTAATCTCCATTGGGTCTTCGGTGAAGAAGATATCAAGTTTCTGATCGAAGCAATAGAATTTATATCTGAATATGGCAGCAGGTTCCTTAATCTCTACAGTTTTGACCCGGTAACCGCGGACTGGAAGCATACGGAGTACAAAGAAAACAGCCAAAATCTCGATGTAAGAAATGATTATAAAACAGGCTCTATTGATTTAACGAATTTAAAAAATGAAAGAAAAATGTACATAGCTATCGCCCGCGAAATCGCAAAAAAACTGGTCAATCCTTCCCTTAAGAGTTTTATAAAACACGAAAGAGGCATCGAGGAATTGAAATACTTTTATCACTGTATCGAAAAGAGGAGATAGATGAAAAATTACATAATTCTGATGTTTCTGGTTCTTTTTTCGGTCTCGTATGCCGAGAATTATTTTGCGGACGGAATAGAAGCTTATCAGAAAGGAATGGTTATCCAGGCGATCGGTTTCTTTGAGAGATCAGTTCAGAAAAACCCCCGGTTCGCTGAAGGCTACTATAACCTTGGAGTATGCCATGTAAAGCTTGGTGATTACGACAAAGGAATAGTTTATTATAATCAGGCTCTTGCTGTAAAACCGGATTATACAGAAGCGTCTCTTAATAAGGCGGTAGCCTACAGAAAGAAAGGTTATTATAATCATGCTATCGAAACTTACATAAAGACTGTTGAACTGGATCCTAATTCGTCAGCGGCGTACAAAGGGCTCGGCGGAGTTTACCACATTCTGAAAGACTATGACGAAGCGCTGAATTATTACAGGAAAGCTCTACAGCTCGATCCGTCTTCCGCGGACATAAATAATAATATCGGGGCATCTTTATTCGCAAAAGGTTTAACAGAAATGGCTGTATCTTATTATCTTAAGGCCGTCGAACTGAACAAGGATCATGCCGACGCATATTATAATCTAGGTATCGCATATGAGCTTATGAAGAACAGGGATAAGAACATAGCGTATACTGTCAAGGCCGCAAAACTGGGGCATAAAGAGGCTCAGCATTTCTTGAAAAGGAAAAATATTAAATGGTGAGTCCGGAAAAAATAATAAACGTGTCCAGAACGGCCGCGCATGAAGCCGGGAATATTATTGTGTCATCAGTTCCCTCAGGAATAAAATTGAAATCCCGCACAGATTATTTGACAGCGACCGACATGAGATGTCAGGATAAGATCAAAGAGATTATTCTGGCCGAGTTTCCGGGGCATAATATCCTGGCTGAAGAGGATAACCGGGATTTTGTTCGGCAAGATGATCTGTGGATCGTTGATCCGCTTGACGGGACTACAAATTTTATTCACGGCCTTAAGCACAGCGCGGTTTCAATAGCATATTTCAGCCGCGGCGAGGTAAGAGCGGGAGTTATATATGATCCTTACAAAAACGAAATGTTCCATGCGGTCAAAGGTCATGGAGCTTATCTGAACGGAAATAAAATATCTGTTTCTGCCGGCAGCGATCTCGGATCATGTCTGATAGCTACAGGAATGCCTTTCAGAAGGCCTGAAAAAAGAGAGAAATATTTCGTATGTCTGTCAGAAATGCTGGGATCATGCTCGGGTATCCGCAGGATGGGCAGCGCGGCTCTCGATATAGCGTATGTTGCCTGCGGAAGATTCGACGGTTTTTTTGAAGGTTGGCTTTCGGTATGGGATATCGCCGCAGGAGCAGTGATTATAGAAGAGGTCGGTGGCAGGATTGCTGATTTCAAAGGTAGGGATAATTATCTTAATAACGGCTGTGTTGTATGTTCAGGAAAGGATATTTACGACCGGTTCAGTAAAATCGTTAATAAAAATCTTAAGGATGAGCAGTAATGTTCGACAATATCGCAAAATACTACGACCTGATAATGAGCCCTTTTGACTACAGGGAGCTTGTCGACTGTCTGGATGACCTGATAATTTCATCAGGAGGTAAAAGAACTGATGTTCTGGATCTTGGCTGCGGTACATCCGAAGAACTTGTTTATTTTACTCAGCTGGGGTATATACCTGCCGGGATCGATCTGAGCAGCGAGATGATAAGTATTTCAAAAAACAAACTCCCGGCTTTTGATTTCAAGACAGGGAACATGAAGAATTTTAAAACAAAGAAAAAATTCGATAACATCATTTCCGTATTCGATACGGTAAATTACCTGACAAAACCGAAAGACCTGTCGTCCTTTTTCAAATGCTCGAACAGGGCTCTTAATGATAATGGCATTCTTCTATTCGATTTTAATTCGGTATACGGGCTTATACATGAATGGGAAGGCGTGAAGATCGAGGAAACAGATGACTTCTTCATCTCATACGATTCTGAATTCGATATGGACACTCTTATACTGGAATGCAGAATGAAATTCTTTATCAGGGAGAAGGACGGAAGATTTATTACATTCGACGAAACTCATTATGAAAGAGGTTACTCTCCAACTGAAATCAAAGAATTATTAAAACAAAACGGATTCAGATTAGTTAAACTGCTGCCATTTCTGAGCCGGAAGCAGACGAGAAATAAAAAACTTGACAGGTACCAGGCCGTGGCTGTAAAAATAAAAGAGGTGTAATTTGGAAGGTGAGATTTTAAAATTTATTCTTATACCGTTGACGGGAGCCGCAATAGGGCTTTTCACCAACTTTCTTGCAATTAAAATGCTTTTCAGGCCTTTTAACCCGGTAATTGTTTTAGGGTTCAGGCTTCCCTTCACTCCGGGTGTTATACCGAAGGAACACGCGAAGCTTGCAGATAAAATAGGGAATACAGTCGGCGACCATCTTCTCACAAATGAGTCCCTTCACGATCTTTTTAGAAAAGAATCAGTCAGGATAAAAATATATCAGGCCCTGGATAATATGTACGGACAGTTCGGAATACTTTCTTCATTTATAACATCCGACATAAAGAAAATGATATCGGATAAAGTAATTGAAATGCTTGACAGGGAACTCCCTTCAGTCTTAGACGAGCTTGATATCCATGAAACGGTCTCAAGAAAAGTTAAAAAATTTTCACTTGAAAGACTGGAAGAAATAATTCTCAGCGTAACAAGGACACAGCTTAGGTACGTGACATATTTCGGAGGAGTTCTGGGGTTTATAATAGGATGTTTTCAGATTGTATTTATTATTTAATGTTTAGGAAGGGTGATCATGGCAAAAAAAAGCAAAACTAATAAAAGATCAAGAAGCTCCGGAGGATTCTTCGCAAGGCTGTTCGATTTTATAACCGCGCTGGTAATACTTTCAATAGCGGGAGCAGCGGTCTGGTATTTTGTTTTTTACGAAACCGGCGAGAAACAGACAGTTGCGAAGAAGATCGAAAAACTTAAAGAAAAAGAACCTGTTCCAAAAAAAGAACCTGTTTTCGATCCTTCCGCGGATGATGAAGAAATGGATAGGATAGACGGAGATTATTTTGACGGCGGGGACGAAATGAACGCCCAGTTCGAAGAATTCACATCGGGCTTCGATACGGATTTTACGCGCTCTGTAAAAAAATGGGCATCAAAATACGATGGGTTGAAATTTAAACTCGGTGCAGATCCTGATAAAGACAAAGCATCAGATAATTCTCACCTGATATGCGCAATATGGAGAAACTCGGCGGTAGAGAACAATATGAAGTTCAAAGGATACATGAATTCAGAGGAAATACTTAAAAATGTTTCTGCTGTCAAGAGCAGTGAAATAAGGAACGGTGACCTGATAGTTTTAAAGGACAAAACATTCGGCATGATCACTGATTATGTGTCAAATGAGGATTTCAGAATTATATACGCGTCAGATTCAAAAAGCCGTGTTCTAAAAACTGACGATGAAGCGTTAAAATATTACTGGCTCAAGAAGGAAAATTTGAAAGGCTTTTACAGGCCGAACAGAGATATACTGGATTGAACGGGGAAAAAATAATATTCGCGGTTTTTGATACTCTTCACCATGAATACAGAGGTTATAAAGTAGCATTGTCGTTCGTCAAGTCCGGCTATGATGTTAGTGTCATAGGTATAAAATACTGCAATGACGAGCTCAAGGGCTGGGAAGGAATATGTACTTACAGGATCAGAGTTTTCAGAAAATTACCTTTGCCTCTGAACATGATCATATTCTGGTTGAGACTTTTCTTTCTGCTGTTAGAGAGGAAGTGCTCGGTTATATATTCTCATGATATATTCCCGTTGATGCCTGTATACTTAGCATCAAGGTTAAAAAGAGTTCATTATATTTATGACGCTCATGAATTCTGGCACGGAAATTCTCAAACTGAAAACAGGCCTTTTGTCAGATTTTTCTGGATCAGTTTCGAAAGGATTTTTATTAAAGCAGCAAAGCGCGTGATTACTGTATCAGGACCGATCGCAGAAGAGCTGGAGAGAATTTATAAAATTGATCAAGTCGGGGTCTTTACCAACCTGCCTTTAAAAAAAGAAATCCCGACAGACAGGAAACTGCTTCACAGAATTACAGGTATACCTGAAGAAAAAAAGATCGTCCTTTATCAGGGGCATTTTCTTATAAACAACGGTCTGGAGACTGTATTAGAAGCATTTACAAAAGTGAAGAACGAAGCGGTTCTTGTGCTTATCGGGAGCGGTTCTGAAAAGGACAAACTCGACCGAACAGCTTCTGATCTTGGTATTGGTCACAGGGTATGGATAACAGGGCCGTTCCCCCATGATGAGCTGATCAGGTATACAATATGCGCCGATATTGGTCTCTGTCTGATCAGGAACTGCGGGAAGAGCTATTATTTTTCTGCCCCGAATAAAATGTTCGAGTTTATTCAGGCGCAGGTACCCCAGATAGCTTCGGATTTTCCCGAGATATCAAGATATGTAAAAGGTTACGGAACGGGCGAGGTAACGGATCCGAGTAACGCTGATCTAATTGCCGAGAAAATCAATGACCTGCTGGAAAACAGGAACAGGTATGATATTATGAGGAAGAATTGCTCAAAAGCGGCAGATCATCTTGTCTGGGAAAAAATAGAATCTGATTTGCTGGACTTTCTGAAATGATATTTTGTTAATGACAAGCGGGACACAAATGTTTATATTTTATACGGTTAATATTTTGTAAAAGGCGGACATGTTGGATGCTAAGTATTACAATAAGGTTAATGCAATAACCATATCGAGGATCGTTCTGACGATTATCGGTGTGCTTCTGATTTTCAGCGGGAACATAAAACTTCTCATAGCGGCATACATCATTATGAGCCTGTCTGAAGTTTCCGATATTATTGACGGGTATGTTGCAAGGAGAGACAAACTTGTTACGGATCTGGGTAAGATACTCGACCCTCTTTCTGATTCTATTTCAAGATTTTTTTATTTTTTCGCATTAGCTTACCATGGTCTTTTCCCTATATGGTTCATAGTTTTCTTTTTCTTCAGGGATATCATAGTTGCGTATGTCAGAATATTCGCTTCTTTTTCCGGGACAGTTATGGGTGCCAGGTTCTCAGGAAAACTTAAAGGCGGAGTTCAGTTCGCAGGCCAGTATCTTCTTATGTACGCGCTTATGATCAACACAGTTCAGGACGGCGGAAGCGTGTCGGCAGAATTTATTCTTTATTCTCTGGCTGTCGGGATCGTGCTGAACCTTTTTGTTGTATATATTTTCAAAATAAGAGGCAGCCTGCTTGCGCTTATCCTTATTCTTATGGCCGTTCTGGCAATGATGCTTTTTTCACTCGCTTGTATCGACTTTAAAATAAATTACCTCATCACTTTCATGATTTCATTCGCTGTGATCAGCGTTACTCTCTATTCTCTGGTCGACTATCTTTTCAGCCTCAATCCGAATCACAGCAAAGTATATAATTATCTGTGCAGTGTTTGCATGATAGTACTGATGTTCTTTATTTCGCCTTATTTTCTGGACATGATCAGGAATAAGGTCGAGAGCGATGCCGAGACAGTTAAATGGTCATCATACGATATAATCAGCCTTGAGAGAATTGAAAAGCTGAAAGTTGCCGGAATTACAAGCGCCGAAAAAAGGATAATTATCGCCGCAACAAAAAAGAATGACCTGTCCAGGCTGTATGTCTATAACAGCATTAATGATGATCAGGTTCCTGATTTTTATTGTGATCTACCGGAACATATTACGAACATCAAAGACATTGAACAGATAGACGGTTATATTTATCTGATCGATGATAATCTGAACAAGGTGATCGAAATTGACAGAGACAGCCTGTTGATCTCGAAAAAAATTGAGATTTCTAACGAATATTCGACCGGATTGTCTTCCTCATCGACAATCGGAGCTGTTAAATTCAATTCAGTTAATTATCTGATAATTAATGATTATATATTCTCGGGTCATCTTTATTTTTGCCCAGTGAGGAACCTCGAAGAAACCGCAGATCTGATCAGTCAGGCAAGTTTTAAGATAAAAAGCGAGTTATACATCAAGAACCTGCATTCAAAAGACGGCAATATTTTCATGATAGCAAATAAGATCGGAAAAGACCTTATCTATTGCGTTGACGCGGAAAAAGCGATACTTAAAGGCGGTATTCAGAGCGCGATAAAAAGAATAATTACCGCTCCGGACAGAGATCTTAAAGGTATCAGTCTTATAAACGGCAATATAATATCCTACGGCAGCAGAAATAAAAAAATATTTGTCGAGGTTAAATAAGGGGGAGTTTGTTGGGCGAGAGGATAGTATTCACTGATTTTGACGGAACAATTATTAAAGGCGATTCGTATTTCAGGTCTCTGTTGTTTTTCGCAGGTTATAAAAAATTCCTGAGATCTCTGCCGGACCTTGTTTTTATTGTTATTGAATACTATTTTAAATTCATAACCAGGGACGAAGCAAAGAAAAGGAGCTATGAGCTGATATATAAAGACATGGACCTCAACAGTATACAAGCTAAACTTCCGGCTTTTTTCAGGCAGCTTCATGTTTTTCCAAAAGTTAAAAAGAAGATCTCTTACTTTAAAGAACTCGGATGCAGAATAGTGGTGGTCACGGCATCTCCGGACATATATATGGAATATGTAGCTGACAGATTCGGTTTTGACGGATGTATCTGCACAGAAACGGAAAAATTTAACGGCAGGCTTACGGGAAGATTAAAAAGAAAGAACTGCAATTATTTCGAGAAAGTCAACAGGATAAAAGGATCTGAATTCTATAACCGGTCATCACAGATCATTTCATTCGGGAACTCAAAAGGGGACGAGGAAATGTTTAAAATGTCTTCGGAATTTTATTTTGTGGATAAAAGCGGTAATATCAGAAAAGGAAAAACGCCATGGTAAAGATAAACTGCAGCGAATACGAACAACTTGAGAAAAATATTAAAAAATTAAATATCGCCGTTATAGGCGATGTGATGCTTGATGTTTACTATTGGGGCAGAACTGAAAGAATATCACCCGAAGCGCCTGTTCCGGTAGTAAATGTTACGGGTGAGGAAATGAAACCCGGGGGTGCGGCGAATGTCAGCCTTAATTTAAAATCGCTCGGAGCTGTTCCGTATTCTCTGGGAGTTATAGGAAATGACATGAGCGGATCTTACTTCATCGACATATTTAAAAACAGCGGAATGAATACGGGAAATATAATTGTGGATAAAATAAGGCCGACTACCGTCAAGACAAGAATTCTTGCTTTAAACCAGCATGTCGTAAGGTTCGATAAAGAAAGTACAGAGCCTGTAGGGAAGAGTATCGAGAAAAAACTCGTATCGTATTTTGACAGTATATCTGATAATCTTGATGCGGTAATATTTCAGGATTATAACAAGGGAGTTCTGACGCAGAATGTAATAAAAAACATTATGAAAATTTCATCCGACAAAAAAATATTCACAGCCGTGGATCCCAAAATAAAAAATATATCAAATTATAAAGGCGCGAGTGTTTTCAAACCTAACTTGAGAGAAGCGGGAGAAATACTCAAAAGAAAGATACAGACTGAGAGTGAAATTGAAAAAGCCGGAATAGATCTGATGGAAAGACTTGAGTTAAAAAATCTCATGATCACATTAAGCGAGAGAGGGGTGGCAGCCTTTAACAGCAATGCAATAATGACTATAATACCTGCCAGGTCCGCCAAGATAGCCAATGTGTCTGGAGCGGGTGACACGGTTATCTCGGCCCTTGTGGCATTCATGTGCGCCGGCGCAAGTTTTGAAGCAGCATGTACAATAGCTAATTATGCCGCCTCGATAGTCGTAGAGGATGTAAACATTATCCCTGTTGACCCTCTTCTGCTTAAAAACAGGCTGACCGAAGCGGGTATTGTCACAAAAGAGGGGAAATGATGATACTTATTACTGCCGGTCAAATTGAAGATGAACTGAATAAGATCCGTAGGGAAGGCAAAAAAATAGTATTTACCAACGGAGTGTTCGATATACTGCACAGGGGGCATGCAGAATATCTGAACAGATCAAGAAATATGGGCGATATTCTTATAGTCGGCGTAAACAGCGACAGGTCGGTTAAGAAGCTGAAAGGTGAGGGAAGGCCAGTGAACTGCGAAAGCGACAGGGCATACCTGATAGATTCACTTAAGGCTGTTGATTATACCGTCATATTTGACGATGATACTCCTTTAGAACTAATCAGTATGATTATTCCTGATTATCTGGTAAAAGGCGGCGACTATGATCCCGAGGTCACTGATACAAGCGATAAAAAATATATTGTCGGTTCAGATATAGTAAGAAAAAACGGAGGCAGGGTAACAGTTATAGACCTTATTCCGGCAAAGTCCACCACTCTGACTCTCAGTAAGATCAGGAATATGAAATGAGTCTTCACGCCGAAATAATTAGGGCCGCAAAAAAATACGGCGGAAGGACGGCTGTTATAGACAGTTTTTCAGGCAAAAATTATACATATCGCAAGCTGATTACAGCGGCTTTTTTATTTTCGGATATCATCAGTAGGAAAGACGAGGATTTTATAGGAATAATGCTTCCAATGTCCGGCGGGGCTTTCATCAGCCTGCTGGGAGTAATGATAACAGGAAAAGTTCCGGTTATGATAAATTACTCGACAGGTGCCGAAAATAATATCAGGTACGCGAGAAACAAGTGCGGGTTCAAAACGATAATAACATCAAGGAAACTCTGCGAAAGACTGGGAGTGAAGCAGGACAAAGGGTTTATATTTGTAGAGGATATTTCTGAATCATTGACATTTTTTAGTAAATTAACAGCATTTTTGAAAAGCTGCCTTCCTTACCGTTTTATCGCAGACAAAACATCTGACGATATAGCTGTTATTCTGTTCACTACAGGAAGTGAGAAGGAACCGCGGGCTGTGATGCTGAGCCACGACAATATAATGTCGAACATCGAGTCTCTCTGCCATGTCTTTGTTTTCGGTCCTGAAGATATATTTGCGGGTGTTCTTCCGTTGTTCCATATCTACGGTCTTACAACATCATTTTTTATGCCGCTGCTGTCAGGTTCCTGTGTTAATACCTTTCCTAACCCGCTTGAGTATCAGTCAGTAGCTGACGGAATAAGAAAAAATAAGGACACTATCATTACTGCAACACCGACTTTTTTAAGAGGTTACTGCCAGAAATCTGAACCGGGCGGATTGAAGTCTTTAAGGATCATAATGTCCGGAGGTGATAAGATGACTAAAAGTATTAGAGACAGTTATTCGGAGAAGCATGGTTTGGAAGTACTTGAGGGATATGGAACGACTGAGACAAGCCCGGTTATTTCCGTAAATACTCATGATAGAAACAGATTCGGCAGCATAGGTACCCCTCTTCCTGATGTTGAAGTGAAAATTATTGATATTGATACAGAGCAGGAACTTCCCATAGGACAGGAAGGTAAGATATATGTTAAAGGCAGGCTCGTGATGAAGGGTTACTTTATGGATATGGAAGAAACATCTCTACGTATTCACAGGGGGGGATGGTACGATACCGGGGACATAGGAAAAGTTGATGAAGACGGTTTTCTGTGGCACAGGGGAAGGCTGAAAAGATTCGTAAAGATCGGAGGGGAGATGGTCTCTCTGTCATCTGTCGAAAACGCTGTCGAGAATTATATAGGCGAAGAGTATCAGTGCTGTGCAGTCGAGATACCTCATTTAAGTAAAGGCGCCGACATAATTGTGGCGGTTACAAAGAAAGTTGAAGATACGGATATAAAGAAAGCTCTAAGTTCCATTCTGCCGCCTATTGCAGTTCCCAAGAAATTCGTTTATTTTGAAGAATTGCCATTAATGGGAAACGGTAAAGTTAATTTCAGGATGGTTGAAGAAATGTGCAGGAGCAGAGTGAATTCTTGAAAAAAATAATAAGAACATATTCCGTCTTTTTCATAATAACCCTGTTTTCGGGCTGTGCATATTTTAATATGTACTTCAATGCAAAAGAGAGCTATAATGAAGCTGAACGAAAGAGGAAAGAGACGAATGTTATTGATAAAAATCTTTACGAGAACAGTCTTAAAGAATTGTCAAAAATACTCGAATTCTATCCCGAAAGCAGATGGGTTGACGACTCGATTTTGATGATGGGGCTATGTTATCTGAGGCAGAGTGACTATTATAAAGCTCAGAGGAAATTTAATGAACTCCTTCTGAAATTTCCCGACTCCGAACTTATTGACCGGGCAAGGATACATCTTGCCGAAGTTGAGATCGCGTTGAAAAATTATGAAGAGGCAGGAAGATTACTTGAGAGTATCGGTAAAGGCAGGATAGACATAGAACCCTTCAGACTTTACAAACTGAATGCGGACATGAGCCTGTCAAAAGGAGACAGCGCGAAGGCATTCGATTATATGCTGAAGGCTTCAGAATCAGCTGAAAGCGAGTCTGACAAGATGAATCTGCTTCAGGCAGCCGCAGAAATTGCGGAGCAAACTGATGACTACCAAACTGCTGCCGGTATTTACATGAAACTCTCTGAACTTCAAACAGAAAGGGAGAAGATATTTAACGCGAAGGTTAAGCAGGCAGAAGCGCTGATGAAAAGCGGGGATAAGGGAAAAGCGATCTCGATACTTGAGGATATTACTTCGGACCAGAAGTATGCATCATATTCACTTAAAGGAGAGATCAAGCTGGCAAAATTTTATCTTGAAAATGATATGGAGATAAAAACCTACGATAAACTTGACGAGATATTAAGAGTCAATCCAAAGGACAGGAACAACGGTCCCGACCTGTCGGAAGCGGCATTTTATTTCGGAGAATACTATTTTCGCCTGAAAAAAGATTTCAGATCTGCGGAGGTGATGTATGATTCAAGCGGTTATTACGACAGGAGAAATGAATTCTATAAAAATTCCGCGGACAGAAAAAATCTTATTGTAGATTTCAGAAATCTAAGAAGAAAGATTGAAGAATATCCTCAGAAAAGAGACAGTATCGATGCAAAAATTAACAGGTTAAAGACAAAACTGGAAGAACCGGAACTGCCCGGTAAAGCCGCAGAGAATGCCGATAATGAGATATCCGTTCTCACAGGTCAGCGGAATGATCTTGAAGCATCATATATAATCAATAAAAGCACATTGGCGGATAAAGCATTATTCCATCTGAATCTTACCGATACCGCAATGGTACTTTTTGAGGAACTCTCAAAAGAGAAGAAATATCCCCATAAAGCATCGAAAGCGCTGATGTCTCTAATAATAACCGACAGCTTAAAATATAAGACTCTTGAGGACACTCTTCTGGAGAAGTATCCCGAAACAGCCGGTGCCAACTTTATCAGATCATTGAGGGGAATAGAGCCGGTTCTGGTAATAGAAGACTCGGCCGGGCACTTTTTTAATATCTCATCTGGCAAATTTCTTGATTCGCTTTACCATGAAGCCGCCGAAGAATACCTGCAGATCGCAAGAAAATATAATAAAAGCCCTCTTTCACCGAAAATACTTCAGGCAGCTGCACTAATAGCTGAGAACTATCTGAGGGACTATCCGAAGGCAGCGGAGATATATTCGGAAATAAAGGATATATATCCCCAGTCAGTTTACGCCAGGTTCGCGTCTCAGAAACTCAGACAGGAGGGCGGCGGGCCAGTCGGGAAGGAGACAGCGGCGAAGACAAAAATATTGTCTGATGCCGACAGGTGGTATATGATGGATAGAAGGAACGATTGAAATATAAATTCGGGAGGAGAAAAAGATGAAAAAATTATATTTGGCGGCAGTATGCCTGACAGCACTGCTGTTTCTTGTGTCATGTGACGACGAGGAAAACGATCCGCCTCCGTTCACTAACGGGCTGATGGTAGATTTCGGGGATATTTCTTACGATATCTACGGTAACTGGAAGGACCTCGCGTCGATCAGTGAAATTACGGCCAGAAGAAATGTGAGCTGTACATTAACAGGAGATATGAACAGTCCCAAAGTAAGTTTCAGCGCCGAAACTGCTGACGGGAGAAAATGGAACATGGTTTTCAGATATGACATGAACGCCAGGCCTGATACTGTATGGATTCAAAGCGATTACAGCACAAATAAATTCGAGCTGTCTTCAAGTGATCCGGCCTGGGCTTATTACATAAACAATATATCAGGCATAGACGAGAAATATACCAGAAAAACATTTATTAATGTCATTCAGTTAAGACCGGATACAATATTTGAGGCTAATTTCGGAGGATATTTTTTCAAGACGGGTACGACTGTAAATCCTGATTCTCTTATTGGCGGTTATATTCATATTGACGCAGACAGGGAGTGGATATGGAATTAAAAATAACTGTTTTGGGCGCAGGAATGGTCGGAAGCGCAATGGCAAAAGACCTCTGCACCGGCTACGATATCAAGGTAGCGGACTTCAACAGTACCGCTCTGGAAATTCTCAAAAAGGAAAACGGTATAAAGACTGTTCAGGCCGATCTCCGCAACAAAAAGAAACTGGCTGACATCATATCAGATTCTGATATTGTTGTGGATGCAGTGCCGGGTTTTATGGGCTATGAAACAGTTAAGACAGTTATCGAATGCAAAAAGAATGTTGTTGATATCGCTTTCTTCCCTGAAGACTCAACTCCGCTGGACAGGATAGCGAAAAAGAATAATGTGACGGCGATAACTGATATCGGAGTTGCACCGGGAATGTGCAATGTTATACTGGGTTACCATAACCGCAGAATGAAAGTTGATTCTTATCTCTGCCTCGTCGGCGGACTTCCTGTAAGCCGTACATGGCCGTGGGAATATAAAGCTCCTTTCTCACCATGCGATGTAATTGAAGAGTATGTAAGGCCGGCCAGGTATAAGGAGAACGGTGTTGAGACAGCAAGACCGGCTCTCTCGGACCCTGAGCTTTTCGAGTTCGGAGGCGTAGGCACGCTTGAGGCGTGGAACAGCGACGGATTGAGGTCCATATTAAAAAATTTTCCAAAGATACCGAACTTGAAAGAAAAAACAATGCGTTACCCGGGATATATTGAAAAAGTAAGGATTTTACGGGAGTCAGGATTTTTCTCAAAAAAACCGGTTGAAATAAACGGCATGAAAATATCTCCGCTGCAGATGACCGAAAAAGTACTATTTACAGATAAGAACTGGAAACTCGGCAGAACAGAGGAAGAGTTTACCATCATGCGCGTTATTGTCAGAGGAACGGAGAGCGGAAAACCGAAGGTCTTTACATACGACTTGTTCGACAGATACTGTAAAAAAACAAAGATCTCATCCATGGCAAGAACTACAGGATATTCCTGCACAGCGGCAGTCAATCTGGTCGCGAAAGGACTGTATAAGAAAAAAGGATTGAGTCCTGCTGAATTTATCGGAGAAGATGAAGCTTGTTTTAAAACTATGCTCAAATATATGAAAGAAAGAGGCGTTGTGTATGAAGTAACTTCATCTTATGAATAAATATTACGCTTGACATTTGTTTTTATTATCGTATAATACAGAAAAAAATCCGGCAGGGGGATGATGAAAATGAAAAAAATGATTTTTGTTCTGATCGCAGGCGCTGTGATCCTGGCAGGCTGTTCAAAAGAGGAAATAAACAGACTCAAAATGGAAAATGCAAACCTTAGAGCTGAAAAGGCAGGTCTGGAAACGCGTATGAAGAAGGTCGTAAACGAGAGAGATTCCATCAGTGCCAAATATGAAATGATCAAGAATATAATCCAGGATAAAGTCACACCTTCTATAAGCGAATAAAATTAAAGCCCGGCGATCCGGGCTTTTTCATTTAAGATAAAAATCATTGATCTTTTTTGAAGCCCCGAAAGTATCGAATTCACGGATATAGGACCCAAAGTTCAGAATGTCGACATTTTTTGAGATCATGAGGCTGTTCGTTATGATCATTTCTTCCGTGTGCCGAATAATGTCTTGAGTAAATCCTCCGGCAAGTTCCTCTATTCCGTCAAATCCGATATCTCTATAGTCGCTGAGGATCATGTTCTGCATAATACCCTGAAGGTAGTTCTCTTTTCTTCCGGTAAAATATATAATTCCGTTTTTTAGGCAGAGAATATTCGTCCTGGAACCTTCTGTAATTTCGTTACGGAGGTTGACAAACGCAATTTCTTTCGAGCCGTCAGTTCCGAGGATTGATAAATAGTTCTGCATATATGAAGATGATTTATATCGGTTAAAGGAGCTGTCTCTTGTGCGCGGATCGGTTTTCAGTGACACATTGCCGTCCTTTCGCCCGTATTTTTCTACTGATACCAGTGAGTTCCATTTGTCCGGTCCGCTCAGAGGAGCGTAAAATATTTTAATTCTGGCAGTATTTTTATTGTATCCGTTCTGATCCGCAAGATCTGTAAGTCTTTCATAGGAGATCATATCCTCGGCGGGCGGTTCAATCAAAAGTTCGCGACATGCCGATCTGAGCCTTTGTAAATGTTCATTATAAAAATACAGCTTTTCATTTCTGTAAAGGACAGTCTCGAACAAACCGCAGCCGAAATTAAGTGCGGGCGAATCCGGAGAGATTATAACGCTGTCTTTATATTTTATCTGTCCGTCAAGCAGTATTTTTCTTCCCATATAACCTCCATATTGAGCGCGTCATAAATGTTTCGGGCCTTGTGAACCGTTTCTCTATATTCACTTTCAGGGTCGGAGAGAAGCGTTATTCCGCCTCCGGTGTTGAATGATATGCCGCCATTGTCGTAGAACAAAGTTCTTATCATAATATTGAAATCCATATCCCCGTTCAGGTTTATGTATCCAAAATTGCCGGTATAAAGCCCTCTTCCTGTTTTTTCAAGTTCCTCAATGATCTGGCATGACCTGATCTTAGGACATCCTGTTATGGAACCTCCCGGGAACATGGCGTTTATTATCTGCGTGAAACTTCCGTGCTTAAGTTTTCCGGATATTACAGAATAAAGGTGAAATACATTTCTTAGTCTCATGATGAGAGGGAAAGCTTCAACAGTTACATCCGAACATATTCTGTTCATGTCATTCCTGAGCAGATCGACTATCATCGCGAGTTCGGCCAGATCCTTTTTTGAGCAGAGAAGTTTTTTCAGGCTATCTGAGTCTTTATCCGGATCCGAAAAACGGGGTGAGGTGCCTTTTATAGGCAGAGCTTTTATTATGCCGTCTTTGAGCATGAAAAATCTTTCGGGAGATGACGAAATGATGAATCTGTCTTCGATCCTGGCGAATACACCGAACTCTATCGGATTTGAGTTTTTGATCCTGACAGCACACTCGACCGCAGAGAAATCCGTTGCACCGGTAATTTTCCTCGTAAGATTAGCCTGATAAATGTCACCGTTCCTAATATAATCTTTGATTTTTTTTACACCGGACTCAAATTCTGCTTTGTTCAAAGACGAACCGATATATTTTGATCCGCCGTCTGTCAGTTTTATTTCAGGCGTGATAAAAATTTCGTCTTCTTTTAAAATTTTATGTCTGAAAGGGAATTCTAAGCTTATAAGGGTGAGGTGTTCAGTATCAGAATTATCGCAAATAACATAATGCTCGTAAAGGCAGAAATAAAAATCAGGAAAAATATTCTCGCGGAAATTATTGTAAAGGCCTTCCTCTTCAACCTTGTCCTTGTAGTCATACGCAATAAAACCAAGTATAACCGGCAGACAGACCTCTGTTCTGTTCAGCGAAACAAATGCGTCGATATCACCGGGCGAGTTGAATCTGCGGACTGGATTTATTCCGGTTATATTTCTCCCTGTCGAAGGGTCTTTCAGCGATGTGAAAAGACAAGCGCCTCCGTGAAGCCCGGTCGCGGAGAAAAGGGACTCATGAGACCATTTTCTACTGATTTCTTTAATTTTATAATTTATTCTGAACATAAACTGTCATGAAATTTTTAATCAGCTGTCTGCCGCATTCTGAAAGAAAACTTTCGGGATGGAACTGGAATCCCGCCATGGGAAGGAAATTGTGTTTAAGTGCCATAACTGCGCCTGAAGTATTTTCCCGTGCGATCACCTGAATATCTGAGCCGGTGTTTACATCGTACAACCCGAGTGAATTATATCTGGCAGCTTCAAAAACTGATGGAACCTGGTCAAAAAGTTTATCGCCGTTATGCCTGATCTGGGCACAAATACCGTGTTCGGGGTTCCCGATCCTTCCGATTTCCGAACCAAAATAACCCGCAATGAACTGCATTCCAAGGCATATCCCCAGAACGGGTATCCGGCTGGGTATTATCTTATCCACGAAAAGTTCTTTAAGAATACCTGTATCTTTCCAGCTCATGGGACCCGGGGAGATCACAAGAATATCCGTCTCAGCCGCTTTTATATCCGGATCTTTATTGCGTCTGACCTCGATAAACGCCTTAGGTGCAGATGTATGGATAAGGATTTTGAGGTTATATGTGAATGAGTCGTAATTATCAAGGAGAAGTATTTTCATTTTCCGGCCGGAACCCTCTATATTAAAACCGGATGTAAGATAAACAAAAGTTTTATAAACTGCATTTTAAATTAAAAAAAAAACATAAATTTTAACTAATATAAATCATTGCGTAAAAAGTAATTTTTAGATAAATTCTACGCAAAAAGTTCAAGGGATATAAATGAAGAAGCTGAAAATAAGGGATCTTACATTAAGGGACGGTCAGCAGTCCCAGTTCGCTACAAGGATGAGCCAGGCACAGGTCGACAGGGTATTGCCTTACTATGCAAAAGCAGGATTCTATGCCTGTGAAGTATGGGGCGGAGCTGTACCGGACTCGATCATGCGTTATCTGAACGAAAATCCGTGGGAAAGGCTGGAAAAAATAAAGGCTGCCGTAGGAGAAAGCTCAAAACTCACTTCTCTTTCAAGGGGAAGAAACCTTTTTGGTTATGCGCCTTATCCCGAAGAGGTTATCGACGGATTTATGAAAAACTCGATAGGATCAGGACTTGATATTATAAGAATATTTGACGCTCTGAACGATATTAACAATATGACATCGTCTATCAGGTCCGCAAAAAAATACGGCGGCATTCCGGACTGCGCGGTTTGTTTTACAGTCGATCCAAAGTTCACTCTGGGAGAGAAGATCAGCGCCTTCTTTTCAGGAAAGAAACTTCCAAAAAACATATTCAATGTTGATTATTTTGTAAATAAAGCCGTTGAACTTGAGAAAGAAGGGGCGGAGATAATTACGATAAAAGACATGGCCGGTCTTATACACCCGAAGATGACCGGTGAGCTCATAACAGCGCTTAAGCAGTCCGTCAAGGTTCCGATAGACCTTCATACGCATGATACTCCCGGATACGGGCTCGCGTCAGTTATAATGGCCATCGTTAAGGGCGTGGATATTGTGGATACGGTGCTATACAGTTTCGCCGGAGGGCCGGCCGCGCCGGCGTTTGAGCTTGTCCAGATATTCTGCGACAAGATGGGTATTGAAACCGATGTCGATCTGAAGCAGGTAACGCTCATTGACAGGGAACTGAAAGAAATAAGAAAGGAGCTTACTGATTTCGATACAACGAAAATGTTCCCGGCGGAATTTAACATATCGGATTACAAGCTTGACTCTGAAACCGACGCGCTTTTTACAAGCGCGATCGAGGCGGCTCAGAATAACAGCATAGACAATCTTCTTAAATGCTGTCAGGCTATAACGAAAAAATTTAATTTCCCGGATCCTGATGAGAGGGTTAAGAACGCCGAGATACCGGGCGGAATGTATACGAATATGGTGGCTCAGCTTAAGCAGCTCAAACTGGATCATCTGATGAACAGGGCTCTGGAACTTGTTCCCAAATGCAGGCTCGATTCCGGATGTCCGCCGCTTGTAACACCCACAAGTCAGATAGTGGGAACGCAGGCCGTTAACCTGGCCCTTGACGAGCAGAACGGCAAAGAACCTTATACCACCTTAACGAACCAGTTCGTAGGTCTTGTGCAGGGACAGTACGGTAAGACGCCTTTTCCCGTTGATCCCGATTTCAGAGAGAAGATATGCGGATCTCCTGAAGAAATACCATATGACACGAGTGTCTATAAAAAACAGCCGAATCCCGTTTTAAGAGAATTAGGGTTCGTTAAACTGGCAAAGAACTACAAAGAGGAACTTCTTCTTGAATTATTCCCAAATGTGGCGGACGGATTTCTGAGGAAGAGGAGAGAGGCTGAGTGGAAAGCTGCGAATCCGTTCGTTCCCGCAAGGATCATAAAGCCTAAAGTTCTAACTGAGGAAGATTTTCAGAATTTGTATAAGGACGGATGGTATTAAATTAAAAAGGCGGTTTTAATCCGCCTTTTTAATTTCTCTTATAATTTCAGCCATCTTCTTGACCGCGAGGCCGCGATGGCTTATCCTGTTTTTTTCTTCAAGGGTCATTTCCGCGAGAGTTATCCCGTATCCTTCCGGAACGAAGACCGGGTCATAGCCGAACCCGTCCGTACCTCTTGATTCATCTATTATATAACCGCTGAGTATTCCCTGAGAAGTTTTGAGTATCCCGTTACCGTAGAGTGTGATCACGCACCTGAACGAAGCAATTCTTTTTTCATGCGGCACTCCTTTCATTTCTCTGAGCATTTTATCGCAGTTGTCTTTATAACTGCAGCCTTCACCCGCCCATCTTGCCGCAAAGACTCCAGGTTCTCCGTTCAGAAATTCAACCTCCAGACCGGTGTCGTCTGCAAGAGTCGTGATCCCGGTATGTTCGAATATTTCTCTTGCCTTCTTCAGTGAATTATGTTCAAGCGTGTCGCCGTCCTCAATAACTTCAGGCAGGTCAGGGAAATCATCAAGTGATAAAATTTCATTTCCGCTCCCCTTAAGAGCTTCCTTAATCTCTTTTATCTTATTCCTGTTGTGTGTCGCCAGAAGTATCTTCATCTTCAGTCCGTTATTTATTTCAGCCAATTATACAACAAAACAGCAGAAAATTCTAATGCTTTTTTAGGAAAATAACTGATTAAATGACTTGAAGAAAGGATGGAGTTTATTTAGATTTCAGAATAAAAAAGCCGGGAGAAGAATCAATGGATATTTCAGATTATATTGTTACCGAACTTATAGAAATCAAATCCGGTTATCATAAAAAGGATGAGGTCCTGGACGAAATATCAGAACTCGTATTAAAAAGCATCGGGCCGGGATCGCACTCAAAGACAGAAATATTGAGAAAGCTTAGAGACAGGGAAGAGCTCGGAAGCACCGGGTTCGGGAACAATATCGCAATACCTCACTGCGCCCTGCCGAACATTGACGATTTTATAATAGGCATTATCGTATATCCTGACGGTGCGGAATTTGAGTCGATGGATGAAAAACCCGTTAAATTTCTGGTTTTTATCATAGCTCCGGAAAAAAAGAAAAATCAGCATATAAGGTTTCTTTCCCAGGTGTCAGGCGTGCTGAGACAGCCCGGCGCGCTTGACGAGATAAGTTCTCAGCCCAATTCAGTCGCTATCCGCGAAAAATTTATCAAATACGCCGTTCCTGCGGGTAAGGACAAAAAACAGAAAGAAGAATACTCGCTCCTTCAGATATTCTGTCAGGACGAGAAAAAATTTTATGAAATAATAGGGATACTCTCGGAGTTGAAGGAAAGGGACATCTCCGTTATTGAAGGCAATGATGCCAGAAAATATATAAATGATACAGCTTTCTTTGGAAAGATCTGGGCTGAGAAAAGCGCAAAATTCCATAAGCTTATTATTGCTGTTCTTCCTTCTGACAAAGCAAACGACTCGGTAAGGAAAATAAATCATATCATAGGCACTCTTCCCGACAGAAAAGGGATCATGCTGATAATGCAGAAGATAGAGTTCATCAGCGGTTATTTAAAAGATTAGTATGGATATTTATACAGATAAGGCAAAATACAGACCTTCAAAACTGTACATCGGGATCGACGGGGGAGGATCAAAGACAGGAATTAGCGTTATCGACGCGGATGGAAGGCTGCTTTTTTCCGGAACTTTCGGCCCGTCAAACCTGCTCAACCGCAGTGAATTCGAGGAAAATGTTCTTAAAATGTTCAGAGATGTTTTTCTTGATCTGAAAGAGGTTTTCAGGGTAAAGACAGAATTATACATTACTGCGGGTTTTGCGGGCACATCATCTGAAGATTACGCGCAGAGGTTCACCGATGTTTTCAGAAAGGCATCCCTCGGGTACGATGTTATTTTGGAATATCTTCATGTGACTTCCGACGCCCTGCTCGCTCTGAATATTTATTTCAGCAACAGACCCGGACTGCTGCTTATTTCAGGCACCGGCAGTATCTGTTACGGAAAAAACGGAGAGGGAGTTCTTTTCAGGACAGGCGGGTTCGGTTATATCATAGATGACGCGGGTTCCGGATTCTGGTTCGGCAGAGAGGCGGTAAGAGCGGCTCTAAACTCATATTATAATCCTGACAGCAAAACCGCGCTTGAAGACCTTGTTAAAGAACACTATCAGATCGCGAAGACCGACGATATCTATAATATAATCTACGGGACTGATCCGAAGAGCGCGGTCGCTTCCGCGTCAGAACTTGTTTTCAAAGCCGCGGAACTCGGATGTAAGACCGCTGTTGCTATAATCGAGAATGGCGCCGAAGAGCTGATCAAACTTGTTCTGAACTGCTCTGAACTTATAGGGAAAAAAGCTCCTTTTGTTGTTCTGCACGGCTCAGTATTCAGGCAGGAAAGGCTTGTAGGGCTGATAAGAAAAAAACTGATTAACGATATGAATATATATATCAGCGATAAAAGAATCGATCTTGAAGCTGCGAATATGATGCTTGATCAGAAAGTTGAATAGTTCTCGAACAGGTTTTTAAGGATATCTATTACTCCGTAAGTTTCAGATCTTTCGCTGATGTAAAGATTTTTTCTGTTAAGAGATGCCGAAAGTCCTGTGCGCACCTTATTTTTCTCCAGAATCGTCACGGTTGCCGGGTCGGCGTTTCCCGGCATATAGGAGATATCTGATCTCTTAAGCCATTCAAGATCGTTCAGCGAGTCGGCGATCGCAACGAAGAATCCGCTGCCCTTCCCAAAATATTCGATACCGTTGAACTTGTCCCGTTTCGCGGGTATCACATCCACCGCTACGCTTGATCGCGTCACTCTGGCGAAATCAACGAATTTAAGCTCTTCTTTTATCTTTTCAAAGAAATCTCCGAGCGAATATCCGTATCTGGTGAACATGCTTATCGTCGCGAGCCTTCTGGCGAACTTGTAGATCTCCTCATAATCGCAGTCTATCAGCGTGTTCTCCAGAGATTTGATCTGATCCACTATGCTCTGAGGGACGATTATCTCCTCTTTTTCCATATCTTCTGAAATAACACAGCCTGTTTCAAGAACCGCGCCGTCAAAGAGGTATGCGATATCTCCAAGCTTTCTTTTTATGAAAGGGAGGTCGTTTCCTGTGCATATATAGAGTTTAATATCCTGCGGTTTGGATGACAGTAATTCCTTCAGTTCGTGTTCAGACCCTTCAGCTAAAAATTCTCTGTCATTGATCAGAGTGCCGTGAAGGTCTATTCCTGCATGAAATATCTTTTGTGTCATCGATCCCCGCCGTTTTTTGTGCAAATTTAGCCAAAAACATTATTTTCTGCAAGATATTTGTATTACTTGATAGTGTAAAATTAATTGCATATATTTAACCGGAAAGAAGATGATGCAAGGATCGTTTTGAGAGTAAAAGCTATAAGCGTAGATTTCTGGGATACGATATCGCTCTATCCTTTTACGCAAGAGATATTCGAGGAAAGGGTTAGCCATTCATACGGGATATTCAGAAAATACGATGTGAGCGAAGGTACTTCGAGAATGCTTATGAGATCGGTTTACGATCATTTCGAGGATATATGGCATAATCACAGAAGGACTCCAACAACGCCTGAAATGTTCAGACACATCGAGAAACTCGTCGGCTATGAACTTAGATCAGATGATTTTAATACGCTGGTGGAGTTTAATGAAAAACTGATCACCGAAAAGTATTTTAAGATCGAAAGCGGAATTGAAAAAGCTCTGAGAAAACTTTCCGGGAAATATAAACTTGTTATAATTTCAGATACAGGTTTCGAACCGGGAAGGGAAATAAGGAACGCTTTGAAAAAATTGAATATGCTGGATATTTTCAGTTATGCGGTGTTTTCCGATGAAACCGGATATTCCAAGCCTGATATAAGAGCATTTTTCCTGGCGGCAGAGAAAGCCGGCTGCCGTACCGATGAAATGGTCCATATCGGCGACAGGGAAAGCAAGGATATTTCAGGAGCCAGAGACTCTGGCATGAAAGCAATTCTTTATACAGGTTTCAGAAGCGAAGATGAAAAAGATACGACTGCGGACGTTACTGTCTCAAGCTGGGAAGAAATATTGAACTTACTGGATTAATTTGAACTTATGGATCTCAACGGTATAAAAAGAGCGACTTCTGCAATCCTGGAGAAACTTCCCGATAATACAAGACAGATAATCGTAACGGTTTTCCTGAGCGTTTCAGCCGCCCTGTCAGCCGTCCTTTTCATGTTCGCGATAAAGAAAGTGTTCGCAATAACATATCTCAGTTTTGCTGAAGAATCAAAAGTATATTTCATCGTGGCGAGTTTTATTCTGATCTCGGTAACTTCGCTTATAGTAGGTTTCCTGCTGTTCGTACTCAGCCCAGAGTCCGCAGGCAGCGGTATACCTCAGGTCAAGGCCAGCTACTGGAAAGAGATGGGTTATATTCCGCTAAGATCGACGATCATAAAATTTTTGGCCGGAGTGATCAGCATCGGGGGTGGGAACAGCCTCGGAAGGGAGGGACCGTCGGTATTTATCGGCAGCGGTGTAGCATCGAATCTTGACGGATTTCTGAAAAACAATCCGAGGAACAGGAGGGCATCCAGCCTCATAGGAGCTTCAGCAGGTCTGGCGGCCGCTTTCAACACACCGCTGGCCGCTATAAGTTTCGTTATTGAAGAGATAGTGGGCGACCTAAACAACAAATACCTGGGAAGAGTTGTTCTTTCTTCGGTCATTGGAGCTTTCGTGGTTTACGCTTTGCTTGGAAGACAGCCGTCCTTTTCTTTACCCTCGATCGAGAATATAAGCTGGTTCCACTACGCTGCAGTTCCGTTCGTCGCGGCGGCATCATCATATCTGGCATCGGTCTTTCAGGAATCGACTCTCAGGTACAGGATGAGGTTTAAAAAACAAAAACAGATTCCCGCATGGCTTATGCCGCTTTTCGGCGGTCTGATCACATGGGCTGTAGGTGTTGCTGTATTTCTGATCACCGATAAGACCGGGATATTCGGGCTTGGATACGAGGATCTTTCGGACGCGATGAGCAACCGTATCGTATGGAAGGTCGCGGGTGTGCTTATGGCCGGAAAGATTATAGCGACATTCGCCAGCTACAGTTTCGGAGGTTGCGGCGGTATATTCGCGCCATCTCTGTTCATAGGCGCATTCTGCGGGTTCTTCATCGGAGGTATCGCGGGAATATGGCTGCCTTTAACACCGGAAGACCAGATCGTGCTTGCCGCCGTAGGTATGAGCGCCTACCTTGGAGCTTTACTCCATGCGCCTCTCACTTCGGGTCTCATAGTATTTGAAATGACCCACCAGTTCGAACTTGTGCCTGCGCTCATGATAGGAATAATAATAAGCCAGGCGGTAGCCAAAAAATTCTCGCACATGAATTTTTATGAGGCTCTGCTTATTCAGGACGGTCACGAATTACATAAGATAAGGCCGCCGGTTGATCTTCAGGGATGGCAGAATCTTCCTATTTCCGTGATCGCGAACCCCAAAATAGCCTCTGTAAGTAATTTATCACTGAAAGATATCCAAACATGTCTCGAGTCATATCCCTACAAAGCTTTCCCGCTGATAATAAACGGTAAGCTGGAGGGGATGCTGGGCCGCGGCGAGATGCAGTCCTCGGTTAAAAATAAAGTTCTGCCCGATGTACATAAGGCCGGAACATGTTATTCCGACGAAAGTCTTAAAGCGATCGGGAACAGATTCATCGAATACGATTTTTATGTGCTTACCGTGATCAGCAGAGAAAACGGAAAGATATGCGGGATCGTTACTTTAAGAGATCTCATCAGGGCACAGACTGCCGTTCAGTCGTAAAGGAAAAAAGATGAGAGAAAGACTCTACTCGATACTTGCAAAGCTTATCATAAAACATAATGGCAAGGTTCTTCTGTTTATTCTCGCTGTCACGCTTCTGAATCTCTATCTGGTTACAGGGCTGGGAATAAGGAACCGTCTTGCGGACATGATGCCTGACGATATTCCGCAGGTAAATTCATTTATTAAGATCGTCGAGAATTTCACTTCCGATGCTCAGATAATGATAACTGTCAAAAGCGCGGAAAAGAATGAAAAAAGGATGATAGAGGCATCAGAGCACATTGCGCGCGAGCTTTCGGCGGTTGAACATATACAGCCTTCAAGCGGACAGGACATTTCTGTGATCCAGAGATGGAAAATATTCAAAAAACAGATGCCTGTGGAAGGGGTTCAATACGATACTGTAAATTTTATCAGAAGGGTGGACTCAAAGCTCGACACTGATTTTTTTAAAAAGCACGGCGCTATCATTCAGAAGAATAAAGATCTGAAGAATTTTACGGGAATGTTTGCGGACCTTGAACTTTACGGGATACTTAAGAACATTAACGATAATTTTGAAGCAGAATTCGTGGGGGACAGCGATAATCTGAAATCCATTGACGGTGAGGCGCAGGCTGTAGCCGGACTGAATAATATCTACAGCTTAATTTCATCTTTCGACGGTTTTCTTTCCGATGAGGATACCGTTAAGGTCAGAGAAAATATTTCAAAACTGGTCACAGGGGACGAATTTCTGTTCTCGCCCGACAGGGAGATGCTTCTAATGAGCCTTATCCCGACCGTCAGTACTGAAGATTTCGACAATCAGCTTATAATGAGCGGAATAGTCACGGAGAGAATGGAAGAGATCGCAAAAAGATTTCCCGACCTCGAATTCGGCCTGGCGGGAACTCCTGTGATCGGCTATCAGGAACAGGAAGCTATAATGAACGATTTCGGATGGTCCACCCTTATAGCGCTTCTGGTCGTAATGGTCATCGTGGTAAGCTCTTTCAGATCGTGGAAAAATCCGTTCTTCTCCATTCTGACGCTCACAGTCTCAATTATCTGGGTAGCCGGTCTGCTTGCGGTAACTCTGAAATACCTCAATACGATGTCAGCAGCGTTCGGGGTCATGCTCGTGGGTCTAGGTATTGATTTTGCCATACATTTTCTTTCCGGATACAGAGATGCTCTCGATCACGGAAAAGATCCGGAAGAGGCTATAAAGACTATGTACTTTACCGTAGGGAACGGCGTACTTACCGGCGGGCTCACTACGGCGATGGTTTTCTTCACTCTCCTGTTCCTCGGGTTCAGGGCGTTCGGAGAAATGGGTTTTGCGATGGGAACAGGCATGCTGACCACGCTCGCCGCGATGTTCGTCCTTCTTCCGGCACTTATTGTAAGGGAAAGCAGGAAAAAGCCGTTCATCAGGCCGCTTTACGAGACGGTCGGCAGGATCGTTTCAAAAAAGCCTGTCCGCGCCGTATCCGAATTCATGCAGTTCCATTTCATGGAAAAGATCGGAAAGTTGGCCGATCATAAATCATATATTATATCGGTGATAGTAACGGCTATAACCCTGACCCTGCTGTCCGTTTACGGCGCGTATGTGCTCGAATACGAGTATGACATGACCAAGCTCGAACCGGAGGGCATGCCGGCGATAATCGCCCAGGATGAAATACTGGAGAAATTCGAGATATCGCCCGATTTCGCCATGTTCACCGTAAATGATCCCGATTCCGCAAGGTTAAAGGTCAAAGAGATCAAAAAACTCGCGGACAAAACGGGACTGATAGGCCGTATCGACTGCGTAACGGAATTCTTTCAGACTGAAGAGGAACAGAGAAAGAATCAGCCTTATCTTCTTGACTACAGGGACAGGATCAAGTCTCTGGAGGTGAAAGATGAGTATAACCTGGAAGTTATTGAACTCATAGCAGGAGAACTTGAAAGGCTTCATTATAATTTTGTTGAGATTGGCGAGTTGTCTGTTATGGGTAAAGGCGAAAAGAACAAGATCGTAACGAAAACCGATGAGATCGCAGGCAGAAAAGACGATGAGAGTAAAATACTCGCGTTCCGCGACAGACTTGTATCGCAATCAGACGCGCCCGAAAAACTCTCCTCCTTCCAGAAAGCCTATGTGCCTGAACTCAGGCAATTGCTGTATGATATCTCCGATACCGCAATAGTTTCTTTCGATAATCTGCCGTCCAATATCAAAGACAGGTATTATAATGAAGAATCCGGCAGATTTCTGATCTCGATATATCCAAAGAACAATATCTGGGAAGAAAGAAATCTGAAAAGGTTCTACGAACAGACTTCCGATATAGATCCGAATATAACGGGTCTTCCGGTACTAATGCTTATGTTTATAGACATTATGAAAGAAAAAGGTTCAAAGGCGATTTTATTCGGCACGATCGTCATAATCATTCTTCTAATCCTCGATTTCCGATCGATCAAACTTACGCTGATGGCGCTCGTTCCCCTTTCGATCGGCACTGTATGGATGCTTGGATTAATGTATATTCTCGGAATGAAGCTGAACATCAACAACTACATGGCGCTCCCGATAATAATAGGAATAGGCATAGATGACGGGGTGCACATGCTTCACCGCTATGTGATAGAAGGTAGAAATTCCATCTCAAAAGTAACGAAATTCACCGGCAAAGCTATACTTCTTACTTCGCTGACTACCATGATAAGCTTCGGTTCGATCGGACTTGCCACGCACAGAGGTCTCGCCAGCATGGGCACTGTCCTCGCACTGGGAGTAGGGTCGTGCTTTATAAGTTCCGCCTTCCTTCTGCCCGCGCTGATCTCTTTAAGGGATAAAATGAGGAAAAACGGGAACGGAGAAATGAAATTATGAAAAATGACAAAATGAGATTATCGATGTTGTTAAATTTAGGAATAGTAGTGCTGACGGCATTTTTGCTAAACTGCTGCTCATGCAAAGAACCCCGGCCTGTAAAAAAGACAGTTCTCTCCCACGATAAGGAATTCGTGATCACGGATCCATCGAAGGGTGTAAAATATTATCCGAAATGGGCGGTGTTCCCGGATAAGGCCGAAGAGATAAGAAATATTACGATGAAGGTGACTTTTTCTTGCCCCGAGTCTTTGAAGTGCGGGGAGTGGGATTATTCGGACAGGATAGTTCTGGAAAGGTCCGGAGGGGAAAAAACCGACAGCCTGGGATGGGAACTTTCGAGGCTGATCACCCCGTACGGGTGGTTCTTTGACGGAAAATGGTCTTTTACATGGGAGGAGGATGTTACAGATTTTTCGCCCGTTCTGCGCGACAGCTGTCTTATCACTTTTGTTCATACGGGTTACGAGGCTAACACCGACAGAGGATGGATCGTAACTGTCGCGTTCGAATTTACAACGGGAAAGCCGGCCGCCGAGATCCTTTCGGTCACGCAGATATACAACGATCATTTTGTTTACGGCAGCGCGGCTAACCCGATAGAGAGCCAGATAAAGCCGGTATCGTTCACGGGGCATCCCGAAGTATCGCAGGCGAGGCTGAGGGTGATACAGACCGGGCACGGGATGGACAGGCCGGACAACTGCGGGGAATTCTGCGACAGGTGGCGGGAGCTGTACCTTGACGGAGAGCTTGTTCAGAAAAGGAGGATGTGGAAGAAATGCGGAGAGAACCCGCTTTATCCGCAGGCCGGCACATGGATCTACGACAGGGCGAACTGGTGCCCGGGCGAAATTGTGAACGCTGAGAATATAGATCTGCAGGTCAGGCCGGCCGGAAAGCATACCGTAAATTTTGTCATGGAGCCGTATACCGCCGAAACGGAGAACAACGGCGCTCAGGTGATCAGCGCGTACCTGGTGCAGTATAAAGAACCGCGCCTGAAAAACGATGTGACGGTCAGGGATATCATAGTGCCTTCGGATAAAGGGCTGTTTTCCAGAAAAAATCCCGCTTCTTACGGAGCTGAGGCGGTAATAAAAAACAGCGGAAAGAACACGGTCAGGTCACTCAAAATAGATTACGGCACGGAGGGTTTTCCTTTCAGAACGCTGGACTGGAAAGGTGAATTGAAATTCAATGAGACAGCGGCCGTAAAACTGCCCGGTGAGATTAATTCCGTTCGGGGAAAAAATGATTTTACGGTCAAAGCCTATATGTCCAACTCGGAAATAGACGAATACGATCATGATAACGATCTTACAGTCAGATTCACATCCCCGCCCGTTCATTCATCACCGCTGGTTTTTTATATCAGAACTAACAATAAGCCCGAAGAAAATTCATGGATGCTTTTGAAGGAAGGTCTGATCGTAAAACAAAGCGAGGCGGGATCATTAAAGCCCGATGCCGTTATAAAAGACACGCTGGATCTTGAGCCGGGAGCATACAGGCTGATATTAACTGACGAAAGCGGAGACGGGCTCGAATTCTGGGCGCACCCTGAATCCGGCGGGGGAGAAGCGAGACTTTCAGATAAAGACGGTAATATTATCAAGCTGTTCGAACCGGATTGCGGATCGGGTTTTTCTTATGATTTTAAGATCGGCAGAGATCCCGAGCCGGCAGATCCGGAATTAAGGCAGATCAGGCTGTACCCGAGAAGGACTACGGGAAAGATCAGGCTTAGCTATGTCTCCAACAAAGAATATGATGTGAAAGTAAAGATAGACAGTCAGGAAACGGGAAAGACCGTGTTCGAAGATAATATGGGCACTACAAAGGAAAAAGAAGCTGATTACGACATGAAGGGAAAACCTTTCGGGATCTATACATTTACAGTCACGGGCGGCAATGAAGAGCTTTACAAAACGCGGTTCAGATATTCAAAACCGGAATAGGAGTCGAAAATGAAAAGAATAATAACATATTTGATCCTCGTACGGACGGCGTTGCTGTTCTCTCTGACGGCCGATGAGATACTCGATAAAAGCGAAGCCAATGAAAATTTTAAGACCATGGTATCCGTCAATACCGAAGAAGTATATTCTCCCGGCAGCGATGTAAGAATTTCGGTAATGAAAGTTTACGCGAAGGACGGCAACAAAAAGATGCTTATGGAGTATATCGAACCGAAAAGGATACAGGGAATGAAGGTACTCATGCTCAATTCGGGAGACGACATCTGGTTCTATTCCAACAGGACCAACAGGGTGAGAAAAATAGCTTCGCACCAGAAAAATCAGTCTGCGAACAATTCGGATTTTTCCTATGACGATATGTCGCTTTCGGACAACAGGAAGGACTATGATTACAGCCTCGCCGGAGAAGAGATTAGGAACGGAAAGGAATGTTATAAGATCGAATTTAAAGCCAAAAATAAAGATCAGAGCTACGGAAAATTCTATTTATGGATAGACAGATCGAATTTTATCGCCGTGCAGGCTGAATTTTACGATAAGGCCGGAACTTTGTGGAAAAAACTCGAAACGCGCGACATTAAGAAGGTTCAGGGATACTGGACTGCGGGGGAAGTTGAAATGAGGGATGTTCTTAAAGATTCCAGAACGGTAATGAAAACCTCTTCGGTCGAGTTCGACAGAGACCTGCCGGACGATATGTTCACTGAAAGAGGGCTGACCAGATAATCCGCGGAGAAGAAAATGAAGATGATAACGGTTATTGTATTACTTACGGTTCTAAGCGTTTTGCCCGCGGAAGACACTCTTAAGCTGTCGGGTTACCTTGAATCATCCCTGTCGGTTACAGCTTCTTCAGACGAAACGACCTCGGCCAATTCCCTTTTCAGGCTGGAGGGGAATTACGAGGTTTCGGACAAAGGAAAGGTGGAAGTGCATTTACTCTATCATTATTCGCTTCAGCCTCTCGATCCTTTCTCCGGATTTAAAAAGAAAAGTGTTTACGACAGGCTCATTGAGCAGTCGATAGAAGGAGCAATGTCTTCTTTAGATCCGGCCGATCAGCTTATATTGCAGAACCTTCTTGACCTTTACTCATCAAAATATTTCGTTCACTTACCTTATTCGTCATTTTATACAAAAGACAGACTGGTCACTGACAGAGCGCTGGTAAAACTTTATGCGGGGAAGTCCGATCTCACATTCGGAAAACAGCAGATAGCGTGGGGGACAGGTTACGCCTTCAATCCGACAGATATATGGAACATAAAAGATCCGTTAAGCCCCGAGAGCCCCAAGATCGGCGTGAGCGCTGTTTCACTTCAGTTCTTTTTCGGCGACAATTCGTCTTTTCAGGCTGTTTCATCTCCCGGCAGCGATTTTGAGCACTGGAAATACGGAGTGAGGCTGAAATCCGTTCTCGGCAGGTATGAATATTCATTTTCAGCCGTCAGGGATTATTCGGACGATGCGGCTCTTCTCGGACTTCCCGAAAAACTTATGCTCGGAGCCGATTTTGCGGGGGAGACATTTTTCGATGCGGGTATTTTCGGAGAGATCGCGGTTTTCAATCCGAGATATCAAGGCATGGAGTTTTCTGATACCGATTCATTGTACATTCAATTCACCGCAGGAATAGACTATACATTTAAAAGCGGCCTGTATTTCCTTGCCGAATACTATCATAACGGACTGGGAGAAATTTCATACAAGGACTACGGGATGGACGATTTTTTGAAACTCACGGGCGGAGCGATGTCCGGTCTCGGTAAAAATTACGCGGCCTCGTATCTGTCATACAGATTTCTGAATGATTATACGGCATCCATTCTGACATCAATTAACACTGATGACGGTTCCGCCGTTTTTGTTCCCGCCCTCGAATACGCTTTTCACCCGAACATCCTCTTAAATATAAACTGCTCGGTCTTTGCCGGCAGCGGGGAAAGGACTGAATACGGCGGTCTTCTGAACAGGTTCAGCCTGAGCGTGAAGGGGTATTTCTAAGTCGGGACGAATTTCTTTTATTAATTGTCTTGTAAACGGTCACAAATAGGATTAAATTAATTGAGTGTAACCGGGGAATTAAAGTAATGGATAAACTTAACGAGATTCTAAGACTGCACAGGCGGAATCTGCACAAGATACCGGAAACTGCTTTTGAGGAGAAAAAAACTTCAGCCTATATAAAAGAGCACCTTGAGAAGACGGGCTGTTTCAGGCTTCATTCTTATGCCAAGACCGGTATAGTCGCCGAATATAAAGCGGCGGATGGGCAGTTTATTGCGTTCCGGTCCGATATTGACGCGCTGAAAATAAAAGAGGAGACCGGCCTGGATTATGCTTCGGAGCACGAGGGACACATGCATGCCTGCGGGCACGATCTTCACATGAGCATGCTTATTACTCTCGCCGGATGGATAGCGCACACGAAGCCGGGAAAGAATATTCTTCTCATTTTCCAGCCTGCAGAGGAAGGTTTCGGCGGCGGCGAGATGATGGTGAAAGAAGGGTTATTCGATAAATTCAGCGTAAAAGAGATATATGCGCTGCATAACACAGTTGAATTCCCCGTAGGAACGATAGCCTTGAATGACGGCAAGATGTTCGCGGGAACGATCGAGTTCGAAATCAGGCTGGAGGGAAAAGGCGGCCACGCCGCGGTACCGCATCAGAACAACGATCTTATAACCGCTTCCGTAAGCCTGATCAGTCTTCTTAATACTATAGTTCCGCGATTTCTTGACCCAGTCAACGAAAACGTGCTCTCGATCGGCATGATACAGGCAGGGGAAGCGGCGAACATCCTTCCGTCCTATTCGACTGTTAAGGGTACGGCGAGATCATATTACAAAAACGATCTTGAGACGATAAAATCAAAGCTCAAGGATATGGCCAATTCGGTCACGATATCGTTCGGGATAAAAGCAAAACTTATGATACACACGGAATACACGCCAGCGGTTAACGACAGAAATATATACGAAAAGATCAAAGACACCGATTTCGGAAAAGGCATAAGCATTATCGAATGCCCAAAGAAAATGACCGGTGAGGATTTCGGGTTCATGCTCGAAAAAGTCCCGGGAGCGATAGCGTGGCTAGGCGCCGCTAACGATGTGAACAGAAAGGCCGGACTGCACAATCAGGCTTACTCTCCGGATGAGAGGGCGATGGCGGCAGGCTTTAATTATTTCAGGATTCTTATAGAAAATTTCAACGGTCAGGGGAGGTAACAATGGACGATCTGAATATACCCAAGCTTAAAAAGGAAGTCGAGATAGCTTTCAAGGACGGAGGCGTAATCAAAAATTCAAGGATGATACTTTTTCTAAACCGTTTTTCCCCGTATCACACAGGTGAGGAAACGGTTCTGGAAGTACTGAACGACAAGGCTCAGTTCATACCGGCGATGATATTAAACGGTAAAGAGAAGTTCTCTATTCTTAATATCGATTCAATATTTTATGTTTCCGAGCTTGAAGAGATAACCGCCGAATCCAAAAAAGAAGATCTTTGCATTCAGTTCATAACAGGCGAGCAGTTCGAGTTCACGATACACGAAGAACTTCCCGTCAACAGGGCAAGACCCCAGGATTTTCTTAACACAGAGAGGGATTTTCTCACTTTTTTGAGGAACGATAAAAAGGTCTATGTAAATAAAAACAAAATCAATAAGGTGGAGCTGATATGAGCAATATAGAGAAGATACTGAACATGATGGTGTCTAAAGGCGCGGAAAAAACAGTTCTGAAGCTGGGCGAGCCGCCTTATATGGTGATAGAAGGACAGAACAAGTTCCTGACACAGACAGTTCTGAATGAGACCGATATAAAAAGTATGAAGACCGAGTGCTCTGATTTCTTCGGTGATGCCGAGGAATTCAATCTTGGAGGAAAGCCGATTAAAGTGATCAGATCGGCGGACGCGATTGCTTTTGAAATAAAGAAACCCGGCTCATCGAATAAAAACGAGGTCGCGGGCGCATCCAGGACACAAACCAGCCAGAGCGGCGGAAGAGTCAGCATAGACGATATGCTCAGGTATATGATAGAGAACGGCGCTTCAGACCTTCACATCTGCAGCGGAACCAGACCTATGCTCAGGCTCGACGGCGAAATGGTCGAACTTGAGGATTTCCCGGTACTTTCTGAAGATGATTTGTGGCCGATAATCAACTATATCACTCCCCAGAAAAACATCGAAGAATTCAAGGCTACCAATGATTCTGACTACGCGTACGAAATACCCGGCCTGTGCCGTTTCAGATCGAATATATTCAGGGACCACAGAGGCATCGGAGGAGTTTTCAGGCAGATACCGTTCAAGATCCTGCCTCCTGATGTTCTGGGAGTTCCCAAGCACGTGATAGAGCTCTGCTCTCTTCCCAAGGGACTTATTCTTGTGACAGGACCTACCGGATCAGGTAAATCTACAACGCTTGCCGCGCTGATAGACTATGTCAACAGAAATTTCAGAAAGCACATTATCACGATCGAAGACCCTGTGGAATTCGTCCATCAGAATAAGATGTGCCTGATCAACCAGAGAGAGGTCGGCGTTCATACCCAATCATTCAAGAAAGCACTCAGAGCCGCTCTGAGGGAGGACCCGGATGTGATACTCGTCGGTGAGATGAGGGACCTTGAAACAATATCGATAGCGATCGAGATGGCTGAGACAGGTCACCTGGTGTTCGGCACTCTGCACACAAACACTGCCGTCGGTACTGTGGACAGGATAATTGACCAGTATCCTTCGAATCAGCAGAACCAGATCAGGGCCATGCTTGCGGATTCTCTTGTGGGTGTGATCTCGCAGATGCTCTGTAAAAAAGATGGCGGAGGAAGGGTCGCGGTGTATGAGACGCTGATAGTGACATCCGCCGTTTCCAACCTGATAAGGGAAAGCAAGAACTTCCAGATACCTTCGATAATGGAAGTAGGGAAGGGCCAGGGTCAGAAACTGATGAACGAATCTTTCATTGATCTGATAAAAGAAGGCACTATCACGATCGACGAGGCTCTGTCCAAAGCGGTGGACAGGAACGAACTTATTCACGCGCTGCAGAATAAGAATATGCTGACAGGCGTAAAAATATAAATTCAGAAAAATTCGACAACAGATCTAAGACCGCTTCTGAGCGGTCTTTTTTTTATAACCGCGCATAAAATACAGGATCCCGCCTATGCCGCTTATGAGCAGCGAGACAGTTATTGTAAGAAAATCTACTGACGCCGATACATTCTCGTCTATACCAAAACTTTTAAGAATGATCACCCATGAGATCGCACTTAGACCGAGTCCGTTAAGGGATATCGGTACCATCTTGATAACATTAATTATCGCGAACATTGCTATCGCATGAGCGTAGCTCAGGTCAAGCCCCAGGCTTAAAAAAATGAAAAAAAGAAAGAAACCGTCGAATATTTTAAAAGCGAAGGATATAATAAAGACCACGAAGAGCTTGAGAGGAGAATCTGAATATCCTGAAAAATCTTTCATGTATGAGATTATATTCTCTGAAACCTTTTTTGGAAGATATGATTCCGCGACCTCGCATAAAGCAGAATTGGAGTTGGGATTGATGACAGCGGTAAGTATCATTGACAGGGTCGCGAGAAGAATAAAGCTTATACCGATATATCCGGGCCCTGAGTCGATATTAAGAAAAAGAAAGCCAGAAAGACCGATGGCTACCAGAGAGATAAGGCCGATTATCCTTTCCACAAATACTGAAGAAAGAGCTATCTCTTTTGAACGGATAGCTTCGGCCGCGCCAACTATCCTGACTACATCCCCGCCTATTGAACCCGGCAGGAAGTTGTTGAAGAACATGCCTATAAAATATTCCCGGAGGCTTGTGGTAAAAGGCAGATGCATTTTTTTTAAAGAAACTACATACTGCCATCTGTAGGCCGCGGCAAAGACGGACATGAAGAAGAATATCACAGAGACAGTCAGGAACAGAATATCTGTGTTCTTCAGGATATTGACAAGGTTTTTGAAGTCAATAATGAAGTAGAACAGATATATAAGTAAAACTGCTGAAACGGAGAGCCTTAGATATTTAATTATCTTTTTTTTCATTATCAGCTATTTTCCGAGTAAAGTCTCAAGCTCGACCTTATTCTTTAAATGCTCTTTGTCTTCAGGTTTCAGTTCGAGGTATTTATTGACAGTCTCAAGCGCTTCAGGATATCGGCCTGAAAGATGGTATATCTGGAAAAGAAGATCAAGGCTTTCAATATCTTTAGGGTCCAGTTCGGTCAGCCTTCTCATCACAAAAGCGGCATAATCGCTGTCGCCGCCCTGAAATGCCAGTATGGCATATTCCTTGAACAGTGTGTTTCTCAGGTCCGTCTTATTCAGTTTTTCAAGATTTCTGAAGGTAATCGCCGCAATAGTATCTCTTAATACAGTTTCCTCAAGTTTGACAAATCCCGCATAAAGCTCGAAGAACCTTTCGAATTTTGATTTTTCGTCTTTGATCTTCAATATGTCCGACGATATCCGTTCCAGCATCCCCAGAGAGTAACTTCCGTAACCTCTTGAGGCGGCGTACATAATAAAACGGAGCTGTTTTTTTAATGACATGCCCGAAACATTGATATTTGAGATAAGTTCAGCTCCTTTTTCGGTTTCGCCTATATCCGCATACATTCCGGCAAGTTCCGCAACAACCATTTCATTTGTATAAGGTATTACAGCCGCAGGCATGATCTTCTCCATCTTCGCAAGCAGGTATCTTTTTTTGTCGCTTACAGAGAAACCGCTGAACTCGGTATAGCTGTATATCCTGTCTGTATCCAGATCAGGTATATCTTTGCTTTCCCCTGACCCTTTATTTTCGTCAAAATAAATGGCAAGCTGTAAAAATGCGCTCCTGTAATTCTGAAGTAGTCTCTGAATATTGTCATCATAATATATTCCGGGATCGTCAAGATTCCTGTAAGATGTCAGAAACCTTCCGAGGATCCTTTCATAAACTTCTTCAGGATCAATACCTTTTTCAGCCTTATAATCGACTACCCGGAAACAAAGTCCGTCCATTCTCATCCAGTCATCAAGCCCGATAAAGTTGGAGCTCCCGACAGTAACGGCGAAATATACAGGCCTTTTCCAGTTCATCTGCGCGTTGTAGGCAATTATCTCCAGCACCATCTGATCCTGGATCTTTATAAAACCTTCCTGATTTCCCTGAATGTTTATTCTCATTGTAGGACCGAGTTCCCATTCAACTTTGTCAACTCCGTTCATGGCCGGGACCTGCAGTTTTCTTTTTTCAGGCCAGTATCTTCTCATGAATCCGTCCGATGTCATAAGGTGCTGGTCAAAATAATCGTCGATCTGCTTTTCGGAATACCTTATATACTCAGGCATTTTCTGCTTTATCTGCCTTATATACCAGCCTGTATTTAATAATGAAAGGTTGATGACCTGAACATCTGTTCTTATTCCCTCCACTTCCTGCAGATACCAAACCGGGAATGTGTCGTTATCGCCGTTCGTGAACAGAATACCGTTTTCGTCACAGCTTTCAAGAATATTCTTGGAGTAATCCCAGGCCACATAATTCCCTGATCTGTCGGACAAATAATAATTAGCCTTGATCTCCATTACCGGTATCGCCAGACCTAATATCGAAACAGGAATGATTAGTTTTAAGAGATTTTTTTCCTTAAGAGATTCAAGGACAGACACCAAACCGATGCCTATCCATATTGAGAAGATGAAAAACGATCCGACATAAAAATAGTCTCGCTCTCTAGGCTGAAGATAATCCTGATTCTGATATATTACAAGACCAAGGCTCATGATAATGAAAAGGAAAAGCAGAGCGAGAGCTTTTTTCCAGTCTTTAAAAAAGTGATGGATCATGCCCCAGAGCCCTGCTAGGAAAGGAACCGCGTAAAGGCCTTTTAGGGTAGATGTGTGAGTGAGTCTGTCCGCGCAGATTCCGACGAACTGCCAGTTGAAATACCTTATATACATATCAACTATCTGATATTTCCAGAAAAAAGACCAGTGGCCTTTCCACGGATCTGATTCACTTCCGGCCACAGCTCCTATCTTTTCAAGTGATTCCAGATATTTTCTGTTCGGTTCTCCGAAAAATAGATTAACGGCATTCTTCAGCTGGGCTTCATCCCCGTACTGCTCCCTGTTCAGGTAGGCGAGCATTCTTGTCCAGTTCGAAGGGTCATTTTCGTTTATAGGCGGATTCAATCCTGCCCTAATATATATCATAAGGTAAGTGGAGTATCCCAGTATTAGAAGAAGAGGCATAATGAAAGCCAGCGAGATATCCTCTCTGTCCTTAAGGTTGTTAAAATAAACCGACAGCGCTATAAATATGAAAAGAGAATAAATCTTCCATTCGAGAGGGAAAGCGAAAAGCACCATTATCGATATAATCACGCCGGCGCCTACTATCACTGAAGTTCTTCTGTCGTAATACCACATTATAAAAACACTTACGGGAAGGGTCAGGATATTAAGAAGATGAACTCCTGTGCCAAGCCCCACAAGAAGCATCATAAGGAGAAGGTATCTGGATGAATCCTGCTCAGAGTGCTTTTCTGTCCATACAAGAGTAAGCCATACTATTATAGAAGTGAAGAACATGCTTAAGGCGTAAACTTCCGCCTCTACCGCGCTGAACCAGAAAGTGAAGGTGAACGCGAAAGTCAGTGCAGCCACAGCTGAGCTCATGTGTATAATGAACATGTCATAAACATCTTTTGCGCCGCCGCGCCAGTTCCTTATTATCCTTGCTGTTATAAGGTACAGGAAAAGAACCGAGAGTGAACTCGAAAATACAGAAAGCAGATTAACCCTCAGTCCTACATCACCGAACGGGATCATGGAAAATAATCTTCCCAGCATCAGATAAAAAGGCGCTCCGGGCGGATGAGGTATTCCCAGAATGTAAGATGTCGTAATGAATTCACCGCAATCCCAGAATAGAGTTGTCGGCGCTACTGTCATAAGATATAATACCGTTGATATAATGAAAACGGCTCCGCCTGTTATTCTGGTAACTTTTTTTTCGTCTTTCATTTTAGTCCCGTGTCAAATTTAGTTGCTTAAACAGATCAAGTACAAATATTGTCAGTAATGATAAACATATACCCGTCATGTCGGCCAGAATATCCATTATATCCGGATTTCTGACACCTCCGAATACGCCTGAATCGAAATAACCTATGAAGCCCTGATGTATCTCGTCCGAAACCGCAAAAGCCGTTCCGTAAAGAAGTGTAATCAGATAAGATCTGCCGTTTTTCAGGCCCTTTACTTTAGAAAGGTATCTGAAGAGGAGAATTCCCAGAAAATAATATTCAGTCAGATGAAGTATCTTATCGTTTATTTTTAAGAGTCCGTTACCGGAGTCTTCGAACGACAAATGAGATATTATCACGATCGCGGACGCATATGCGAAAAGCGATATGCTTATGAATTTTCTGTTCCGGATCAAAGAGTTGAAGTGCCCCGTGCCTACCCCCTGTCGTCTCTGAATATCTGTTTTATCTCTTCCACTGATTTGCCTAATCCCAGCAGTACCATGAGCTTAAGCCTGGCTTTTTCGCTGTTGAGGTCGTAGCCCATTATAGCTCCGTTCTCTTCAAGCTGTCTCGCGCCTCCCTCATAGCCGTAGATCCCCAGAACCCTTCCGTTCGGTACTCTCGATGTTATTACGACGGGAAGATCCTTCTTAATAGCATCCACAATGCCGTTTTTCATCTCCGGGTTCACATTACCTCTGCCGAAAGCCTCGACGACTATACCTTTAGCTCCGGTCGCAACGGAGTAATCAATGAACTTTCTGCTCACTCCGGCGCACAGTTTTATAAGGTCAACGGCAGGCTCGATCCGTTTAACTTCGTACTTGTATCTGAATTCCGATTTTCTGTAATAAATAATATCGTCAACATCGATCATGCCCAGGACTCCGTAGTGCGGCGCGTCGAATGCGTTCGTCAGGCTTGTAGAAGATTTATACACTTCCCTTACGCTGAATATCTCGTCATTTATCGCCAGCATAACTCCGCGGTCGTAACTTTTTTCGTCCGACGCGACTCTGACAGCGTTAAACAGGTTCCTCGGGCCGTCAAGCCCGTTCTCTTCATTTGATCTCATGGCAGCGGTAAATATCACCGGTTTTTTAGTCTGAAGCGTCAGAAAAAGCATATAGGAAGTTTCTTCTATAGTGTCCGTACCGTGGGTAATTACAATTCCGTCAAAATGATTTATCCTTTCTGATACCAGCTGCGAAAGTTCGAACATTCTCTGTGGCGTCATCATCGGGCTGGGAATGTTGCTGAACTCGAAAAGTTCAATATCAGCATAGTCACCGATACGGGGAATCATCTGCAGTATTTCTGCGCCGGTAAGAGACGGCACCACCCCGTCATTTCCGGCTTTCATCGAGATCGTTCCGCCAGTTGTGATTATAAGTATCTTTTTTTTCATAGATCCCTTCTGCTGTTTTTTCGCTTTTACACTCCCGGTTTTCTTTGGTTCGCAAAATCATTCAAAACGCGAAACTTAAATATATGTTTTCATGACTTTTTTTTCAAGAAAATAATTAGGCCGTTGTCCTTTA
>CAZYNH010000010.1:0-101209 GCA_964648295.1 uncultured Bacteroidia bacterium | reverse complement strand
CGTCGGAGATTACAGAAAGTTCGATTCCTTCTCAGCACGAACTGTTCCAGAACTATCCTAACCCGTTCAACCCGGTTACGCAGATCAGGTTCGCTCTTGCTAAAACTGCAGGTGTTAAACTCAGTGTTTACAACATCGGCGGTCAGAGAGTAGCTGAGCTCGTAAATGGAATTATGAATAGTGGTGTTCATGCGGTTGATTTTGACGGTTCAAGGTTAAATTCAGGCGTTTATTATTACACACTTGAAGTTGACGGATCATCTGTTGCTAGGAAGATGGTACTGATGAAATAATAATGCGATACAACAATAAGGGGCTTTTTCAGCCCCTTTTTTATTGTTCAATATATATTATATGATTGACTTTGTCTATCTTTTTTGACCGGGTCTCGCCTGACGGGAATCTGATTTCCAGAGTGAATCCGGAGTCTTCTTTGCCCAGCCCGAAATGCTGGACGAGCGAATGCTGGTTCGTGGAACCTTTGCCCCCCTGTATCTCGCGGATGAGGCTGATATTTTCGTTATAGAGTTTAAGTCTTGTTCCTATAGCGTCGGAATGAGAATTACCCTTCACCTTCACCTCTAGCCAGTTGCCCGGGTTTGGTGTTTCGTTAATTAAAAGCTGTATCTTTCCCCCCGCAGAGAGAATATCAAGATCTCCGTCATTGTCAATATCGGCGAAAGCGACTCCCCATCCGTTGTAATGCCTCGTACCTGAAAGATATGTAACATCGCGGAAAGTCTTATTTCCGTTGTTCATATACAAGAACGACCGTCTTCCCTCATAAACGCAATTAATGTAAAGGTCGAGATACCCGTCGTTGTCCAGGTCGCCGAAAGCGGGTTCGGAATGCGTTTCCTCGAATTTTATTCCTGCTTCGCTGCGTATATCTTTAAATCCCTGCATTTCATTCAGGCGGTTCTCGTAAAGCATCGTCATATCCGAAATGTCGATATATCTCGGGTGCGCGAGATTAGCCGTGATAAGGTCAAGGTCGCCGTCGTTGTCAATATCGCCCCATTCCGACCCGATCGTATGCCCCCACCAGCCTTCAGTTTCAACGCCTGCCACTCCGTATTCAGCGGCTGTGTTCTTAAAATATCCCAGGCCGTCGTTCTTGAAAAGAAAATTTTCGGTCAGCCTGTAATTGGAGACATAAATATCAGCGTTCCCGTCGTTGTTGAAATCACCCGCATTGACGCCCCGACCCGCCCTGTTCTTCCCGTCCGGAGGTATAATTCCGGAAGATTCCGTCGTATCCCTGAATTTTCCTTCTCCGGTCCCAAAGTAGATCAGGTCTTTTTCAAAAACATAATTATTTTCGTAATTGGCGAAATATATGTCAAGATGCCCGTCTTTATTAAAATCGGCTATTCCCATACCCTCAGTAGACACTCCGTTGTCTGATATTGCTCCCTTGCCCGAAACTTTTCTGAATATGCCTTTATTGTTCAGCCATACAGCTTCAGGATCTTTTGTTATTATGTCCGGGTTTCCGTCACCGTTAAAATCGCCCCAAAGGCCGCCATTGGCTCTGATGGTGTCTGGAAAAGCTTCAGCCGTTACATCCCTGAAAGATCTGCCGTTTTCATTTTTAAACAGCCTTCTCCCGTCAAGGAGCATGTCCTGAAATCCGTCACCGTTGTAATCACCCCACGCGATCCTTGAGGCCGATATGTTTCCCAGCCCGAATTCTTCAGTTCTGTCATTAAATATCACTTCAGAAAAACCGGTCAATTTTCTAATGCTTTTTAAAACCTCAAACGATCCTGAAACTTCCCCGGAATCTGCGTAAAGCGAGTCGCACAGTTTCCAGATGTTCCTTGAATCGCCGGCGATGAGGGCTTTTGTCAGGTAAGCAAGGGTCTTTTCTTTGTCGCCTGCCTTTTTATAAACTTTACCCATAAGATAATACGGCCTGCAGAGGGTGGTCTCATCGTCAGCACCGAGAAGGTTATTGTCGGTGATATCGTATAATATCTGAAGGGCCAGTTTGATCTGGTTTATATCTATAAGCATCTCTGCCAGATAAGACCCGGACGATATTTTCGCGCTTCTTTTCTCCAGCTCCCATTCTTTGGGGGGATAATGCTCAGCTTTAGGGTATGACGACGATTTTTCGTACCCGTGAACCGCATACTGAAGAGCTTTGAGGGTATCTTTTATATCAATGTAAAAATATCTTGCCGATGTTGTGAAAGGCAGGTAGTCTTCGGGGAATTCCTCCTGAAAATCAAGAAGGATTTTTCTGAGCTTTGAGTATTCTTTTACCGCGCTTAAAGAATATGTATAGTACTGGAATACAGTTCTCCTCCAGGAAGTTTTCCTATATTTGGTTAACATATCCTCAAGAATTTTGATCTTAGCGGCTTCGTCCGACCATACAGGATACAATCTGTCATAGAATTCAGATGAAGCAAGGGTGAAGGTCTCTTTTGAAAGCGGGTGTTCTTCAATTATTCTGTTTTTGATCTTTTCGGCAGCCAAAGTGTCTCTGCCGTTCAAGAGTTTTTCATATTCGGAGAACAGGCGGACATTTTCGGGCTGTTCGGAAATCTGAACTGTACCTGTTGTGCAGGAGACAAGGAATAAAAACGCAGAAAGAGCTAAAAAAAGGCGCTTCATGATACTCTCCCCAGATGTTCTCTATTTGTGTAAATCCGCAACACTCCCCAGTGTTGTTGCTCCTTAATAAAAACAATTAAATTGAAAAATGCAAGAACTTAATAAATCTCTTGTAATATTTTCACTTATTTCTTGACAAATGTTTACTTGATAAATAAATTACCGAGTAAATAATTGAAAGAGTAAAATGAACGAAAGCCCGATTGAAAAAATATCTGAATATCTAAATTCAATTAAAGGTAAATGCCAGCAGAAAGACAGGAGGATAGCCGAAAAGCTCAATGTATCGGTTTCAGAGCTGAACTGCCTGAAGATATTCATTGAAGGAAATTTAAGAATATCGGTCAAAGACCTGGCGGAAAAACTCAGCATTACATCGGGTGGTGTGACCAAGACAGTGGGTCAGCTTGAAGAACAGGGCATTCTGAGAAGGGATATGGACCCTGAGGACAGGAGGGGAATACTTGTATCTTTGACATTAAAAGGGAAATCGGTGATAAAAAACCTGAACAATGTTACAAGTGATTACTATAATTCAATGTTCGCGGGATTGACTGATACCGAAAAAGAGAAGATACTTTCCGGTCTCGGTTCTCTTAACGAAGCATGGGCACGAAATACCGGGGATGTAACAGGAAGATGTTAGATTTTTCTTGAAATGGATAGATTGCATTGTGTATATTATATCATCAAAAATACCGGAGTACTTGAATGAATAAAGCTGTGCGGATATTATTTTCAACCGCGGTACTTACATTATTTTATTTTGTCTGGACGCGGAATACTGATCCAGCCGATCTTGCTGTAAGTGCGGGGCTTGCGTTGATTGTCAGTCTTATTTACGCAAATTACCTCGGAAGCCCGATACTGCATCCGAAAAAAATTGCTTACGCCGTTTTTTATGTATTTTATCTTTTCATCGAGATAATTAAAGCGAATATAGATGTGGCTTTGAGGGTCGTTCAGCCTGTAATTCCAATAAATCCCGGTATCGTTAAAGTCAGGACGAAACTCAGATCGCCTTTGGGCAGGCTGATCCTGACAAACTCCATAACTCTTACGCCCGGCACTCTGACGGTAGAGATAAAAGACGATATTCTATACATTCACTGGATAGATGTTAAGGACAAAGAGGAGACGGGGGCGACCGAAAGGATCGTTTCGAATTTTGAAAAATATCTGGAGGTGATCTTTGGATAAACTGCCTGAAATAATACTGCAGATATCTACGCTTTTCGTGTCGGCCGGCATAATTTTGGCTACAGTCAGGATGATCAAGGGCCCCACGATGGCTGACAGAGCGGTGGCTCTGGATACTTTTACTGTGATCTCGATATCGCTGATAGTTCTGATCGCCTGCCTGGCCGGCCGCGTCATTTTTCTCGATGTGGGCATGGTCTACGCGATACTGAGTTTTATCGGCGTCGTCGCCGTAGCAAGATACATCGAGGGAGGTCTGTAATGCAGTGGAATACTTTGTTAGGATCGGTTCTGACCCTTTCCGGCTCTATTTTTCTTTTCCTCGGTGCGCTTGGAGTTCTCAGGATGCCCGATCTTTATAACAGAATGCAGGCCGGCACAAAGGCGACCACCCTCGGGACGATGCTTACGCTTCTCGGTATAGGTATCTGCCACAACGAATGGCTCGGTCAGATAATAATTCTTATCATTTTCATAGCTCTGACCAATCCGATCTCCTCCCACGCTCTTGCGAGGGCGGCTCATTTTAAGGGAATACCTTTAACCGAAAAAAGCGTGACGGACAAACTAAGTGAAGACGAATCAAAGGCGGGGGAGAGGTAATGGAACTTAATCAGGGGATAATAATTCTGATGGGAGCCGCCATGGTCGTTTCCGCGGCTGTCGCCATGCATGTGAAGGACCTCGTGTCATCGGTCATAGCTGTCGGCGTCGTAAGCCTATTCGCCTCCATACTTTATCTTATACTCCAGGCACCCGACGTAGCGATGACCGAGGCGGCGATAGGCGCGGGTCTCTCGACGCTGATATTCCTGTACGCCCTCCGTAAAACTACCGACAGGGAGGAAGAAAATGATTAAGAGATTATTCGCGATCTTTCTGCTAATTCCTGTCGCTGTAATATTTTATTCTTTGCTTACAGGAATACAGCAAAGAACCGGACTTGAGGGCGTTTCAAAGGAATATGCGGAGAGAGGCGCCGAAGAGCTCGGTGCGCAGAATCTGGTAACGGCCATAGTCGTTACCTACAGGGGACTCGACACCTTGGGCGAGGTCGCTGTGCTTTTCCTGGCCGCGACCGGGGTCGCGGTACTTTTGAGGCGAAGAAAGGAGACAGATGCCGGAACGGATGATCCAAAAAGACAGTCAAGCGAACTTTTGAGAACCGGAACAAATCTTCTTGTGCCTGTTATGGTTATGTTCGGCGTATATATCTTCATCAACGGGCATCTTTCTCCGGGGGGTGGTTTTCAGGGCGGTGCTGTCATTGCCTCATCCGTTCTTCTGCTTTTCCTGTCCGATATAAATTATAAGATCAATCATACAATATTCGGATTTATCGAGTCTTTTTCCGGCGTATTCTATGTTCTTATTGGCGTTATCGGCATTCTTCTTCTCGGCACGGATAATTTTCTCGACAACAGGATTCTGCCTTTAGGGGAGTTCGGTCGGATATTAAGCGCGGGGGCCATACCTCTCATATACACTTTCATAGGCCTTAAAGTAGGCACCGAACTCGCGGGTATTATAGATAACTTGAAGGAGGGAAAATAATGACAAATGTTTACATTATTGGCTTTCTCCTTATACTGATCGGTCTCTGGGGAATGCTCACTCAGAAGAATATGATAAAAATTATCCTGGGCCTGGCGATAGTCGAAACCGGGGTTCAGCTTATTATGGTCGGCTTCGGATATATCGGCGGTAGGACAGCTCCGATCCTTGATGGCGCGGTACCCGTAAAAGACGCCGTTAAAATGATAGTAGATCCTGTCCCTCAGGCTCTCGTTCTTACCGCTATCGTGATAGGAGTGGCCGTTAACGCCCTAGCCCTGACTTTTGTTATAAAGCTTTACAAAAAGGGAAGATCATTGAATATAACCGATTACAAGGACTTAAAATGGTAAATCCCATATTTATAATCGCCATCCTTCTGTTTTTAGGTTTCCTGCTTCCTTCTTTCGGTAAAACGGGAAATAAGGTCTCGGGAGCAGTATTTTATGTCGGACTTTTGTCGGTTTTCGCGGTAAGCTATCAGTGGTTCTGGCATTTTGTGATAAGAGGCTGCGAAAGTCAGCAGTTCTTCACGGCCGGAATCAATCCGCCTCTTTCAATAAATTTTCAGATCGGACTGATCGAATCCGTTCTGATCGTCAGCATCAATTTTGCGGCTGTCGCAGGAGCGATCTATATGACGAAACCGATCTTTGAGACAGGCTATAAGGCTATGGTGCTTTATCTTCTGCTGATAATGGGATTGAACGGCCTGATAATGACGCGCGACATGTTCAACATTTTCGTATTTTTGGAAATAGTAGCCATATCAACATATTCGCTAGGCGCCCTGGACAGGTCGGTAAGTTCTCTTTCCGCAGGATTCAAGTATATGCTTGCAGGCGGGCTGGCATCGGTCTTTCTTCTTCTCGGCATCATTATAGTTTATTCGCTGACAGGCACTCTGAACATTGATGGAATATCAGCATCAGCAGGGGCGGTTACGAATGTGAAATTATTTACAGCCGGATCTTTTTTGATACTTATATCATTCCTTATCGAGACCAAACAGTTCCCGGCGAACGGATGGGCTTTAGACTTTTACGACGGAGTGAAACCGGGGTTTACAGGTCTCAGCGCCGCTGTCGGGACTACGGCAGTGTTTTTCGCTCTCTACAAATCGCTCCCGATATTCCCGCCGGATCTTTTAAACACCGCCCTCGCCGTAGGTATTTCCACATTTTTCTTCTCGAACCTGCTGGGAATGAAGCAGACTGCCCCAAGGAGAATGCTCGGATATTCATCGGTCGCGCAAATGGGACTCGTAATAGCGGCGTCGGCATGGGTTATTAAAACAGGTAGTGACAGACAGCTTCTGTACATAATCATTCTGCCTCTCCTTTTCAACCACTTTTTCGCCAAGATGGCGCTTTTCTGGGTGACCGGACTGGTTAAGAAAGCTCACATTTCGGAATGGGGAATCCTGCGCGAGAATAAAGTCCTGCACAGAATATTTACGATCATGGTTATAGCCCTTATCGGAATGCCTCCGTTCCCGGGTTTCTGGGGAAAATGGAATATGGTCATGTCCATGTCGGCGAATTCTGACTTTTTTATAGTGTGGATAATTGCCGCAGGATCATTGTTCGAGGCTGTTTATATGCTTAAATGGCTGGGCTATACGATGGATAGAAACTATAAGAAGGACATAATCGAATACAATTCCTATAAAATGCTCGGCATTCAGATCTTATCAGTGACTTTTACTGTACTCAGCGCATATTATTTCTATACAAACAACAAAAACGACCTCTCTTTCTATCTTCCATTCACTCTCGGGCTGGCTTTTCTCTACCTCTATATGCTTCCGGAAAAACTCAAGGGCGCCCTTTCGATCGCCGCAATGGCTGTTTACGCATGGTATTTTCTTCCTCTTCAGGGAGGTTTCACTCAATTTTTCAATGTGATATTTTTGTCGGGCGGTGCCGTACTGACGGTAGCGGCTATGAACAGAAAGAAGAAGTCCCATCACTTTTTTATGCTGCTTACGCTTATGACAGGTTCTCTAGTCGCTCTTGCAAATTCGACAGACCTTCTGCATTTCTTCATATCATGGGAAATAATGACGCTTTCATCTTATTTCCTGATACACAGGGGCGCGGGATCGAGGGAGGAATCATTCAGATATGCGATTTTTTCGCTTGCCGGAGCATTTTTGATCCTTGTCGGGTTCGGTTACGCATTCAATTCCTATCCGATGAGATTCGGTTTCGAGGTGTTCGCTCTTGCGGATAAGTACAAAACGATTTCTTTCATTTTGATAGCGGCAGGTTTTCTTGTTAAAAGCGCTGCTCTCGGCGTCCATTTGTGGGTGGCCGGATCTTATGCCAAAGCGGAGGATGATGTTTCCGCCTTCCTTTCCGCGCTTCTTTCCAAGGCCGGCATCTTCGGTTTTATCATTCTATTGCTTGTGATGGGCGTTCCCGCTGCGGGACATTTCGATATCGCCTACATTCTGGGGTGGATAGGGGCTCTGACTGCGCTTATGGGAGCCATGATGGCTATTTATGAAGAGGACGCCAAAAGACTTCTCGCATATTCAAGCATGGGTCAGGTCGGTTACATAATCCTCGGCCTCGCAATGATGTCTTCTCTGGGCTGGACGGCAGCGCTTTTCCAGACTGTAAATCATTTTCTTATAAAAGGCGTTCTTTTTCTCGCGATAGCGGGAGTGATTTTCCGCACAGGAACTTCGGAAATGTATAAAATGGGCGGGCTTATAAAGAAAATGCCGTGGTCGTTCACAGCAGTAATGTTCGGCATAATAGCGATCTCCGGTGTTCCGCCTCTTACAGGTTTCGGAGCGAAATGGCTTATGTATAACGCTCTTATAGAAAAAGGCTGGTACCTCCAGACAGGAGTCGTTTTTTTTGCAAGTACGGTAGCTTTTCTGTACTGCTTCAGGCTCATCCACTCGATCTTTCTCGGCCAACCCAAAAATGAATTCAGGAATGTTAAAGAAGCGTCTGCATGGTTTCTCGTTCCTCAGTATATATTCATAATGGTGATATTTCTTTTTTCGATCTTCCCGAAACTGCTCATTGGCAGAATATCGGTTATAATTGAACCTTTATTCGGCAGAAGCCTCGAATGGAACGGCGATACAGTTTCAAGCTCCCTCGGCTACTGGAACGCGACAGTTATCATGACGATCGTAGGCGTAATTTTCGTTGTTCTCGCCGCGGGTCTCTTTATCAAACTGCCAAAGATACAGAAAGTAAAGCAGTTCAACATTGTATTCGCGGCGGAAAAACCTGAAACTCCCGAACTTACGCACTTCGCTTATGAGTTTTTCAGACCTTACAGACGGGCGATGGGATGGATGGTCAGGCCTTATGCGGTAAGGTTCTGGGACGGTGTGACGGAATCAGCCCTCGCGGTCTCGGATTCGCTTAGAAAGATCTATACGGGCAACGGACAGACCTATATTTTCCACATTATACTTTTCGCGGCTGTTCTATTTCTTATAACAGTGGGAGTCAACTAATGGAAAACTTCTGGACAACTCTTATTTATGCGTTCTTTTCAATGTTCATCATCTTCAACTACGGAATGCTTCTGGGCGGAGTGATGTATAAGATCATCGGCAGGGTACAGGGAAGGTTCGGCCCTCCCGTGTGGCAGCCGTATATCAACCTTGTGAAAGTGATGGGTGTTCGTACTGCCGTTTCGCACGGGATAATGTTCTGGCTCGGGCCTGTTTTCAGGTTCGCGGGCGGTATCGGATTGTTCCTGTTCATGCCGGTCGTTTACGGAAGCGCGTGGATGCAGAACTTCAGTTTTTCAGGCGATCTGCTTCTAGTGATCTATTTCATCTTTTTTGGTATGCTCGGCATGGCCCTGGGCGCGGCGGAATCGGGTCATCCATATTCACCCATGGGCATTATGAGAGGGCTTTCGCAGGTGTCGGTATCTGAAGTCCCCTTCGCTCTTTCAGTAATAGCCGTCGCCGCACAGTATAAGACACTGTCGATAACCGAGATCGTAGCCGCTCAGCAGGGCGGCTTCATGAACTGGACTATGATAACTAATCCGGTCGCGACCCTGGCAGGGATGATGGCTTTTCTAGGCATGATGATGCAGGCGCCCTTTAACCTTCACCTCGCTCCGCAGGAGATCCCTGTCGGCCCCCCTACGGAATACAACTCGAATTTTCTGGGCTATATGCAGGCGAACAGGGCATTTTTCGCCTCGGCGAAGCTGATTCTTTTCATGAACCTCTTCTTTGGAGGGGCAACGAACATCCCCGTTCTTGTGCTTAAAACTTTTCTTCTTTATTTCCTTTGCGTATTCGTGGGCGCGGTCAATCCGAGGTTCACGCTGGAAAACTCGATCCGCTGGTTTATCAGGATCCCGACCGTTACCGGAGTTATAGCAGTGCTGATCTATACATTTTAAAACGGAGCTTTCGATGTCAGAAAATAAAAATGAAAAATTCTTCGCCGATCCCGAGCTTTTCTGCACGGAAAGGCCGAAAGAAGTTCCGAGGATGAACAATATCATTCAGAAGTTCTACGACTGGGCTCAGGCTAATTCGCTCTGGCTTCTCGCATTCGGGACAGGCTGCGGATCAATAGAAATGCGTCCTTTATATACTGCCCGTTACGATATTTCGAGGTTCGGAATCGCGCCGAGGCCTACGCCGAGGCAGTCGAACCTGTTCATCATCAGCGGATATGTATCTGTTAAAACCCTGAAAAGGATAGTCCGAAGCTATGAGCAGATGCAGAACCCCAAATTCGTCATAGGGCTGGGGAGCTGTACGATAAACGGCGGGATGTACTGGGACAGCTATAACACGATTAACAGGCTCGACCATTATATACCGGTGGATGTGTATGTGGCGGGCTGTATGCCCAGACCGGAAGCGCTGATCGCAGGGTTCGACGAACTCAAAAAGAGGATAAAGGAAGGCAGGGCCGAAGGCGCGAACGAATATGCGAAGAATTTCGACTGGTACAAGGCCAATCAGAAAAAGATAATAACCGACTGGGACATGCCCGATTATAACTGGTAGAGGCGGAAAATGGATAAACTCATAGAAAGACTTAAGCAGAAATTCGGCGCGAAAGATGTTCATGCCAGCAGAACGGGGCATGTGTTTCTGACAGTCGAAAAAAAGGATATCGAAGGATGCGTGCTGTACCTTAAAGAATTCGAGGGCTACGGTCATCTTACTCTGATGTCGGCCGTGGACTGGATCGAAAAAGACAAATTCGAGTTGATTTATCACCTCCATAATTATTCGAATAAGACAGATGTGAGCGTAAAAACTTATATAGACAGAAAAAATCCGTCCATGGTCAGCATAAACAACCTTTGGGCAGGCGCGAGAGTTTACGAAAGGGAGATCAGAGAAATGTTCGGTATTGACTTTCCCGGCTGTCCGAGAGTAGATGAACCGTTCGCTCTTGAAGGCTGGAGGGGAATTCCGCCGATGAGAAAAGAATTCGACACGAAAAAATATTCGGAAGAGACTTATTTTCCGCGTCCGGGCAGATATACAAAGGATAATGTAGCCCACATGGAAGAAAAAATGTATTCAGTCGAGGCGGAAGTGAAAAAAGGCATAGCGAAAACAGTAAGAAAAAATAAATCGGGCGAATAATATGAAACCGATATGGAATGAAACACAAGAATATGATCCAAGATCCGGCAAATTTGTAAAGATATGGCAGGGCCCCCAGCATCCGGGCGTGACGGGCAATATGAGCCTCGAGATACTTCTGGAAGGCGATGAGATCAAATGGCTCAGGACCCATGTCGGCTATCTGCACAGAGGATTTGAGAAATTGATGGAGCGAAGAAAGTTCATAAACTGCTTTCCGATCGTGTGCAGGATATGCGTACCCGAGCCCGATACTAACGAATATCTTTTTGCCGCTGCGACAGAGGAGCTTTCAGGAATAGAGATACCCGAAAGAGCGAAATGGATCAGAGCGCTTACGCTCGAAATGGCGAGGCTAGGAGCAACTGTGATGGGACTCGGGGGTCAGGCAGGTTCATTCGGACTGGGTACGATAGGGCAGTGGACGGTCGCGCACAGGGATTTTCTGTTAGACTCGTTCGAGGAGCTTACAGGCGGCAGGATATATCACATGTACATAATTCCCGGCGGCGTCAGGTACGAAATTCCCGAAGGATTTGAAGGAAGGCTGGAAAAAACTCTCGTAAAGATCGAAAAAGTGCTGTCGGATGTAGAAAAAGTGATGTTCAACAATGCGGTTTTCAAATCGAGATCGAAAGGCCTGGCGGTTATTCCAAAAGACTGGATAGAACCATTCGGTATCAACGGCACGACTGCGAGAGCATCGGGCGTAAAAAACGATGTCAGAAAAGACCATCCGTACCTGATCTATGATCAGCTCGATTTTGAAGTAACTACCGGTACGGCGGGAGATGTTTACGAAAGAACGTTCTTGAGGCTTCAGGAGTGCCACCTTTCAATTAATCTTATCAGGCAGATACTTGCGAAAATGCCGAAGCACGGCCCCGTCAGAACGCACATTCCCGACATTCTGCACTGGAAGATCCCGGCCGGAGAAACTTATGTCAGAGCGGAATCAGGCAGGGGAGAGTACGGTTATTATATGGTAACCGACGGCACGGAATATCCGAGAAGAGTCCATGTTAAAGGTCCGAGTCACACTCATGCGATGTCGCTGTTGGAAAAACTTGCGGAAGGCAACACCAATGCGGATATTTTCGGCATTATGGTCTCGCTTCAAACTTATCCCCCCGAAATAGAGAGGTAATAATGAGCTTAAAAGATGTAATATCCCCTTTTAACGCATGGAAGAGAGCTTTTGAAAAGCCGGATACGATCGTAAAACCTTTAACGGAAAGGGAAGGCGCTCCTCTTTACCGCGGATTTCACACCAACGATGTCGAAAAATGTATAGGCTGCGGATCGTGCGAAGAAATTTGCCAGAACGCGTCAATTGATCTTGTGGAAGTTGCCGGCAGAGGACCGAAACCCGGCGACAGCGGATTAAGGCCGTTAATTGACTACGGAAGATGCTGCTGGTGCGCTCTGTGCGTGGATATCTGCCCGACAGGTTCGCTCGGAATGTCAAATGATTATATTTGGATCTCCGAGAATTCGGACGATTATAGATATATTCCCGGCGTCGATGCGAAAAAATGGGATAAGTCCGACAAGGGTTATAAACGGACGGATGAAGCGTGGCTTGTAGATCCCGAAAGAACACACATGGAGGAAAAAAAGCCGGAATTACGTAAGAAAAATTTCGACGAATACGCAATGGGCTTTACCGACGAAGAAGCTGAGACCGAAGCCGGCCGTTGCCTGGAGTGCGGGATCTGCGTACAGGCATGTCCGACTCACATGGATGTTCCGAAATACATTCACGCTATCAAGGATAAGGATTTTGATGAAGGTCTGCGTATAATGTTCGAGACCAATCCGATGCTCGAAGCCTGCGGAAGGATCTGTACGGCCAAATGCGAGGATGTATGCGCGGTCGGTCATAACGGAAAACCAGTCGCTATTAGGTCATTGAAAAGATATATCGGGGATAAGACATACAGGAGAAAAGGCGAGATAACAGATCTTGAACCTGTGCCTCAAACCAACCGCAGGGTAGGAATAATCGGCGGAGGTCCGGCTGGTCTGACCGCGGCTTTCTACCTGAGAAGATTCGGCCACTCCGTAACGATATACGAACAGCACGATAAGCTCGGCGGTATGCTCAAATGGGGTATCCCGGATTACAGGCTGCCCTCCGATGTTCTTCAGCGCGAGATAGATTTTATTCTCGGTCAGGGCGTGAATGTAAAATTCAATGTTAAGATCGGCAAAGATATATCTTTCGAACAGCTTCACAAGGATAACGATGCGGTTTTTATCGCGGCAGGTGCTCAGATAGGCAGCGATATGCCTATTCAGGGAATGGATACCGAAGGCATTTATTCAGGGGTGGAATTTCTGGAAAAAGTCTCTAAGGGCGAAAGACCGTATGTGGGAAAAACAGCGGTTATAGTTGGCGGTGGAAATACGGCCATGGATGCCACCCGTTCGTCTATCAGGCTGGGAGCTGAAGCGAAGATACTTTACAGAAGGACCGAGGTCGAGATGCCTGCCAACAGGGAAGAGATAAGGGAGGCTAAAGAAGAGGGTGCCGAACTCAATATCCTCGCAACTCCCGTCAAAATAGAAAAAACACCTTCGGGCAGACTGAAGATACAGTGCCTGAGGATGGAACTAGGCGAACCTGACAAAAGCGGAAGAAGAAGCCCGGTGCCAAAAGAAGGCTCGGAATTCGACATAGAAGCGGATGTCTGCATAATGGCCATCGGGCAGAAAGTAGAGCCTGAGTTTTCGGAAACACTCGGCCTGAAAGTCACGAGGTGGGGAACTCTTGAAGTTAATTCCGATACTTTAAGATCGAACGAAAAGGTCTTTGCCGGCGGAGATTGCCAGACCGGCCCGGACGATGCTATAAAAGCGGTCGCGGCAGGTAAAAAAGCAGCATATTTCATAGACAGTCAGTTAAGAGGATAATTATCTTCATTTCATACATTGTTTAATACATTTCGTCGGAGTAATGTTTGACGGCGATGTTATTTTAAGTATATTTCAGTTGAAAACAGACCAAACTCAAAAGAAAGGAGTATAAAATGAAGATAGATAAGATCACGCAGATAGCCGAAGAGTTCGAAAGCAAACACCTGACGGCCGATGAAGTAAAAGAAATACTGGATGTAAAGATCAAATACGACTTCAGGAACAGCTTTCCTAAGATAAGACATCACCTCTTCTAGTTCAGACACGGCTAAGGCCGTACGGACTGAAAAGGGCCCTCAAAGGGTCCTTTTTTTATATCATGCCGAAATAGAATGCCAGGATGCCGAATATCATGTCGGTTTTCATAATAAGGCTCAACCGTTCAAAGTTCACTTCCGACGGTTCTTTAAAAAGTGACCGCATAATATAGATTATTACCGGAAATACGGAAAAAAGTATTATTAGTGAAAAATACAGGTTATAACCGCCGGAAACCATTAGCGAAACAAGATAGAAGACGAGAGTTGTAAGAAGTAATTTTACGTGGGATACAGTACGGCAGACGCCAAGTTTTATAGCCATTGTATTGGCTTTCCGGTGCTTATCTCCTCTGATATCGGCTATGTCTTTGATTATCTCTCTTATAAAATGGAACAGGAACGCGGACACAGATAGAGGCAGTATCTTTTCAAAATTGCCGGTCGTGATAGAGCAGAAATAGAACAGGTATCCGCCCAGGAAAGCGACAACGAAATTTCCCCAGAAAGGCCGCCTTTTCAGAAATACTGTATAAGAGAGCAGTATTATATTGACCAGAACGACCGCCGCGAATGAATGATATCCCAGTAAAAAACCGGCGGATAAAGACGCCCCGGCAAGGACAAGATAAAGAAAATATGCCGATGATACTTTCAGGCTTTTTGACGGCAGCGGCCTTTCAGGCTTGTTTATTATGTCAATATCAATATCGATAATATCGTTTATGATATTGCCTGCGCCCGCTGTGAGAACAGTTGACATGATAATAAGAAAAAGTATCCTGTGATCCGGGTCCGGGGCGACAATGAAATAAGCCGCGGCTGAAGAAACAGCGGTTATGAACAGATTCAGGGGCCTGATTATAAGCAGATAAGACATCATTTTATTATCTTTCTGATAGAGCGGGGTTTGAAATACCGGTTATTTGAGACAGTCCTGTTTACGCCGTAAACCGCAGCGACTCCGGACGCCAGTCCCGTCAAAGCGCCAAGTATACCTGCCTTTTCAGTGCTATAGATCGAGAAAGCCAGATAATAAAACAAAATGATCGTAATTATAGGAAAAATAAAAAGTAAGAAACCCGCTGTCAGTTTAGCCTTCGGCGCCAGATCGATCTCTACAATATCGCCTTCCTTAAGCTCTCCAGTGTTCTCTACCTTCAGTTCGGCCGGCCTGCCACCCGCCATGCAGACGCCTTTATTTGAGCATGAACTGCACGATTCATTCAGTTCCATCTCAATAAAAGCGAATTCCCCGGAGATCCTTATTACCTTTCCCCTGTCCATCGGTTATTTCCAGAAATATGAAACGCTTGCTTTGTGCGTATTTCCAAGATCCTCGAAATCAGGCCTGAAAGCGTAGTCAATGGTAAAATTGTAGATATTAAGGCCGCTTCCCGCCGACCATGTGTCATCGGTGTTATAGCCGCCTCTTACAAAAACATTCCGGAACTTAAGCTCCAGTCCGGCGGATAATGAAATGTCGGCCGGTCCAAGCGCGGCGAACGAATATTCTGAGTAATTCTCCGTCCTTATCTTTGTTCCGCAGATGGCCTTGTAATCCGCTAAAAAATATTCAAGTCTCCCGTTGTATTCTGCACCGAAGAGGACTGACGGGCTGACGAATTCATTCTTGCCGGTAGTCCAGAAGAGCGCGGAAGTAGTTATGTCCTGGATCTTCAATCCCATTATGATGTTGTATGGGCCACTGTATAGCGCGGAGACATCAAAGCCTATTCCGGAAGCTGATTCCTGTTCAAAGGTCTTGAAAAGTATCTTTGTCCCGGCGCCCCAGTTCATTTTTTCGTTAAATTTTTTCCCCATGCTCAAAAACAGAGCGAATTCGTTGTCGGAAACGGTGCCGTCGGGTATGATCCTGTTGTCCGGGCTTACCGCTTCATTTTCATTCTGCAGTCTTGTGAGTATTATCCCGTCAACATTTATCCAGATAAAAGCCGTGCCGATATCATAACCCTTATACTTCGTACTATAGGCCCCGAATTCCTGCTGTACAATCCCCCCGAACCTTTCGCTGTGCGACAGGACAATTCCGCTGAATTCCATTTCGGGAAGGAATGAGGGGTTGAAATATGCGGCCGAGGAGTTATAAAACGAAGTAAGTATCATATTCCCCAGAGACAGGCTTCGAGCGTCAACTCCACCGCTTATGAACTCGCCGGCATACTTTCCACTGCCGGAAAGCGAACTGATCATTACAAACAATATTATGGCTGTATTTTTTATCATATCATTCCGAAAAAAAAATATCTGTGGGTCCTTTTCCTTCTCTTATTATTTCAATTTCATCCCCGGTTATGTCTATCACTGTGGAGAACTCGGGTTCGATGGTTCCGCAGGCTATTATCTCGTCAACCTGCCTTCCGTAAATTCTTTCAATTTCCGACGGATCTGAAAGAGGCTTTAGCCCCTTATCGCAGACATCAGAATATTTATTGAGGCTCGAACTTATCAGGGGGTTGCCCAATCCTTCTACTATCGCGCGGTCTATATTGTTCAACGGAATCCTGATCCCGACTTTTTTCTTTTCCCCGGAAACTGTTTTAGAAACTGAATTCAGGGCTTTCATTATGAAAGTATAGGGGCCGGGGAGCAGTTGTCTTATCAGCTTAAAATATTCGTTCTGACATTCAGAATATTCGCTCATCTGGCTGAAGTTGTTGCAGACAAAAGAAAAGGTTTTCTTTTTATCGACTTTTTTCACAAGGAGTAATTTTTCAAAACCTTTCTTATTGAACAGGTCGCATCCGAAAGCATAGCCGGTATCGGTTGGATATATTATCACGCCGCCGTTCTTAAGAATGCCGACAATTGTTTCGATGTCTCGTTTTTTGGGATTGTCTTCGTTCATTTCGATCATGACAGGGCCGTTTATTTACTTAATTCAAGCATTTTGTTCAGCGCGGTCAGAGCTTTTGATCTGACCTCTTCGGAGACGAATATCTCCTCTTCCTCGTTTATCAGTGAATTATATACATCTTCAAGTCCGGTTTTTTTCATCTGGAGGCAGACCGCATGGTCGGCGAGTGGATATATCCTTTTTTCAGGGAACCGCTGCAGCAGCATCTTTGCTATTTCGATTTCGGTGCCGATAATTACGCCGGCATCTTCGTTCATGCTGGCTATATTGTTTACGACAAAATTTATTATCTGTGATGTTGAACCTATATAATCAGCCTGTTCGAGAACCTCGGCGGGGGATTCGGGATGAACAAGGAGGATGCATCCCGGATGTTCGTGTTTGGCAATATATATGTCGCCGATGCTGAACTCGTCATGAACATAACAGTGTCCGTTCCAGATTATCATTTCCGCGCCTGTTTTTTCTCTGCAGTACGCTCCAAGGTTCTTGTCCGGCGTGAATATTATCTTTCTGTTCTTATAATGTTCTACTATCCTGACGGCGTTCGATGAAGTGCAGATGCAGTCGCTTTCGGCCTTGACTTCAGCGGGAGAGTTAATGTAGGTTATCACAACGGCGTCAGGGTGTTTTCTTTTCAATTCTCTGAGGCCTTCGGCATCCACCATCCCGGCCATGGGACACTTGGCCTCCGGAGCGGGCAGGAGTACCTTTTTGTCCGGGGAGAGTATCTTCGCGCTTTCGGCCATAAAATCCACGCCGCAGAACACGATCATGTCCGCATCGGTGGAAGCGGCCCGCCTTGAAAGTTCTAATGAATCGCCGGTAAAATCGGCGACTTCCCTTACTTCCGCGTCCTGGTAAGAATGGGCGAGAATGACCGCGTTCTTCTTTTTCTTCAGTTCTTCAATATTTTCGATAATCGCCTTCCTGTCCATTGTATCTGACGCTCCGTTTTTTGTGTCAATATAGTTATACAAGGTCATATTGTCAAATGTAAAAAGCGCCGCGAGGGCGCTTTTACACGGCAGTTCAATAATAGGGGGAGGATTAATGTACCGCCGCGTAAAATATACGGAATAAATTGTTAAAAATCTATCGGAAAATTTTATATTTTTTCAGAAAGCTTTAAAAATGGGACCGCATCGAGTTCGTGCCCGGAAAGGTAAGCTTCTTTTCCCGATACTAAGATCTTAAGGTATGCGGTCATTGCAACCATGGCGGCGTTGTCGGTGCAGTATTTTGGGGAAGGATAATGGAATTTAATTTTTTTCTTCAATGCAAAATCAGAAACTTTTTTTCTCAGAACCGAATTAGCCGAAACCCCGCCCGCAAGAAGAACAGTAGTAACTTTGTACTCTCTGACAGCCCTGAAAAGCTTTTCGGTAAGAGAATCCGTTACGGAATCAAGGAAAGATGCCGCTATGTTGTTCATATTCGCGCTTAAAAAACCCGGGTTCTGCTTTTCAATATAATACTTCACGGCTGTTTTAAGCCCGCTGAAGCTGAAATCGAGGCTGTTTTTCATGCCTCTGGGGAACCTGATGAAGCTGCTGTCTCCCTTTGCGGAAAGTTCGTCAATTATCCTTCCTCCCGGGAATCCCAGTCCCAGCATCTTTGAGACTTTGTCGATACATTCACCGGCGGCGTCATCCAGCGTTTTGCCTATAAGCTCATATCTGCCGTATTCGGGAACAAAAATGAGCTCCGTATGGCCTCCGGACACAACGAGAACAATGAACGGGTAGTTAATGTCCGGGTGCTCAATGAAGTTCGCCGAGATATGAGCCTCTATATGATTGACCGGCACAACAGGTACGGAAAGCGAAAAAGCCAGGCCTTTAGCGAAATTTACGCCTACAAGAAGGCATCCTACCAGCCCCGGCCCGTAAGTGACCCCGACAGCGTCAATGTCTTCTTTTTTTATTCCGGCGTCTCTAAGGGCTTTTTCAAGAACGGCCGGGAAAAACTTAAGATGCGCTCTTGACGCGATCTCAGGTATCACGCCGCCGAACCCGATATGCTCCAGCTGGGTATTTGTCGCGACTGAAAGTATCTTTCCGTCCTTTAGAACGGAAACCGAAGTGTCGTCGCAGGATGATTCGATCCCGAGAATAATCATTTGTTCCTTCCAAGAGAAATAATATCGTGGATCTTCCACCTGATGTCCGTGTCAAGAACGGTATAAAAGATCTCGCGGACTGTAAATTTCAGATCTGTCGCGCTCATAAAGGACTCAAGCTGTTTCCGGGCATACAAAGTTGATTCCTCCGTTGGAAAAGTCCCTATGGAAGCGTGGGGTATGAAGGGCTCAAGATTCAATCCCTGAATATTTTCAGGGCATATGGCGGACAGATATGTGTTCAGCAGACTTAGCTCTTCGGTTCTGTCCGGAGCTATGTATAAAAAATACGGGTCTTTGAAATAACCGGTTCTTGTAAATTCAATTTCGAATGGTGCGATGTTCCTTACGCTTTTTACCACTTCAGGCCTGTATTTTAGCCAGTCGTCCCTTCTGATGTACGGCGGATACATGAGCGTCAGATGAGGTTTGGGCATCTTTATATACTCCTTGAACTGACTGTGCCAGGACTGGATCCTTGATGAAATCCCGTCCGGAAGAAATATGAACAACCCGCCGTCCCCGGGTTTTGAGGCTTCCATTTTTACCCTTGTTTTAAACGCCCTGTAATTTAACAAAACAATTGATATTTGGGAAATAAAAAATTATAATTCAACCGGTAGCCGGGAATGAAGATGAAAAAAATACTAAAATATGAAATAAAGCAGCTGTTGAGGGACAAGAAAACTATAATTCTTGTGTTTGTACTGCCGCTGGTAATATTTCCTCTTATAAACGGTGTTCTCACTAAAGCTGTAGCATCGAGGATCGAAAAGATATTTGAGGAAAAAACAGAAATAGTTTCTTATGACGGATCTTTTTTGAAACAGATATTGTCCGGCCTGGAAAGTGACAGTATTTTTACCGTAGTTTATGCGAGAGAAGGTTCAAGCATCGATTCTCTGCTCAGTATATATCCCGCCGTACTGACTTCTATTGCGAGCGACTCGGCCGGGACCGTTATCATAAATTACTCATCGAAGAAAGACAGGCAGAACATTCAGGCGGGAGCTTTTAAGAAGAGGTTGAGCGAGCTCAGGAAAGTGATAGCCGGGCAGAGATATGAAGAGATAGGTGTAGAAGAATATTTTCTGTCTTCCGTTCCGGAGATCAGGAACACGGCGACAGAAAGGGAAATGGTAAATTCTCAGAACTCGGGAGTTCTGCCTTTAACGATAATAATAGTTCTCGTTCTGGGTACATTCGTTATTTCTAATTATGTTATATTGGGTGAGAAAGACAATAACACTCTGGAATCCCTTCTATCGTCAGGGATGAACCGTAAGGATATTATTTACGGCAAAATGAGCATAGTCATGATCGCGGGCCTGATAATGTCCGCGCTCGAACTCGTTTCATTCTTTTTCTACGGTAAACTTACAGGTTCGATGAGCTTTAATATTATTCTTGACGCGGATCAGATCTCGGTACTGATACCTCTTCTGCTGACGCTGTCGCTTTTTATCTCCTCGGTTTCAGTGTTCGTCTCATGCAGGCTCAAGTCGTCCTCTTCGGGACAGCTTGTTTTTCTTCCGGTCATGATAACATATCTTATACTGGGCATGATGGGGACTTTCGAAAGTATTGAAATAAAAAGAGGACTTCTTCTGATCCCCGTAGTGAATACAGCAGGATTGATCAAATCGCTGATCAGGGGTGATATAGAGCTTTTCAATTCGGTTATGGTTATATTTCTCAACATTTTATATTCGTCAGCGGTAATTAAAAGTTCATCAGGCTATCTCAACGGTGAAGACATTCTGGAAAAGAACACGGATATGGACATAGCGAGGAAAGGTTTTTCTAGAGGCGCGTCTTTCACGGTCTTCGGAGTACTGGTTGTATCCTATATGCTTGTCGGAGGATACCTGCAGGGTAAAGATATTGTATCCGGGCTTATTTATTCACAGGTACTGATACTTGGCGGGTTCGTTCTGATAATGAAAATGCTGATAAATCAACCTTTCTCCGATGTACTGAAAATAAGAAAATTTCCGGTATATTTCATTCCTGCCTCTGTTGTACTGGGTCTCACCTCAAGGTATCCAATAACTCTTGTCTCAGAGCAGCTTCTTGAAATATTTCCCGTCCCGGACATTATTAAAGATACCGATATTATGACCACAAAAATCGGCGAACTGAGTATAGTATCCGCCATTTTTCTCATCGCTGTGCTCCCTGCCGTATTCGAAGAGTTCACTTTCAGAGGAGTATTTTTTGAGATGATGGAAAGTAAATATTCAAAGACAGCTCTAATTTTTGTAACCGGCCTGATGTTCGGCGCGATGCATCTTAACATATTTACAATGTTCGAGACGGGTGTTCTGGGCGTGCTGATGGGACTTCTGACAGTTTCTTCAGGGTCAATTATACCTGCGGTAATAATGCATTTTACCAACAATTTCTATTCTGTTCTGATAATGTTCATGCTCAAACGAGGGGATTTGCCCCAGGACAGCATTCTGTTATCCGACCGGACATTCGCATGTTTTATGACTGTCCCTGTGATTTTCTCGGTATTATTTGTGCTGAGAAAGAGCAGGATATCTAATGTTTCCTGAAAGCTATCAGCCTCTTAAGCGTTTTTTCCGAATCTGTTTGTGTGTCGAACACCGTTCCGCTGAGATCTTTTTTGTAGCTGAATGTGTACTCGTTTGTCTCCCTCTGGAAGACAATGTCCATCCCGAATTTTTCAAGAGAAGATATATATAGTTTTGTTATGGAATTGGAAACAGACGACTCCTCGATGCCGTTCAATACTATCTTTGCGCTTCGGGGGACTGATACTATCTCAAGTACTTTGCATTTTACAGAGTCCATGCTTGTAAAGATGGTTTCGTCAGGCAGGAATCTGTACATCGCAATGAAAGGCCTTTCATTGCTGTTCCTCACTTCAGTCCTTTTCCGGATATCTGTCGGGTCGGAACTCAGCGTAGATCTGTAAAAAAGAGTGTCCGCCGACCTTTCTCTGCATAATTTGTCTTCAGTGAACTCTGTTGCGGCTGTATTTTTAAAAGTGATGCCTTTGTATGAGACGAAACCCGCCCTGTCGATATCGTTCCTCAGAAGTATCGGATCATATTTTTTAAAAAGCGATCCGGTGTCGGAAGACGCCCCGCTGAGCAACGCAAGTTCTGAAATATCTGATACATGTATAAAACCGTGAGACAGGTCTGTCCCTGAAATATTAAAATAAACCGCCCGGATGCTGTCCTTATAAAATTTGTCCACATAGACAACGTCGCCGGTCTTTAGTAATGCTGAGGGAGATGCAAGGGAGCTGTCCGAGAATACCGTCGCCTGCCCGGTCTTAACCCAGTGAGGGTTTATTTTGAGGTCAAGAGCAAGATTTTTCGAAAGTTTTGCGGAAGTTCCGAAAGGCCTTCCGAAATACCTGTCTCTCTTCAGTGCTTTCGACCTTACCCATCCCTCAATAATTCCGTGGAACTTATCCAACACTCTGATCTTTATGAAACTCCCGCCCGTATCGTCCGCTACCTCAACAAATACATCTTTATCAAGAGTATAAACAGCTTCAGCATTATTTTTCGGGCTGTCGTACAAGAACTCATTCGGGGCGAGGATCTGTGAAAATACCGCCTCTGTCGAATCAGTTCTGAAATTATTGAACACCTGTCCGGTTCTGTCGTCCGATACAGATCTTCTTATACCCTTTTCCTGTGACATCAGTTCGAAAATTAGAATACAAAATGCAACCGCCGTTATTTTTATTTTCATATTTCCTCTCATTATGCAGGCTCCGCTTGTTAATAACTGGTCAAAACACAGGTTAAGATAACGCAAAAGCCCGTTAAAATCAATACCGGTATAAAAAACGATCATTGAAAAAAAAAATATTTTGATTTGCGATTTTAATATTATAAACATATATTATGCAGTGACCCGCGTGGAAACTGCAAACGGCGGGCATGGAGTTATGCAGAAAACCTATTAAAAATAACGATGGAGTGAGTTATGAAAAGAAGTATCGTCTTAATGATGATCACCCTATTCGCAACAGTCCTGTTCTCTCAAACGACCGGAAAGATCAAGGGTGTAGTCCTTGACGAGCAGGGAGACCCTTTGCCCGGAGCGAACATTGTTGTTGTTGGAACAACATGGGGAGCTGAGGCTGATGAGGACGGGTACTACTACATTATCGGCGTCAGGGCGGGCACATACACCCTTAAGGCCGAATTTGTGGGTTATGCGCCAAAAGAAGCAAAAGAAGTGAAAGTCAGAGTAGGTTTGACCACAACTCAGAATTTCAAAATGTCTTCAGAGGTCATAGAGCTTCAGGAGATCGTTGCCGAAGTGGTCATGGAGCAGAAAGTGGAAAAAGATGTGACCACATCTGTAAGGTCTGTTGACATGGGAAATATTGCGACTCTCGCGGTTACGCAGGTTGAAGATGTTCTGAAAGGAACGGCAGGTATTAAAACCGACGCTGACGGAGAACTTCACTTCAGAGGAGGAAGGTCCGGCGAGGTGAATTATGTAATAGACGGTATATCTGTGGGTGACCCTACAGGAGCGAAATCGAATCCCGTTGAAATTAACTTCGCCAACGTGGAGGCTTTCAACATTCATAAGGGAATTCCTGACGCTGAATACGGCGATGCGCTTTCAGGAAGCGTGAACATTGTTATGAAAATAGGTGACCAGAATAAAACCTCCGGTCATGTTAAATACGCGACCGACAGTTTTATGGGCGACAGCAAGCTTGACTATAACAGAGGCGAGTTCAGCCTGAGCGGGCCGATCCCGCTTCCGATGAACGGAATGAAACCGACATACTATATCGCGACGGATTTCACTCTCCAGAACGGATACGGAAGGTCTTACAGGGAGAACGGAAGCGCTGACGGCGATTTCTTCAAGTTCAGGGATTACGATCTTACAGGGTTCGGATTCGAACTGCCGCAGAAAAGAGAGAATAATTTCAACATCATACTCAAATCCGCTTACGATCTTAGCCCCACAATGAAACTGAGCGCATCTTACACTAAAACCATGATACACAATTATGATTTTAACTGGTTTTACAGATACACTCCCGAAACAGCGACAGAATCAGTATCGGATGTATCTCTTTTCAATATCAACTGGAAACACACACTGAACCAGCAGAGCTATTATGACCTTATATTCACATACTTTAACAGGAAGTTCGAGCGTCTTCCCGGAGGCAAAACGCCGGATGAGTTCGTTTACAGCAACAATCCGGAATACCCGATGGATTTTTTCAGCATCACAACAAATGATATCCTGAAAAATGGCATAAGGGACGGCGGAGACGCCGAGGGATATATTGACAATAATATGAACGGCTATTTTGACAGGGAAAATTTTACCGACCTGAACGGTAATTCTAACCGGGATTCGGGAGAACCCTTTGATGACGCTAACGGCAACGGCGTGTGGGACGGCGACTATCTTTACGATTCCAACGGCAACAACAGATGGGATTACTGGGAAAGAGGGACTTCTTATTCCGGTTTCGACGGCGACTGTCTGACAAATGAAATTGTCGAAGGTTATTATGATTCGAACCGTAACGGGAATTATGACGAGTATATTTACGGGGTTTCAGGCGACGAGCCTTTTATTGACGGCGATATATTTAATGATACAGGAGAACCTTTCGTTGACCAGAAAAGGATAGAAAGGATCGACGGCATGATCGTTGAAGTCGCTAACGGCTACTGGGATGAGGGATCAGGTCAGTACACAGTGATCCTGAAATCCGGCGGCATAGATTATACAGAATTTTATCCCGGCGGTTCAGCGGCTTTCTGGAACAGGGTAGATTTCATAAGAACGAACCAGTTTTACAAAGCAACAGCAACACCAAACGCAGACAGTTCCCAGATAACATTGAATTATCCAAAAGAGATCTTTGCTGATCTCAGATCGTCTCTCGGTTCAACAATGCAGACGGTCCCCAGGCTTAATGATGTTTACAACTCCTGGTACGACGGAGTTTTTGATGAGTTCGAGGCCTACTGCGCATGGAGACATAACGGCTCAAGTACTGACGAAGCAGTTTTGGGATGGACAACAGGACACGCTCCGTCAGACAGTCCTTCAGATTATGTTGAATTCGTGGGATCATATTCTACCTACAGAGCACCCGTAGCGATGTATTCGAACCCGCCAAATATTTCGGCTATGACCCATGACGGTGTTTATTCAACATGGCTGGACAACAATAACAACGGCACATACGAGCCATCCAATAATACCTATGAGGTGGGAGAATCGTATGTTGATTACAATTATAATAACGAATGGAACAAGAACACCGGATTCCTTCTGCCGGGATATTATCTTAACGGTATAAATTACAGCGACCTTGACAATACTGTTATCAAACTGAAAGGAAGCTATACGAACCAGATAAACAGGTTCCACATGATCAAGACAGGGTTTGAGTTCACTATGAACGATCTCGACTACTACAGCATATTCAATCCTTTCTATTATTACGATCCTGACCAGTATGAAGTTACTGAAGGCGACCGTTATCCCACAAGAGGATCCGAGAAAACATTCTATCAGTACAAACCGAAAGAATTCTCATGCTTCCTCCAGGATAAAATGGAGTTCGAAGACCTCGTGGTTAACGCGGGTATTAGGCTTGACATGAGAGTTCTTGATGACGCTGCGGTAGATTATTATGAGGAAAAATACAACTCAGACGGATCCGATAAATTCGGCTACGAAGAGAAGATCGACAAATATAAAACGGCTGTAAGCCCCAGATTCGGTATTTCTCATTCCATATCTGAAACTTCCAAGCTGTTCTTCTCTTACGGACATCTTTATCAGCTTCCGACCTATACACAGGTATTTGACCCGAATACAAAAGCCGGTACAACCAACCCGTTCTTTGGGAACATGAACCTCGGTTATGAAAGGAACGTTCAGTACGAGCTTGGTGTTGTGAACGAGATCGGCGAGTATCTGGTAGACATAACAGGTTACTTCAAAGATATATATGATATGATCAACACAAAGACTTACGAGTACGGCGTAACGAACGCTACCGTATGGTACAACTCTGACTACGGAAAATCAAGAGGTGTGGAAGTTTCCGTTGACAAGAGCTTAAGCAATCACTATCTGTGGGGATTGTCTTACAACCTGTCATACGCATACGGAAAATCTTCAAGCGCCACATCCAATCTTGACGAGGACAAATACGAGGTCAAGGAATTCCCGCTCGACTGGGATGAAAGACACTCTCTTAACTCATATTTCACTCTCGTTTACGGTAAAGGCGAAACTCTGTTCAACACACCTTATACAGATGACTGGACTATCAGCTTGAGCACCGATTTCGGAAGCGGAAAACCGTTCACTCCTACAAAAGAATACTACAGCAATACGGTTGCCGCCGAGGATATCGAGACCAATTCGGAAAGGATGCCTTGGACGTCAAACACTGACCTCAAGTTTACAAAGACATTCGCTTTTGACGGTGAGAACAGACAGTCATTCGGCAAACTCAAATTTGAATTCAACATCTATAACCTGTTCGATAAGATAAATGTAATGAGTGTTTATCAGGATACGGGAAGCTGGTGGAAAAGAAGCAGTTATTACTACGATCAATCGGCGGAAAGGTCCAACCTTGTTGATATTTTCAAAGATCCGTCCAGAATCGCTGAGAGAAGGCATTACAGATTTGCAGTTAGCTACGCATGGTAATATATATTAATGTAACAGGAGATAATTAGATGAGAATCTTAAAAGCTTTAATCGCGGTCGCTCTGGTTTCATTTATGATCCCGGCCTTTTCAGAAATGGCTCCGACAAAAGTGATAACGGGGGACGATCAGGCTGCAGATTCCAAACAGACCTATACGCCCCAGCCGTACAACAGGGTGCACAGGGCGGGTCTGTTCTGGATGAATGTGACCAACACAGGTTATTTCGGGAATCCCGATGAGACTAAAGACCCATGCACCGGCAGGGCTGCGGTATCCGGAGAACTTCCCGGCGGATCAGGAACAGACTTCCTTTTTGTAGGGGCGCTCTGGTTCGGAGGATATCTTGATTCGGTAAATGTAAGTATCAACAGCACGGATGCGACAGCTTTCCAGGGGCCTCTGGTGTCAACTTCATTTGAAGGGTGGGAAGGCAACCCGATGCCAAAAGAGACATGGCCGGTCAATTTCATTTCCGATCCGTCTGGAAGAACACTCGGAAAGATAACCGAAACATCGAATGTTGAGGGAAGAATAAGCTGTCTGTTCGAGGAAGTATACGATCCGCGAGCCACAGCTGAAGAGCAGTTCACGCTGATGTACACTGACAAATTCGTTCAGCAGAATCCTTATACGGGAATGGACAGCCACGATAAAAGACAGCACATTCCTCTGGGAATTGAGGTAAGACAGAAAAGTTATGCTTGGTCCTATGATTATGCCCAGAAGTTCGTTATCATTGATTACACGCTCTACAACCTCAATACCAGCGGAAAAGACATATACAATTTCTTTATGGGTATCTATAACGACTGGGATATAGGGATGACAGGCGGCGCATGGACATATAACCACGCTGACGATCTGGGCGGATTTATTGAAAAATGGGATAAATATATTGATCCCGCAACGGGCCTGCAGAAAACTGTGGAACTGAACCTTGCGTGGACGGCCGATAATGACGGAAGGAATTATACGGGCCAGGATTTCTATTCCGCCACGGGAGAACCGGGAGCAGGAAAGCCTCTGGACGGAGCCACGTCTATCGCTACAGTGAGGGTGTTGAGGAACCCGAACCCCAACCTGAGATATTCTTTTAACGTTTATGTCTGTAACAGCGGTGATGAAGCTCTTGACTGGGGACCCCGCTGGCAGACCGGTCTTCACGCAGACTGGCAGTACGATCTTACAAAAGCTCAGCTCGGTTATGACGACAACAACCAGGACGGGTTAACAAACGACTCGAATCAGCCGCATGTTGGAGGAAGGACAGAGGGCCGTCCTCTTGGCGACAAAGGTAAATATATGATAATGTCGAATGACGAATTCGATTATAACCAGACAGCAATTAGAGAAGTATATCTGGGATATGACGAGCAGGTTGACGGGACACCGATACCTCAGGCAGGTAAATGGCAGAAATACACTACCCCTATTGATGTTGGCCAGCCGGGATTCGGAACGATAGCAGACGGTACGATTGAGAAGATGAACGACCTTGCAAACGGTGCGGACACGAAATTCGTTCTTTCATTCGGGCCTCTCGGGACGGAAACTACGGCAAATATAGCATGGGATGTAAACCGCGACGGCATCTTTGATGCAAATGATGCTGTTGTTGCCAACAAAAAGGTTTGGAAATTCGCTCACGGCGATTCTCTGAAACTGACCCTCGCTTTCATCGTGAACGAAAATTTCCATACGGACCTTGACCAGGACCCGAATTACAGTGATAAAACTGTAATAGACCTCGAAGATGGTCTGGATGTAACCAAGTTCGCAAAAGGCTGGTATGACGCGCTGTATAATGTCGTCTGGGCAGAAAGGGTATATGACATACCTATGTTCGATACAAAAGTAACAAAATTCGGGGAAACAAAAGGTGACGGATGGTATGGAGAGGATATAGGAGCGGACGGTCTTTTCGGAGATCTGAAAAAAGACACTTACTGCTGGTGGTATAATACTGACCCCGCTCTTGCCCAGTACACGGGGCCGGATGCCGGCGAGGGTGATTTTGAACTGACAACATTCACAACCCCGTTAACCGATATTGACGGGAATGTCGCCATTAATGAGGACGAGCTGCTGCCTTACGGAAGGATAACAGCGAGCCAGGACGGAGTTTACGGGATAACAGGGGATGCGGTCAACGGTGACAGGGACGGTTACGGATACATGGTTAAATACGATAAGGAGGGGGGACTTCTTCCTCTTGGTACATGGATAAGGTACGGCTATCATAACGACAGGCTTGATGTAGGGGACGGAGTGCCCGATTTCACCGGCCCGCCGCCGCCGCCTTCACCCAAAATAAAAATAACATACAACAACAGTGATGTTATTATTGAGTGGCAGTCGCATGAATTCTTTAAAAATGACGAAGGTTATGAAGCATATACAGGTCCCGAGCTGTTCTATGATCCTTTCACAAGGGTAAAGGACTTCGAGGGTTACCAGGTCCAGATATCTCCGGACCTGAATTCTCAGAATTATGTCGAAGTATTTTCTGTTGATATTGTCAACTATGCCTATGAAAGAGTTGATCTGACCGGCGAATATTACGATTCTCCGGTATCCGAAGATTCGGCTCAGACGCTGATAGATGCAGGGTTGAGAACTATAGTTCAGGAAGGGAAGATATGGGAGCTCAGGAAATTCGGTGACAACAGGTCTATAATGGAAAATCACGACAATCCCGGGATTTACACTTACACTGTGAACCAGGAAGATGTTACAATACAGACTTCTTCAGGTCCTGAGACAGTAACCGTGAGCAAATACAGGTTCGTACTTCACAACAGGCTCTACGCTCAGCAGAACTATATAGCTGTAACGGCTTCAGACTTCGGTGATCCGAAGACAGGGACTCCAGCTCTTAAATCAAATCCGGCGATAAACGGCCAGTCGGTGATCCCGACAAAGCTGACGGGCAAAAAAGATGTTTATGTTGTTCCGAACCCTTACAGAGGCGACGAAAAATATGAGCTGATGGGATGGGAGAACATTGACGGCGCAGACGAATGGCAGGAACAGGACAGAAAGATAGTGTTCCTGAATGTTCCTCTCAGATCCGTATTAAGGATATATACTCTGGCCGGAGACCTTGTTAAGACGATCGCTCACAACGGCAACACAAGAGTAACGGAAAGATACCAGTACGGCGAATATGGAATATCATGGGATCTCATCAACGACAACAACCAGGCTGTAGCTTCAGGTATATATATTTACAGCGTTCAGGACGTTGATGACGACGGCTACGAGCAGATTGGTAAATTCGTGATAATTAAATAAATAACGGAGTAAGGAAATGAAAAAATTATTATTACTTTTTGCCGTTACGATCGTTTCACTGCAGTTTTTTTCCTGCTCTACAGACTATGACGGTCCATTGCCGAAGAACGAAACTCCGGTGATAAATATTTATGAGACCGACGCAATAACGAGCAGCAAAAAGACCAAGATACAGTGGTACGGGAATGATATTGACGGCAACAAGCTTACATATTATTACACTGTTACTACGGACACCTCTTTAAATGTAGACAATGTGCTTGAAGCCATGTCTCTGACAGGAACGAACTCTGAAGGCAGGAAGTTGTGGACATCTACACAACTTACATATGCTTATATATCAATGCCTTACGGACCTTATCCTGAAGCTGACACACCGGTGTCAATGATAGATACGACTTACACTGAGCCTTTTGACGGATTTTTCGTAACAGAGAATTTTAAAGCTGTGTATTCAAAATTCTTCGTTTTCGGCGTGGATGAGAAAGGAGATAGAACTGATATACAGTCGAAAATATTCAGAAGGACAAACAGGATACCTAAACATCCGATGGTCTACTCAAGCAAGCTCGGTCTGAACGGATTCGACAAATACTGGATGACGGTAGGGGCGGATTCTGCCCATATGGTGCTTGAAGCGCCGACAGCTTTCTGGAAACCTTTCGATTTCAAATGGATGGGAGAGGACCCCGACGGACAGGATGTTGACCTTGAATTCAAGTGGGAACTCTGGGAAAGGACAAGGACTTCCGAAGTAGACACATATATAGCGCTTGTTGCGTCATCAGGATGGAGCGAAAACAACCTTTCGAAAAGCTTCTCAAAAGAGATTTGGGACCACAATAAGCAAGGGAAATACGCTTTTAAAGTCTTTGTGAGGGATGATGCCTTTGAAGAATCGGAGCATGAAGCCACGATCAATTTTGAAGTGTTCGCTCCGGAGTTTAATAAGGGTATATTGTTGATTGACGATACCGATCCGACGCTCTATCAGCCCACGGGAAGTCTTTATATGGGAAATCCTGAAACTTCAGAAACTACAGGCACAAGAGTGTTCTATGAACAGCTTCTCGACTATGCCGGTTTTGAAAAATACCAGATAGGAGGAGATTCTCTCAACAGCTATAAGATCAAACCTTTCAGCAAAGGAACAGAGCTTGTAGGATATGATTACATTTATGAAGATGACGACGACAACCCGGCGACACCCGATGTAATAACGGACTCTGTGGCTGTATACAGGGGTGTTTATGACCCGAGCATCAGGGAACTCACTCAGTACAGGCTTGTGATTATAGCGTCTGACGACAGAGGAAACCTTAACGGAGTGGATTTTGCCGGAGAACCTCCTTATACAGGTTATAACCAGTTCCTAACCAACTACCTTGATGTAGGGGGTAACCTTTTCATAGCCGGACCTTCGGTACTTATGGGCAAACTCTATACTTCTCCCAATCAGCTGCCGATCAATAAATATCTTGAGCCTTTCAGGATCGTATTTGACGGTTATGCAACAGCTCTACAGGGACTGAGCGCCGGAACGGAATCATTCTTCAATAAGTATTTCGGAATTTATTCAATGACCTTCCCGGAGCAAAAGACATATTACACTGCCAACGGTGCCCAGTTGTGTGCTGATCACTATCTTACAGATAACTATGACTTTATAGGATCAACAGTATATGAACACATTACTGACCCGATGATCAAACCTCTGAGAGTGGACAGTACACAGGTAAGGCTTGCATGGTGGGACCGTACTGTCGGAACCAGGATTCAGAAACTTGCATTGAAAGACAGAAGCACGGTATTTACCGGAGTACCGACTTTCGAGGCATATAAAGGAGAAGTAATATACAAATACCAGTCTATCTATGACCTTCCGCTTCAAGACGTAAATTATTCATACGAGGTCAATGGAACGGATACGCTGAAGCATTTCCTTTGGAACAGGAACTATGTGACCGACGCTATCCACTCACCGGTATTAAGAAGATCCGGTTCGGTCGGAGCAAGATATGTCGCGGACGGGGATATTTTCAGGACGGCGATACTGACATTACCTCTTTATTTCATGGACAACACGGATAATCAGGTTAGTGATATGTTCAAAACGATGATCGAATGGTTCGATATCAACAACTCTGGAGGCTCAAAATGAGAAAACTTCTTATAATGACAACAATATTAGCCGGCCTTTTAGCCTTCGTTCATGCGCAGGACAAAGCAGGAACGGCAGGTATGACATTCCTAAAAATGGATGTGTCCGCAAGAGCGACCGCGCTGGGAAGTTCTTTCATCGGGCTCTCCGACGACGCGTCCTGCCTTTACTACAATCCTTCAGGTATGATGAACCTGAAGAATATGGAATTCATAGCATCGTATAATATGTATGCCGCTGATATTCAGTACACTTTCGCGGGAGGCACATATCCTCTCCCCATGCTTAACGGCGCGGCCGGAATACAGATGGCCTATCTTACTACCGGCGATATGGATGAGACAACTCCTCTCAATCCGACCGGAACGGGAAGGACTTTTGCGGCAAGCGACATGATGATAGGTTTATCATACGCTCAAATGCTCACTCCAAAGTTCTATGTGGGCGGAACAGTTAAATTAATCAGCGAGAATCTTGCCGATAAAAATGTGTTCGTGGCTGCCGGTGACGTAGGTACATACTACAACACAGGGTGGCAGTCGCTGATATTCGGAATGTCAATACGCCATTTCGGATCAAACTTTTCCTATATCAAAGAAGATACCCCGCTTCCCATGCTTTTCGTGTTCGGCGTAAGCTATACTCCAATGGATGACGGCGTGAATAAAGTGGTTATTCTGGGCGAGGCGGCACATCCGTCAGACAACTCGGAGTATATAACACTCGGCTGCGAGTATTCATACAACAACATGTTCTTCGCCAGGATCGGAAGAAAGATAGACAACGACGAATACTGGCTGCTGAAAGATGACGGCCTGAAATTCCCGGAAAATGAAGAACCGGACGATCCGGAGCTTAAATATTCAGACAGCGGGATAAACTGGATGGGCACGAGTCTGGGACTCGGTTTCAAAATGGATACGATCGGCATGAAAGTAGATTACGCATGGAAGCATATGGGGTATATGGGAATGACCCATATGGTAACTTTGGGATACGAAATTAAATAAAAACACATGAGGAGTGGTTATGGTAAAAAAAATACTGGCACTGGCAATAGTGATGAGCATTGCCGCGTCTTTTGCCGCGATCAGAGGCGAAAGAATAAGCAAACTGGCCCCTTTAAGAAACGACCGCGCCGATAATTCCAAGGCGGTTACATGGACAGTAACCCAGAGCGGTACTTTTGACAAGAGCGCGAACGGATACGGGTGGTATCAGGGCTACAACAGAAAGATCCAGACGAATTTTGATCCTGTAACGGGGCCAATGTTCGGTACTGTTTACAGACAGCTTGCTGACACAGGCTCAGGAACGATCGGCGGTATGATCGGCGAATGGGAGACCTCCACATTTAACGCTTACGCTCAGACCATTTATGATTCTTCACCATACCAGGGTGGAGCGGTAGGAAATCCGGGCGGAAGATATCCCAATGCGGCTGATTTCATCAACGGTTATATGTTCGGCGTTTTCAATGATTACGACCTTACGACCGGCGGAGAGGTTTCGCAGGCAATGTACGCCGTTTGCGACGCCACTATGGGCTGGGACCTTTCGATGTGGTCCGAATGCAGAAGAGTAGAAGCTGTAGAAGGAGGAGCGACGCCTCCCGGAGCATGGACAGGAATGAGCGATGTTGTATATAACCCCGAAGACGGATATTACTACTGGACAATGAACTGGAGCGACGGGCTTGCTTATGATTCACCTTATTCTTTTGTTGTTGGAAGATCGGATGATCCGGCAAATATGGACAGCTGGGAATGGACAGATTACAACGAGTATAATTTTGACTGTACGACAGAGGACGGCGTAACCGATATGAGCGGTAAATGGCATGTATCATACGCTAAAGATATCTACGGCAACGGAACTGGTTACGGGATCGCTGTAGCCATGTTCCTAGATTCGACCTATGAGCTTTTTGATCTGGAAGGAAACCAGATAGACGAATCATACTATCCCAGGCTCGGTTATGTCTATACCACCAACTGGGGAGCAGACTGGAGTACCGGGGACTTCAAACCTAACTGGAAGACGCCAAACGACGAGGGAACGAACCTTTTCGCTGCCGATATCACAAAACTCTTCCCGTGGTACAACACAGTTGTTACCGGCGATTCGATAGGTGTTGACGGAGACGGCAACGCCATTTATGAAGAAATACCTTTGAACCTTCCTTACATGACATGGAACATCGGTGCCGTTACGACCGAGGAGAACATAGTTCATGTGATAGTAAGACTCGCGGCCGGCACGACTGAAGCCGACTACATCTATTATACCAACGATACTGATGTTGTTGCCGGATTCTATGATGTTGTAGGAGAGATCACCGAAAGCGGAGTCAACTGGTTCAGAGCTTCATACATCGGCGCTTTCATGGGTATTGACAACGGTGATGTGGAATGGAAATACTCTAACGGCAACGACCACTCGATCGGATACGCCGGGAACGGTGTTGTTTATGCCACATGGATAGACAGACCTGAAACGAGATATATTGTAAATCCTAACACCGATCCGAACAAGGATTATATCTGCGACTCATATTTTACTTATTCTCCGGACCACGGAGCTACCTGGGACATAAACAAGACAGTCGTTGCAGACGGATATTCCCTGTATTATGCGGCGAATATAACAAAAACGAACGCTCTTCAGGACGAGGGTTTCAATGTGGCAACCCATGGTTATAATGTTGCGCCTAATATGACGGTTTACGCCGCCTGCCAGTATTATGACCCGGCGAACCCGCTTCCCGATCCGGTAGTTGATTACTTTGACTACCAGCAGTTTTTAAAAGTCTGGAAGATAAAAGGTACTCCGACGGGAATAGAGACGGAAGATGTTTCAATGGTAAAAGACTTTACTCTTTTCCAGAACTATCCGAACCCGTTCAACCCGGCAACTGAAATAAAATTCGCGCTTCAGAACGAGTCGAATGTTAAGCTTTCTGTATTTAACATAAAAGGCGAGCTTGTTACACATCTGAAGAACGAAAAAATGGCAAAAGGAATGCACAGCGTAAACTTTGACGCCGCGTCAATGAATTCCGGAGTTTATTTCTACAAACTCGATGTTAACGGAAGAACGGAAACAAAGAAAATGGTACTTACAAAATAATACCGTTTTAAATATGATAAGAAGAGCCGCTGAACGCGGCTCTTTTTTTTAATTGCATTAATGAAAAATCTTTTGTATTTTGGAGTGGCGAAAAAAACAAATTAATGGAGGAAAACAGTATGATGAAAAAAATTATAGGGCTGGTGCTGGCAGCGTCCTTTATTTTGTGCGCGGCAACGGCTGTAAGAGTAGAAAAGGACAGGTTTTTGAAAGTGGCTCCGAGAAAAGCTGACCTCTTTCAGCAGAATACCGGAAAGGCTTCCGTATTTACAGGAACTCAGAGTGGCACTTTTGACAAAAGCGCGAACGGGTACGGATGGGTCGGCGGCTACAACAGAAAGATACAGACGAATATGGACCCGGTAACAGGCCCGATGTTCGGAACGATATACAGACAGCTTGCCGACACGGGATCAGGAACGATAGGCGGTATGATCGGCGAATGGGAAAGCGCAACATTTAACGCGTACAGCCAGTCCGCCTACACAGAATCCCAGTACCAGGGCGGAACAACAGGAGCTCCGGGCGGAAGGTATCCGTATGCCTGCGAATTCATTAACGGTTATTATTTCGGGCTTTTCAACGATTACGACCTTGTAGACTTCATTATATCAACAGGTGATATATCACAGCCTATGTTCGCGGTTTGCGACGCGACTATGGGATGGGACCTTTCAATGTGGTCCGAGCCGGGCAGAATAGAATCGGCGGAAGGCGGTCAGGTAATTCCCGGCGCATGGCTTGGAACAGGCGATGTGGCCTATAACCCGGAAGACGGATATTATTACTGGACGACCTGCTGGAACCTTGGCGGACTTGTCGATTGGGGACAGCAGAAATATCCGGTGGCCGTCGGAAGATCGGATGATCCTACAAATCCGGCGAGCTGGGAATGGACAGACTATAATGAGTTTATTCTCGACTGCTCTGATACGGAAAACGGATTTATTGCCGGTTATGGCGATATTCAGTTCGCTTACGCAAAAGATGTTTATGGCAACGGAACAGGATTCGGTATAGCCATTTTTCCGTTCGTTGATGTGACATACGAAAAATTCGATCTTTCGGGAAATCCGCTTGATGTATCAAATATCCCGAGGCTTGGATACTCATATACTACCAACTGGGGAGCCGACTGGAGCACAGGAGATTTTAAAAGCAACTGGCAGACCCCGAACGGAGAAGGAAATAACCTTTTCCCGGCGGAAATCGACAAACTGTTCCCGTGGTACGGAACTGTCGTTCAGGGAGACTCGATAGGAGTTGACGGTGACGGAAATACTATTTATGAAGAGTGGCCGCTCAACTGGGCGTATATCACATGGAACGCCGATGTCATCTGCACAGAAGACAATATAGTTCATGTTATAGTAAAAGCCATCCCCCAGTCGACAGAGACAACCGAATACTGGTGGCCTGTTCTTGAAGGTATTGACGCAGGCGGATTTTACGACATAGTTGGAGAAATAACAGAAAGCGGGCTTGTATGGCATTCGGCTAATTACATAGCTTCATATATGGGTCTTGATGACGGAAACACAGAATGGAAATATTCCAATACGCATAAGATGACTATCGGTTACGCGGGGAACGGAGTTTTGTACGCTTCATGGTGGGACAGGCCTGAAACAAGGTATCTTGCTCCTCCTGCAAATTTTACAGACCCTGACACGGAATGGATAGACGATGCTTTCTTCATCTATTCTCCGGACCACGGAAAAACATGGGACCATCAGAAAGTCGTGCCATACGAGGGTGCATCTCTAAAATACGCACACAATGTAACAAAAACCAGCGCTCTTCAGGATGAAGGATGGTCAATAGCCAGACACGGGATCAACAATGCTGTCGGTACTGATAACGACGGAGTTATGACGGTTTACGCGGCATGCCAGTACTATGATCCTGCAAGTACACCGGTAAATGATCCGCCCGAAACATGGGCTGATTACCAGCAGTTTTTGAAAGTCTGGAAGATAAAAGGAACAAAGACAGGAATAGAGACGGAAGATGTTTCAATGGTAAAAGACTTTACTCTTTTCCAGAACTATCCGAACCCGTTCAACCCGGCAACTGAAATAAAATTCGCGCTTCAGAACGAGTCGAATGTTAAGCTTTCTGTATTTAACATAAAAGGCGAGCTTGTTACACATCTGAAGAACGAAAAAATGGCAAAAGGAATGCACAGCGTAAACTTTGACGCCGCGTCAATGAATTCCGGAGTTTATTTCTACAAACTCGACGTGAACGGAAGAGCAGAAACAAAGAAAATGGTACTTACAAAATAATACTGTGTTAAATATCCTAAAAAGAGCCGCGGAATGCGGCTCTTTTTTATTTGCTAATACATGTAAAATTTGATAGTATTACAGATAATTTAAAGGACTGAGTTATGAGAGCTATATATGCTGTTCTAATTCTTCTCGCCGCATGTTCCGTATTGTCTGAAACGACGGTTGAGAGAATAAAAAAATATTCTGGAAAAAACTCAAAGGGCCTGACGGCTCTATATGAAGCCGGAGATACATCTGAATATATAAAGTTCATTCTGGACCATTCCTCGCCGAACGATCTTGCCGTCCTGACCCCTGATTTTATAAGAAAAAATGTTGACCTTGCCGCAAGAACAAAAGAATTCAGGTATGCCGTTTTGTACAGTGAAGAAATATTCAGACATTTCGTGCTTCCGCTCAGGGTATCGCAGGAACCCTTTGAGGACTGGAGGGAAAGGTTTTATAAGGAGATATACCCGTTAGTTAAAGACATATCCGACATTGAGGAGGCCGCTATACTTGTGAACCTCTGGGCTGAAGAGCAGATGACCTACAAACCTACGCACGGTAAGGATCAGGCGCCGCTCACCACAATAAAGAGAGGGTACGGCAGGTGCGAGGAGATGATGATAATATACATGGCTGCCGCGAGAAGCGTAGGAATACCGGTAAGGTCAGCCGGAACGCCGCTCTGGAATTTCACGGACTCAAATCACGCTTGGGTGGAAGTGTGGACACCTTCCGGCTGGAAATATCTCGGCGAGCCGGCGGACAGACTCAACAGCACATGGTTCACAAAAACAACAGAGAGAGCATCGCTGATTACTTCAACGGCTTTCGGGTATTATGACGGCGAGGATATAATACAGAGTTCTGATAATTCAACTCAGATAAGCTCGATCAGATACTATACCGACCAGTGGGACAGGTGCGTCATCAGCATTGATGATGATAAAGCAATGCCTGTTGAAGGCGCGGATGTGGTTTTATACGCTGTTTCCTGGGGCGGCGTCTGCCCAATGGAAAAATTGAGGTCGGATAAGCACGGTCAGGTTATAATCCCGCTTGGCAGAGGTTCGGTTTTTATAACCGCGTATAAAAAGGATGTAGGTTACGGGTATTCGATGTTCGATACTGTTGAGGGAAAAAAAGATATTCGGATAGAGCTGGGTAAGGACATCCAGCTGACTGATGCTGATCTGAGCTTCAGGTTCCAGATACCATCAAACGACGGGAAAAGCAGACCCGAAACAAGGAAATATTTTGAAAATAAATTCGAACTTATGAAGGATAACGCCTCTCTTAAAAGGAAAGAAAGGCTCAATAATTTTAGAAGAACATCAGAATTCGCGCAGTATTTTTTAAAAAGCCGCAAGGCAGGAACGGACGAGAAATTTTATTCTGACCAGAAGCTGTTTCTGGACAAGTGCGATATTCTTGGCGGAAATACAAATGAGTTCCTGAAGGTCTTTAAGAATATTGATAGCGAGCCGAAGAAGAACAGAACAGAAAAACTCAGGATACTCGCGGAGGTTATTGCCGGATGGGATGACAAGGAGCTTTGCGAGATGCCTGACAGCGCTTCTATAAAAGATCTTACCGACATACTCTTTGCCGGGAGAGAAAGATTTAAGAAGTCAGTACCGGATACGGTTTTCTATAAGCATGTCATAGCTCCGACATGGACGGGCGGACAGGTGGTTCAGAACGGATGGCATAAGGAATTCTACGCTCAGATAAAAAACATAGCTTCTCAGAATATAAAAACAACTGTTTCCGATGTGGTAAAATGGGCGGATTCAAAAGTCGTAACAGATCCGGACTATGTTTACGAATATTATTCCGGTTCTTTGAGCCCTTTGGGAATAATCAATATGAGAAATGTCCATGAATTCTACAGGACTAAACTGATCGACTCCGCGCTTAAGATCCTGGGCGTTCCTACAAGATGGAAAGGCAAACTTGAATATTTCAACGGAAAGGAGTTCGTGATTGTAGAGGCCGGAAAGCAGGAAGGAGTTGAAAAGATAGAGGATAAAGAGATCAGGCTGACAATATATGCAGACGGGGAGAAAATAAAGGCTGAACCTTGGAGCAATTTTCTTGTTTCAAAAATGCAGGACGGTCAGATAGATTACTATTATTTTGACGGCGCTAACGATTCTCTTGAATATCTGATAAAATATCCCAAAGATCCTTCCGCTTCACTTTATATTCAGGCCGGGATAAGGAATACCAACGGCGACGCTGCGGTCGCGATAAGAAAATTGAACCAGAATGAAGAAGTTATGGAGATAAGGCTCAATACTCCAAAAGAATATCTTGACGCTACAGCGGAATTTTCTGAAAAAGAATCAGAGGTCATTAAAGAATTGGCTGTATCGGCTTCGTCATCGAATTATAAAGTCATAATGGTAAGAGGGGTTATACCGAACGAGCCGACTCACAGGATGACATCTCTGCTTATAGGCAAACTCAAAGAAATCACTGATAAGAACGCCTCACTCATAATATATACCGAGATCAGGGATGATAACGATATTGAGGTTTCAACCGGACTGATAAAGAAAAAGGGCGATATACTTATAGCAGATACAGATGATAACCAGTATCCTCTGGTATTTGTCCTCAACGAGAAGAACAGGATAGTTTTTGCCTCTAAAGGTTATAATATGAACATTGGCGATCTTATTGTAAATAAAATAAAAAAGAAATAAGACAGTTGAGATATAACGGCAAATACCTTATATTACCGGCGTTTTCGGAGCGGAGGCAATGAAAAGAAAAAAGAAACTCGGACCTGTTTTTGTTTTTCTTGGTATAGTGATACTGTCCGCAATTCTTTTTCTGAGCGGGGATTATTCGGTTTTCAGGCTTTTGGAGACCAAAGAGAGAAGGGAGAAGATCAAAGCGGAAGTAAGCGAGATCTCCGGCAAGATAGAGGAACAGAAATTGAGGAACGAACTTTTACAGAAGGGCGATTCACTGGAAATGGAGAAAAAAGCCAGGCAGCAGGGAATGGTTAAAGAAGGCGAAACAATATACATATATGAAATAGAAAAGGAGAACTGAAATGGCATTCAATCTGAGGAACAGACACTTTCTGAAGGAAATCGATCTGACAAAGGAAGAATGGATCTTTCTTATTAAACTTTCAAAAGATCTCAAAACGGCCAAATACGCCGGTTACGAACAGCAGAAGCTCAAAGGCAAAAATATAGCTCTGATCTTTGAAAAAGACTCCACGCGTACCCGCTGCGCTTTCGAGGTGGCCGCTCTCGATCAGGGCGCTCATGTCACCTACTTAGGACCGACTGGAAGCCAGATGGGCCACAAGGAGACTGTAAAGGATACCGCAAGAGTGCTCGGAAGAATGTACGACGGGATCGAATACAGGGGTTACGGTCAGGAGATAGTCGAAGAACTCGCCAAGTACGCCGGAGTTCCGGTTTGGAACGGACTGACCAACGAATGGCATCCCACCCAGATCCTCGCAGACGTTCTGACAATGACAGAGCACTGCAACAAGCCTCTCGAGCAGATATCTTATGCATATCTCGGCGACGCGAGATTCAATATGGGCCGTTCGCTTCTGATGATCGGCTGTATCCTCGGAATGGACGTGCGCATCGGCGCGCCCAAGGGCCTTCAGCCTGACGCCGAGCTGGTAAAAACCTGCAGGAAAATTGCGAAAGAATCAGGCGCGCGCGTCACGATCACCGAAAAGCCCGAAGAAGCCGTAAAAGGCGTTGATTTTATTCATACGGATGTATGGGTATCCATGGGCGAACCTAAAGAAGTATGGGCGGAGAGGATAAAACTCCTTAAGCCTTATCAGATCAATCCGGCCGTTATGAAAAAATCCGGCAACCCCGATGTTAAGTTCATGCACTGCCTGCCCTCGTTCCACAACGCGGACACCAAGGTCGGAAAGCAGGTCTCAGAGCAGTTCGGGCTGAATAACGGCATCGAGGTAACTGAAGATGTTTTTGAATCCAAAGCCAGCATCGTCTTTGATCAGGCCGAGAACAGAATGCATACTATCAAAGCTGTCATGGTGGCTACATTAGGCCAGTAAAACAGAAGCAGCGGTATTAAAAGGGACAGCGCGGACTGTCCCTTACTTTTAATAAAAAGGAAGAATTATGGGCATCAGGGCAGGAATAGTAGGTATCACCAACATAGGTAAAACAACCATATTCAACGCTCTGACCTCGTCAGAGGCGGAATCGACCAGCTACTCTTTCTCGACAATAAAAGCCAACAGCGCCATAGTTGATGTTCCAGATCCCAGAGTAGATGAGATATTTTCTCATGTTACAAGCGCGAAAAAAGTCTATAATCATCTCGAGATCATGGATATAGCAGGCCTTGTTAAAGGCGCAAGCAAGGGGGAAGGCCTGGGAAATAAGTTTTTAAGCGACATTAAGCTGGTCGATGCCATTCTGCATGTTGTCCGCTGCTTTGATGACGAAAATGTCGTGCATGTTGATAAAACTGTGAATCCTTCCAGAGATATTGAGAATGTGGAGGCGGAGCTGATCGTAAAAGACCTCGAGACTGTCGAGAACAGAATAAGTAAAAATGAAAAACTCGTAAGGGCAAGAGACAAGCACGCGATCGATATGCATCCCCTGTATGAAAAGCTTTATGCGAAGATGTCTGAACTTGAACATCCGAGAGTTCTGGGCCTGACTGAGCAGGAAAAAAATTCGCTGTCCGATCTTAATCTTCTGACCCTCAAGCCTGTGATATTCGTGTGTAACATCTCTGAAGATGAGCTTATGTCGAAAGAAGACTCTGATTACACCAGACAGGTCAGGGAATTTGCCGGCTCTACAGGCTGCGGAGTGGTCAAAATATGCGGCAAGATCGAGGCTGAACTGTCGCTTCTCGAGCCTGAAGAGAAAGAGGAATTCTTAAAAGACTACGGACTGGAAGAGCCGGGTCTTAATCTGCTGATAAGGGAAACTTACGAACTTCTGGGCTTAAGCACATTTCTGACTGAAGGCGAGATCGAAGTAAAGGCATGGAATATAAGAAAAGGGATGACCGCGCCCCAGGCTGCCGGAGTCATACATACGGATTTTGAAAAGAAATTTATTAAAGCGGAAGTGATATCCTATCAGGATTTTATTGAATGCGGATTTGACCGGAATGCAGCCAAGGCTAAAGGAAAGGCAAGACTGGAAGGGAAGGAATACATTGTGCAGGACGGGGATGTAATAATATTCAGGTTCGGAAAGTAAAATGGAACTACAGGTCATCAGGCATAAATTCGCTTCTGATTTCTTCAAAGGGTTCTGCGGAGAAAGAGAGGCGGAAGTATATTCGTATCAGCTTCAGAGAATGTTCGAATCAGGAGCGGCAAAAGAAGGCGATTATTTTGTTGTCAGGGAAGGTAATATTCCTGTTCTCAGGCTTGAGATATCCAGGAACAATACAAAACGGATATGGGAAAGCGAACCTGTTTTGGCTGACCGGTCCAAATGTTCAGATGATGCGATACTTAAGGGACTTGGCCTCATATTTGATTTTCTTGACGATGAGACTTATTACAGCGGACCGAACGAACGGCTTGAGATAGAAGTGACTGAGCAGAATGATTATTATAAGGTCATGACTTCTTTATGTGAAAAGCACGGATATTCGGGATTCGAGAAAATTCTTGTCTATAAGCTGAAACCGGAGGTAACAGAGCTTAATTCCCGATGCGGCGGTTGTGTTTTCAGGAATATAACAGAACTTGATCCTGAGTACAGGTTCGGACTTGTGAGCAGTAGGGATACATTCTACAACCTGTTCCCTAATTCAGATCCTTTAAAGCTTTACCAGGACTATATTGAGGGTTCGTACTCCGGAGAGGACGGATGGAAGGTGATTATGACAGGTAATGAAGTTTCCGGTTTCTTTCTTCCGTCTTTTACTTCGGCCTTAAAAAAGAGATTAACGGTAGCAGGCTACTTTGTTGAAAGCCCGGCCGGCAGTTCTGTTCTGTCAGGCATGCTGGCTGATATTAGGCAGTATGCAGAAAGTAACGGTTCGGAAGAGGTCTTGTTCCCGGTAAGAGAAAATGACAAAGAGCTTATCAGTCAAATTATCTCACTGGACGGAGAACTGAAAAGAACAATAATGAGATATGCTAAGATATGATATTGCCTGAGCAGACCGACAGGGAACTTCTTTTTTTTATCAATTCAACAATCCGGAACGATATTTTAAGTTTTATATTTGTTTTTTTTTCAGACAGGATGTCACTTTTATATATTCTGCCGTTCCTTTTAGCCGCCGTTTATACTGCTAAGAAAAAAGGCCCGGAGGAGTTCAGGAGATTAATTTCCGTCATTATTGTCGCTGCTGTCGCAGCCTCTTTATCGGATATAATTACCGCAAGAATAATAAAGCCCATTTTCTCAAGACCGAGACCCTGTCAGGTTATCGAAAGCCTTTATTTTTTTAAGGAAAAAGGCGGGATATGGCTTCTGACCGACGGAGCGAGTTCATACAAATCGTCTTTTTCTTTCGTCTCATCACATGCCTCGAATTCAATTACAGGCGCAGTCATTTTTGGTGTGTTTTATAAGAAGCTTATACCTTTTCTGACAGCTGCCGTTATCATGATCGGCGTTTCAAGGCCGTATCTCGGACATCATTATCCTTCAGATATAATTGGAGGGTGGATATTCGGCCTGCTGTTAAGCTCAGTAATCCTGTTAATGCTTAAACAAATCGGAAAAAAATACAGGATAATAAGAATTTAGAATTTCTTATTGATTTGTGTGATATGTAACTTTATATTAGACAAAATGGGGGAACGGTCAGAAAAGTCGAAAAATAAAAACAGGAAAGGCCAAATGAATAAATTCAGGATACTTATCGTCGACGATGAAGAAAATATGCTCATGATGCTCAAAACTTTTTTTACTGAAAAAGAATATGCCTGTTTTACTGCTGTCAACGGAAAAGAGGCTCTGGAGATTCTGGACAAGGAAGAAATCGATCTGGTCATTACCGACATGAAGATGCCTGAGATGGATGGCCTGGAGCTGTTAAAGATAATTAAGGAAAAATACAGCAGAATATCCGCTGTAATAATGACAGGCTTCGCCGAGGAATACACTACAACAGAAGCTCTGAACCTGGGAGCGGACGGATATATTACAAAGCCTTTCAGAAATAAGGAGCTGCTGCTTATACTCAAAAGGATCCAGCAGCTCAACCAGTATGAGTAGATCCATAAGGTTACCCTTTAGCCTTTCAGAGAGTTCCCGATGAAATTTTTATTATCGGTCTTATTATCAGCCGCATTTATATTTACAGGATGTACTCCTGCCGCAAAGGATAAAGGTATTCCCATTACCGAAAGGATAAAAGCTGAAATGAGCGTGGTAAAGGAACCGGATAAAGAGGATATCCGGCACAAACCTGAGCCAGAGATTGTTGAAAAAAAGATCAGCGTCAGAGTGGGCATCATAGATGACGAATCAAGTATACTTTTCAGTTGTACCGGCCTGTACACTGTATCAAGTAAGAATAAGACCATATTTACAAAAAAGAGATCGCAGGGGAGATGGAAAATAACCCCTCAGGGGCAAAATCTCATTTTTGAGAACACGGAAACAGGTGAAGTCATAAATGTAGCGGATGAGCTGATTTTCTCTCCAGAACAGATATCGTCCTATGTTAAGATCGGAAAAGTCCCTTCGGGAAAAGACTGGCACTGGGAGAGCACGAAATCGAGGAGTTATAAGGGCAGTATTGAGTTTTTGAATACAAACGGTAAGATCACGGTAGTCAACGAGGTCGGTATTGAGCAGTATCTGTACGGTGTGGTACCCTCCGAAATGTCTTCAGAATCGCCGGCCGAAGCTCTTAAAGCGCAGGCTGTCCTGGCAAGAACCAATGTGTTCTCAAAGATCGGCAAGAAATATAAGGACAAACCCTATTCGCTTTCCAGCGATGTATACAGCCAGGTCTATACAGGTATCGATAAAATAACGGACAGGACTAACAGGGCCGTTGATGAAACGAGAGGCCTTATACTAACATACAACGGGAAACCTGTAGAAGCTCTTTTTCATTCTGTATGCGGGGGTTACCTGGAATCTAACTCGACGATCTGGAGCTCCGCCGCTCTGCCTTATCTAGTACCAAAACCGTGTATGAGCCGGAGCAGCCATAATTTCGGTGATCTTTCCGTTGAGAGTAATTTCAGGAGATGGATAAACTCAAAACCCGAATCCTACTGTAATCTTGAGGGGAAAGCTTCCGAAAGCAAACTTTCTTATGCGAAGAAATACTTCAGATGGGAAACGAAATACGAAAGAAAAAAGCTTGAAAGTATAATAAGATCGACTACGGGTACGGACATCGGAGACCTTAAAGACATATCTGTTGTATCCAGAGGAACGTCAGGTAAGGCTGTATCAGTTCTGGTAACCGGATCAAAAAAAAGCGTTACTATTAATAAGGAATTAAATATAAGGCAAAAATTATCTCGTCCGCCGCTCTACAGCGGAAATATATATATTGAAAAAAGAAATACAGATAAATCGGGTTTGGCTTCAGAATTCGTTTTTAAAGGAGCCGGTTTCGGTCACGGGACGGGAATGTGCCAGATCGGAGCCTGCGGAATGGCCGACGAAGGTAAATCATTCAAAGATATACTCGAATTCTATTTTTCCGGCGCACAAGTTACAGAACTTGACAAATAATTTTAAAATAAACTGATCTTTCTCAAAAAAGTTATTGACTTTGAATTTTAATATTGTTATATTCGTTTTCCGCAAAATTACAGGGTCTCCGGGCGGCCGAAAAACGCACCTGAATGTGCCTGAAATTGAGCGAGAGAGAGTTGCATATTAATGAGACTATTAACATAGAAAAAGATTATATTGGAGAAAGTTAATGCCGACTATTAACCAATTAGTGAGATTCGGGAGACAGGAATTAAAGAAGAAAACCAAGTCGCCCGCAATGCAGAGCTGTCCTCAGAAGAGAGGCGTATGCACGAAGATCACGGCCATGACGCCTAAAAAGCCGAATTCCGCGCTAAGAAAAGTTGCAAGGATCAGGCTTTCGAACTCGATGGAAGTGTGGGCATACATACCCGGTGAGGGACACAATCTGCAGGAACACGCAGTAGTTCTGATCAGAGGCGGAAGGGTAAAAGACCTTCCGGGTGTGAGGTATCACATCATCAGGGGAACTCAGGACGCCGCAGGCGTTACAGGAAGATTACAGGCCCGTTCCAAATACGGTGCGAAAATGCCTAAAAAGTAAACGAGCAGAGGAATTAAATGTCCAGAAGATCCAAGGCAATCAAAAGAAAAATCCTGCCCGATCCGATGTTTAAGGATCTGGTGATAGCCCGTTTTATCAATAACATGATGAAAAGCGGCAAAAAATCCATTTCTGAAGGTATTTTTTATTCGGCTATGGATATTATCGAGCAGAAAGAGAAAGGTAAAAAAGGCCAGGAGGTTTTCAGGCAGGCGATTGAGAACGTTAAGCCGGTTCTTGAGGTAAAATCAAGAAGGATCGGCGGCGCTAATGTTCAGGTGCCTCTGGAGATCAGGTCCGAAAGAAAAGAAGCGCTGGCTATAAGATGGGTCATAATGAACTCCAGAAAAAGAAGCGGAAAATCAATGTCCGTAAAACTGGCTGATGAGCTTCTTGCGGCTTACAAAAATGAAGGTGCGTCAGTAAAGAAAAAGGAAGACATGCATAAAATGGCCGAAGCCAATAAGGCTTTTGCTCATTTCAGGTTCTGATTGATATGACACTTGACAGACTGAGAAATATCGGCATCATGGCGCATATAGACGCGGGCAAGACGACAACTACCGAAAGGATTCTTTTTTATACCGGTAAGGTTCACAAAATCGGTGAGGTGCATGACGGTACTGCTGTAATGGATTGGATGCCCCAGGAGCAGGAAAGAGGGATTACCATTACCTCTGCCGCGACTACATGCGAGTGGAAAGACCATACGATCAATATCATTGATACTCCCGGCCATGTTGATTTCACAGTTGAGGTTGAAAGATCACTGAGGGTTCTTGACGGGGCCATAGCTCTTTTCTGCGGAGTGGGAGGAGTTGAGCCTCAGTCGGAAACGGTATGGAGACAGGCGGACCGTTACAAAGTGCCCAGAATAGCTTTTGTTAACAAAATGGACAGAGTGGGTGCTGATTTTTATAATGTGCTGGACATGATAACGGAAAGACTCGGGGCTCATCCTATTGCCGTTCAGATACCGATAGGTTCAGGAGAGATGTTCTCCGGAGTAATAGATCTGATCAGGCAGAAAGCGAGGATGTACCGCCAGGAGGACGGCCTCATATTTGAGGAAATAGATATACCCGACGACCTTCTCGAGATCACAAGGCATTACCGGGAACTCCTGCTGGAGTCTATATCTGATTATGATGATGAGATGATGGAGCTTTTTATTGAGGGAAAAGATATTTCTGCCGAAAGGATCAAATCAGCTATAAGAAAAGCGACGCTTGACATTAAGATTGTTCCCGTGTTCTGCGGATCGTCGTTCAAGAATAAAGGCGTTCAGGCCCTTCTTGACGGTGTGCTTGATTATCTGCCTTCACCTCTCGATACTGAGGAGTATAAGGGTTACAAGGCGGATTCAGAGGAAGTGACAAGCCGCAAACCTTCACCGGAAGAACCTTTCTCGGCGTATGCTTTCAAGGTGATGACTGATCCTTATGTTGGAAAACTTATATATCTCAGGATATATTCCGGAAAAGCGGGTGTCGGGGACGCTGTGGTCAACTCCAACAATCTGAAAAAGGAAAGGTTCGGCAGGATACTCAGGATGATGTCGAATAAAAGAGAAGATCTGGACATGTGTCAGGCGGGAGACATCGTCGCTGTGGTAGGACTGAAGAATACAAGAACCGGCGATACTCTCTGCGACAACAATAAAAGGATAAGGTTTGAAGCGCTCAAGTTTCCCGTACCTGTAGTTCATCAGGCAATAGAGCCGAAATCCAAAATGGATGCCGACAAGCTTACGGATTCTTTGCTTAAACTCTCGGAAGAAGACCCCACTTTCGTTATCAAATTCAACGAAGATACGGGACAGACGATAATCTCCGGAATGGGCGAGCTTCATTTGGATATTATCATAGACAGGCTCAAAAGAGAGTTCAGCCTCCAGGTAAATGTGGGTGCGCCTCAGGTGGCCTATAAAGAAAGACTGAGTAGAGCGCTCAGGATAGATTACAAACACGCGAAACAGACAGGCGGAAAAGGCCAGTACGCTCATGCCGTTATGAATATAGGGCCGGGCGAACCGAACTCCGGACTTGTGTTTATCAATAAGGTCACCGGCGGAAGGATCCCGAAAGAGTATATTCCCGCGATACAGGACGGTATAAAGGACGCGATGACATCCGGTCCTATAGCAGGCTATCCGGTTCTAGATGTCAGGGTCGAACTGCTCGATGGTTCGTTCCATGCAGTAGATTCTTCAGAAATGGCTTTTAAGATATGCGGAACTCTTGCTTTTAAAGAAGCGGCCGAAAAATGCGGAACGATACTTCTCGAGCCTGTAATGAAAGTCGAGATCCATACTCCGATCTCCTATGTCGGGGCTTTAACGGGCGACATCAACTCCAGAAGAGGCAAGGTAGATGATCTTGAACTCAAAAATGATTATCAGGTTATACGCGCAACCGTGCCGCTATCTGAGATGTTCGGATATACCAACAGGTTGAGAAATCTTTCTCAGGGAAGAGCGACGTCGTCAATGGAATTCAAGGAATTCGTTCCGATGTCGGAAGATGAAACAAAGAGGACGCTGAAGAAATTCGGCTATGTGTACAACAGCTAAAATTTAAGTCTATAAACGGAGGTATTAAATGGCTAAGGAAAAATTTGAAAGGACCAAACCGCACGTTAACATCGGAACCATAGGTCACGTAGACCACGGTAAAACCACGTTGACAGCGGCGATCACACTGGTTCTCAACAAGCTTACCGGATCAAAAGTCGTAGCATTTGACGAGATCGACAAAGCTCCGGAAGAAAAAGAAAGGGGTATTACGATCAATACCGCTCACATCGAGTACGAAACGTCTAAAAGGCACTATGCGCATGTTGACTGTCCGGGTCACGCCGACTATGTTAAGAACATGGTCACCGGAGCTGCTCAGATGGACGGGGCGATACTTGTGGTATCAGCAGCTGACGGACCTATGCCTCAGACAAGAGAGCATATCCTTCTCGCAAGACAGGTAAACGTTCCATACCTGGTGGTGTTCATGAACAAAGTTGACATGGTTGACGATCCCGAGATATTAGACCTTGTCGAAATGGAAGTAAGAGAGCTTCTTGAACTCTATAAATTCCCGGCAGACGAAGTACCTTTCATCAAAGGTTCCGCACTGAACGCTATGGAACACCCGGAAGATCCTGAAAAGACAAAGTGCATCATTGAGCTGATGGAGGCTGTAGACAGCTACATACCGACACCGGCAAGGGAAACTGAAAAGCCGTTCCTGATGCCTGTTGAGGACGTATTCTCGATCACAGGAAGAGGTACTGTGGCTACCGGAAGGATCGAAAGAGGTGTTGTGAAAGTAGGAGAAGAGGTTGAGATCATCGGTCTTACTTCGGATAAAAGAAAATCTGTCTGTACTGGTGTTGAGATGTTCAGAAAACTTCTTGACCAGGGTGAAGCCGGCGACAACGTTGGTCTGCTTCTCAGAGGTATCGACAAGAAGGATATTGAAAGAGGTATGTGTATTATAAAACCCGGTTCAGTAACTCCTCATACCAAATTTAAGGCGGAGGTTTACGTTCTTACTGAAAAAGAGGGCGGAAGACACAAGCCTTTCTTCAACAATTACAGACCTCAGTTCTATTTCAGAACAACTGACGTTACCGGTTCAATAGCTCTCAACGAAGGCGTTGAGATGATCATGCCCGGCGACAATACTGAGATAAATGTTACCCTGATCTACCCTGTCGCTATGGAGCACGGATTGAGATTCGCCATCAGGGAAGGCGGAAGAACTATCGGAGCCGGCGCTGTAGCGCAGATCGTTGAATAGAATTTGAAAATTTAAGAGGTGAAAATGGCTTCGCAGAAGATAAAGATCAAATTGAAATCATATGATTATCATCTGATCGACATTTCAACCGAAAAGATCATAAAGAAAGCAAGAGAAACAGGGGCGGTAATATCCGGCCCTGTGCCTCTTCCTACAAAGAAGACCGTTTATACGGTCCTCCGCTCTCCGCATGTGAATAAAAAATCCAGAGAGCAGTTCGAAAAAAGGATCTACAAAAGACTGGTTGAAATATTAAACTCGAAAACGGAAACCATGGAAGCGCTGACAAAGCTTGAGCTTCCCGCTGGTGTGAACATTGAAGTTAAAGTAGTGTAAAGAAAGGCAAAAGAGAATGAACTTCATTTTAGGAAAAAAATTAGGAATGGCCAGCTTTTTCGGCCCCGCGGGTAGAGAGTTTCCCGTGACTATAGTCCAGGCAGGACCGTGCAAGGTCGTGCAGGTTAAGACTATCGAAAAAGATAAATATGAGGCTGTTCAGATCGGTTTTGAAAGCCAGAAAGAATCAAGGGTGAACAAACCTCTTTCGGGGCACTTCAAAAAAGCCGGCGTGGAAGCTGTAAAGCACCTCAGGGAATTTAAATTCGAAGGTGCGGGAAAGATAGCTGTAGGAACGGAATTTAATGTTACTATGTTCCACGAGGGCGATAATCTTATAGTATCGGGCATTTCTAAAGGAAAGGGCTTTCAGGGTGTGGTAAAAAGATGGGGAATGCACCTTCAGGGAGGTTCGCACGGAACTCATGAATCCCACAGAGGCCCCGGCTCGATCGGTCAGTGTACATGGCCTTCAAGGGTATGGAAAGGTAAGCATCTGGCGGGAAGAATGGGTAATGATAAAGTCACAATCAAGAACATCGAGATTTTGAAAGTCATTCCTGAGAAGAATATAATCTTTATAAAAGGTTCGCTTCCCGGAGCAAAGAACGGTATTCTCAAAATTCAGAAAATGGAGGCGTAATGAAACTACCGGTTTATGATATTGAAGGTAAAAAGACCTCTGCTGAAATTGAGCTGAATAAGGAAGTGTTCGGGATTGAACCCAATTACCAGCTGATCCATCAGGCCGTAAAAGTATTTCTTGCCAATCAGAGGCAGGGAACCTCAAAAGCGAAAGGAAGATCCGAGACAGCGTTCAGTACAAGAAAATTGTTCAGGCAGAAAGGTACGGGGGGAGCCAGAAGGGGCGACAGAAAATCTCCTGTGCTGGTAGGCGGCGGAAAGACCTTCGGTCCTTCTCCAAGAGACTATACGATGAAGATGAACAAGAAACAGAAGGTTCTTGCAAGAAAATCGGCATTCTCGGATAAAGCGATAAACAGTCAGATCTATGTTATCGACAATTTTACTTTTGAAGCGCCTAAAACTGCAAAATTTGTAAATGTTCTCTCGGGGATGGAACTGCTCGGTAAAAAGATACTTGTTGTTCTGGATACATACAGCTCCGTTGACGAAGACAGCAAGTTCAACAACTCGGTAAATCTGATTAAGTCAGTTCTGAACATAAAGAACACAAATCTCCAGCTTGCTGACACAGTATCGACATACGAGATCATGAACGCCGACTGTCTTATAATCCAGAAAGACGCTTTACAAACTATTGACAGGGTGAATGAATAATGAAGATAATACTGAAAAAACCACTCATAACCGAAAAAACGAGTAAACTTCAGGAAAAGAACAACCAGTACACTTTCCTTGTTGATGTTGATGCGAACAAGATAGAGATCAAAAAAGAAGTGGAAGCAAAGTTCAGGGTTTCGGTAAAAGAAGTTAATACCGTTAATTATGAGGGAAGAAAAGCAAGGGTCGGAAGGTATTTCGGTAAGAAAAGCGATTTCAAGAAAGCGATCGTGACTCTCGCGAAAGGCGATAAGCTGGACATTTACGACCAAGCTTAGATCGGACAATTTGAAAATGTAGCAGATTTGGAGTTAAAATGCCAGTTAGAAAATTTAAACCATACACACCAAGCAGAAGGTTCATGATGATCCCGGATTTCACCGAGATCACAAAGAAAGAACCGGAGAAAGCCCTGCTTGTCACAAAAAAGAAGACCGGCGGAAGGAATAATGTCGGGAGGATAACGACCCGTCATATAGGCGGCGGTCACAAAACATGTCTCAGGGTCATAGATTTTAAAAGAGACAAGCACAATATACCGGCTAAGATAGCTGCCATCGAATACGACCCGAACAGGACGGCCAGGCTGGCTCTGCTTTTCTACGCGGACGGCGAAAAAAGGTATATTCTCGCGCCTAACGGCCTCCAGGTAGGGGACACCGTTGTATCGGGAGAAAATGTCGATATACGCCCGGGCAATTCACTTCCGTTAAAATCGATACCGGCAGGTCAGATGATCCACAATGTAGAACTGAAGATCGGAAAAGGCGGTCAGCTTGTAAGATCCGCAGGCAATTATGCCGTTCTTATGGCTAAAGACGGAAACTATTGCCACCTGAAGATGCCGTCAGGGGAAGTAAGACTTGTTCATGAAAATTGCTATGCGACTTTAGGCCAGGTAGGTAATATTGACCATTTCAACCAGAATCACGGAAAGGCCGGAAGAAACAGATGGCTGGGCGTAAGGCCCACGGTAAGAGGCGCGGCGATGAATCCGGTCGATCATCCTCACGGCGGCGGTGAAGGAAGAACCTGCGGCGGAAGACAGCCCGTTTCACCATGGGGTGTTTATGCAAAAGGTTATAAAACCAGGAAGAAGAACAAACCTTCCAACAAATACATAATCAAAAGAAGAAAAACAAAATAACGGGGTTTGTTGAATGCCAAGATCAGTTAAAAAAGGTCCGTTCGTAGATGATCATCTGTTGAACAAAGTTCTTAAAATGAACAAAACGAAGCAGAAAAGCGTCATCAAAACATGGTCTAGAAGATCAACCATCGTTCCTGACTTTATAGGTCATACGGTGTCTGTTTACAACGGAAAGCAGTTCATTCCTGTCTATGTTACTGAGAATCATGTAGGCCATAAATTTGGTGAGTTCTCTTTAACAAGAGTGTTCAGAGGTCACCCTGAAAAAAAATCAGAGAAAGCCTCAAAGGTTAAAAAATAGAGGGTACGATGGAAGCATACGCAAAAGCTAAATGGGTAGGTTACCCGGTAAATAAAGTCAGGCTGGTAATGGAGCTTATCAGGGGAAAAAATGTTGAGAGCGCTATAAGCATTCTTGATTTTACCCCTAATTTTGCGGCACTGTCAATAAAAAAGACTCTGAAATCCGCTGTAGCCAATCTGATCGAGAACAACAGGGAAACTTCGATAGACACGAACAGTGTTTATATTGACACCATGTTCGCTGACGAAGGTCCGACCATGAAAAGATTTAAGCCTCGCGCACAGGGCAGGGCCACAAGAATCAGAAAAAGAACAAGCCACATTTACATAAAAGTTAAAGTGGCGACAAAAGAATAGGAGGACTTTTTGGGTCAAAAGTGTAATCCGATAGGGCTTCGTCTAGGGATAAACAGAACATGGAATTCGATCTGGTTCGACCAGAAGGATTTTTCAGGCAAGCTGATGGAAGACCTGAAAATAAGAAAGTATGTTAACACCAGACTTAAAGAGGCCGCTATTTCAGAAGTAAAGATTGAAAGAAAACCTAAAGAGATCAATCTGAGTGTGTTCACCGCAAAACCGGGTATCGTTATCGGCAGAAAAGGGACTGAGATCGAAAAGCTGAAAGAAGAGCTGAAAACCGTTTTCAAGAAGCAGATAAACCTCAATATCTTCGAAGTCAAAAGGCCTGAGGTTAATGCCTATCTGATAGGAGATTCGATAGCAAGACAGCTTGAAAAAAGAGTTAATTTCAGAAGGGCTCTGAAGAAAGCTATGGACCAGGCGATCAAAGCCAATGTCCAGGGAATCAAAGTACAGTGCAGCGGCAGGCTAGGCGGCGCTGACATGGCCAGAACAGAAGGATACCATAAAGGAAGAGTTCCTCTTCACACACTGAGATCGGACATCGATTACGCTCTGGTTGAAGCTCATACCCCTTACGGCAGGATCGGAGTGAAAGTGTGGGTGTGCAACGGTGAGAAATTCGGATATTTAAACAACGCGGAGACCAAGTAAGATGTTAATGCCGAAGAAAATTAAGCACAGGAAAGTTCAGAAAAACCTTGCAAAAGGACTTGCATACAGAGGAAGTATGATCTCTTTCGGGGATTACGGTCTTAAGGCAATGGAGCAGTTCTGGATGACGTCAAGGCAGATCGAAGCAGCCCGTATCGCCATAAACAGGGCGATGAAAAGGGGCGGAAAGATGTGGATCAGGGTATTCCCTGATAAACCTGTAACGAAGAAACCAGCCGAGACGAGGATGGGAAAAGGAAAGGGAGCTCCGGAATACTGGGTAGCTGTTGTAAGGCCGGGAAAAATACTTTTCGAAGTCCAGGGTGTTACAGAAGAATTGGCAAGAGAGGCTTTAACGCTGGCTTCTAGCAAGTTGCCGATAAAAACAAAAATATGTTCAAGAAACGAAATCGGAGAATAATGAATGAAAGTCGCTGAGATGAGGGAACTGAACGTTGAGGAGCTTCTCAACAAAATCAAAACAACCAAGCAGGATCTTGCCGACCTAAAGTTCAAACATTCTCTAAACCAATTAGAGAATCCTTTGACGATCCGTAACCTCAGAAGGGAGATCGCTAAAATGAATACGGTTGTATCCGAAAAGAACAACTCAAACACAAAGGGTTAGGATAGGGTTAAATCTCGAACCAGAATTGTTGGAGCAAAAAGAATGGCAGAACAAATGGAAGCAAAAAGAAAGAACCTGAAAAAAGTCAGAACGGGTGTTGTGGTTAGCGACAAAATGGATAAGAGCATTTCCGTTCTTGTTGTGAGAAAGATCAAGCATCCTGTCTACAAAAAATACTTCAACCGCAGCAAGAAATACCTTGCCCATGATCCTGAGAACACCTGCAATGAAGGCGATACTGTAAAGATAAGAGAGTGCAGAAAGCTCAGTAAGAACAAATCTTGGTATCTTGTTGAAGTTGTGGAAAGAAAAAAATAACACTAAGGTTGAGAGATGATACAAGAAGAAACCAGACTTACGGTGGCCGACAACACGGGAGCAAAGTCAGTACTCTGCTTCAGGATACTGGGTGGAACCAGAAAAAAATATGCCAGGGTCGGCGATGTAATTGTATGCGCGGTTAAAAGCGCAATACCCGGCGGAACAATCAAAAAAGGTGAGGTCGTCAAAGCCGTTGTGGTTAGGACTAAAAAAGAATACAGAAGACCTGACGGATCTTATATAAGGTTCGATGAGAACTCAGCTGTGATTCTGGACGAAAAAGGTGAACCTAAAGGAACAAGGATCTTCGGCCCGGTGGCCAGAGAGCTTAGAGAAAAAGGCTATATGAAGATAGTCTCGCTTGCTCCGGAAGTTCTGTAAACAATAAGGATTTGCAAAGATGAAAATTATTAGAGATGACAAGGTCAAAGTTATTGCCGGCAATAATAAGGGGAAGATCGGCAAAGTCCTTAAGGTTATTGTTGACAAGAACAGGGTTATTGTGGAAGGTGTTAACATCGTAAAAAAACACCAGAAGCCGAACCAGGCGAATCAACAGGGCGGAATAATCGAAAAAGAAGCGCCGATACATGTATCGAACGTTATGCTGGTCTGTTCAAACTGCGATAAAGCCGTCAGAGTTTCAAAAAGAAGAACTGAGGACGGAAAGGTTGAAAGGATCTGCAGATCCTGTAACAAAGCTGTTTAAGGAAGAGGGAAAAATGGACAATCAACAAAGATTAAAAACCAAATATCGCGAAACGGTGTCCCCTTATCTCATGGAGAAATTCAGATACAAAAGCGTTATGCAGGTTCCCAAGATCGAGAAGATCAAGCTTAACGTTGGAGTGGGTGAGGCTATAAAAGAGGCTAAACTTCTCGACTCCGCAGTAGAAGAAATGACTCTTATTTCGGGTCAGAAACCGGCGATAAGCAAGGCAAAGAGATCTGTATCTAACTTCAAACTGAGAAAAGGAATGAAGATCGGCGCTCATGTTACCTTAAGAGGCGTGATCATGTACGAATTTCTTGACAGGCTGATAGAGATATCTATCCCGAGGATAAGGGATTTTCAGGGGATGCCCGTTGAATCATTTGACGGAAGGGGCAATTATAATTTCGGTATCAAAGAACAGACTGTCTTTACTGAAATCAAATTTGATAACATTATCAAGGCAAACGGGCTTAATGTTACTATCGTAACTACCGCGAAAACCGATGAAGAGGCTTATGAACTTCTTAAATCTATCGGCTTCCCGTTCAAGAAAACAAAAACCGAGGATAAGTAATGGCAAAGAAGTCAATGGTAGCTAAGGCTAATAAAACCCCAAAATTCAAAGTTAGGCAGTATTTCAGGTGTCAGAGATGCGGAAGGCCGAGAGGATACATCAGGGAATATGGGATCTGCAGGATATGTTTCAGGCAGCTGGCAGGTTTCGGAGAGATCACCGGTGTAAAAAAGGCAAGCTGGTAATCTAAGGTTTATACTCACAAGGAGAAAATAGAAAATGACAATGACAGATCCTATTGCTGATTTACTGACGAGAGTAAGAAATTCGACAAAGTCAAAACATAAATATGTTGATATACCTGCCTCAAACATCAAAAGGAAGATCGTTAAGATCATGCTTGACCAGGGGTTTATTGAGAAATATGTCAACATTCGTGATGACAAACAGGGTATAATCAGGATATATCTAAAGTACGATGAGTACGGAAAAAGCCTGATCAGCGGTCTGCAGAGGGTAAGTAAACCCGGTTTGAGGATGTACACAGATGTAAACGAAATACCGAGAATCAAGAATAATTTCGGTATGGCGATATTATCCACCTCAAAAGGTGTGATCACAAATAAGAAAGCCAAAGAGTTGAATGTTGGCGGCGAAGTACTGTGTTATATTTGGTAAGAGGTGACTAAGTGTCGAGAATTGGTAAAAAAGCAATACAGATTCCCAAAGGCGTGAGCCTGACTATAGAAGGGAATAATGTTGCCGTAAAAGGCAGCAAAGGCGAATTAAGCCTTACATTACCGGAAGTTATCAGCGTGGAAACTTCTGAAGGTATTATTGAAGTAAAAAGGTCCGACGATGTAAAGACGACCCGGGCTCTTCACGGTCTGTTCAGAGCGTTATTGAACAACTGTGTAAAAGGCGTTTCGGAGGGTTTTACAAGGACACTTATACTTCACGGTGTCGGTTGGAGAATGGAGATCAAAGGTAAGTACCTGATCCTCAATCTGGGATATTCTCATCCGATATATTTCAGGGTACCCGACGGGATAACAATGGAAGCGACTCAGCCGGTCAGCAACACTTCGGAGTTGAAGATAACCGGTATTGATAAAGAATATGTCGGTTTTATAGCTTCTAAGATAAGGTCTTTCAGAAAACCCGAACCTTACAAAGGAAAAGGGTTCAGATATTCTGACGAGACGATAATCAGAAAAGCCGGCAAAACAGCTAAGTAGTATCAATCTTAGGTAGGGTAAAAAATGAAGAATAAAAAAATCGATTCGAGATTAAGAAGAAAGAAAAGCATCAGAAAGAGTGTCTTCGGCACTCTGATAAGGCCAAGATTGAGCGTGTTCAGGAGCAATACACATATCTATGCTCAGCTTATTGATGACGAGACGGGAAAAACAGTTCTGAGCGCTTCAAGCATATCAAAAGAGGTGAAATCCGGCGGGATAGAAGTGCCCGAAGGTCTCAAGGGAAAGACCGGAGAATCATTCTCTATCGGATTAATGCTTGGGAAAAAGATAGTTGAGAACAATATCGAGAGTATTGTTTTTGACAGGAACGGCTATCTCTATCACGGCAGGGTGAAGGCTTTGGCGGACGGCGTTAGAAAAGCCGGAGTGAAATTTTAACATTTACGAGGTGAATTTTGGCTCGAGAAACTAATAAAAAGACTTCTAAGACCAAAGACGATTCTTCCCAGCTGATCGAAAAAATGATAAAGATCAACAGGGTTACCAAAGTCGTTAAGGGTGGTAAGAATTTCAGCTTCAACGCTATAATGGTGGTTGGAGACGGAAAGGGCAAGGTCGGATACGGTCTGGGCAAAGCTCTCGAGGTTACCGACGCTATTGCCAAAGGTATAGAAGAAGCTAAGAAGAACATGATTGAAGTAGCCGTTGTAAACGGTACACTTCCTCACGAGATAACAGCGAAATTCGGCGCGGGAAAAGTGCTGCTGAAGCCTGCCACTCCGGGTACTGGTGTTATCGCCGGTGGTGTTGTAAGATCTGTTCTTGAATGTGCCGGCTACACAAATGTTCTTTCCAAGTGTATGGGCAGCTCCAACGCCCATAATCTTGTAAAGGCAACAGTAAAAGGTCTATCAATGCTTGTGACCGAGGGAGATATCCTGAAAGCAAGAAAGATCACTAAAGAAAAGCTCTATAATTAATTTGGCCGCGTGAGGGGAACAATGACAGAAAAGAAATTGAAGGTAACTCTTGTAAAGAGTATGATCAGGCAGAAAAAGGACATTAAAGCTACTGCACTCGCGCTTGGTCTCAGAAAAATTAATTTTTCTAAAGAATTCAGCGATACTCCTCAGGTAAGAGGAATGCTGTTCAAAGTTAAGCACATGATTAGAGTGGAAGAAATTTAAAAACGGAATAAGAAGATGAAACTAAACGAACTAAGACCCGCAAAAGGATCCGTTAAGAAAAAATTCAGAGTTGGAAGAGGTGTAGGGTCCGGAAACGGAAAGACCGCCGGTAAAGGAAGTAAAGGCCAAAAGTCCAGGTCAGGCTACAGCAGGGCTCTTTACAGCGAGGGCGGACAGACACCGTTGACCAGAAGGCTTCCAAAAAGAGGTTTTACTAACCGTTTCAGAGTTGAATACTCGGTGATTAATGTGGGGATTATCGAAACATTAGCTGAACAGGTCGTTACTCCCGAGCTGCTGTATTCCAAAGGATTGATAAAGCTCAATATGCCTCTTAAGGTCCTGGGTAACGGTACGCTCACAAAAAACGTAGAGGTACATGCAGACTGTTTCAGTAAAACCGCCGAGGAAAAAATAAATTCGGCAAAAGGTAAAGTGGTCAAATTATGATCGAAAAACTACAGACAATAATGAAGATACCCGAGTTGAGGAAGAAGATCTTCTACACTATAGGTATACTTTTTATATGCAGGGTAGGTGCCCATATACCTATGCCCGGTATTGATGTAGGCGCGTTGGGCCATTATTTCAATCAGGCTCAGAATTCTCTGTTCGGAATGTTCGATATGTTCACCGGAGGAGCTTTCACAAAAGCCGCTATCTTCTCAATAGGTATCATGCCTTACATATCCGCTTCCATCATAATTCAGCTTCTCGGTTCGGTATTTCCTACGATCTCGAAGATGCAGAGGGATGAGGACGGAAGGAGGAAGATAGCTCAATGGACCAGATACGGAACTGTCGTTCTTGCGTCCGCCCAGGGATGGGGGGTCGCAAAATTCCTTGTCAGTATGAACACTGATTATATGAAAGTGGTTCCGAATGTTACTACCGGGTTCTATATCATGACAATGCTGACAATAGCGACAGGTACAATAGTTCTGATGTGGCTCGGTGAACAGATCACCGCAAAAGGGGTAGGCAACGGAATATCCCTTATCATTACAATAGGTATAATCGCAAGATTCCCGTCGGCTGTACTTGAGGAATTCGTTCAGCTGAAGAACGGCAACAGGGAACTTGTTGTCGAGCTGATAATATGGGTCGGCATGCTTGGTATGATCGCGGCAGTGGTGCTTCTTACTCAGGCGGTCAGGAAAGTAAATGTGCATTACGCGAAAAGACAGGTCGGCGGAAGGACTTACAACAACCAGATGTCCTTTATTCCGCTGAGGCTGAATATGGCGGGAGTCATGCCGATAATATTTGCCCAGTCAATAATGTTCTTTCCTTCGACAATAGCGACTTTCCTACCTGACGACTCGTATATGAAGGGGCTCATTTTCACCATGTTCGACTACAAATCCTTCTCTTATATGGGAATTTATATGCTCGTGATAATATTCTTTACTTATTTTTACACGGCTCTGACTTTCAATCCGGACGATGTTGCGAACAATCTCAAACAGAGTAACGGATTCATTCCGGGGGTCAATCCTGGTAAAAATACCGCGGAATACATCGATCATATAGTTACCAGAATATCATTGCCGGGATCAATTTTCCTCGGTATAATCGCGATAATGACAAATATTATCGTGATAATCTTTCCTGGGGTGTCGTATAATCTCGCCTCATTCTTCGGAGGGACAAGTCTGATAATCATGGTCGGAGTTGCTCTGGACACGCTGTCTCAGATCGAGTCATACCTTCTTATGCATCATTATGACGGTTTTTTAAAGACCGGCAAGCTAAAAGGGAGAAGAGGGTAATGAACATTCTCTTACTGGGAGCACCGGGAAGCGGCAAGGGCAGTCAGGCGGAACTTATTCTTAAGGATTTTGGCCTGGTGCAGATATCGACAGGAGATCTGTTGAGGAATGCTCTTGCAAAGAAAACTTCCGACGGGATCCTTGCAGGGGAATATATGAAGAAGGGCGATCTGGTTCCCGACGAACTTGTTCTTAAAATACTAAGAGCCAGGCTTATAGATCCAGACTGCGGGAACGGTGTGATATTTGACGGTTTCCCCAGAAACGTTGCACAGGCTGAAAAGCTTGAAATAATTCTGGCCGGCGATTCTAAAAAACTCGATATTGTTCTAAACATCGGGTCACCGTTCGAAGTTCTTGTAAAAAGACTTCTGTCAAGAAGGGTGTGCTCTTCGTGCGGTAAAGGGTACAATATGATAACAAATCCTCCGGACGGAGATGTATGCGGAGTCTGTTCCGGGAAAGTTGTTTCCAGAGAAGATGACAGGGAAGATGTGATAAAGAACCGTCTCGATGTTTACACGGCGAACACTAAACCGCTGATCGAATACTACGAGCGTAAAGGTATACTTATCAGTATCGACGGCAACAGAACAATTCAGGAAATATACGGGGACGTTAAGAAACTTATCACCAGGGCAGGAAGTTTATAATGGCAAAAGAGAACACGATCAAGATCGACGGGGTTATAAAAGAAGCTCTTCCTAACGCGATGTTCAAGGTCGAGCTTGAGAACGGCCATATTATTCTGGCGCATGTTTCCGGAAAGATGAGAATGCATTACATTAAGATGGTTCCGGGCGATAAAGTCAAGATCGAGATATCGCCGTATGATCTGTCAAAAGGAAGGATCGTTTACAGAAACAAATGATTTTTGGGAGTTAAAATGAAGGTTAGAGCATCTGTAAAGAAGATTTGCGAGAACTGCAAGGTAATTATGAGGCACGGTGTGGTTCGAGTAATATGTAAAACCAAGAAACATAAGCAAAGACAAGGTTAAGGGAGGTAAATTTGGCTCGTATAGCTGGTGTAGATCTACCCAACACGAAAAGAGTAGAGATCGGATTAACCTATATTTACGGTATAGGACGTTCAAGCGCAAGAAGGATACTTGAGAAACTGAACATCCACTTTGATACCAAAATTAAGGACTTAACCGAAGATCAGATCGACGCGATAAGAAAGGTGATAACCAACGAATTCGTGATCGAGGGAACGCTGAGGACCCAGACAAAGCTTGCTATCAAGAGATTGATGGACATAGGAAATTACAGAGGGATCCGCCACAGGAAAAATCTGCCTGTCAGAGGTCAGAGGACCAAGACGAACGCTCGTACTAGAAAAGGCAAAAAGAAAATGGCAGTAAAAAACAAAAAATAATTTTCTAAACATTTTGTTCAAGGGAGGATAGCTTGGCAATAGACAAAAAAAGAAAGAAGCTGAAAAAAAAGGATAAAGTTGAACCGATAGGTGTGGCCCACATAAAAGCCACTTTCAACAATACCATCCTCTGCCTTTCAGACAGCTACGGTAACGTTATAAACTGGTCAAGCGGTGGTAAAGTCGGCTACAAAGGCTCAAAAAAGAACACCAGTTTTGCCGCACAGATGGCCAGCGACCAGATCGCAAAAGAGGCAATGGGACTCGGACTGAGAAAAGTGCATGTCATTGTTAAAGGACCGGGAGCCGGAAGAGAATCTTCAATAAGATCGCTCAATGCGGCCGGGCTCGAGATACTTTCAATAAAAGACATTACTCCAGTTCCCCACAACGGCTGCAGGCCGAAAAAGAAAAGAAGAATATAATCAGTATCGGAGAAAAAGATAATGGCAAAAGACCTAACTCCAAGAGGAAAGATCTCCAGAAAATACGGTGAAAATCTCTTTGGATTACCAAAGTACGATAAGATCATACAGAGAAGGCCTTATGATCCGGGCCAGCACGGAGCCGAAGGAAAGAGAAAGCGTGTTTCGGAATACGGGCTGCAGCTTAAAGAGAAGCAGAAGGCAAAGTATATCTACGGACTATTGGAAAAACAGTTCAAGAGCATATATGAAAAAGCCAAGAATGATAAGGGTATCACGGGTGAGAATCTGATGATAAGGCTTGAATGCAGACTTGACACTCTGGTTCACAGACTTGGTTTCTCTCCAAGCCAGAGAGCTGCAAGGCAGATGGTTTCCCATAGGCATTTTCTTGTTAACGGTAAGCCCGCCAACATACCGTCAATGACTATAAGGGTGAATGATGTAATTTCCGTGAAGGAAAAATCTAAAAAACTTGAGATAATTCACGAGTCGCTCAAAAATACCAACGAAAATCCGAGGCCTTATCTTAAGGTGGATAAAGCTACTATGGAAGGCACTTTAACCGAGTTGCCAAAGAGAGAGGATATTCCGGTTAAAATAAACGAGCAACTCATAGTCGAACTTTACTCTAAATAAAGAGAGAAAAAAATGGCTGTATTACCTTTTAAAATACCCGAGTCTATCGAGATCAAGACTTTAAGTGAAAATTACGGCAGATTCGTGCTTTCTCCGCTGGAGAGAGGTTACGGGATCACAATAGGGCACGCGATGAAGCGGGTTCTTTTATCATCAATACAGGGCGCTGCGATCTACAGCATTAAGATCGACGGGGTACTACATGAGTTCTCAAGCATTTCCGGCGTAAAAGAAGACGTAGCCATAATGATATTAAACCTGAAACAGGTAAGGCTCAGCCTGAACGAAGGAAGAACATCAAAAGTGACAGTAAATCTGAAAGGCCCTAAGATCTTTACCGCAAAGGACATCGAAGATTCGTCAGGCGGAGAGGTCAAGGTTTACAATCCGAATTTTAAAATAGCCACTCTGAACGAGGATGCCGAGTTCAGTATTGAGCTGAATATTAAACTCGGCAGGGCATATGTTTCTTCGGACGCCAACAGGGATGATAACGACCCTATCGGAACGATAGCCATAGACTCGATCTTTTCCCCGATCCTTAAAGTGAGCTACGATATTGAAAATACCCGAGTCGGTGACAGAACGGACTATGAGAAACTGTCCCTAGATGTTCATACTGACGCCTCAATATCACCGGAAGAAGCTATAACCTACGCCGGACAAATACTCAGGGACCATATAAACCTGTTCATTAAATTTGAGGTCGAGGAAGATTCTGAGGGATATGAAGACGAGGATCCTGATATTTTGAAAAAGAGGAATTTGCTGAAAATGTCAATTGATGAACTTGAGCTTTCTGTCAGGTCATATAACTGTCTAACCGACGCAAAGGTTAAAACGATCGGCGATCTTGTAAGAAAGAAAGAGAGCGAAATGCTCAAATTCAGGAATTTCGGCAAGAAATCTCTGGCGGAATTGAATAAAGTCCTTAAAGAAAAAGGTCTTGAGTTCGGAATGGACGTTGACAAATATCTCAACGACACCCAATCCAAAAAGAAGAAATGATATAGAGGAAGGCAAAGATGCGTCACAATGTAAAAGGAAGGAAATTAAACAGAACAGCCAGCCACAGAAAAGCTCTTATGAGCAATCTGGCGGGCCAGCTTTTTGAACATAAGCAGATAATAACGACTCTTGCTAAAGCTAAAGAAGCCAGAAAATATGCGGAGAAAATGATAACTCTGGGTAAAAAAGGCGACCTGAACTCGCTAAGACAGGCTTTGAAGCACCTGAAACACAAAACTGTTGTGTTCACGCTGTTTAACGACATTGCTCCAAACTACAGCAAAAGGAACGGCGGGTATACCAGGGTCCTGAAATTAGGTACAAGAAAAGGGGACGCAGCAGAAACAGCTGTTCTCCAGCTTGTTGAATACGATGACTCGGCTGATGTTCCTGCAAAAGCTAAACATACCGAACCTGAGGAAGCAAAACAGAAGGTAAAAAAATCTGTTAAACCGCAAAAAGCTGAATCAAAGGATGCAAAATCCGAGGAAGTTTCTGCGGGTAAGTAGAGCCTTTCGGTTATATGGTATAATTTGTTCGGGGTGTGGCGCAGCCCGGTTAGCGCACCTGCCTTGGGAGCAGGGGGTCGGAAGTTCAAATCTTCTCGCCCCGACAAAAAGTATGAAAAAGGGTCACAACAGACCCTTTTTATATTGCTGAAAAATAAGCAATGTTTTACTTGAATTTTTATTTGCGTTTTCGTTAATTTAATAGCTTATGTGTCCTAAAAGTGAAAGGGGGATTTAATGATATGTAAAAACTGTAACACCTTAAATTCAAACGATGCTAAAACATGCGTGAACTGCGGCCAGAAACTCGGATCTGCTCCGGCGGCGGCTGTAAAACCTGAAAAAAAAATATCGGCTGTTCAGCCTCCTCCGGCCGGAAGATTTGCTTCCACCCCAAAGCAGCCTTCGGTAAAAACTAATGCTTCGGGTGGCGGTCCCAAAAAATCTCATACCGGATTACTGCTCATCCTGCTGCTTCTTGTTATCGCAGGTGCGGCATATATTTTGGTAAATACTGATGAGGGTAAAAAGTATGTTGACGACTTAAAGGAGAATGAAACTTTCGGACATTATATAAGCCTGGTAGACAGCCTTGTTAAGCCTTATTTAACTGAATATGTGCCAAGCATGAAAGCAGAAGAAGAGGCACGAAAAAAGGCTGAAGAAGAGAAAAGGCTGGCTGAGGAAGCCAAAAAGAAGAAAGCCGCCATAAAAAAAGTTTCGGAGGAAGAAACTAAACCTGTAATAAAGCGTGTAAAGAGGAATATGCAGTATTACAGGGCACTGAAAGACAATATGAATATGGTGCTCATACCTGCAGGGAATGTTATGATAGGTAGCGACATTGAGAGTCATAACGAACAGCCAATACATGAGGTTTTTGTCAAAGCTTTTTATGTTGATGAACATGAGGTAACTAACTCTCAGTTCAGGATCTTCGTAGAAGAAACCGGTTACAAACTGCCCAAGCATATACTTTTTGACCAGTTCAACGGTCCAAATCAGCCTATAGTCGGAGTATCTTACATTGATGCAGAAGCTTACGCCAAATGGGCGGGTAAACGGCTTCCGACAGAATATGAGTGGGAAAAAGCGGCAAGGGGAGGTTTGGAAGGACTTAAATACCCATATTCGAATGAGATGGATCCAAAGATGGCCTGCTATGACCTCAATCCTGTTAATGATGGTCCTGCTGATGTAAAAAGCTACGAACCGAACGATTTTAAGCTGTATGATATGGACGGCAATGTGGCTGAATGGACAATGTCCGCTGCGCTTCCGTATCCGGGCGGAAAACTTATAAAAGATTACGGCTCGGATTATTATGTCATAAGAGGCGGAAGCTGGAAAGATATAAAATCGAATCTTACAGTTTCAATACGGGATTTTAAAGGAAAGAACTGGTCCGGGAACAATGTCGGTTTCAGATGTGTAATGGATTATTGATGTTTTAATATGAGCCTGGAAGAAGGATACAGAACTCTATTGACCGAATTGCTGAGAAGAGACATTGTTAACTGTCTCTCGCTGGTTGATGATCTGTATCCTGAGTATCTGAATATAGACCCTAAAGGAATCTCGCTGAAGTATATGTTAAAGAATAAAGCAGCTAATATCGATTCTACTGAGAATTATCAGGTAAAATCTCTTTCTGAACTTCAAAGCATTGTTGCGCAATGCGGGAAATGTGATCTTCACAAAACAAGAACTAATACCGTTTTCGGGAAAGGTTCCGACAAGAATAAACTTGTAATTATTGGCGAAGCACCGGGAGCAGAAGAAGATGAGACAGGAGAACCATTCGTAGGCAGAGCGGGGCAACTGCTTACAAAAATGCTTTCGGCAATTGAGATAAACAGGGAAGATGTGTATATATGCAATGTTCTTAAATGCAGGCCGCCTGGTAATAGAGATCCGCTTCCTGATGAAATTAAAATGTGCTCACCCTATCTTGACAGACAGCTGGAATTCCTGAAACCGAGATATATACTGGCACTGGGCAGAATAGCTGCTATCAGGTTATTAGGAAGGCAGAATACAATGAAAGAGTTCAGAGAGGGGCAGTATGAATACAAAGGTATACCTGTTCTAGTAACTTATCATCCTTCCGCATTATTAAGAAATCCGAACTGGAAATACCCCGCATGGGAAGATCTTAAGAAACTTAAAGAACTTCTGGACGGGAATAATGGATGATACCTCAAAAAAGATCAAACTATTAAGACAAAAGATTAAGAGATATAATGAACTGTATTATAAACAGGGTGTTTCTGCAGTCAGTGATTTTGAGTACGATAATCTCTTAAAACAGCTCGAAGAGCTCGAGAATAGATCGGGAACCGGCCTTTTTAGTAACGATGAAACTTCTCCGTCTCAGGCAGTCGGGTCAGACCTTACTGACGGCCTCAAAAAGATCAGGCATTTAGTCAGGATGCTGTCAATTTCTAACAGCTATAACAGTAATGATCTTATTGAATTCGATAACAGAATAAAAAAGCAGCTTGGTATTTCAGAAGAAATTGAATACTGCGTAGAATATAAGATTGACGGCCTCGCTTTTTCAGCCGTTTACGAGAACGGAAAACTTAAGTATGCGGCTACCAGGGGAGACGGGGACCAGGGAGATGATATAACAGATAACTTCCTTACATTAAAAGATGTTCCTTTTGAGGTTAGCGGGGGCGGTGATTTTGAAGTAAGAGGAGAGATATATATCGGGAAAGAGGATTTTGCCGAGCTTAACAGGCAGCGTGAAATGAACGGAGTCGAACTTTTCGCCAACGCGAGAAACGCGGCCGCAGGTTCAATAAAACTTCTCGATCGTGAAGAAGTCAAAAAAAGATCTCTTAGAGCGCTTTGCTATTATTATTCAGGAAGCAGTTCCGGTATAATCCACTCAGAAAATCTCAAACGCTTAAGAGATATGGGCTTTCCCGTTTCGGATTATTACAAAGTATGCATAAATGTCGATGAAGTAATAGAGGAATGCAGAATTAAAGAGTCAGTGAAAAACAACCAGAGCTTTGAAATAGACGGGCTTGTAATAAAAGTTAATGACTTAAACCTTAGAAATAAACTCGGCGAGACAGTAAAATCTCCGAGATGGGCTATTGCTTATAAATTCAAGCCTGACAGAGCAGAAACGACGATCAGCGATATTGTGCTGCAGGTCGGAAGAACAGGAGCGATTACCCCCGTAGCCGTTTTGGAGCCGGTATTGCTTTCGGGAACGACTGTAAAGAGGGCCACGCTTCATAATTCGGATGATATCAGAGAAAAGGATATAAGGATCGGCGACAGGGTCATAATTGAAAAAGCGGGTGAGATAATACCGCAGGTAATCGGAGTAAATCTGGATAAAAGGCCAGCCGGTTCGCATAAATACGATTTTCCTCAGATCTGCCCTGTTTGTTCATCTAAACTTTTCAGATCAGAAGATGAAGCCGTTTTCAGATGTATAAACTCCTCATGTCCCGCGCAGATAAAAAGACAGATAGAGCATTTTGCTTCCAAGCAGGCTATGAACATAAACGGAATGGGACCCGCTCTCGTATCTCTGCTCACTGATAAAGGTATTGTTTCAGATGTTTCTGATATCTACGCTCTTTCTCCTGACTCGATCTCTAATTTAGAGGGCATGGGCGAGCTGTCCGCCCGAAATTTAATTCAGAGCATTACCGAAAGTAAAACAAGAAGCCTGGAGAACCTTATATACGGCCTTGGTATCAGGCATGTGGGCAAAGAAGCTTCACTTTCACTTGCAAAGCATTTCGGCAGTATTGAAGATCTGGTAACGGCCAGTAAAGAAAAGCTGATAGAAATCGCAGATATAGGTGATATAACTGCAGATTCGGTAATTTCTTATTTCAGTCTTGAAAAAAATGTGCTATTAGTTGAGAAGCTCAAAAATCTCGGTTTATGCACAACTTACATTAAAAGTGAAAGCGCCGGTATTGAATTCTTCAATAACAGAACTTTCGTTATTACCGGAACTTTTGAGTCTTTTACCAGAGAAAGCCTGAGAGATATAATAATCAAAAACGGGGGAAGGATTTCTTCATCTGTCGGCAACTCGGTCTATTCGATATTGTGCGGCAAAAATCCCGGATCCAAACTCGAAAAAGCTCTCGGACTAGGTATAAGTGTAACCGGAGAAAACGAGCTTAATAATATAATCAGCAATTCGTTTTAATAAACTTTTATGCTTGACTATTTGAAAACTTATAGTTAATTTTTAAAGCTATGTGAATTTATGTAAAAGAAAGGCGGTGGAAGATGTCTGTGTTTTTAAAAAAATATTTAGTTCTTTTTGCAGTATCTCTAACAACTTTAGCTTATTCAGGTTCCATAACCGGACATTCCGGGTTCATAAAGCTGATAAATCCCGAAACTCACGGGAGTGGAGCTTTTTCTTTAAGTATTTCCACCCTTCTCGGAACGGGAGCGGTTGACGATTCGCTCATCGTAAGTTCATCAAAGATCGATGACTATTTTCAGTCCACAAATCACCTGTCTCTTAATTTCAGCCTCGGGAATTACATAGATATAGGAGCAAAGGCATCTTTTGCTGTTGATTCCAGAGACAGCAACAATGTAAATCATACTCTTTCAAAGCTGAATAATTTGGAAGTTGGTATAAGGACTTCATTTAAAAGGACAGGGGTATTCCGTGCGGGAATGTATCTATACGGTCATGTGCCTGTAATAAAAAAGTATAATGATCTCGAGTATTTTTCGGAACTCAACACACTTCCGGTTAATGATACTGATTCAGTAAGCTCGGTAAGATATTACAATCACAGAAAGTTCAGCGACGAGTTTTTATATAATCCTATGGCCAGTTTCGGCGGAAAACTGATGATGTCATTAGGCAACGATTATTTCAGATTCCTAACCAACGGCGGATATTTGTGGAGAACCGCGACTGACAAATATCCGGTGATCAAGCAGGATGTTGACATACTGCCCGACGCACTCACCCTCGGAGCCGGCGTGGAAATATACCTGAACAAAAGAGCTTCAATGTTCTTTGAGTGGGACGGCGAAATGCTTCTCGACAAAAAAGACGTTTCTGTGACAGACGAAGAATTTCCCCAGAGGGCCGGCGCAGGATTTAAATTTGTGGGGAACGACAATTTTTCGGTAACAATGGGCGGATTCGGCGGCCTGAACAAAGACGCTCCTACATGGCAGGCATATCTCGGATTGACATTCTCAGGCAACTGGATAGATCCGGACACGGATAAGGACGGCATTATTGACGAACTTGACAAGTGTCCGAACGAACCTGAGGACTTTGACGGTTTCCAGGATGAAGACGGCTGCCCGGACCCCGATAATGACGGCGACGGAATCCCGGATATTCACGATAAATGTCCGAACGAACCCGAAGATCTTGACGGTTTCCAGGATGATGATGGATGTCCTGACCCTGATAATGACGGCGACGGAATCCCGGATATTCACGATAAATGCCCGAACGAACCAGAGGATTTTGACGGATTTGAGGATTTAGACGGCTGCCCTGAACCTGACAATGACGGTGACGGGATTCCGGATCATCTGGATAAATGCCCGAACGAACCTGAGGATTTTGACGGGTGGGAAGATCTCGACGGCTGCCCCGAATTCGATAACGACGGCGACGGGATCCCGGACCATCTGGATAAATGCCCGAACGAAGCTGAAACTTTCAACGGCTTTGAGGACGAAGACGGCTGCCCTGACGCAATAATCCTCAAAAAAGACGAGAGAATAATCCTTAACAACATTTATTTCAAGCTCGGTTCTGCCGAAATTGAACAGGAATCATTTGATACACTGAATTCTGTAAAAAGGATATTTTTGGACAATCCGGGTATCGTAATTCAGATAGAAGGCCACACGGACAGCCAGGGAAGCGACGAATACAACCTAAAATTATCGCAGCTCAGGGCTGAAAGTGTTACGAATTATCTGGTAGATCGGCTTGGAATAAACAGATCTCAGTTAAGCTCGATAGGTTTTGGAGAATCAAAACCGATAGCGCCAAACACGACTTCAAAGGGAAGGGCTCAAAACAGAAGAATTGAGTTCAGGGTTATATCCACAAGATAAAAAATCGGGTATGGAGAAATAATGTCAAAGTCAGATAAAAATAAGAGTGAATTCGACATAAACAGGTCAGAGATATTCAATTCTGACTACTATTTCGATGATATAATAGAAGAACTGAGCGAATCTGGACTGTATTCGGATGATAATGTCGCACCGACGAAGAATGTTTCGCAGAATGCCGGCTCCGAGGATATCGGTGTCAAGATGGATGTGATCAAGCAGGATATAAACCAGAGGATTCAGAAGATCGAGCAGAAAGTTCTGAACTCTAACGAGATGCTTTTCAATATGAAAAATGAACTGCTTCAGACAATACAGAAAATGCAGAACAGCCTTCTGCTGATGAAATTCGAGACAGAGGAAGGCATAAGCAAGCTTAATGACTCTTTCAAGGAGAAGATATCAGTTGACAGCATTAAAGAAAGAGCGTTCGAGGAACTTTACTCACAGCTTGAATCGTATAAAAGGAATTTTCTTTTCTCCGCAATAAAACCTCTTGTTCACGATCTTCTTCTCCTTCATGACAGGATCGAGAACGAAATAGAACATTCGACTGAAAAAACCGGCTCAGAATGTATGAGGCTGAAGTCCTTCAAGGACGAGCTTCTGGAGATTCTTTCAAGAAATGATATAGTTCAGACTGAAAGAACCCCGGAAGGAGAAAAATTCAATCCGGAAAAAAGCAAAGCGGTGGAAAAGATTGATACAGAAGATGAAGTGCTCGATAATTGCGTCAAGAAAGTTCTGAAATCAGGATTCAGGAAAGGAAATCTCCAGATAAGGCCGGAACTGGTCCAGATATATAAATTGAATTCAAAATAGGTCAACAGGATTAAATGTCCATCTTTGATAAAATAAAAGAAAAACTGGGCGGGAAAAAAGAAAAGAAATCCCATCTTGATGAAATTAAGCTGAAAAGAAGCGTTCAGCTCTATGAAGCGGCTGTTGCCTATTACAAAAAAAAGGATTACGAGAACAGCAGAAAATATTTTGAGAAAGCTTTGCAATACGATCCTTCAAATAAGGATATCAGTCACAATCTTATGGTGGTGCAAAAGCAGATCGCACTTATTGAGGAGGAGAACAGGGCTAAGAAGGAAAAAAAGGATAAAGCGATAAATAAAACGCTTTCCCAGGAAAGTGAGAATATACTGAAACAGGCAGCGAATGACGATACAAAAGACGATCTGTTCTATTATAAAGCGTTAAGACTTGATTCCGATTCAACACAGGAAGAGATCAAGGAGAGGATAGATTCTGAGTTCAGAAAATGGAGAACAAGGATAAATTCACCTAATATAAAAATGCGTTCTGAGGCTGAGGAAATGCTGTCCATAATATCGCAGGCAAGACGAGTTCTATTGAAATGAGGTAACTGAAATGAAACTGATAGGCATTGATCTAGGTACAACAAATTCCGCGATCGCGTTGGTAAACGAATTCGGTAAAGCTGAAATTATTCCGAACAAAGAGGGGGAAAGGATAACCCCGTCGGTAGTGTTGTTCGACGATGATCAGATAATTGTAGGCAGCATCGCGAAGCAGTCGAGCGTGGCTGAACCGGACAGAACAGTTTCTTCGATCAAATCGCAGATGGGCTCGCTCGATTATAAGTTCGTTTACGGTCAGAACGAATACAAGCCTGAAGATATCTCAGCTATGATAATCAGAAAGCTTATTGAGGATGCGGAAAGTTTTTTAAATGACAAGATAACAGATGTCGTTATTACTGTTCCGGCTTATTTCAACGACAATCAGAGAAAGGCTACAATTGACGCGGGAAAGATATCCGGAGTTAATGTAACACAGATCATCAATGAGCCTACAGCAGCCGCTCTTACATATGGTCTGGATAAAAATATTGACCAGAAGATATTGGTGTACGATCTTGGCGGCGGAACATTCGATGTGACGATCATGAAAGTGGCCAACGGGAGTTTCGAGGTCCTTGCAAGCGACGGGGACAGGCAGCTTGGAGGAAATAATTTTGATGAAAAGCTGATGGTCTATCTGAACGACAAATTCAAACAGCAGCACGATATAGATCTGTTCGAAGACCCGGTTCTCCTGCAGGATCTGAGGTTAAAATCCGAGAACGCGAAGAAAGTGCTGACGACAAAGCTCAGCACAACTCTTTATCTTTCTGCGAAAGGTAAATCCGCCCGTATTACCGTTACCAGAAAACTTTTCTCAGATCTTATAGCGGATTTTATAACAAGAACAGAGCTGCTAATAAATGCGGTTATGACTGATGCCGGCCTCGACTGGAAAGATGTCGACCAGATACTGATGGTGGGAGGATCAACTAGAATTCCTGCGGTCCATGATATGATCCTGAGGGTGACGGGAAAAAATCCTTCAACCCAGGTGAATCCTGACGAAGCAGTAGCCCTTGGAGCAGCCATACAGGCCGGAATAACATGCGCCAAAGATCAGAGTTCGCCTGTAAATGATATGGTCAGGATGAAATACGGGGCGATCAATGTATCCGATGTTACAGCCCACAGTTTCGGTGCCGTAACACTTGACGAGTTCGACAATAAAAGAAACGCGATTGTTATTCCCAAGAACAGCAAGATACCAGTGAGGAAAAGTCAGATATTCTATACCTCCTCTGCCAATCAGACACAAGTCAAAATGATCGTGATTCAGGGAGAAGACCCTGATCCTGAATTCTGCACAGTGATAGGTACAACGACCCTTGATTTTCCTCCAAAGCCCGAGAATTCTCCCGTTATTTTCAATTACGAATACGATATAAACGGAATAATCCACGCTACTGCAAAAGATCCTGACACAGGGAAAAAGAGCGAGATACAGATAGCCCGAGAGGGAGCGTTGACAACAGACCAGATAGGCAGGAAAAAAGACCAGCTCAACAGTATGTTCCCCAGAAGAAGAGAGTATGTTACAACCGAATCTTTTACGGATGATTCCCACGACGGCGCGTTAAAAGCATCCGGTTCGCAAAAGAAAGATACAGGGGCGAGCCTCGTGAACGATGTGTTCGTTGCTTCAGGCCTGGGAGCCGACAGCGAGTCTTTTGACGAAAGGCAGATATATAAACCTAACATCAAACAGGATTCAGTTGATGAGGAAATTCTCGCTAAGTCCGAGATAACAACAGTTAAGAGTACTGATCTGAAGCGCGAGATAGATGAGGAGATCTCGATACTTGACAGATCTCTGAAACCGGATGAAGTATTAAAAACTCCGGCGGACGAACAGGAGGAGACGGTAATTGACAACAGCAGGTTCATTCAGAGATTCGACAAGGGTGACGGAATCGGGAAAATAAAAAACGAAGTTGAGGAAGATATCAGCGAAGACGAAAAGATAGAAAAGATAGATAATGAGATAGAATCGATGTTCGATGATGAGGACGGGGTATCGAAAGTTTCGGTTAAAGACGACAGCACAGGAAGCTTTGACGAGACATTGGAGGAGACCGCTTCATTCAAAGGTTATCATGCCCCTCAAGAGTCTGTCGTAAACAATGCCGAAGAGGAAGTCGATCTGGATGATATATTTGATTCAATGGCTAAAGCTGAATCTGAAATCATCGAAGAACCGGTTTCGGCTCATGAGGCGGCATCCGGTGACGAATCCCTTGAAGCACAGCCTGAAGAGGATGAGCTGGATGATGTATTTGATTCGCTTGAAAAAGCGGAATCAGCTCTAGTAGAGGAAGAGGAACCTGAAGCCGACACGGAGATCGAAGATATTAAACTTGCCGATATAGAGAAAAAACAGGCTGATGACTTCGGCGATGTTTCTATGGAGGATTCTTCGGTAACTGAAAGTCAGTCTTTTGATGACGAGCTTGACGAAATAGGCAAATCTGAATTTATTATAGACAGAAGCGAATATCTTACAGACGAGGATATTCTGAGAATTAAGGAGGAAGGCAGTTTTAAAAGCGGCGTTGCGGCAAGCGACCTCCCGGCCGATGTTGATGAATCATTTACCGAGGAAGAGGTAAACGAGCTCTTTACATCCCAGGATTCAAAGAAAGCCGATAAGGCTGAAGCAGAAAAAAAGGACAAGCAGGCCAAAGCCGATAAAGATAAAGACATTGCCGACTGGATAGACGATTAACAACAGAAGGTCGTAATGTTGAATACCTGCGAAAAAGTATCGAAACACCTTCTTATAAAGAACGGTACTGTTATAGACCCGTACCGGAATAATGAACAGACATGCGACATTCTGATCTCTGACGGCAGGATCGAAAAGATCGCGAAAAATATTGAAGCTGAGAATGACTGCACCACAGTTGAGGCGTCGGGGCTTTATGTTACGCACGGCTTTTTCGATCTTCATGTTCACCTGCGCGAACCGGGCGGCGAAGCCGCCGAGACTTTCGCCACAGGCGCTGATTCAGCTCTGGCCGGAGGCGTGACCTCCCTGCTCGCCATGGCGAACACGAACCCGTGCGTGGATAATCTTGAGCTTTTCCTTGAGATAAAAGAAAAAACGAAAGATCTTCCTGTCAACATTTTTCAGCTTCCTGCCGTGACTGTGGGAAGAGAAGGAAAAGCACTGACCGATATGCGCACACTTTCAAAAGCCGGCGCCGTCGCGTTCACCGACGACGGCAGCGGAATAGGATCGTCCCAGATCATGAAAGATGCGCTGAAGATTTCAAAAGAACTCGGAAAACTTATCTCAGTCCACGCGGAAGACCATTCCTTTACGCACGGGGTGATGAACGAATCCGATCTCTCAGATGAACTCGGACTCCCCGGTCTGCCATACGCTACGGAAACTGTCAACATCGCACGGGATATCGAGCTCGCAAAATATCTTGACTGCGCGGTCCATTTTCAGCATGTAAGCTCAAAACGCAGCGTAGAGCTTATCAGAAAAGCCAAGAATGACGGCATAAAAGTATCCTGCGAGGCCGCTCCTCATCATTATTCCCTCACGGAAGAAAAAGTCAGAACTTTATCACCGAATTATAAAATGAATCCGCCCTTAAGAAAAGCGGAGGATGTTGAAGCTATAATAAACGGCCTTAAGGACGGAGCGGTAGATGTAATAGCCACCGATCATGCGCCGCACACCAGAGAAAAGAAAGATCTCGGTTTTATCAAAGCTCCTTTCGGCGTTACCGGCCTCGAAACACTGCTTTCTTCAGGCATAACCTGCCTCGTCAGGCCGGGCCATTTGAGCCTGCTTGAATTTATAAGAAAGATCACCGTTCATCCGAGAAAACTCCTCGGATTTGAAACTGACCTCTTCAAGCCCGGAACTCCCGCGGAGATCACCATATTCGACCCAAATATCGAATGGAAAGTTGACGGAAATTCCATGCGCACAAGATCCTCCAACACCTGCTATCAGGGTGAAATACATTTCGGCAAAGTCCTTTACACGATATGCAAAGGTAGAATATTCGCTTTTAGCCCAGACAATAATTAAAATATCGATATAGATTAAATGAAAAAATACGCGGTAATAGGCAACCCGGCCGGGCACAGCAGAAGCCCTGCGGTATTCAACTCGCTTTTCGATCGTTACGGAATGGACTGCAGATATGTCGCAGTTTCAGTCTCTAAAGCCGGCGATATTCCCGGAATTATAGAAAAATACGGATTTTCGGGAGTAAATATAACCGCACCGTTCAAGGAAGAAGTTTTCCAATACCTCTCTCACGCCGACAATATCTCAAAATATGTAGGAGCGGTCAATACTGTTGTATATCACAACGGTTCACTTTCAGGCTTTAATACTGATGTTTACGGAGTTGAGTCGTCTCTGATTAATAACGGGATTGATGTAACGGGAGAAAATTGTCTGGTGCTGGGCGCGGGAGGCGCTGCAAGAGCGGCCGCATACGCTGTGAAACAACTCGGCGGGATCCCGTGTTTATGCAATAGAACCGACGGTAAAGCTGAAAAAGCCTCTTCGGAAATCGGGTGTTCATTTATAAAATTTAATGAACTGCCCGGAAAGGCTGATGAATTCCGAATAGTCATTTCTACCGTTCCCGAACTGCCGGAAAGTATAAAGACGACCGTCGGAGACAAGGTGTTATTTGAAGCTGACTACAGATCTGAGACCAGACTTTCATCCAGAAGGTACATAAGCGGGGAAGAATGGCTTATCAATCAGGCTGTAAAGTCTTTCGAGCATTTTTTCGACAAAATTCCTGACATCAGGATCATGAAAAGCGCTTTCTCGAATATTACTCCAAAGAAAAACATCGCAATAGTCGGTCCTGCGCTAAGCGGGAAGACGACTTACGGAAAGATAACCGCAGACCGTTTGGGAATGAAATTTATTGATACGGATGAGACAGTCGAAAAAGCTTCAGTTAAACCGATAAGGGAGATATTCAGTTCTTTTGGAGAGACTGAGTTCAGGAGGCTCGAAGAAAAAGCTTTAGAAGAAGCTGCTTCGTCAGAAAACGCGGTAATATCCGTCGGAGCGGGCGCGTTGAGTTCAGCTAAGAACAGGAAAATTTTAGAAAGCAGCTGCTATACAGTACTTCTTGATATTGACAATAAGGTTCTGCTGTCAAGGATGAATATGCAGGAAATTAATAAGCGCCCGAAGCTGATTAACGGTGATCCTGAAGAAACGATTAAAAACATGTTCGAGTCGAGAAAAAATGATTATATTTCATGTGCCGATCTAATTGTTCAGATCACAGAAGGTTTGGCGGAGTCTTGTGCGGAAAAGATTATAAGGGAACTTGATGCGGCAAAGCATTTTTATAAATAATGGAACTTTATCGGGCGAGATTACCGCTTATCCCTCAAAGAGCCAGATACAGAGAGCGCTTCTGCTCGGCCTTCTGGACAGGAAGAGTATAGAGATATCAAATTACGCCGAGAGCGATGATTCAAAAGCTGTTCTCGGAGCTGTTAAAAGGCTCGGAGCGGAGTTTGAATATTTTGGAAGCTCATTTAGGATCAGGGGTCCCGAAAAAATGACCTGCGATGATATATTCTGCAATGAGTCGGGTCTATGCCTCAGGTTATTCGCACCGGTCCTGTCTCTTGATAATCAGGCGCGGTCTGTTTTCGGTACAAGATCTCTCCTGAGTAGAGGTAATGAGCATATATGCGGCACTCTTTCAGCTCTTGGTGCGGAGTGTGTTCTTGACGATCGACGCCTCCAGGTAAAAGGCCCTCTTAAAAGCGGTAAAATTATAATTGAGAATCCTTCGGGGTCACAGCTTGTATCAGGCCTGCTTTTCGCTCTATCTATGACAGTAGGCGACAGCGAGATAATACTAAAAAGGCCTGTAAGCTTTCCCTATGTAGAGATGACGGCAAAGCTCTTAAATCAGTTCGGAGCGGAAATAAATCTGAACGGGAACAAAAAGATCTCCGTCAGGGGAGGAAGGGAGTTTATTTCCGGAAAAATCGATATAGAGGGCGACTGGTCATCGGCCGCGATATTTCTTGTTGCCGGCGCTGTGGCCGGTTCAGTAGCAGTAAGAGGCCTTGATAACGACAGCCTTCAGGCAGACAGAGCTGTGATCGAATTTCTGAAAACTGCCGGTGCGGAAGTAGTTTCAAGTCAGAGCTCGGTTACTGTTACAGGAAAAGAATTAAAAGGATTCAGAGCCGATATAAAGGACTGCCCTGACCTTTTCGTGCCTCTTGTAATATTGGGGCTTAACTCGGAAGGCGAGACGAGGATATATAATTACGAAAGATTAAAGAACAAGGAATCCGACAGGCCTGAGGTCATAGCTTCAGAACTGAAAAAAGCCGGAGCTTTAATAGAATTCCGAAAAGGCTATTTGTCGGTAAGGAAAAGCAGCCTGAAATACGCTGAGCTCGACCCGCACAACGATCATAGGATAGCTATGGGAATGGCTGTTGCGGCTTTAAATACAGGACCAGGTTTGACTATAAACGATCCCGGTTGTGTAAAGAAATCATTTCCGTTGTTTTTTGAAGCGATCAACCAATTGAGAGAGGATAAACTATGAACAGCTTCGGCAGAATATTCAGGGTGCATATTTTCGGCGAATCGCACGGGAGATCGGTCGGGGTGATAATTGACGGATGTCCTCCCGGCATAAAGCTGGATGAAAAAGATCTGAGAAAAGATCTGAAAAGACGAATGCCGGGAGAAGCAGGTACTACGGCAAGAAAGGAGACGGATGTTCCGCATATAAAAAGCGGGGTTTTCAATAACAGAACGACGGGGTCACCCATCCTGATCGAGTTCATAAATGAAGATATCCGAAGCACTGATTATGAGAAATTCAGAACGAAGCCGAGGCCCGGGCAGGCGGATTTCGCTGCCGGTGTGAAGTATGGCGGCTTTAACGATTACAGAGGAGGCGGGCATTTTTCAGCGAGGCTCACAATAGGACTCGTAGCCGCCGGAGCGGTGGCAAAGAAGGTACTCGGCGGGGTAAAATTGAAAGCAGACCTGACCGGTAACGAAGGATGTGAAGATCATCATAAACTGATAAAAAAGTGTATAAGCGAAGGCGATTCGGCAGGCGGCATAATAACATGTATAATAAAAAATCTTCCGATTGGTATCGGAGAACTGTTCTTCGATTCGGTCGAATCAGTTATCAGTCATGCAGTCTTTTCGGTGCCGAGCGTCAAAGGGATAGAGTTCGGGGCCGGTTTCAGGTCCGCATCCATGACGGGCAGTGAATATAACGATATTATTGTCGATCTTAAAGGTAAAACCGCAACAAATAACTGCGGAGGGATAACAGGCGGGCTTTCGAACGGTAATCAGATATGTTTCAGAGTCGCTTTAAGACCGCCGTCATCTGTTTTAAAAGAGCAGGATACAATTGACCTGAAAACCGGCAAAAAAGCAGTGATTAAGATCACAGGTCGACACGATGTATGTCCGGCGTTAAGAGCGCCGGTTATAATTGAGGCCGCTGCCGCGGTCGCTGTCTGTGACCTTTTCATGTTATCGAAAATTTATTCCTGTGTGAAGAAATAATTAATTTAGTTTGCTTTCGGCACCATAAAATGCTTATATTATAAATGGCATGCACATTTTATGAAAAATTAAATAGCGGAGGGAATCGCTATGAAGGTGAAAAGTATAGTTCTTATCGCGGCTGCTTTTATTATGGTATCATGTGTAAAAGAAACCGATCCCGGCGACAAGAAGCTGGCCGTATCTGTCAAAGACTGGTCAAGTCCAGAAAAAATTGATCCTGTCGATAAGAATATCGGCGACTTTCTTGAAAAAGATCTCCGCGATTATATGATCGCGGCCGATCAGGCTTATTGGGCAAAAGATTATAAAAAGGCCGCTCAGAATTATCTTTACATCCTGAGCCGTAATGTAAACGATATCATAGCCACATACAACCTTGCCTGCACATACGCGCTGATGAGAGAGCCTGAATTAAGTTCGAAATTTCTTTTCCGGGCAGTTGATATGGGATTTGTTGATTTTGATTATATAAAGAAAGATACTGATTTTGACACCGTCAGGGGAATGCCTGTTTTTGATACGGCGATTGACAGCATCGGACAGATAATCAAGAACCTGGGAGAAGGAATAATAGTCGAAGCCAGAACACTTCTGAAATGCAGGATAACCAAACCCATGGCTTTCTATCCTGACAAACCATACACTATTGTAATCGGCCTTCACGGACATTCAAGCAATCAGAATCAGATGGTAAAGATATGGAAACATTTTGATATACCCGAATTCATTTTCGTTGTACCGCAGGCCCCTTACGGTGTTCAGATAGGGCTGGCAAATGAATTCAGATGGAATATTGACGAATACGACCAGACCGTTATAGAGAAATCAGAGAAATTCAGCGTAGGTTATATCGAGGACATTATTAAGGAAATAAAAAAAAGATACAAAGTTAAGGACATATATCTTATGGGGCTTCATCAGGGATCTTCTGTAGCTTTTGATACCGCGATCAAAAATCCCGACCTTATTAAAGGAGTTATCGCTTTCGGGCCAGATTATGACGCAGCAAAATTAGATGAGGCGGCTCTTAAAAAAGCAAAAAATGTTAAGTTCTTTGTAGTCTCAAGCGATAACGACATGTTTGTGGAGCCTGAAAAGATCGAACTGATTAAATCAAGGTTGTCATCTCACGGATTTGATATAATTTTTAAAAAAATCGAATCTGAATTTTCGATCTCAAAAGCTTCACTTAAAGACTCAGAAAAGTGGATCTTAGGTAAGAAATAATTCATTTTTTTCATTCATCGGGGGTTAAATGAAAGACCAGGTAAAAGATCTTGAGAAAGTTCTGGATAAGACTAACGGAAAGGATAAATTCAAAATACTGGCTCAGCTTTCTGAGGTTTATGAAAAGATCTCGGTCACAAAAAGCATTCAGTATGCACTGGAGTCCCTTGAGCTTCTTCAGTACGTAAAGGGGAATCCTAAAAAAGCAGAAGTGTATATAAGGCTCGGGGATCTCTTTAAGTCTGTCAACGAATACAGCAAGGCTGTTACTTATTATCAGACCGGGCTGGAGTTATCAAAGGCAGCGAGGAACGACAGGAAAAGAGCCGAGTTCTTAAACAGCATAGGCGAAGTGAGCTTCAGGCTTACAAACTATGATCAGGCGCTTGAATATTATCTTAAATCCTTAAAGATCAGGGAAGAGATACACGATAAAAAAGGAATCTCGGATTCATTGAACACAGTCGGCAATATATATTTTCAATTAAAAAACTATGACAAAGCGCTTGAATATTACCAGCAGTCCCTGAAGATAAGAATAGAATTGAAGGATGAGGTGGCGATCGCAAAGTCCTATAATAATATCGGCAACATGTACTCGATCCTGAAAGACTATAAAAAGTCACTCGATTATTACGACGACGCTCTGAAGCTTTATGTTAAGTGCGGGGAGAAAAAACTGATCTCATCTGTTCATAACAACATAGGTATTATTTACAGGGAAAAGGGAGATTTCAAGTCGGCCCTGGACAGCTTTAAAAAGTCTCTTCAGATAGCAAAAGAACAGGACCTTCTTTACAATATTGCCAATACATCAAACGAAACCGCAAGAACGCTTATGTGCGTGAAAAAATATAAAGAGGCCGGCGATTATCTTAAGACCGCGCTTTCACAGTCAAAAGTGCTGAGTGCCAGGAATGTTGAGCAGGAGAGTTATCAGATATTTTCTGAACTGTATTTTGAGAAGGAGGATTATAAAAAAGCCTACGAGTATTTTAAGAAATTCGCCGACCTTAAGGATTCTATCTACGGAGAGCTTTCCGGAAAGATAGCTGAGATACAGTCAAGATATATTGCCGAACAGAAAGAAAAAGAAGCGGAGATATACAGGCTGAAAAATGTCGAGATGGCAAAATACATCAAGGATCTGCAGAAAGCAAACGACATAATAAAAAAGAAGAACCGGGAGCTGACGGAAGCATATATGAAACTGGATCTTCTGGCTAGGACAGATCCCCTTACCAGACTTTCGAACAGGCGGGATATACTCGATAAGATCAAATACGAAGCTCTTAAATATGAGAGAAGCGGAGAAAAATTCGTTGTGGTTATTTCCGATATCGACAATTTTAAAACATTTAATGACAGTTACGGTCACGATTGCGGCGATTTTGTTCTTGTCAACCTCGCCAATCTTATGCGTTCGGTATTAAGAAAGCAGGACTGTATAGGCAGATGGGGAGGAGAGGAATTCATTTTCCTGATGCCTAAGACTGAACTTGAAGGCGGTACTCTCGTAGCGGAAAAAATAAGAAAAAAGATAGAGAACGAGACATTCTATTACAGAGATATAAAGCTGAATATAACCATGACATTCGGAGTTAACGTATTCGATACGATCATGGATATAGATTACTGCATAAATAAGGCGGATGAAGCTCTATATCAGGGCAAATCGAAAGGCAAGAACTGTGTTGTCAGATCTGACGAGATAGATCAGTAATCATATGGCTGTATGACACATCAAATCGGGAAAACATCCGGAATGACAGACGCGAAAAATGATCAAGATCTCAAAAAGCTCGAGTCCGAGTATAAACAGGGGATAAAAAGCAGGAACAAAGATCTCAGGATCAGTTCTTTACTGAACCTCGGAAGCCTGTATATTGAGACGAAAAAATATTCTCAGGCTGAGACGCATCTGCTTAAAGCTTTCGAAATGTTCGGTAAAAATGAAAACAGCTCGATCCTGTCTGTCGCAAACAGAAGTATGGGGACTGTTTCGCTCAAATTGTTTAAGCTTGACGAAGCCGAAAAATATTATCTCGAAGCGCTTAAGCTTACTCCGGAGAAGAATAAAAGGATCATATCTCTAATATACAACGGGTTGGGTGATGTATATACAAAACTGACAAAAGTAGATCTGGGTCTTGAATATTATTTTAAAGCACTGAAACTCCGCAAAGAGCTTAAATTCTGGAAAGGAGTTTCTGAAACACTGAACAAGATAGGTGTGAATTATTTTTATCAGAGCGCTTATGACAAAGCGGAAGATTGTATAAACCAGTCCCTTGAGCTCCGCAGAGACAGACATGAGAATGATGAAACAATTGCCGCCTGTCTGAATAATTTAAGCCTAGTAAGCTACCATAAAGGAGATTACTCAAAAGCTGTAGAATACGGGATCAAGTCACTGAGTATTTATGAGAGAAAGAATATTTCGGACAGGATCGGAATGTCGTACAATAATCTCGGGCTGATATATTTTGAGATGTCTTTGTTTTCTGAAGCTCTCGAGTGTCAGTTCAAAGCTTTAAAATATAAAGAGAAAACATCAGATAAGCCGTTTTTGGCCAATACTCTTGCGAATATAGGAATGATCTTCTCAAGGCTTTATAATCTGGATAAAGCCCTTGATTACTCAAAAAAAGCGCTCGAGCTCAGGAAGTCGGCCGGTGATAAAAGAGGAATTGCCGGTTCATATAACGATATCGGCAGAATTTATGACAAACTGAACCAGTTCGATCAGGCTGTTAAGTATTTTGAGGAGTCGATCGCGATGAGAAGGGATATGAAGTTCTTGTCCGGACTTTCAGTTACGCTTGAAAATCTTGGTATGGTTTATTTAAAACAGGGCAGGATACCGGATGCGAGAAAATGTCTGTTCGAGGCAAAAGAGATTGCTGAAAGTTTGGGCGAACAGAAAGCGATCTCCGGGATTTACAGAAATATAGCCAGCCTTTCAATACAGGATAAAAAATATGAAGAAGCTCTGGTCTATATAAAAAGGTCGGCAGAAATTGCCGAATCTCTCAATCTGAAGGATAAACAGAGAGACGCGAACAAGATACTTTCTGAGATATACGGAAGGAAAAATGATTTCAAAAAGGCTCTGGCATACTACATTAAGTATTCGAAATTAAACGAAGAGATATTAAGCATTACAAAACAGCACGAGCTTAATACTATCTTACATAAATATGAGAACTATAAAAGTGAAAGGGAGACCGAGCTCTTCCGGCTGAAAAATATTGAACTGACAAAAATTAATAAAGAGCTTAAAAGATCAAAATCGGAGCTGGTCAGATCGAATTCGTCGAAGGATAAATTCTTTAATATTATAGCTCATGATCTTAAGAACCCCTTCTCGATACTGTATACAACTTCAGAGCTTCTAACCACATATTTTGATGAATTAAGCACAAAAAAGCAAAAAGAATATGTTAAAACCATAAACACTTCAACACAGCATCTTCTCAAGCTGATCGAAAATCTTCTTGAATGGTCAAGAACGCAAAGCGGTCTAAAGCAGTTTAATCCGGTTAAGTTCATCTTCTCTGAAAGCATTTGTTCCTGTATCGAACTGATAAGACCAAATGCAGAGGCTAAGAATATTTTTCTGGATGTCGACATAGGTAAGGATACTGTTGTTACTGCAGATAAGAATATGCTTAAGACGGTAATAAGGAATTTTCTTACAAACGCGGTAAAATTCACAAGACCGGGCGGAAGGATAAAAATTTCTGCAGGTACAGAAGCCGGGAGATTGTTTTTTAAGGTTGAAGACAATGGAGTAGGAATAAAAAAGAAAGACATGCCTAAGCTTTTTGCTATTGATAAACATTTCGCGACTAACGGAACCGCCAATGAAAAAGGTACGGGTATAGGGCTGATTCTATGCCGGGAGTTTATTGATAAACACAAGGGAAAAATAATTGTTGAAAGCAATTATAGAAAGGGAAGCGTTTTCGGGTTTGAAATACCATTAGGTTAAAGCTATTCGCCTTCTTTCTTCTTTTCTGAAGCCGCCGGTTTTTCTGCCGGAACAAAGTCTCCAAGTCCTTCATGAGCCTTGACAGCGTCAAGCTGTTTTTGCGATCCTGAAGACTGCTTACTCTTTTGAGCTTCCAGAAATTTAACGGGATTTTTCATAGTCTCTGTCAGGTAATTCGCGAGATGTTCAAAAACATTCTCGGTACCTTCGCCCAGGACTCCGTATGTAAGCCGGTAGGTTTTCGGGGTTATCAGCTTATCCGGCATTTTATGCAGTACCGGCAGAGTGTACAGAAATGTAAATATCACTGAATAGATCATTATCGTTTTTATCGCAGAGAAGACGTAGGTTATAATAGTGCCGGTAGTTTTCGGTATTTTTTTCCCGAATTCGATAATTCTCTGTCCGACAATAGTGTTAAAAAGGAAGAAAACAATTATTACAAGCAGTCCGTATGCGGCGTACATCGCAAAACTTTCGTTCTTCAGAAAATGTACCAGAAGTTTTGAGACCGCAGGATATAGAGCGCCTGATAATCTTACGACTACAAGGAACCCGATCGCGAAATGCATGTCCTCCGTGCAGCCTTTAGCCTTGGCCTTGCTAAGAGTTGAGATCAGCATAATCAGCAGAATGATATCAAAAATCATTTATTATCTCCGTTTATTCATTTTTCGTTTCTACATAAGACCCTAATGTAAAATAAAGCTTATTATTCTTCAAGTCAAGAGCCGAATGAATAAATAATTTTTTACGGTTTCTCAATTATGAAAGTGGCGGGTCCGTTATTTATAAGGCTGATTTCCATATGCGCGCCGAAAACTCCTTCAGAAACTTTTAAGCCGGTTTCTTTGAGTTCCATCACAAGTTTGTTGTATATCCTAACAGCTTTTTCAGGCGGAGCGGAAGATGAAAATCCGGGCCTTCTCCCTTTAGCGGTATCAGCGTACAGAGTGAATTGAGAAACCGCGGCAATATCTCCCTTAATATCCTTAACCGAAAGGTTCATTTTCCCGTCCTTATCCTCAAAGATCCTCAAGTTTGTGACCTTGTCGGCGAAATAGGATGTAACACTTTCATCATCATCTACAGAGACTCCGATGAAAAGAAGAAGGCCTTTGGCTGAAGACGAGTGATTACGGCCTTCGATTTTTATTGAGACTTCGTCAACTCTCTGAACAAGAATTTTCATGAATTTTGTCCTTGCAATTTTTCTGTAAGTTCAACATAATGCAATTTACCAAAAAACAACGGAGATGTAAACATGAAAAGAAGTGTTATAAAACCGGATGATTTCAGAACGGATATCTTTGATCTCTGGGATAAACAGTGGCTCCTTCTGACCGCGGGCGAGCTGGAGCATGAAGCGTTCAACTCTATGACCGTAGCATGGGGAAGCATGGGGATAATGTGGAACAGGCCTTTTGTTCAGGTGGTTGTAAGACCCACGAGATACACAATAAATTTTATTGAAAAATACGATACCTTTACTTTATGCGGTTTTTCTGAAGAATACAGGGAGAAACTGAAATATTTCGGCCGAGTCAGCGGAAAAGACGAGAATAAAGCTGAAATGTCGGGGCTGAAAGTGATACCGTCACGTACGGTGGCATGTCCCTGCTATGACGAGGCTGAACTAATAATTGAGTGCGGAAAAATATATTCGTCAAGGTTCACACCGTCAGAATTTTTCGACAAAACGATCGAAAAAAATTATCCTGATAAAGACTATCATCATGTTTTTTTCGGACAGATCATGAATATTTCTGCTTCCGAAAAATTCAGAAAACGATGAAAATGAATTGTTAAACTGAATATCTTTAACCTTGACTATCGCACTAAATTTTGTTATTTTTGCTGTTTCATAAAAATGTTTCCGGGAATTTATGCTGATCATGTTTATTAATATGTATCGGAGAACAAGCAGATAAAACCGCCTTCATGGCGGTTTTTTGCTTAAAAATGAGGTGAGTGTATGGAAAAAATACTTGATACTGGATTAACATTCGACGATGTTCTTCTTCTGCCGCAGAAAAGTTCTGTAAAACCGTCAGAAGCGGATACGTCGACATTTCTTACAAAGAACATAAGGCTGAATATACCTATCATTTCCGCGGCTATGGATACAGTTTCGGAATATCAGATGGGGATCGCTATGGCGAGAGAAGGCGGTATCGCCGTCATTCACAAGAATATGACCGCTGAAGAGCAGGCTGTTGAAGTGGACAGGGTCAAAAGATCTGAAAGCGGCATGATAACCGATCCAGTTACGATCGGGCCGGAAGCTCCTCTTAAAGATGTTTTTGCTCTGATGTCCAAATTCTCGATCTCAGGCGTTCCGGTTGTGGAAGGAACTAAACTTGTAGGCATAATCACCAACAGGGATATCAGGTTTGAATATAAGGACAACATCAGAGTAAAAGATATAATGACTAAATGCCCGCTAGTTACCGCAAAGGAGGGGACATCGCTTGACGAGGCAAAATATATACTACAGAAGAACAAGATAGAAAAACTGCCGATAGTGGATAAAGATTATAACCTTAAAGGGATGATCACATTCAAGGACATCAAGAAGAAGGAAAGTTTCCCCAACGCCTGTAAAGACAGCGGCGGAAGGCTCCGGGTGGCGGCTGCGGTTTCGGCGAACAGTGATGATAAAAGGATAAAACTGCTCATGGATTCCAAAGTCGATATAATCGTGATAGACAGCGCGCACGGCCATCACGACGATATTTCAAAAGAGATCAGGAGAATAAAGAAAAAATACGATATTGAAATAATCGCCGGAAATATAGCTACCGCGGAAGGTGCCGAAGCGCTGATAAAGGCCGGCGCGGACGCGGTCAAGGTGGGTATCGGACCGGGATCAATATGCACGACCAGGGTAGTGGCGGGAGTTGGCGTTCCGCAGATAACGGCGATCCGGAACGCGGTAAGTACCTGCAGGAAATATGGTATACCGTTAATAGCTGACGGCGGTATCAAATATTCGGGCGATATAGCTAAAGCCATCGGCGCGGGCGCCGACTGCGTCATGCTCGGTTCAATGCTTGCCGGGACGGACGAGGCACCGGGAGAGATGATACTGTTCGAAGGCAGGCAGTTCAAAGCGTACAGGGGCATGGGATCGATCGGAGCCATGAGGAAAGGTTCCGCTGACAGATATTTCCAGATCGCATCGACAAAATTCGTTCCTGAAGGGATCGAGGGCAGGATACCGTATAAGGGAAAAGTCGCCAACACTATCTATCAGATGGTGGGAGGTTTGAGGCAGGCGATGGGATACTGCGGCGTTAAGAATATCGAAGAAATGAAAGAAAAGACTCAGTTTATCAGAATGACGCATGCCGGTCTGATAGAGAGCCACCCGCATGACGTTCAGATCACAAGGGAAGCTCCGAATTATGAGATAAGGCACTAAAAATAAATTTTCTGGAAAGGATCTATGGCGGAATTTAAAAAGACGGCGATACCTGTTACGAGAGAGGAAGATTATCCGCAGTGGTATCTCGAGGTGATAAAAGCGGGCGAACTCGCCGAGAACAGCGATGTGAGAGGCTGCATGGTGATAAAGCCGTGGGGTTATACAATATGGGAGAACATGCAGAGGGAGCTTGACCAGATGTTCAAGGACACGGGACATGTTAACGCCTATTTTCCGCTGTTCATACCTCTTAGTTACCTCCAGCAGGAGGCCGATCATGTTGAGGGATTCGCCAAAGAATGCGCGGTAGTAACTCACCACAGGCTCTCTCCGGGCCCTGAAGGCAAACTCGTGCCGGACGGCAGGCTTGAGGAGCCGCTGGTCGTGAGGCCGACGAGCGAGACGATCATAGGCGCGTCCTATGCAAAATGGGTGAATTCCTACAGAGATCTCCCGATACTGATCAACCAGTGGGCCAATGTAGTCCGCTGGGAAATGCGCACAAGACTGTTTTTGAGGACCGCCGAATTCTTGTGGCAGGAGGGGCACACTGTTCACGCCACAAAAGAAGAGGCCATGGAAGAAACATATAAAATGCTGAATGTCTATAAAGAATTCGCAGAAAAAGTGCTAGCTCTGCCTGTTATCGAGGGTGAGAAAAGCGAGTCCGAAAGATTTCCCGGGGCGGTATCGACTTTTTCTATAGAAGCGATGATGCAGGACAAAAAAGCTCTTCAGAGCGGAACATCGCATTTCCTCGGCCAGAATTTTGCGAGAGCCTCAGGAATAAAATTCCAGAGCAGGGAAGGAAGGGAGGAACTGGCGTGGACTACCTCATGGGGAGTGTCCACAAGGCTCATCGGAGCGCTCGTCATGGCACATTCCGACGACAACGGGCTCGTTCTGCCGCCCAGAATAGCCCCGGCCCATATCGTTCTTCTTCCTATTTACAAGGACGAAAATGAAAAGAAAGCGGTAATGGATTACATCAACAGAATAAAAAAAGATATCTCGGAATTAAGGTTTTTCGACCGGAGAATTGTAGTTCATGTGGATGACAGAGACATAAGGGGCGGCGAGAAGAACTGGTACTGGATAAAAAAAGGCGTTCCTTTAAAGATCGAGGTCGGCCCCAAAGATGTTGAGAAGAACTCGCTCGCGGTGGTAAAAAGGAACGATCCCGAACTTAAAAAGAACTTTATAGCAAGGGACGAATTCATAAAAAACCTCATCGGCACATTGAGCACGATGCAGGATGAGATATTCGAAAAAGCTTTCAAGTTCAGGGACGAGAACACTTTAGAGATCGACAGCTACGATGAGTTTAAGAAAATATTCACTCCGGAGAATGAAGAGAAGCCGGAGATTCACGGGTGTTTCGCCAGATCGCACTGGTGCGGGAGCAGAAAGTGCGAGGAGGCAATTAAGGAAGATCTGAAAGTTACGGTCAGGAACATTCCTATGTCTGAGAAAGATTCGGAAGGAAAGTGCGTTTACTGCGGTTCAAAGAGTATGAAAAGGGTGATATTCGCCAAGTCTTATTAAAAAACCCCGGGGATTTGCAGATGGATCTTTTAGGCAAGATAGAACCTTTTGACAGAGTGATAATACCGGTCGAACCGATGGACAGGTTCGCCAGAAAACTCGCCAAGGAACTTAACCAGCCGTGGAAACCGGAGGGATTGATAGCGCACTTCCTGCACGAGGATGATGATTATGATCCAAAACTGCTTCTTGAAGGCAAGGACGGTTTCAACGACGAACCGATGAACAGACTTGAAGGAAAGCATGTTTATCTTGTTGCCAGCCATAAACAGTGGGAACCGTCGCAGCAGCTCGAAAGAATATGTCATACCGCCGATATCTGCAGGGTCAACGGCGCAAAGGAAGTAAATCTGGTCTGGACTAATATCAGGCTGAGCGGAAATCATCTGCGGCCCGGAAGCGGCACCTGCTTCACTCCGAAAGACATTCAAAAGTATGACGGGAAATCCCTGTCGACGATAAGGCTGGCAAAAAGGTTTTACAATGAGAGTATTTCCAAGGTGATGACCCTTCACTGCCACAGCAAGAACCTCATAGAGGCTTTCGGCGATGTATATTTTAAAGACACAGCCAAAGGTTCAAAAGCTCTTATCGATCTTCCTGTCGCTCCGATCATAGCCCATTATCTTTTTACATACGGCAAGATAAAGAACAAAGGCGAAAATGCGGTCTTTGTCTCAACCGATGACGGTTCGAAAGAGCTTGGAACGGATATAATGAGGAACCTGCAGAACCTTAACCCCGAGTTTACGGAAATAAGCTGGGTCAGGTTCAAAAAGGAAAGAGACCCGGTCACAGGGTATCTGAAAAATATCTGTATAGCCGAAAGCTCCGCTAACTACACAGGTCACGAAAATAAAGATAAGTTCATATTTGACGATATAGTCAGGAGTTTCGCCTCAATGTACGGGGTTATTGATAAGATGGGCGGAGACAGATTCACTATGTTCGCCACGCACGCGCATCTGACAGGAAGGTCACAGAATCTTCTCAGGTCGGAAAAGATCAAAGAGATAATTTTTACGAATACGATGGCGAACAACCTTGAGGACCCGTATTACGAGCATCAGCTTTTCGGTAAGACAACAGTGATAAAGATAGGCAAATATCTCGCGAATGCCGTTTTGAACATTATGGAAGACGGGAACGATCCTGAGGAGTTTTACACAATAAAGTCGCCGGCGGACATTCACAAAATAGAAAGACTCTACGATCTCAGAAGACCGTTCAACTAAAATGTATTTGAGAAGATTAAGCATAACCAATCTTGCTATCATCGAAAATCTGGAAGTTCTTTTTGATAAGGGTTTAAATATCATCACAGGAGAGACAGGTGCGGGAAAATCTGTTCTGATCTCTTCATTAAATCTTATTCTGGGCCGCAAAACAGACACTGATATGATCCGTACAGGTGAGGAAAAACTGACCGTGGAAGCTGAGTTTTCCGACCTTAATAAAGAGCTGCTGAAAATTCTGAAAGATTATGATATTGAGGCGGGCGTCAGCCTTATTATAAGGCGCGAACTTTCCAGAAATAAGCGCAGCAGGATATTTATTAACGACAACCCTTCGAACGCTGAGATCTTGACGGCCTTGGGGAACGGCCTTATAGACATGCACGGCCAGCACGACCACCAGTCTCTTCTGAACCCTGAGACTCACATAAAGATACTTGACGGATACTACAATATCTCTATATTGAAGACCGAAAGTCTTTACAATGAAATAATCTCTCTTAAAAAAGAGATCGACAGGGTAACGAAATCTGAAAAAGAGCTTAGCGACAAAAAGGAGCTTCTGAGCTATCATTTGAAAGAGATTAGCGAGGCTGATCCTAAAGAGGATGAGGATGAGGAGATATCGGCGGAACTTAAGAAACTGGACAGCATTGAGGATATAAAAAAGCTCTGTCAGGCAGTATCCGACATATCGGAAGGTGAAAGCTCGGTTCTGAAGGGAATAAGTTTAATTAAATCGAAGTGCGAAGCTCTCAGCATAACAGATAAACAGTTCGCGCCGTTTACAGATGATATTGAATCCTCATATCAGGCAGTAAAGGAATTCACTTCGGCCTGCGATCTCTATTCCAACTCACTCGAATTCGACGCCGAAAGGTACGATATGCTCAGCGAAAGATATCTTCTCCTGAAAAAGCTGATGAAGAAATTCGGACCTGAGCTAAAGGATGTTATAAAACATAAAAATGAAATTTCCGTTCAGCTTTCCTCGATCGAAAGCATCGGCTCCGGCCGCGAGAAACTGATAAAAACCCTCGATTCGCTTGAGGAGAGCATGAAAAAAGAGTGTTCACTGCTCACGGCCGCCAGAAAGGAAGGCGCGAAGAAATTCTGCGCGGCGATCAGAGAGGAGTTTAAGGAAGTGGGGCTTAACGGTGCTGAAATGAGCGTAGTGATAGCAGAGAAACCTGTTTCTCCGGACGGTGCAGACGCGGTCGAGTTCTACATCAGAACGAATGTCGGTGAGGAGCATAAACCGCTGTCAAAGACAGCCTCGGGGGGCGAGGTGTCAAGAATTATGCTCTCGATCAAGAACATAACAGGCGCGGGAAGAGAAGCTCAGGTCTCGGTCTTCGACGAGATAGATTCCGGGATAAGCGGCAGAATTGCCGGTAAGGTGGGCGAAAAGATACAGAAGCTCTCCTCAGCCCGTCAGGTAATTGTTATAACCCACCTTCCCGCGATCGCATCCTGTGAAGGTACGCATTTTTCGGTCAGGAAGCGCGTTGAAGGCGACAGGACACAGGTCGGCGTCATAAAGCTCAATAATGCTCAAAGGTCTGAAGAAATAGCCTCGCTTATTACTTCCGGGAAAGCCGGGGACGATCTAAAAAAGATAGCCTCAAAAATGCTCGGGAGTTAAATAAGTACCGCTAACCTGTAAAAGGGGTATTTTTATATGCTCTTTAACTCAATAGATTTTGCAATATTTTTCCCGATCGTATTTATCCTGTATTATTCGGCAGCGGCAAGAACTCTCAGAATACGAAACGCTTTTATTGTTGCCGTGAGCTATGTATTCTACGGATGGTGGAGCTGGGAATTCCTGTCGCTGATAATAGCCAGTACTGTCTTAGATTATTTTGTCGGTTCAGCTCTCAAGAAAGCAGTTTCGGAATCCGGGAGAAAACTGCTTCTTTTATTAAGTATAGGCGTCAATCTGGGCCTGCTGGGTTATTTCAAGTATTCAAATTTTTTCATAGATAATTTTATATCCGTATTTTCTTTTTTCGGATATTCTTTCAGCATGGAATCCCTCAAAGTAATACTTCCTGTGGGCATAAGCTTCTATACTTTTCAGACATTGAGCTATTCAATAGATGTTTATAGAAGAAAGATGGAACCGGTAAAGGACTATATTCAATTTTCGGCTTTCGTGTGTTTTTTTCCCCAGCTTGTGGCCGGACCCATTGAAAGAGCCTCGAACCTTTTACCGCAGTTCGGTTATATCAAACCTTTTTCCTATGAGGAAACGACTGAAGGATTAAAACTGGCAGCCTGGGGTTTGTTTAAAAAAATAGTTATAGCTGACAGACTTGCGATATTTGTAAACACGGTCTACGGGAATCCTTCGGATCATGAAGGCCTGGCGTTGATCACTGCGACAATGTTCTTTGCGTTTCAGATATTCTGCGATTTTTCAGGTTATTCAGATATAGCCATAGGGACATCACAAATACTGGGTATAAGGCTTATGGATAATTTCAGACGCCCTTATTTCTCCAAAAGTATATATGAATTCTGGAAGAGGTGGCATATTTCACTTTCTTCATGGTTTAAAGATTACCTGTATATTCCGCTTGGGGGCAGCAGGGTTTCGTTATTAAGATGGCATGCGAATATAATGATAACTTTCCTGATAAGCGGGTTATGGCACGGGGCAAAATGGACTTTTGTGGCATGGGGAGCTTTGAACGGGTTATATATTCTCTTTGGAAGATGGATAAATTCGATCGTGAGCAAATATATGCCGTCTATAGAGATCAAAGTAAATCCTTATGCACAGAAGATGTTCCGGATCTCGATAACTTTCCTGCTTGTATGTTACGCATGGATTTTTTTCAGGGCGGAAAGCATAGACGATGCTTTATACATAACGGCACACATCTTTGAGGGTTTTGGGAGAGCTTTCAGTTATGAATATGTTAGAGAAACGCTTAACGGTCTCGGTCTGAATTCCGTTGAAATGGCTACTGCGCTTTTGTCTATAGCTTTCCTTGAAGCGGTTCATTTCGTTCAGTCTAAAAACAGCATACGCGGAAGCCTGTCAAAAAGGTCATTTGTGTTCAGGTGGGCTGTTTATTATTCTGTTGTTTTTACGATCGTTTATTTTGGTGTATTCGAAAAGATCGATTTTATTTATTTTCAATTCTAGGCGGGTATTATGAAAAAACTTATCATGAGAATATTACTACTGCTGGCGCCCTTTATATTTCTTGCGCTGAATTATAAATCTTACGAAAAGTCTGACGGCGACCTTGCCCGGCTGGGCAGGATCTCTGTCGAGAAAAAGTACAGGGATATTTTTATAAATGAATTTCTGACCGTGAAGAAATATATGAGGCTGTCTGAGACTGATACTCTGAGTTATGAAACCGGAAATGTGATGATAATAGGGGATTCATTTTCACAGCATAAAAATGTATCCTATCACAATTATGCGGCAAATCTCGACAGTTTAACCTATATTAATTATGACGGTAATATAAATGACAATCCGATCCAGGCCGCTTTCGGGTTGGCTAATGGAGATGTCTTTGATAAAATGAATATCCGCCACCTTGTAGTACAGAGCGTTGAGCGGGATGCCGTTCTTAGAGCTAGAAATATTGACAGGAGTAAAATTGTAAATATAGCTGATTTTAAAAACTATATATCAAAGAGGCCTGCTACAGAAAATGCAAAAAAGTCAGACGAGGGATTAAGCATATTTCAGGATATGTTGAAATACTTTGTATACAATACCCTTTATTATCTTGATGACAATGCCTTTATATCTCAGGTATATAAAGCTAGGGTAGAGAAAGTGCACTTCTCTACAAAAGATAAGGTAATATTGTTCTATTACGAAGACATTGAAGCGGCCGGGCCTAATTCTCAAGAAGATGGAGTAAAGAAGCTTAATAACGAACTTAATGCCTTGGCAGACAGGCTGAAACATAAAAATGTGAAGCTAATATTCCTTCTTTGCCCGGACAAGCTTTCGCTCTACCATCCTTTTATATCAGACAATCAAAGATACCCTGAAACAGAATTCTACGATCTGCTTAGTCGTGAAAAGAAAAATTATGTTTATATTGACGCTTTCAGTATTTTAAGAAAAAGAATAGAAAGCGGAGAAAAAGATATCTATTATGCAGATGATTCGCACTGGTCTCCCTTTGCCGCAAAAATAATAGGTAAAGAACTCGTTGAAATGATAAAAGAGATCAGATCAGCGGATCTTTGATTAATTAACAAAGTACAGCCGGTTGAAATTCACTTCTTTAAGACACCTTCACTTTCGATCTGCCTGAAAGTATCGCTCAGAAATGCCATATATATTTCTTCTATCTTTCTGAACTCAGGATGGAAAGGATAAACAATGACCAGTAAGATCTGCGACCAGTTAGTCAGAGTTGCGTTCCTTTCATAAGTACCCATCAGCCTGTTTGACTTATCCAGCACTTCGGTTTTTATAGTATACATCTGCGGGTAAGGGACAGGTATGGCAGTTAGTGAAACAGTTGATATAAGGTAGCCGAGGAAATAGTAGGAGAATTTCTTTTTGGCCTCTATCCTGATCTTTATCGTGTAATCATGGAATTTCATCAGAGAATCCCTTTCGGCTCTTTTGGCAGGATTGTTTACATCGGAAGACTCTTCGTAGTAAGTGGTATATCTGCCCATGTTGCTGATTTCTCTCTGAGCCTCTAGAAAAATGTCGTCAAAACCTCTCGGTATCTGATATTTATTGTCGAGCTTGGGTATTGCGTCAAAGCCGACCATCTGTCTAAGGTGGCTGAATACGAAAAACACCGAAACTTTTTCCGTGTTCGGGTTCCTTTTCATCTCACCCTGATAAGCCATGCCGAGCTCAGATCTAGAAGATGCGCAGGAAGAGATTATGCTGTAAATGATTATAACCGGCAGACACTTATAAATTATTTTTTTCATTCCGCCCTCCTTTCTCATAGGATCAATATAACAACAGATATTATTTTTTCAACAGTTTTATTTTATAAAATTGATTGATAATCACTCTTAAAAATCTTAAATATAGCATAAAATAGTTCAGAGGAATGTAAAACATAAGCAAATACAGATCAAATATTCCCAAAGCGTACATTTATGATTTTTTAAAGAATTTCATGCTGTTCTCAGGAGTACTGGTACCGTTTTTCACTGTATGGGGCGGGATAAAATTCTCTCAGATCATGATCTTGCAGGCTATTTTTACGCTCGGAATGTTTTTATTCGAGATCCCGACCGGAGTAGTCGCGGACAGGTACGGCAGGAAAATCAGCCTGATCCTGTCAGGCGCTTTCACGGCGTTAGCCGTGCTGGTTTACAGCTCGCACCCGTCTTTTCCCGTCTTCATTGCCGGCGAGCTGCTCTGGGCGGTCGGAGTGACGCTCGCGTCCGGCGCGGACACGGCTCTGGTCTATGACTCGCTCATTCAGACGGGGTAGGAAAAAGGATCAAAAAAGATACTGAACAGGGTGGAAAGCATAGGGCTTTTCGCCATGGTGTTCGCCGCGCCGCTGGGCAGCCTTGTCGCCAAATACATCGGGGTCAGGTGGGCTATGATCCTTTCGGTTGTACCTATATCTTTCTCTATCGTTATCGCTCTTACATTCAAAGAACCGCCCGTTGTCCGTAAAACCGAAGAGAAGGATTATTTCAAAATTCTCAAGTCGGGTCTCGCGTATTTCAAAGGCCACAGAATTCTCAGGCTGCTCACTGTTGATTATGTAGCAGTGATGACGCTATCATTCTTTCTGATCTGGGTGTATCAGGTCGTTCTAAAAAGCCTCGATTTCCCGCTCGAATATTACGGGTTCGTCCATGCGGGGATAGTCATAGCTGAGATCACAGTGCTGAACGGCGTGATAAAAATGGAAGCCGCCGCAGGCAGTAAAAAAAGGCATATTTTCATCTCCACCCTTCTTGTCGGACTCTGCTATCTTCTCATGTCGCATACGGATAATCTTGCCGTCGCCATCGCCTGTATGCTAGTGATAGCCGGATTCGGGCTGACCGTCAAACCTCTATTCTTCAGCTACATGAACAAATACATCGAATCGGAAACCCGAGCCACAGTACTTTCGGTGGTATCCATGGCCAGATCTCTCGTTACTGCCGCCGCAAACCTGATCTTCGGATATTTCGTCGATATCAACTTACGATATACACTTTTCGCGCTCGGAATCATCACCCTCGTTTTCGCCTTCACTTCAAGAGTAACCGAAGAGCATTTGAAGGATTAAATTTATTTATAAATATTCAATTGATTTTCACTTTCGGATTTAATACTTTCTTTATTAAATAAAAACGAGTACGAACGGTATGAGTAAAGTCCTTATCAACAAGTATTATCAGAACCTTGAAAGAGCGATGACTTACTGGAAGAGCTCGAAATATATTGTTTTTTAAGTTTTGATTTCAGTTCAGTTTAGTATATATTTGATTAATCAAAATAATTGAGGATTAGTTATGACTATGGATGAGTTAAACGATGATGTAGCAAGCTATGCGGGAATTAATGCTGACTCAAGTGAAGAGATAAGAAGTTGTATAAGCAGTGAAATATTAGATAAGTATGATGTTTACAGCTATAGACATGCTGTTTCTATCCTAAAAAATTCATTTCCAGATGAGCTAAACGAAATCGAAGATGCCCTTCTCGGTTTTAGTGTTACTCTTGACGAGATAGCTAAACCGGGCGGAAACGAATCCGATATACCAAAGAAGATATCGGCTAAATTGAGACCAAAAAATTGGTTTGAGACAAAAATTCAGGGAGATTTGATAATACGAGTTCATGAGCAGAGCGAAGAAATACTTTCAACCGGGAAAATAAGGAAACATACTTTACCGGAAAAAGATCCTATAACATTAAAAAATTATATTGACGGCCATAAAATTGATTATGTAAAAGGGAGGGTTGCACTTGATATGGAATGGAACAGCAAAGATCAAACATTTGACAGAGATCTTTATGCTTTCAGAATGTTCCACGAATGCGGTGTAATCAGTTTAGCGGTTATAATAACTCGAAGTACTAGCCTCAACGAAATCTTCAACATTCTACCTCTGAAAAAAAAAGACGGGAGCATTGATATTAACGAAGATGGCTCGCCTAAATTATGCAAGCAGAAATATGGTGCAAGCACAACTTGGATGGGAAAACTACTTTACAGATTAAACGCTGGGAGGCATGGCGGTTGTCCTGTTTTAGTATTCGGTATCCGTAAGCAAGCAATAAGTGACATTGAAAGATTAACGATACTTAATGAGGAGCGATAATGAAGACTTCAAACGATTTACTAAGAAGAGTTTCAGTAAAAAAATATACTACCATTCTTGCTGACCCACCCTGGCAGTTTCAGAATAGAACAGGTAAGATAGCTCCCGAACATAAAAGACTTATGCGTTATCCGACAATGAAGCTGCAGGAAATTATGGATTTGCCGGTTCAATTATTAACTACTGAAAAAGCACATTTGTATTTGTGGGTGCCCAACGCGTTATTACAAGAAGGACTGAATGTAATGAAAGCATGGGGTTTTCAATACAAGACCAACATAATCTGGCACAAAGTCAGAAAAGACGGAGAACCAGACGGAAGAGGAGTGGGATTCTACTTTAGAAATACGACAGAAATTTTACTTTTTGGTATAAAAGGCTCCCTAAGGACTTTAGATCCGGGAAGAAGCCAGGTAAACATTATCAAATCAATGAAACAAGAACATTCCCGGAAGCCTGAACAACAGTATGAACTAATTGAAAAGTGCAGCCCCGGACCCTTTTTAGAACTCTTTGCAAGAGGTGGAAGAAACGGGTGGGAAACATGGGGTGATCAGGCCGATGACTATCAAATACTATGGAACACATACGAAAATCACAGCCAAAGTAATACAAAAGTGTCAGATAAAGTCGCTGAGTATTCTACGAAATGACATCATAATTTGGTAATATTACAAAGGTCAATTTATGGCTTACGGCAAAACAATAAAGATATTTCTGATAGACGGCGGGTGGCTTGCCAAGGTTAGTAATGGGCCGCAAACCAAGTATTCAAAAACCAGTAAAAAATTGCCGGATCAAAGTAAAAAAAAGGAATTCAAGTGTCGGATTAGTCTCTGTTAATAGTAATTTATTACAGTGTAGCAAATTATGGGATATGATGAAGCTAAAAGATATAACACTTGATGGATTCAAAGTCGGAACTATGAAACTCGCTCTCTGCGTAAATCATATCAGGAAAGAAATCTCACAGAATATCGAATCCATGAAAAGGTATTTCACGGAAGCAGCTCACAACGGTGCTGGTTGTATCGTTTTTTCTGAAGCTGCATTAACCGGACTTATTAATAACGATAACCCTGATCATGATCTGGCTCTTTCGTTCTGTTTGGATGATCCTGAGATCAAAAGAATTTTTGAGTTCTCTGCAAGCTGTGGTATTGATGTTGTATTCGGTTTTTTCGAGAAGAAAAGTGGTCATATTTATGATTCGGCCGTTTATTTCGACTATCAGACAAATTCAAAGTATGTATATATGCGTATCTCGGAAGGCTGGTTCGGTCTGGAAGCGGATAAAAGTGTTTATAAATGCGGCTCTGGGACTGATGTTTTTTCGACGGGTATCGGGAAAGTATCCTTTCTGATCTGCGGAGATTTATTTGACGAGAAACTTGTTGAGGCTGTCAGGACAAATGATTCCGAATTAGTTATAGTACCGTTTGCACGATGTTTCTCCGCAGGGATCGATCCTGTTAAAGAGTGGAATTCAGTTGAAAAAAATGCATATGCTGATCAAGTGAAGATAATCGGTAAAGAAACTGTGCTTGTAAATTTTATTTCAGGCTGCGGACAGGAAGATTATTTCGGCGGTGCAATGTATGTTGATAAAGACGGGAATGTTAAAGCTGAAAAACTGATATTTGAAGAAGGGATATTGTATGTTGATATCCGTTAAACCATTCACCCTCAAAAGTGCGGAAGATATGGTCAGACTTTTCAGTTCGGACGAGATAGTCAGAAATGAGCTCGGGCTCAAAGGTAAAGAGTTCTCAGCTGCCGAAGAGTTTGAATTTGTTCAGAATTGGTGCAGAACGAAAAGTTCGGAATCGTTCGAGATAAGATGTGATAATGAATTCGCAGGAATGATCAGCCTCAGCCATATTGATACTGAAAATAAAAAAAGCCGGTGTCGGTTACTAGGTCGGCAGTAAATTTAGGGGAAAAGGAATAGGAAAGAAGGCATTTGAGCTTATTCTCGATATAGCCAAATCAAAGGGTTTTGAAATTCTACAATCGGATATTGACAGAAATAATTTATTTTCGTTAAAGATATGGCAAAAATATAGCCCGGAGATTGTGGAAAAAAATGAAACGCAGGTTTCAGTAAAGATCAAAATTTAATCTCTTGGTTTAAACATTATATTTTATTATATTACATAATGTGATACTATCAAATGTGGACTATACCCGATTTTCTGGACAAAACGCTAAGACCAACTTAAATTTATGA
>CAZYNH010000009.1:0-102861 GCA_964648295.1 uncultured Bacteroidia bacterium | reverse complement strand
AAAGAAGGGAGATAAATGTGCTTAGCAATGTCTACAAAAAATCGGGTGTATTCCACACTTAACCAGTACTTGTTTTGTATGTGAAGATACTTTTGACACTATATTTAAACATCATAACTCTTGAATTCGGTCTTTTATATTCATATAATACCATTCAGAGATTAAAGCTAAGGAGGTATCCGCCATGTACGACAAAATATATACTGAAAGAATAAAGCAGTTTTTAGACAGGCTCGCGCCGCTCAAGTACCCGGGCCGGTTCCCGATTACCGCGGAATACATTTACGATAAAAATGAACCTGTTCCATACAAAGAGGCCGTTAAAGCCAAATTCAAACCTATAAAGATAGGTGCGAAATGGGGTAAATTGTGGGGATCCGCTTGGTTTAGGTTCAAAAGCGAAATTCCCGAAGAAATGGCGGGTAATGAAACGGGCGTACTTCTAGACATGGACGGTGAAGGCTGCGTATTTATTAATGGGACGCCCGACCAGGGACTGACCAACAAGACCGACTGGTATGTCAATTCGGGAAAATACTACTACCTCTTAGCCGAAAAAGCCGTTCCGGGCGAAAAATTCGAGCTTATAGTGGAGGCGGGCGCGAACGGGCTCTTCGGGAAAAACAGAGACGAATTTTGTCTGAAACAGGCTGAGATCGTATCAGTTGACCGCAAAATACAAAAACTCGAAAATGACCTTATATGCCTTTTCGACCTTATGAAGAAACTTCCCGAAAACGCGCCGAGAAGAAAAAAACTTCTTGCCGGACTTAACCGCATAGTCAACATCTGGGACAACGGCGAAGGCATAGATAAAGCGCTTTCAATCTCCGCAGAACTGCTGTCGAGAAAGGCTGCGGACAGCGCGATGACGGTCTATTCGATCGGGCATGCCCACATTGACCTCGCGTGGCTATGGCCGGCGCGCGAGACCAGACGGAAAGCGGGAAGGACATTCTCGACCGCGCTGAAGCTGTTGAAAGAATATCCCGAATATAAATTCGGCTCATCCCAGCCGCAGATGTATGCATGGGTGAAAGAGGACTATCCCGAGCTTTATAAAAAGATCAAAAAGGCCGCGAAAGAGATGCGCTGGGAGCTTCAGGGCGCAATGTGGGTAGAACCGGACATGAACATAACATCCGGCGAGTCGCTGGTCAGGCAGTGCCTGTACGGAAAGAAGTTCTTCAGAGATGAATTCGGCGCTGATGTTAAAAACCTCTGGCTTCCCGATGTATTCGGCTATTCCGCCGCCCTGCCCCAGATCCTTAAAAAGTCGGGCGTGGATGTATTCATGACCCAGAAAATATCATGGAACGAAACGAACAAATTCCCGCACCACACCTTTTACTGGAAGGGAATAGACGGCACTGAGATACTCACCCACTTTCTGCCGACCAACGATTACAACTGCTCGAATATGCCGTCAAAGCTGATCGAAAGCGAGGAAAGATACACGCAGTCGGATGTGTCCGACGAATTTTTGAACCTCTACGGCATCGGTGACGGCGGAGGAGGCCCCTCTCCAATTCACATCGAGCTCGGATTAAGACAGAAAGACCTTGAAGGCGCGCCCAGATTCAAATTCGCCTTTGCGCAGGATTTCTTCGACAAAATATCAAAAATACCGAAGGACCGCCTTCCTTCATGGGCGGGTGAACTGTATCTTGAGCTTCACAGAGGCACCTATACAACTCAGGGCCTTATGAAAAAATACAACCGCGACCTTGAAACAGCCTTAAGAGACCTTGAATTTCTGGGCACATGGACAGATAAATATCCGAAAGAAGAGATAGACCGAATATGGAATGACACGCTTCTCAACCAGTTCCACGACATCCTGCCCGGCTCTTCCATCAACAGGGTTTATAAGGAGGCTCATGAACTTTCCGAAAAGAACTTCGACAAGATCCACGATCTGTTCGAAAAATTCTTCAATCAGCTTTTCGATGTAAGATATGATGACAAGCTTGAGGGGAACTATCTCGCCTTTAACTCCCTGAGCTGGGAAAAGAACCTCCTGGTAAGATTTTCGGCGGTTTCAGGCACAAATTACTGCGTTACGGATGCTTCCGGCTGCAAAATCCCCTGGCTTTTAAATCACGGAAAAATCGAATTCTATGTTACTGTCCCGCCTATGGGATATACTGTCTTCAATATCGCGAAAGACAGAGTTGTCTCTGAACAGAAGCATTCCGGCAAGGCGGAGCTCGCCATAACCGAAAATGATATAGTTCTCGAGAATAAATTCATCAGAGTTACTATATGCGAAGACGGGGTGATACATTCGATCTACGACAAGGAGGCTGATATCGAAACAGTGAGGTTCGCCAATAAACTGCTTTTGTGGGAAGACCGGCCGATCAACTGGGAAGCCTGGGACATCAATCATTATTACAGGGAGACAAAGCCGGAGCAGGCAAAAAGGGTCAGCCTGGAGATCATCGGCGACAACGGACATCTTGTAGGCATAGAGCAGATACTGACCATAGGAAATTCGACGATCGTTCAGGAGATCACTCTTTCATCGGATTCGAGAGAGATCAGAATCGAGAATACAGTGGACTGGAAAGAGGAGAAAAAACTGCTCAAAGCGGCCGCGGAGACATGTATAGACTCAGGCACTGCCACATACGAGATACAGTTCGGACAGATAAAAAGGCCCGCGCACTTCAACACTACATGGGACCACGCCAGATTTGAAGTCCCCGCTCAAAGATATGCCGACATTTCAAGGACCGACTACGGGTTCGCTATTTTAAACGACTGCAAATACGGCCACTTCATAAAAGACGGAAGGATAGAACTCTCTCTGTTAAGAAGCACGAACAGCCCCGACGAAACGGCGGATATCGGGAAGCACGTCTTCATCTATTCTTACTACCCGCATCCGTGCGCGCTCGAAAATTCCGACACATTGAAAATAGCCCACGAACTGAACGATCCGGCCTCAATAATTCCCTTGAAAAAAGCGCCGAAGATCATGCAGAGATCGTATTACAGCCTGCAGGCCTGCTCGGTCAAGATAGAAACGGTCAAACCTTCAGAGGACGGTAAAGGAATAATTCTGAGGCTGTATGAAACCATGGGGGCCGCAGACAGGGCATCGGTCTGTTTCGATACTAAGTTCGATGTGTCGGAATCAAATCTCATCGAGACTGAATTCAGACATCTAAGAAAAAATGTCTCGTCTGTTGACCTCAAATTCGGCCCGTACGAAATTAAGACGCTTTATCTTAAAAAACCGGATAAATAATTGAAAATAATCAAAAAATACAAAGTCTTTGACGGCAAATATTCGAACTTCTACATTACGGAATTCGAGGACAAAACCGGAATGCTTCAGAAATGGGAATTTCTGGAAAGAGCGAACGATACCAAAGCCGTAGTCGTCAATGCTTATCATGATGACAAAGTGATCCTTGTAAAGCAGTTCCGCTACCCGATCAATATGTATTCGATAGAATTCCCTGCAGGACTTATCGACAAAGGAGAGACGCCCGAATCAACAGCGCTAAGAGAGCTTCTCGAAGAGACCGGCTGCGAAGGAATCGTTACGAACATATCTCCTCCGCTCTGCACTTCAGCCGGAATTACATCAGAAATTATTTATATGGTCGATATTAAGGTAACAGCCTTTAAACGGCAGAAACTCGATGATTCTGAAGAAATAGAAGTGCTCGAGTTCAGCAGATCCGGGCTGGAGGATCAGCTCAAAGCATACCTCAAGGCCCACACCGACTGCTCACTGGACGCCCGTGTATGGGCGGTATATTTTGAAAAATAAGCCGTAAAGGAAAAAACCGGCACTCTGTGATGCCGGTCTTTTAAAACTAATATATGTTACTTTAAAAGTTACTTATATTGCTTTTACTTTGTTGGCGCACGGTCCTTTCTGCCCCTGTCCTACCTCGAACTCGACTTTCTGACCGTCTTTCAGAGTTGCGAACCCGTTTGCCTGAATCTGTGAGTGGTGAACGAACAGGTCTTTCCCGTCGTCATCGTTTGTGATAAATCCGTAGCCTTTTTCGGCGTTGAACCATTTTACAGTACCTTTGCTCATGTTTTTCCTTCTTTGTTTATGGCGAATGTGTTAAGATCTTTGCCGCCGCATTCGCCTTGACGACGGCAAGATAATTTGGAATAATAAGTCATTACTTATAAATGCGCAACATTAATTTAAAATATTATTCAAAATCTTTTTTCCAGCTCTTATCTTTCCGGTCGTATTTCTTTTTAGGCTCTATCACTTTGCCTTTTTTAAGATTGGTACGCCTGAGCTGTTTTATAAGTTCAAACCTGTCGATTATGACAGTATTCTCATCTTTTTTTCTTATTATTTTCTTCTTTTTCATTACTGTCCGAGCGTCATTCTATTATCATAATTATAGATATCTGTAAAGCCTTCAAGCTTCAAATATGGTTTAAAGTGAGTTTTTGTTGTGTCCATTCCGAAAATGATGCCCTTTTCGTGCCCTTCGCGCCATATATCAAGATTCTTTTCGTACTGAGCCGTTCTGTCGTAAAGATATATAATAGATTCATACAGCTTTTTTTTATCCCAGTCGTAGCCGGGTATGTCTTTTGCCACAAGCAGTACTTCAATAGCTTTTTCAGGCTTGCCGTCCATGGAATATTTCGACACCCTTGAAGCTACGGGCGTAATGCATAAGTGCCCTTCCGGATGTCCTTCAGTGCATTTTTCGCTCTCGGCAACCAGCAGTCCGGCGCTTAATACCTCTTCCTGTTCCATAGTCTCGTTTTTCAGCCCGTCAGCCTTTTCTTCCGATTTGTTTGTACAGGCATTCATTGCCAGCATTACAGCTATTATCAGCATCAGTTTTTTCATGATATGATCCCGAATAATTTTTTTGAGTTCTTCGTAGTTTTCTCTGCGATCTCTTCAATGCCGATACCTTTTATCTCTGCGATCGCGGCCGCTATATATTTAAGATTCGAAGGATCGTTCCTTTTACCCCTGTTGGGAACGGGAGTAAGAAACGGCGAATCCGTCTCGAGAAGCATATTTTCAAGCGGGATGTTCTTTATAATCTCAGTTCTGTCGCTGTTCTTGTATGTAATGCTCCCTGTGAACGAGATATAAAATCCTTTCTCTATCAGTTTTAATGCGCTGTCTGTTCCGCCTGCGTAACAGTGGAATACACCCCGGTATTTATCGGAAACTTCATTTATAACAGCCATCGTCTCCGCCTCTGCTGACCTTGAATGCACTATAATGGCCGTATCGTTCTCCAGAGCGATCTCAAGCTGCCTGATAAAGAATTTTTTCTGAAGATCAAGACCGGCTCTTTCCCTGTACATGTCAATTCCCGTTTCGCCTATTGCGACGACCTTATGATGCTGAATAAGCGTTTTGAGCACTTCAAGCTCTTTAATGTCGTGTCCGGCGACATCGTTCGGATGGAATCCGCAGGCAGCGTAGATCCCTGGATACTTATCGGCAAGCTCAATACATCTCAGGCTGGTCTCAAGGTCGACTCCGGCGTTTACAATTCCCTCGATATCAGAAGCTAGAAGATATTCAATAATCTCGTCCCTGTCATTATCATAATCTTCAAAATACAAATGCGCATGGCTTTCAAAGAATTTCATAATCACCCGAGCAGTATTCTTATGAAAAAATTAATAAAGGGATAGATCAGCGAACCGATTATTGAAAATCTCATCATGCTGCCTAATAAGAGAAGACCTATCAGCACGTACATACCGTAGCGGCTGAATGATTCATACTTAGCGGCCTGCTCGTACGAGAGAAATCCCATTATGACTTTTGACCCGTCGAGCGGAGGAATGGGTATGAGATTAAATACCATCAGTACTGTGTTTATAACAACTGAATAAACGAAAAAAGAATCCGCGAATGTCAGATCATCTTTAAAAAGCCTGAGGCTGACTTCATAATTATCTATAAATCCGAGGATGACTAATATTTTATATAAGATTATCGTTACCGCTATCAGAAGAAGGTTCGATACAGGCCCCGCCGCCGCGACTATTGCCATCCCCTGTTTCGGATTCTTAAAATTGTAGGGATTGACAGGTACCGGTTTCGCTCCCCCGAACATAACGCGCCAGCCTGTCATAAACCCGAGCATCAGAGGAAGAAGAACGGTCATGTAGGGATCTATATGCGGAATGGGATTAAGAGTGAGCCTGCCCATTTTGTACGCTGTCCTGTCGCCGAGCCTGTATGCCACCCATCCGTGCGAAACTTCGTGGAACACTACGGAAAAAAGCAGAACTATTATCATTACTACTACATTAGTGTCCATATCAGAAATCGTAAGTTAAAGTCAGTTTGTTGGTAATATTACCCTCATTATCGATGTTCTGAGTTACCCCTGCTCTGACGGCCGAAGCTTTTCCCGAAGCGTTCAGGGCGCTTATAAAATGGTTGAGCGCTATGCCTCCGAGAGCGTAATAGTACCATGTCCCGGCGTTTTCCGCCGATATCCTTATCTCGTCATATTTTTTTCTTTTTGAATCAGACACCCAGTCCCAGTAATAGTCAGGGTCTGTATATCTTTCGTTGAAATATCTGTCAATATTCCTCTGTTCGTTAAATTCGAGAGTATTGTCATAATTCGAAATATGTACCCAGTAACTGTCCGGTTTGCCTGAAGAGCTTACCCCGGCATATCTTTCAGCGAAATCTTTGTATTCGTCAGTCCTGACTCCCGAATAATAATTCAAACCCGAAGCGGTACCAATGAGAAAAATATCAGCTACAAAGAGGGCGGCAGCCTGTTCTTTGTAGCCAAGTTTGTATTCGCCCCATCCTGGAATAAGAAGCGAGCGCCAGAAGTAGGAGAACCCGTCATTGGTTTCTGATCTCGGTTTGGACTTTCTTCCGTATCTGTCATACGCGCTGAGAGAAAATGTCAGTGACAGGACAAGCAGCGCCGTTATTATCCGTGCATATCTCTTCATTACCACCTTAATGAATAAGTTACCTTGTAATTATCCAAACCCATCCTGTCGGCCTTATCACTATTCTCGATCCTGAGCTGAGAGTCTATCTGATATTTCTTCTTGATAACATAAGAAGCGTCGAACGCGGAAGCCACATGATTGACAAGGGCTATCATGAGGAAGTTCTGCCCCGTCTCATAAGCCTGATTGGTCTTGTCGCGGAGATCCTCGTAAATGTTCACTCTTGCAGACTTATAGCCGTTCTCGCTGTAGTCGAATATGCCTGATTTGAATTTCGGGATAGACACTGTTATCATAGAATCCAATTTATTGCTGTATACGGTTTTGTTTTCCATGACCACATCGCCGTTATCATCGTATTCATAACCGTCGAAATCGCTCCACCCGCAGGCGAACTGGTGATATTTTCCTATCATCTCGTAATACTGCTGGGTTTTCGTCTCGGGAAGATTGTGAGTGAACTGCGCCGACCCGCCCGTCTGGCTTACCACCAGTCCGTTAAAAGGGTCTTTAAACGAAAGAGTAAGAAGATCGTACACCGCGAGAGAATCGTTATTATCGGTCGTCCAGTTATCCCTGTCTTTAAAGTATTTGTAACTCCAGTACTCCGAGGCGTCTATCCATGACAATGTCTCCATATAGGACTTATAATTCTGGGTCATGCCCAGAAGACCGCCGTAATATATATCCTCGTCGAAATATCTGTCCGCGTAAGATCTGTATTCGTCCCTTTTATCGTCGCCGTCGCTTTCGTAATAATACCATCCCGATAGAAGAGCCGCCTCTATTCCGAAAAATATAGCGCTCCTCAAATAATCCCTGCCGTAATATTCCCCCGCGCCCGGGACCAGAAGCGAAAGACCTGCGGCGATCATAGGACTCTTATTCTCGCTGTACTCTGCTTTCTTTTTTGATTTGATCCTGGGTGTTATGCCCTGTGTCTCGGCGGAAGTGTCTTCTGAATAATTCTGCGCAAGGATCACACTGCTGATATCCGAGAATTTCAGACCAGTTTCGGGGCGGAGAACGGAAAATACCGCCGTAAAGATCAGGATAGCAGTTATAAGTTTTCTCATTTTATTTTCCTCACATTAAATTAAAATTCAGGGAAATCGAACAAAACAGTAAAATAGTTCCTGAAATCCCGGCCGTATTTTACTCCTGAGTTCTCGAAACTCTCCAGTCCGTATGCTATACTGTATTCGACCGACATGGGTATTCCGTAGAACAGAGACCCGAACAGCCTTACATTGATACCGACATCGTTCTTAAGGTCATTTAAAGCGGTTTTAATATCCTCATACACCCAAGCGGTTCCCGATTCTGCGAACACTCCCATAAAAAGATTCTTGAAATTATAGAAGCCGATTCTCTTTTCAGTCCTTTCAATTATGGGAAATCTTAAGAACAAACCCGAATAGAAGGTCTTTGTGCCGCCGATGCTGTAGAAGGAATACCCTTTCAATCCTGTTATTCCTCCAATGTAACTGAAATAAAAAGAATCAATATTATCATCGTCGAGGTAAGCCGATTTAAGTTTTATTGTCATACCTGTTCCGAAAGGCAGTCCAAAATATTCATTTAGCGAGGCTGAGTAGAAGTTGTAGTTATATTTAATATATGCCTCCTGAAGAGTACCGTAATCGGCGTTGAGGTCGAACCCTTTTATAAAATCAGTATGGTGCCTCGAATATGTCAGTTTCCAGCTCCTGCCGTATCTGGGATTTATGTAATCGTTATAATCGTATTTTGTCTTATTTATTCCGAAATTAAAATGATAACTCCTCTCCTTAAAATAGGTATATTGAAGTATGAAGTCGCCGTAATCAGCTTTTGCGTCATTCCTCAGATAAGCAAAATATCCGTCGAAATCGAATTTACCGAGTTTTCCCGTAAGGATCCCGGGCATAAATGTTATAGGTATCTTCAAACCAATATCGAATTCTTTAAGGTTATAAGTGAAATCAATATCATTTTTCTTGTATATAGGGATATCATTCCCGTTTTCATCTTCGTATGAGTCCACGATTATCCTCTCGTCGAGAAAAGAATTTTCATCATGTTTCTCCACATTTATCCCGAACCCGTAGAGTGTCGGAAGCAGGAATTTGTATTCAGCAGTCGCGAAAATATCGTAGTCTCCGTTACCCGGAGCGTAACCGAAACCGCCGAACAGCGATATCTTTTCAAGATAATCATTGATCATGAAGTACATGCCCGGTTTAAATCTGCCGTCATCAAAAGCGACCCTCGGCATAACAAGGATGTGCTCGAACTCGTTGCCGTAATTTACGGAACTCTTCAGCAGACCCGGATCAGGTATGTATGAGTATGGAACAGAATAAACTTCCGGCTTTATATATTCTGATGAAATTTCCTTCCTCTCTGCAGTGTTCAATGTACGGATATTCATTTTGATCCCGCTGTAGTTCGCATAAACAATATCATAACCCCTGGACTGAGGATAAAATGCGCCCCCTCTTACATTCGTAACCTGTTCATTTTCGCCATTAGTAATATCATGCTTGTAGATATTGAAAATGCCTGTGCGGTCGCTGGAAAAATATACTGCCTTGAAATCATCAGAGAAGGAAGGGTCTCTGTCGTCATGCGGGGATGATATTAACACGGTCTCGACACCTGTCGTGTCGACAAGAACTATATTTCTGCCGAATCCTGTGCCTGATCTGTCGCAAAGTATAATATCGCCTTCCCTGTTCCATGACGGAAGATAATACTGTGTGCCGTCATCATGACCTGTCAGTCTTTTTGATGCTCCCGAGTCTATATCATAAATATACAGGTTCCTGGTGCCGTCATCTGTCGCGACATAGGCGATTTTCTTCCCGTCGGGCGAAACCGAAGGGTTCGCCGCCCTGAGGCCTTTAGTTATTTTTTCTTCCCTCTTTTCATCCATATCATAAACAAATATGTCAAGATACTGATTGCCATAAATGCTGAAATTATCAATTCGCGAAAAATATATCTTTTTACTGTCGTTAGACCATGAATATGAAGAAAAAATTACTGACGGCGCTACCATTTTTAATGAATCTGTTTTTAAATCCCTGATCCATAGGTCTCTTCTGTAAAATGATGTCTCTCCGCTTTTTTTTGTTGAAAGGAAAGAAAGATATTTGCCGTCCGGCGAGAATTTCGGATGTGAGTTCACAAAAGCTGAATCGGATATATCTTCACCCTCCAGAATATCCTTTCCGACGCTTTCTGTAAGGCGTTTATACTCGGTGATTTTCTCTGCAATAAATCTGTCGTAGAGATCTTTTGCATTTACCCCGACACCCCGCTCAACAGCCTGCTCGAATGTAAAGGATGTAATCCTGCCCATCTCTTTTGTAATATCGTAGAGAGCCTTTTTGCCGTATTTTCTGTAAATGTATTGAACGAAAGCGTAGCCTGTGTTGTATATGCTCTCCGCTTCGTGCGAGGATTTGTTTATAAAATCGAGAAGCTGTTCGTATTTTAATGCCTGACCGGAAAGCAGCCTTTCCCTGAAAACCATATCTCTGTTGGAGTCCCAGAAATCGTAATAAAGGCTGTCAACAGCCTGACTTTGCGCTATGCCTTCCGCGAACCATGGCGGCATTATATTGAAAGGAAGGCTGACTGAGGCGAGAACATTCGGGAATCCTGTAAGCACGTCCTCTCTCTTCTCTCTTTCATATCCTGTCCACTGAAAATATATCCCCGGTATCATCTGTGATGACTTTCTTGAGACCTGCAGGTGGATCATGTGCGTAAATTCATGAGTGAAGACATTCGAGTACCAGAAATGGCTGCCTCTGAGTTCAGTATCAAAAGAGGGTGCCCATAGAACCATCTTGTCGGTATAGTAATACGCGCCTCCGTTGGCTGTATCGTCAAAGTCGGCTACAATTACCCTGATCTTGCCGTCAGGCTCATATCTGTACAATTCCGTTATCGGTTTATAGACCTTCTCGCCCACATCAGCGAACCTGAGGACGCTTTTCTCGGTCCCGTTGTGATAGATAAAAACAAAATGGTCGGTCTCATAGTTCTTCCATTTCAGTTCAGGATGGTTGTAATCCCCGAGCATCTGGCATATCAGAGCAGTGCAGATAAACGGTATCAGTAAAAGAAATTTTCTCATTATTTTATCACAGCCACCTTGACTTTATGTTTCTCCGACCCGAAATCCAAAACCGCCCTGTATATGCCTGAAGGAGTTGAACTTACATCCCATTCCGCTTCGAACCATTCTCCGGATCCGCTGAACTTTTTTCTTATAGTCTCTATCCTGTTGCCGTTAATATCGTACAGATCTATCTTTACGTCAGCCGGCCTGTTTAGAAAGAACCGGAAACTTGTTGACCTGCCTCTGACCGGATTGGGCCAGTTATACACGCTGCCCGATGTTACACCCGCCGAAACATTTCCGGAAGGATCAGAGACGGATATCACTTTTCTTTCGTAATCTGAATACTCGGAAATAGTACCGGGGCCAAGCGAATGACAGCTTAATACACTGCCGTCAAAATTGTACAGATAAACATAACCGTCCGATTCAAGGAGGCCGGAATATTTATTAAACCCGGGCATCGTTCTGTCTTCTTTACTTATATATTTGCCGTCTGATGTGATCACACCGAAGTTCGCGGATGAATCCACTGCGGCGACATATTTATTTCCTTCGCCGGAGAAAACGAAACACCTAGAAATATTACCTAGCGATGTCGTAACCGGGAACCCGTTCTCAACATAAGCGTACTCGTTCATGATTGAAAGGGTGTTTTGGGACGGAACCACTTTCTCTATCCTGCCGTCAGAGTCCGTATCGTTCCATACCGTCCCTGAAGATCCGGACGTCTTGGGAAATGCGATAATGCCCCTGTTCTCTCTTTCGCTGCCGGTAAGTATAAAATAAGTCGAGTCAGGGTCTGAAGTCCTTTCCGCGACATCTGATGATAAAATATCGATACCGAACAGATTACTTTCATTAACTCCTCCGGTATAAACAATAGATCCCGTTCCATCAGTAAGCGCCATAAGTTTTTTTGCTTTTGTATATGACTCTGTACCCATAATAAGCGAAAATGCATCCTCGAGATTGATCAAACCTTTTTCTGTCGGCACGATCCCTGCGACAGGCTGCGATACTATCCTGTCCGTTGGGACGGTCTGAAAGTTTCCGTCTTCAATATTAAGATATTGAATCCCGGCCGAGTCGGCCTGTACGACTGAGATGTTGTTTTTCCACTGGAACGGCTCATAAATGTCACTTACAGGCATTATAAAAGACCCTCCGAAAACAATACTGTCACCTTCAAAGAGTTTATAATTCCCTGCTGTATTGCAGAAAAAATGAAATGATCTTTTGTCCATATAACATGGTAAATAAATCACCTGACCTGCCAGCTCCGGATCAATGCTGAAATACATATCTTCTTCTTCATAAGAAAATGAGAATTCCATCTCTCTTCCTATGGCCGTGAAATCATGAAGTTTTATTCCCGTCTTTATACCATCGTTAGTATCAGATCTCGGGAAAGAAACTGAACTGAATTGAACATCATAAAGACCATTGTTGGAATATCTCAGCCAGTACTGGTTCTCAGATGAAAAAGCGTCATAGAACCAACCGAGCTCGCTTCCGTATCCGTTATCAAGCAGCCAGTAATCTTTTCCTATATCGAACGATCCGTCCCCCTCCTCAAGATAAATTCCCCTGTGGGAGTAGTCGTCGTTGACCTTGTTGTTTACTATGTTATATTGAGTGGTCTTTCTTTTATCAACATGCCATATCAGAATGCCGCCTCTATTGCGCTGAAGCGGAGTGCCGTAATCGAGGTCGTATCCCGCCGGGAGCCCGTAATCGTAATCATCATCGTCGATTCTTATAATTGTCCGGAAGCCTTCTTCGGTTCTGTATTTCTCCGCGCCTGTATCACGGTCGGTAAACAACTCAATCCGTCTTCCGTCCCGGTCATAGCCGTATATAAGGGTATCCGATGAAGTGTAGTTGACCGGCGTCCTGTTCTCGATAAGCAGATATTCGTCCCTGTTTAAATTTATTCTGTACATGGTTGAATCGGACGCTGATACAATTCCGCTTTCCGGCTGTTTTAATTCCCTGACATCCGACCAACCTTTAAGTTCTTTGACCCAGGCGGACACTCCTGCCGGGACCATGCCGTAAAAATTGGCGGAGCCCTGATCCATAAGACCGAACTTTCCTATACAGCTCCGTCCTGTTGAGGATGAATACATATTGGGTATCCCCAGCCTGTGCGCGAACATCAGGCATGAGATACCGCCCATACCGGCATAATACCAGCTGTTGTCAAGTATCTGCCACTCGCATTCCGGAAGAATAACTGTGTTGGTTATGAGCGTTCCGTCATGCGTCTCTACCGCTGATCCGTTCAGGTCAGTTTGAGAAAGGTAGACTGAAGGAATGTCGAAAGGTGTTTCATCGTAGCCGGGATTGAATTCCTGCCCCGAACCTGCGTGATAGATAACAAAAGTGTTGTATTTTTTAAAATCGGTCTTCGTGTCGTCCTTTATGGCGCTCCAGGCGGAGCTGTACATCTCAACGAGCCTCTCGAGCAGAATAGCGCTCCCGTTGTTGGGATTGTAGTACCATATAGGATGGTCAAGCGTTACAACGGTGTCCAGCACTGTGTATTCTATGCGGACGGAACCGCGGGACTGGCTGATAAAATAATTCTTAACGAACTCAAGTTGATCTTCAAAATACTGCCTGTCATGCGGCAGCCCGTCGATCCTGAGAGTGTCGGGATAACCTGAATTGAATTTCCCTGTCCCGGTCGTCAAGGGAAGGTCATCCTCCTCGAACTCAACTCTTAAAGCCATTATCTTAAGCGTATCAGGCATTGAGTAAGCGGCATCGGGAGCCGAAATTAAAGATGGCTCGAACTTTATTTTCGAAAATAGTTGTGCAGCACACAGTATAACCAAAAGACCGATCAGATATTTATAAGCGGATTTTATCATTTTATGCTTTTCTTATCCTTAGAATCCGATATTTAAAGAAAATCTCATAGTGTCAGTCAGCGGGTGCCCTTCTCCCGCGTCAAGATATGAGAAATCGAAAATGTACTGATCATATCTGAGGCTTGTACCGTATGTCGTTGCACTTATTTTTCCCATGTCGTCGTTCCAGAACCCCATTCTTAAAGATATCATTTTGTTATACCAGTATTCGGCTCCGATTCCGTAAACTACATCCCTTACACCGTCATCATCGGTCCAGGAAGTGAAGACGGCTTTCCATATAGGATCCGTGTAGTTCCACTCGTCTGAAGTATCTATCCCCGGTTCACCTTCGTCAAGGTCTTTTCCCCTGCGCACCAGTAGCTTTGTCATATCTCCTGTAAGCACGAGAGAGTTGTATTCATCGTAAAACAGATAGTAGGCCAGTCCCAGCCTCATCGTTGTCGGAAGAGGATCAGCCTGTTCATAATCAATATAAGATATTTTCGGGCCTAAATTTGATACCGTCAGGCCTATGTCAAGATCATATTCCGTCTGATAAAGAAATCCGAGGTCGAGAGCCATGCTGTGGCCGATACCCGATCCCTTTTCTTTTCCGGCGCCTGCGTCCGAGAGGTGTGAATAAATGAATTTCGCGTTCAGTCCGATGAACAGATTGTCCGACAGGTCCGTTCCGTATGATAGCGCGGCGGCTGTTTCATAAGTTTTAAATGTTCCTATCACATCACTGCTGAACTCGCTCGTCCTGTTCTGTTCGCCCAGATAGAAATATGTTATGTGCCCGCCGACTGTTCCAAGCCCGGGAATTTCCTGTTTGTAGGCGACGAAATCATAATACATATCGTTAAGATTAAAACCGGGCAGCCAGTTAGCGTGCATGAAAGTCAGTTCCCTGCCCGTCTGTCTCGCCAGACCGGCGGGATTCCACCATGAAGCCGTCGCGTCATCCGCTATCGCAACGAACGAGTCGCCCATTCCCGTGGGCCTGGCGCCCGGTGATATCGTAAGGAATATTACGCCGGCCTCGGAAGGTCTTGAGAATACATTGCCTGCTGATATTAAGACCAGCAGCATGATCATAATGCTCTTTATATTTATCGTCGAGCTCATTTTCTGCTCCGTTTTTTATTCAGTTCGGATTTTAAACTCACACTCTGCCGGTTTGTTCAACAGTCTGAAGTTCTACCGCTTTTAAAATGTTCTTTATAAGTGAGATGTGTGTGAACGGGCTTACACCGCCAGGAACAGGGGTTATAGCTTTTACATGGTCTTTGACATTCTCATAATCAACATCGCCGGTAAGTACAGGAACACCGTTCTCTATTACCTCGTTCATTCCCACATCAATAATTATCTGTCCGGAGTTCGTGAATTCCTTTGTAACAAATCGCGGTGAACCTATCGCGGCGACCAGGATATCCGCGGTCCTGCATATTTCCGCAAGATCCCGCGTACGGGAATGGCAGAGAGTGACAGTAGCGTCCACACCTTTCCGGACAAGTATGTTGGCAAGTGGTTTACCTACGATGTTCGATCTGCCGATGATCACAACATGCTTTCCCGCAGGGTCGTGCCCGTATGCTGACAGTATCTCTCTGCATGCGGCGGCTGTACTCGGATGGAAAGATTCGTCCCCCATTACCAGTTTCCCGGCATTGATCGGGGTTACCCCGTCAATGTCCTTTATCGGGGACACGCTGCTGATAATCCTGTTTACATCGAGGCCTTTCCATATCGGCAGCATTACAATTATCCCGTGTACAGTAATGTCCGAATTAGCCTTCCCGATCTCTTTTACCAGATCGTCCGTAGTAACTCCTCTTCCGAACCTTAATATGATGCTTTCAATGCCGGCCTTCGAACAATTCTTCTGTATAGCTGAGGCATAAACCTCTACGCCTGCGTCTTCAGCGGCGATAAAAATCGCGGCCTTCGGTATTATCCCGGAGGATCTGAGTCCTTCAGTCCTCTTTATGAATTCGGGATACATCTCTTTCGCTTTCGGGCCGCCTTTCAATATCTCAGTCAAAATTCCCCTGCCGGCTTGTTATTTAACTATCTCAACCGAATTTATGGTTATTTTCTTAAGAGGCTTATCCATAGCGTCTCTCGGGGCATTCTCGATCTTATGCGCCACATCCATTCCCTCAACGACTTTCCCGAAAACAGTATGTTTTCCGTTCAGCCAGTCGCAGCCGCTTTTCCTTGTTACGATAAAAAACTGCGACCCGTTCGTGTCAGGACCCGCATTTGCCATGGCTATCGATCCGTATTCCACTTTTGCTTTGAGCTTTCCTTCGCTGTCAAAACACTCGTCTTCAAAATCGTATCCCGGCCCGCCGGTTCCGTTACCTACCGGACATCCCGCCTGGATCATGAAATCATCGATCACCCTGTGAAAAATTATTCCGTTATAAAAAGGTTTGGATACGGACTGTCCTGTTTTCGGGTCCGCCCATTCTTTTGCGCCTGAAGAAAGGCCTGTAAAATTATCCACCGTTTCCGGCGCTATATCAGGCCATAATTCAAGCTTTATATCTCCTAAAGAGGTTTTCAGCACTGCCATAATTCTGTTCATATTGAATTCCATATTTTGTTATTTCTTTGGTATACCCACTCTGATTTTCAGTATCTTTACGTCTTCCTTCGGCCTGTCCTGAGCTCCTTTTTCCACATCTTCTATTTTGTGGACAACCTCCATCCCCTCTATTACTTTTCCGAACACAGTGTGTTTCCCGTCAAGCCAGGGCGTACCCTCTTTCTTGGTGACAATAAAGAACTGCGATCCGTTAGTATTGGGTCCCGAGTTGGCCATGGCAATCGTTGAGTATGCAACAGGCGCAAGCAGTTTTCCCTGTCTGTAGACCTTGCCGTTGAATTTAGTTTTTTCAATGTAGTATTCTACCGGATGTGCCATAATAGCAGTACCGTTGTTGTTCTTCATACATGCGTCGGTTATGTCCATTATATCTTTATCTAGTTTGCTCCTGTCGCCTCCTCCAGCCTGAAGGTATGGAAGAAAGATCGTCTGAAAAACCAGCAGTGCGGTCTCATCGTCCTTGATCTCGCCTTTTACTTCCTCTCCTTTCGCATAAGTTTCATCTTCGAATTTATATCCCGGTCCTCCTGACCCGGTTCCCAGAGGACATCCGCCCTGGATCATGAAATCCTTTATTACCCTGTGAAATATGAGCCCGTCATAAAACGGTTTTTTAGTCATAGTTCCTGACAGAGGGTCTTTCCATTCCTTTGTTCCGTTTGCAAGGCCGATAAAATTGCCTGCAGTTACAGGGGCTATATCCGGCCATAACTCAACCTTTACTGTCCCGAGGCTCGTCTCAATTGTAGCGACAGGTTTGGTTTTCGTTAAATCCACATTTTCTGCCTGTGCGGGTTCTTCTTTCACCGCTTTGCCGCTTTCAGTTTTTTGTGCGCATGACACGACCATTATCAGCATGAGGCATAAAGCGCATAATGTCTTCATTATAATCTCCATTTTTTATTCAATTATTTCAAGTAATTCTATATCGTAAACGAGAGCCGAATTTGGAGCGACATCCATGAATCCCTCTTCGCCGTAAGCCAGATGCGGAGGCAGGAAAAACTTATACCGCGATCCTGTTCTCATTAGGCTTAGCCCCTCTTTCCATCCTTTAATGATGTTGTCGTTAAGAGAGAATTCTGCGGGCGAACCTTTTTTGTAAGAGCTGTCGAATTCCCTTCCGTCAACAAAAAATCCCCGGTAATTCACTTTCACTTTTTCCGTTCCTGAGACCTTTCTCCCGGCGCATTCCCTGATGACAGCATACTGAAGCCCGCTCGGAAGTGTTTTCACCGCCTCTCTTTTTGCATTCTGTTCCATGAATTCTCTGTTGATTATTAGTTTTTCCTCGGCGCTGACATTGAGATCGGCGTTCTGATGCAGCCTCTCTATCCTTTTTCTGCTTTCCTCTCTTATTAAATTCATTTCATCGCCGTTAAGGAGGAGCGGCATATCATTGAGCTCGTCACTGAAACCTTTTTTAAAACATTCAACATTGAAAACTTCTGGGCTGCCCTGCATTGTGTCGCCGTGAAAAACTCCTATCATATAACTCTGTCTCGCCTTTCTTTCAGTTATTCCTTTAAGAACAATGTTCTCTATCAGCATTCCGGCCGAGTCCTGGCTGGCAAAAGCTCTCCTTATTTCTTCGACGGGGCCTTTAGAACCTCTGCTCAGAAAAACATCTTCGAATCCCATAAGAAAGTATTCTTCGGAGAACTCGTTTCTGTAATCGCCGGCGTTCTTTATCATTTTACCCATATCCGTTCCGAGTACATAGCTTTCCCTGCGCTCGATGTTGCTCAGATAGTCCCTATTGATATCATCCTTTGCTTTACCTCCGCAGCCGGAGATCGCCAATCCCAGAAAGATACAAAATGCTGAATAAAGTGATTTTCCCATTCAATTACCCCGTTTATTTTATCCGCTTCTTACTTCGCTCCTGAAATTTTGTTTCAGAAGTCCGTAAATTTACGACATAAAATATATTTATACAAGCTCTTACAAGTTTTTTGTTGATTTTGTCCCGATAAAATCGCATTTTTCCCGATATTTTTCAAAAAAACGGAGAAAAAGATGCTTGAGAAACAGAGAACTATATCAGAAAACGCCGAGATCTCGGGAACAGGACTGCATACAGGATGCAACTCGAAACTCGTTTTCAGACCCGCCCCGGAAGATTACGGTATAATTTTCAGAAGGAAAGATCTCGATACGCCTGTGGACATTCCCGCTACTATTGACTTTGTGGACAGCATTTCAAGGGGAACTATTTTGAGCAGGGATGGAATAAAGATCCACACTGTTGAACATGTCCTGGCCGCAGTTTCCGGGCTCAATATCGATAATATTCTGATAGAACTTGACGCGGAAGAACCGCCTGTTTTGGACGGGAGCTCCATAGAGTTCGTGAATATACTTAAGGACAAGGTTATCGAACAGGAGAAACCGAAACAATATTTCGAGGTCAGGGATATTATAACCTACAAGAACGACGAGAAGGGCATAGAGCTGATAGCCGTGCCGGCTGAGAAATTCAAAGTTACCTATATGGTCGACTATCAGAATCCCGCGCTCGGGACCCAGTTCACATCTCTCTATGATCTCGATGAGGAATTCATCAAAGACTATGCCCCGACCAGAACATTCTGTTTCCTCTCTGAAGTTGAAACTCTTAAAGAAGCAGGGCTTATAAAAGGCGGGTCGCTGGATAATTCCGTTGTTATCCTTGACAGGGAGCTTAGCGCGGATGAGAGAAAGAAGATAGAGGATAAATTGGGAATGGGTAAAGGGATAATCCCGGAAACAAAGGGGGTGCTCGGTTCTGTTCAGTTCAGATTCAAAAACGAGCCCGTCAGGCACAAGGTGCTCGATCTTATCGGCGATCTGACACTGCTCGGAAAATCGGTTAAGGCGCATTTCCTTTGCGCGAGAGGAGGGCACGGCTCACATATCGAGCTTGTGAAAATGCTCAAACAGGCTATTGAGAAGCATGAAATTATAAATAAATTCAAAAGAAGCCCCAACGAAGATTTCGTCTTCGATGTTAAGGATATCATGAACCTTCTGCCTCACAGATTTCCTATGCTGCTGGTTGACAGGCTCCTTGAAATGACGCCTAATCAGAGGGCTGTCGGGCTTAAGAATGTTACGGTCAACGAGGATTTTTTCAACGGACATTTTCCTGGAAAACCTGTAATGCCCGGTGTTCTTATAATAGAGGCTATGGGACAGACCGGCGGCCTTCTTCTGATGAACTCCATTGACGATCCAAATACGAAGGTCGTATATTTTACGGGGCTTGATAATATTAAATTCAGGCGTACGGTCGTACCGGGGGACCAGCTGATAATGCACCTTGAGATGACCAGACCGCTCTCCAGAGGCATCTGCAGGATGAAAGGAATAGCGTATGTTGACGGGCAGAAATGCGCCGAAGCCGAAATGACGGCTATGGTTATAGATAAAGAAGGCGATAAATAAACACGGGAAATAAAATGATACACAATACAGCGATCGTTTCTTCAAAAGCCCAGATAGGCAATAATGTCGAGATCGGCCCCTACAGCATAATCGAGGATAAGGTGATCATAGCGGACAACTGCAGGATCGGGGCTCATGTGACCCTTGCTTCAGGCACCGTTCTGGGCAAAGATGTTCAGATATACAACGGCGCGGTTCTGGGTACGGTACCGCAGGACCTGAAATTTTCGGGAGAGGAAACCACACTCGAAATAGGAGAGAGAACAGTTATACGGGAATACGCCTTTCTGAACCGCGGCACCAAATACAGCTTCAAGACCGTTGTGGGGAGCGACTGCTTCATTATGGCTTTTGTCCACATAGCTCACGATTGTGTCGTCGGCAGCGGATGTATCCTTGCCAACGGTGTCCAAATAGCCGGACACTGCAATGTTGACCCGAACACAATACTCAGCGGACATGTGCTTGTCCATCAGTTCACTCAGGTAGGGTCATACTGCATGGTCGAGGGCGGTGCGAAGATCAAAAGAGATGTTCCGCCATACCTGATGATAGCAGGCGAGCCCGCCAGATATTCAGGGCTCAACAAAGTTGGACTGAAAAGAAGAGGTTACACCGACGACGAGATCCAGATGCTCTCAGACGCGTACAGGATAGTCTACAGGAGCGGCCTGAAGACAGAGGAAGCGGTGACCAGACTTGAAACTGAATTTCCCGGCATGGAAAAGGTCGCGCTGATAACCGAGTTCCTCAAAAGGTCAAAAAGAGGCATAGTCAGATAATGTCTCACGACAGGATAAGGTTTATTGATACAGGCTCGATGAACGGGAAATTCAACATGGCCGCCGATTACTACGCAGCCAGGAATTATCTTGACGCGCCTACTTTCAGGGTTTACAGATGGGACCCGTACACCGTTTCACTGGGATACCACCAGGATATTTCTGAGATAGACCGTGACGAGCTTGAAAAAAGAGGGTTCGGCATTGTCAGGCGCGAAACGGGAGGAAGGGCAGTATTCCATTCTGAAGAGTTAACTTATTCAATGATAATCCCCAGGTCTTCGCGTCATTTTTCTGATTCTATTCTCGAAGTATACAATAAGATAAGCAATGTCCTTGTGGCAGCTTTAAAACGGTCCGGAGTTGATGAAGCAGGTCTGAAAAAAGGAAAGGCGCCTGATTTTAAAGAGCTTTATAAGGATAAACTTTCTTCGGTCTGTTTCTCATCCACTTCCACATACGAGGTTGTCGTAGGCGAAAAAAAACTTGTCGGGAGCGCACAGAAAAGGCTTAAAGATTCAGTTCTTCAGCACGGATCCATTCTGGTCGGGGAAAAACATCTCGAGCTTATAGATCTGCTAAACATTGACAATTCAAAGAAAGCAAGGTTCAAAGAAATAACAAAAAGCAAGACCGCCACAGTTTCCGGAACTGCCGCTATAGGAGATCATGAGGCCTTCTATCCGATACTCAAAATTAACCTAAGAAGTGCACTGGAGGACGAATTCGGGGACGGAATTGAGGATTTTAGCTTTAGTGAAAAAGATTTACTTGAAATTTATCGAATTGAGAGTTATTTTGACCTGTAGGTTTAATCAAAACGGAGAGGAAAATGAAAAAAATTATTATCGCTGTTCTTCTGACTGTAATATATCAGGCTTACGCCCTGTTCGGAATAGGCGGGCACATCGGTGTTGACAATACGAGCGTTTCCGGGCAGAGCCTTACACTGCTGAGCATCAACGGCACCCCGTACGATTACACTCTTGTAAGAGACGAGATCAAAAACCCTTTAGCCATGGGGGCGCAGCTCTGCTTCGATATTCCTGTTATACCTATAGGGTTCGAGCTCGGTTTTGAGGGCGCATGGGCATCGTATAAATGGAAAGGTTCAGATTCTATCGGCGGATACACTATTGAGATACCCGGCTACGATCCGGCGGATTCTCAATATAATGAAACTTTCGATTTCGCGAAGATCGGCGTTGACCTGACTGCGAAATGGTATATTTTCTCACTTCCCCCGGTTGTTAAGACAGTCAAATTTTATGTCGGCGGAGGAACAGGATTTTATTTTATAACGCCGGTGGTAAGCGATAAAATGATAGAGAAAGAGCTTGAAAAAAGGTTCTCCGGAGCCATTGACTCGCAGATGACTCTTGACTTGGACGAGTACATTGAAAAAGTCACTGTAATGGGATATCATTTTGTAACGGGTGCCCAGATCAAATTCCCGGTACTGCCGATCTCTTTCAATGTGGATTATAAATATGTGGCAACACCCGAGAACGATTACGGCGACAAAACGAATAATTTCAGCGTTATAAAGGGCAGTATGAATTTATATTTTTAGCTTTAGGGCTCCTCTACGGAGCCTTTTTTTTTAATCGTTTAGTAAAAGCTCCATCAGTTCGGGGAAATTTATCCCGCTCGCTTTTGCGGATTCCGGCACAAGAGACAGTTCGGTCATGCCGGGCAGGTTGTTAATTTCCAGGAAATATAATTTACCGTCGGTCCCGGACAGAATAAAGTCTATTCTCGCGTAATCTCTGCAGCCCATAGCCTCATATATCTTTTCGGCATATCTGTTCAGAATTTTCACCTGCTTATCGTCTATCTTGGCCGGACACACATGAGTGGTAACTCCGGGAGTGTATTTATGCTCGTAATCGTAAAACCCCTCGTGAGGTATAAGTTCGATCGAATGAAAAGCGTGTCCCTTTATCACGGGGATAGAAAGTTCTCTGCCTTTGATGTACTGCTCGATTATGTATCTGTCGGGCACCTCTCTGACCATTTTCACTGTTCTTTCCAGATCATTCTCCGAATGCAGTATTGACACACCGACGGACGAACCCTGCCCCAGCGCTTTAACAACCACCGGATATCCGAAAGGCTTCAAAAGTTTTTTCAAAGCTGTTTTATTGTAATCATTTTCGTTCAGAAACTCCCATTTAGCGGTAGGCACTTTCACGCTTTTAGCGATTATCTTGGATACATTCTTGTCCATGCACATCGCGCTCGCTTCGGCCCCGGATCCGACGAAAGGTATCTGCAGAAGTTCCAGAAGCGCCTGTATCTGCCCGTTCTCGCCCTCTCCCCCGTGCAGGCCTACGAAGACCTTATCAGGTTTGAACTTTAGAAGCTGACCTGCCAGTTCTAGAACGGTCTCCGGGGTATTTTTCACCTTACCTTTAGGTACATAATTAAACTCTGTTCCAGCTTTATGTATCTTTGACGGGAACGCTGTATCCATCAAATAGCTCTCATATCCCGCATACGCTATACCCCTTGCCGCCGCGTTGCCTGTTTTTATGCTTATCTCGCGCTCAGTCGAAAAACCGCCGCAAACCGTAAGGATCTTCTTCATAGACTTCCCTTTCTTAATAAATTGAATGAATAATAACAAAATTTCGGCCTAATACAAGCAGAAAAATAAAAATCATATTTTCTTCTTGACTTTCATTATATTTCTTACTAAATTGTAATTGTTACAATTTGAAGGAGGCCTGATGTTAAGTAAATACACTGAAATTCTTAGAAATAAAGGGTTAAGGTCAACTCCGCAACGGATAGAGATTCTGAAATATCTTGATGAGAACAGAACTCATCCTACACTTGATGAATTATATACACATATTAAGAATATACATCCTTCCGTTTCAAAAATGACTATATATAATGTAACGGACTCTCTCGTAAAAAATAATATTATAAGTTCGATGCGGTTCGTTCACTCGACTGAACTCAGAGTGGATTTTGACGCGGGAACCCATTTCCACTTCGTCTGTAAAAAATGCAATAATATCTTCGACATAGATTCAGTTATAGATATTGATAAAATCGTTAGAAAGCAAGGTCATCACCCTGACGATTATAAGGTCAATATTTACGGCACATGTAAAAAATGCCTTAAAAATAAATAAATTTTCTTTTGAACGCGGTGTATGTTGTTTATATTAATGGTAACAAAAATATATTCGATAAATAATAAACTAAGACGGAGGAAAAAATGAAGAAGTATCAGTGTACGGTTTGCGGATGGATCTATGACCCGAAAGAAGGTGACCCTGACGGCGGAATTAAACCCGGAACAGCATTCGAAGACATACCGGATGACTGGGTATGCCCCGTCTGCGGAGTCGGAAAAGAAGATTTCGAGGAGGTATAATTATGACCGTCAGGTCAATAAAAAATGATGTTTATTTTGTAGGTTCGATCCACTGGGACAGGCGCATCTTTGACGAACTGATACCCCTGCCTGAGGGAACGAGCTACAACTCATACCTGATCAAAGGAAGCGAAAAGACAGCACTGGTTGATTCTGTGGACCCTGAAAAATGGCACGAACTCGAAATGAACCTGTGCGAACTCGGTATTAAGCAGATAGACTACATAATAACCAATCACGCAGAACAGGATCATTCGGGGGCGATCCCGATGCTTCTGGATAAATTCCCGGAGGCGAAAGTCGTGACGAACGAAAAATGCAAAGCATTCGAAATCGAGCATCTGCACATCTGCGAGGATAAATTTATAGTCGTAAAAGATAATGACACACTTTCTCTCGGGAACAAAACACTCAAATTTCTTCTGACACCGTGGGTGCACTGGCCTGAAACGATGGTGACTTATCTCGAAGAGGACAAAATACTTTTCTCCTGCGACTTTTTCGGCTCTCATTATGCCGGATCCGATCTGTATGCGGGAAATAACGCGACAGTCGTTCACGGCGCGAAAAGATATTACGCTGAGATCATGATGCCTTTCCGCACGACGATAGTAAAAAATATTGACAAAGTAACGCAGTTCGAAATAAAAATGATCGCTCCGAGCCACGGACCGATCTACGACAACCCCGAAGTCATAATAAACGCATACAGGGACTGGACATCGGACAAAGTGAAAAAGGAAGTGCTCATTCCGTTCGTATCAATGCACGGCAGCACAAAACTAATGGTCGAATACCTCGTTGACAAGCTTATGGCGAAAGGATTTTCCGTCAAGCCGTTTAACCTTCCGGTCTCCGATGTCGGCGAACTGGCAATGTCATTAGTTGACGCGTCAACTATCATAATCGGCTCGCCTACGGTACTGGGCGGGGCGCACCCCGCAGCCGTCTACGCCGCGTTCCTCGCGAACGCGCTGAGGCCGAAAACCAGATTCGTTTCTCTTTTCGGCTCGTTCGGCTGGGGCGGAAAGATGGTCGATCAGCTCTCCGGACTAATCGCTAATCTTAAGGTCGAGGTGATCGAACCTGTTCTCTTCAAGGGCATGCCGCGTGAAGAGGATTACAAAAAGATAGATGCGATGGTGGAAACAATCGTTGAAAAACATAAATCATTATAGGAGAGTATCATGTTAAGCAAAAAAATGACTGACGCTCTGAACAAACAGATACAGGAAGAGCTTTTCTCTTCTTACCTTTACCTTTCCATGTCCGCGCATTTCTCCGATATGGGACTTGACGGTTTCGCGAACTGGATGGATGTTCAGCAGAAAGAGGAGAGGGATCACGCGATGAAGATCTACAACTACATGCTCTCTCAGGGCGCTAAGATTAAACTGCTCAGGATAGAAGAACCCCAGCACGAATGGAAAACACCGCTGGAGATGTTCAAAGCCGGACTTAAGCACGAACAGCATATCACCGCCTGCATAAACGGGCTTGTAGATATCGCCGAAAAAGAAAAGGACAGAGCTACATTCAATTTTCTACAATGGTATGTGGACGAGCAGGTGGAAGAAGAGGAGAATGCCAGGAACATCATCGATAAGCTCACTCTCATAAAAACGGATTCCAACGGCATTTTTATGCTCGATAAGGATCTGGCGGCGAGGGTTTACACGCCTCTTCTGGCCGCGCAATAACTTTTGACATCAGAATAATAAAATAAGGAGATTTGTCATGGCGAAATTTCAGCAGATCTACAAATGCGAAATATGCGGAAATATGGTCGAAGTAGTCCACGAGGGCGGCGGTGTTCTGGTGTGCTGCGGACAGGACATGAAAGAGCTTAAAGCCAATTCGACCGAGGCGGCAGGTGAAAAGCATGTGCCGGTGATCGAAAAGACCGACAGCGGCATAATCGTTAAAGTCGGCTCTATAGACCATCCGATGGAAGACAAACATCATATCGAGTGGGTTGAAGTTATAAACGGCCCGTGGTCGCAGAGAAAATTCTTAAAACCGGGCGAAAAACCGCATGCCGAGTTCTATGTGCCGTACAATGACGGCCTTGTGGCAAGAGAGTACTGCAATCTTCACGGACTTTGGAAGAACAAATAAAATAACGGAGATAAAAAATGAAACTTAAGGGATCGAAGACCGAACAGAACCTGCTCAAAGCTTTTGCGGGAGAGTCACAGGCAAGAATGAGATACGACTATTTTTCAAAACAGGCTAAAAAAGAGGGCCTAGTTTCTATAAGCGAAATATTCGCTGAGACAGCTCTGAACGAAAAAGAGCACGCCAAGAGGTTCTTCAAATTCCTTGAGGGCGGAATGGTGGAAATTACGGCTGTGTACCCTGCAGGAAAGATAGGAACGACTCTCGAGAATCTTAAAGCCTCGGCGGACGGAGAGAACGAGGAATGGACCGAGCTTTATCCTGAATTCGCAAAAGTCGCTGAGAAGGAAGGATTTAAAGATATCGCCGTTTGCTTCAAAAAGATCGCCGAAGTCGAAAAAGCTCACGAGAAAAGATACAGGAAACTTTATGAAAATCTCGAAGCCGGAAAAGTTTTTGAGAAAGACGGCAAGATAACTTGGAAATGTTTAAACTGCGGTTACCTGCACGAAGGAAAGAAAGCGCCTGATAAATGTCCCGCATGCCTTCACCCTCAGGAATATTTTGAGGTCTATACTGAAAGATATTAGTCAATGGAGAGATGAATGAGAAAAGATGATTTTAACGCCATAATAGATTTCGCGGTAGACAGGGAAAAAGAAGCTGTAGAATTCTATAAAAACCTTCAGGGTAAAGCAAAATTCTCAGAAATGAAAGAAATGCTCAAAGATCTTGAGACAATGGAAAAAGGCCACATTATCTATCTTGAAAAGGTAAGAGAGAAAGGAATAGAGAAGATAGAGGTAAGCGAGGTAAAAGACCTGAAGATATCAGACTACATGATCGAAATGGAGCCTACGCCCGAAATGGACTATCAGAATATTCTGATCGTGGCTATGAAAAGAGAGCAGAAATCGAAAGAGCTCTACGAGGAACTGGCTCAACGATTCGCCGGATCCGAGATAGAAAAACTGCTTCTGAAGATAGCTTCCGACGAGACCGAACATAAACTCAGGTTCGAAAAACTTTACGATCAATTCGTACTGAAAGAGAACTAAAATCCGGAGTATAAAATGACGGACATTACTGTAAAAGTCGCGGGACTTGAACTTAAGAATCCGATAATCGCGGGATCGAGCGGACTGACAGAGACCGTTGAAGGCATAAAAACGCTTGAGGAGGCTGGAGCCGGGGCTGTTGTCTTGAAATCTCTTTTCGAAGAGCAGATAATGAACGACGCCTACGATACTATAGGTACCTCCGAAGGAGTTTTTTCCCATCCTGAACTCAGCGATTATGTAAGATATTTTGAAGAAAAGGAAGCCGTGACAAATTATCTCGGTCTTATCAAAAGAGCCAAAGCTGAGGTAAAAATACCCGTGATCGCAAGCATCAACTGCGGTTCATTTGATAAATGGATCGAGTTCTCCGCAGATATCGAAAAGGCAGGAGCAGACTCGCTTGAGATAAACCTGTACCACCTCCCTTCCGATCCCGCGACAGTCGAACACATGTATCTGAATACGGCATTAAATATAGCCAAAGAGATAAAAAAGCACATTTCGATACCTTTTACTATAAAATTGGGCTATTACTCCGATACTCTTGCAAAAGACATCCTGACCCTGTCGCGATCAGATGTTTCCGGGCTTGTGCTGTTCAACAGGCCTTTTTATCCGGATATAGACATTAACTCTGAGAGAATAATTCCGGGGTACCCTTACTCGAAGGCTGATGAAATATCAAACTCACTCAGATGGATAGCGATCTTATCCGATTTCGCGGAGACCGATCTGATAGCAGCAACGGGTATTCATGACGGTCACGGAATTATTAAACAGATACTGGCCGGTGCGAAAGCTGTTCAGATGACTTCAAGTTTATACCTTAACTCCTCATCAGTAATAAAAATATCCCTTGATCAGATCACGGAATGGATGGAGAAAAAAGGCTATAACAAACTCGATGATTTCAGAGGCAAACTGAGCAGAAAGGACCACGCCATATACGACAGGGTGCAGTTTCTGAGGCGCGGAAAGGAGGAATGATATGGATTTCAGAGCTTTGTTCAAAATATCTTACGGCATGTATATAGTAAGCTCGAAAAAGGGCGATAAGATAAATGCGCAGCTGTCCAACACCGTCGTTCAGATCTCGCCCGATCCGGCTACCATGCTGATAAGCATCAATAAAAAGAACCTTACGCATGAATATATTTCGGAAAGCGGTGTATTCACCATCTCGGTCATTTCAGACAAATGCGACATGAAAGAGATCGGCCCGTTCGGATTCAGGACAGGCAGGGATGTGGATAAATTCGCCTCCTGCCCTTACGACAATGGCAAGAACGGAGCGCCGTTCATAAAAAAGAACATGTGCGCCTACATCGAATGCGAGGTGGTCAAATCCATGGACTGCCTTAGCCACACCATCTTCATCGGGCGTGTTACCGAGGCGGAAATACTCGATCCCGAGCTCCGGCCCATGACGTACGATTTCTATCACCGCGAGCTCAAGGGCAAGCTCTCCAGGAACGCGACGCATTATCACGAAGGCGCCGACAAGATATAATGAAAAACCCCGGAATTCCGGGGTTTTTTGTTTACATCAGCTTCTTGAACCTCGGCCGTTTGGGCGAAATGTCCCCGAGCCTCTGCTTTTTCTTTTCTTCGTAATCGGCGAAGTTCCCTTCGAAGAAGACTATCTGCCCGTCGTCCTCAAAAGAGAGAATATGCGTGGCAAGTCTGTCGATAAACCAGCGGTCGTGCGAGACTACAAGCACGCATCCGGCGAAGTTCTCGATTGCTTCCTCGAGCGCTCTTAAGGTGTTGACGTCAATATCGTTGGTCGGCTCGTCGAGAAGGACCACGTTCCCGCCTTCCTTGAGCGTGATGGCAAGATGCAGCCTGTTCCTTTCCCCTCCCGAGATCATGTAGATCTTCTTCTGCTGATCGGTACCGGAGAAATTGAAACGCGACAGATAAGCTCTGGCGTTCACTTCAGTACCGTTTATATCTAAAATCTCGTGTCCCTGACTGACGACTTCGTAAATTGATTTCTCCGGCACAAGGTCCTTGTGGGACTGATCGACATAAGCCACCTTGACGGTCTCGCCTATCGTGATCGAACCTCCGTCAGGCTTCTCCTCGCCCATTATCATCCTGAAGAGCGTCGATTTGCCGACGCCGTTCGGCCCGATGATGCCGACGATCGCGTTCTTCGGTATGCTCATGTTAAGTCCGTCAATGAGCACTCTGTCGCCGAAGCCTTTTTTCAGACCGACGATATCAATGACCTGATCACCCAGGCGCGGTCCCGGGGGTATGAAAAGTTCGAGCTTCGCTTCTTTTTCTTTGGTCTCGACGCTGTTCAGCTGCTCGTACGCGTTCAGCCTTGCCTTACCTTTAGCCTGACGCGCTTTCGGGCTCATCCTCGACCATTCGAGCTCGCGCTTCAGGATCTTCTGGCGCTTGGACTCCTGCTTCTCCTCGTTGGCGAGTCTTGCGGCCTTCTGCTCCAGCCATGAGCTGTAGTTGCCTTTCCACGGTATCCCGTCTCCCCTGTCGAGCTCGAGTATCCAGCCCGCCACGTTGTCTAAGAAGTATCTGTCGTGGGTGACGGCGATGACCGTGCCGGGATAGTTGTGCAGGTACTGCTCCAGCCACCATACGCTTTCGGCGTCAAGGTGGTTCGTGGGCTCGTCAAGGAGCAGGATGTCAGGTTTGCTGAGCAGAAGCCGGCACAGCGCGACCCTCCTCCTCTCTCCGCCGGAGAGAACTTTCACCGGCATATCGTCGGGCGGACAGCGCAGGGAGTCCATCGCGACCTCGAGCGTATGGTCAAGGTCCCACGCGTCCAGATGGTCCATTTTCTCCATCAGCTCGCCCTGCAGCTCGATAGCGGCGTTCATCTCGTCGTCGGAAAGGTTCTCACTCAGTTTCGCGCTCACTTCGTCGAACGCCTTCACCACGTCTACAATGTGCTGAACGCCCTCCTGCACGACTTCCTTGACCGTCTTGGTCTCGTCGAGTTCGGGTTCCTGCTGAAGATAGCCTATCTTGTAGTCCTTGTCGAACGTCACCTTGCCGTCTATCTCCTTATCGAGCCCGGCGATGATCTTCAACAGGCTGGATTTACCCGCGCCGTTAAGTCCCAGTACGCCGATCTTAGCGCCGTAGTAGAACGAAAGCCAGATATTGTTGAGCACTTTTTTCTGCGGAGGATATACTTTGCTCACGCCCTCCATGGAGAATATTATCTTGTTGTCTGCCATTATTAATCCTTAAATGTTTATTGCATGAAATATGCGAACACGCCTGCAAAGACGAGCGCGGGGAGAAGATTAAGTATCTTAAGTTTTTTTATCTCTAAGATAGTAATACCCAGCCCGATGAGCATAAGCCCTCCTACTGCAGAGATCTCGTTTATTATCGGTTCAGTAAGCCATCCTTGAACGAGACCCGCGAGAAGCGTCAGACCGCCCTGATATATGAGCAGCGGTACGGCGGAGAAAAGAACTCCGATACCGAGGCTGGAAGCGAGGGCTATCGCCCCGAAGCCGTCGAGGAACGATTTCGCAAGAAGCAGCGTCGGTTCGCCGCCCAGACCTTCCTCGATCGAGCCTAAGATGGTCATCGAGCCCATGCAGAACAGCATGAACGCGGTAATAAAACCTTCCGTGAACTTGTCGTTCTTCGACCCGATTCTGCTTTTACCCCATTCGCTGACCTTCTCCATCCTGCTCCCGATGTTCAAAAGCTCTCCGAGTATCGCGCCGAGTACGATCGAGAACACCATTATAAGCACGTTCTGCGTTTTAGCCGCCATCGTAAAGCCTATGTAGAGCGTGAACAGCCCTATTCCCTGAAAAGTCGTCTTCGTTATCCTTTCCGGCATCCTGGAGTGTATAAGCACACCTATCAGCGCTCCGGTTACGACGGTACCTGTATTTACTAGAGTTCCGAGCATTAATAAGCGTAAACATTTACTTTCATTTCTTTATCGAGCACCTCATATATACGGTCGCCTGTGAAGAATATTTTTGTGTCAAGCCTGTATAAAAAATCCTCTCCTTTAAGCTGCGGGATAACCACCCGTTTTATGAATTTTTCATCCACGAATATGTCCGCAATGAAATCGTTCTGATTTTCCTGATTTCTTTTTATTGAGGGACATACGATAAGCCTTCCGTATTTATCAAGGAAAATATCGTTTACGGATTTTTTATATACGGGCTTTACCCTCAGTGTGTCAGCTTCCTGTTTTGTCTTTTTCGCGGTAACGGGCATATTTTTTATCTTTTCGAGCTCATTATCATTGTACATCACGCTTTTATAGTCTCTTCTGATCTCTCCTGTTTTATTACCCTCAATATCAAAAATATTTATCAGATAGTTATCCGGGTCGTTATCGGCCACATATATCTTACCGTTTCCGCTTGTGAATTTTGTCATGAATTCAAAAAATTTCGGGTCATTCCTGTCGAGTTCTGCTGAAAATTCTCTCAGAACAGCCTTCTCTTCGAACTTTTTGTTTACTATCGCGAGTTTATTTGTCAGAGTCACTGTTTCACCGTTTATCTCTCCCGAATTGAGATAGCATACCATGCTCGTGTCGGATACAGCCCTTATGATCTCTCCAAGCATCATCTTGCCGTCCTGATAAGGAAAGTAATCAATAAAATCGCCGTCAAGAGTATTTCGTATTATAATGCTTGTGAACGTGTTCTGCACATATATAGTGTCGTTAAGGATCGCGAAATCTATAGCGTTCATAAAATCGCCCTTGCCTGTCCCTCTCGCACCGAAATATTTTATGAACCCACCGTTCCTGTCGAATTTCAGTATTCTCTCAAGCCTTGGATTGAAAATATAGATGTTTCCGTCTTTATCTGTCTCTATGTCGCTTACGGCAGTGAATTTCCTGTCGTACTCGGCAACTGTTTTCGGCTCGAAGCTGCCGTCAATGGTGAAAAGAAGCTCCACATTCATTTTTTCAACCGGCCTTGAACAGGACATTATTATTGCTGCGGTCAGGATCAGAGCGGCAGTTAAAATTCCTTTCATTTTCACTCTCCGATTTAATTAGCATTGTAAAATAACAAAAATATAACCTTTTATCTATGATAATTTTTCATATATTACACGAAAAATCAGCGGGAACCGGATGGACGAAAAAAAGGAATTAATAAAGATAACTGCGGATAAATTTTCCGACTCAGAGAATAACGGAACGGTCTTTGTGGGTTTTGACGGCTTTATTGATAATATATTGAGGCCGGTACTTGAAAGAAAAAGCAGCTCCGAATGGGCTCCTATGACGGATATTATTACATTCGCGAACAGGATAAGGAGCGGAGCCGGAAAGAGCGTTAATATCGAAATAGTCAGGGAAAGATCGTCAATGGGCGGCAACGGGCCTATTATGGCTAATTCGCTGGCGGAACTCGGGAACAGGATCAACATTGTTGGATCTTTCGGAAAGAACTCAATACTGCCGATATTCAGACCGCTGACTGACAGATGCCTGAAAGCTTTTACTATAGGCGACCCCGGCATTACCGACGCTTTTGAACTTGATGACGGCAAGGTGATGTTCAATTATCCGCAGAGCGTTCTCGATATATGCTGGGACAGCATTAACGATTCGGTAGGAGAAGAGAACCTGGCCGTAATGCTGACTAACAGCAGGTATCTTGCGCTTGTGAACTGGACTATGATACCCTTCATGAACAATATTTTCGGTAAAATAACAGAACTGCTTTCAGGCATGAATGAAAAAAAGACCGTTTATATTGATCTGACCGACCCGAGAAAAAGAAGCAGAGAAGATTTAAAAGAATGCACAAAAAGACTTTTTGAAATGAACAGGGCCGCGGATGTGATTCTGGGTCTTAATGAATCGGAGGCGGCGCAGGTCGCCGCTGTTTCAGGCGCCGGATCTGAGTACCATGATATTAAAGGCCTCGCCGAAAATATCTACAGGCACCTTCCCTTGCGGGCAATAGTGATCCACAGTATTAAACAGGCTTCCGTATGCGCGGCCGAAGGTTCTTTTTTGGTTGACGGGCCCTATACTCCAAAGCCTGTCCTGTCCACCGGCGCCGGGGATGTCTTCAACGCGGGATTCTATGCCGGCTACATAGCCGGACTGTCTCTGGAAGAATGCCTGATCACCGGAACAATGAACTCGGGTTACTATGTGAGGAACGCAAAACCCGCTGATAAGCGGGCTCTGCTGGATTTTATGAAAAGCTTTATTTAATCTTGTGGGGACATCCGGACTTGAACCGGAGATCTCTTGCGTGTCGAGCAAGTGATTTGGACCAACTAATCTATGTCCCCAGCGAACGGCAATTTTAAGAAATTTAGTTTTAAAAGTCAAATGTTTATTTTATATTGCCGTACATTTTTCTTATCGAATCCTTCCACGATTCCCTCAGCTCATCAGGCGCGATGATCTCCGCGTGGGGCCCGAAGCTGAGGACTTTAGACACCAGCTCGAAAGAAGTGTTGGACGGGTAAGGCAGGATATACTCGCAGTATCTTCCTCTCTCCCCGCTCTCTCCGAGCACGGTTTTCTGACCGTCGAACCAGACCATCTCGTTCATTCTGTCGGCAAGACGGTCATAGAATCTTATGACCGCTGTTTTTATGTTTGAGCTGGCTATTATTCCAAAAGAATCCTTATAGTCCGGAATATCGTAGCTTTCACCGGTAAACCTTCTTTTTGTAAGATGAATGTTGTCCTTTACAAGCGACAGATTGTATGTCCTGACCTTCCTGATATGATCGTACCTTGTGCTCTGAGCTATAAATCCCATAAAATACCACTTCCCCTCGTAATGAATGATCCTGACAGGCTCAACATGAACTTCGGTATCGTTATAGACGAACTTTACCAGCTGGCGTTTCTTCATTGAATCCAGCAGTACGCAGAGCATCCTGTTGAATTTTATTTTCTGTCCCGATTTATAGTGTTCCGAGATATGATATTCTATGCAGTCAGTCAGCTCCAGGCTCTTTTCCGACATATCCTGCTTCATGACTGATTCGATAATCCTGAGTATCATCTCATAGTCCGCAGTATTCTCATTTCCTTCGCTGTCCGCGACATTTACGGGCGGGAAATAATATTCAGATTTGATCATGCTCTTGACGAAGCTGTAAAAAAGAAGAAGTTCGTTGGAATCCGTCTTTCCGTGCCTTACTTCTGAGAATTTATCAAGAAAGTCGTTTTTAACCTCATCGCCGGGGCCGCCGCTTCTGACCTCGTATCTTTTATTCTTCATATTGTAAACGAGGTCAATACCGAAATACCCTCTGATATCGCTGACAGTTCTTTTTATGGTGCTTAAACTTACGGCTTCGCCTGTTGTATTCATTACATGATCATATATTTCATCTTTGGAAAAATATCCTTTTCTGCTCAGTTCGTTTATAAGAAAACCGATCCTGCCTATTATATGTTTTTCGCTCATCTTGCTTCCTTTATAATAAGCGATCTTATTACGAGCCTGATGAACCTGTATGTATCCCTGAATACGCTGATCGAGCTGTGGGCACCCTCATACAGGGCCGAGACGGGTATGCTGTCTATCTTAAGACCTTTCCTGCCGGCCTTGATAAGAAGCTCGGACTCCATCTCGAACCTGTCGCAGCTGAGCGACAGATCTTTTACCGCGGAAGTTTTTATCAGCCTGTAGCCTGACTGGCTGTCCGGGATCTTCCGGCCTGCCAGGAGCGATATTATAAAAGATGTCGTCCTGTTGGAAAATACCCGTTCGGCCGGCATCGCGGCCGTGTCGCCGAGCCTGTTCCCGACAATGATATCCGCGCCGGTCTTGTCGTATTCTGCCATAAAATCCTGAATGAACCTGACATCGTGCTGAAGGTCGGAGTCCAGTGTTATAAAGAATTCCACGGCATTGTCTTCCATATATTTGAAACCTGTTCTTAGCGAGGCGCCTTTGCCTTTATTCTTTTTGTGCGAGATAACGGCAACTCCCCGTTCCTCACATATCTTCAGTGTGTTGTCGGATGAACCGTCGTTAACAACGACCGCCTTGTCGAGCAGGCTCATCTTTTCCAGTCTGTCAAAAAGAGTGTCTATATATCGCGCCGAATTGTACGCCGGTATGAGAATTCTGAAGCTTCTTTCAATCATGACAGAAAGTTATGAATTTTATGCTGATAATCAAGCCAAAAAATCAGCATATCTCAGAACGCGTTCTCGATATGCGTGACAGAATTGTCGGCGCAGGTCTTTGACGATTTTATGCCTATGACATCGAACCGGCAGTCGACATCCACGATCTTTTTCTGCAGCATGTATATCTGGGCAAGTTTGCGGATTTTCTCCTGTTTTCTGCGGTTGACCAGAAGGAGCGGTTCTCCGAACTCTTCCGTCCTATAAGTCTTGACCTCGACGAATATCAGGACGCCATCCTTTTTTGCTATAATGTCGATCTCGCCGAAAGTTGAGTATCTGAAATTCCTGTCAACGATCCTGTAGCCGTTGTCTTCGAGGAACTGGGAGGCGATGGATTCGCCCCTGTCCCCCGTTTTCTTATTGTCTGATCTTGAAGTTTTCATCAGTTGAGTTTTTTCCCGAGCGGAAGTTCCTTGTCGATCTCGACGATTTTCAGTTCCTTTCCCGCTTTGACCGAAAGAAGCATTCCCTGACTCTCGATCCCCATGAGTGTCGCCGGTTTAAGGTTCGAAGCCACAAGCACATGTTTTCCGGTAGTATCCTCAGGCTTATAGAACTTGGCTATACCCGAAATTATCTGCCTTACATCCCCGTTTCCCAGATCTATCTGAAGTTTTAAAAGTTTGTCGCTGCCTTCTACATTCCCGCAGGCCAGGATCTTTCCCGTTTTAATTTCGACTTTTGCGAAATCAGTTATATCTATACCTGTTTCGGCGGAAGGTGCTTTGGGTTCCGGTTTTTTTTCTTCCATCAGCCCAGGCTCGATCTTCGGGAAAAGCGATACCGCCTTTTCGATCTCCTTTCCCGGCACAAGTTTTCCCCACTCAAGTTCAGGCTCGAGAGAACCTTTAAAGATATTCCTGATCTCCCCGAATTTTTTTGGGATGACCGGCGAAAGCAGCAGGCTTGTCAGCCTTACAGCTTCGAGGGCATTGTACAGTACTGAACCGCAGAGTTCCCTGTCGGTCTTCAGAAGCTGCCACGGCGCGCAGTCCTCCATATACTTGTTCGTGTTCCTTATCATTTTCATAATATCGTCCAGCGCGCGGTTCAGCTCATAACCGGTTATGAGCTGTTCAATGCCCGAGAGAAGAATTTTGAACTCGTTTATGAACGGTCCGCAGAATTCTGTTGTCTTTACAGGCGGGGGAACTTTGCCTTCAAAATTCTTCACTATCATGTGGCTGGCGCGGTTTAACAGATTGCCGAAATCGTCGGCAAGCTCAACGTTGTGCCTCTTGAGAAAACTGTCCATAGAGAATATTCCGTCATGGCCTAAAGACATATCGCGCAGAACGAAGAATCTGAAAGAAGACGATCCGTATTTTTCAATGATCTCGACCGGGTCTACCACATTACCCAGCGACTTGCTCATCTTTTTTCCGCCCTCTCCCATCCACCATCCGTGGATCAGTATCTCTTTTGGCAGAACGTTACCCATAGCAATGAGCATAGTCGGCCAGTAGATGCAGTGATGAAGGAGTATATCCTTGCCGATCATGTTCACGGCCGTAGGCCAGTATGAGTTAAATTTCTCCTCATCCTCGAGATAACCTATGCCGTTGATGTAATTCGTTAAGGCGTCGAACCATACATAAGTGACGAAATCCTTATCGAAAGGAAGCTCGATACCCCACGGCATTTTCTCTTTTTTCCTTGAGACGCAGAGCGGCCTCAACCCCTGCTTCAGTATGCCCATCACCTCGTTCTTTCTGAAGGACGGATATATAAAATTGTCATGCTCATTTAAAAATTCTTCATATTCGCCGGCATACTTAGCCATGTCAAAAAAATAGTTCTGCTCCTTTATAAGGGCCGTCGGCCTTCCGCACTGGGGACAGTTTCCGTCCACAAGGTCTTTTTCGGTAAAAAAAGTTTCGCAGGGCGTACAGTAATTCCCCTCGTAGTCGTCCTTATATATATCACCTTTGTCAAACAGCTTCTGAAGTATGGCCTGAACTTTTCTTTTATGTGAATTGTCCGTCGTTCTGAAAAATATGTCATAGTCCACATCACATTTGCTGAAAAGACCTGTGAACTCGGGTATAAGGCTGTCGCAGTATTTTTGAGTATCCATGTTCTTGGCCATAGCCGCCTCATAGACCTTCTGCCCGTGCTCATCCACGCCTGTGATCATAACCGCGTCATAGCCGAAAAGCCGGTAATACCTTTTAAGCGCGTCGCATAGTATGGTCGTGTAGGCATGCCCCAGATGAGGCTTGCCGTTCACATAATAAATAGGGGTGGTCAGATATTTCTTTTTCATCTCATCGTCTCCAAATTCATATTAAAAACTGCATAAAGCTAAAAAATCGTTCGTATTTTGTCAATGATTATTCCGGCTTCCTGCCGGACATATAGAACATGATCCCGCCTGTTATAAAGAAGAAAGACACGGAAAGTATTCCGCCCCTCGTGGCAATATCCGCTGAAAAACCCGCGTTCCTCAGAACAAGCCCAGTAAGAGCTATTAAGAACGGCCCCAGGATCACCGCGAACTTTCCTATCATATTGTAAAGGCCGAAAAACTCTCCCTCTCTGTCGGAAGGGATAATATACGCGAAATATGATCTTGAAAGAGCCTGTATTCCGCCCTGTACAAGCCCTACAGTTACAGCGAGAGCGTAAAAATGTGCTTCGGTGCGCATTAATGAGGCAAGAACGGAAATGGCGAAATAAACAGCTATCGAGATGTAAATTCCTTTTCTAGCCCCGGAAACTCCTTTAAATATTATTCCCGAAAGGAGCGCTGCCGGAAAACCTACGAACTGCGTTATCAGTATAGCCTTGATCAGGCTCCCGCTTTCCAGCTCTATCGATCTTCCAAAATCAACAGCCATCCTGATTATCGTGTCAACTCCGTCAATATAGAGCCAGTATGCGATAAGGAATATAAAAACATTTTTTATTCTGCTGATGTGAATCAGTGTGTCTTTTATCTTCATAAATCCTTTCAGCAGATTGTGGGAACGCGCCTCTTTAAGCTCGTGTTTCTTTTCCTTAACATATCTGAAAAGCGGTATTGAAAATATCATCCACCATACGCCTACGCTGACGAAAGACAGCAGTACTGCATCAGACCCTGACCCTAAACCGAATAGCTCAGGTTTCGTCACGGCAAGAATGTTGGCCGCCAGAAGTATCCCTCCGCCAAGATACCCCAGAGAATAGCCGAGAGATGAAACGAAATTGAACCGTTTCCTGTCCGCCACGCTGCCTAAAAGTGAATCATAGAACACCATTCCGGCACTGAAAAAGAAAGACGAAAAAGAAAAAAGAATAATCGCGGGAAACCATGATCCTGAAGGCACGAAGAACAGGCATGCGGTCGAAAGGGAGCCGGCCAGAGTGGAGTAAAAAAGATATCTCTTCTTTGATCCCGCGAGATCTGAAAGCGTGCCGGTCACCGGCGATACAAGCATCAGAAAAACACCTGTTACTGATGTGGCTATACCCAGCCTTGCGGTAGTTACTGTCGTATCCGATCCCGAACTCCAGTAATCGTTAAAGAAAAGCGGGAAAAAGACGGCGAGCACAGTGGTCGCGTAAGCCGAATTGGCCCAGTCATACAGAGCCCAGCTCAAATTCTCTCTATTTATACTTCTTAATATTCCCATTCTTACCGGTATAAAAAAGGACAGGCTGACCTGTCCTTTTTTTCATCCTAATTGTTCTGCTTAAATCCGTAGTAATACATCCATTCCCCGTCGCCTGAGGACTCGCCGAAGGACTGCACCTTAAGGTAATAAGTACCGTTGTGTATAGGAGTAATGTAAAATATCTTGTATGTGCTCACATCAATTTCGTCGTTGAAAAGGTTCTGCACAAAATTATTTCCGTAGAATGAAGCCCTTATTCTGTTGAGATTGTTCGCCGCTCCAATTACGAACGCGTACGAGTTGCCCTTGTAAAGCGTGAAAGTGGCGTAAACATTGGGAGTCTCGTCAAAATAACCGCTTTTAAGATCGCCGTTCGTGTAATATCCTGCAGATAGAATTTCCTTCTTTGATTCAATAAAAAGAAATTCCGGATCAGTTGATTTCTCATCCCAGTCCGCTTCATCCTGGGCGTATGTGAAGTCGGTCCCGCTGAAGACTGAAATTAAAAATAAAAGAAGGATGTATTTTCCAAGAAAAGCTTTACGCATTGTTCCCTCCTTTTTTTCTCTTTATAAAGAAAATTATTACGAAAATTACGGCTATGAAACCATAGATCGCTACCCAGTTTTTCGGATCTTCACCGTTCACCGAACCGCTTTCCCCGCCTGAAACGACCGCCTTATTTATAGCCGCCGAGATCTCGTAGAGTTTCTCCACATTCGCAAGAGGAACGGGATTTCCAGAACCTACATCACAGAGTTTTTTTATTTCCGGCATAGCCGTTCTTATATGCCTGACCTCAGTATTATCCCCGTTGGAAGGTTTTATGGCTTCGATCGCGTCGGAAAAATATTCTATCAGCTCCGGCTGGTAAAGAATGACAGATGCTTCCGGGCTGTATTTACCTTTAAGCGCTTTGGAGACGATATGCAGTCCTTCCAGCCATCCGCCCACACTGGCAAGTTCCACAAAATCAGGATCGTATTTATACATTTCAGCTTTGACTTTAAGATGTATGTCATCAAGAATAGACCTCAGTTCAAGCCAGTTACCTTCATTAAGCAGTTTTATTATTTCGTCCTCATTAACGAACATATCGCTTTTAGCGCCGAAATTTTCTGCGAGATTTCTGCTTGCCTGGAACATTTCGCCGGTATATTTTCTGTCTTCAGCCTGGATCGCTATAAATCCCTGAGCCACTCTTACGCCGAGGTTAAGAGCTATCTTATAATTTTCAGCGTAATTTGTGCTCCTGTCATAACTGACTACAGCTTTCCAGTTCACATCTGAAAGCATGTCGAGCGCCATTATAATTTCTGAAGGAACCGGAACGATAACATTCGTCTTGAACAGCGCTTTCTCTTCTTCTGTAAGCCCCTCCTGAGAAAACAGAACGGTAAATGTCAGAAACAGAATAACAGCTTTGAATAATCTCATCTTTCCTCCCGGATGAACGGTTAAATTGCCATGCCTTAAAATATATTAAGTTTGAACTGAAAACGCAATCAGTTAATACAATTATTTTTTATAATACCTGATGCCTTTGTCGCCTATATCGCTTCTGAAATATTTTCCCGTAAAATCTATTTTTTCTGCCGCGAAATATGACGCAGACTTTGCTTTTTCGAGGCTTTCTTCTGAAATAGAAACTATGTTGAGAACCCTTCCACCCGCTGTAACGATCATGCCGTCCTTTAATTTTGTTCCCGCATGGATAACACCTGTATTTTCCGGAGCTTTTTCAAGACCTGTTATCTCGTACCCCGTCCCGTATTTTCCCGGATATCCTCCCGAGGCAAGAACGAGGCAGAGGCAGTGTGCTTTTCTGACCGGCAGGATGCCGTTCGAATCGAAACCGCGGGTTGAAGCTTTGAATAAAAGGTCCGCCAGATCGCCGTCGTATAGAGGAAGCACCGACTGCGTTTCAGGATCGCCGAAACGGCAGTTGTACTCGATCACTTTCGGGCCGCCCTGCGTGATCATAAGTCCCGCGAAGAGAACTCCCGTGTAGGGCCTTCCTTCCCTTCTCATAGCTTCAAATGTCGGAGCTATTATCTCTCTTTCAATCTGTTCCATAACCGAAGGCGTAACAACAGGCGCGGGAGCGTATGAACCCATTCCGCCTGTGTTCGGGCCCTCGTCATTGTTGTATGCGGCCTTATGGTCCTGTGCCGGCGCGAGTATCTTGTAGAATTTACCGTCCGATACCGCGAATACGGAAGCTTCCTCGCCGGTCATGAATTCCTCTATAACTATCTTATCTCCCGCCGTCCCGAAACATTTCTCCGACATTATGCTTCTGACAGTAGCAAGGCTTTCCTCTAAAGTCCTGCAGACCACGGCGCCCTTTCCGGCGGCCAGGCCGCTCGCCTTCACCACAATCGGATGCTTTGCCGAAACAAGATATTTTTCCGCCTTTTCAGGTTCGCAAAATATCTTGAAATCCGCCGTCGGTATATTATATTTTTTCATCAGTTCTTTTGAGAAAGCCTTGCTGGATTCAAGCTCGGCGGCCTCCTTCGTCGGCCCGAAAATGACCAGTCCCTCTTCCCTGAACGAGTTGACTATACCCTCCGTGAGGGGATTTTCCGGCCCGACCACGGTCATATCTATTGAGTTTGACCTTACAAGCACTATCAGTTTTCTGTGATCTTTTAGATCGGCTTCAATATTTTCGGCGTCCACTGCTGTCCCGGCATTCCCGGGCGCGCAGAGGATTCTGCCCGTTTTGGAACTTTCTTTGAGCTTTTTTATAATGGCGTGCTCTCTCCCGCCAGAACCAATAACCAGTATGTTCATTTTCCGTTTATCCTGTAATAAAAAAGGTCTGAGAACCAGACCTTTTTTTTCAATTTATCTTGTCGTGTTGAACGTGATCCTCTGCGACATCCTCACCGCTACGGGCTTATCCCTCTGCATTCCAGGCTTGAACCTGACCTGCTCTATGGCTTTTATAGCCACTTCCCCGAATCCCATATCGGCCGGCTTCTCCATCGTTATCTCGATATTTGTCGGAACTCCGTCTTTCGAGCAGACAAATTTAAGTATAACTTTTCCGGATGTTCCCGTTTTCTTTGCGAGAGGCGGATAGTTCTTTGTGATATAATCTGTTATTTTCTGCGCGTTTCCAGGAAGAAGTTCCGGTTTTTCCTGTATAGCGTAGAAGTCAAATATCTCATCCTCAGTAACAGTCGGCGGCGGAGGCGGCGGAGGCGGTTCCGATCTTATATCGAAATCCGCTGTCTCTATCTCGAGCTCAATATCTTCCTCAAGCTCTTCCTCGTCCTCGACCGCGATCGGTATCCTGACTATTGCCGGCCTGACCGTTTTCTTCACCTGTTCGGTCACTTCGACCTTTTCTATTTCTATCTCATCCGCCACAGTGGTTTCAAGCTTTACTACGGTATGAAATTTGTGAAATGACGCGAACAGAAAAGCAAGTCCAAGGAATACGGTTATCGAAACAATCTCGGTCAGTCTCGATTCCTTATCGGCTAATTCCCCTATATATGACATTTTTCAACTCCATTCTTCAATTACATGCTCTCTTACTTCGTTTTAGTGGCGTACACTATCCTGCGCGCGTCAGCTTCCTGCAACGCTCTCTGCACCTTGTCAACTATGTCATTCTTGCAGTTCTCATCGATCTTCATGGATATGACGATCCTCGGATTATTAGTTCTTTTCAGATACATTATCGAGGTGACTTCCTTTGTCGTCATAAGTTTATCGTCAACGCTGATCCTGTCGTTGATGTCAACATAACAGTAAGCAATATTTCTCTTACCCTCGATTTTCTGGGCGTTCACTGTAGCCGGGATCTTAACCGGAAGGCCTCTGTATTCGACGAACACTGTACTTGTCATGAAGAAGATCAGGAGCATGAAAATAATATCCGGCATTGAAGCTGTCGATATCTTTCCTTCAGGCGGTTTTTTTGTTGTTCCTATCATAATCTTCCCTAATTTGGTATTATTGAGCTAACGATATTCTGTCTATCTTCGCGCTTTTCAACTGGTCGAGTATCTCAACATAGTTCTTATACATAGACCCGGAAGTTACCTTGATCGATACGATCATGGAGTCTCCCTGGGCGGATATCTCCCTGTCAAGGATCATAAGTCTGTTCTTTACCTGCTGCATGCTCACCTCTTCCTCTTTGCCCTTTGTTCCGACAAGAACCTGATTGTCGTCATTGAGGAAAATGTTGACCACCCCTCTTACTTTCGTGGGGGTCGCGTCATCCGCTTTCTGCGGAAGAACAAATTTAATACCCTTGTCGGTGGACACTGTAGTTGTCACAAGAAAGAACACAAGCAGAAGAAAAGTGATGTCGGCCATGGATGAAGCGTTGAATTCCCCAAGTTTTCTTTCGGATTTTTTCAGCATTTCTGTCCCGCTTTGTTATTTTGTTTGCATTTCAACGAATGTCTCAACTAAAGCTACACTGGTCTCTTCCATGTCTATCTGTCTTTTGTCAATGATCGACTGGAAAACATTCTGGAACGCCTGTATCGTTATAGCTACAATAAGTCCGAACGCCGTAGTAAGAAGAGCCTCTGAAATACCTCCTGCAACTATTGAGGGAGATATGTCATTTGCCGCTGCGATAGCGTCCATGGCGCCGACCATACCCCATACGGTTCCTAAGAATCCGATCATGGGCGCAAGGGCGATAACCAGAGAAAGCCATACCATACCGCTCCAGAGGTAGGTAACCTGCATGCTGCCTTCATTAATTAATGACTTCTCGACCATATCCATTCCGTATTTAAGGTTCTTCAGTCCTGCCGCGACAAGTTCTTCAACGGGTTTTGTTCCCTGAACATGTTTTAAAGCTCCATCAACGCCCTGTGTAGCGAGAGCTTTTTTAACATCCGCCATCAGTTTAGCCGCGTTTCTACCGGTTCCCATTAAAGAAAACAGTTTGTAAAGGCTGATTATGATACCGATAATAAACAGTATCAGGATTGGCCACATAAACGCTCCGCCTTTTACAAAATATTCAGTCATTTTTTCCTCCGATTTTTCTGGTTTTTTATGTTAATTTTTCTTTCTCTTCCAGTCTCCTGCCTTCAGGCTCGTTAAGAGGCTTTTAAGTTACTTCGTTTTTAATAAATTGTCAAGAGAATATTTCTTTTATTTTTCACTTAAAAATTGTTCAAGTCGGTATTGATTAAACCGACAAACATTGTTAAATTTTCCGACTGATAAAACTATGCGGGATATTAATAATGAAGAGAACTGAGAACTGCGGAGAATTGAGAAAGGGTGATTCGGGTAAGAAGGTAATACTTTCCGGGTGGGTGCACAAATACAGGAACCTCGGTGGGCTGATATTTATAGATCTTAGAGACAGATACGGTATCACACAGGTCATTTTCGATCCTAAAAGACTGTCTGAGGAGATCATATCAAAAGCAGCGGGATGCAGGAACGAATTTGTGGTCACGGTCTCAGGGACCGTATCGGTAAAACCCGAACCGAACCCGAACCTGGCGACAGGCGAGATCGAGATAATAGCCGACGATATCACCATAGATAATGCATCGGCCACGCCACCATTCAATTTTCTGAACGGCAGAAGCGACGCAAAAGAGGAGTCCAGGCTGCAGTACAGATACATTGACCTGAGAAGCGAAAAAATGACCGAAAACCTTCATGTCAGGCACAAAGTCGCGCTGGCGGCCAGGAATTTTCTTTCAGGAAAAGGGTTTATCGAGATAGAAACCCCGACATTCTCAAAAAGCACACCTGAGGGCGCCAGGGATTATCTGGTGCCGTGCAGAATATTCCCGGGAACTTTTTTCGCACTTCCGCAAAGCCCTCAGGTCTACAAGCAGCTTTTGATGGTCGCGGGACAGGATAAGTATTTTCAGATCGCGCGCTGCTACCGGGATGAGGACGCGAGAGGCGACCGTCAGCCTGAATTTACTCAGATCGATATCGAGGTAAGCTTTCCGGACCAGGATGAGATATTCGATCTGACCGAGGGACTGATGAAAGAGGCTTTCAGTAAAGGTATCAATGCCGAAATATCTGCGCCTTTCCCCAGAATACCTTATCTGCAGGCGATGGAAGAATACGGTGTGGATAAACCGGATATCAGATTTGATCTCAAACTGAAGAACATAACAGATCTCACCAGGAACTCCGGTTTCAAAGTTTTCGCGGATGCTCAGGCAGTAAAATTTCTTGCCGTACCCGGTCTTGAAAATATTAGCAGAAAACAGATAGGCGAATACGAAGATTATGCAAAGCATCTGGGCGCGAAGGGTTTGGCGTTCGCCAGAGTGACCGGCGGAAAACTGGACGGCGGTATCTCAAAATTCCTGTCTGAACGGGAAGCCGATGGGATACTGTCTGTCTGCGGCCTTGCAGGCGACGGGATGATCTTTTTCGTGGCAGACAAGCTCAATCTTGCAAACAAAGTTCTGGGGAACCTGAGAAACAGGGTCGCAAAAGAATTAAAATTATACAGAGAAGACGATTATAGATTCTGTTTCATAACCGATTTCCCCTTGTTCGAATTCTCCGAGGAGGATAACAGATGGCAGGCAATGCACCACATGTTTACCATGCCTAAACCTGAGTTTCTGGAAGACCTGAGAAAGGGCGAGAATCTTGAGAATATTCTGGGTCAGCTGTATGATCTGGTTTTAAACGGGGTCGAACTTTCATCGGGCAGTATCAGGATCCACGACAGCGCTCTTCAGGAAAAAGTATTCTCAATACTCGGAATGAGTAAAGAGGAATATGAGAGCAAGTTCGGGTTCATGCTGAACGCTTTCAGGTATGGCGCCCCCCCGCACGGCGGGATCGCTCACGGACTCGACAGGATGATAATGCTGATGTGCCGTGAGGAAACTATCCGCGATGTTATAGCTTTCCCCAAAACCAAAAATCAGAACTGCCTGATGATGGACGCGCCTTCGGAAGTCTCGCGGGAACAGCTTGAGGAACTCTCTATATCCGTAAAAAAGGAAAAATAATACAATGAAAGAAATGAAATATGAAGACGCCGTGAAAATACTGACCGAGATAATGGAGAAGCTTGAATCGGGCGACATACCTCTTGACAGAACATTCGAGATGTATGAGGAAGGCAAGAAACTTATCGCGCTCTGCAGGAGCAGGCTTACCGAGGCCGAAGGTAAAATACTGAAGGTCTCTAAGAACGGGACGGAGGAAATAAAATAAAGCTGTCCATGCCTGTGATATTTATGGGAACGCCTGAATTCGCCGTGTGCTCGCTCAAGGCACTTCACCTGAAAGGTTTTGATATCAGAGCGGTCGTGACTCAGTCTGACAAAGAAAGAGGAAGAGGCAGAAAGGTCAGTTTTACGCCGGTCAAAGATGAAGCTCTAAGGCTGGGACTGCCTGTACTTCAGCCGGTCAGCATGAGCGATCCTGGGTTTATCTGTCAGTTAAAAGCAACAGGTGCCGAACTTTTCATCGTTGTCGCCTTCAGGATACTTCCCCGAAAAGTTCTTGATATACCTGTAAGAGGAAGCATAAACCTTCATGCCTCCCTTCTTCCCAGATACAGAGGAGCGGCGCCAATAAACCATGCGCTTTTCAACGGTGAGAAAGAGACCGGAGTAACCGTGTTCTTTTTAAACAAAGGTGTTGACACGGGGAATATCATTTCTTCTGAAACATTACCTGTTGAAATATCTGACAGTTACGGATCTCTTTACGAGAAACTCGCTCTGAAGGGCGCCGGACTTCTAACCCGCGCGGCAGAGTCCATATTTGACGGGACCTGCGTCTCAAGGCCGCAGGAACCCGGTGACTACCCTAAAGCTCCCAAGATCGGCCATGATGATTTTAAGATCGACTGGAATCTGAGCGCGGAAGTTATATTCAACAGGATCAGAGGCCTTTCGCCTAAACCGGGGGCCTGCGCCAGTTTAAACGGCAGACCAATAAAAATAATCGAAGCGTTCCCCGAACCGTGTGCTCAGGTCTCTGAACCCGGAACGGTGTGCGAAGCCGACTGCAGAAAGGGTATATTGAGGATAGCGACCGGGTCAGGTATATTGAGGGTTACAAAGCTGCAGGCTGAATCAAAACCTGTGACCGATACAGGCTGTTTTTTGAACGGGCACAGGATAGAACCCGGTTCGAAATTCTGTTGATCTTATTTTACTTCCTGTAAAGCTTCTTCCTGAGCCTCAGTCGCCTGACGGCTTTTTTCCACCGCGGCTTTGGCCCTGTCTATATTGCTCTTCTGAGCGTCAATATAACTTTGCGCGGCGTTCGTTTTTTCAGGCACGGCCTGCTGTTTAAGGCCGCTTTCTTCTACGCTTTCTTCTTTCTTCGCGCAGTTTATAACAAGTAAACATAATATGAAAGCCGTTAACTTCAGCATAACCTACTCACCGGCGGGAACAGGTGTTTCCGCGTCCTGGGCCGGTGCTGCTTCTTCAGCAGCAGGCTCAGCCTGCACTGGCGCAGGTACAGGCGCTGGTACGGTTTTTACCGTCTGTTTAACTTCTTTTACAGGCTCAGAGTGACCTGACATTTTCCACCCGAACCATCCGGCAACGGCGAGCGCTATGACCACAACGGCAATAATTATATATTTTCCTGTCCCGCTTCCCGAGTCGTCAAAACTGATTACTGAAGGCCCGGAGTCTTCAGGCTCTGATCTCCCGATTCCGGAAGGAACTGCCGGCCTTGATGAACCCGCCGGAGCCCCGAATGAAGGCTTTTTATCGGTATCGATCTTCGGCTGGTTCATATTATAGCTCATCAGTTCTTCCTTGAGCTTTTTTCTCTGGTTGACCTCGTTCTCGACTTCAGAGATGAAGGACGATGTTATTATCTCTTTTGTCTTGCTGTCGAATTCCTCTATGAACGAGTTTGAGAAGTCTATCTGCGATTCGGCTCCGAGGCTTACCTCGCTGCTCGACGATACGATAGCTTCCTTGTCCTTCTTTATATTGCCCGGCTCGGAATATTTAACTTTTTCTGTCGTCACTCTTGTTTTGAAGTTCATGACCTCGTTAAGCCATTCAAGCTTCTGTTCTATTGATGTCGGGTTGTTCAGTGTTTTAACGGTATCGTCGCATTTTCTGTTCTCGCATATGAACTGATTTACTGTACCGCAGTTCTTGCAGTAGACCTCGTTGTTTTTGTTCGGCATACCAAAATTGACCTTGCTTCCGCACACTTTACATTTTTCCACGGAAAAGACGCCGCAAGTGGGACAGGTAGAGAACACCAGCATCCTTCCCTTTCTGTAGTTGTAGTAGCTCTTTGATTTTGAATACTGCCATTTTATGCCGTCTGAGATCAGATAGAAATCGCTGTGCCCGTGCTTTGCTCCGCAGTCGCAGGTCTTGACCTTGATGTCGTTGCCGCATTTGCAGCTCAGCGCATCATAATTCAGGGAGAACTGGTTGTTCTGGCCGCACTTGTCGCAGACGAGTTTCTGTTCCTCACGGCCGCATACCCTGCAGTCAAAATAGGCTGTCTCGTTATATATATTCTCAAAATTTATTTTTTTGTCCAGAACATCATCCTCGTGTTCATCGTAGAACTGATTGACTATCCTTCTTTCTTCTTCTTTCTTTTCCTCTTTTTCGGTCATCTCCTTGGCTTTCCAGAAATTCTTGATCTTGTCAAGTTCCTGCTTTTCCTCAGGGGTCGGCACCTTACCCGGAGCGGCCTCGTCTTTTAAAGATATTGCCGGTTCTTCCTTATCAATGGTGATCACCGGCTCGGGTTTCGGGACGGGCGCCGGCTCGCTTTTTTTAACCGGCTCGGGAGCAGGCTGCTCGACGGCGAATTCGATCTCTTTATCCAGAGTTATTATCGCGGCTTCCTTTTCCTCTTTTTTCTTAAGTTCCTCGACCGGGACTTTTACTTCTTTTACGACAGTAGCTTTCGGGCTCTCTTTTATCACGAAAACCCTCTTGTCCAGGTCTTTATTCGTTTTTCTGTAAATAAACTCGTCTATTCTGGCTTTTTCGTCGTTGTTCTTGGGCGTTCTGAGCACTTTGATCTGATTTCCGCAGCCTCCTTTTGAACACCTGATGCTGTGTTCAAGGTTGCATCCCGAACACACTACTATTCCTGGTTTGCTCGAGTCGATAAAAGAATCGGCCGCGCCGCAGCCCTCGCAGATCTCTTTCGTGATATCTTTACAGACGGGACATCTTCCGTATAAACCGAATTTGTAGCTTGACTTATCTTCCGCCATAAACTGTCTCCATTTTCTAATGTCAGAACTTGCTGCGTATTCCTGCAGTTACTCGTAAAATAAGATTAAATAACCCGTAAAGCAAATATTAATTCAAAAATTAATTCATTTAAAATAATCATTTTTTATTTGATTTCCCGATTTCAAATGTTATAATTAGGGGCTTGTACACAGGGAAAAACCAATGAGATATTTCAGGATCGTTCTTCCTGTCCCGGTCAGAGAAGAGTTCACATACAGCGTTAGAGAAGATCTCCATGACGGCGAAATAACCGGTAAAAGGGTCGAGGTCGTTTTCAACAACAGGAAGATGACAGGTTTCGCCGTTTCCGAAACGGTTCCCGAAAAAGATATGAGGACATCCGAAATATTGTCCGTTATAGATACTGAGCCTGTCTTTTCTCCTCTGATGCTGAAATTTCTCAGATGGATGGCGGAATACTACATCTGTCCGCCCGGCGAAGTGTTTAAACTCGCTCTTCCTGCGATCCTTGCCTCAGGTACAGAAAAAAAGGTATTCTTCATAAAAACCGGCGGCGGTTTAAGTGAAAACGAAGAAGCCGTACTCAGGTTCTGTGAACAGCTCGGTCCGGCCGGACATAAAGAGATAATTAATATTTTCGGGCCAGAGGCCGCAGGAACGGTCGCCGCGCTGAGGAAAAAGGGGCTTGTTGAAACCCGCTTCAGCATAAATTTCAAGAAAAAAGAGGTCATGCTGACGGGGTTCAGGATTACCGGGAAAGAACCTGAAGACGGCAGGATGAAAGAACTTGCCGCCCTTTTTCATGATTCAGAGATCATTCTGCAGAAAGACCTTAAAGAAAAAAACATTACCGCGGCGCGTATGAACAAAGCGGTCCTGGAAGGGTTCGCCGAAAAGATAAAAGTTAAAAAAAGCCATCTGGACCGGCTGATGTCGGAAGAGATAACGCCGCTACCGGAAATAAAGCTGAATCGAGAGCAGGAGGAATGCGTCCGCCGTGTAAAAAGCGCGATGATTGAAAAAGAACACGCCGCCTTCCTCCTTCACGGAGTGACCGGGAGCGGCAAGACCGCCGTATATCTTGAACTCGCCGGCACCGCTATCGAAATGAACGGAACGGCATTAGTTCTTGTTCCGGAAATTTCGCTGACCCCGCAGATGGTCAGGCAGTTCAGGTCACGCTTCGGGGATACCGTTGCGGTCATTCACAGCAGGATGAGCGATCTGGAGCGTTTCGAGACATGGGAAAAACTGAAGAACGGCGTTTACAGGGTCGCTGTGGGACCCAGGTCCGCCCTTTTCGCGCCGCTGGTGTCACTCAGGGTAATAATTGTTGACGAGGAGCACGACCAGTCATACAAACAGACGGAAAAACAGCCCAGGTACTGCGCGAAGAATTCCGCGGTCATGCTGGGGTACATGTGCGGCGCGCCTGTCGTTCTGGGGTCCGCCACCCCTTCCGCCGAGTCTTACTATAATGTAAAGGCTGGAAAATATCATCTGCTTGAAATAAAACAGAGGGCCGGCGGCGCTTCTCTCCCGCCTGTCAGGATAATCAGAAAAGAAAAACACGGTACCATTTTCGAAAAATATACCGTAGAAGTTTTCAGAAGGGAGCTTACGCTCGGCAGAAAGATTATCGTCCTCCAGAACAGAAGAGGTTACGCGCCGGTACTGGTGTGCGGCTCCTGCAGAGAACCCGCGATGTGCCCGCACTGCTCGGTCTCTCTTACCTATCACCTTTCGTCAAAAAGCCTGATATGCCACTATTGCGGATATTTTGAAAAAAGCAGAAGCAGCTGCCTGAAATGCGGCGGTGATAATATATATTTCAGAGGCGCGGGAACGGAGCAGGTGGAAGAAGAGCTGAAACAGCTTTTCCCCGAAGTTCCTGTTTACCGGATGGACCAGGATTCTACAAGAAATAAGGACGGGCACAGCAGTATACTCGACAGCTTCGGTAAACCGGGCCCGGCAATACTCACCGGCACAAAAATGATAGCTAAAGGCCTTGACTTTCACGATGTTTCGGTAGCCTGCGTGGTCAACATTGATTCTGAACTTATTTTTCCGGACTTCAGGTCGGACGAGAGGGCTTTTCAGCTTATCGAACAGGTCGCGGGAAGAGCCGGCAGAGGAAGTGTCTGCGGCGAGGTCATACTTCAGACCTTTCTTGATCATTCCGGGATAATAGACCACATTAGGGAACATGACTACGCCGGCTTTATTGAAAACGAGCTTCTGACCAGGGAGACAGCTTATTATCCGCCATTTTCGAGGATAATAAAGATCACGCTCAGTTCTTCAGACCAGCCCGCGCTGAGAAAAGCGGCGTCGGAGTTTTACGAGGCGTTAAGTTCAAAAAACCCGGGATGCATCATATACAGGCCCGCCGACAGAATGGTTCTAAAAGTTAACAATATATTTCGGTTGTATATTCTGATAAAATCGCTTATAATTAATGACAGGAGCGGAACAAAGTCCCGGAAACTCGTCTCTGATGTACTTTCTGAGCACAGATTTCCCTCCAAGATCAAGATTGATACCGACGTCGATCCAGTCGATCTGATGTAAAAAAACATTTTGCGGGAGATAAACAAGATGAAGATACTAAGATTAATTTTATTGAACCTGTTCGTTTTTTCGGCCGCCGTTCACAGCGCAGCGGAACTTGATTTCTCTCAGAAAAGAAACTATTTTCTGGGCGAGGGAGAATTCGGGTCAGTTACTCTTCAGCTTAAGAGCGCGGAGACCTTCAGTTTTGAACCGGGCATCAGCAGGCCATTCGTTCTGAAAAAACTCAACAACACAGGACTGATAGAAATTATCTTCGATTCCAGGACAATGGATCCCGCCGAGCTAACTGAGGGTAAATCTTACACGACCCAGTTCGTTTTTACAAAAGTAAATATCGGTAAAAAGGAGCTTCTCAATGTATCCGCGATATACAGGCCGGAACTGCGCCTTGTGGTAAATGATTCGCTTTTTTCTGATTTTACAAGGCTGAATTTCACCCCGGACAACAGGACATTCGTAATTAAGCTGAACGCGCTGAAAAATATTAAGAATCTTACCATCGAAGACCCGAAGGGACTGCTCAGGTTCGGGTCCGACAACAGGCTTTCGGTCAGCAAGGGTATTAATGAGATAGAAGTGACGCTTAATAAGGAAGAGAATTTCTCTGAAGAGATTATGGTCTACAGAAAGCTCAGCGAGGGAAAAATAAACCAGCTTTATTTTATCGCGACCGCCAAAGATTTCAAGACGGTTAAGGTAGACGCGGAAATAGAAGATGTCAGCGAGGAAGAAATAAGGCAGATGATGGTCGAGGATTCGCTTGAAAAAGCAGGGCTTTATTCGGCAATGCAGGAAACCGAGGATCAGAACATCGGAACAGCGTCTTCTGGCGGGGGTTTCAGCACACTGTCTCTGGCCGTTATCGGAGCTCTCTCCCTTTTAGTGATCGTTCTTCTTATCATGATGGCTTTAAAAAAGAAAGATCCTCTTTTTGAAACATATCAGACCTTTTTTGATGATGTCGCCACTCTGGTCAATGTTAAAACAAAAGGGACTAATCTCACAAAATCAATAGAAGAAATAATGATGATACTTTTGGAAAGATTCGAATACGGTTCAACACCTGAAGCAAAAAAACAGACCGAGACCAAAAGAGTGCTGAAAAAACCCGCAGGTATAAAAACACCCGAGACACAGAAACCGGATGAGGTCAGCCTGAACATAGATCTTGATCTGGGAGCCGGTAAGGAACATTCCCCGCAGAAGACCGAAACTCCCGCGGCGCCAAAACCGGGTACCGGAGAAAAGAAGATATCACGGGGATTTGACTTCCTCGAAGAAGATTAGCCGCTGATCTATGCACCTTGACTTTAAATACCCCGGCATTCTTCTCATTCTATCGCTTGTTGTCGCGTATTTTGCCGTCAGATATTATTATAAGAAAGAGGATCAGAAAAAAAGTTTCCTGCTGACGCTTTTTTCTCTTAAATTCATTTTTACAACAGCCGCGCTCCTTCTCATCTTCGATCCGGTGATAAAGATAAAAAAAGAGGTCATCCGTGATCTGAGGCACATTCTCCTTTTCGACAACTCATACTCGATAGCTCTCGCTTCCGAAACAGATACGACCGGATTCAGAGAGCTTTATAAAAAATTCTCTTCCGACCGTTCTTTTCTTTTCTATAAATTTGATTACACCCCGGACACGCTCTCATCGGCGGACGGACTTGATTTCAGCGGTGCGTTCTCGAATATCTCATCGCAGGGGATTATCGGCATAATCGACAGGGCGTACAGCAGGGAGAACGCGGTCAGCCTGACCGTCGTAACTGACGGGAATTTCTCGGACGCCGATAATTTTTCACTAAAGACCGGACTGCCCGTAAATATTATCTGCGGCTCTGTCAGGACAAAAGCTCCCGATATATTCATTGACCGGATCGATTACGACGACAATCCCGCGTCTGAACCTGAAAACGCTTTTACGGCTGTTATCGGATATACAGGCGAAAGCACAGCGGGGAAATTCACTCTCAAGATCATGGAAAATGGCGAAGTGATAAGAACGGCAAACGGAAATATACCGGCGCCGGGATCGTTCACCACGATAAAAGCCGAATTACCCGGTCAGAGATCTGATCTCAGAGAGCTTGAGTTCATGATCAGCCCTCTTTTTAACGAAAGGAACATATACAACAATAAGAAAACAGCGGTGCAGAGGCTTTTAAAAACAACCGCCTCATTTCTCATAGTAGCAGACACGCCTTCGCTTGACATGTCTTTCTTTGTCAGGCTTCTGCGTTCAGCAGGATACAGCTGTGACATATTCTATTCCGCGGACAGCGACAGGATAGGAGATCTGGGCAGATACAGATCCGTGATATTCTTCTCCCTTCCCGTGAAGAGTTCAAAAAGCGATGTAGGCGCGCTCGCGTCAAAATTCAGTTCGAGACTGTTCTTTGTAACAAGAAAGACCGATCTTGAAAAGCTCAACGCTATCACGGATGCCGGTATAACGAGTTTCAGTTATGTGCCCGATACCAGAAACCTGTCCGGAGGCGGCACTGACGCCGGAGCTTTCCTCTTCAGCAGGGGGCCCTCTGCCATAAAACTGGACGGGCTTCCGGGTGTCGAATACAATGCCGGGTTCCTGCCTTCCGGCAAAAAATATATACCTCTGGTCTCTGTTGAGGGGCAGAGTAAAAATCCCGTTCTTTTCATGAGCGTCAGGGAAAACCCGTTTACGGTCATAGCCGGCTTCAGCTCGTTCTGGAAACTTCTTTTTAACGACTGGGAAGATAATTTCTCCAATCTCATGCTCAACATAACTGACAGAACGGCGGCGGACCCTTCATCCGGAAGGATCAGAATGAGCCCTGTAAAGCCTGAATTTATCTCAGGGGAAAAGATAGTTTTTACAGGACGCGTTCTTGACGCTAACCTCAGGCCTGATATCAGCGCCGATCCTTCTCTGACAATTGTTGAGAATTCACTTTCAGCCGTGTTCTTTCATGATAAAAACGAGTTGCGCTCGGAATTCTACCTGGCGGAACCGGGCGTATACACCGCAAGGATAAGTTTTACAGACGGCGCCGGTGTCATAGCGAAAGATATAAAATTCAGGGTCAGTCCGAACGACCATGAGACTTCCGTAACGGGAGCCGACACTCATTACCTGCGCAGCTTCGCGCGCGCCAGGAACGGGCGCGCGGTATCTTTAGATTCTGCCGCCGCCCTTCTCTCTTCGATGTCCGGTAAAACCGAGACTGCGGTGATCGAATCGTCCTTAAGTTTAACAAGAAATCACTGGTTTCTTATTCTTTTCTCACTAATTTTTATAACGGAGCTCGCGCTCAGAAAATTCAAAGACATGTCCTGAAAGGAAATAAATTATGCCGAAGAACACCGAAAAGAAAAGTTTTTTATGCTCCGAATGCGGTTTCGACACGCCGAAATGGCTGGGCAAATGCCCGTCATGCGGCGTCTGGGGATCGTTTAAAGAATTCAGGCAGTCCGCTCAGGGAAGATCGCCTGCCGCCCCCGGCGGGAACAGCGCGCCGGTACTCCTGAAAGACATCAGCGCCGGCGAAACGGACAGATTCGTTTCCGGCATATCCGAGCTGGACAGGGTCCTGGGCGGGGGATGCATCAGCGGAATGGCCTCGCTGATAGGCGGCGACCCGGGGATTGGGAAATCCACTCTCATGCTCGAGTATATTTCAAGAATGCAGGAGCAGGGCTACAAGACGCTCTATGTTTCAGGAGAGGAATCGCCGCACCAGATAAGAAGCCGGGCAGAACGGATAGGCGCGAAGTCGGGCGAAATAAGCATTTTCTGCGAGAACGATATTAGGAATATCCTTGACTGGATCGAAAAGAACGCGCCCGACATCGTGGTGATAGACTCGGTGCAGACGGTGTTCGACCCTTCAGACGAATCCTCGCCCGGATCGCCCGGCCAGATAAGGTCTTCCGCCTCAAAAATAATAACGGCGGCGAAAAAGGCAAATTTCTGCCTTTTCATAATCGGGCATGTCACAAAAGAGGGTTTCATCGCCGGGCCGAAGATGATTGAGCACATGGTGGACGCCGTTCTTTATTTTGAGGGAGACCGTTTCCACGGGTTCAGGATATTGAGGACAGTCAAGAACAGGTTCGGGTCCACCAATGAGATCGGGCTCTTTGAGATGAGGCCGGAAGGGCTGATCGAGGTTACCAACCCGTCGAGCTATTTTTTGAACGAGAAGACGATCGGCGCGCCGGGAGCGGCTATTGCCGCGACCGTGGAGGGCACCAGGCCGCTTTTGATCGAGATCCAGGCCCTTGTCACCGCCCCCAGTTTCGGCAACCCGCAGAGGAACTGCGTAGGGTTCGACATCAAGCGGCTGAGCAAGATAATAGCGGTCCTGGACAAGAAGATCGGGCTTTCGATAGCCGGCCAGGATGTTTTTTTAAATGTGACGGGCGGCGCAAGGCTCACTGACCCCGGCGCGGATGTACCCGTGGCCGTTTCGCTTATCTCTTCTTTCAGAAACATCAGCATACGCGAAAAAAGCGTTTTCTTCGGCGAGATCGGGCTCAACGGCGAGATAAGACCTGTTTCAGGCAGTGAGGCAAGGATCAAAGAAAGCAAGAAGCTGGGGTTTAGCGAAATATTTTCACCCTCAACTGTTCAGGATCTGACTGAACTTATAAGCAGGATAGTCTGATAATACCAAATTACGCCTTGACTTTTCAGGCTTGAAGGTTTATATTTAACGAAAAGTGTTCGTCGCCCGCGTTTTTTTGAGAATACCGGGCTTGTCAGAATAAAAGGATTTTTTGAACGGTCTCAGCGGCGATATTCACTTATAATAAGTCAAACATACCCGAGGGATCAGGACCATGAAAAAACTTGTTACAGCCGAGATCATGAAGCAGCTCGACAAACTTTCCGCCGAGAACTACGGTATCCGGAGCTTCACTTTAATGGAGAACGCAGGAAAAGCCGTATATGAAAACATAATGAAATACGAGGGTAACTGCGATAAAAAGAAATTCGCGGTCGTCTGCGGAAAAGGCAACAACGGGGGCGACGGGATGATCGCGGCGGCGCATCTTGCTGAGAACGGCGCCGATGTTACTGTGTCTGTCCTGGCAGGCAAAAACGACATTTCCGAAGATTCAAAAGAAGCTCTGAAAAAGCTCTCAAAAAGAACAAAAAATGTGAACTTCATTGACAGCGCGGCCGATTTTATTCTGAACGGTGATGAGATAATACTTGACGCGATCTTCGGAACGGGTTTCAATTCCAATCCCGAAGGCCTGTTCTTTGAAGTTATAAAAAAAATGAATGAGTCGCCGTGCAGAGTTTATTCGATCGATATCCCGTCATGTATTCACGGGACCACCGGGAACGCGGAGGATATAGCCGTGTTCGCCGACCATACGATAACGCTCGGATACGCCAAGATCGGCCTGTATATAAATGACGGCTATTCTCATTCCGGAACGGTGGATGTTGTGGATATTGGACTGCCGAAAGAGCTCGACGACGAGATATTAGACACAAGGCTTCTTATGGAGGAAAGCGACGCGGCGGGGGTTTATAAAAAAAGGCCGCTGACATCCGAAAAAAAGGATTTCGGAAAGGTCTTTAATTTCTCGGGGTCTCTATCAATGCCGGGAGCCGCGGTAATGTCGTCAGTAGCGGCGCTGAGGTCGGGCTGCGGGCTGGTCAAGCTGGGGATACCGATGAACATCTCCGCTTCCGTTTCGACTGTTTATCCGGAGATCATGACTATACCTCTGGGATATGCCCAGCCCGGCTTTACGTCAATGATAGCGGAAAAAGATGTGATGAAAGGATACAGATGGGGTGACGCCGTGCTTATCGGGCCGGGACTGTCGGTTCATCCTGAAACAAAAAAAGTTATAAAAAAGCTTATTCAGAAGCTCGAGCCTTCCAAGCCGTGCGTCCTTGACGCGGACGCGCTCAACACTCTTGCCGAAAGCCCCGAAATGATGGAGGATTTCAACAGCAGCATAATACTCACGCCCCACAACGGGGAAATGGCCAGGATCTGCCAGATGAGCAAGGAGATCTTTCTGCTGAGCAGGCTTGAGATCACTACCCAGAAAGCCATGGCGTGGAAATGCTACATTGTGCTCAAAGGCGCGCCTACGATAGTGGCCTGCCCGGACGGCAAGGTGCTGATACATGTGAACAAGAATCCCGGAATGGCCACGGGAGGAATGGGCGATGTTCTCTCCGGGATACTTGCAGGGCTTTTAGGGCAGAAAGTCCCCGCGGACAAAGCCGTGATAGCGGGGCTCTTCGTTCATTCGTCCGCCGCCAGATCAGCTACGGACAAATACGGCGAGGCGAGCGTGCTGCCTTCTGACGTTCTTTCTGAAGTTCCGGCTGCCGTTAAGCGAATAGCGGCTCTCGATAACTAAATAACCGCAATTTTCCGGATGTTGTTATGCTCGAAAGATATTCCATACAGATTGATAATGTGATAAAGAAGCTTCAGGCGACCGGCCAGGATGTTAACGCTGACCTTATACGGCGGGCGTTCGATTTTTCTTTCACCGCCCACAAAAATGTGTACAGGCGCAGCGGTAAGCCCTATATTGAACATCCTGTGGAAGTAGCCGAAATACTCTCGGAGCTGAAAGTAGATGACATCACGGTCGCGGCGGCGCTCCTTCACGATGTGGTCGAGGATACCGATATATCGGGCCTTGAGATAAAGGAGAAATTCGGGGATACCATTTACGAGATAGTCAACGGCGTGACAAAAATAAACGAGATCTATTACGATACTTTTGAGGAAAAGCAGTCCGAGAATTACAGGAAACTCATAATCAGCATGATTAAGGACCTGAGGGTGATAATAATAAAATTCGCCGACAGGATCCACAATATGCGCACCATTAAATTCATGAAGCCCGAGAAGCAGAAGAAGATCGCCAGGGAAACTCTCGATATCTATGCCCCTCTTGCTTACAGGCTCGGAATGTACAAAGTGAAGAACGAGCTTGAGGACAGATCGTTCGAAATACTTGATCCCGAGAATTATAACGCGATAAGCGAAAAAATAAGGGACTCTCACGAGGCGATGGAAGCCTACATGGCCAGGATAACGCCTATTATTGCCAAAGAACTTGATGAAAGGGGCGTTACCGCTTCTATAAGCGGAAGGATCAAGCATTTTTATTCCATATTCAACAAACTGGTCAACAGGAAAAAAAGCTTTGAGGAGATACTCGATATTATCGCTCTCCGCATAGTGATCCCGGACGGAGAGGACTGTTATCATGTCCTGAGCATCATCCATCAGCTTTTCATGCCCATACACGGCATGTTCAACGATTACATAGCGGCGCCGAAGGAGAACGGCTACCAGTCGCTCCATACCAAGGTCGTGTTCGAGAACAAGGTTATAGAGATCCAGATCAGGACCAACAAGATGCACGAGCTTGCCGAATTCGGGCTCGCCGCGCACTGGAGGTACAAGGGCTCGAACAGCGATGACCTTCACGCGATTGACGACTATATAGTAAAACTGAGGAATATACTTCAGGAGAGTTTTGACGCGGACAATCCCAAAGAGATCTTAGAGGAGCTCAAGATCAATCTGATCTCCGGCGAGATCTTCGTTTTTACGCCTAAAAAGGATCTCATCACACTTCCCGCCGGCTCCACGCCGATCGATTTTGCCTATAAGATACACGAGAATATCGGCAACAGATGCATAGCGGCAAAGAAAGGCGGAAAGATAATACCGCTTTCTTCGCAGCTTGAGAACGGCGACATTATCGAGATAATAACTTCCCCCAGATCAGTTCCGTCATACAACTGGCTCATGTTCGCCAAAAGCCCCAGGGCCAGAACCGCAATAAAGCATTTCCTGAAGCGTGAAGAGCATTCAAAAACGGTCAGGATGGGAAGGGATATTTTTTCCGACGAGGTTAAAAAATATAACCTTAAGATGCAGAAAAGCGTTGTCGAGCATGTTCTCAAAGCGTTCGGGTTCACCGCGCCGGAGGATTTTTATTACGCTGTCGGGAGCGGCGTTATCAGACCTAACCAGTTCATGCGCAAGATCAGCTCGTTAAAAAAAGAAAGCCTGCTGACAAGGCTGATGCAGAAAATAATCGTCAAAAGCCCTGTAAGCCCCTCCGGAAAGCAGCTTCATAAGACGGCTAATGTATCATACGCCACCTGCTGCCATCCGCTTCCGGGAGACTCGATCGTGGGTTATAAAAAAGATGACGGATCCTTGGAGATCCATATATCCAACTGCCCCGCCGTCGGCTCAATAGACCCGGCGAACCTGGTCAACGCGAACTGGGACGCCGATCAGGACGAGAATTTTGACGTGAGCTTCAGGATCGCCGGAGAGGACAGGCCAAATCTGCTCTACGACATGATCAAGGTGATCAACTCGCTCGACATAAATCTTACATTTATTGAGATAAAGGTGGATAACTCTATAGCCGTCGGCAGTTTTACCGGCAAGGTGAAGAGCTTAAACCATTTTGTTAAGCTTAGAAAAAAGCTGTTCTCCATAAAAGGGATACTTTCTATTGAAAGGTTCATCCAGTGATCAGACCTCATTTGGCCTGTGATTGAATTCCGGCACTATTTTTTTAAGTTTAGCTATCTTGTCCTTAGCGGAAAGAAGTTCCTCTATCTGCCTGCTAAGGAGATCTATATCGTACTTCCGCGCCGGAGCGACCGTTATTGACTCGAACTCCGTTGTCTTGTCGTCTTCTGAAATTAAAAGCTCCTCATAAAGCTTCTCTCCCGGCCTGAGCCCTGTGAACTTTATCTCAATATCCTCCCTGCCCGCCAGTTTGAGCATGCTTCTGGCCAGGTCCAGGATCCTCACAGGCTCGCCCATATCGAGAATCATCACATCGCCGCCGTGCCCGATAGAAGCCGCCTGCAGAACAAGCTGGCACGCTTCGGGAATGAGCATGAAGTACCTTGTTATGTCCGGATGCGTTATAGTCAGAGGCCCGCCTTCCTGTATCTGTTTTGTGAACTTGGGGATCACCGAACCAGACGAACCCAGCACATTCCCGAAGCGCACTGAACATATCTCCGTTCCGTTGTTGTTCATGTTCTGCGCATAAAGCTCGCAGACCCTCTTGGTCGCGCCCATCACATTGGTCGGGCGTACCGCCTTGTCGGTCGAGATCAGAACGAATTTTTCCACCCCGTATTTTATTGACAGGTCAATACAGTTCTTTGTGCCAATAATATTATTCGTTATGCCCTCTATCTTATTGTATTCGACCATCGGTACATGCTTATAAGCCGCCGCGTGCACCACTATCTGCGGCCTGTATTTTTCAAATGTTTTTTCAAGATGCTCAAGATGCCTGACGGACTGAAGAACAGGCACTACCTTGGGACAGTTGAGCTCCTCGTTTATAAGATAGAGGTCGTATTCGGAATGATCAAGGATTATAATCTGTTCGGCACCGTACCTGCAGACCTGCCTGCAGATCTCGGACCCTATGCTTCCCCCGCCGCCCGTGACAAGTATTCTCTTGCCCATTATAAAATCGCTGATCCTTTTCTCGTCAAGATCCTTGGGGTGCCTTGCCAGAAGATCTTTAACATCAACATTCCTGAGCTGCGTGAAAAAGCTTTTGTCCATCAGTATGTCTTTTATATTGGGAAGTATCCTCACGCTGTCGAAATACGGACTGAGCTCTTCGTAATATTTCTTTATCTGCTTTTTATCGTCCAGTGACGGTATGGCAATAACAAGAAGATCGTGCTTTCTTATCTTTTCCTTTTTCGCCATATCAATGTATTTCTGCTTTGTCAGCACGCTGACACCCTCCAGCGCTCTCTGACCCAGCTTTTCGTTATCGTCAATAAAACAGACGACCCTGTACGGCGTATCCGCGAATTCCTCCAGTATTTTCTGGCCCGCCTTGCCCGCTCCGTAGATCACCGCCGTCATTGACTTTTTTGCCATGGAAGTAACATAGACATACCTGTAGAGGAACATGGCGAAATTCTGCATGAAAAGAAAGAAAACGAGCTCGAGAAGCAGCATCTTGAAAATGATGAAGGGATGCTTGAAGACAACAAAGAAAACCGGAAGCGATATTCCGAAAACGATCATCCCGATAATGTTCTTCTTAAGATATGACCTGGCTGTTGCCGCAGACCATGAGAGCTTGTAGTCGTTTAAGATTATGAACGAAAGTATTATCCTCATCGAGAAGATGAATATAAGATGGTTAAGATGCGTTTTCAGGCCCAGGAAAGCTATCGAGGAGAAATAGCTCGCAATCGTCAGAAGAAGGGTGACGAATACGGAAAGAAGCCTTTTGTTCGATGATCTTAGAAGTTTGATCATTTGGGGATCCTTACATAATTAGCACTCTGTTAATTCTCTCCGCTATCTGTTCGATCTCCCCGTCAGTCAGTTTGGTGTCCGAAGGCAGGCATAACCCGAATTCGAACATTTTTTCGCTTGTTCCGTCGGAGTAATTCACGCAGTCCCTGAATACAGGCTGAAGGTGCATGGGTTTCCAAAGAGGTCTCGTCTCTATGTTGTATTTTAAGAGTTCAAGCCTAACATCTTCCCTTTTGCCTTCTTTTAAAAGGACTGCTGTGAGCCATCTGTTCCCTAAAGAACCTTCTATTTCCGGCTGAAAAACGGACTCCCCTCCGCCGTTCAGCAGTTTTTTATACAAACTGAAAATCTCTCTTTTTCTTTTCACTCTTTCGTCAAGCACAAGCAGCTGGCCCCTTCCGATTCCCGCCAGAACATTGCTCATCCTGTAGTTGTATCCGATATATGAATGTTCGTAATGCGGAGCGTCGTCGCGCGCCTGGGTGGCCAGGAACCTCGCCTTTCTGCAGTACTCCTCGTTATCCGACACCAGCATCCCGCCGCCTGAAGTAGTCAGGATCTTGTTGCCGTTGAATGAAAGTATGCCTATATCCCCGAAAGTACCGAGCTTTTTGTCCTTATAAGACGCTCCCAGGGCCTCGGCGGCGTCCTCTATCAGCATGATCCCGTATTTTTTACATATATCGGCTATTCTGTCTATCCGCGCGCTCTGTCCGTAGAGGTGTACCGCGATGACCGCTTTTGGATAGGCACCAGTTTTTTTCTTTCTGTCCAGAACGGCCTCCTCAAGAAGCTCCGGGCTCATGTTCCAGCTCTCTTTTTCGCTGTCAATGAAAACGGGCTTTGCCTGCTGGTACGCGATCGGGTTGGCGGATCCGGAGAAGGTGAAAGACTGGCAGATGACCTCGTCACCGGCTTTTACGCCGCCCATGATCAGCGCAAGATGGATCGCCGCCGTTCCGGCGCTCAGAGCGGCCGCCGATCTTACGCCGAGATAGGCGCACATCTCATTTTCGAACGCGTCGACATTCGGTCCCAGCGGAGCGACCCAATTGGAGTCGAAAGCATCCTGAACGAATTTTTTCTCATTTTCCCCTATATGCGGTGACGAAAGCCAAATCTTTTTATGATCCAAGTGAAGATCCCCCGGTTTTTGTATATCACTTATCCTTTTTCTGAAAATGCCGTAGCGTAAAATAATCCAAATCTCAGCTTTTGTCAAACTAAATTTTTATTAATCGGCTTGATTGTTTCACTATTTTTGAATATTATTAACGCATGAAAAAAGCGCTGTCAATACTTGCCTTTGTCATCACGGCCTCAATTTACGCTTATCCTTTCACTGTACCGTATTTTGACGAGGAATTCTTTCTTTACCCTTACCTGAATTACGACCAGACGACTGAATGGAAAAGGGCAAGGGAGGGCAGGCTTTTTGAAGGAGGCTTTGTTCAAACTACGCACGGCAGCCAGACTACATGGCTTTTAATGAGCAGCGAAGAGGCCGTAATAAACAAAAACATCGGCGAAAACTTCATTTTCAGGTTCAGGTACAAAAATCTTGAGAGCCGCCATCTGTCCCATGTGGAGAATGTTTCAACAGTGGGGATAGGATACAGGTTAAACGATCGTGTTACCGTTACCGGAGAGACCGATCTTGAAAGCAGAAAGGAAGAGATAGATATAAGCGCAGGCGCGCTCTTCACATTCCAGACGGTATATGCGCATATCGGAATAACATTCGACGATTTTCTTTTTGACATAAAAAATATCGGGGACGGGAAAAACCTCAACACGCCTGTAAGTTTGACCTCAAATATAAGATTTTACCTTAACAGACTGTATTTCTATCTGTCCGGCAGATACGGGACAGGCTTTGATAGGGTCTGGGAACCGGGGCCGTTTACAGACAGACTTAAGCATTCGCAGAATAAAATGAATTTCTACGGAAGGATCGAATACGACATAACAGACAGGCTGAGACTTTACGGCGAGAATTTTTACGATTCTTTCAGTGACGGCATGAGATTTAAGGACAGCACGCTTGACATCTCGGAATACAGTTTCTCGGCAGTACTGTACAATTTTAAACTGGGCGGTATCTTGGCCGTAAATGAGAGGAATTCTGTTGAGCCGGGAATATGTTACGCCCGGACCGAACACGAATTCGACCTCATTGACGGACAGGCTCTGGACAACGGTCATAAGAAAAGTTATACGATAGACTACCCCGCCCTTTTACCTTATCTTATATACAAGTACCGCATTCACACCAAATTCACAGCCGAACTCTCATACATGGGATGCTACACGCAAAAAGAACCTGAGGATAATTATTTTTACATAAAATCCGGCGAAAAATACTGGGACAAAGAGCTGTTAAAGCTGGGTCTTGAATACCGTTTTTCCCCAAACTGCAGCCTTTATATTTCTGCGGGACAGCTTATTAATACCGGGGTTTTCGGGGGCGGGAACGCCAGGTTCAACCTTACTTTCTAATGAATATTCGGAAATAAAATGGTTGACATAAATCGAATAATTTCTTAATTTACATCTTCTTATGCTTGATATGCTTAATATAAAGCGTTTAATGAACATAAAAATAAAGCGGAGCGAATATGAAAAAGGCGGTTGTACTGTTGATGATGCTGGCGGCGGCGTGTGTTTTTTGCCAGATCAAAAAAGGGCCTGAGACTGTGGTTATTAAGAACAAAATTGACGCCGGTTTGGATTTTGGCTACACCTTTAATTCTGCAGATATTCCCGTCAGCACTACCGGATTTTCCATCCCGAACCTGAGGTATACTCTTGAGACGGCGCAGGAGGAAACTAATAAGTTCTTTCTGTTCGGGGACCTCAGATACGATATGAGCAAAACGATATATGACGGAGAAGCTCATGAAGGAGAGGACGGATTCGGATCGACCCTTTATCTTCACATTGACCCGCAGTTCAGGTTCTATGTGACAAAAGAGATGCTTTCGAAATTCGGCGGCGGCGAAGAGGATAAAAAGGCTACCGGGAAAAAAGGTAAGAAAGACTCATGGGAAGAAGACTGGGTGGATACCGAAGAGGAGCAGAAAGCGGTTGACGACAAGAACAGATGGTTCTTTGCGTTCGGACTTCCTCTGACATACGAAAGCATTACTCCCCAGAACGAGAACATTGACGGATATTCACATTCGGTTGTTGATTTTACTCTCAATGTTGGATATGATAAAAAAACGGTCGATATTAAAAAACTCTCTCCCTGGGCAAAATTCCAGGACGGATATTTTGTTTACGGATTGTTCGAATACAGGCTGACAGAATCTTATGATGACGAGTCGCCTGAAAAACTGCCGATGTTCTTTGGCGCTGCTGGTGATTACGCCTATGACCTTGAGAAATGGATCCCGAACGCTGTCGCGAGAGGTTTTATGAGCATAAAATACCAGCTCGCGACTGAAGCGGTAAGGGTCTTTCCGTGGGAATACACAAAGGGTTACCAGGGAAGCTATCTTGACCTCTCATTTGGTGTTGAATACGCTCAGGACTTTAACGACAAGCTCAACTTTGTAGCTTCGATCTCAGGAACCACATGGCAGCTCGGTGACGACCCGGAAAGCGACAGCATCAACTCCATGAAATTAGACACGAGGGTGAACTATTATTCTATCCCCGAACTCAATGTATTCGCCGGATTCGGGTTCGAAGTCCACCTAAAAGAGAAAGACAAGGTACCTGACTATAAACTGACGCTGGGAGCATCATATAATTTCGATTTCATTGAAATGAAGAACAGACCTAAAGCGGAGAAAAAATCTGAAGAGGAAGAAGATTACGAGTGGTAGTATAGATCCATTATCAGCAAAAAGCCCCTTACCGAAAGGGGCTTTTTTATTGGTCTGATTTCCAACTTGTTCTGCATTTTTCCAATGGTATTTTTACATAATACTTGCATTTTTCCAATAGTATTTTTACATTACAGCCATAATACATCGGAGTCGTCATGAAAAGATATTTTGAATCATATCTCGAAGAATGGAAAAACAGGAAAAGCAGAAAGCCGCTCATAGTCAGAGGGGCAAGGCAGATCGGGAAAACTTTTACGATAGAAGAATTCGGCAAAAAAAACTTTGCGGATGTTATAAAGGTCAATTTTGAAGAAAAACCGGAACTTAAAGAATTTTTTAAGACGAACGATATTGACTCTATATTGACCAACCTGACCGCATATTTGGGCGTGAGTGCAAAAGACGGGGAAACGCTGATATTTCTCGATGAGATACAGCAATGTCCGCAGGCAATTGCCGGGCTCAGATACTTTTATGAAAAAAGGCCGAAACTTCACATCATCGCAGCCGGGTCTCTATTGGACCATGTTCTTAACGAGATAAACTACTCAATGCCTGTCGGAAGAGTGGAATTCGCCTATATGCACCCTTTAAATTTTTTTGAATTTCTCGATGCTGTGGGAGAAACCGGCCTGACGGGATTTCTGAGCAGTTACGAGCCGTGGGAAAAGATCAGTCCGCCGATACACGATAAACTTTTAAAGCTTGTCAGAATGTATTATTTTATCGGGGGAATGCCTGAAGCCGTCAGAGAATACAGCGAATCAAAAGATCTGATCGAAGTTGAAAGGATACACGAAAGCATTTTAAGATCGCTCGAACTCGATTTTTCCAAATACGGGACCAAAGCTCAGCAGGAAACACTCGTCACTGTGCTCAGATACATACCGGCCGGGCTGGGCAGAAAGATCAAATATGTAAATATAGATCCGCATAAAAGATCTGACGCTTTAAGAACCGCATTCAAACTTCTCGAAATGAGCAGGATCGCAGGACTGGTAAATCATACATCCGCCGATGGAATTCCGCTTGAACAGGGTCAGAACGACAAAATAATAAAACCCCTTTTTCTCGATATCGGGCTCGCCAACCACATTCTCAAATTAAGACTTACCGACATAAATGATGTTATTGCAGTAAATGAAGGCAGCCTCGCGGAGCAGTTCGTTGGACAGCAGATGCTTTCAACAGAACCGTTCTTTCTTGATCCAAAGCTATATTACTGGGTGAGAGAGGCAAAAAATTCCAATGCGGAACTCGATTTCGTAACTGATCACAACAATAAGATAATACCGATCGAGGTCAAAGCCGGAAAAAGCGGAACGCTCAGGTCGCTGCAGGTGTTCATGAAAGAAAAAAAGCTCAAAACTGCGCTCAGGTTCAATGCCGATCAGCCTTCAAAAACAACGGGGGATTACGAACTTTTATCGCTGCCCATATACCTCTCCCCGCTCTACAGAAAATTCTTTGACGCTTAAGGAACGACTTTCTATCCATGAAATTCATATACAAAACGCCATGCCGGGATCAAGTTGATCTCACCGGTCTCTACCTGTATCGTTTCTTCTTTATCTAAAGTAACAATTATGCCTGAATTCAGTTTTAATTCCGCCATCGCTTCCGCCAGTGCGGATATTTCCCGCTTTTTCGTTTTGGGATCTGCCATTGATTCGCATACCTGAACCAGCATTTTTTTACCGCTTTTGTCCGTTATAATGAAATCAACTTCCTTTCCGCTTCCGCATTTGTAATAATATACATTCTTACCGCACCGCCTTAAAGTAATAAATACCAGATTTTCGAGCAGGTGACCTGAATTTACAAGGATCCCGGAGCTTACCGATCTCACGAGAGAATGATCTATACAATAAATCTTTTTCGGATTTGTGTTCGATCTGGCTAACGACGCGTCAAATATCCTTACGGTAAAAAAGATATAAGCATCTTCGAACCATTGCATATAGTCCGACACTGACGATTTTGATACTTTATGACCCAGAGACTTCAGATAGTTTGTGAGATTATTTACAGAATAAAGCGAAGCCGTATTATCCGACAGCCAGTGAGCAAGGTCCGTAACAGCTTTCGGGTGAGAGATGTCGTGTCTTTCTATAAGATCCCTGAACAACATCGCGCCAAAGTATTCCTGATGTATTTTTATCCTTAAAGCTTTTTCAGATCCGGCAGTTTCGGGAAATCCGCCCGTTTCCATGTATTCCTCAAAAGTTTTCTCTATGAGCAAACGGGATTTAGCTGAAAGATTATCAGGCGCGGCGATTCCTTTATAGCCGAGATATTCCTTAAAAGAAAATGGAAATAATTCCCTTGAAAGCATTCGGGCCGACGATCCCGTCAGATATATTTCGCACTTTTCAGTACGAAGAAGCCTTTCTGTAAAAGCTTCCCAGCCTTCGATCATCTGAATTTCATCAAAGAAATAATAAACGGTCGCAGTATTTTTCTTTTCCGGATAAAGCGTATAGTAAGCTTCAGTAATATCCTTCAATCCTTCAAGTTTTAATGTGTGAAGCCGTTCATCGAAAAAATTCAAATATAAAATATCGCTCTTTGGAACACCTTTATTTATAAGCTTTTCAATGATCTGAAACATTAATGTTGATTTCCCCGAGCGCCGAACGCCCATACAGACAGTAGCCTTTTTATGCACCGGTGTAATTTCTATAAGGCGGGTAACTCCCGCATTGATGACAGGTTCCTGAAAATCTAAGATCAGCTCTTTAAATAACTGCTTCATTATAGTACCCTCCGGTAATAATTGTTTCCGGTTAACATCTTATCCGGTAAGTAAATTTACCGGTTTTGAATTAAATAAGCAAGAAAATAATATATAATATAATACATCCCCTACTTCATTCGTCCAATTTGCAGCGATGTTGCAAAATAGCCGAAGATTTTTCTTGCATTTATAGCTGTTCGTTATTATATTTGAACTGTCTGCTAAACATTGGAGATGAAAATGTATATAAAAAGAACTGCTGAACAATTTATAAAACGCGCTTCTGACCAATTCCCCGCATTACTTATAACAGGCGCAAGACAGGTCGGAAAAACCACTTTATTAAGACATGCAAGCTCTCAAGACCGAACCTATATTTCTTTAGATGACCCGACTAATTTAAGTCTGGCTAAAAGCGACCCCGCTCTATTTTTCAAAAGGTTTCCGCCGCCTGTCCTGATAGATGAAATTCAATATGCGCCCCAATTGCTTCCCTATATAAAGATCCTGATAGATGAGAAGCAGGATAAAGGAATGTTCTGGCTGACAGGCTCACAGCAGTTCCATCTGATGAAAGGAATTTCCGAGTCATTGGCAGGCAGGATCGGAATAATAAACCTTTTGGGGTTATCAAAACACGAGATATTAAATAAAGGCGCAAATTACGAACCTTTTCTGCCGACTTATGAAATAATAAAGAAAAGAGCAGAAATAAATAAAGCGGCAGGCTTAAACGAATTATATAAAATGATATGGCGCGGGTCCATGCCGGCATTGTATGGTTCTGTGAATATCGAAAAAGAATTGTTTTACAGCTCATATATTCAGACTTACATACAGAGAGATGTCCGTGACCTTGCAAAAGTGGGAGATGAAACTTCTTTTCTCAGATTTCTAAAAGCCGCAGCAGCAAGAACAGGCAGCTTATTGAACATTTCCGATCTCGCCAGGGATGCAGATGTAGCTCCAAATACCGCGAAATCATGGCTGTCCATACTTGAAACAAGCGGGATAATCTATTTACTTCAGCCTTACCACACAAATGTTTCAAAAAGGCTTATCAAAGCACCTAAGCTGTATTTCTTCGATACCGGATTATGCTCATACCTCACAGGCTGGTCAAGTCCCGAAACCCTCGAATCGGGAGCAATGTCGGGAAATGTCCTCGAGACCTGGATATTGATCGAGATATTAAAAAGTTACTGGCACAACGGGATCAAAGAGAATTTCTTTTTTTACAGAGATAAAGACGCGAAGGAAATTGACCTGCTTATTCTAAAAGACGGCCATATTTATCCTTTTGAATTCAAGAAAAGCTCCTCGCCGAGAAAAGAACACATTAAAAATTTCCATCTGACAGGCAAACTTGATCTGCCTGCGGGTGAAGGTGCATTGATCTGCCTCTGCGACAACTATATTCCCTTAAGCGAGAGTATTACAGCCATCCCGGCCGAATACATCTGACCTTGACTAAAGCAGTATATTCATGAGTTCGTAATTAAGATACAACTTTTCTTTGCCCACCAAAACGGACTTAAGAAAACCTCCATTTTCAAGCGATTGAAGATACTTTCCGACAGTTTTAGGATTTCCCAACCCCGCATCGATCAGAAACTGCCTTTTTGTATATGGCAGGCGGAATAACTGTTCGACCAGCTCCTTTGAATAAATTTTCGGAAGTGCTGTCTTTATCTTTTGAGAAGTCATATCCATAAGATCAACGATCGAATCAAGCTGTTTTATGCTGTCTTTTGATGTGCTTTCAATCATGTCAAGCATATATAGTATAAACCCTTCCCAATCATTCTTCTCAGTAACCCTTCTAATCTTCAAGTAATAGTCTGTTTTATTTTTGATGATATAGCCGCTGAGATAGATCCCCGGTATATCGAGAAGTTGTTGGAGCTTGAGATACAGGAGAAGAAGAATTCTGCCCGTCCTGCCGTTACCGTCCGAAAAAGGGTGTATCGCTTCGAACTGATAGTGTATAACCGCCATTTTTATCAAAGGGTCTATTCCGCTTTCTTCATTTATGAACTTTTCAAGGTTATGAAGCTTATCACGGATCACATTTTCGCCTGAGGGCGGAGTGTATATGATCTCGCCGTTCGGAGTTGAAAGCGTTGTTCCGGGTACTGTCCTTATTCCAGATCTGTTCTGCTTTATACACTGAACTATCTCAATGCACAAATTAGTTGTTATCAACGGCCTCTTTTTCAGACTTGACATTCCCAGCCAGAGCGCTTCTTTGTATCTCAGAACCTCTTTTGTAGCAGTATTCTCTGTTTTCAAATCCGCAGCCGCCGACTTGAACAATTCATCATTGGTTGTAACAATATTTTCGATTTCAGAACTGGCTTTTGCTTCCTGCAAATATAATGTGTCGAGAAACAATCCCGGATTAGGAAGGCCTGTCATCGCACCGTTGAGCTTCGCTAAAAACCGGCTCGCGCTAATAGTCTTCTGCAGAACTTTCTTAGTTTCTATTTCGGCTTTCGGCGGAAGCAGAGGCAGTTCGTTGTAAGGTGTTTTTTTGTCGAATTTATCCATGTATTTTTCTCTTTTTTTTACCCTCGTTTTCGTTTCGAGTGTAATCATTGCCCTCGTTTTTATAGCTAAAACAACTTTTTACTCCTAAAAAAGAAATATAATCACCCTGTTTACCGGATGCAAGGAAATAATTAGGATCACTCCAAAATCTTCCCGCCTGACCTTAATAGAGAAACTCTTCAAAATTATCCCTTGCGATCACTTGGGTCTCAGACTGTTAAACTTTCGGTTATTTTATTGCTCAGTTCGAACCGTCGAAGATATGATGAAGAATGGTCGTTTTACCGGACCTCTGATTTATTTCTGATATAAATATATAAAGGGTCACTTTGAAAGTCAAGCACACTTTGGCTTTTTTTAGCCGATTATCGCCAATCCATTGGCTTTTTTTAGCCGATTATCGCCATTCCATTGGCAGAATTAACCGGTTTCTTACAGGAAATTACCGATCACGGAATAGAGATCTGAACCCTACCTCTTAACGATCCTGTACAGGGTAATAAAAATATACTTGAAATCATTTTTAACCGAAACATTCTCAAAATAAACCTTATCCGGATCGGCACATCCCACATACAACTCGCTCTCATCGGCAAAATAAATACGGATTTTCTTAAATGAACGAATAAACAATCAGCTTGACCTTATTAATAAAATTAATTAAATTATGCGCGTACAAAATAAACCGGAACTTATGAGAAAAAACAGGTCATACCTAATATTCAAACGCATATTCGATATAATATTTGCGATAATTCTACTTACAGTCACTTTACCATTTTTGATCGTAATAGCCATCCTCATAAAGCTGGAATCCAAAGGACCAATATTCTATAAACAGAAAAGGTTAGGCAAGGATGGTAAGGTATTTGAGATATTTAAGTTTAGAACGATGATCGACGGTGCTATAAAAACAGGAAGTGGTTTAAGAACAAAAGAAAATGATCCGAGAATTACAAAAGTCGGTAATATCCTGAGAAAAACGAGCTTTGACGAAATACCGCAAATTATAAATATACTCAAAGGCGAAATGAGCTTTATCGGACCAAGACCTCCGGTACCTTATCACCCGAGAAAATTTGAAGAATACAGCGAAATTGACAAACAGAGATTTATAGTGAAACCCGGAATTAGCGGATACGCACAGATAATTTTGAGAAACTCAGGAACATGGGATGAAAGATTCGTTTATGATGTTCAATACATTGAGAAAATCAGTCTGACTTTAGATACTTATATCTTTTTTATGACGATCTGGAATATTTTTTTCAAGAAAAACATCTACTTGCCAAAGGGATCAGAGCATAAAATACCTGAAAGGATCGAGCATGTTGAATAAGAAAATTGATATGCTTAGATTACCAACACCACTGCACCCGATTGATTTAGACAGCAAGAATAACTACTATATCAAAAGAGACGACCTAACTGATTTTGCCTTGGGCGGAAACAAAGCCAGAAAACTTGAATATTTTATGTATGATCTGATTTCTAAAAATTCTGATTATATAGTAACTTATGGCTCACCACATTCTAATCATTGCCGATTAACCGCAGTAGCTGCCGCAAAATTCGGATTGAAATGCCATCTGATATTAACCGGTACAAAGAATGATCTTAAATATAACGGAAACGACTTGATATTCTCATTGTGCGACGTAGATATAACTTGGTGCAATCCTGAAAATGCAGCAAAAAAAATATATATTACTTTAAAAAAATTAACTAAAGATGGATTTTCGCCATATTTTATCGAAGGCGGAGGGCACGGCAATTTGGGTACACAAGCATATTTTGATGCTTACCAAGAAATTCAAAAACAAACAAAATATTTAAAACTTGAATTCGATTATATATTCCTTGCTTCCGGAACAGGAACAACACAAGCAGGTTTAATAGCCGGCAAGTTACATAAGAAAGGAAAAGAAAAAATCATTGGGATCAGCATAGCAAGAATAGAATCAAGAGGTAAAGAAGTTTTAAAAAATAGCCTCGCTGATTTTTTCGGATCTGAATCAAAATACAAATACGATGAACATATCACTTTTGATGACAGCTATATCGGAAACGGATATGCAGATATTTACCCTGAGATATCCACAACAATCAAAAATATGTTAAAATCGAACGCGATTATTTTAGATCCAGTTTACACAGGCAAAGCTTTTTATGGAATGATTGAGTATGTAAAGAAACACAAAATTAAGAATAAAAATATACTTTTCATTCATACCGGAGGAATTCCAATTTTCTTTGAAAAAGGATCAGAAATTAAACCCTCAGAGGAGCAGATATGCTAAAAGGAAAAAGAATTTATCTCAGATTATTCGAAAAAGAAGATCTACCGTTAAGGGTAAAATGGATAAACGATGAAGAAACAAATAGAACGCTTGGATTTGATATCCCTGTCTCTTTGGCTAAAACTCAAGCATGGTTTCAAAATACTCTGACTGATAATTCAAAAATTAACTTTGCAATAGTCGATATTGAAACCGACAAGGTCATCGGCATGACAGGATTGATAGATATTGATTACAAAAACAGAAAAGCTGAATATTACATTACTATCGGGGAAAAAGAGTATTTGGGATTAAGACTGCCTGATGAAGTTGTAAGGTTGGTTTTTAATTATGCTTTTTATCAGCTGGGCATGAATAAAGTTTACGGTCATACTCTTGGATATAACATTAAATCACAAAAAGCACATGAAAGAAACGGTATGATTAAAGAGGGAATACTGAGAAGTCATAAATGGAAAGACGGAAAATTTTGGGATGTCGTTTATTACAGCGTTTTAAAAGATGAATGGGAAAAGAGATCTGAAAATGAATAAATCAAACATCCTAATAACCAGCGCAGGCAGAAGATCACTTCTTATTGAATACTTCAAAAAAGAATTCAAAGGTAAAGGGAAAGTGATTACTACTGACTGCAGTGATTTGGCACCTGCGACTTATCTATCAGATAAAAACTATATTGTACCGAGGATCGATCATCCGGATTATATTTCTGAACTGATGAAAATCTGTAAAAAAGAAAAGATCAATGGTATATTGTCACTAATTGATCCTGAACTGTCATTATTGGCAAAGCATCATAGTGAATTCGAGAAAATAGGTACTAAAGTTATCGTATCGCCACATAAAGATTGCGAACTTTGGCTTGATAAATATGATACTTATAAGTTTCTGGTAAAAAATAAGTTCTATTGTGCACTGACTTTTAACAAATTAACTGATTTTGAAAAAGCCTTGAAGAACAAGGAAATCGAATTCCCTGTTTTCATAAAACCGCAAAGAGGTAGCGCAAGCCTGAATATAAACAAAGTTCAAAACTTGAAAGAAGCTGAAATTGTCTTTAACTCTGCAAAAGAAATGATCATTCAGGAGTACCTTAAAGGTCAGGAAATAGGCGTTGATGTTTATATTGATCTTGTTTCAAAAGAGATCATTTCAATTTTCTCAAAAGAAAAAATAGCTATGAGGGCAGGGGAAACAGATAAAGCAAGATCGTTCAAGCGCAAAAATCTGATCAATACTGTTCGGAAGCTTGTTAGCAAAACCAATCTTGTAGGTCCAATTGACATTGATGTGTTCAAGATCGGAAAGAAGTATTACATATCAGAAATAAACCCAAGATTCGGTGGCGGTTACCCTTTAGCTTATGAGTGCGGGGAGAATTTCCCGAAATTTATCTTTAATAACCTAAATAGCTTGAAAAACAAAATTATCATAGGAAGTTACAAAGAAAATGTCGTAATGATGAAACATGACAGAGTTGTAATAAAAAATGTTAAATAATAGAAAAATACTTATACTGGCTAATTCAGCAGGAGGGTTGTATCACTTTAGACTAGAGCTGATCGAAAAACTTTTATCTGAAAATTTTTCAGTTACTTTCTGCGTCCCGAACAACTCAGAAGATTTGTATGTTAAGAAATTGAAAAACATCGGAGCCGACTACATAGTTTCTGAGATGAACAGAAGATCGATCAATCCTTTTACTGATTACAAATTAATCAAGAGGTACAAAAGTATAATTCGGGAATTTCAGCCTGATATTATACTTACTTACACAGTAAAACCAAACATTTATGGAAATTATGTAGCCAATAAATTTTCAATACCAGTTATCATGAATGTGACCGGCATAGGGACTTCCATGATCTCACATAAATTAAAATCATTGGTAAAGCTCTTATATAAATATGCCTGTAGCAAAGCAAAGATAGTTTTTTTCCAAAATTCTACAAATCTTGATTTTTTTTTAAATTGCAGGCTAGTCGATAGGACAAAGGTTAAACTAATATCCGGTTCTGGTGTGAACCTTGAAAAATTCAAACCTTTAGAAAAAACAATAAAAGACGGTAAAATTAAGTTCCTTTTCATCGGGCGCTTAATGAAGGAAAAAGGTATTGAAGAATTGTTTGAAGCTGCTCAAAATGTCATTAAAAAATTCCCCGATACTGTTTTCCAGTTTGTCGGCGGCATGGAGGAAGATAAATATATTTCCTATTCCCAAAGAAACAAGAACATTGAATTTCTCGGAAGATCTGAAGATGTCAGAGTACAGATCAGAGAAGCCGACTGCATCGTTAATCCTTCGTATCATGAAGGTATGTCAAATGTTCTTCAGGAAGGCGCCGCAATGGGAAAACCTCTGATAGCAAGCAACATTCCCGGTTGCAGAGAAATTGTTGATGAAGGCAAAAACGGCTTTTTATTTGAAGTAAAGAATGCGAAAGATTTGGAAGAAAAGATAATACAATTCATAGAACTCCGCGAAGAACAAAAAGTATCAATGTGCAAGTATTCAAGATTGAAAGTAGAAAGAGAATTTGATAGGAGTATTGTCGTTGAAGCGTATATGAAAGATATTGAAAAGTTACTTAGTAGAGGTAGCTCTTGAGAAGAATAGTTCATGTATTAAAAAAAATTTATATTATATGGTACTTCATATACGGGAAGTTATATCCTGTAAAATATGCTAAACATCTTGGTGTTAACATAAAAGGAAAAGTATTCATCTATTGCAGCAGTTTTTCGATGTTCAGTACAGAACCATGGCTGATTACTTTAGGTAATAATGTCCATATTACTAATGGAGTTAAATTTATCAACCATGACGGTGGCACATTGATATTAAGAAAATATGTACCTGATCTTGAAATCACAAAACCTATAACTGTGGGTAATGATGTTTATATCGGAATAAACACCATTATCATGCCTGGTGTCAATATTGGAAATAATGTAATAATTGGAGCCGGTTCAATTGTTACCAGAGATATTCCTGACAATTCAGTAGCTGTGGGTGTTCCGGCCAAAAGAATTAAATCAATTGATGAATACCTAGAGAAAGCAAAGAAAGACTCGTTACATATTGGTAATCTGACTTACAAAGCCAAAGAGAAAGAACTTAAACGATTATTTGGAATAAAATAGCTTGGAAAATGTAGGAAGAAATATTCTTTATGTTGGTGGATTCGAACTTCCCGATAAAAATGCTGCGGCACAGAGAGTAATTGCGAATGCAAAGCTACTAAGATCTCTTGGTCACGATGTTAAATTCCTTGGCATCCACAAAGAACAAAAATTTACAAATCTTGATGATTCTAACAAAAAATTCTATGGCTTTGAAGCATGGTCAATTCCCTATCCGAATTCTATCTCCAGCTGGATCAAGTATGTTACTAAAATAGATAACATCAAGTATCTTATTAAATCTAAGAATTTAAAACCTGACATAATAATTACCTATAATTTCCCTGCCATTGCAAGCTCAAAACTAATAAAATACTGCAAAAATAACAATATTAAGTTGAAAGCAGATATAACTGAGTGGTACGGGCACAAAATAAGAAATATTCTCGGGCTTATAAAGTTTTTCGACTCTGAATTAAGAATGCGATACTACAACAAAAAACTCGATGGCATAATCTGCATTAGTAAATACCTGTATGAATATTATAAAGATACAGTCAGAAATGCGATATTGCTACCTCCGCTAGTTGATCTTTCGGATGAAAAATGGAAAGTTGAGACTATACCTAAGAAAGATAAGACAGTGATAGTGTATGCTGGTTCGCCAGGTGGGAAGGACAAGATAAATCTACTTATTGATACCATGCTTGAGGTAGATAATATTTCACAGATTCTTGAATTCCGAATAATCGGAATTTCAAAAGACGAGTTTCTAGCAAGATATAACTATTACTCTGAAGCTCAGATAAATTCAATATCGAATTTTTCTGCATTTCTAGGAAGGATACCTCATAAAGAAGTAATTAGAGAAGTTACGAATGCTGATTATTCAGCTTTCCTAAGAGAGAATAACAAAACAAATAACGCAGGTTTTCCTACAAAATTCGTTGAATCTATTAGTTGTGGTACTCCGGTTCTAACTAATAAGACAAGCAATATTGAGGATTATCTGATAGAAGGTAAAAATGGATACTGGCTCGAAGTCGATAGCATAGATCTTAAAAAAATTCTAATAGAAATTCTTAATAAAAAACAACAAACTATAGATTCAATGAAAAAATACTGCAAGGATATGAAGGTGTTTGATTGTATGTCAAACACAGATGAAATGAAAAAAATATATGAATAAAGCATCTGTAAATACTGAATATTCTGATAATAAAGTCAATTTCGATGATAAACCTGCAATAATAGCGCTATGTGCAATTTTCATATATAACCCATTGATCGTGATCGGATCTGTTTTTTCTTATAAATTCTTCCCCTTCTTTAGAAAATTCGACATGCTTCTCTACCTTTCCATTTTATTCATAGTATATTTTTGGGCTGTATTTTTGAAGAATCTTCCTTTAAAAAGGGATATGATCCTCTTTCCGGCATTTATCATGATTCTTTGGTTCAGTAGCTATCTTTTCTATCCTGAAAACAGACCACATCTATATATGCCTTTTTTTTATCTTGTTTCTCAAACCCTTCCTGCATATTTTTTTGCGCGAGCTGTTTATAGATATGAAATTTTACTCGACCATTTGAAAAAGATATCAATATTTATTGTTCTATTCGCTGCATTATCATTATTTGTCAAAGCTACTGATGAAAGATTTTTGGAATATAATATGGTCTTTTCTTATGTGATCCTAATTCCAGTTCTTATTTTGATCTCCGAAGTGTACAAGAAAACAAATATAACTATAGTATTAATAGCAATTATGGGCATTTTAATAATTTTTGCTAACGGAAGCAGAGGCGCGTCTCTCAGCGTGGCTTTCTTTTTTTTGATATTTAGTGTTTTCAATCTTGATAAACGAATCAGCAAATATGCTATATTATTTTCAATACTTCTCGCTTTTTTTGTATTATCAAAAGGATTCTACAATTATGGAACTGAACTAGCTTTATTTCTAGAAGATCACGGAATAAAAAGCAGAACTCTAAATAAAATACTCCTTGATCAAATTGGCTGGGATAACGGACGAATTGGTTTTTTTACAAACAGTTTCGACGTTTTCAAAGATAATTTATTTTTTGGTCTAGGTATGGCTGGAGACAGAATTTCAATTGCTGAAAAATTTTATACTGACAGAGTATCATATTCACATAATTTATTCCTAGAAATATTCGTTCAATACGGTCTCTTGATTGGTAGCATGTATATCTTATCACTGTTTTATATTATTTACAATGGAATAAAAAAAAGCTATAAATATTCGTCTTCTTTATGTACACTTATTTTAATATTTTTACCAATAATTTGTGTAAAATTAATGATCTCTTCAACTTATATTGCTGAAATACCGTTTTTTATGATTCTTGCTTTAGGCTTAAATTCATTTTATTCTAATTTGGATAATCAAAGGAGGAAAATTGTTTAAATATTATATCAAAATAATTGTCAACAATTTATATAATTTATTCATCTCTCTCAAATTCAAGAATATCGGGCTCGGTTATAATTGTAGAGTTTTATTTGGGACTGAAATAGAAGGAAGTAATAAATTCGGAAACAACTGCATTGTAGGAGGAAAGATAGGTAGGTGTACTTATATAGGTTACGAAAGTAATGTGATAGGTGAGATTGGTAGATATAACTCGATTAGTGCCAAGGTAACACTCATGAGTGCTACTCATCCTGCCAAAGATTTTGTCTCAACCAGCCCTGTATTCTACTCACTCCGTAAACAGTGCGGAGCAACTTATACAATTAGGCAAAAATTCGATGAATTCGGAAAAAATGGCATTTCCGGATTTCCAATCAAAATTGGTAACGATGTACTTATCAGTTATGGAGTAACAATACTCGGTCCTGTTACAGTAGGTGACGGTGCTGTAATAGGCGCGCATGCACTCGTCACTAAAGATGTTGAGCCTTATACAATTGTAGGTGGAATACCCGCAAAAGTGATAGGAAAAAGATTTTCTGATGAACAGATTGATAAATTATTAAAACTAAAATGGTGGGAAAAAGACGAGAAGTGGATAAAAAGTAAAGTTGATCTTTTTGAAGATATTGAAATTTTTCTGAACGACCCAGAGATAATAAAGGAAATGAATAAATGAAGATATGCCTGCTTATAACCAATAGTTTGAAAAAAGACCCGCGAGTACAAAAAGAAGCTTTACTGGCGCATCAGCAGGGGTTTGATGTAACTGTCCTTGGTACTTATGATAAGAATTACGACGAGAAGTTCCTAGAAAATCTTCCTTATAAGACATGGATATACCCGCTTGATCTTAAATATCGCGGCTATTTAAAATCAAAGATAAAAAAATTCCTCAGAATGTGGCTGCCTATATACAACCTTACAAAAAAATGCATAGAATTAAAACCTGATATAATACATGCGAATGACTTCGATACTTTACCTTCAGCTTATTTAGCCTCATTTTTTACTAAAAGTAAAATTGTTTATGATAGCCATGAAATATATACGGGAATGCCTCAATTAAATTCAATGAGAAAAATAAGGTGGATTATTACTAAAATTGAAGGATTCATAATAAAAAGAGTGAATAAAGTCGTATCCGTAAGCAACGCAGCTGCAGTTGTTCTGTCTGGTATGTATAAGATCGAAAAACCAACTGTAGTAACGAATTGCCCTTTTTCCATAAAACAAGATGAGCTGAAACCGAAAAATCCGGATTTTGAAGTTCTTTATCAGGGCATAATGTCTCCACACAGAGGTTATGAAGAATTCGTCTTATCCGCAAAAACTTTGGACACCGGAATTAATCTTGTGCTAAGAGGGTTCGGAAGTATTGAAGAAAAATTAAAGGATTTGATAGCTTCCAATAATTTACAAAAAACAGTCAGATTCGATCCTCCGGTTGAAGTGTCTGAATTAGTTGCTGCAGCTTCAAGGTCACATGTTGGTGTTATCTTAACTAAACCGGTTTCTGATAATTTTAAATATACTGTATCCAATAAAATATTTGAATGCGTTCAGGCTGGGTTGCCCGTAATCCTCTCCAATGTTCCTGAGCATGTTTATCTTAATGAAAAGTACGGCTTTGGTATAGTATTAGACGATGTTACTCCTGAATTAATCTCTGAGGCAATAAACAGGTTGTATAATGACAAAGAGATGTACAAAAGATTACAGACTAGTGCTATTAAAGCATCTGAAGAATTATGCTGGGAAATTGAAGGTATAAAATTAATTGAAATATATAAGAAAATATAGATGACATCCAGTCTGACTACAAAAACTGTTTCAGGTATATTCTGGAATGGAGTGCAGAAATTCTCGACTCTCGGTATCCAGCTTCTGATAACAATTATAATAGCCAGAATACTTAGTCCGGAAGATTATGGCCTGATAGGTATGCTTTCGATTTTTACTGCCCTTGGAATTGTGATTCTTGATTCTGGGTTTGGCCAGGCTTTGATCAGGAAGCAGGACGCGACGGATACTGATTATTCTACGATCTTTTTCTTACAAATTATTATTGGTTTTGTAATATATATTATTTTATTTTCACTAAGCCCATTTATCGCAGAATTTTATAATACTCCAAGGCTCGAAAATATAGCGAAAATAATCTTCCTTGTATTTCCTCTAAATTCTTTAGGTTTGATTCACTCTACCCTGCTCAAAAAACAACTCAAATTCAAATCTTATGCTAAGATAACTATTCTTTCGTCTTTAATGTCAGGTATTATCGGCATCATTTTAGCTTACAATGGTATGGGGGTTTGGACACTTGTTATTCAAATGCTAAGTCAGACACTATTGCTGAATGTTTTTGTATGGTTTGTAATTAAATGGCGGCCAAAGTTTAAGTTTGACTTCTTATCTATTAAAGAAATTGCGCCTTTCAGCCTGAGTCTGCTTGGAATAGGTGTTATAAAAATTATAGCCAGAAATATTTATACTCTTCTGATAGGAAAGTTCTACCCTTTAAACGAAGTCGGTTTCTATAATCAGGCTAAGAGATTTGAAGAGATCCCTACTCAGAGTATCACTGGAATAATTCAGAATGTTTCGTACCCGGTACTGTCAACAAAACAAACAGACGATATAAGACTGAGACTCGGTTATAGAAAGATAATAACTCAAACTATGTTCATAATAACTCCGCTTATGCTGATCCTGCTGGCGGTTGCAGATAATCTTTTTTATGTTCTGCTCACCGAGAAATGGATGCCTGCGGTTCCTTACTTTAGATTGCTTTGTATATTTGGTTTACTTTATCCTCTCCATTCAATCAATGAAAATATTTTAAAAGTTAAAGGGAAAGGTAAAAAGCTTGTGATCCTTGAAGTGATTAAGAACATCTTTCTTTTTGTATCGATCCTCATTACTCTAAAAATGAGCGTATCAGCACTATTGATCGGTAGTATATTGACTTCTCTTATCAGCGTGTTGATAAACATGCACTATTGTGGGAAGGAGATCGAATATTCAACATTAGATCAGTTAAAAGACATTTCTCCGATAGCTCTTGTTTCAATTCTGGCTTCCTCTTCTGCATGGATAGTATCTTATGTTAAAATGAATGTATATCTGCTTGTTTTAATCCAATTGATTGCAGGCACTTTAGTCTTTATAACTTTATCTTCTTTATTCAAACTCGAATCTTACACGATTATGAAAAACATTGTAACTTCAAAATTCAGAAAAAAATGATCAGATTTTCATAATTGATTTTATTTTGTTCATAAAGCCCGGAACATTCTTTGTCTTTTTCTCTATTCCTCTGTATAAAAAGAAAAAAAGGATCATTACAAATGAATTCAATATAATACCCACAAAAATTGACCCAGCCATTACATTCTTTTTATCAGGGGAATATGGAACCGGGTTGTATATTGCTTTATCAAGTATTCTGACTACATCAACACTTTTGTTCTCTTCGATCTGATTGATCTCCCTCTGCTTTATCATTGTCAAATAAACTTCCTGCTTGATAGTGACCTGTCTTTGTAATCTTTGCAGTTCAAGCTGAAGATCTGGAGAATTTAAAATGTTCCTGTTTGTTTCTCTGAATTTTTTCAGCTCATTCTCTGCATCCTGCAATTCAGCACCAAGTACTGCAGCTCTTTCGTTTATGAATTCGAGGTTACTTCTTATCTTTTCTTTCTGTACATCGTTCACCCAGTTCGTTACAAAAAGGGAAATGAAATTGGCGATATCACTAGCTAATGCCGGAGATTCCATGTCAACCGTAACAGTAATAAGCCCAGTTTTGTCGTTTGCAACTACGCTGATCCTGTCGCCTGATATATACTGACTGTAGTTATAGAATTTTCTCTCTCTCCAAAGCTTTTCATCAAGCTCGTTCTCGAATTTTTCGGGCTCTTCCGCATCAAATATATAATCAAAATATTCTACCAGACTTACTTTTTTATCAAATCCTTCTATTTCCCATTCATGACCGACTATCTTTTCGGCAAGTGTACGGCTTTTAACGACATCTGGAATGTTATAATAAGTAGCTCCTGTCTGCGCACCACCTGCTCCAAGTTGTCTGGCCATTATTGACATAGGTGAATTCGCGCCCGTATCAACAGCTGAATATAGCGTAATAGTTCCTCTGTACATCGGTGTGGCGAAGATTATGTATAGTATTCCTATTGCGAGTGATATTGCGGTGACTGCGGCTATGAATTTTCTGGCTTTCCAGAGGATGGTGATTATTTCTATAAGGTCTATTTCGTGATCGGTTTTCCGGCGGTTTAGTTCTGTCTGAGCGGCTTCTGTCATTTGTGTTCCCTGTATTTATTGATGTTCTTTTTTATACGCTGTAAATATAATAAAGTTTTGCGGCAAATCAAAGAGGGTTATTTACGCTTAAGCACTACCCAGCGGCCGCCTTTGTCGGGTCCGATCCGCTTAAGTATGTCTTTGCTCTTCAAATCAGATATAATTCTGAAAATTGTTCTTGTTGTGCAATTCAGTTTATCCGCCATCTCTCGTGTTGTAATTGTATTATTTTTATTTATCAAATCCAAAACACCGGACATTTCCTGTGACATTTCCTGTGACATTTCCTGTGACATTTCCTGTGACATTTCCTGTGACATTCTTGTGACATTTTCTGGGACAGTACCATCGCTGACACTTAGCCTTTCTTTATAGAGTGTGACAAAAAAACCGTTGAATTTTTCTTCGAATTTTGGCGAAATTACTCCGTAATCTCTGCATATATCAAATACCCTTTTTATGCCTGATCCGTACCTTTCGACAGATCCGATCTCCTTAAATGCTTTCGCTATAACTTTGTTTCTTGCCTGCGATGTGTAGTTATTGGTCAGAAGATCCTCCATCGTAATGCCTCCGAAGAGTTTTCCCGGATTGTAAAATTCTATCCTGTCGTCAAATATTTTTATCGTACTCCCGCTGCTTTCCCTATAATCCCTGTGGACTATCATATTGACCACTATTTCCCTGACCGCGTCCATGGGATAGTCGTATCTTTCCTCGCGCTCAAGCTTTCCGGTTACTATGAACTCCAGCATTATATTCTTCTGAATGAACCTGATTATTTCTTCAGATTCCGTGAAAAGGTCGGTGCTGAGTGTAATATCGTCAATAATTTTTGTCGGGCTTTTAAATCTGCCGGCCTGAATATCCGTTATAACACAATGATCCTTCGCGAAGAGCAGATATGCTCCGATAGTGATCTTACCGTCCCTGACAAACTCCATTTTAGACATAAATTCATAAGGGGTCATGTTAATGCCGGAATTGTTGTGTTTTTCGACTTTCCTAATGAATTTGAGTATTTTTTCTTCCGAAATATGATCGTAAGAATGATGCGGGTCATGGTGAAAGTCCCAGCTGCTGTTCATGGTCTTCAGGTACAGGTCGCTGATCTCGCTTAAAGAAAGCTGATGGTTCGAGTTCCTGACCCTCTTGAAATACCTTCCTTTGAGTGCTACAGGCTTTATTGGATATTCGTCAACAAAGAGAGCTACTATATTTGAACCGTCAAATTCCCTGATCTCTGCGTCAACTATCAGCTGAGGCTGAGTCTTGTTTTTTATCTCGTTTATCCAGTTTTGAAGAGTTTCGGATCCGACCTTAATATCTTGTACCGGCTTTTTATCATCGTTTATGCCTATAAGAACAATTCCGCCTGAGGCATTCGCAAAAGCGCACACAGTTTCGAGCGCGGCTTGATCGAAATTCTTTTTGAATTCGAGGGTCTGACTCTCTCCATTTTTAATTATGTCGTCAATGCGACCGTGCTTCATTCTATTCTTCCCTCTTGTTTTATTCGCTCCAGACGACTCTTTTGATATAATCGGTATATGAAAGTATTATGCGCAGGACTTTATCGGACACATTCGGCATAGAATAATCGTAAACCTGATTTAAAGGCCCTTCCTCCCCTCTGCCCTGCGTTTCCAAGACCTTGATGCCCTGAAGTATCCTTTCCGCGTTCATTCCGACCATCATGACTGATGCTTCCTCCATGGCTTCGGGTCTTTCGTGCGCTTCTCTTATGTTTAATGCGGGAAAGTTGAGTATGGATGATTCTTCCGATATTGTGCCTGAATCTGAAAGGACGGCCTTCGCGTTGATCTGGAGATTTATATAGTCTGAAAATCCCATGGGTTTAAGCGTCTGAATTAGCGGGTCGAGCTTGAGTCTGGCTTTTTCGAGCCTTATGCGCGTTCTGGGGTGGGTGGAAATTATGATCGGGAGTTTGTAAAGTTTTGCTATGGTGTTTAATGCTTCAAAGAGAGCGTAAAAATTCTTATCGGAATTGATGTTCTCTTCCCTGTGCGCGGAGACCACGAAGTATTTGTACTGTTTGAGTTTTGTTTTTTTGAGGATGTCCGACTTTAAGATCTTTTCCTCATTCGCCGTTATGACCTCGAACATCGGACTGCCCGTTTTAATGACCCTGTCAGGCAGAAGCCCTTCGCGGAGCAGATATTCCCTCGCGATGTCTGAATAGGTCAGGTTGATATCCGAAATATGATCCACGATCTTCCTGTTCGTCTCTTCGGGCACGCGCTGGTCAAAACACCTGTTCCCCGCCTCCATGTGGAAAATGGGAATGTGCCTTTTTTTTGCCGGTATGGCGCATAGGCATGAGTTGGTATCGCCGAGGACGAGGAATGCGTCCGGTTTTTCTTTGTCGAGCACTTTGTCAATTTCAATTATGATGTTTCCGATAGTCTCCGATGCGTTGCCTTTAGCAGCGTTTAAAAAGTGATCCGGCTTCTTTAGGCCCAAGTCCTTGAAGAATACTTCGTTCAGCTCATAATCGTAATTCTGACCCGTATGGACAAGGATATGCTCTATCGCTTTGGATGAGTCGAGCTTTTTTAGAACTTCCGAGAGCCTGATGATCTCCGGCCGCGTTCCCACCACCGTCATAACTTTAAGTCTTTTCATTTTTTCAGCCTTTTAATTTCGCTTTTGATATAATCGAGCGTTAAGAGCTTCTTTTCAACTCCCTTCACATCGAGCAGTTCCACATTGCTTGAATTATAATCGGTGAGCTCCTTTTCCTGCTTTTCCCCTTTCTCGAAAAATTTGGCGTAATTCAAATCCCTTGTGTCTGCCGGGACTCTGAAAAAATCACCGAGGTCTTCCGCGAATGCCATTTCCTCTTTGGTGAGAAGGGTCTCGTATTTCTTTTCGCCGTGCCTTGTTCCGATTATCTGAATTTTATTTTTAGCTTTGAACAGATTGACCATTGCCTGAGCGAGGTCTCCGATCGTGCTTGACGCGGCTTTCTGAACGAAAAGATCGCCCTGTCTGCCGTTCCTGTATGCGAAAAGTACCAGATCAACGGATTCTTCCAGGCTCATTAAGAATCTTGTCATGTCCGGATCGGTTATTGTAAGAGGTTTCCCCTCTTCTATCTGCTCGATGAACAGCGGAATTACAGAGCCTCTCGACGCCATCACATTGCCGTAGCGGGTCACGCATATCGTCGTTTCCTTCTCATCCACATTCCTGGATTCAGCTATCGCGACTTTCTCCATCATCGCCTTGGAAATGCCCATCGCGTTTATCGGGTACGCGGCTTTGTCCGTGCTTAAGACCACCACTTTTTTTACCTTGTTGGCTATCGCCGCCTTTATCACATTCGAGGTCCCGATCACATTCGTACGCACGGCCTCCATCGGGAAGAATTCGCAGGAAGGCACCTGCTTTAATGCCGCCGCGTGGAAAATATAATCAACTCCATTTGTCGCTTCGAATATGCTGTCGTAATTCCTCACGTCGCCGATATAGAATTTAAGCTTTGAATTGTTCAGCTGACGCCTCATGTCGTCCTGCTTCTTCTCATCGCGGGAAAATATTCTTATCTCCCTGACTTCGGTATGCAGGAATCTGTTGAGCACGGCGTTCCCGAACGATCCTGTTCCGCCTGTTATAAGCAGTGTTTTATTTTTGAACATTTATTACCTCTGTCTTGTATCTTTAAGTATCGCCACGATCCTTTCCGCGGTTCTGCCGTCCCAAAATTTTGGCACGGTGCCTTTTTTGGTTCTGCCTTCGATTATGTCGTTTATGTGCGTCATTATCTTTTTCTTGTTCAACTCTTTTATAAGTATGTTCGTTCCCTGAGTGACGGTCGACGGTCTTTCTGTATTTTCGCGGAGAGTCAGGCATGGTTTGCCAAGATAGGTGGTCTCCTCCTGTATGCCTCCGGAATCGGTTAAAAGGAACATGCTTTCTTTCATCAGCTTCATGAAGTCGAGATAGCCCAGAGGATCGGTCAGCTTTATGTTCTCATTGTCGGAAAATCCTTTGAGCAGGTTCATTGCGCCGAAGTTCTTTAATGTCCTGGGGTGTATAGGGAATACAATTTTCAGTTTTTTCGCAACTGTCTTAAGCGTGTCTACGAGTATCTTCGCGTTCTCCGGGTCGTCAACGTTGGATGGTCTGTGCAGAGTGACCAGACAGTACTTTTCCTTTTCGACGCCCAGCTGTTTCATTATCCTGGATTTATCAGCCGTCTTTATATGGTTCACAAGCGAATCTATCATCACGTTGCCTACATGAAAGACCTTTGAATCCGCGATGCCTTCGTTCTTCAGGTTCTCGAGTCCGCTTTCTTCAGACACGAACAGATAATCGCAGACCACATCGGTCATGAGCCTGTTGATCTCTTCGGGCATCCTGCGGTCAAAGCTTCTTAAGCCCGATTCCACATGAACGCATTTTATTCCGAGCTTTACTGCGACCAGCGTGCAGGCTACTGTCGAATTGACATCGCCGACTACGAGAACGATATCGGGTTTTTGTTCTAAGCACACTTTTTCGAACTCGACCATGATCTTAGCCGTCTGGACAGCGTGGGAGCCGCTGCCGACATTCAGGTAAATGTCAGGCTCGGGCATTCCGAGATCTACAAAGAATACCTTGGACATTTTCTCGTCGTAATGCTGGCCTGTGTGCACGAGAACGGGTTTAATTCCTTTTGTTTTAAGCATATGATTATGAATAGGCGCGATTTTCATGAAATTCGGGCGCGCTCCCACTACATTGATTATCTTCAAAAATTCACCTCAGTTCAGATTATTTTTTTGGAATATAAAGGAACAATTGCGTATTTTCAACATATAATTTATATTTAGCAGGTGATAAATTCAGCTTTGAGGTTAAAATGAAAATAGCTGTCGCGGGAACAGGTTATGTGGGTCTTGTAGCGGGCGTATGCTTCGCTGAAGTCGGCCATAAGGTCGTGTGCGTGGACATTGACGAAAAGAAAGTACGGAAAATGAAAAAGGGCATCTCTCCTATCTTCGAGGAAGGTCTTGAAGAGCTTATGAAAAAGAACTATAAGGCCAAAAGGCTCGATTATACGGTTGATTTCAAATCCGCATACAAAGACGCCGACGCGATATTTATCGGCGTGGGAACTCCCGAACAGCCTGACGGCAGCGCGAATCTTTCTCATATTGCCACTGTGGCCAGACAGATAGCCGAAAGCGTTGAAAAAGACTGCCTTGTTGTTGTAAAATCCACCGTGCCTGTTGGCACGAATGACAAGGTCGAGCAGTTCATTCACGATTTTCTTGTCAACGGCACTAAAGTCGAAGTCGCTTCCAACCCCGAATTTCTGGCTCAGGGATCGGCCGTAAAAGACACGCTTAAAGCAGCCAGGATCATAATAGGCACTCAAAGCAAATGGGCGGAAAATCTTCTGAGGAAGATATACGAGCCTTTCAAACTGCCGATAGTTTCTGTTTCCAGAAGGTCGGCGGAGATGATCAAATACGCGTCGAACGATTTTCTCGCGCTCAAGATCTCTTATATGAACGATATCGCCAACCTGTGCGAGCTTGTGGGCGCCGATATTCAGGATGTCGCCAGGGGTATGAGCTACGATGAAAGGATAGGCTCAAAATTCTTGAACGCCGGGATCGGATACGGAGGCTCATGCTTCCCTAAAGACACCAAAGCGCTCGAATATCTGGCCAGGCAGCACGGCTACGATCTGCGTACCGTCAAAGCCGCCATCGATGTCAACAAAGACCAGAAGACCCTTCTGTATAAAAAAGCCTCGAGGCGGCTTATCACCTTCAGCGGGCTGAAGGTGGCCGTGCTGGGGCTGACTTTTAAGCCGGGAACGGACGACCTGCGGGAAGCGCCGTCACTGGACAATGTGCCTCTTCTGCTGGAGCAGGGCGCGGATATTTTTGCCTATGACCCGGTCGGCGCGGAAAATTTCAGAAATATTTTTCCCGAAGGTCAGACGGGGAAAGGCAGGATCCGCTACGCTAATGACCCGGCGGCGGCGTTAAAAGGCGCAAATGTGTGTTTTATATTCACCGAATGGGGCGAAGTGAAAGCGTTAAAGCCTTCAGACTACAAAAAACTTATGAGAACGCCGCTCGTTTACGACGGAAGAAATATATATAATGTTAATGATATGAAAAAAGCCGGAGTCGAGTATCACTCGGTGGGCAGGGACAGCTAGACTTCCAACGGATGCGTGTCCGGCCTGTCCGGGTCGAATTTCTCATTTGCCCACATCACCGTAACAAGATCGGTCCAGCCTATGTTCATGATATGATGGGTGTATCCCGGAGGAATGTCAACGACCTGAAGTTTTTCACCTGAAACAAAATACTCCAGCACCTCATCAGAATTTATGCGCCTGAACCTGATCACGGCCTTGCCTGACACTACAAGGAATTTTTCAGTTTTCGTGTGGTGCCAGTGATTGCCTTTGGTTATGCCCGGCTTTGTAACATTTATTGAGACCTGGCCGCGCTCGTCGGATTTGATGAACTCGGTAAAGGAACCCCTTCCGTCAACATTCATCTTCAGATCATACGCGAACTCTCTTTCCGGCAGGTAGCTCAGATAGGTCGAATACAGCTTTTTCTCGAACTCGTCCTCCATATTAGGCAGAAGAAGCGTGTTCCTTGATTCTCTGAACTTGTAGAGAAGGTCAACTATCTCGCCGAGCGTCCTTGTATAATAGGTGTCTATTTCATGGTAGAATTTTTCGGTGTTGTGGAATGTGTAGTACGGTATCTTTGTGAATTTGTCCATTATATCGTCAATATAGACAAGATTCAATACCGTGTTCCTGTCAGATACCTTCACCTCTTTATCATTGGCTATATTATAACAGAAAGTCGCAACCGCGGAGTTGTAGTTGGGCCTGCACCATTTTCCGAAAACATTCTTGAGCCTGTAGACATAGACCTTGACATTGTTGTCCATGCCGTATTTTATCAGCGCTTCTTCGGCTTTTTTCTTGCTGTGCCCGTAGGGATTGTCGTAATCGGCCTGAATTGATGATGTGAGAACGATAGGAATTATGTGCTTTTCCTGCTCGCATATATCTATTACAGCTTTAAGAGAACCCAGATTATCCTCAAAATCCTCGTCCTCTTTGGGCCTGTTGATCCCCGCGAAATGATATATGATATCCGATTCCAGAATGAACTGCTTGAGCGCGTAGAGCTCATTTTCGATATCGTAGAGGAAGAGGGTGACATCCTTGTTCTCCCTGAAAGCGGCCGTCATGTTCTGACCTATAAATCCCCTTGCCCCGGTAATAAGTATCCTTTTCATCTCATACCTCCCTATCTTGAAAGATAATACGATATCGTGACTATGCTGGCTATGATGGCCACCCAGTCCTTGAGGCTGGTCCCCTCTTTAGGTTCGGGTTTTTTCTCCTTCTTTACGACTATGCGTGAACCTTCTTTGACATCTGGGGAAAAGAAGCGGCCGTCCACTTTAGCGGCTCCGCCGGGGTAATACACAACGGTCTCGCCTTTAATATAGTTATCGTCCACCATGATCCCGCCGGCCGCGTTCACATAGTCCTTCAGACTCCAGCCCGGTGTGTATTTGACAAGGCCGGGGCTGAACACGAACCCTTCCACCATGACCGTTCCGGGATGTTTTGGCACGGTGATAACATCGCCGTGCTGGAGAACGAGCCTGCCGCCGGTGCTCCCGCGCGTTATTTTCTCAAAATTTGAAAGGACATTCTTGTCACCTCTGGCGAACTGTATACCCTGGGGAAAGGCCTCGTTCTTGAGCCCGCCCGCTCTTTCTATCAGCTCCGCCAGCGTTTCATTCTCTTTCTGCAGAGAATAAGTTCCGGGGAATTTCACCTCGCCCTTTATCTCAACATTGCGCTGAAGCTGATAGTCCGGGTGCTTTCTGACAACGACAATGTCGTTATCCTCAAGGACGAACATATCCGAAGGCCTTTTTGTATCGGATCTGAAATAATTGAGGTCTATCTTCCTTTTATGGACTGAGACAAGTTTTTCAGGCCTGATATTATACGGGTCCACCCTGAAGACCTCGGCTTCATAAACATACGCCCCTTTCTCGAACCCGCCGGCCTGAAGTATAAGGTCTTCGGGAGTCATATTGACCGAAAGATCGAATGTGCCCGGCTTCTTAACGAGCCCTCTGACAGATACTGTTTTAGGGAAGACGGTGATATCAACAGGATATATCTTAAGATGGTCTTTGTTCTGCAGTACCAGATCTTCCTGTTTGTCCCCGTCAAGTATCTTTTTAAGGCTGACGGGTATGATCCTTGTGGTAATTCCGTCTTCATTCAGTCGTATTAGGTCTGCCCTTTCAAGGTGCGTCTTCTTCCTGAATATCTCGTCTTCCAGCCCGCCCGAGAAGTATATGAGATCGGATATCTTGGCGTCCGAGTCCAGCATGGTGGTACCGGATTTTTTTACATGGCCCGATATCTGCACCGTGTTCTTGGTCATCAGCTCCCATCTGGAGTATATTCTGAGCGCGTCTGAGCTTTCGAGCCTTAGGCCAAGATCTTCCTCTTTATTCAGATCTATGTCAATAAGCCTTGTTGTCAGGTCGGGAAGCGTTCTTGTGAGATGCGCTTTATCCATGTAGGTCTCCGGGAGGAGGCCGCCGGCTTTTTTTATCAGGTCCCCGGCCGTCATATTTTCCTCCAGCGCGTATTTTCCGGGCAGAAGGACAGGGCCTGTTACATTGGTGTAATTGATAAGTATGTTCGATATGGGGAAAACGGTGACGATATCGCCGTCTCTAAGCTTGATCTTTTCAATGACTGCCTTTCCGTTCTCCGCGTAACCCAGCCTGTGTTCAAGGACTTCCCTGCTGTGCATGATCTCGGTTGTCCTTTTCTCAAAAGGCAGTATCCTCTCTATCTGGAACCTTTCAAGCTGCGCCGTGATCCTTATCCCGCCCGAAAACATCATCAGGTCGGCCATGGTCTCATCGGGTTTAAGCTCATATATCGATCTGTTGTTGACCTCGCCCTCAAGCTTGACCGCGCTGTACCTGGGGGAAACGAGAATATTGTCTCCGTTCTTTAAGATGATGTCGTTTACCTTGTTACCTGTGAGAAGGTAGTCGTAAATATCGATTGTTGATACGGTCTTGCCGTCCCTGATTACTTTTATGTCCCTCAGAGTACCTTTGGCGGTCGGGCCGCCGGAGTTATACAGCGCGGTGAATACGGTCGAATATGAATCGAGCTTTATCGCGCCCTTTTTGAACACCTCGCCGACGAGAAAGACGGTGATCGGCCTTAATTTGCCTAAAGACACATCTAGATAAGTTGAAGCTTCGCCTCTGGGAGGCGCCAGGGTTATGTATGCCTTGGAAAGCAGCTTCTTGAGCTTGTTTTCCAGTTCGTCGAGCGTGAGTCCGTTAACGGAGACAAGCCCGACATTATTGACATAGATCGTGCCCTCGTTAGACACCTTGAGCACATTCCTCAATTCAACATCGCCCCACATCGCAATAACGATCTCGTCTCCCGGGCCGACCTGGTAGTCCGAATAGGCCGTCATTGATGATTCGAGCTTGAATCCGCGGCTGGTATAGAAAAGATCGTAGCCGTAATAACCTTTTGTGCTCGTGGTTATCTCGCGCAGAAAATCCTTGCTCCTGATATTGACGATCTTTTCGTCGTCTTCATCCGTTTCGAGCTCTGACGGCAGATTCTGCATCTTATCCTGCGCTTTTTCCGCCTTTTCGGCCTGCCTGAGCTGCTCAAGAAGCTGCTGCTGGCCCTGCTCGACCTGCGCGTTCAGGTCCAGGCTTTCCACCGCGGCGGCGGGACCCTTTCCGTTGATTAGTACCTCGGCCGCTTTGGCGTCCGCCGGAACGGTCACAGTGGTGGAACCGCTGCCCACAGGTATCGTTATAGAGCCTTCCTGCGCGAAGACAGAATTTGCAGACAGAACCGCAAAAACAAGATATATGAGCGTTCTTCTCATGGTCTTTTCACCTAAAAATAGTTAAAATTTTCCCAATATGAACTCAAGGTTTCAGCTTTTGTTCATTAATAAGGCATAAATATAATCATTTATATTATAAGTGTCAATTGTCACTTGCCGCCGTGACCGAAAAGAACCACACCTGCGGTTCTGGCAAGGATCTCAAGATCGAGCAGCAGAGACCTGTTCTCGATATAATAAATGTCTAAGACTATCTGCTCATTGAATTTTACTTCCGCCCTTCCGGTTACCTGCCACAGACCTGTCATGCCCGGTATTACGGAAAATCTTTTTTTATGCCAGTCTTTCATCTGTTCCAGTTCGTACGGCACGCACGGCCTGGGTCCTACAAGGCTCATTTCCCCTTTGAGAACAGACCACAGCTGGGGAAATTCGTCAATGGAATATTTCCTCAAAAACCTTCCCAGAGGCGTTATCCTCGGATCGTTCTCGTCCTTGTCCACTGTCTGATTGTTCTTTATCATCTTCTCGGCGCGTTCAATATGGCTTTTAATGCTCGCGCCGTGATACATTGAACGGTATTTAAGCATATAAAAATGCTTCCGGTCCTTACCGACCACATGGGCCCTGTAGAATCCCGGCCCCTCAGATGTAGCCCTGACTGCAATGTATATCGCGAGCCATAAGGGAAAGAGAACGACGATCAGCCCCGCTGATATAACAATATCCATAAGGCGCTTTACAAACCCGTAATAAGGCATAACTTTATTAGGGACTATCCTGAAAGCTGTTGTTGAGCAGATCTCCTCCACAAAAAGCTTTTTCTTGACAACGCTGTACATTGATGAGTCTATATGAACGGTCCTGCCTGTCGATCTGCATTTGTCAATTATCTCCTCAAGCCTTTCATCAGTGATGCTGTTGATAGCGATGAATATATCGTTCACATGGTATTTCTCTACCGCCTCAGCCACATTATCTATCCTGTCAAGCACCGTAAGGCCGTTATATTCCCTGCCGGTTTTCTCAGCGTCGTCGTCGAGATAGCCTACTATTTTGTAATAATTAGCTTTGTCCCTGGTAAGTTCGCCGGCTATAAGCTGAGCGCGTTTCCCGGCGCCTATCATCAGCAGGTTCTGCCTTAAAGTCGCCACTTTAACAAGCCAGAAATATATTCTGGGGATAACCATGATCCTGAAGATGAACGATGTGATGAAGATCACCACATATATATCCACCACAAGCGGCCTCTGGATTCGGCTGCTGATGAAGAAAACAACATATATTGAGAGGGTCATGTGAAGCAGAAGGGCTTTAAAAAAAGTCGTTACATGCTTGAGGAAATTAAGCACTACCTGATATCTGTAGAGATTGAAAACGGAGAAAATAAAAATGTATGACGAAACGAAACCTATGTAACCGATAACGCTGTAGTTGTGTATCTTTGACCACGGAGGTATCCTGCTGGCGGCGAATATAAGCACTGCTGTAGCAAGCAGTATATCGTTGAGCATTAATACCAGCTTATGCAGAGGTAGTATCTTTCTTATATGGCGGAACATTATTCTCTCCGTGTCCCTTTTATTCCCCGCTGTATTATAAGAAAGATTTTTGCTTAAATCAATGATTTATATTATGACCGAGTATTGTCTGAATTATCTTTTCCCCCGCCCTGCCGTCGCCGAAATGATCCCCCCCCTGATTTGCGGGTGCAGGCAGGCGAACAGCTTCAATTATCTTTCCGCTTTCGGCACCGGTGATCACATTCCAGCCGTCATGAAGAGTTTCTGTCCACTCTGTCTCGGTCCTTATCGTCACGCACTGTTTTTTCAGAAAATAAGCCTCTTTCTGCAGTCCGCCCGAATCGGTCAATACTTTTTCGCAGTTCTTTAAAAGTCCGACCATCTCCCTATATCCGACCGGTTCCATGATCCGGATGTTGCCTGTTTCTATGCCGGTACCGTCCACTGCTTTTCTGGTCCTGGGATGCAGAGGCAGTATCACTTTATGAGGCAGGCTGTTGAAGGCTTTAAATATCGATATCAGGTTCTCTTTTACATCCGTATTATACGGCCTGTGTATGGTGGCGAGGTAATATTTCTCCTGATCCTGAGACTCTGTTCCGGCGGTTTCTTCATAAAATAGGATCGAGTCATACATAACATCGCCAGAAAAAACAGATCTTGGCCCCAGGCCTTCTTTTTCAAGTATCAAGCATGCGTTTCTTGTGGGCGCGAAGAGAAGTGTCGAGATATGATCGGTCATTATCCTGTTTATCTCCTCCGGCATCGAATTGTTATAGCTCCTTAATCCCGCTTCGACATGCGCTATCCTTATCCCCAGCTTTGAAGCCGCGAGCGCGCCGGCAAGCGTCGAGTTAGTGTCGCCGTAGACCAGCACCCAGTCCGGCCTCTCAACAATAAGAAGCTTCTCTATCTCAGTAAGCATCCTGCCCGTCTGCTCGCCGTGATACCCGGACACTATTCCCAGGTTACAGGCCGGTTCAGGTATCTGAAGTTCGGAAAAGAATATATCCGACATCCCCCTATCGTAATGCTGGCCTGTATGGATAATTATCTCTTTTATCTTAGGGTATTTCTTTAATTCCCTTGAGACGACCGCGGCTTTTATGAACTGCGGGCGGGCTCCGACGACCGTTACGATCTTCATTTCCGGACCTGTTTTATTTTAAGGGCAGCGCTATTTTTTTGCCCGTTTTCGCCGACAGATATATCGCTTTTATTATCTCTAAAGACTTCCTTCCGTCACGCCCGTCCGTGCCCGGTTCGGCTTTGCCGAGAATTGTGTTGACCACATTTATATAATAAGGATGGTGCCCGAAACCGTAAATGTTCGGCGGCTGGTAGTTCGATTCTGTAACCAGTCTGTCATCGTCGTCGTATTCCTCAAATTCCCACTTCTCGATCCTGTTTATCGCAATGCCCCCTATCTTGACGGTCCCCTTTTCGCCGATGACAGTGACCGATCCCTCGTAGTTTTTGGGGTAGGTCAGAAGCGTCACATTGACCGTGCCGATAACTCCGTTCCGGAACTTGAGTATGGCGGAGCCCGTATCCTCGGTCTCGATCTGCCTTGCCATTGTGGCCGTTTCCGCCATTACATGGTCCACCGGCCCGATCAACCAGTAGAGCGAATCCACATAGTGGCTGGCCTGGTTCATGAACGCGCCGCCGTCGAATTCCCAGGTGCCGCGCCATTTTGCCGCGTCGAAATATGACTGCGGCCTTTGCCAGAACAGGTTGGACTGAACAAGGTATATCCTGCCAAAACGCCCTCTTTCAACCGCGCGCTTTAAAAGCTGCATGGTCGCGTTCAGCCTGTTCTGCTTGACAACAAAAAGGTGCACGCCGTTCCTGTCGCAGGCCGATATCAGTTCATCTGCGGCCGCCAGGTCAGTCGCCATGGGCTTTTCTGTTACCACATGGAGCTTTTTCTCCGCGGCGGCTATCCCGATCTTGGGGTGAGTGCCGCTCGGGGTGCAGATCATTACCGCGTCGAGTTTTTCTTCAGAAAGCATCCTGTTAAAATCGGTATATACTTTTTCTATTCCGTACTCTTTAGCCTTCTCTTCCGCTCTTTCTTTTATGATGTCGCAGCAGCAGACTATACGGGCGCTATCTATCTTTTCAACAGCTTTGAAATGGCTGTCGGATATTCTTCCGCATCCTATCAGTCCGAATTTTACCATCGCTCACCGCCTTTTATTCCGTTTGAAGAATTCTTTTATGACAAGTATTATGAACAGAGTGTTGGTCGTCAGGTATCTTTTCCACATTCTTTTAGGTTCCTGCAGAAAGCGGTAGAACCATTCCAGACCCCAGTTCTGCATCCACACAGGCGCCCTTTTAGTTTTACCTGAAACGATATCGAAGGTTCCGCCCACACCCATCGAGAAAGGCACATTCATATATTGAGTATATTTATCCAGGAAAAGCTCTTTTTTGGGGCTGGTAATTCCTAAGAACAGCATATCGGTACCGCTGTTTTTTATTTGATCGGCTACATCCTGCTCTTCTTCCTTTTTGAAATAACCGTCGCGATATCCGGCTGTCTTAAGCTCAGGATGATCATGTTCAAGATTCATTATCATCTGATCGAGCACTTCTTTTTTCGCTCCGAGAAAATACGGCCTGTACCCCTTTTCGGCGCACAGTTCTACCAGCTTGACGAAAAGGTCCACCCCTGATACTTTTTCAGGCACTTTGTGACCCAAAAGCTTTAACGCCCAGACGACCGGTTTTCCGTCAATATTCACGAGATCGGAATTATTTATCGCATTACGCAGTTCTTCATCCTTTTGAGCGTGCACTATCTTGGCGGCATTCACAACTATATGCTGAATATCTTTTTTCCTATTGATAATGTTCTCTTCGATGTAATCAAGAGATTCCTTCATTGTCCACGGATGTATCTTTAGCCCGAAAGCGGATATTAAGTTATGTGATCCCGACAAATTATCCCCGAAATGTTTTTCAGGGGAAAAAATAAGGTTTTCTCTATTGATAATCAAGACGAAAAATTACTTGAGATCATTCTTTACGGTCCTGACTTGATACTTTTCCGGACTTGTTCCGAAAACCGCAGTAACATAATAGAATCTCCTGGTTTCTGAAACAGGTACAATATATTGAGTATCAGGAATGACTGTCTCCAAACCGTATGCGCCCTCAGGATACTCTGACGAATAAACACCATAAAGATCAGCATTTTGAGAACTGTTCCATCTTATATACAAAACATTTTCAGATATCGAAGTTGTAATATTTGCAGGGACAGCCGGAACTGGATCAGTTATTACAGTTAAGAATCCGAACGGCTGTGTATATGTGCTTCCGTATGGACCGTAAATGACCGCCCTGATGAACTGCCGGTTGTAATACTCAGAATAATCAAAGACTTCACCATGCCCGAATACTGAACTTCCCGGTCCGACCCAATTAATACTGTCGTATTCTGTGCAAGACAGTGTAATTGTCTTTCCACTTTCATCAACCAGAATACTGTCGATTCTTGGAACAGTAGCAGCTCCAGTGGCGGTTAACTCTCTGCAAAAATAAAAAGCTCCGTTATCAATGCAGTCGATAAGATCATTTTGCGTAAGGGACGGCATTAACATGAACTGAAAATTATGGTAAAGATTACTGAACGTATGCATATCGTCATTAGAAAAACCCCAAACGAAAATGCTGTCTGAATCAAATAAATTTTGATTTATATTATCCCACAATTGTCTGTCCGTCGTATAAAGGTCGCCTTTGTTGAACACTTCCAGTCCTCTACAGGTCGGATAATTCTGATACCACGGAATAAACCATCCCCATTCGTCAGGATCAAATATCCTGCCGGGATGATTAATATGCGACCTGCCTGAATTCGTTTCAATATCGTTCAATCCTTCTTCAAGATTTGCCGAATCAAGAGTACAACTGAAAAAACCATTCAGATGATAACTTCTAGAATATTCATCTCCTTTAACAGCCAGCATCCCGAGTGAATCAGGATCTCTGCCGTAGTCGTTCCACGGCCATGTAATCTTGTCATGATCAGTAATAGCTAATATTTTATATCCGGTTGAGTAATATTTGTCAATTGCTTCTGAAGGAGTATAATCTGCTCCGCTTTCCGTTGTGTGTGTGTGAAAATTCGCTTTGTATTGCTCCCAGCTGTCCCAATTCACATCCTTATATGGATTTATAACACATTTAACTTCATCTGAAGGATAAGTATTTACTGTATTAATAATTAAATTTGCCAGTATCAGTATTCTCTTCAAATCCCAATTCACTTAATTCTCCAGATCACTATATTAATTTTTACTTCAACAGCATCATTTTCTTATTCTCTACAACTTTTCCGTCCACTTTGAGATTATAAATATACATACCTGATGTCAGGTCGGCACCGTTGAATTCAGCCTTATTAACACCCTTGTTCATCTTACCGTTCACAAGGCTCTGAACCAACTGTCCGTTAAGGTTATAAACATTCAGTTCAACATGCGCCGAATGTGGTAAAGCGTAGCTTATAGTCGTGACGGGATTGAACGGGTTCGGGTAGTTCTGAAGTAGCTTGTAATCTGAGACTTCAACAGACTGCTCTTCTATTCCAACTGGTGCTCCATACTCATACACTCCCATATCAACGATTTCGGATCCATTTCCGTCACCGTCCCATATACGGTAATTGCCTGCAAGGTCCACAACAGGGAAAGTATAGTCAGTGATCGTATTAGTACCCGCATCGATACATGGTGAGTTAGATTGTAATCTAAAATTACCATTTGCAGTATTAACAAATCTTGGATCCATAGAAATGTTTCCATATGCATCGCAAGGATCTCCGTTAGAATTGGTAGTTACATTATTCCCCAGATATGGCCCGCAGTTGTAGAAATTATTCATAAAGCCGTAAACATTACAACATGAAACTTGCATTGAGCCCTCATAAATTCCGTATACGGAATCATCAGGATTCGCAGCGATGACGGAGCAATTAGCTATTTTTGATGATGGCCCGAGTTCACTTGTTTCAAGTCCTATCATTCCGCCGGCAGTAAACATAGTACAATTAATGAAAATTACTTTATCTGTGAGCATATCACCGGTCAGACTAGTAGAATAGAGCAAAGAATTGGTAATGCTTAATTCTGTTCCTTCATAACCGGGATTCATAAAAAGACAGTGTTCAGCATATATTTTACTGTGGCTGATAAAAACTATGGATGATAGTATGTTTATACCTGTTCTCAATATATCGTTGAATGACCCTATACTTAAATTGTTAAAATAGCAAGTCGAACCTTCAATTGTAAACCCATTGTTTTCACTTGTTATTACTGAACAGTATGACATTGAAGTATAAATCGAATTTGAAACATAAATTCCTCCCCAATAATTTTCTGTAGGCTTGAAAATTATTGAATCTTCAGATGTTCCTTCAGCCTTAAGATATCCGTATATTCTAAGTTTTGCGTTCGTGCTTGAGCTGAAGTTCAAAACAACCCCCGGCTCAATTATAAGCGAATCTCCTTCAAGAACAGACAGTGTATTTATTACACTATATTCTCCTCTTTGAAGTATTCCTTTTATCGAGCCCTCCAGAATGCTGCTTCCGGCTGTCAGAGTCTGCTCTGCAAGTGTCTGATCAGAGTATAAAACGGCATCTTCTAATATGGTTGTTCGGAATCCTGTTTTTGAGTATTTAACATCGTAATACCCCTCTTCAATATAACTTAGATAATAACCAGTCGAATCGGTATAAACCGTATTGCTGAATAGCGTATCAGGTACAACTCTCTGAAAAAACACTTGAATTCCGCTGTGGTCTGTTTCACCTTCAAGGAATGCAAAACCGTCAACCGTTACTGCGAACATTTGAGTTATGAAACTCAACAATAGAAATAACATAAATCTCTTCATCATTTACTCCTAAATTTTTTACTTAAGCAACATCATTTGCCCGTAACTGCAACGACAACATAGAATTTTTTACCTGCCGTAACACTGACATCTGTCCAGTTCGTACCTGTTACGACTGATACTTCCTCCGTCCATTCAGACGGGAACGGGACATAAGGATCATCTGTCGAATAGACCGAGTACGATGAAGCTCCGCTTACTTCGTTCCAGCTTAATGTAAAATCGCTGCCGGAAAATGATCCTTCCAGATTTTGAGGCCCTTCAAATACAAAAACCTGCCAGCTCAGGTACGGATATCCGTCATTATTGAGCGAACCAAAGCTCCAGTAATCGTTCGTACCGTTCGCTGTTTCGCCTGCAAAGTCCCAGCCTGCGTTCGTAAATGTTGCAATAGCTTTCATCTCCGCGGTTGTTATACCTGTTCCGCCGGAAGTCTTCGTCAATCCCGAAGTTTCCGTATCCCAGAAACAGTTGCTCACGGTCGAGTTATTGTATCCGATAAAGCCTCCGATGTTCGCCAATTCGCCGGATATTGTGCCTGTCGAATAAGAATTGCTTACAGAAGCGGAAAAATTCTGACCGACCAGCCCGCCGCCAAAATAGCTTGCAGATATTACATTTGATCTTGAATAACAGTTATCGATCGAAGAAGAATTGTAACTGTAACCGACAAGACCTCCCGTATGCCTGCTGCCTGTAACCGCGCAGTCCGACCATGAACGGGATACTGATGATGAGTTCCAGCTGGCTCCGACCAGTCCGCCGGTATTAGTGATACCAGTTACTGATCCGGTGACTGAACATTTCTCCACTGCTGTGCCAATATTGTAGCCTGCCAGTCCGCCCACATGAGTGTCTGCAGTAACATTTACATCCGTAAGATTTAAGTTTGATATAGATGCACCTGATGTTTTACCAAAAAATCCTATATAATCCGCTGTCGTGCTGAATATATACAATCCAGAAACGGTTTTATTCTGTCCGTTATATGATCCTGTGAAAACATGATTATAATTCCCGATCGGAGACCAGCCTGCACCGGCATTAAGCGACACCGTTTCAGAGGCATCAATATCTGATGTTTGTATATAATTGTAAACCCAGGAACTGTAGTTACCTGATACAGCAAGAAGATTATTAAATGATGTTACCTGATAAGGATTTCCTGTAGAACCGTCTCCGGGTGGCACGCCGTCCTGATAGGTAAGGAAAGGATACCCGTTGTTAAAAAAAGGATGTGTATTCCATACATCATCAGTTCCGTTAGCTGTTTCTCCAGCGTAATCCCATCCTGCTGCTATCATTATTGATTTGTCCTTCATTTCCTGTGTAGTCAATCCTATTCCGCCTGCGCTCAGATTGATTCCTGAAATGTAAATATCCCAGTAGCAGTCAACAACTGTAGCAACATCATAATTACTTCCTATTAGACCGCCTATATCTAACAAAATACTACCTGTAACTTTTCCGATCGAATAGGAATTATTAATGACGCTATACCAATTATTTCTCCCGACTAATCCGCCTACGGACTCGCCCTGACTTTCTATTGCACCAGTGTTGTAGCAGTCGGTAATTGTCGAATATGAATCATTCATACCTGATATACCACCCGCATAATACCCACCCAATGCTCCAGTTACTGATCCTGAATTAAAACAGTTTGAAATAGTAGAATAAGAACCCTCACCCGTAATACCGCCGGTATAACCACGGCCGCTAATATTGCTGAAATTATAGCACTTGTTAATTATTGAAGAACCCGCATCACCTGCCAGTCCGCCAATCCAAGTGCTGCCTCTTACAGCACCACCGGCGACACAATTCTCTATCGTTGAATTAGTACAGCAGCCGGTGAGTATCCCTACACCATCATCACCTATTATATTTGACTCAATTATCACCACATTTTTTATAACAGATGAATTTATGTACCCAAATAAGCCGATATAGCTTGATGTGCTCCGGTTGATATATAGCCCTGTAATCTTAAAATTCTGCCCGTTGTATTTTCCAGTAAATTTTATA
>CAZYNH010000008.1:87714-128484 GCA_964648295.1 uncultured Bacteroidia bacterium | reverse complement strand
ATCGACATCACACACGGTGAGATGACGCTCTCGACGGGGTCGTAACCCCTTGATGAATCAGCAGGATAGAACACATTCCTGAAGATTATTTTTTCGTCTTTTATATAACCTTTTGAGCAGGCTAAAAATCCGGTGGTATTTTTGTCAAGCCTGTTGAACGACGCGGTGTTATTGTCGCCTTTCATAAAGACAGTTACGGTCCTGTCCCAGACATCAGCGGGATTTACGGTATGATGGTCCCTTAGGGAGAACTTTGGCCTTATTTCCAGTTCGACCGAAGTCTGGCAGCAGTTGGTAAAAGTAACTTTTACTATATTTTTTGAAGGATGCATCTTAATACTTTTTACCACAACGAATTCGTCGGATTTCGGGGTGGACGAATAGATCACGGTCGGGTAGGGCAAAAACCATGTCTTTATTATATGTTCGTATCCGTCGGGATATATGCATTCGGCATAGTTGTTCGAGTCGAGGTATATTTCCTTGCTTCTCCATCTCACTTTTATTTCCTGAGCCTGAACAATGTGCGTTCTTTTAAGGTCTTTTCCACCCGCAATAAGAAGTCCGTTATACTTCCTTTTATTTACAAAATTGCCGCAGCCCATGGAATATCCGCCCCTGCTGTTGCTGATCACCCACTCGTGATGCATAACCTCGTTGTAATAATAATTGAAGTCCACGATATCTCCTTATGATTTGTTTAAAAGTCTTAGAATGTTCTTTGATACTATATGGTCCCAGTCGATCTCGAATGAATTGCGTCTTGACCTTTTCAGCCTGTCATCAAGTTTATTTTTATTAAGAATCTCCTCCAGCTTGCCTAAGACTGCAGGAGTCTCACGCTTTATTATCTCTCTTTCTTTTTCGGATCTCTGACCGTCATTAAGATCGAGCAGTTCCTGAATTGAATCAGAATCGTTTCCGCCGGTAAAATCGATTATATGAAAGCAGTCGGGGTCGGATGCGAATCTTGATCTTATCAGATCAGAGCATCCGCATGCGTCCGAAAGGACCGCCACGCCGCCGAACTGGATGTTTTCTATCTGGGCTATTCCGAAAGGTTCATAAACAGACATCCCGAATTCGGCGTCAGACCCGATCCTCAGATCTATCCACTGGGCGTTTTCCGGGACTCTGTTCCCGCAGCTGTGCCTGCTGAATCCGAACTGATTTATGAATACGGCCTTGATAGCCTTTGATTTAGCGTTGAAACGGGCGATATCCGCGTATATTCCGGATTCCATTCCGACAAGGTCAGGCCAGCCTTCCTTATGAAGAACAGGCCAGCCGTATTCTCTCTCCATTCTCGATACATCCTGTGAGGGACGGCCGTTTCCAATCAGCGTTGAGAGAAGTATGTAGAAACCCGTCTGTGACTTTTCCGCCATCAGTTCGTCAAGCTCTTCGAGCAGCATAATGTCTCTCCAGAGCCCCTTGCTTGAAACTAACCTGGTAACATGAGTGAAGATCAGGTCGGGTGTATAATTGAGGAGCGTTTTGCAGTATTTTCTTAAAGTTTCCCTGGCCGCGAGTTTAGTTTCAAAAGTTATCTTTTTCAGAAAAATACCGTTGTAAACCACATGTATCTTTTTTTCGTCGATGGAAGGGTTGAGGAATTTTATCTCCCTGGCGGTCACTTCGCTAACGGCAAAAATATGGTCAAGGTGCTCTGCTCTTTTTACAAGCTCGTTCCTGTAGTATCCTGACCTGTCGCCGAATATTTCCTCCAAAGCTCTCCCGCCAAGGTCTTTGTGCTTCATGATCCCGTAAAAGGATATGTCTTTACCCGGCAGATTTTCCGCGACTGACCTTGCGGTAGAGACTTCATGGGCATAAAAAATAGTACGGCAGATCTTTCTGCCTGTTTTTATCCTGTCCGCCATTACTTTAAGAACTGACGCCATGCCCATATATTCGTGCGAGAAATGATAAACCGGTTCATCTTTGGAGATTATCGAACCCAGTATCTCGGTATAAGGTACAGCTATTCTTACATACTGCTCATAATCCCAGTCATCATACCTGTCAGATTGTATCCCGAAATTTTCCCAAAGCGTGAATTTGAATTTGTCAACGGCTTCCGGCCTTATGTTGTTGATGTGGACAAGAATGGTTTCAGTGTTCGTATAAAGTCCGGGGTTTGATTCGTTAACGATCATCCTTTTGCCGTAAACTATAGAAATGTTATATTTTTTTTCAATGGGAGAAAAAATATAAGCGTATTTCTCCGTATCGTAGTTGTCGATCCCGGAGTAAAGAACTATCCCGTCCTTTCCGAGTCTGGATGAGGCAGGACCGTCCGTGTTGAACAGAGGTCCGTAAAGAATAGACCTGTCGAAAAAATGTCTGTATGAGTCTGAAGTCAAAAGGCCTGCAATAACAGAACCAATTCCGCCGATTTTCTGTACCGCTTCGTGAGTAATATGCACTGCTGTTTTCATTTACTTTCTGTCCCGATGAATTTAACTGTAAGCAGAATATCTGCAATATTTTGAATATAACAAAAAACAGTTGCGTTTACAATACAAATAAGTTAGAAATATGTTATAAAATTATTTTATCTTTGTTTCTTCTTTAAGCCTTTGAATATGACCTCTTCCGAGAGCTTTAACTTCGCATCCGAGTTTCAGATATTCTTTTATGGAGACGTCAGAAAGTATTCCGAAACAATCTATTACCGCCAGAGGCCCGCCCGCCCATTTTACTATCTGCTTCGGGTCGAGCTTCATATAATCGCTGTGCGGTACCGCCAGTATAACCGCTTCCGCGCCTTTAATTTCGGCTTTAAGGTCTTTCCCGACTCTAAGTTTGGTAAGTTCGTCCTGGTTCCTGAAAAATCTGGCCCACGAATGTCCGGGAGCCGGATAGGTGTCTTGAGATTCGAATTCATACCAGTGGTCAACATAGGGATCGTGGACTCTGATCTCGGCGCCCATTTCGGCGAGCTTTCTTATCACCAGCTCTGATCCGCTGTACCTTGTGTCGCCCACATCCTGCCTGTAGCTCGCGCCGCAGAGAAGTATCTCTGATCCGGCAATGTATTTACCCATGTCCTTAAGCGCGTCCCTCGTCAGTTCGGTGACATGAAGTGCTCTTGTGTCGTTTATATCTATCGCGGTAGGCGTGATCTTGAAAAGCGAATCCCCGTCCTCGAATCCGAGTATATGTTTGTAAGCCCAGTAACCGAGCCCGCCGTCCTTCGGCAGGCAGTATCCGCCGATGCCCGGTCCGGGGAATATCATGTTGTTATGTGTCGGCCTCATTTTTATGGCTTTTATAACTTTTATTATATCAACTCCGTTTCTTTCGGCGAAAACGCTCCACTCGTTCATATAAGCCAGTATGGTCGCCCTGTAAGAGTTTTCCATGATCTTGGTCGTTTCGGACTCGATCGGTCTGTCCATGACGGTAAGCGGGAATTTCTTTGTATTCAAAACTTCGTGGAGAAACTTTTCCACTCTTTTTCTCGCTTCACCGTTGCATCCTGAGCAGACCCTCCAGAAATCCCTGATGCTCGCCACATATTCTCTTCCGGGCATCACCCTTTCAAAACTGTGGGATAGCAGAGGTGTCTTCTTTATGCCTCTTTTCGCGAACTCCTTCTTCAGTATCGGCCAGGCTACGAACTCTGTCGTTCCGGGAGCAACGGTGGTTTCTATAAGCACGAGACATTCTGGCTGAATCTTTTCACCGATAGTCTTCATAGTTGCCTCGAGAGCGGCCATATCGGCTTCACCTGTCTTCATATTACCCAGGTCTTTTTTTGAAAAATCGCACTGAACATCTACGACCACGCAGTCTGCAAGGCTCAGGCAGTCGCTGTTGTATGTCGCCACGAGGGTTTTCTCCTTTTTAACGCACCTTGAGATAAGCTCGTCAACTTCGGGATCTTCGGCCTTTACAGGCGATTCTCCGCGGTTCAGCATCGGAATTTTCCAGTAACTCCTCGGACTAGGTCTCTGGCATCCGATAACAAATTTGGAGTGTTTTCCTTTTGCGTTCTTTGTGTCGGCAACTATTGCGGCCATGACGGCTCCGACAAATCCTACACCCATTACCACGACGATCTCTTTGCCTTCTTTTCTCGCCTTAACGGTAAGTTTTTCGATTCTTTTCAATTCCGCCGCGTAATCCTCTTTTGCGGGTATCGGGAACTTTTCTCCCGCAGGATTGACCGAATACTTTTTCTCTCCCATAATTCTCCCCAAAAAAATTCACATATAAAGTAATTTATTTTTTTTCTTGAAACAAGCATATTCAGAAAAAACAAATAATAATCCTTCTTGGAATTTTCATAACCGTATTCATTTTCTACTTGCTAATACTGCTATCAGTAGTTACCATTCATACAAAGTCGTATTAAACGGAGGATGTAGTGATGAGGCATTTATCAGTTTTAGTTTGTTTTATAGCTGTATTTTTCTTTTCTTGCGAAAAGGATTCGACAAAACCAGATGATAATAATCCTGTTCAGATGGAACTTAAAGGTGTAGTTCAAAAAGGTCCGTTCATAACAGGATCCTCAGTTCAGATACAGGAACTGAACAAAAATCTCTCGCCTAACGGCATATCCTACAGTGTCTCAACAGAAGATAATTTCGGTGCATTTACCTTAGAAAGCGAAGTAGGGTCAGAATTTATTGAAGTAATCTCCAACGGCTTTTATTACAATGAAGTTGCCGGTGAAATCACGAATACGAACCTTTCTTTAAGAGCTTTGTCTCCCGTGTCAGGCTCTCTGAAATGTAATATCAACATACTTACTACGCTTGCCAAGAAAAGGATAGTTTATCTGATCAACGAAGAAAATAAAGCTTGTAGCGAAGCAAAGCAGCAGGCCCAGAACGAAATTTTGAGAATATTCAGCATATATGAAGCTGATATTGCCGATTTTGATAAAATGGATATAAGTAAGAACGGCAAGAGCGATGCAATACTTTTGGCTATATCGGCAATACTTCAAGGGAGCAATACTGTTTCTCAGCTTTCATTATTGATCTCGACGATCATTGAAGATATAAAAGAAGACGGCATTCTTAATGACAGCGTTTCAAAGCTGGAAATATACAATAATGCAAAAAATCTCGATCTTCCTCTTGTCAGGTCTAATATTGAATCAAGATATCAGAGTCTCGGATTAACTGTCACAGTGCCTGATTTCGAAAAATATGTTGTTGATATGTGGAAGAAGCATTGTACGATCATATCGCCTTTAAATGATCAAACTTTCAATTACAATGATTCATTGACAGTGATGATTGACGATTTCGCTTCGTATATTGACATCATCAATACAAAATTTTATTTTAACGGTTTATTGATATCCGAAGACAATGAGTATCCGTTCTCTGCCGGTCACAAACTTCATAATATAGATTTCGGAAGCCATTTAATAAAAGTTCTTGCAACAGATGACAGCAGTAATGTATATGCGGATTCGATAAATATAATAGTAAAAATCCCACCTGAATTCAAATTGTCTTCGCCGAACAGTAATTCATCTTACAATCTTATGGATTCGATATTCATGAACATAAGTTCTCAACCCGGTTATCTCGAAGTTACGAATGTTAAGTATTACTTTGATGAAGTATTGCTTGCAGATATTAACCATGCGCCATTTGATAATATTTTTGTGCCGGACAGTATAACTGACTGCGGAAATCGTTATATTAAAGCCGAGATAACTGATGAGACCGGAAGGGTCACAAGAGATTCCGTAAATGTAAAAATAAACACACCTGAAGAGTTCACATTCATTTCAACAGCCGAACACTCGTTTTTCGAATTGGGCGATTCAACTGTCTTAAATGTAAGTGAGGTTCCGAGTTATATTGATGTTCTCAGAGTTCAATATTATTTTGATGATCAGATGATAGCTGACATAGGTACAAGCCCGTTTGCTTATACTCATATTTTTAATGATTCTGCAAAAATCGGAAAATACTATCTAAAATGTTTTATCTTTGATGAAACCGGAAGGAAGACTTCGGATTCTACCCTTGTGACAATTGGTGGTATGATATATGTTGAAGGAGGTGTTTTTGAAATGGGTGATCATTTCAACGAAGGAGATTCTAATGAATTACCTGTTCATACTGTAGCGTTGAGCAGCTTCTATATCAGTATGACAGAAGTCACGCGAAATCAATGGAAAAGATATATGTCGCCTTGTTCAGATTATTATGGAGACATCGGAAATCATCCTGTATATATAATAAGTTGGTATTCTGCTGTAAAATACTGCAATTTAAGAAGCCTTGCGGAAGGTTATGTTCCATGTTACTCGATTAACGGTTCAACGATTCCTGATGACTGGGGAGATGTCCCTCATGAACAGAACACATCTTGGGATGCAGTAATATGCGACTGGAATGTTAACGGTTACAGATTGCCAACAGAAGCCGAATGGGAATATGGTGCAAGGGGTGGAGTGAATAATACCGATAACTACAAATATAGTGGAAGCGATAATGTTGATGAAGTTGCCTGGATAAACATTGATTCGCCGCAAATAGTTGCTACAAAATCTCCAAACCAGCTTGGTATATACGATATGACAGGTAATGTGTGGGAGTGGTGCTGGGACTGGTACGATGCAGACTATTACTCTACATGCAATGACTTAGGCACTGTTAACGATCCTTTAGGGAATATTAATGGTTATTCAAGGGTGTTCAGAGGCGGATATTTTGAAATGTCTGATTCGAACCAAAGAGTTGCTAAAAGAGGAGCTTATTTTCCTGATTATAGCCACCTTCCCTACGGTTTCAGAGTAGTTCGCAGACCATGATCTGAAATATTCAGCACTAGATTTTTATTCCAGAAAAAGCGTTTCAACTGCAAAGCTTTTTCTGTTTAATCCCGATAACCTTTAGGATTTAAACTCTGCCATTTCCAGGCTGAGTTCACCATTTCTTCGAGTCCGAGCTCGGCTTTCCATCCGAGCTCTTTTTCCGCTTTGGAAGGATCGGCCAGAACTGTCGCCACATCGCCCGCTCTTCTCGGTCCGATCTTGTAGGGAACCGGGTGTCCGCAGGCTTTGCTGAAAGCACGGATCATTTCGAGAACCGAATAGCCTCTGCCTGTGCCTATATTATAAATAAAAGTTCCTTGATCCTTCACGAGTTTCTCAAGCGCGGAGACATGAGCCTTCGCAAGATCAACGACATGAATGTAATCTCTTACGCCGGTTCCGTCGGGAGTATTCCAGTCATTGCCGAATACGACCACTTTCTCTCTTATTCCCGCGGCGACCTGGCTTACGAAAGGCAGAAGATTTGCCGGATATTCCGGATCTTCTCCGATAAGTCCCGAATCATGTGCTCCGACAGGATTGAAATATCTTAAAATGACAACATTCCAGCCGTAAGCTTTAGCGGCGTCGAGTAGTATCTGTTCCATCATTGCCTTAGTGTGACCGTAGGGATTAGTAGCGTGAACCGGTGCGTCTTCTTTTACAGGGATCTCAGCAGGATCACCGTAAACGGTGGCTGATGAGCTGAATACGAAATTCTTAACGCCGTGAATTTTCATGGCTTTATATAGGTTTAGCGAACCGGAAATATTGTTTTCATAATATTCTAGAGGTTTTTCGACCGATTCTCCGACTGCTTTTAGAGCGGCGAAATGGATTACTGCATAAATGTCATTTTCGGCATCGAAAATTTTGCTAACAGCATCAAAATCTCTCAGGTCGGCTTCATAGAACTTGATCTTTTTGCCGGATATTTCTTCAACCCGTTTAACGCTCTCCATAGTGGAATTGCAGAAATTGTCTATAAGTACAAGCTCATAATCTTTGTTCAGCAGCTCCACATTTGTATGCGATGCTATATATCCCGCTCCGCCCGTTATAAGAATTTTCATTTGTCCGCCCTAAACGTTAAACTCACCGCTTAAAGTTTAAAATTAACCAAAAGTTCGGTTTAAGTCAAATTTAAAAAAACATTGTTATATCATTTATTTTTTATTATTTTTGCTTGTTTGTGTAATTGAGGCAAATGTGAACTTCTACAAAAACGGAATACGGTTCGAATGTAAACAGTGCGGGAACTGCTGCAGCATCAAAGGTTATGTTTTCATCTTCCCGAAAGACCTTGAAAGGCTGATTGAGAAATCCGGGTTCACGCTCGAAGAACTCGAAAGATCGTTTCTCTCTTCTGTTGACGGCTACACTGTTTTAAGAAGCAGGGGCGACGACGGCTGTATTTTCTGGGATGCTATCGATAAAAACTGTAAAATATACGAAGCAAGACCTACCCAGTGCAGGACCTTTCCGTTCTGGAAATCGCTGGTCTACAGAAAAGAGAAATGGGATAAAGAGACAGAAATGTGCCGCGGAATAGGGGAGGGCAGGCTTTATACCGAAGCCGAAATTGACGAACTTAAAAATATGTTATAAGAGGAGGAAGTTATGGCAAAGCAGACAGTGATCAGGGCGAGAGTGCTTTATGACGGAAAAGGCAAGAAGACCGAGCAGACGATAATCGTCGAGGGCGGGCATATCGTCGAAGTGTCGAAAAAGGGACTTAAACCCGATTTTGACGGATTCGTGACTCCAGCGTTCATAGATGCTCATTCGCATATCGGTATGTTCCGCGACGGCGAACCTTCGGACGAGAGCGAGGGAAACGATGTTTCCGATCAGTTCATGCCTTTAAACGATCCTCTTAACAGTATTTATTTTGACGACAGAGCTTTTAAAGACGCGGTGGATTTCGGCGTGCTTTATTCGTGCGTGGTGCCGGGAAGCGGTAACCTGATCGGCGGAAGGGCGATGATAATAAAACACTGGGCGGAGAACAGGAAAGACGCGCTGCTCAAGGACTACGGCTACAAGATGGCTCTCGGATTCAATCCCAGATCGACAGGAAGCTGGAGAGGCAAAAGGCCGAACACACGAATGGGTGTTTATTCCATGCTCGAAGAGAGATTCGACAAACTTCTCATAAAAAGGGAAAAGGCAGAGCTTGAAAGAGACAAGAAACTGTCTGAACTTGAAAAAAAGGCCAAAGGAAAAGACAAGCTTTCCGCAAAAGAGATCGCGGAGGAGAAAAAGCACATTCAGAGGAATTATGAGCTGTCTTTCGAGCCCGAGGAAGTGATCATTCTGGAACTCCTGTCGGGAAAAAAGACAGCAAAGATCCATGTACACAAAGAGGACGATGTTCTGTATCTGATCGATCTTGTGAAAAAATATAAGTTAAAAGCAACGGCAGACCATACATGCGATGTTTTCCATAAGGAGATTTACGATGAACTCGGTAAAGCGGGAATCCCGGTAATTTTCGGGCCTATCGGCGGTATCGGACCCAAGATCGAGCTTGCTCACGCATACTACCAGAACGCAGCCCTTCTTATGAAGTCCAAAGCGGAATACGGACTTATGACAGACCATCCGGTCGTCTGGACGCCGCATCTTCGCGACAGCCTGAAATTCTTCCTGATAAACGGTATGAAGGACGAAGAGGCGATCTCTCTGATTACTTACAGGAACGCAAGACTTCTCGGAATAGAAGATGTTCTCGGAACTGTCGAAAAGGGAAAAGTCGCCAGCCTCATCGTATGGGACAAAGAGCCGTTGAACCTTTCCGCTTTCCCGAAAATGGTAATGGCGGAAGGGAATATTATAAGGAAAAAATAGGGGAGTTTACCATGCCTAAAGCGGAAGGAAAGAAATTCAGGTTCGAAACGGAAAAATCGATCAAAGCTGATTTTCTCGAAACGATAGATTATAAGGGAGAAACTCAGAACATTACCTATGAAACCGACGAGCTCTCCGCGGTTTGCCCGTTTTCCGGCCTGCCCGATTATGGTTTTTTAAATATCAACTATATTCCTGATAAAAAGATAATAGAACTGAAATCTTTGAAATACTACCTTATATCGTTCAGAAATGTCGGGATATATCAGGAAGCGCTGACAGACAGGATATACAAAGACCTCAAGAAAGCTTTAAAACCAAAATATTTAAGGATAGAGACAGTTTACAACACAAGGGGCGGCATAGATTCCACCTGCGTTATAGATTCGGAGATGTAAATATAACGGTTTTTTAAAGCAAATAAATTATCTTGACTGAAATAAGATTTCAAAATATATTCACACCGTTACGCTAAAAAATTTAAATAAAACGGAGCGGAATTATGGCTGTATTGAGAAAATTCAGGGCGATAAGGCCCAAAAAAGGTCTGGAAGCTAAGATCGCGAGTTATCCCTACGATGTGATCAATTCGGATGAGGCAAGAGATATCGCGAAGGGCAACAAGTATTCTTTCCTGCACATCAACAAGCCTGAGATCGACCTGCCGAAAGGTACCGATCTTTATTCGGAAAAGGTATATCAGAAAGCTAAAGAGAACTTTCAGATGTTTATGAAGGAAGGCTGGTTCATTCAGGACAAAAAGGAACACCTATACATTTACCGTCAGACAATGGACGGAAGAGAACAGTACGGCATAGTCGGATGCTGCAGCGCCGAGGATTATTATGCCGATGTGATCAAAAAGCACGAGCACACGAGAAAGGCCAAGGAAGAGGACAGGATCAAGCATGTTTTTACTACCAACATTAACGCTGGACCAATATTCCTGACCTACAAAGCAAAAAAATCAATAAATGGGATAGTTTCCGGGATCGTAAAAGAAAAACCTCTGTATGATTTTGTAGCCGCGGACGGAATAGGCCATACGGTATGGGTGATAGAGGACGAAAACGCCGCGGATAAGATCATCGCCGAAATAGGAAGAACGAAAGCTCTCTATGTGGCTGACGGGCATCACAGAGCCGCGTCGGGCGCTATGGTGGCAAGAAGAAGGCGGGCTGAAAATAAGAAACATACCGGTAAAGAGGAATACAATTTCTTTCTATCGGTGCTTTTCCCGGACAACGAGCTCAAGATATTCGATTACAACAGGGTGCTTAAGAGCCTGAACGGCCATACTGAAAAAGAGCTTTTCAGTTCGCTAGAAGTACTTTTCAAAATTACCAAGATCGGAAAAGATGAGTACAGGCCGAAAAAGAAGGGCGAGATCGGAATGTACTACAAAAAGAACTGGTACAGACTTGCGGTCAAAGCTGGCATAAGGGACAACTCGGATCCGGTGAAATCGTTGGACATATCGATCCTTCAGGATAAAGTGCTCGACCCGTTCTTCGGAATAAAAGATCCGAGAACTTCGGATGATATAGATTTCGTGGGCGGGATCAGAGGATTGGGAGAGCTGGAAAAGCTCGTAAACAGCGGAAAGTTCAAGGTGGCTTTCGCAATGTATCCCACTTCGGTAAAAGAGCTTATGAAGATAGCGGACACGGGAAAAGTGATGCCGCCTAAATCAACATGGTTCGAACCTAAACTGAGATCTGGACTTTTGGTCCATGCGCTGGACTAAAAACAAAAGGGTCGGAAATTTCCGACCCTTTTGTTTTTACCTTTTTACTTTGCGGTGAGATTTATTCGGCAGTTTCGCGGACATTCCCTGAATGATGACCGTCTCAAAAACACCGTCTTTAGTTTCGTATTCTATCTTGAGGCTCTTTTCGTTAGCCGTTCTGAAATTCACTCCGAGATAAGCGTCGGAGCATGTTATGTTTATCTGGCCGTCTTTAACTTTCGCATTCAGAATATCTTTCACATCTTTAGAATTATCTTCGAGAAAATCGCCGTACATAGCTTTGACTATTCTCAGACCTCCCGATGAAGGCGCTGCAACGGGCTGTTCGATGGCTTTTACCGGCCCTTTAACTATGGTTTCGGTAACAGATGGTTTTGGAGAGGCCTGAGCGACATCTACGGTCTTTAGTTCAGGCGCGCCTATCAGCCTTATGTTCTTTGTGCTCACATTATAGCCGCCTGAAACGAGAACATGGCCTTTATATGTTGTCGAGGTGTCCGTGATCTTAGCCATGAACCAGTTATGCGTTCTTGCATCGTCCCTGTGTTTCGGAGGGATATAGATACTGCCGCTCGCGTAATCGAACATTATGGCTATCGCTCCGAGTTTTATCTCGCTTTCGGAAGCGATGTACGACTGCCAGTAGTTTTTTGTCCATAGCTCTTTTCCGTCCTTGACGACTAAGAACTTAGCTTCGCCGTTCGTATTCGGACCTGGGGCTTCGATCATTTTCGCCACATTGATCCTTATCCAGCTGTGGCCCTCAAGCGGCCTGTCGGAAATAAAATAATCGTCCGGCTGAATGTAATGGGCGTCCAGAACCTGCGCAAAAGTAACAGAAACTAGCATTAAGACAGTAATAAGTATCTTCTTAACCATTTTCCCCTCCTTATTTTTTCATTTTATCGTTTACTTTATAAAAAACTCCTCTTTCAAGGGTTTCATGAGTAATATGTCCTTCAGATTCAAGAGCGGAAAGATATTTGTTGATCTCCATTTCTGTCAGACCCAAAATGTCCGTCATGTCTTTTAGAGTGCAGGGTCTTCTGGCAATAGTCTGGAGGATCGCTGTCTCGGTATCATGCCTGTACGAAACCTGATCAATTCGTTTTGCCGCAGACGAGATAATCTCAGCGTTATCAAAACCCCAGAATGAGATTATACCTTTAAGATGTTCGTATGTGGCCGGTTTAAGTTCTTTAATGATTCCTGGCCTGTCAAGCGTATTCAGCTGTATTTTCTCAGGCATGATCTTCTTCAGGATATTCTTAAGAGACTCGATATTATCCTGATCGTCGTTGTATCCGGGCAGAATAAATACCTCCAGCCAGATACGGCCACTGTATTCTTTGCAGAAATCAATAAGGCCTGCAATATATGAACTGAAGCTGACCTCGGGTGAAGGCCCGTTGATGTTCAAAAAAGCTCGTTCAGTCCCGGCATCTACAGAAGGCAGTACAACATCTGCGCTCATTATGTCTTTTCTTACTTTTCTGTCGTAAAAAAGTATTGCGTTGGTCAGTATGGCTACAGGAATGTGGGGAAATTCTTTTTTCACATGCTTTATTATCGTGCCTATACCGGAATTGAGCGTGGGTTCTCCCGAGCCTGAAAAAGTTACATAATCTGGTGCGGGATTATTGATGAGATAATCATTAAGTTCGTCTATTATCTCGCGAACCGGAACATATTCTTTTCTTTCAACTGTGAGCATGGTCGTCTTACCGCATTCGCAGTAAACGCAGTTGAGCGGGCAGACTTTGTGCGGTACAAGGTCTACTCCGAGCGACATTCCCAGTCTCCTTGACGGCACCGGTCCGAAAATGTGTTTGTACATTTAACCCTCTGAAAAATATATACTGTATTATAGTATTCCGGAGTTCGATAATCAAGAGAATAAATTCACTGTAATTGTTTACAAAATCCTCAGTATCAGGCCTTTAAGGTATTCCGTTTCCGGAACCGAAATGCTGACCGGGTGGTCGGGACTCTGATGCATCTGGCCGATAATTTGTACCTGTCTTTTCGCGTCTTTAACCGAATAAGCGGCCATTTCTTTAAACATTTCCATTGAAAAATTTCCAGAGCAGGAAAATGTAAAAAGATAACCGCCGGGCTTAAGAAGTTTCATCGTGTTGAAATTTAAGTCTTTATAAGCCCTTAACGCCCTTATCTCGTCCTTTTTGCGGGGCATAAGCTTTGGCGGGTCCAGGATGACAAGGTCAAATCTGTTTCCGGCTCTGAAAAGCTCGCGGATGTGTTCAAAGCAGTCTTTTTCAGCAATTTTCGGAGTCTTGAACCCGTTCAGCTCAAAATTCTGTTCCGCCACGCGCAATGCCCCGGCGGATGTATCGCAGAGGCTCACCTCTGCGCCCGATGCGGCAGCCGTCAGCCCGAAGCCGTCCGTGAAGCAGAAGAGATCGAGAACGGAATCATTTGGTTTGACATATTTTCTCAAAAGCATCCTGTTGGCCCTCTGATCCGTATAGAATCCCGTTTTCTGCGATGTTATATCAACAAGATATTTTATTCCGTTCTCCAATATCTGGATCTTTACGGGCAGGCTGCCGTAAAGTGTGCCGGCAGAATCCTTCAGTCCCTCCATCCGCCTGCCGTCGCCGTCGCTTTTTTCATAGATACAATCAATTTCAGGTAAAAGCTCCCTGAGTACTTCGGTTATGATCCCTTTATCCCTGTCCATTCCGGATGTGTGGGACTGGAGCACGAGTGTCCCGGCGAACCTGTCAACTATCAGCCCGGGCAGAAAGTCCCCTTCGGAAAATATGAGCCTGACAGCATTCGTATCATCACCGGTCATATTTTCTCTCAAATTCAGAGCGTCAGATATCTTATTTCTGTACCATTCTCGGTTGATCCTTACATTCTCATCCCATTCAAGCAGCCTTATCACAATGCCTGAGGTCGGATTGTAATGCCCGTAAGCTATGAACTTTCCGTCATGCGCGTATACTTTTATTATCTCTCCTGGACTTATACCGCCGTCAAGTTTATCCACGGCTCCCGAAAAAATGTACGAATGCCTGTTCAGCGGCTGTTTTTCCTTTCCCTTCGATAGTATTGCGGTCTTCATTATGTCTCCGCTTAAAATGTGTAAGTCATTCCAATAACGGCATAATTTATAAGCGAAAAAGTATAAACTTCATCGTTGTCGGCACCGCCTTCAAGTATCCTGTATCCGCCTTTAATCATTACATGTTCGTCTGCTTTGTATGTCAGAGCGGCAAGAACATCCTCTGCCCGGCCCTGGGGAGCTGCAAGCGCGTCGCCTTCCGTTAAGAATCCGAAGCTGTCGGAGATCTTCCAAAGGAATCTGAAATTCACGATGGGCACAAATCCGACATTTTTCTTGCTTCTTGTGATGTGGTCGCTTGCCACTTTTATTTCAGCGTCCCTGATCTTTGCCGTAAATCCTATCCCGAACTCGATATCGTCGTTATTGACCCACTCGTATCTGTAAGTCAGCCTGTAGGAATTGAATCTGAACACGGCGTCAAGTTCTGTCCCGGCCGGATAGTTTGTTTCCATGAAATAAAGGCCATCATCAAGTGTGCCTGAAGATTCGATCGTCAAAGGCGCATAAAGCAGCGAGATAAAGTGCTTATCCTTCAGCAGGTAATTCAGCCTGAGTCTATAAAAAAAAGCGGGGTCGTCCTTAAGATCTTCATTAAGCGAAAATTCTGTGCCGGTAATGCCGTCGATCCTTACATCGTTGTAGGTTGTACCAAGTACACCTGATTCGATATCAATACCGAACCGGGGGAACAGAGCGGTTGTAAATAATGTCGTGCATAAAAGTAGATCTCTGAGGTTCATAAGATTCTCCCTGTTATTTGAAGGCAAAATAATCCCGGCCGGAGACAAAAGCAAGAATAAAGTCAAAGTTTTTAAAAATTGCGAAGTCTCATAACATCGATTATATTTCCACCTGCAAAGGAGCGCCCATGAAAACTATAGAATATATTTTTGAGTTTGAGGACGGAAACAGAAAAGATTTTCTTTTCCAGTGGGACAAGAGCACTCTCGAACTGACAGGCGCAACTCCTGATTCCGGAACTCATGAGTGGACCAGACTCGACTTTCATAAATGTCCGAACTGTCCTCTAAAAAGTTCCGAAAACCCGGACTGTCCCATGGCGGTATCGCTGATAAATATGGTTCAGTTCTTCGACGGGTTAAAATCGTTTGAAAAAACAAAGCTTGTCGTTAAAATGGACGGAAAAGAGATAACTCAGTATACGACTGTTCAGAAGGGCGTGAGCGCTATGATGGGACTTGTTTCGGCTGCATCCGGATGTCCGCATCTGGCATTTTTCAAACCTATGGCGTATTTCCATCTTCCTCTTGCCGACAAGGAAAACACAATATACAGGGCAACTTCGATGTATCTGCTCGCCCAGTATTTTCTGGCAAAAGAAGGAAAAAAATTCGAAAATGACCTTGAAGGACTTAATACCATATACAGGAACATCGGTATAGTGAATACAGCGATGGCGTCCAGGCTCAGGGATGCTTCAAAGACCGATTCCACAATAAACGCCATAGTGACGCTCGATATTTACGCAAAAACGGTTCCGATGCACATTGACGCTTCTCTTTCGAGTCTCAGGGATCTGTTCTCACCTTATTTTAATTACCCGATTTCGGACTAAAAAAATAACTTGACATTTGTCATCACATAAATTTTATTTAGCACCTTTGAAATATCAGTTAGTCACATTGTATAATTATAAATTATAAACCGGAGACGGATAAATGGAAAAGAAACTCCAGGAACTGACGGAAAAGATCTATTCGGAAGGCGTTGCTAAAGCAAAACAGGAAGGCGACATACTTATCGCTGAAGCGAAAAAAGAATCAGACGGAGTCATAGCTAAAGCAAAAGCCGAAGCTGAAAGGATCACAGCCGAAGCTAAGAAAAAGGCTGACGAGATGATCAGAAACGGTCAGTCGGAAATGAAACTTGCCTCGAATCAGGCAATAAGCGAAGTCAAGCAGAGAATATCGGAGATCATAACGGCAAAGATCGCTAAAGATTCTGTTTCGGCCGCTTTAACAGATAAAGATTTTATGAAAAAGATTATTGAGATCTCCGTCAAAAATTTCTTTGAGGATCAGTCTAAAGGGATGGATATTTCTGTGACGCTTCCTGAAAAAGATAAGGAAGAGCTCGGAAACTATCTTAAAGCGAACGCTAAAAAGCTGCTCGACGGCGGACTTTTAATTGAGGCGGGGCAGGATATTGACAAAGGATTTAAGATCGGGCCGGCAGACGGAAGCTACAAGCTAAGTTTCACTGATAAAGATTTTGAGAATTTTTTTAAGAAATACATGAAGCCTAAAACGATAGAGTTTCTGTTCGGAGGAAAATAAATGTCCCGAAAGTACTACTGCCTTGTAGCGGGGCTGCCGAACATAACGCTCGAAGATACCAAGCTGTCTTACGGATCCGGGCAGTTTCTTTCAGACATGAAGGAATTTCTACCCGCAAAGGATTTCAGATACTTCGAGCTGTTCAGCCTTAAGACAGATAATGAGAACATCTATAGCGAACTTGTAGGACATGAGCACAAATACATTCCGGGCGGGATATATTCAGAAGACAGGATTGACGAGATAATGGAAGAACCGGATAATGCTGTAAGCTACATCGCTGAGTTCATCGATGAGTATAATTCCGAGGAGTTCGACGAGGAAGTGGACAAGAAAAGGCTGACAGTACTATACTATCAGTTTGTTCTCTCATCCGCCAACGGGATAGTAAGAAAATGGTTCGATCTTGAGCTTAATATTAAAAACATAATGGCCGCTCTGAACGCCAGAAAGCACGGACTGAACATCGAAAAGGAAATGATCAGGGCCAACGGTACCGCAGAGACACTGATGAAAAGCGGTTCAAGGGATTTCGGGCTTGGAGGAGACCTCCCTTATATCGAGGAACTGCTCTCCATTTTCGAGACGGATGATCTGATAAAAAGAGAAAAAGCTTTGGATATGTTCAGATGGGAATGGCTCGACGAAATGACATTCTTCGAATATTTCACTGTCGACAAACTGATATCGTACTATATAAAGCTGATGATCGTTGAGAGGTGGATCTCGCTTGATCCTGCTGCGGGAAAAGAGCTTTTCTATAAATTCATTGATGAACTGCAGAGCGATTTTAAATTCCCGGAAGAATTCGGAAAAAAATAAATTTTAATAAAAGGGTAGAAGATGGCTACAAAAGGAAAAGTAACGGGGATCATCGCCAATCTGGTGATAGTTGAGGCTGACGGACCTGTTTCCCAGAATGAGATCTGCTACATCAATCTCAAAGGCACCGATCTGATGGCCGAGGTTATCAAGATCATGGGAGTCAAGGCCTACACTCAGGTGTTCGAAAGCACCAGAGGTCTGAAGATAGGGGCCGAGGTGAAATTCATGGGTCATATGCTTGAAGTAACGCTGGGACCGGGCATTCTTTCAAGGAACTATGACGGCCTTCAGAACGACCTCGACAGGATGAAAGGCGTTTTCTTGAAAAGAGGCGAATATACTGAGGCTATCGATCCGGAAGCTGAATGGGATTTCACTCCGATCGCCAAGGCGGGCGACAGGGTCGGGGCGGGAAGCTGGCTGGGAGAAATAACTGAAGGCTGGATGCCGCATAAGATAATGGTGCCGTTCAAGCTGGAAGGCAGCTATACAGTAAAAAGCGTTAACGCTAAAGGAAAATACAAGGCAAAAGACAGGGTCGCGGTCATAACTGACGAGAAAGGAAAGGATATTGAAGTGACCATGATGCAGAAATGGCCTGTGAAGATGCCGATCAAAGCATATAAAGAAAAACCGAGACCTTTCAGGATAATGGAAACGGGCGTAAGGACAATGGACACCTTAAACCCGCTGGCGGAAGGAGGTACAGGGTTCATTCCGGGACCTTTCGGATGCGGCAAGACAGTGCTCCAGCACGCGGTCTCGCAGCAGGCGGAAGCTGATATGATCATAGTGACAGCCTGCGGAGAAAGGGCTAACGAGGTGGTTGAGATATTCACCGAGTTCCCTGAGCTGGAAGACCCCAGGACGGGAAGAAAGCTGATGGAAAGAACGACGATAATCTGCAATACATCCAATATGCCTGTAGCAGCGAGGGAAGCCTCTGTTTACACCGGTATGACGATTGCCGAGTATTACAGGGCGATGGGCTTGAAAGTGCTTCTGCTCGCCGACTCCACTTCAAGATGGGCTCAGGCGTTAAGAGAGATGTCGAACAGGATGGAGGAGCTGCCAGGGCCGGATGCTTTCCCGATGGACCTTCCCGCTATCATTTCGAACTTCTATTCAAGAGCGGGGTTCGTTTACCTCAATAACGGCCAGACGGGCTCGATAACGTTCCTCGGAACAGTTTCGCCTGCCGGCGGTAACCTTAAAGAGCCTGTAACGGAATCGACAAAAAAAGCCGCGAGATGTTTTTATGCTCTGAATCAGGACAGGGCGGACAGTAAAAGATATCCCGCGATCGACCCGATCGATTCATATTCAAAATATCTTGAGTACCCGGAAATACAGGAATATCTGAAGAAAAATATTTCTGAGAACTGGGTCGAGATGGTCTCGCTTTCAAAAGATATTCTGCTGAGAGGAAGAGAAGCGTCCGAGCAGATAAACATTCTTGGAGATGACGGAGTACCGGTTGAATACCACGAAAGGTTCTGGAAGGCAGAAGTTTTAGACTTTGTGATACTTCAGCAGGACGCGTTCGACACTATTGACAAATCAACTCCGTTCGAAAGGCAGGAATTTATGCTGGAGCGGGTGCTTGAGATCTATCACACGAAATTCAATTTCAGGTCATTTGAGGAAGTTAACCCTTTCTTCAAAGCCATAATCAACCTCTTCAAGCAGATGAACTACTGTGAATACAAGTCAGAGAAATTCGACGGCTACTTAAAGCAGATAAACGATAAAATTAACGAAAGAAAGGCGGTTTAAATGGAAACTTCAGCTTTTCAGAAAATATATACAAAGATAACTCAGGTTACCAAAGCCACCTGTTCATTGAAAGCGGAAGGCGTGGGCTATGAAGAGATAGCTCTTGTGAACGGAAGACTCGCTCAGGTAGTCAAGATCCAGGGTGAGAGCGTAACCCTGCAGATATTCTCCGGAACGGAAGGCATCCCGACGAACGCCGAAGTTGTTTTTATGGGAAAGGCTCCGACAATTAAAGTGTCCGATGATCTTGCCGGAAGGTTTTTCAACGCCTACGGCGACCCTATAGACGGCGGTCCGGCAGTTGAAGGAAAAGAAGTTGAGATCGGCGGCCCGTCCGTGAATCCCGTGAGAAGGAAGCAGCCTTCGGAGCTTATTCCGACCGGTATTGCCGGCATTGACCTGAACAACACGCTTGTTACAGGCCAGAAGATCCCGTTCTTCGCCGACCCTGACCAGCCTTTCAACCAGGTCATGGCAATGGTGGCGCTGAGAGCGAAAGCCGATAAGATAATCCTGGGCGGCATGGGTCTTTCCAACGACGATTATCTATTCTTCAAGAACATATTCGACAATGCCGGCGCTCTTGACAGGATAATCAGTTTTATAAATACCACGGAGAATCCTCCGGTAGAAAGGCTGCTGGTACCCGATATGGCGCTTACTACCGCGGAGTATTTCGCGCATGAAAAACACCAGAAAGTGCTCGTTCTCTTAACCGACATGACGCTGTACGCCGACGCGCTTTCGATCGTATCGAACCGTATGGATCAGATACCGTCAAAGGACAGTATGCCCGGTTCGCTTTATTCTGATCTAGCAAAGATATACGAGAAAGCCGTCCAGTTCCCTGAGGGCGGTTCGATAACGATCATCGCCGTAACAACGCTGTCAGGCGGAGATATTACCCATGCGATCCCGGACAACACGGGTTACATAACAGAAGGTCAGCTCTTTTTAAGAAGGGACACCGACATCGGTAAAGTAATAGTGGATCCGTTCAGATCCCTTTCAAGATTAAAACAGCTCGTTATCGGAAAGCAGACAAGAAAAGACCATCCGCAGGTGATGAACGCGGCTATCAGGCTTTTCGCGGATGCGGCTAACGCCAAGACCAAACTCGAGAACGGATTCGATCTTAACGACTATGACGAAAGGACTCTGAGATTCGCGAAAGACTATTCGAAGGAGCTTCTGGCCATAGATATCAATATTGACATTGACAGTATGCTCGATACAGGCTGGAGACTCTTCGCGGAGCACTTTAACAAGACAGAGATAGGGATCAAGGACGAGCTTGTTGAAAAATACTGGCCGAAGAAATAGACCTTAAAAAAACGGTAAATAAATGGCAATAAAATTTCAATACAATAAAACATCGATGCAGAACCTCAACAAGCAGCTCAAGATCAGGGTGCGCGCTCTTCCCACGATCAAGAACAAGGAATCAGCTTTGAGGATGGAGGTCAAGAAGGCTAAGGACAAGATCAACGCGCTGGACGGCGAACTCAGGGCCGATATTATGAAATACGAAGGAATGAGAAGCCTGTGGAACGAGTTCGAACCCGGCCTTGTCAGGGTTGACGATGTAAAGCTCGATGTTAAAAAGATTGCGGGAGTAAAAACGCCCGTACTTATCGACATCATTTTCTCTATAAAGGAATTCTCGCTGTTCGAATCACCGGTATGGTTCTATGACGGCATAAACATTCTCAAGCATATTGTTACAATAGCGATCGAGAAAGAAGTTTATACCGTAAAGATGGAACTGCTTGAAAAAGCGAGACGGAAAACGACGCAGAAGGTAAATCTGTACGAGAAAGTTCAGATACCGGGTTTCCAGGAGGCTCTGTTAAAGATAAAGAGGTTCATGGAGGATGAGGAGAACCTGTCGAAATCATCGCAGAAGATAGTTAAAACGCGTCAGATGATGGAGGCCTCATGATCGTAAAAATGAAAAAATACTCTTTCGTGATATATCACAGAGAGTATCAGGGTTTTTTAAAGGAAATTCAGGATCTGGGCATAGTACACATCACCGAGAAAAAGGATGTATCGGCCGAGTCCGTCAGAGAAAAAATAAATTTCCTTAAGAGGATCGATTTTTCAGTAAAACACCTCAAAACAAAGGTAAATGACGGAAATTATTCTAAAGACATAAAAAAGAACGCAGACGCCGAAAGCCTTGTAAAAGAGGTCGAGAAACTTTATCTCGACATCGACCAGAACCACCAGAAGCTTCACCAGCTCAACAAGGAGCTTAACGCTCAATCGGTATGGGGTGATTTTTCGGTTTCGACCGTTAAGAAGCTCAAAGACGAGGGTATCGAGGTTAAGCTTTTCAGCATAAACCCCAAGTCCTTTAATGAGGAATGGGCAGATAAATATGCGGTAGAGAAAATATCGTTCGGCGGCGGCAATCTCAATTTCGCTGTATTCTTCCGCACCGGCGAGGAACCTGATATAAAAGCCGAAGAAGTGAAGATGTTCGAAAGGTCTGTTTCAGATATTCAGGCTGAGATAAATGAGTTCAGAACAAGGATAGCAAAGGACAATGAAACACTGTCAAAATTCGCGCATGATAATATAGCGACCCTTGAATATCTCCGCGGAGAGATAGAGAATGAAAAACAGTACATGAAGATATATGATGAGGCTACACCCGCCGCTGATTACAAGCTGATGCTGCTTGAAGGATGGATACCTGTAACGGGTGAACAGAAGGCTAAAGATTATTTCGAATCTAAAAGAACCGTCTATCTTGAGAGAGAACCTGTAGAGGAGGAAGTTCCTGAAGTTCCCATTCTTATGCAGAACGGTTATTTTGCAAAGATGTTCGAGCCGATAGGCAGGCTGTTTTCCCTTCCTTCCTATAATGAAATTGATCTGACTGTTTTCTTCGCGCCTTTCTTCATGCTTTTCTTCGGGTTCTGTCTCGGCGACGCGGGTTACGGAATAGTACTTATCACAACAGGTACCGTTCTGAAATTCAAGCTGGACAGGCAATGGAAGCCGATGCTTACGCTTGTACAGCTGCTCGGCCTGATGACGATCATTATGGGCACTGTCGGAGGCACATTCTTCGGCATAAACCTGATAGAGACGGATCTTAAGTTCAAAGATATGTTCTTAGACAGCAACTCCATGTTCTGGCTCGCGCTGGGTCTGGGAGTCGTGCAGATACTTTTCGGGATGTGCATTAAAATGGCCAACCTGATCAGAAAGAACGGCAGTTTTATCTACGGAGTATCGACAATGGGCTGGATGATACTCGTCCTCAGTTTCGTTTCGATGGGAATGAAGGCCGTTCTGGCATATCTGAAGGTCGCTCCTGAAAAGATCGCGGAAATGACTTATCTCGATACTGTATCAGGTATCGCGGGCAAGACAGCCCTCGTAGGCGTGGCGCTCATACTGCTCTTCAACGATCCTAAGGCTAATCTGGTCATCAGAATACTTAAAGGGATGTGGCAGCTGTATGACATTACGGGACTCTTCGGAGATGTCTTAAGTTATATTAGGCTTTTCGCGCTCGGAGTTTCCGGCGCTATTCTCGGACTTGTTATAAACAACATCGCGGCCGAGTTTTTGAATATCCCCTATATAGGATGGCTGATTTTTATTGTCTTCCTTATAATAGGGCATATAGGCAACATCCTGCTTTCCGGCCTCGGATCACTTGTTCACCCGATGCGTCTTACATTTGTAGAGTTCTATAAGAACGCCGGCTGGACAGGAGGAGGAAAAGAGTATAAACCGTTCAGAAAAAGTGTTTAAATAAACTAAGAAATTTAATAAATCCAGGAGAAAAAAATGGAAGAAGCAGTAAAAGCAGTTGAAACAGTAATGACGCTGCCGCTCATTATGGCCTATATCGGCCTCGGTCTGATGGTCGGACTTTCAGGGATCGGAAGCGCGATAGGTGTATCTGTAGCCGGGAACGCCACTATAGGAACGATCAAGAAAAGGGAAGACGCTTTCGGTAACTGTATGGTTCTTTCCGCGCTTGCGGGAACACAGGGGCTTTACGGTTTCGGCGGATTCTTCATAATGTATTCAAATGTGACCGCGGAAATAACTCTGCTGCAGGGTATGGGCGTTTTCGGCGCGGGACTTGCGCTGGGCGCTGTAGCTCTTGTATCCGCCGTACAGCAGGGCGGCATCGCCGCTAACGGCGTAGCCGGAATAGGACAGGGACACGACGTGTTTGGTAAAACGCTGGTACTCGCGGTGTTCCCGGAGCTTTACGCTATCGTGGCATTCGCGGTAACTTTCCTTATCAACGGTGCGATCTTCGCCTGATAAGTTTCGCGAAAGAACTTGAAGCCCGGTCAAATCCGGGCTTTTTTTATCCGCAAAATCAGGCATTTCATCATTATTTGATTGATATCAGGCGTTTTATTGTGTATTATTACAATATTGAAATAAACAGCCCGGAGGTATAAATGGATCATATTTCTGTAGCATTGGATCATGCTCAGAGCCTGGGTGCCGACTATGCCGATATCAGAATTCAGAGAACGGGAAGGGAAACGATATACCTTGTTGACCTGAGTCTGAAGAACACCAGCATGAATGTCGAGCACGGTTACGGTATCAGGGTAATGAAGAACGGAGCCTGGGGATTCGCCCACTCCAACATCTTTACGAACGATGAAGTAAAAAAGACAGTCGAATCGGCGGTTAAGGTAGCTGAACTTTCCGCAAAGATCAGAAAGGGAAAAGGCCTGACGCTGGCTCCTGAAAGAGGGTATATCGATACCTACTCTACAAAAATTCAGATCGACCCGTTCAGCGTTCCGCTCACAGAGAAAGTTGATCTGATGCTCGAAGTCAACAAAACGCTGCTAAACTACGCCAAGATAAAGAGGGCTTTTTTCATGCTGGAGAGTTTCAACGACGACAAGTATTTCGCCTCTACGCTCGGTTCTATGATCCACTCGAATATTTATTATGTTTACCCGATGATAACTGCCACAGCCGTGAACGAAAAAGATTCGCAGTCCCGTTCGCATGACGACGGCGGATATGCGGCAGGCTGGGAACACATCCTCAAGATGAACCTTCTCGACAAGGCCCCGCAAATAGCCGAAGAAGCGATAATGAAGCTTGAAGCCGATGAACCCGGCGAGATCAGGAGAAGGGACCTGATCCTGAACCCGAATCACCTGGGCCTGACCATGCACGAGAGCGTGGGACACCCAACTGAGCTTGACAGGGTGCTGGGCTGGGAAGCCGACATGGCGGGTGTTTCGTTCGCAACGCCTGAGAAGCTGAAGAAATACAGATACGGTTCAGAGATCGTCAACTTTATCGGCGACAACACTCTTTCGTTCGGGCTCGCGACCGCAGGCTACGACGACGACGGAGTTCCGGGTCAGAAATGGTATATCGTCAAGGACGGTATATTCAACGAATACGGCTCGACCAGAGATTCAAGGCCGTTTTTGGACGACGGCATGAGCAGGGGTTGCTCCAGAGCCACTAACTACTACGATTTTCCGATCAACAGAATACCGAACCTTTACCTTGAGCCCGGCAAGAAAAAAATGTCGCCGCAGGAGCTTATATCCGATACAGAAGACGGGATATACATTGAAGGCAGAGGCTCGTTCTCGATAGACCAGCACAGGGTCAATTTCCAGTTCGGGGGAGATATGTTCTGGGAAATAAAAAACGGCAAAAAAGTTCGTCCGCTCAAGGATGTTCTGTATAAATCGAACAATCCCGAATTCTGGAATTCATGCGACGCTATCTGCGACGACAGATACTGGCAGGATTTCGGAGTGACCAACTGCGGAAAAGGACAGCCGATGCAGACCGCGAGAATGACTCACGGAGCATCAACGGCGAGATTTAAAAACATCAGGGTCGGAGGTTCAAAATGATAAAAGAATTCCAGAAAGCTGCAAAGTACATTGAGAAGAACTGCACAGCCGACGATTATTCGTTCTTTATTTACAGGTCCGACGAGCAGAACACCAGGTACGCTCAGAACATGATAACTCAGAATATGTCCGGCGTAAAATACACTGTCAGACTGAGTGTTGCATACGGGAATAAAACGGGAATGGCGAGGATCAATTCATTAAAGGAAGATGACCTTAAGAATATGATCGAAAGGGCTCAGAATATTGCGAAACTGAACAAGCCTGATCCCGAATATGTGCCGAGCGCAAAAAAAACTAAGATACCCAAAACTGATAACGTCAGTGAGAATACAGCTAAAGCGGATATGAAGGACATGATAACGGTTATCAAAGCTGTAGTTGACAACGCGGAACAGAAGAAAGCCTTTATTTCGGGCCTCGTAACAAAGAGGGTAACCGATTTTTATATGAAAACGAAGAACGGTTTTGAAGGCTTTGATTCATCCTCCGAGTTCGGCAATTCAATGACCATGGCTGATAATAAAAGCAGAGAAACCAAGGTCGACAGAAGCGTTAAGGATATAAAGGACTACAAGGTAAAAGACGAGATAAAACTGATAAACTCCCAGTTCGACGCGCTTACCTCGCCCAAAAAAATCGAAGCCGGCCAGTACAATGTCATACTCAGGCCGCAGGCAGTTTTAAATTTCTTCAGCTTCCTGCTTTATTTCTTTGACAGAAAGAACGCGGATTACGGCATCACAGCTATGGCCGGTCAGATAGGCAAAAATATGTTCGGCAAGAACTTCTCGCTTATCTCAAAGCTGGATGAAAAAGGACTTACCGCAAATCCGTTTGTTAGCGAAGGTATTGTTGCGACTAATGTAGACTGGATTAAGAATGGGATTTTGAACGAACTCTGGTGTGACCGCTCGTACGCCCAGAAAATCGGCATTGAACCAAAATTCATTCCAAATACCATAATAAGAGGCGGAAAATCCACCGAAGAAGAGATGATGAAAAAGGTAAAGAACGGTCTCATAATAAACAATTTCTGGTATATCAGGAATGTGAGCACCAGAAAGAACGAGATAACGGGTCTTACAAGGGACGGAATTTACTATTTCGAGAACGGAAAGATCAAACACTCGGTAAATAATCTCAGGTTCAATCAGATAATTCACGAAGCCACTAAAAACATTCTACTGCTCGGAAAAGAAGAGAACATGTCGCCGAATGTGAAAGTACCCACGATGCTGATCAAGGACTTCAATTTCGCGGATACGACGACATTCTAGGGAGCAGCTTTGTAATGAACATTCAGATATTCGGCAGAAAGAAAAGCAGCCTGACGAAAAAGGCGGAAAGGTTTTTTTTAGAGCGGAGAATAAAATTCCATTCGGTAGATCTTGACGAAAAGCCGATGAGCAGGGGAGAGCTTGAGGCTGTTCTATCAGGCGTCGGCGGGGCAGAGAACCTTATTGATAAGGATTCGAAGCTCTATAAAAATAAGTTCGCTTACCTGAGCTTCAACGCAACAGAAGAGCTTCTCGCGAATCAGGAAATGCTCAAACTCCCGATCGTGCGAAACGGGAAAAAAACCACTGTAGGCGACGCTCAGGAAGTCTGGAAAAAGTGGATACAAGAAGATAAATAAATGATACCCGGGCCCCGGTTAATAAAATACAACATCAAGCGTGTGTTCCCGGCGTTCAGGCACAGGAGCTACCGGCTTTTCTGGACGGGGCAGGGAGTGTCTCTTTCAGGCACATGGATGCAGACGACTGCTCAGGCATGGCTTGTGTATGACCTTACGGGTTCGCCGTTTCTTCTGGGTATGATCGGCGCTCTTGAATTCACGCCTGTTATGCTTTTCTCACTTTTCGCCGGCGTTTATCTTGACCGTTATTCAAAGAAGAAGCTTATTCTTATGGCTCAAAGCGTGGCTATGGTCCTGGCCGGCATATTGACGGCTCTGGTTCTAACAGGTACTGTGAAATTCTGGCACATTGCGACGGTTTCCGTGCTCATGGGATTCGTCAGGACGCTGGATATGCCCACGCGTCAGTCTTTCATGATGGAACTGGTGGGCAGGCATCACCTGACAAGCGCGATCGCTCTTAATTCGGTTACATTCAACCTTGCAAGGATCGTCGGTCCGGGAATAGGAGGATTTTTGATAGCCAAGGCCGGGATCGGGTTCTGTTTTTTGATAAACACGCTTTCTTATACCGCTGTACTTATAAGCGTTTATTTTATAACACCGAGAGTAATAAGCGGCGCAAAAAGCGTTAATAAAGCCGTTCTTATTGAAATAAAAGAAGGTTTGAGATATATCAGAGGGAAAGTGATACTGTTCAGGCCTCTGCTCGTACTCTCAATTGTTTCGCTTTTCGCTATAAATTTCAACATACTGGTACCTGTCCTGGCAAAGAGCGTGCTCGGTACAGGCGCCCAGGGATTCGGATACCTTCTTTCATCTCTCGGAGTAGGTTCAATAATCGGCGCGCTAACTGTCGCCTCATTCTCCAACAGGCTGGACCAGAAAAAACTTATCAGGTACGGTCCTTACGCCTTAAGCATATCAATGATCTTTGTCGGTCTGTCATTCAATTTTGCCATGGCCGCGGTATTTCTGGTCGTTCTCGGCATATCTAACCTCATGTTCTTTACATCGGTAAATTCCACGCTTCAGTTGAATTCAGATCCGGGTTTCAGAGGAAGAGTGATGAGCGTATACACTATGGTCTTTGGAGGCGTAACGCCTTTCGGGAACCTTTTTGCCGGCTGGGTCTCTGACAGATGGGGAGGCAGGGCAGGATTTATCATCTGCGCATCTATAGTGATAGTGCTCGTAATGATAATAAGGCGTTTCATGAAGGAAGTTGAGAAACCTGCCATAGAACAGGCATAAAAAAAGGGGGCATCCGCCCCCCTGATATCTACTTGTAAAATTCTTTGATCTTGTCGGATATGAAATCTATCTCCTCATCCGTTATATGCGGGTGCATCGGAAGAGAGATTATTCCCTCCGCAACTTTTTCCGATAACGGGAAAAATCCTTTTTTCAGTCCCATGTCCGAGAACGCGTGCTGGAGGTGAAGAGGGATGGGATAGTGGATAGCCGACGGTATTTTATTTTCCGTCAGATGCCTCTGAAGATCGTCTCTCGATTTCACCTGTATCGAAAACTGGTGATAAATGTGGTAATTATCTGGATGTTCGAAAGGCATTATCGCGGTGCTTTCAAGGTTCTTCTTGTATCTGGCTGCGGCCTTTCTTCTTTTCCCGTTCCACGCATCAAGGAAATCGAGCTTTATGTTTAGTATCGCGGCCTGGATCGCATCCAGCCTTGAGTTCACGCCCAGAACATGGTGCTTATACCTTTCGTTCTGACCGTGATTGGCGATCATTCTGATTTTTGCGGCAAGTTCATCGCAGTCGGTCAGCATAAGCCCTCCGTCTCCGGCGGCGCCGAGGTTTTTTGCCGGATAAAAGCTCACGGTAGCTACAGCCGACATTGAACCGAGCATTCTGCCTTTGTATTTCGCTCCGAAACCCTGTGCGTTATCTTCTATAACCGGGATCGAGTGTTTTTTCGCGATCTCATTGATCCTGTCCATATCCGCAGCCTGCCCGTAGAGGTGGACAGGTATGATGGCTTTCGTCTTTGGTGTGATCGCCGCTTCGATCTTTTCAGGATCGATATTGTATGTCTCCGGATCAATGTCTACAAAGACCGATGTCGCGCCGAGTATCCTTATCGTTTCGGCTGTTGCTATAAAAGTGAAGGGAGTAGTGATCACCTCGTCGCCGGCCCCGATCCCGAGCGCCATCATGGCGATCTGAAGCGCATCCGTTCCGTTCGCGCAGCCTATTGCGTGTTTCACGCCGATATATGCGGCGGCTTTATCCTCAAAAGCTTTAAGTTCGGGTCCACCGATATAATATCCGCCCGAGAGTACCTCGGAGACCTTCGGTTCAACTCTTGACCTGATCTCCTCGTACATTTTTTTCATGTCAACCATCTGAATATTCATTCTATTCTTCCTCTTCCTGACCTTTGGTCGCCTCGTATTTCTCAACGATCTTCTGCTGAACATCATAAGGTACAAGTTCATAGTGACTGAAATCCAGCTCGAAAGAACCTTTACCCTGAGACATCGTTCTGAGAGTGACCGCATATCTGTAAAGTTCGCTTAACGGCACTTTCGCGGTTATTATCTGCTTGCCCGCCTTGGATTCCATACCTTCCGGCCTTCCTCTTTTTGAGGAGATATCGCCCATGACATCACCGGTGTATTCCTCGGGAACCGAGATCTTTACTGTATAAATTGGCTCGAGAAGGATCGGGTTGGCTTTTTTGAACAGGTCCTTAAAACACATTCTCGAAGCTATTTTAAACGCCATCTCCGAAGAGTCAACGTCGTGGAATTTACCGAAGAAGAGTTCTGCTTCAAGGTCAACTACCTTAGAGCCTGCAATAACACCTGTGACCATTGTTTCGGCAATACCTTTTTCAACAGCGGGGATGAACCTGGCCGGGATGGACCCTCCGACGATAGAGTCGACAAAATTATAACCTTCGCCTCTTGCCTTGGGTTTGATCCTCATGTGAACCTCGCCGAACTGGCCTTTACCGCCCGACTGCTTTTTGTGCCTGTAAGATCCTTCCGCTTTGGCAGTAATCGTCTCTCTGTATGGTATTCTCGGCTCACCAACATCGATCTCTATGCTGAATCTTTCTTTGAGTTTTTCTATCATAGTTTCTATGTGTTTCATTCCCTGACCGTGGATTATTGTCTGGTGAAGCTCAGGATCGATCGAATATCCGAATGTAGGGTCTTCATTGGCAAGTGCGGAAAGCGCCTGGCCGATCTTGGCGTCGTCTTTTTTATCTTTTGTCCGGACAGCCTCCCACATAAGCGGTTTGGGTATTTCCATCGGTTTTATAGTGTATGTGACTGGTTTGTCAGTCAGAGTGTCATTCGTTTTAGTGTATTTCAACTTTACCACTGCGCCGATATCGCCAGCGTATATTTCCTGTATCTCGTGGCGTGTCTTACCTGTAACTATATTGATCTGGCCTACCCTTTCCGAGTTGTCGCCGTTCTTAATGTCGGCTCCGCCTGAAAGTTTACCGGTCAGCACTTTGAAGAATGTCATGTCTCCAACATGAGCTTCAGCTACTGTCTTAAATACGAACGCGCTGAACGGTTTGTTCTCTTCAGTATCGATTTCCTTTTCCCCGTCTTTATCAATAACGGTTGTCTTAATATCCGCCGGTGAAAGGAATATCGTGTCGAATTTGTCCATAAGAGAATGGATGCCGATACCTTTAATCGCGCTTCCGCAGAAAACAGGGAAGAGGGCTCCTTCAGTGAACGCTTTCTTAAATCCGGTATTGAATTCCTCAGGGGTAAGTTCGCCCGCGTCTAGATATTTGTCCATTAAAGCCTCGTCCGATCCCGCGATATTCTCCACCAGCGCCGATTTGATCTCTTCAGCCTTAGATTTTACATTTTCGGGAATATCTTTGGCGACCGGTTTGCCGTTCTCCATCACATACATTTTCATGTCGAATATATCGACGATTCCGTGAAAATTCTCTCCTTTTCCAATCGGGAACTGGACTTCTGTCACCGAAGTAGAGAAAGCTTTCTGGAGATCGCTTACGACTTTATCATAATCCGCGTTCTCGTAATCGCACTTGTTGATGAAGAACGCCAGAGGTTTTTTCTGGTGATGAGCGATCTCGAACCCCATCTCTGTCCCGACCTCTGTGCCCTGTGTGCTCGCCGCTGAAACTGTTAGAAGAACAGAGTCGGCGACTTTTATCGCCCCGTGCGTCTCGCCGATGAAATCGGCGTAACCGGGACAGTCTATCAGGTTGTACTTAATGTCTTTATTGTCTATCGCGATAAAGGTGGACCTTATCGAATATTTTTTCTCGATCTCGTTCTGTGAATAATCTGACAAAGTTGTTCCTTCGTCGATGCTGCCCATTCGCGTGATCTTGCCTGTGTGGAAAGCTATGCTCTCAGCCAATACCGTTTTACCGACGGAGTTGTGCCCGACGATCGCGATATTTCTTATGTCCCTGGCGTGATAGGCTTTCATTTTTCCTCCAATTTATTATTAAATTCTGATTTAAATTAAAAGCGCGATAAAAATAAAGATATTGGTCTTTATAGTCAAGAGAAAATAATTAAGAATTTTGTAAATATTAATGTCAAACTCTGCTGTAATCGTCCTGATATCTGATAATGTCATCCTCTCCAAAATAATCGCCTGTCTGAATTTCGATGAATACGACTTTTTCAGTCTCTCTGTTTTCAATCCTGTGTTTCTGTTCTTTTTTGATCGTAACGAATTCCCCGTATCTCTTTTCTATCTCTTTCCCGTCAAGAGTTATCACGGCCTTACCCTGAACAATCATCCACAATTCGTCTCTTTTTTTGTGCGACTGATAGCTTAGCCTCTGTCCGGGTATGACATCTATTCTTTTAACTTTATATCTGTCACTTTCTTCAAGAATGGTAAAACTGCCCCACGGTCTTTCTTCCGAATACATAGATCACTCCGCTTAAATTCAGATCAAATTAAGAAAAATATGATAAAAACTCAAGCATAAAAAAAGCCCCGTGACGAAGGGGCTTATAAATCAGGCCTGTTTTTATTTCTTCATGTCGCTTTGATTGACCCTGAATGATCTCATTTTCCTGTTCGGAGTAAGAACTTTTGCTTCTTTTGTTTCAGCAGTATCTGCAGAATATATTTTTGAAGGCGGTTCCGTGGTCGCGACAACATAAATGAATTTCTTGTCTGTGATCGCGGAAGTATAAGTTAAAGAGGCCGTGTGATCGACTACAGTGAATGTACCGTAAGGATCGTTCGAAGCGTAGATCTTGTAGTACGGATAACCGGGTACGGCATCCCATCCGAAACTGATGTTCCCGCCTGAGACTTCTGTTGTTAGATTTGACGGAGAAGAAAGTTCCTGATAATATTCTTCGGCACCCATGTCCGGCGCAGAACCGTAATAATAAAATGATTTACTTTCGGGGAATACATGCACGCTGTCAACTACAATTCCCGCGTTTATACAGGGAGATGTTGAAGATAATGAAAAATCGCCTTCCCATACATAATCAAGCTTGGGGTCTGCGAAAATATTTCCTGATCCTGAAATATTCGTCGAATCAATAAAACAGTTGTTTAAGAAAGCGACTTCTGTTGTGTCGTTGATTGTAGTATAGGGAGAATTATAGCTCCAGTAAATATTGTTTATCACATTGACCGGTACGGGAGCAACAGAGTATGAAATGTTGAAAGCCGTGAAAGGACCGTGAATAGTGTTGTTTATAATATCCGTCGTGCCGGGTGTGTCAATAATGCTGATACCTGTCCTCGGGCATCCGGACGGAGCGGATCCGTAATACATTTTATTGTAAAGTATTTTTGTGCTTGAACAGTTGACTTCTATTCCGATGACATCAGTCGTGCTTGAATAGTCATAACTGAAGATCGTATTGCCTGAGATCTCTGACGGTGTTGAATTGCCGGATACTGTAATGGCTTTTTTAATGTAGCCCTTTGTAGATTCAGACGCGTCGAAGCTTACGGTGTTATTCGTAATTCTGCCGCTCGAATTAGCTTTCATCGCTATTCCCTCGTCGCCGCCCTCAATGGAATTGTTCTCCACATCCATGTGGGCGTTCGCTATCTCCAATCCCACTCTTTTACCGGCTTTATCTTTTGTAGATTCAGATGCATCGGAACTTACTGTATTATTGGATATCCTGCCTGAAGCTTTCGACTTATTTATCGGGTTATCTGTGCCTATCTTAATTCCGCCGTTCGTGAAATTTAAAAATTTTGAGTTCTCAACAGTGATCGTGTCTGCTGTTATGATCTCAACAGCATAAGGCATAGTACGGTCTTTTGTAAAGAATTTTGTATTATTAAGATTAACTGACGCGGTCATGGGAGTGTTCTTCTGGAATTTCAGCTTAACATCGTTGAAATCCGCATTTGAAAGATTGACCGACTCTTCTATGACCAGTTCCTGAGGCGCTGTGAGCTTCTGGCCCGTCGTTGATGTTTCGGCAAGAGTGTGTATCCTCACTACTCCACCGTCAAATTTTGAATTTGCAATCAACCTTTTAAAACTGAAGTCTGCATCGTATGCGGATTTGATGTATATTTCCGAGTTTGAATTAAGAACGAGGTCATTCCATGAAGCTTTTATCGCCTTACCCTGAAAGTCAAGAACAACAGCCTGCCCGCCGGGGATTACCAGGTTAGTGCTGACATCTGCCGCGTTAACAGTAGTGAACGGTCTTACTGATTCCATAGTGTTGCCGTAAGCACCCATATCTACCCTTGAGCTGTTAAGCTCAAAGCACGGCTCTGCAGGATCACCGGCATCATAGCAGGGTGAAAGGACTGACAGGTGAAAGTCGTAAGTGTCGATGTCGAATTCCTGAGGCATCGAGCTTTGAGGTGCTCTCAGGAAAATCGGGTCGGCACTGATGTTGGGTTGTTCAGCAGGAAAACCGCCAATGTCGCAATATTTGAAGACCATGTTGGGAGAAGGGAAAGTGCTGTCTTCAATAAAGAAGTTGTTTTCTCCGACGAAATTGGTGTTATTCCAGAGGATTGAGTTCCTTATTCGGGGAAAATTTCCGTTAGATTTTATATATACCCCGCATTTATTGATTTCTGAGGCAGAGTTATATGCTACGGTCACATTTGTAAAATTTAAATTCTGCGGGTTCTGAGTAAGACCCATATCAATAAAAACGCCTGACTGCAAACTTCCAAAGTTCTTGAAAACAATAAGGTTGGAAAACTTTTGTGCCAGAATATTTCCCGGAATAATTTCCATGAATCTCATGAAGATCGCGCTTCCTCTGTCTGCATTATTGCTGAAGATCTTTGATTTTGAGAACTCAAGGTCAATATGTCCCTGATTGTCATAGTACAGAGCTCCGCCTTCGCCGGTGTAATTGCCGAACATTTGGCATTTTATTATATTGAGATCCATGTTGTTGGAAGTTTGCGTGTCCTGAACGAAGATCGCTCCCCCTTTAATCCCTGCGTCATTATGCTCGAAGCGGCAGCCGTTTATATTTACCTGGCTGAATGACGGAGAATCGTTGAGGACATAGATCGCCCCGCCTTCCGGGGCTCCGTTCATGTAAAAATACGAACCGCTGACATTGACGTTGCCGCTGATGATCCTGATGGCGCCGCCTGATTCACTGTAATTGCTTAGAAAACGGCAGTTGGACACATTTACCGAAGAGTTGTTGAAAGTCAGACCGCCTCTTCCGGTTCCCCATGGCACATCTATTGCCTTGAACACAGTGTAATTCAACTGGCTTGTTCCCGACATTGAATTTATCTCGATACCGCCCCAGTAGTTCTCTCCGACAGGGCTCATATAAACCGGATCGGATTCTGTTCCCTGGGATTGTATCTGTCCGTAAACGATCAGCCTGACAGCATATCCGAACCTGACTCGCGTTCCCGCTTCAATAACAAGAATGTCTGTCGAGCTTACCGTAAAATCAGAATTTACGAATACGCTTCCCCTCCAGGTTATCGTCGCGGTATACGACAGCGCAAAGATTATCAGCAGAGCTCCGAACAATATCTTTTTCATAACATACTCCCCAGTTTGTTATTTTAGAATTTGATTTGTTTTTATCTCGAACTTCTTCTTTTCAGGATCAGTATTTTTGATAATTTCAAAAACTTCATTGTCTTCATACTCTTTACCGTCCCTAGAAGCTGTCACATAATAAAAATATTTTGACGCTCCTCCCGTGTTGTCCGTCCAGATTGTCAGCGCCGTAGATTTTACAACTTTGAAATCGGAATAAGGATTTTCAGACCTGTAGACAGTATATGAAACGGCGTCGGGAACCGGTGACCATGAGAGTGTTAAACTTGAGGATGTCGCAGTGCAGGTAACATTCGCCGGAGCATAAAAAGATTCTTCCTGATAGAACTCGACCGCTCCGATATCAGGCGCGCTTCCGTAGCAGTTCACTCCGTACACATGATAATCAGGTTCATACCTACCGCTGTTTATACAGGGTGAGCTTTTCCAGAGATAGTAGTCATTGATTTTTGTTGACTGGAACTGGGGATCCTGAGAAATGGTGAACTCCTCATAGACGACCGCGGACCAGTCTATTGTGCCTACGATATCATTGTTTAATAAGAACAGGTTCCTTTTATCGGATGTTATATAGCTCGCCACTTTGCCGAAGAAAATATTGTTTATCAGCCTGAGAGTGTACTGATTATACTGATCAGACAGGCCGATGTCTGAATTAAATACCGTATTATTTATAAAGATCGAATTATCACCAAGGTTCTCAGTATAGAACGCGTATCTGTCATTTCTAGATGAGTCGAAATTACCGAACTTTATGGTATTATAATGGCAGTTTATGAATGAGTTATGAACTTCTATAGCGGCAATAGAAGCTGTGACACCGTCATCGCAGTAGATCCTGTTGTGGTCAACTTCGTATTGGGAACCGTTGTAAATGTTTATTGCTTTTTTCAGAGTGCCGGCTTTTGTTGATTCTGACGCGTCAAAGCTGACTGTGTTGTTCGACATTCTTCCGGACGCGTTACATGCTTCAATACCTTCATTCGGGTTAATAACACTGTTTCCTGATACCTGCGCCGATGCGTTCTCTACTACAATTCCTTTAGCCTTTGATTCTTTAGTAGATTCCGCCGCGTCAAAACTTACAGTATTGTTGCTTATTCTTCCGGTTCTGGAAGCTTTCCCTTCTTTTTTCGGGCCTCCGTAATAGATACCAATACCGAAATTATCCACTATATTGTTCTCCACATATGATTCCGGAGAATCTATACTGACTCCTGATAGTGCAGAATTGTATTCGGATATATAGACATGGGAATCCTTGAGGATCGAGGGGTTGTTTGAAAGTACTGATATGTTCATCTCGTTGAATTGAGCGCCGGTGCAGTACATGTTCTCGATCTGAAGTGTGTTGAAAGGAAATTCATTTCCCTGGGGTATAGTCATTCTCTGTATTTTTGTCGTATAGCGGTCTCCGATCTTTTTCCCGTAGGTCTCGAGCGTCTTGATATTAATAACAGGAGTCGTGTTTGACGGTGCAAGGTATATCTGACCGCCGTCCTCAATTATAAGGTTGTTTATGTAAGCTGTTTCTTTCAGATTTCTGCAGTCAAGCATGACAGCTTCGCCCTGCTTTATCAGTATCTGCTCGATAGGTTTAGTGTAAACGATCGTTTCATAAGATCCCTGGGTCAACGCGGCTTCCAGTGTATTACCGTAGGCTCCTATGTTCACCCTGCTTCCGTCAGGCTCAAATGACTCAGTTTTGGGGTCTCCAGCATCAACGCAGGGGGACTCAAGCGAAATATGGTAATCTCCCCTTAAATAATTTTCATAAGGGTCGGCTCCGGCATATGTTACAGGCCTTTGGAAAAGTGAATTAGAGGATATATTGCCGTTACCTTCGATATAGTTCGTTGTATTGCTGTATCTGACAAAATTACCGGGATAAATTTGAGGGTAAGAAGAAATATCATTGATGTTCGTGCCCCTCAGATTTCCCCAAAATATCGAGTTCCTTATCATGAAAAAATTATACATCCCTTCATCAATTACCATCAGCATTCCGCCCGATCCGTCTTTACCGTCGAGATTGATGTTGTTGAGAATATTATTGTTATCAAACTTAATGCTTTCCGGGTTTTTTACCCTGTTCAGAATATACAGGATACCCCCCGCATTTTTATAAGATGTGTTGTTAGATATGATATTGTTCGTAAAACAGAGCGGTTGTATATCGCCGTCGGTAGGATGTTCAATATGAACACCGCCGCTCTGGTACGCTTTATTGTACATCACTTTATTGCCGATAAAATCCACTGTATAATATCCCGTCGTGGTAATTTTGATTCCACCGCCTTTCCCTCCGATTTCACCTCTGTCGAAAACACGGTTTGATACAATATCATTTTCCTGAATGAGAATATAAGAAGGAACATTGTAGTTTTCGTCTATACATATACCGCCTCCTCCAAACTTGGGATCTTCACCGGCAAAAATAACCCGGTTCCCAAGGAAAATGTTTTTTATCAGATAGCACCGGGCATATTTTGAGTCTCTGTTGCTAATATATACAGCGCCGCCCATATAATTCGCCGTATTATTTTCAACTTTATTGCCGGTCATTCGTAAGAGGCTGTTGTCAGAAAAGATCGCGCCTCCGATCTCTGAATGGTTATTCATGATCTCGCAGTTTTCGAAGTTTACAAGTGAATTTTCTGCGTGAATACTTCCTTTTCCGTCTTTTCTGAATATATTTTCGATTATGCAATATTTGAATTTTGATGTGTCGATATTGGCATTCTCAAAATCTATTCCGCCCCAGAAGTCAAACTCCGAAAATTCAGGTTCGTAAGATGTGAATTTTATCTTATTTTCTTTTTCTCCAAGCGCAATAATACTGCCTCCCGCAACGATTATTCTGGCTTCGTGAGAAATTCTTATAACCGTTCCCGGCATGATCTGAAGAGTTTCATGGTCGTTTAAAATGTAATCTTTTGTCAGATTTACATAACCCTGCCACAGATCCCCTGACACAAGAATGTCCGTTAAGACTGTCAGTGCCACAACGGTCAAATTTAAAATTTTCTTCATTTATTCCTCCCTGTTCTGTTACAAATCAACAGCAATTTAATATGCTCCGAAACATTCTGCTGTGATACGTATCACACAATAAAATAATGTATTATGCTGGAATAAGCAAAACAAAAAAACTCACTATAAATTTCTTGCAGTTCTCATAACCGCACTTGATTATCACTGTTATTTGTCATATCTTTACGCGTGAGAAAACTTAATCCACGGGAAAAGAATGATAAGAACAAGATTCGCGCCAAGTCCCACAGGTTACATGCACATCGGGAATCTAAGAACAGCATTGTATGCCTATCTTGTGGCAAGAAAAAATAAAGGCAGGTTCATTTTAAGAATTGAGGACACTGATCAGAAGCGTACTGTCGAAGATTCGGTAGAAGTTATTTATAAAAGTCTGGAACTTGCAGGACTGAAATATGATGAAGGACCGGACAGGGATGGGGGTTACGGGCCGTATGTTCAGAGTGAAAGACGCGAAATATACGCTAATTACATAAATCATCTTTTAGACTCCGGGAAAGCCTTCCGGTGCTTCTGCACAAAGGAGGAGCTCGAAACAGAAAAAGAGGAATTTTCAAAAAAACATCCTGACAAACCTTTTAGGGATAAATGCAGAGATCTCGGCACGGATGAGATAATGATAAGGATTAATGAGGGTGTCACATTTGTTGTGCGCCAGAGAATACCGGAAACAGGTTCGACTACTTTCCACGATCTCGTTTTCGGTTCGATAACTGTTCAGAACGACACTCTGGACGAGCAGGTGCTTCTTAAGGCGGACGGCCTTCCTACATACAATTTCGCGAATGTTGTCGATGACCATCTTATGGAGATATCGCATGTGATAAGAGGCTATGAGTATCTTTCCTCTGCGCCTAAATATAACCTTTTATACGAAAGTTTCGGATGGTCAATCCCCGAATATATCCACCTGCCGCATATACTGAGAGAAGACGGTAAAAAACTCAGTAAAAGAGAAGGCGACGCATCGTTTCAGGATCTGCTTGATCTGGGTTACCTGCCCTCGGCGATAATAAACTATATAGCTATGCTGGGCTGGAATCCAGGTACGGAGAAAGAGTTTTTTACGCTAAAAGAGCTTGAGGAAGAATTTTCACCCGAAAGGATAAACAAGTCAAACGCAATATTTACAAGAGACAAACTCACATGGCTGAACAATCTGCACATAAGAGCTATGCCCTTTGAAGAATTCCATAAGAAAGCGTTGGAGTACTACAGCGGTGAGCTTAAAGCAAAGGTGGACACGGAAAAGGTGAGCAGTCTCATTCAGGAAAGGCTCGAAACTTTCAATCAGATACCGGAGAAAACGGAATTTTTCGCGGAAGTACCTGAATACGATAAAGAACTCTATATTCACCATAAAATGAAATCCGATCCTGAATCCGCTAAAGCAATGCTTGAGAAAATGATCCCGTACATAGAAAAGATAGAGGTCTGGAGTAATGAAAGCGTGTTTAACGCGCTACAGGAACTGATAAAAGCGGAAGGCTGCAAAGCTGGAACGGTACTGTGGCCGGCAAGGATAGCCCTTTCCGGAATGAGCGCGACCCCGGGTGGTGCGAGCGAGATAGCTCAAGTTATAGGGAAAGAAGAGACAATAAAGAGGATAAAAGACGCTGTGGAGTTTTTGAATACTAAAATCTAATTAATAAATCAACAGGTGAAATTGTGCCTTATTATGACGAATTATCAAAAGAAGAATTATTGAAAATAGTTAAAAAGCAGGAAAAAGAGCTGAAATCCAAAAAGTACGGTCTTGTATGGGACAGCGAAAGAGAGCCTGAACAGGTTGTATTGGACTGCGAAAATAATCTTCCTGTCTTAAAACGAATAAAGGATAAAGAAATAAAGACAGACAGCACTGAAGATAATATCATAATAGAAGGCGATAATTATCACGCATTAACCGTACTCAACTATACCCATAAAGAAAAAATAGATGTAATTTACATAGATCCACCTTACAATACAGGCAACAAGAGTTGGAAGTACAATAACAAATATGTCGAGAAAGATGATGGGTATTTACATTCTAAATGGTTGAATATGATGGAAAAAAGACTTCTTATAGCTAAGAGTCTGTTGAAACCATCAGGATGTTTGATTTGTGCTATAGACGAAAATGAGCAGAATAATTTAGGGTTACTTTTAACTAAGATTTTTCCAGCATATAAAATTGATTGTATTACTATCATCCACAACCCGGGTGGAATACAAGGGGATAATTTTTCATATACTCATGAGTATGCATACTTTGTTTATCCTAACTCAAAAGGTTACATCGGACGAATAACAAGAGTTGATACCAATTCTACTCCTCTACGAGATTGGGGAGGGGATGAATCAAAGAGGGTTACATCTAAAAACGGATTTTATCCAATCTATGTTAAAGGAAAAGAAATTGTTGGTTTTGGGCAAGTATGTGCAGACAATTTTCACCCGCAATCTTCAAATATTGTGAATAGTAACGGTATAGTCGAAGTGTATCCAATTGACGGTAATGGGATCGAAAGAAAATGGAGGCACGCAAGGCAAAGCGTTGAGAGCATAAAAGACGAACTGTTTTGTGTTGAAAATGACAATGAGCTGATAATAAAGCGAAATAAAACAGTCTATCGCTATAAAACTGTTTGGACTGAAAGTAAATACAATTCAAATGTTTACGGCTCGAAACTAGTCAGGCAAATTATTGATAATGAGTTTCCATTTCCTAAATCTTTATATAATGTAAAAGAGTGTTTGCTTGCTGTGTCTAAGAGCAAAAAAGAAG
>CAZYNH010000008.1:0-87614 GCA_964648295.1 uncultured Bacteroidia bacterium | reverse complement strand
TCTTTATATAATGTAAAAGAGTGTTTGCTTGCTGTGTCTAAGAGCAAAAAAGAAGATTTCTTTGCTGGTTCCGGAACAACAGGGCATGCGGTACTTGAAATGAATAAAGAAGATGGCGGTAAAAGAAAATTCATTCTTTGCACAAATAATGAGAATAATATATGTACGGATGTGACTTACCCCAGAATCGCTAATGTAATAAATGGTTATCCCTTCAAAGGAAAAGATAAGACTCTTTTATTTGAAAGAAAAATCAATTGGTCGGATTTAAACATAAGAATTGAAAATATCCTTGATGAAATCAATATTTTGGTTGAAGAAAAAAAATCGAATTACGATAAGATAGAAAATGAATTCAAAGATAACACAGTAAGAATTTACGGTGTTAAAAATATTGATGGCCAAAAAGAAGGCTTAGGCGGTAATCTTCAATATTTTAAGACTGATTTTGTAAGGAAAACAAAGAACAGGGATCAGGTTAAGGTTAATTTGACGAAGAACTGTACTGAAATGCTGTGTGTTAAGGAAAATATTTTCAATCTGAAGCTGGAAGAAGATGATTTTAAGATCTTCGAATCAAACAGGAAAGGTAAATTCCTTTGTATTTACTACAACATTGTCGATGACTCATTTGATGACTTTTTGAAAGCACTAAAAGAACTGGAAGGCGAAAAAATAATTTATATGTTTTCAATTGATAATACAGTCGATAAAAGTCTTTTCCACTGCTTAAAAGATTTAAAAATTGAAGCTATACCGCAAAGTATTCTTGATGTGTACAGACAGTTAGCAAAAATGAATATTCCTGTCAAAGCAAATCTGATTTTTACAGAATTCAGTAAGGCTGAAACTAAAATATTCAAAGAAAAAGATAAAGATGAAGGTGCAAGGATTCTCAGGATTGTTTTGGAAAAAACTGTTCAAAGGATTTCTCAGGATAGTGGCTTGAGCATTTTGAATGAAAAGGGAAAAGAAGAAAAGGTGTCAAGTCTCAATGCTTCTCTATTCAAAAACAAAATGATTTCAAAAGTAGAATGGGAAGAAAATAATACATACTTTGCTATAGGTAATGAAGCTGCACACGGCAATTATGACGACTATACTTTAAAACAGGTTGAGAAATTCTATAAACACATTCAAACGCTAATCAACACTTATGAGATAAGGTGATTTTATGACTACGAAAATGCTTAAGAGATATCAGGAACAGGCTGTTGACGAGCTGCTTTTAAAATCTCGTCTGCTTCTTAAGAAAGATTTGACAAAGAAGACAATCGTTTTTCAGTCGCCGACAGGAAGCGGAAAGACTTTAATGTTGACTGAATTTATTGAACAGTTCATAAAAGAACATGAGAATGACAGTACCGATTATTGTTTTTTATGGATCAGCATAGGCAAAGGTGAATTACATATTCAAAGCTATAATGCCCTAAAGAGAGAATTCAACGGTTTTCCTAATGTATTTCTTCTTGAACAGGAATTTTTCGGATCGAGAAAAACTATTGATAAAAACGAAGTTGTCGTTGTTAATTGGGAAAAACTAAGATCAAAAGACAGCAACACGGGAGAGTGGAAGAATATCCTTATGAAAGATAAGGAAACAGTCAATTTCCGGGAATTGATTGTAAATACTAAGGAAGAAAACACCAGAATAGTTATGATCATTGATGAAAGTCACTCTAATTCCACATCCGAAAGAGCCTTAGAGCTAAGAGATAAAATTGTTAATGCCGATCTGACGATTGAAATGAGTGCCACTCCGGTATTAATAGAAGGTGAATACAATGAAAAAGTTGTTGTTGAACCAAATGATGTGATTGAAGAAGGAATGATAAAAAAAGAAATTGTCATTAACGAGAATTTGGATAGAATTGACGACGATGAGCTGACTTCTCAGGAATTGATACTGGAAGCAGCTTTTCAAAAAAGGATAGAGCTAAAGAATTTGTACGAGAAATCAGGGATAAAGATCAATCCTCTAGTCATGATACAGCTGCCCTCAAGTGAAGCCGGTGAGGATAAGAAGGAATTTATCGAAGCTTACCTTGCAGGGAAAGATATTACCTATGAAAACAGAAAATTAGCTGTATGGTTGAGTGAAGAAAAGGTAAATAATGAAAATGAGCTTGTTTCGCCTAATATAAGCGAAGTAGATTTTTTGATATTCAAACAGGCAATAGATACAGGATGGGATTGTCCGAGAGCATCAATACTTATCAGGTTTAGGGAGATTAAAAGCATTGTTTTCGAAATACAAACAATTGGCAGAATACTGAGAATGCCGGAAGCAGTTCATTATGAAAATGATGCTTTAAATAAAGGTTATGTATACACAAATGTCAAAAGTCTCGAAGTTAAAAAAGAAACATACAATCCGAATATTATAAAATCTGTAGTAGTAAAGAGGAAGGATATATACAAACCTCTGAAACTAAGATCATACTACAGGAACAGAATTGATTATGGAGATATAACTCTGAGCTTCTATAAGATATTGGAAAAAACATTCTGCGAATATTTTGATATCAGCTCCGAATTGGAATTTAATTACTATGATAAAAACAAAAGCAAGCTTAAAGAAAAAGATATTGATCTTGACAGTCTGAACACGAAAGATGAAATTATATTGAATAAACCTTTGGACACAAAACTTTTTGATAAACTTCCAAAAGAGAAAATAACCGGACAGGAAGCGAGCTTGTTTAGCGAGTCAACCTTAATAAAAGCCAATCTTTCTCAAAATGACCTGATTAATGCGTTCGAGTTACTGATAAAAAACAACTTGAACGGCTTTGCGTATAAAAGATCAATGCCCACTGTAAAACAATCTATTTACCGCTGGTTCAAAAAGTATCTTAATGTTAATCTTTACGGAAACGGTGTTGTCAATATACAGAATATAGTTCTGAATCATGCCGAGTTATTTTCAAGGCTTATTGATAAATCCGTAAACTCATATAAACCAGTCAAGAACAAAGAAATATTAGAGAAAATTGAAGAAATTGAAGAGTGGAATAACGAATGGGAGATTTCTGAATCGAGAAACTACAATCCGCATACTTACTGTAAATATGATTATAAATTCTCTTTATACGATCCGAGCTATTTGAAAATCGACAGTGATATTGAAGATGACTTTATAAAATATTTGGAAAGAAAAAAAGATTTAATTCAGTGGTGGTGGCAAAACGGAAATGAACACATGGCTTTGAATTTTGGAATTAAATACGATTTGAAAAGGACTTTTCAGCCTGATTTTATTGTGTATTTTAAAGATGGAAGTATAGGTATATTCGACACAAAATATGCCGGTGACAGAGAGGAGGATAATAAGCTCAAAGCTGAAGGTTTACAGAATTATATTGTAGAAGAAACGCAAAAAGGCAAGAATATCTTCGGCGGTCTTGTCATAAAACAGGGTGATCATTTTATGCTTAATATGAACCAAAGCTATGTTCCATTCAAAAAAACTATTGAAAATACTGCAGAAGAGAGAATGGATCAATGGATTTATTTTGAAGATTATCTAAAACAGCGATTAGGATAATTAAATGACTGAAGAGAAAAAATACAGAAGGCCGACCTGGGACGAATATTTCATGGAGGTCATGAACGCGGTCTCCAAAAGGGCGACCTGTGACAGGGGAAGAAGCGGCTGCGTGATAGCAAGAAAAGGTCAGATACTCACGACCGGATATGTAGGCTCGCCTATAGGGCTGCCGCATTGCGACGAAGCCGGCCACCAGTTCAAGAAAATGCTGCACGAGGACGGCAGCATTTCCGAGCACTGTGTACGCACAGTGCACGCCGAACAGAACGCTATCTGCCAGGCGGCAAAGCTGGGTATAGCAATAGAGGGCGCGACCCTCTACTGCAGAATGACGCCCTGCCGCACCTGCGCGATGATAATCATCAACAGCGGGATTACGCGGGTCGTCGTCGAAAGGAAGTATCAGAGAGGGCAGGAGTCCGAAGAAATGTTCAAAACAGCGGGCGTTGAACTTGTGATCATAAATAACGAGCTTCAGAAGTACTAGCAGAGGCGGTAAAATTTGATCCCGAAAGATCAGATAGAAAAACTTCAGAATTCGATCAGTATTGTCGATGTGATCGGAGAAAGGATCGATATAAAAAGAGCGGGAGCGAACTATAAAGCCCGCTGTCCTTTCCACGACGAAAAAACACCCTCTTTCATGATATCGGATTCCAAACAGATATTCAAATGTTTCGGCTGCGGAGCATCCGGAGATCCGATCAAATTCGTTATGATGTTTGACAATCTGTCATATCCTGACGCCGTAAGGCATCTCGCTTCGAGATACGGAGTGGAGATAAAAGAGGTATATGACAGCTCCCGTTTTGATAAAAACGACGAAGATAAAAAGGAGCTCTTCAGGATCCTAAACAGGTATGCATGCGAATTTTTTCATGAGAATATGCTTAATGAATTAAGCCGGGAAAAATCAGCTGCCGCTTTGTATATAAGAAAAAGAAAAATTGATAACGACCTTCTCAGGAAATTTATGATCGGTTACGCCCCTGACGACTGGCACGCGCTGAGAAATGACATAAGGCTGAACCAGTACAGTGACGAATTGCTTGTTGAAGCAGGGCTGTTGAAAAAAAACGAAAAAGGCAATATTTACGACCAGTTCAGGAACAGGCTCATCTTCCCGGTCTGCGATCAGCTCGGTAATGTGGTCGCTTTCAGCGGGAGAGCGCTTGACGATGAAACCCAGCCCAAATATTTAAATTCTCCTGAAACTGTCCTGTATAAAAAGAATCAGATCCTCTACGGTATTTACCAGGCAATGGAAAGCGTAAGAAGATCAAGAGAGATAATTCTAGTTGAAGGGAATGTTGACCTGATCACAATGCACAAGAACGGATACGCCAATACGGTCGCGATATGCGGCACCGCGTTTACCGAGAACCATGCCTTAATAATTAAGCGGAACGCTGACAGAATAATACTGATGCTTGACGGGGACAGCGCGGGAAAGAAGTCAGCTGTAAGAACATCCGAGATACTTCTGGACGCAGGTATAGTGCCGGACATTGTGTTACTACCCGATGAGAGCGATCCTGACAGTTTTCTCAACGACAGGGGTAAGAGCGAGCTTGACAAACTGCTATCTTCGCCCGTCAATATAGTCGATGTCAATATAAGTGCCGCAGGCGATCAAATGCTCAACACTAACGATAAAGCTGTTGTAGCAAGGTCAGTTATCGGATCGTTGAAACACATAAGGGATATGGTAACGCTGGATCTATATCTGAAAGAAGCCTCATTAAAGCTAGGAGTCGATATCAGAGCTTTAAAAAAAGAACTTGATAAAGAGGTATATAAAGATACAACAAAAAAGCATGATCAAGGTTTTTTAAAACAGGGGTATATACCGAACAATGAAGATATCGTTGATTTCAGCCTGATCTATCTGATGATCTCCGATGAAACATCAAGGCAGAGGATCCTGTCCGAAATAACAGAAAAAGATATGAGGAACAGTGAAGCTGCCAGACTTTTCCTTAATGTCTACAAGCTTGTTGAAGAGGGAGAACCCGTAAAATTAAATAATATTTTGATTGACTTTGACGAAAAATTCAAGGATTTTATGATAGGTTTTGTTATAAACCAGGAAAAAGTATTCTCCGGTGAGGTCCTGAAAGACGGCATCAACACGCAGATTAACGCGTTTAAGACCGCCTGTTCGGACAGTCTTAAGAAGATAATGCTGAGAAAGATCGCCGAGAAGATAAAGAATCTGAACACAGAGCTGAAGTATACTGATGACCATGAAAGGCAGAATGAGATTCTTCAACAGCTTACGGAACTCAAAAATGAACAGATCGGGATAACAAAGAACTAAAGGATCACTAAAATGAAAGATAAGACCGAATACCTTAAGGAACTGCCTGTTTTGAAGAATATGAAACACGAGGAGTTGATAAATATCCGCGACAAGTTCATTCTTGAGACTGTAAACAAGAACAAATACGTTTTTGAGGAAGGCACTTACTGCGCATCACTGTATTTTGTCTGTGAAGGCAGAGTTAAGCTTCTGGCTCATTCTTCGGCGGGAAGAGACTTTATTCTGCGTATAGTATCTGCCAATGACATTATTTCTGATAACAACCTAATATTTAAGCGAACTAACGAGTGCAGTTACAGCGCTAAAGCGCTTGAGAATTCTGTCGTTATAAAGATAAATACAGCGGATTTTATTGAAATACTTAACAAAAAACCGGAACTCTATAAATTTTATTCTGAGGTGATAGACGCTCACCTTACGGAAGCCTATGTAAGCCTCAAAAACATGGCGTTCGAGAAAGTTGAAAGGAGAATTGCCCGTCATTTGATACAGTTCGCAAAAAACACGGGCGAGAAAACGGAGTCTGGAGTAAAGCTCGGGTTAAAACTGTCAAGACAGGAGATCGCAAATCTGACAGGCACGACGATAGAAACTGCAATAAGAGTGATGAGCAAATTTAAAAAATCAAAGATCATATCAGAGAAAGAGGGATTTATATATATCAACGAAAGGCATAAGCTTGTTGTTATTGCCGAAGAATTTTAAATAACCGGAAGAGAAAGAACGCTTATGGAAAAAGCAGTAAAAATAACACTCGCCAGAGCAGCAAAGCTCTATGAAAAAGATAAAAGGTTTTTCGCCTATTACGCAGACATTCTGACCGGAGCGGGAGAAAAGCAAAAAGCATACAGAATACTTACCGATAATATAAATCTTTTCCCGAAATATTCAACGGGTGAGTTAGTTCTGGGCGAGATGTTCTTCAACCAGAAGAAATATGATAAGGCGGAGATGCTCTTCAAAGGCGCTCTGAAAAAAGATGACTCGTGTGTTAAAGCATACAGATATCTTTCACTTATTGAGGAAATGAAGGGTAACAAGGATACCAGTCTTCAGATGTTGAAGCTGGTGGCACGACTGGATCCCTTTGACGCTGACGCAAGGAATATTATCATGCTCAGCGATAAAGAATTTTCCTTCAGCGGAGAAGTGCCGCCTCCTGATGACGATCTGAATTCCCGAACCGTACTGAATGGAAATGAAGAAATCGAGGCAGGGATAGAAATTGAGGAGAAACTAGTCTCTCATGCTCAGGAAGATCATAACTTTGTTAGCGAGGAGATACTGCACAAACTGGATTCTTCCGAAGATATAGAAATACCGGAATTCGCATCTGACGAAAAAGAGGATATTATAAGAAAGCATAATATTTCCGAGGAGGCATTGAACAGGGAAAGAAGTTTTTCTGAAGATATAATAGAGAGTCTTGACGGGCTTACTCAAAGTTTTATTGAGGAGAGGAACTCATTTGCGGCATTTGTAGATGAGAAAAAAGAGGAGGAGAAAAAGAATACAGGCATCCAGTATTCAGACCTTGTGGCAGTAAAAGATGAGCCTGACGAAAATCCCTTCGATGATCTTGATGCAATTAAGGCTAAGGAAGAAACAGCTCATAGTGTGCCAGCTGATACTGCCGTGCCTGATAATGTGATCTCAGAAGCAGTACCGGAAGCCCCTGTGCATGTAGAGGCTGATAATATCCAGAAAAAAGATGTTGACATAAGAGAATTGGATACTCTGTACAAAGATAATGATCCGAAAATTGAAAGTCTTCTGAATGAACTTGTGCTATCACCGGAAATGTATAAAGTGAAAATGGAATCTCTGTCCAAGATTGTTGATGAAGATCCGCGCAATTACGATAATCTCGTGGATTTCGCGATCGCCAGATATAAATTTGCAGCGGCTACAGTAAAACGCGAGATCCAGTATTATTCGAAAAAGGTCAGCGATGAGCCGAAGAATACAAAATACTCGCAGAATCTTAAATCTTACAGAGAAGAAATACTAAAGCTGAATGCGGACCTTAAAGAAGAAATGAATGTTCTGAAAAATGAGTACTACTAGAGTGTTTAGATTTTTTTTATTATTACTTTCTTTCTCTCTCTTTCACACCGTAATATACGCAGATAGAGCGGAGATGACAGGCGATTTTGTGTCTTCGGATTACACAAGGAACAAATCGGCAGTATCACCGTTACCAAAATTGAACGCACGGAGCGATATTCCTGAACTTTTTGACAGAAAGTATTCCTTTTCCGATGATGTCCGTTCTGACAGTACGCTACAGGAGATAAACGGCTTCAGAGTTCAGATATTCAGAACGGAAGATATTAATGAGGCTAAGAGAAGAGAATCGATATATATCGACACTTTCGGAGAGGAAAATATTGTCCTGATCTTTGAAAAGCCATTCTACCGGATCAGAGCAGGCAGATTCAGGAACAAGGAGGAGGCAGAGGAGTTTCAGAATTCAATAATTCAGAGAGGCATACTGAACTCAATAATCATTCCCGACAGAGTTAAGGTTTTAATGCCTGCGGAAAAGAAAAAATAACGGGCAGGCTTTTTTTATGATAATATCTTTTGAAGGACTTGACGGTTGCGGGAAATCCACTCAGGTGGCAATGACTTCGGAATATTTGAAAATGTCCGGAAAGAAAGTAACTGTTCTTAGAGAACCCGGCGGTAATCCGATAAGCGAAAAAATCAGGGATATTCTGTTAGACAGAAAGAATCTCTCAATGTCAGATTCTACAGAACTTCTTCTCTATGCTGCAAGCAGATCTCAGCTAGTTGCAGAAGAGATCGCCGGTTCAGTAAAAAAAGGTTATACAGTAATCCTCGACAGATTTGTCGATTCTACTACAGCGTATCAGGGATACGGAAGAGGTCTTGATCTAAACATTGTAAAAACTCTTAATTATTTTGTCACATCGGACGGAGAATATTATCCCGACATCACTTTTCTTCTTGACCTTGATCCGGAAACTTCACTATCAAGGGTATTATCGAGGGGAGAGGAGATAAACAGAATGGAATCTTCGGAAACCGAATTTTTTAAAAGAGTAAGGCAGGGTTTTCTGCAAATATCGGAGCAGGAACCTGAAAGAGTTATACGAATTGACGCAACTGGTAATGAAAACGAAATATTCACAATGATAACGGCTAAACTGAAAATGAGAAAACTAGTATGAAAATAAAATCATTTTTTTCCATTATACTTATGATCATTACCTGTTATGCAGACACAAAAACAGACTATTACCAGGAGCTTTCCGATAACATCAGGCTATATTTTGATGTAATGCTAACCCTTAATGAGAACTATGTGGATACAGCGAATATCGAGGAGCTTATGAATGAGGGGATCAGGGCAATGCTGTCCAAGACTGATCCTTACACTGTGCTTCTTAAAGATAATGAGATGGACCATTATAACGAACTTTCAAAAGGTACATACGGCGGAATAGGTATCTATCTTGGTACGAGCGGGAACGATAAAAGACTTACCGTTATCTCACCGATGGACGATACACCGGCCTCAAAAGTCGGGCTTAGAGCAGGAGATCAGATAATGTTCATAGAAGATAAAAATACATTCGGAATGTCTGTAAGGGATGCATCTGTTCATCTTAAAGGAGAACCGGGAACAAAGGTTAGATTGAGGATTAAAAGAATAAACAGCGATAAACTTCTAGATTTCAACCTGACAAGAGCCAGTATTGAGATAAAGAACATACCTTATTCTGAGATGATAGAAAGCGAAATAGGATATATTAAAGTCACAGAGTTTTCAGCCACATTATATCATGATTTTATCAAGGAAATCGAATCCCTGATATCAAAAGGTGCAAAAAGCCTTGTAATAGATCTGAGATATAATCCGGGAGGGCTTCTTGAGTCGGCCGTAAAACTGTCAGGCGCTTTTCTTCCAAAAAACCAGGTTGTTGTATCAACAAAAGGAAGGGGTGTTGAGAGTGAGATTAAATATAGAACTTATCTGGAACCTGTTGACACAGAGATACCGATTGTGGTTCTAATAAACGGTTCAAGCGCTTCAGCTTCCGAGATTTTTGCCGGAGCGATCCAGGACCAGGACAGAGGGGTCATAGTCGGAGAGAATTCATTCGGGAAAGGGCTTGTACAGCAGCTTTTCGATGTTGGAAACTATAAAAAAAGAAACCTTAAACTTACCATAAGGAAATACTACACCCCTTCAGGAAGGCTGATACAAAAGGATGATATATTCGGCGATAAAAAAGGTAAAACTGATACTGTTTATTTCAGATCGCTTAAGAATTCAAGAGAACTTCCCTCAGGGCTCGGGATAACACCTGATGTATTGATAGAATCAGTAAAAACTACAGATTATATCGCTTATCTCAGGATGAATAACTTTTTCAGCGATTTTGTCTATGAATATTTCAATAAAAAAGAAGTGCATGATTTTTCAGGGAAAATTGATGATGAGGTTCTTTCAGAATTCAGGGATTTTCTCAATTTGAAAAATAAAAAATATGTCAGCCCGACTGAATTTCTGGCTGATTCACTTTTGAAATTATCAAAAGAACATTCACTTGGTGATGAGATCACACGCAGGATCAGTGTACTCAAGCATGATATTTCAGGACTTAACGACAATCAGTTGGAATTAAACATTGAAGATATCAGGTTCAATCTTTCGATAGAGTTCGGTGTATTTATTAACGGTAACAGAGAAAAGTACAGGCTGCTGAATACAAGGGATGAGCAGCTTAAAGAGGCTGTAAGAATACTGAAAGACGGGCATAGATATAAAAGTATTCTGGGGTTTTAGCTCAATGGAGAATTCAACAAAAGAATTTCTGCTCGCCCTGTCGAGGAAGACTATTTTGTCTCGCTTAGACAAAACCGCTTCAGAAGTCCTTTCTGATCACGATATCCCTGTCGAGGCAATAAATGACGGCGCCTGTTTCGTAACACTTACAATTAACGGTGAACTTCGGGGATGCATTGGTACTCTGGAAGCCGGAAGACCCATATATAGAGATGTGATAGCTAATTCATTAAATGCTGCTTTTAATGACCCCAGATTTTTCCCGCTGAATAAAAGCGAGTTCCCGCTGGTAAAAATTGAGATATCTGTGCTTAGTCCAAGAACAAGTATTGAATATTCCGATTTCTCCGATCTTAAGAGTAAGGTGATACCTCACAGGCACGGTGTTTACCTCAGTTGTTCATATACGGCAGCGACATTTCTCCCTCAGGTCTGGGAACAGCTTGAAACTCATGAAGAATTTTTTTCTCACCTGTGCCTGAAAGCCGGTCTTCCGTCCGATTATATCTTCAAGGAACATCCGGGAATCGAATTGTATACTGTAGAAAATTTTTATGAGAAATAAAAAAGACCGCTTTGAGCGGCCTTTTTTATTATTTATACTGGTCTATCGCCGCCTGAAGCTTAGCCTTTGGAACAAGTCCGATTATTGATGTCATTACTTTGCCTTGTTTGAAAAACAATGTGGACGGAACTGAAAGAATGCCGTATTCTGCGGCCAGCGCACCGTCGCCGTCTATGTCAACATACGCAACTTTTACAGCGCCGTTCTCTACAGCTATCTCATCAATGATCGGATCAAGCTTTTTGCATGGTCCGCACCATTCCGCACCGAATTTAACAATTGTAAGGTTCTCGCTCATAAGAACTTCCTGTTCAAAAGTCGCTTTTGTTACTTTGAGAGCGTTACTCATGATCTTCTCCTGGATTATTTGTTTTTACTTACTATAGTTTTCATTTTCATCAGCATTTTATCTGCTTCAACCAGCCCCTGAACTTTTTCCACAACTTCTCCGTTTCTGTCTATGAAAAGTATAAGAGGTATATTGTTTGCGCCGTACTTAAGATACTGCGAAATATACTTTCTTGAAAAATCACTATTTTTATCCGTAAAGTCAAGCTTAATCGGAATAAAATGTTTTTTTGAAAATTCAATGATCTCAGGGTTATTCCATGTCACTTTATCCATTTCGACACAGTTCATACACCATTCCGCCCACATGTCTACCATTACAAGCTTACCAGTATCCCCAATAGCTGATACGGCATTCTCAATAATACTTATGTCCCTGTCCGTTTTGTCAAATGGAACAGCTATGGAAGAAGTTATAACCGGCCCCGAGATCGAGCTTTCAAAAGGCAGCTTAGTATAGTGCCCCACCGTTTTAAGCGAAAATACTATTCCCGTAATGAATAAGAACAATGCCAGCGATTTTGAAATATATGGGAAGAAACCTGAATTTTCTTTGATCTTTTCGAATGCACCCATATAAACTGAAAGCAGAATAGTTAGTACAGCTATAAAGAAATTAAGTATCTGGTCCGGCAGAACTATGTTGACGAAATACAAAGCTGCTCCGATCATGACTACACCGAAGAATTTCTTTATCTTAACCATCCATGAGCCGGCGTGGGGTAGAGCGTTTATCGCTCCTGAGAATGTTCCTATTATTATGAAGAGCAATCCCAATCCCAAAGCAAAAGCTATGAAAAGAAACCATCCGTAAAGTATATCTCCCGCTGTGGCTACATGTATTAATAAAACAGCAAGCACGGGACCGACGCAGGGAGCCGCAACAACTCCGCTTACCATTCCGATAATGACCGCGCCGATAATGCCTTTACTTTCCTTGCCTTTCTGCATAAGTTTTGTCTGCTGCTCCGATGATATGAGGTTCATATCCCATACACCGAACATACTGAGCGCTAGTATAGTAAATATTGACGCGATAACGACTCTGACATACGGGTTGGCCGCAATATCGCCGACACCGAATATTCCTCCCAGAAAGGATGCCAGAAGACCTACTATCGAATAAGTAACCGCAAGTCCTATTACAAAGAAGAGCGACAGTACGAACCCCGCGGATTTCTTCTTTCCTGACTTTGCCCCCATATACGATATAACAACGGGAATGACCGGATATACGCAGGGAGTCATACTGTCAAGTATTCCTCCCAGAAACGCTATCAGGAATACAAGCAGTGTCCATGTCTGCGATCCTTCGAGTATTGCGGCAAGCCTTTCTTCGAGCGTCATAGATTCGTTCTTATCTGAAAAAATGCCGAACACATCTTTGAATGAACGGTTTTCTTTTATTTCCGGGAAATTGAATTTTGAAGGTTCAACGCTTGACATATCAATTTTCATTTCTCTGTCTACAGGCATATAACAAGATTCATCACCGGTTTCAGAACAGATCTGGTATGAAACGGTTATTGACTTTTCTTCGCTGATACTGCCTTTACCATTGAAAAGATAAAGTATATCACCCTTGAAAACAGACTCACCCTTGTATGAAGTTTTGCCTGTTATGTTTTTCCCTTTCATTTCAAGTTCCGGGAAATCGGATGTGTCAATACCGAACATTTCACTGTCAGTTATGTGAAATCCATCCGGTACGGATATGGATAAGAGCATTCTGAATTCAGATCCCTCTGCGTTAACTGTCCTGTCAAAATAATTTCTTATATTGACATCTTTTTCGGGGTCAAAACCGGAGGCGGACAGCGAAAATCCCGTCAAGATAAGAAAAATCCAGAAAAATGTGTTCCTCATAATAACTCCGCAAGAATTTATTAACCCCTATAATATATAGTGAAAGCTCTATATAGTCAAGTATAAAATTTCTGAAAAATAGCTGCTGCGTTAATCTTTATTTTTGTATTATCCAAACTCCTTCGTACCCGCTGTTCATCAGTTTCTGTTTTACCGTCTGCGCCTCCTGATTTGAGGAATAGCCGCCTACTATAACTTTGTAAAGGTTCTTATCGAAAAAAACCGAGGAGTTGCTGTAACCGCCCGGAACAAGTTTGTTATTAATAAAATCCTCTGCGGAATTTTTACTGCTGAAAGCCCCGACCTGAATATAAAAATTACCCATATTCCGGGAGTTGTCATAAAGAACATAGGAATTCTGAATGAAAGCGTCAGAGTAGCTGGGATTCTTTCTTATTTCATCCCGCTTTTTTTCCGCGTCAATTTTTGAAAGATAATCTCCAACCTGCACCTTATACAGATTATCCTGTGCCAGGACTATGTAGATTCTGTCTTTTATTGTCTTAGAGGCGATTTCCTTTACCTTTTCCGCGTTGTTCCTGTCCTTTGCGGCAAATATCTGAACCCGATATCCGATGACGGGATTAAAATTTGATAATGCCGGGAATGACTCGTTCGCAAGATCAGAAGAAGTGCTCTCTTCGAGAGGTTTAAAAGCTTCTGTTATACTTGCAGACTTTTTATAGACTTTCTTCGGGACGGAGTATACTTTATCAAAACCTGCGCTTATCAGTTTATCCTTTAAGATATTCGCTTCCTCTCTGTTCTGACAGTCTCCGGCGTATATCATATATTTATCTACGATGAATTCAATATAAACAGGTTCTTGAACGGCTTCAACCACCTGTTTTTCTATTAAAAGTGCCTCCTGTTCACTGTCGGCGTTCGCTATCTTGATCCTGTAACCGTCTATCATGTCTCTTTTTGCGAGATCTTCTTCTATCACGACCCTGTTGGACGGATCGTTGGGACCGTATGACGATTGTACCGTCCCCGACGAAGGGGCGCAGGAAGAGATAATAAAAGAAATCGTCAGGATCAGCGACATAATTATCAGGTTGCGCATTATAACCTCCATTTAGTTCTGTTTGTTCTCAGCAAAGCCGAGTATAGTGTGAATATAAGAAAAAAAATGAGTAAATCAATATAAAAAAGAAAATAAAAATAATCGAATTTCATTGATAATTGTACTATATTTGCGTATAATCTTAATGTAAAGATCCGGGAGGCTCATTCATAATGAATATCAAAGCTAATTCCTTCATATTTGGGTTGATCATGTTCTCCTTATGTTCCGCGCAACCCCAGAACAGAAATAATTCTTTTACGGGATTCAGCAAGGGATATATAAAGGCGTCTTATAATTATTTCCCGTCATTCATTTCATCTGTCAACGATGAGATAAGCGCTTTCGGACTTGAAAAATTTGAAGACAGAATTTTTTTATATGGTGTCGAAATGTGCGGAAATATGAACCCCAGTTTCGGTATAGGTATCCAATATCTCAACGGCACCGATATAACTCAGAAAATGGTTTCCTTCGGTGATACGCTTAAGCTGGACAGGTCTGTATCATACTCTATGTCGTTTGTAAGCGTTTTTATAAATTACAGAAAATTTTTGAGAGGTCCGCTGGAGTTTTTCGGAAGTCTGAGCGGCGGGTATGGCGCGGCAAAGATCATTATAAGTCAGGATTACGGAGATCAGGCTTACGAAGATATGTGGAATTCTTATGATCCGGGAAGCTATCTTTATGATTACAACAGATCCACTCTGTACGATCCGGGCATGTATGTCTTCAGGGCCGAGAACGGTATCAGGTTCTATGCAGGCAGCAGGCTGTCGGTTGACCTTTCTGTAGGATATACATACGGATTCGTTTCAAAAAGGGGCGATATAAATTACGGTTTTGAATCGCTGAAAAATGTTCCCGATCTTGATTATAAAGGTCTTAATTACGGGCTCGGAATATCATTTGGATACTAAATCATGACGAAAAGAAAAATCATACTCTGTATTCTCGACGGTTACGGTATAGGCGATGACTACCCGTTCAACGCCGTTTTGAGAGCAAACAAGCCTAATCTTGACAGGCTGTTCGCAACATTTCCGTCTTCAAGTCTTGTCTGCTCGGGTTATGATGTCGGTCTGCCCAGAGGCACTATGGGTAACAGCGAGGTGGGGCATCTCAATATCGGGGCGGGCAGGATTGTATATCAGGACATAACCAGGATACACAAATCGATAGAAGACGGGGTTTTCAGCAGTAACCGGGTGCTTACAGAACTTTTAAATAAGACGCTTGAAAAAGATTCCAATCTTCACATAATGGGCCTTGTATCAGACGGTGATGTTCACTCTTCGATGATCCATCTTTTCGAACTGATCAGAGCCGCATCGGCCAAAGGGATCAAAAAGGTGTTTATCCATGTTTTCACGGACGGTCGTGACACACCCCCCGAAAGCGGAGCCGGATTTGTTAAAAGCCTTGAGGAACATGCAAGGCTTAACGGAGCCAGGATCGCGTCCGTATCAGGCAGATACTACGCAATGGACAGGGATAAAAGGTGGGACAGGGTACAAAAGGCCTATGAATGCCTGGTCAGACCAGCGGCCGGGGTTAAAGATATTTCCGCTTCAGAGATAATCGCAAACTCATACGCATCCGGAGTTACAGACGAATTTATAGCCCCGACATGCGTTACTGAGAACGGGAAACCTGTTGCCGGGATACAGAAGGGTGATTCAGTTATTTTTTATAACTTCAGGGCGGACAGAGCAAGAGAATTATCGATAGCTATTAATAATCTTGAAGAGCTCCCGTTTGAAACTATGAGGCTCGATCTCGATTTCATTACCATGACAGAATACAGGGAAGATTTCCCTTTTCCTGTCATTTTCTCAAAAGTCTATCTGAAGAATATTCTCGGTGAAATTATAGCGAAAAACAGGCTCAGGCAGCTCAGGATCGCTGAAACAGAAAAATATGCCCACGTAACTTTCTTCTTCAATGGCGGCAACGAAGAGAAATTCGATGGCGAGGACAGGGTGCTGATCCCGTCGCCTAAAGTTCCTACATACGATCTCAAACCTGAAATGTCAGCTGTCGAGGTTACAGACAGGCTTATTGATGAGATAAACAGGAAAGAATACGACCTGATCGTGCTTAATCTTGCCAATTGCGATATGGTAGGGCACACAGGTATTTTTGAAGCCGCCAGAAAAGCTGTTGAGACTGTTGACAGCTGTATCGGAAGGATATACGGGTCAGCATGCGATAATGAATACCTGATGATAGTGACTGCAGATCATGGTAACGCAGAATATATGAAGGACGGGGATGTGCCGTTTACAGCGCATACAAAAAACGATGTGCCTTTTTTGATAACAGACAGTTCTCTGAATTTACATGACGGTAAACTTTCCGATATCGCGCCCACCATGCTGAGCCTGATGGGAATAGTCATACCTTCGGAAATGACAGGGAATATACTGGCCGGGGAAAAGAAATGATCACGGATATAAAAGAATTGTATTTGAGGAAGGGCACGGTCGCTCAGGATTATCTGGATATATCGCCGGATATGTTCGTTGAGATCAACACATATTTCAATATAGTTGACTGTAATCTGAAATTCTGCAGACTTTTAAATAAACCGAGGTCAGGACTTGTCGGTATCAATATTCTGGTGGCTGTTCATGAAAAAGACCGTGTCAGATTCAAGACCATTGTCAGAAACGCGTTTCTTAAAAAATTCAAAGAAGGGCTGATCAAGATTGATCTCATCGACAATAAGAACAGGGTTTTAGCGGTTTCTCTGAAAATGAACCCTGTGCTCGATGAAGGGAATAATATTGTAGGTGTTTTAATCAGGTTCAGTTCTTTCAAACTCAGGACTGAGGATTCGCTGGTGAACACCCTTTTTATGTCGATCTATAACTCTCTTACAGATCTTTATACAATTTACGCTACAGATACAAAATCGAGGATCAACAGCGTAAACTCGTCTCTTACTAATATACTGGGCTATTCAAAAGAGGAGATGGCGGGAAGACATATCGCCGATTTTCTTGTAAAGAACAAGGAACAGGAAGAGAATATAAAAACACTCCTGAAGTCACTTGATAGCACGGGTATGTTCACGGGAGAAGTGATGTATGAGGCAAAGAACGGAGAACAGATACCTATCCATCTTTCGATTTCTTCTCTTTTCCATAACGGTAAAGTTATCGGAAGCCTTGGTATAGGAAGAGACATGAGAGAACAGAAGAAACTTGAGTCGGAAAACAAATCTTTTGCTCTTCAGCTTCAAAACCAGTCAAAACTCGCGGAATTCGGGATGATGCTGCAGGGCGTGGCACATAACATGAGCACTCCGCTCACCGGAATAAAGAGCAGTGCTCAGCTTCAATATTCGAGGCTGGAGAAATTTGCCGATAATCTTGCAACAAAATACGGCAGCGACCAGGAGATCACGGACAGTATCAGAGATATTATGAAATTCTTTGAGCTTATCGATCAGTCAGTAAGCAAACTAGCTAAGATAATTAAGAATCTGATGTCAAAGGCAAGGGATCAGCAGTCGCTCTTAAGAGAACCGCTCAATATGGGTGTTATTATGGAGCAGGAACTTGAATTCATGCTTGCCAATCAGTTCTTCAAGAATAAAGTGGAGAAACATATATCAATAGATAAAGACATTCCTGTCATTAACGGATTATATTCCGATTTCTCCCAGAGTTTTGTCAATATTATCAAGAACGGGATAGACGCGATGTGGGATTCTGGTACAAAGAGGATGGATATATCAGTATATTATGAAAATGATAAGATACTTGTAAAAATTAGCGATACCGGCAGAGGAATTCCAAAAGATGTAGGCAACAAAGTTTTCCTTCCGTTCTATACTACAAAACCTAAATTCCAGGACGCTAAGGGTGAAGAGCCTACAGGTACAGGTATAGGTCTTGACAGTGTGCTTACTCTTCTCAAACCTTATAAAGCCGAAGTGACTTTTGAGTCCGAGATCGGAAAAGGAACTGAATTTACAATTAAAATACCTGTGAGCGCTAACCAGTGATCAAATAAATAACGGAGCATATAAATGAATGAATTCAACGGACAACTAAAAGCTGACGGGCTCAAGATCGCCGTGATCGGGTCGCGTTTCAATGAACTGATAACCAACAAGCTGATTGCAGGGGCTAAAGACTGTTTTTTAAGGCACGGGGGTGCAGAAGGCAACCTTGATCTGGTATTGGTGCCGGGTGCCTTCGAAATTCCTTTAACAGCCCAGAAACTTTCATTGAGCAAGAAGAAAAAATACGACGCGGTCGTATGTCTCGGCGCGGTAATAAGAGGCAATACTCCCCATTTCGACTATGTGGCGGCCGAAGTTTCCAAGGGAGTTGCTCATGCCGGGCTTCAGAGCGGTATTCCCGTGATCTTCGGTGTGCTCACCACGGATTCGGTCGAGCAGGCTATCGAAAGGGCCGGGACAAAATCGGGGAACAAAGGCTGGGACGCGATGCTATCAGCTATTGAGATGTCGAATCTGTTCAAACAGATCGACAAGATGTGACATGATAAAAATTAAAAGCGCGTCCGAGATCGAGAAAATGCGGAAAGCGGGTAAACTCGCGGCCGAGACCCTTGCCTATATATCCTCTCTCGTAAAAGAAGGGGAAAGCACGGGCAGGCTCGATGCGCTGTGCCACGAGTATATAGTTAAGAACGGAGGGATCCCGGCTCCCTTGAATTACCACGGCTACCCCAGGAGCATCTGCACTTCTATCAACAATGTAGTATGCCACGGCATACCCTCGGCCGGCGCGGAGCTCAAAAGCGGCGATATCGTCAATATTGATATAACAGTGATCTTAGATTCGTATCACGGAGATACTTCAGCGACTTACTGCATCGGCGAAGTTTCTGACTCTGCAAGGCTTCTCGTCGAACGCGCCGTGAACGCGATGTACCGCGGGATCGATGCCGTAAAGCCGGATGTTTATTTTTACGAGATAGGTAAAGCGATAGAAAAATACATTTCAAAATTCGGTTATTCGATCGTCAGGGATTACGGCGGCCACGGAATAGGGAAAGATTTTCACGAAGACCCCCATGTTTATCACTACTTCACTTCGCAGAACAGAATAAGGATGAAACCGGGAATGTGTTTTACGATCGAACCGATGATCAACGAGGGAAGCTGGGAAGTAGTAACTTCGAAAAAAGACGGATGGACAGTTACGACAAAAGACAATTCACTTTCCGCGCAGTTCGAACACACCGTACTCGTTACTTCAAACGGATATGAGATACTGACAAAATTATGAAAACAGATTATCATAAAATATTCGAATCTGAACTGGAGAAAGTATCTCTTTCATGTATCAGACCAAAACTGCTGATGCATGCCTGCTGTGCACCGTGCGCCGCTTATCCTTTAGAGCTGTTGAAAGATATTTTCGATGTTCATATTTTTTTCTACAATCCGAACATTTATCCGGAAAGCGAACACGACAGACGCTATGATGAACTTATATCCTTCATTTCAAAATACGATCCATCGCTTTCAAAAAAGGTTTTTACGGAAAAGTATTCTCCGGCGGATTTTATAAGTTGTTCAGCCGGTAACGAAAGTTCGCCCGAGGGCAGGCAAAGATGCTTCGACTGCTACAGCCTGAGGCTGTCAAAAACGGCGGTTAAGGCGGCAGAGCTCGAAATGGATTATTTTACTACAGCGTTGACCATAAGCCCACACAAGAATGCAGAAAGCATCAACAAGACGGGAGCTGAGCTCTCTCAGCTGCACGGGGTTAAGTTCCTGCATTCGGATTTTAAGAAAAAAGACGGCTTTAAAAAAGCAGCCGAAATAAGCCGCAGATTCGAACTCTACAGGCAGGATTATTGCGGGTGTTCCTATTCAAATGAGCGCGGAAAGGGAATATGAACAGCGGTCAGATAAGTCTTGAGGCGGCCGCCGGTATTCTGAAGGTGTCGCCGGCTACTGTCAGGAACTGGATGAGATCAGGTGTCTTGGGTGAAGGAGGTCTAGATGCCGAGCGTGTTTATAAAACCCTCGATATGATAAAGTCCGGCTCTCTCGACAGGCTCAATTCCAGGGCGAACAGAAAACATTCCTCAAAGCCGGCCTTAAACTTTACCCGCGGAGAAAGATCGGAGAAAGGTTCTTTCTACACTCCGCATCATGTCGTCTCGGAGATCATTTCGGACTATGATATTACGGCGGGTTCCAGAGTAGCTGATCCGTGCTGCGGAAAAGGAGCTTATCTTATACCTCTGGCACAAAAATACGGAAACAAAATCGAAATTTACGGGTCAGATACGGACGGAGAAGCTCTTAACTCAGCGGGAGAAGATCTTGCGGAGTACGGGTCTTTTTTCTGTCTGAAAAATGAGGACAGCCTTTTGTCGGCAAACAGCGGACAATATGATTTTATTTTTACAAATCCGCCCTGGGGGGCAGCGGTTTCAGGCGAAGCGAAGAGAAGAATAATGTCCGTTTTCCCGCACGCGGAGTCCGGCGACAGCCTGGAGTATTTTCTTTTCATGGCATATTCAAACCTGAAAGAAGGCGGAGTGATGTCCTTTTTATTGCCGGAATCATATTTGAAGATAAACAGATTTTCTCATTCCAGATATTTCTTTCTGAAAAATGCAAGCATATTAAAGATCAGAGAACACGGCAGGGTATTTCCCGAAGTGTTCACAAAAGTTATAAGCGTAGATATAAAAAAAGAAACTCCTTTAAAGTCCCACCGCGTTATAACAGGCTCGTCGCGCATACTGCAGAACTGCTTTGCGACCGGTACACAGACCGTTATAAACGCAGGTCTGACTGAAAGAGAAAGAAATATCCTTGATAAAATATACTCAACCGACAATGTATTTTTGAAAGATAACGCCGACTGGAGCCTCGGTATCGTAACGGGCAACAATAAGGAATTCGTCAGTCTCACAGAAAAAGAAAATTACCCTTACAGGCTTATTACCGGGAAAAATGTTGCGCCATATCTGATCAGGGGACAGTTAAGATATCTGAAAAACGATCTCGGGAGAATGCAGCAGGTACCGAAGAACTGTCTTTTCTGTAAGACGAAACTGATATACAAATTCATCTGCGGCCGTCCCATCTTCGCTTATGACGATTCAGGCACATTCACCCTTAACAGCGCCAATATAATGGTTCCGCGTCTGGAAAAATATCCTTTACCCGCAGTTCTGGCTATTCTGAATTCGAAACTTGCGGGCTTTATTTACTCGAAGAAATTTCAGAGCATAAAAGTTCTAAGGTCACATCTGGAACAGATCCCTTTCCCGGCAAGTCCCGACAGGATCGTTCTGGCAAAAATATGCCGGTATTCGTCTCAGATAATTAAAAGAGGCGCTGATGTTGAGAAAAATATGTATAAAATAGACGGTCTTGTAAACAAACTATACGGAGTGAATTTATGAAAGTATCAGCCGCCGTACAGAAAAGAAGGTCATACAGAGGCATTGAACCGGTTGAGGTCACCGGCCTGATGATAAAACAGCTGGCCCTTTCCGCGAGCCTGGCACCGTCGTGCTACAATAATCAGCCGTGGAAATTCATCTTCGTTAAAGATGCCGCGAAGCTTTTGAGGATGAGGGATGCCTTAAGTAAAGGAAATGAATGGATGCACGACGCGTCATGCATAATCGCTGTGATGTCAAAAAAGGAACTCGACTGCGTGACAAAAGACAGGGAATATTATCTTTTCGATACCGGGATAGCTGTCGGGCAGCTCCTTTTAACAGCCACAGAGATGGGGCTCGTGGCCCACGCGGCGGCGGGATATTATCCGCAGAAAGTTCGGGATCTGCTTTCAATACCGGAAGAATGGAATGTGATCGCCCTGATCGCACTTGGTAAAAAATCGAAGAAAAAGGAAGCGGTCGGTGATTCGGAGCGCCCGGAGAGGCTTGCCATGAAATATGTATATTCTGTTGATGAATACGATAAAAAACTGAATAAAAAAGTTAAACACTGATTTGGGAGTCAGATCTTTATGCTCAGTATAAGAAAAATGAGGCTCGGCGACAGACGGAGGATGCTTGAGATCGTAAAAGATATCTGGGACGGCAACGATTATATGCCGATCGTTTTCGACTCATGGGTTAAAGATAAAAAAGGCGGGTTCGCCGGAGCAGTAGATGAAGACAGAAATCTTGTCGGCTTCGCAAAGCTTACTATGCTTACTGATAAGGACGCGTGGATCGAAGGATTGAGAAAAGACCTCGGGATGCAGATAAAAGGCGTCGGCCGTTTTCTGACGGAGCACCTTCTTAAAAAACTGGCGAATGACACTAATGTTAAAACGATCAGATTCGCGACATATTTCCATAACATTGAGTCGATCAGCCTTTTTACAAAAACGGGATTTGAGGTCCTTGAAAAAAGAGATCACAAATTTTTCAGACTGCCGAGGCTTAAAAAAATCCCGAAATATAAAGATAACAGGGCAGAAAAGCTTACCTGTGAAAAAGATATCATCGGCTTCGTGAGGAACTCAGATTGGATGAAAAAAAATAAAAACGGAATCTGTCACTCATGGGTGGTTAAACCTTACAGCGATGAAATGATCATAAAAGATTATATAAAAAAAGGCAACTGTATCGGGATCAGGCATAACGGAAATATAGCGGCTTTGTGCCTGTACACGATAAGAGAGCCGGAAGATCTTTTCATCAGCTTTTTTTATGCGGCGTCGCAGGATCTGTTTATAGAACTATTACAGAAAGTAAAGCAAACGGCGTATATGAATAAAAACGAAAGCCTCTGCGTTGTAATAAATCAGAAAGATAAAGTTTCGCATGATCTTTTTGGAAGGAACGGATTTAAAAGCTGGGAGAGCGAAGGCGATTTTTTATTATTTGACTTTCCAGTGAAAAAATTAAAGGAATTCCGATGATCAGGACTATTATTTTCAGCATTGTTTTAATCTCAGGCGGTATTATTATGTTCTCATGCTCAGAAAAGAGGCACCTTAAAAGCGTGGAATCTGTTGATCTTGAAAAGTATATGGGCAGATGGTACGAGATAGCCAGATTCGATCATTCTTTTGAGCGGGGCCTGAAATGCGTAGAGGCTAATTATACAATGAGAGAAGACGGAAAGGTGACGGTATTGAATAAAGGCACAGATGAAAAGACCGGAAAATTAAGATCGGCACAGGGAATTGCAAAAATTCCCGACAGCGATCTTCCGGGCGTTCTGAAGGTCAGTTTTTTTTGGCCTTTCTGGGGAAACTACTATATTATCGATCTTGATGAAAGTTACACTTATGCACTGGTCGGCGAACCTTCCAGAAAATATCTATGGGTACTTGCCAGAACAAAGACATTAAACGATGATGTATACAATGACCTGCTCAAAAAAGCTGACAGTCTGGGTTTTGACACAGGTCAGCTTCTAAAAATACTCCACGATTGCGATTAGCTCCTTTTTATTGATCCCGATCTCAGATACTCTCTTTCGAGCTTTTCAGATATATCCTGAGGATTGTTAAGCGGCAGTCCGTCCTCTTCGCTGGCGTAATTCAGAAGAAGCGCTTTTTTGTAGTTGGTTATGTAGGGCAGTTTCGTCCTGTTGGTAGTTTCGATGCGTTCTCCGTTTTCGTCAACTATAATGATCCTGGGTACAAATACACCCTTTCTTCCAATAAATCTGTCCATGACCGATACAGCTTTGTCGAATTCCGCTCTTGAAGCTCTTCCGAGCGCTTCGTAATTCTCTATCATCTTGCCGTCCCATGTCCTGACGGTCGCGAAGCTCTCCGATATTTTCTGCTCTATATCGTTTCCCACATTAAGCGTATCATGTCCCGACGGCATAAGAAGGACTTTGCCGCCCCCGCCTTCAATGTTGCAGGCATAGTCCGGCCGAGTGATGCCTGAAATCCATCCCTGAAGGTGTTTCATATAAAGTTTACCGACCTGTATGGGTGTAATAAAATGAACGATACCCTTTTCCTTGTGGCACTGAAGCAGATAATAAGGATGAATGCCTGCCCAAAGCATTCTCCTGAAAGTCTCGGCAAGCGTCTTGTAATAATCGTTAACATGATTTAAAAGAACGGTCTGATTACGGATGGTGAAACCGAAGTCCCTTATCAGTTTTGAAGTTTTAAGAAGTTCTACTGTGATCTCTTTATAATGATTTATGTGCGTCATGAAGTAAATATATTTTTCGAGACCTTTGTTGTATTTTTCTACCGAGTTTTTTATTATATTCAATATTTCTTCGTTTATTGCATACGGCAGCACGACCGGGATTCTGGTAGCTATCCTTATAACTCTCAAATGAGGTATACTACCGAGTTCTTCGAGAACAAATCTCAATCTTTGTTTACTTATCCTGAGCGCGTCGCCTCCGGTCACGAGAACTTCGTCGATATTTCTATTGTACCCGATGTAAAAGAGTCCTTTTTTTATTTCCTGCAGACCGACCTCGACCGTGCAGTCCAAAGATTTCGCTCTCTGGCAGTGAACGCAGTACGAAGCGCAACTCGTATTCTCGGCCACGAAAAGAGCCACCCTGTTCGGATACCTCTGATAGGCCGCGCCGAAGCTCCTGTTCTCTTCCGCCATGGCTCCCTCTTTACCGGTGTCGGGAAAAAGCAGGTTGGCCGGCGTAGGCACGCTCTGCCAGAAGATAGGATCGAGCCGTTTGGAAGACTTGTCCCCTTTAAGAAGTTTCGGATGGAATGGATCCTGTTCCATAAGAGAGCAGTAGTAAGGAGTGATCCTCAAGGTTTCCTTACCCTGTTTTCTCAATTCGGATACCGTTCTCTCTATCTCCTTTTCCTGATACGGATTTAGTTTAATAACTTTTTTCAGCTGTTCGACCGACCTGACAGAGTTTTTAAGCTGCCATTCTGGATCATACCATTCTGAATCTTTTACTTTCTCCCAAAGTTCTATCGATGCGAAATCTCTCGGTTTTGAAAGAAAAATATCTTCGTTCTGAAATGAGTTTTCCATACTTTAGAATATAATCAAAAATGCATAATAATGCAAAAACAATATTTCTTGCGAGTGCTTTTATTCTGGCTGATTATTATTTAGAAAGCCTCTTGATCTCAGCGGCTATTTCGTACACCGATTCGGCGTAGGATTCATTCGTATTATATTTAAGCACCATGGTCATGATCTTTTTTCTGTTGGCAGATTTGATATCACAAAACTGATTCCATCCGTTGCTGTTAAGAAAATTACCTATACTCATTATCGCGTCGGACATATTCATCAGATCGGCTATCCCGTCTCCGTCACCGTCTCTCGCAAGATGGAGATTGAAAGGCATGAACTGGGTAAATCCAACGGCTCCGACAAAATTACTTTTTATATCCCGCGGATCGATCGAGTTGCTTATCGTATATTTCAGTATATTGTAAAGGCTGCTGAATGCGGATTCTTTAAGTCTTGAAATTCTCCGGAGATTATTTTTTCTGATCTCAATGTCTGCGGCAGGATTTTCAATCGAATACAGAGATTGTCCTAAAAGCACCTCGAAAGGATTATATTTTAAAGGATATTTCCCCAAATTCGTCTCTTTTCTGAGTATCGCAACGATTATCTCTCTATTTACTTTATACTCAGTTTCAGCTTTTTCAAGTATATCCCGGTGATCAGAGCAGAATTTTATCATTTCATTGAAATCAAATTTTTTAATGTCGAATTTATCGGCTGCCAGCTGTTCTTTTATCGAATTGGGCCTGTAATAAAAATTCAGCGGTTCGAAACCGATCTTTTCTATACCTGCCAGAACAGAGTCGATCTTTTCAGGTGAAAGAGAGTCGGACTGCGCCCTTTTTTTCAGTCTTCTGTAAATATCTGTTTTTTTAAACTCATCGATCAGGAATGTACCGAAATGTTTCTTCAAAATATTAAGCTCCACCGAGAAAGCAATATATTCAATGACAGTGGAATCTTTCCATGTATTGAGCCGTTTTTTAAAATAATCATTGGCAAAAAGATCGTTCTGTATATATTTCAGAGTTTCAAGCGTGTCAAGAATGCCGTCCAGTCTGTATTTATAAACGGTGTAGCGAAGCATGTCTTTGTAAATGTTCTCTGTCAGCATTTCGATCTTTTCCCTGTCTACTTTATGAGCTAATAGGGATTGATGGAGGCTGTCCCTTATCCTTGAAAGATGAATATCCCTGTATTCATACAGATACTTGGACATTGGGGAATTCAGGTCTCTGAACTGCTGAGAATAAGCAGAGGTGATCAAAATGAGTAAAAAAGTGAATATCAATATGCTGTTTTGTTTCTTCAGTCCTGACCTCCTGCTTGCCCGTTATGGGCCGTGATCAATAATAAGAAATATTTCAGCCTTATACAACTGAAAATCATTAAAAGTTTTTACTATAAATTATATTGACTTGACAGTAGAATTCAAATATATTCCGTGTTGGAAATTATTTAAGAACGCGGAGATGATTATGATTGATCTTCAAAAGATGTTCGCTTCCCTGCTCGAGATGGGTGGATCTGATATTCACTTAAAGGTAGGTATAAAACCGATCTTCAGAATAAACGGCGAACTCGTTGACTGGGGCGATGAGGCTATACCCATGGAAGATATGAACGGGATAGCTGACAAGCTGATGGGCAAAAAGGAAAAGGAAATATTCAGCGCCCAGAAAGAGGTTGATTTCGGTTTCGGGGTTACCGGTGTCGGAAGATTCAGGGTGAATATATATAAACAAAGAGGAACGATAGCCGTAGCCATCAGGGCCATTCCTTTCGATATAAAGAACATTGATGACCTTCACCTTCCAGAAGTGCTCAAAAAAATGTGTATGACTCCAAGGGGTATGATACTTGTTACAGGTACCGTCGGCTCGGGTAAATCAACTACGATCGCGGCGATGCTCGAGCATATAAATCAGACCAGAAGGACAAATATCATAACGATCGAGGACCCTATCGAATTTTTGTTCAGGGACAAAAAATCAGTTATACATCAGAGAGAGGTAGGGAGCGACACTGATTCATATCAGGGATCTTTAAGGTACCTTCTCAGGCAGGACCCCGACATTATAATGATCGGAGAGATCAGAGACCCTGAAAGTATGTATACCGCAATAAGAGCAGCTAATACCGGCCACCTTGTTTTCACTACTCTTCACACGACCGACGCGCTTCAGACCATAAGCAGGATACTGTCATTTTTCCCCGGAGACCTTCAGAACGAGATCAGGAATCTTCTCGCTGTAACGCTGACCGGTATCATTTCTCAGAGACTCATTCCCACAAGGGACGGTAAAGGAAGGGTTCCGGCTACAGAAATACTCGTCAACAACGAAACAATAAAAGAAGCTATTATTGACCCAGCTAAATCTTCGGACATAAAGATGTCGATAGAAAAAGGGGAAGTCATATACGGTATGCACAATTTCGATCAGAGTATATACAAACTCTACGAAAAGGGTCTCATATCGTACGAAGAAGCTTTAAGAGGAGCTTCAACACCGACTGATTTTGAGAGAAGGCTTAAAGGACTTGATTCGTCTGACGGCGCAAATTACGAGCTCGGAGATTATTCTTCAAATTAAACTAAATAAATCAGGAGAAAAAAATGGATTTTCCAAAAGATTTTCTGTTTACAGATGACCACGAATACGCTAAGATCGAAGGAGATATTGCTACCATCGGCGTTTCTGAGTACGCGCAGGAGCAGCTGGGCGACATAACCTACATTGAACTGCCTCAGCCGGGTGCAAAATTCAATAAAGGCGACAGCCTTGGAGTGATAGAAGCCGTGAAGGCCGCCTCGGACATTTATTCGCCACTCTCCGGCGAGATAGTTGAAGTAAATTCGGATCTGGAAAACAATCCTGAGCTGGTCAACAGCGACTGTTACGGCAAAGGGTGGATCGTCAGGTTGAAGTTAAGCGACAAATCCGAGATCACAGGACTGATGAGCCCGGATGACTACAAAAGCCACATAGAATAAAGCGAGAAAAGAATATGCCGTATATAAGCAACACAGATAAAGACAGAAAAGAGATGCTTGACTCGATAGGGGTATCAAATTTCAGGGATCTTCTAAAAGAAATACCTGAGGAGTTCCTTTTTAAAGGAAAACTCGGGCTTTCAGACGGTCAGAGTGAGCTTGAGGTAACTAAAAAGGTTAAGAAACTGGCTGGAATGAACAAAAATACTTCAGATTTCATCTCGTATATGGGTGCGGGATCTTACGACCATTTTATACCCGCTATCGTTCCTTACCTGATATCAAGGCCCGAATTCCAGACCGCTTACACTCCATATCAGGCGGAGATAAGCCAGGGTACGCTTCAGAGCATATATGAGTATCAATCCCTGATCTGCAACCTGACAGGTATGGATATAAGCAACGCTTCCATGTATGACGGAGCTTCAGCCATGGCCGAAGCGGCCATCCTCGCATGCAGGCATACAAGAAGAAATAAGATAATTATCTCATCTACCGTTAATCCCGGGTGGATAGAAGTTGTAAAAACATTCACTGATTCACTCGGTTATGAGATAAAGATTGTTACAGCAGTTGATGGCGCCGCCGACATAAAAGCGTTTGAAAACTGCGACTGCTCAGAAGCAGCCTGCGTAATAGTCCAGAACCCGAATTTTTTCGGGAATATAGAAGATCTGTCCGGAATTGCCGATCTGGTTCATTCGAAGAACGGAGTATTTATTGTAGCGGTCGATCCAATAAGTATAGGCATACTTAAGAGACCGTCCGATATCGGAGCCGATATTGTGGTGGCAGAGGGCCAGGCTCTCGGACTGCCCCAGGCTTTCGGCGGACCTTACCTGGGAATATTCGCTTCAACCAAGCAGTTCATGAGGAAGATACCGGGAAGGGTAGTCGGTGTTACAAAGGACGCAGACGGCAAAAGAGGATTTGTTCTGACGCTCCAGACAAGGGAACAGCATATAAGAAGAGACAAGGCTACATCTAATATCTGCTCCAATCAGGCACTATGCGCTCTTGCGGCAGGTATATATCTCAACACAATGGGTGAAGCCGGATTAAAAGAAGTCGCCGAGAACTGCTACAGAAGAAGCCACTATCTGGCCTCAGGTATAGCAAAGATAGACGGATTTGAATTGAGTTATAAAAAGCCGTTCTTTAAAGAATTCGTTGTAAAAACAAAATATTCCGTTGATAAGATAATGAATATTATGTTTGAGAAAGGTATTTTCGCAGGTATACCTCTTAAAAGGTTCGGAATGCCTGAAGATGAATTTCTGGTCGCTGTGACTGAAAAGAGAAGCAGGGAAGAAATGGACAGTTACATAAAAGCGCTCTCAGATTCTCTGAACGAGTTCTGATAAAGAGTTTAAATTTATTTATAAAAGCGACGAATACGTCGCTTTTTATTTCAGGAGAAAGAAGATTTGGGGCATAGATACAGCCATTACATAGAATACCTTGTCATGCTTCTGTTCCAGACGGCAATAAGGATGCTGCCGCTTAAAATAATGGTATTTTCGGCAGATATTATTGCGGTCGTGCTCGGGATTATTTTAAAACCCAGGAACAGAGTGGTTATGAAGAATCTCTCACTGGCGTTTCCCGGTATGAGCGTTAAAGAAATGAGAAAGATAAGGAACAGCTGTTACAGAAATATTCTGATATCTTCTTTCGAGAGTTACAAATATATGTTCCTGAGCGAGAAAGATAAACTCAAGAATCTCGTTGTAGATGGGAATTCCAAGAAGCTTCTTTTATCGGTCAAAGAAAGAGGAAAAGGCTGTATTGTTGTCGGCAGCCACTTCGGATTTTTTGAGGCGGGCGGGCATTACGCGAACTGCCACGGGATAAAGTCAGCTTATGTTGTCGCTAATCAGAAAAATAAACTTACCGAAAGGCTTATAGATGTTCCCAGAGAGAAAGCCGGTATTATGGTAATACACAGACAGCAGATGACCAAACTCTTCAGGGCTTTGAAAGAAAACTATTTCATAGCTCTTCTTTCGGATCAGAACGCCGGTCGCAAGTATGGTATATTCGTTGATTTTTTTAACACGCCTGCGTCAACTCATAAAAACCCCGCAGTTATAAGCCTTAAATACGACATTCCGATGCTGATCGTGAATACAGTGAGGCGGCCTGATGAAAAATCCAGGCATGATCTGAGTTTTCATGAGATTAGATTTGATGATATTTTAACATCTGAAAAAGAATTCGACGAAAAGGTAACCGAACTTGTTCAAAGATACACCGGAATGCTCGAAGAGCAGATAAGAAAAAATCCGGATCATTACTGGTGGATACACAAGCGTTTTAAGACGCGGCCGGACGGAAGTAAAAGATTCTACAAATAAAAAACGGTCATTCATGACCGTTTTTTATTTGATAACAGATTTTTTTAAGCGATTACCGTTTTCCCGGCTTTTATGCAGCAGGTACAAGCTTTTATCTTTAACGATTCGTCATCTTTTCTTAAACGGACAGTCTGAAGATTGGGGTAGAACACTCTTTTTGATCTTCCCGTAATATTTATACCCACTCCGCCTTTCTTTTTGGCCATACCTCTTCTGCAATAGGACCCTCCGAATACCGGCCCTTTTCCGCAAATGTCGCAAATTCTTGACATGTTAACCTCTTTATTTCAATATTCAATTTAATCACTATCGAGCCTGAGCTCAACGAGGTTGAAATATAATTATTCCGTCAGTTAATAGCAAGAGAATTTTACGAATATTTTTCTTGCATTTTAATTTACTCTGAGTTAATATTTTTCAAATATACCGGGAGCCGGAATGAGACAAATGCTGAAATATATGATGTTGTTCATTTGCTTTACTGTGGCAGTGATATCCTGTACAAAAAATCAGAAGCTTCATGAGAAAATTAAGACCGGTATGACAAAATCAGAGATAGTTCAGATAATGGGTGAAACCTCAGAAAAGAGGTTCATAACAAAGAGGAACAATAAAATACAAGGCCCCGAAGAAGATTTCTGGTATGAAATTGAATTGGGAACGAAGCTGGAAGCATGGACCTATACTTCAGAGGAAGGAACGTTAAATCTGTATTTTGTTGGTAACGGAAAAGAATTGAAATATAAAATATTTACTCCAGTAAGAAAAAAATAAGGGCGGGTATTTCCCGCCCGGTTTTCTATCTAGTACTTATCAAGTCTTCCGACCGCTTTTTCGACTTCGTCCAGTATCTCGCCTGATCTTACGAGTCTTTTCATCTCTGTGTGATCTTTATACAGAGGCCTGTCTATGTCAAGAAAATCAACATACTTTCTGATAACATCTTTTGCTTTCTGCGTTCCTTTGCCGAAACTGTATTCCTCTTTTCTGAAATCAAGAGCCTGCGCTGCTGCCATGAATTCAATACCCAGGATCCCGTACGCATTATCAAGTATCTGAAAGTTCTTTATTGCTGTATTCATACCCATTGAAACAAAATCCTCCTGATCAGCTGCGGCGGGAATAGACATTATTGAAGCAGGCGTGGAAAGTATTTTCTGTTCGGTGATCTGCATGTCGGCGGTATACTGGCTCAGCATAAGTCCCGAGAACATTCCCGCGCCTTTTGTCAGAAAAGCAGGCAGTCCTACGCTCAGCGCCGGATTGTTCAGCCTGTTCATTCTTCTTTCAGAAAGAATGCTTACCATTGTTATGCAGTAACCGGCCATATCCATAGGAACAGCCACAGGTGATCCCTGGAAATTCGCTCCTGAAAGCTGAAGTTCCTTATCAGGGAAGAATATCGGGTTGTCTCCAACTCCGTTCAGTTCTATCTCGACCTGTGATCTGGCATAAGCCAGAGCGTCATGCGCGGCTCCTATGACCTGAGGAGTAGATCTCATGGAATACGCGTCCTGAACTTTGCACTTAACCCTTCCTTCCTTCAGATCGCCGCCCGAAACAACTTTGTTAATAGCTTCAGCGCTTCTTACAGCACCTTTAAACCCTCTTACTTCGTGAAGAAGGCGTGTGTACGGTTTCATGTTGGCTTTCAAAGCTTCAAGAGACATTGAAGCTGCTATCTCGGCCTGCTTGAGCCATCTGTCAGCATCGTAAAGAAATATCGCGCTCATCGCCGTCAAGACATTTGATCCATTGATAGTCGCCAGCCCGTCTCTTGCTTTTAAACCGGGAACAGGAATCCCCGCCCTTTCCATCGCTTCTTTAGCGGGCATTAACTTCCCTTTGTAATATGCCTGACCCTCACCCATCATAAGCAAAGCTATCTGAGACATCGGAGCAAGGTCGCCGCACGCGCCTACTGATCCTTTCTGACAAACGTATGGCGTTACGCCTTTGTTGAGAAGATCGACGAGTGTTTGTGTAATTTCCAGCCTGACACCTGAATTTCCGTGAGAATGGACATTGATCCTGGCAAGCATTGCTCCTCTCACATATTCAATAGGGGCCGGATCTCCGATCCCGGCCGCATGGTTATAGATCAGGTACTTCTGAAAATCCTTTACCTGATCGTCGTTAAGAACGACTTCAGAGAATTCTCCGATGCCTGTATTAACGCCGTACATGATCTCTTTTGCCCTGACTTTTTTCTCGAGCATTTCGCGGCATTTTTTTATTCTCACAACAGCTGCCGGATGCAGTCTGACTTTTTCATTGTTCCGGGCTACTCTCACGACTTTCTCAACTGTCAGTCCCGAACCTGTAATTACGATCATATCTATCTCCGTTTAAATTTTTAAATTTCCTGCAATCTTCTCTGCGGCATCAATAAGCGTTCCGCTACCGATCAGTTCCTCAGCCTTAATTATATCAGGCTGTATGAACCTGTCATTTTTCAAAAATCTGATCTTTTTTCTGATCGTTTTCATTACTTCCTTCATTGCATCTGAACTAAGCTCTGATCCTCTAAAATCGAGACCCTGTGCCGCGCACAGCAGTTCAATAGCCAGAACAGTTTGCACATTTCCGCAAATTTCAAGAAGCTTCCGCGCCGCATGAGCACCCATACTTACATGATCTTCTTTATTGGCTGAAGTAGGAACGGAATCTACTGAGGCGGGATGAGACAGAACCTTATTTTCGCTTACAAGAGATGCTGCCGTGACCTGGGTCATCATAAAACCTGAATTCAGGCCGCCCTTTTTTGTCAGGAAGGCCGGAAGACCGTCATTTGTTGCAGGATCAAGCAGGTATTCTATTCTCCTTTCGCTAATGTTGGCCAGCTCACTGACGGCTATTGACATGAAATCAGAAGCGAACGCAAGGGGTTCACCATGAAAGTTGCCGCCTGACAGAACATCGTGTCCTTCTTCAAAAACAAGAGGATTGTCGGTGACGGAATTCATTTCAGTTTCCAGAATGCCTTTAACATGATTAAAAGTGTCCTTAACGGCTCCATGTACCTGCGGAATGCATCGTAAGCTGTAGGCATCCTGAACCTTCGGGCAGTGTTTATGAGATTTGATTATACCTGAATTGCTGAGAATGGACCTGAAATTGAACGCGGTAGAGGACTGTCCCTTATGAGGCCTGGCCTTTTGAATTCTGTCGTCAAAGGGGGACAGAGATCCTTTAAGTGCTTCGAGTGAAATACAGCCGATTATATCCGAACTTTTTATCATTTTTTCAGCTTTATCCAACGATACTGCCAGGATCGCTGTCATTAATTGCGTACCGTTCAGGACAGCCAGCCCTTCCTTCTGTTTGAGTTCAAGTATTGGAATGCCGGCTTTTTTCATTGCTGATCCGCCATTCATTACCCTGCCTTTGTAAAAAGCCTTGCCCTGACCTGTCATCACCATTGCCATGTGAGCCAGCGGTGCAAGGTCGCCCGAGGCGCCTACAGATCCTTTTTCAGGTATAACAGGTATAACATTTTTGTTTATCATGGAAACAAGAGTCTTAGCCACTTCGATCCTGACGCCGGAATAGCCCTGAAGGAAGCTGTTAAGTTTTAAAAGCATTATACCTTTTGAAATTTCGGGAGAAAGCGGCCTGCCTGCCCCGACCGCGTGCGATATAACAATATTCTTCTGAAGAATTACAGTATCCTTTTTGTTGATAACGATATTGCTGAATTTCCCGAATCCGGTATTTATTCCGTATCGGATTTCGTTTCTATCAATAATCTCCTCAACAATTTTTCTGCACGAAGATATTTTTTTTTCTGAAGACTGGCTTATTTTTACCTGCGAAGACATGTCCGAGACAATAGCTGTGAAGGTTTTAATGTCCAGATTTTTCCCGTTAAGTTCGAATGTGCGCATAATTATTCCTCCAAAAATCAAACCGTCCGAGAATTTTCGGACGGTCTTTGTAGTGTATCTATTCTGCTATTTTATTCAACAGATATCTCTATAGAAGAAGTCTGCTGAACGATGTCTCTTGTCACGGACGGAAGTACAAAATATGTTTCAGGCGAGTCATTCTTGAATACATTTGTTTTAACAGCGCCCGAATAGTTCATATTAAAGGACGATTTAAAAGACTGAGATACCTGATGTAAAAGTTTTCCGCTTTTGTCTTTGAGCCTGACTGTGATCATGAAACTAGCGACATTATTCTCAAACTGTTCTCTTTCGCTGACTATTTTTGAGGCGTTGGGATTATAGACGCCGTCATCAAGATTAGCCGATCCGCCTGATGAGAACTTTGACATAAGATCGTTTACCATAGAATAGACATCGGCGGCTAATTTGAGCCTTAAATTCAGTTCAATGTCGAAATGTGTTCCCCCGTTCCTCGGCGACAGTTTTGTGGATAGCATTTCGCCTTTAAAGCTTTTAGAAATTTTTCTTGTGATCATATACTGCTTTCTGAAAGGAGTGTTATTCACGAAATCAGTTTCCAGAATGTTGAAAGCGAAAATACCGTCACCGTAGAAATATGATAACGATTCGTCATAATATTTCTTTGACATGGAATTTGTAGGATCCTCTTTATAGGCTTCCTCAAAGAATTCAGCCGCTCCTTTATAATCTTTGTTCCTCAGGCTGATCTTTCCTTTATAGGTATTCGCGACACCCGTCCTTTTAGCTGTCAGGTCTATCTGTTTTATCTTCGAGACTTCCTCGATGCTCAGGTTAAGTCCCATGTTGCTGCAAACCGGGTGAGTTATATAAGAAACTATCGTGTACAGGTCATTTGCAAATCCCTGAATTACTATCGGAGAAGAAGCGGTTTGGTCATTAAGATTGTAAACTACCACATTAACAGGCAGACTGCTGTCGGGATTTACGCTGAAACTACCTGTAACGATGTAATCAAGATTGAAACTCTCTTTGATCTCTCCGGTAAATGATGTAACGACCGCCGTGTTTACAAAAGGATTCAGATTCTTTGAGACTAGAAGGTCGTATATCCTGTCGTCTTTAATTACATTTATTTCTCTTACTGCCGTGAGCTTGTCGGCTATTATATCGGCAAGAGCGTAGCCTATCCATTTGTTCTGGACATCACCGCCGGACATTGTCAGTGTATAGAATCCGACATTAATTTTAGCGAAAGAGGCTGCAGCGAGAAATGTAATTATCAGCAGTATTCTTTTCGGCATTTTCACCTCGATTTTAATTAAACTTCAACAAACTAACTGAAAAATATTTCAAGATTAGGTTTTTAGCAAGTTTTTTTTATACGAACAAAACACTTTCAAAATCGTACGACTTTCAAAACAAGTCAAATAAATGCTTGAAATTCTGAATAAAGTTCATATTATTCAACAAAAACAGCAGGTTTATGTTGCGGAATAGGCAAACGGTGAAAATACTGGTTTTATTTGTGCTTGCCGTGTTTCAGGCACTGATGCCTGAAGATCTTACCGGAAAGACATTTTACCGTTATGTACTTTCAGATTCTCTTGAAACCGTGACGACGGATACTTTGAGAACTTTCCAAAATGTGTCATCCTATGACGACGATCTTTACAGACGGGGTACTATCTATAGAGGGATCCGGTTCAGCGGAAGCTCTTCACCCGGCATAGTATCAGGTTTTAATCTCGAAGTAAAAGGGATGATATCGGATGATATGGAGGTATCAGCTTTCATTTCTGACAATAATATGGCGGTAACGGAGGAAGGTTCGACTGAATCGCTTTCCGATATTGATAACATTTATCTACAGTTCAAACATCCTAATTTTATGTCGAGGATGGGTAATTTTGATGTTAGATATGAAAAAGGGGAACTTGGATATTTAACGAATGAATTGTCCGGAGCTTATATGAACATTAAAGGGGCAGGTAATTCCGCTGACGGATACATCTCGGCCGGAGGCGGTGAATATACCAGCTATGAGTTGACTGCTCTGGAAGGCATTTCAGGACCTTACAGGATAATTAGTGAAACAAGTGTCAGCAAGGTTTCTTCCGGATCTGAAACTGTATGGCTTAACGGCATAAAACTTGAAAGGGGTGAGGACTATTATTTCGACAATATGACATCTGAACTCTATTTCAGGCCGGGCACAGCTGTTCATTACGGTGACAGAATCGTTTTCGACTGCAGAACAGTAAAAAACGGATATAAGAATATCACATACGGATTTGACAATCAGAATTCAGCTATGGAAAACAGTCTTAATCTCAGTTTCAATTATTATTCATCTTCTGATCTGAAAGACGATCCTCTCGCGTTTGATATAACGCAGTCCGTCAAAGATGAACTGGAAAGAAGCGATAACCCATATATATATGTATCAGGAGCTGTATATAATGAAGATCAGGGTTCATATGATCTTGTTATGCCCGACTCGATCTTCGTATATGAAGGTAAAGGGTCGGGTGATTATGAGGTTCGCTTCACGCGTTTTGCTTCGGGTGGCCTGTACAATATTGAATATGACAGTACCGGGACTGCGTATTTTGTATATGATCCGGTGAACGGCGGAAATTATCTTCCGCTGATAAAGGTTAATGCCCCTCAGGCATACTCGAGATTTCACGGCTCGGGAGAGTACAGGTCAGAAAATATAACATTCAGGACAGAGTATGCAGCATCGGGAATAAGCACCAATACATTTTATGAAGACAGAATAATCTTCGACGGATTCGGAGACACGGAAGAATTGATTCTGTCCTTTGGAAAGAGCTGGTACGGGAAATGGAAGGCAAGCTTCGGAAGAAAGTATCTTAATGAAGATCTGATCCTGCCTTCAAGATTTGAGAGAGTGATATCTGAAGAAGAAATTGATACAAGAGCTATGGCGAAAGGCCGGAAATACTTGAGGTATAACGGGAAATTGTTTCACGATCTGGAAAACAGATATAAAAACAGTTATCAGTATTTCTATGCGGAATCAGGATCTTCCGTGCGGGAGAAAGGGCATATTTTTAACTCCTCAATATTCTCAAATAATTTATATTATAGGGCAGATGTGTCTTATTATGAAGCCGAATCGGATTCAGTTTTAAAGAAGAAGAAAAATATATATTTCAACCCGGGATTTTCAGACGGGATATGGAGTGTTTCCCCTTATATAAAGGTTAATACGGCGGCTGAGATTTTCGGTAGTGATGAAGAGGATAGGAAAACTGTCAAAATTGGCAGTATAACGGGTTATTCATCAAACAATAACAGCATAACTCATTCCGGCGAATATGCGGATTTCAAATACGGTTCAAGAACCTATCTTGTGAGGCATACGAATACTGTAAGAATGACAAACAGAATCGGTTCTTATCTCAGCTCTGAGGCAGTATGGACAGATGTTTATAACGACCATAAAGATTCTGCCGACACAAGATACGATGTCATCAGCTGCATAACCAATTTTAATATGGAGAACCGGTACAGGATATTCGCCGAATACAGCACAGAGAGGAATGGTTTTTATCCGAAAGTAAGAACATACTACAGAGTTCCGGAAGGGACGGGTGATTTCATATATTATGAAGGAGAATATTTCCCCGACGACTTTGGAAATTTTTCATATTATGTAAGTCAGTCTGACGATCCCATAAAAGTATCAAGCGTAAAATTGGATGTGAGATCTTTTTTCGATTTTAAGGATACTGAAGATGATAATATTTTGTACTGGCTTTCCAGGATCGATGTTGAACAGGATATCTCTATTTATGAAAAGTCAAGATCAGAGAACGAGGCAGAAATAATGTTTCTGAATCTGGCTTCATTCCAGGGTGATTCTACTGTCGGCGGCACCATAGGATCAAAAACTTCTCTGTTTTTTTTAAAAAAAGAGAAGTTAGGTATGGATTATTGTTTCAATTTCAAGAAAGACATGCTCAGGGAATTTCTTAATTATTCGGAAAACAAGCTTTTAAATGAGCATAACCTTGTTTTAAGAAGAACAGAGGGAGATTTTACCAGTAGGCTATCGGGAAGTACAGCATCAATAAAAAGATCCGGAGCCGCAGATACCAGGCTTGATGATCTTACAAAGAGATATGTTTCTTATTATTTCAGGCATAATTTTAAGACAGATATGAGTTATTCGGCCGAGATAGAATACGGGGTCGAGAATGAGTCAGTTAGACATGCGGAATCAGAAAGCTACAGGTTGACGACCGGTATTTCCGCTGGTTTTAACTCAAAAGGGGTATTCAGGTCGGGATTAGATATAATAAGAGTTGATTCGGAAGGCAGAATACCGCTTACGATGAATTCAGGTTACGGTAAAGGAATGAGTTATAAATGGAGTGCGGCGGCTGATTACAGTTTCAGCAGAAATATCTTCGGGAACATGATCTACAACGGCAGGCTGTTATCCTACGACAGAAGATCATTCCATGAAATGAAGATCGAAATAAGGATGGAATTCTGATAGTGCTGTTATGCGTAAATAAAAGACTTGATATAAAGGGTGAAGGAATGTATATTTAGCTCAAAATTCTGGAGGTTTTAATGAGAATTTATATAAAAATATCAGAATTTCTGATCGTATTAGTGTTGTTTTTCAGCTGCACCAAAAAAGAATCGGCATACACATTAGAAGAGATAGGAGGCGTCAGATATTATAAGAATACCGGTGAGCCTTCAGGGAAATACAGGCCTGTTACATCATTTCTCTTTGAATTAAAAGGACCCGAAAATGTTCCGGATTCGATGAAGGGGTTCGGATATATTACAGATGTTATAGCTGATTTAAACGATAATATATATATTCTTGACGGAAAACACGCCGTGATCAAGAAATATAACAAAGACGGCATTTTCGAGCGTTATTTCCCCGAGCAGAGCGGAAATAATATTGAACATTTCATGAAACCGACCCAGTTCACCATACTTTATGATACTATTATGGTCTACGATTCAGGAAATTCAAAATACACCCAGTATCTTTCGAACGGAACTTTTATTCAAAGTCATTTATTAATTGCAGGCCTTAAACCTGTCGTTCTGAAATCGGACGGTAAAACAAATCTCAGTACTTTTGTTCCGACAATGGAAAAAAAAGATGGTGTGGATTATTCTATCAACAGGCTTTGTGTGCTCAACGACAGAATGAAAATTGAATATATTGTTCACGAAATAAAAATGCCGGTAACAAATGATTTCTTCTTTCCTGATGTTCTGGCAGGCTATAGTTTAAGAGACGGTATATTCTATATCCTTGAGAACACTAGCGATTTCTACAGAATATTTGTCACAGATAACAGAGGGAAGAAACAGTATGTTATTGAAAAGAAATTCATAAAGGTACCTTACAACGATTATGAGAGAGAAATGATTAACGAATTCGTTGTAGCATCAAAATTCCCTCCGCTTGATTCAACAAAGACCTATTATAAAAAAGCTGTCAATACAATTGAGATAGACAAAAAAAACAGGATATGGGCGCAACCGTCGATCGAAAGAACCAGTGCGAACCAGGATTCATTCTATGTTGACATATTCAAAGACGGGATCTTTATTAACAGGACCGTACTTGATTTTATTGGAGGAAACGAGTACTATAAGCTGATGCAGAACAGAATATATGTGATATCGGAAGACAGAAGATCGCTCAGGGTCTATGACTACGAATAATTAATTCAGACTGTTTTACTTCTTATAGCAGATCGTTCTTAAAAAATCATACCGCCATTTTTTATCATCCGCACTTTCTATACCGGCAGGTTTTGAACCGTCTATGACGCCGATAATTCCGCGTCCCTGCCCGGATGATCCTACAATTATTTCTAATGGATTGGCTGTTGCGCAAAAAATATTACAAACCTCAGGTACACTTTTAATTCTTTCAAGAACATTTATCGGAAACGCGTCTTTCATGATTATAATAAATGAGTGTCCGCAGGATATACCGAGAGCATTTTCCGCAGCAAGAAACATAAGCTCTTCATCGTTTCCGTCGTATCTGACCAGACATTTTCCGGACGCCTCGCAGAATGCGACACCGAATTTTACTCCTGGTACCGTATTGATCATCGCTTCGTATATATCCTCAACTGTTTTGATAAAATGCGACTGACCTACGATTACATTACAGCCTTCGGGAAAGTTCATTTTTACCAGTTCGATATTCATTGTTACCTCCGATAAGTGTTCACCAGTTAGAGCTCAGGCCCAGAATTATTTTTTCCGCTATTCTATCGGTCAGAACTGCAAAAGCTTCATTACGGGCATCATCACCGCCTGAGGCCTTAAAATACTCCGATTCTGATATTCTCAGGTTCTTTACGATATATTCACTGTTCAGGTTATTGAAGAAACTCACTTCCACAGATAAAGTCATTTCCATCTGATCCGCAACTTCATCTCTTGTCTGGGACGATATTCTCTCCGAGTAGGATTTGACAGTCCCGTATATCTTTGAGTCAGAAACTGCCGAATTCTCAATCTCAAAATAATTATAGTGTGAGATATAACCTGTTATTTTCTCATACAGGACTTCCGGCAGGCTGAGATCATATCTCCCGGAATTGTCTTCGAACAACAGAAGCTGGGTGTTTTTAATCCCCGGAGGTATGCTTTTACCGGAAAAAGAATAATTCCCGCACGAAATTATAATAAAAATGACAGGCAGGAAAAAAGACAGAGATGTAAGACTTCTCATAATTCTATCCCGTATTTTTCGATCTTACGGTACAAAGTTCTCTCGCTTATCTTGAGTTCCTCAGCTGCTTTTCTCCTGTTCCCTCTATGCTTTTTCAGCGTTAATATTATCTCATCTTTTTCCGACAGCTCCTCCGTTGGCACTATCTCTCTTTCCTCATCGTTTATCTTCCTTATCGGACCGTCATAAAGCGGAACTGCGGGTGTTGGGGAGTAGGAGTCTATCATGAATTTCTTGATCAGATTAAGGTCGTTCTTTATCTCAAGAAGCGTTCTGAATATCAGATCGGTATCGCTATGCTGTTCTTCTTCTACAACAACCGGAAGGTAAGATGCGGGATGGTCTGTTTTGAGATATTTTCTTATAATATCACCCGTAACCGTTTTTCCGGTTTCCATAACAGTGAGCATATCAATAAAGTTTTTGAGCTCCCGGATGTTACCTTTCCAGTGATGATTCATTATTTCTGAAAGCGCATCTTTATCAAACAGAAGTTGTGCCCTAAAGTGTTTCTCTGCGGAATCTGAAGCGAACTTCATTACAAAAACAGGAATATCAGCCAGTCTTTCTCTTAAGGAAGGCAGCTGGAGAGTTACCGCTTTCAGTCTGAAAAAAAGATCCTCCCTGAAAGTGCCCTTTGCTACCATCTTGGGAAGATTTTTATTCGTAGCCGCGATTATCCTTACATCCACTTTCACATTCGTTGACCCGCCCACTTTCATAAAAGTACCGTTTTCCAGCACGCGAAGAAGCTTAACCTGACTCGAAAGAGGCAACTCGCCTATTTCATCAAGGAATATTGTTCCCCCGTCGGCCATTTCGAAATAGCCTTTTGTTTTATCCGAGGCACTAGTGTAGGATCCTTTCTCATGTCCGAAAAGCTCGTTCTCTATAAGGCCTTCAGGTATTGCACCGCAGTTTATTGGTATGAATTTTTTATTTTTTCTCCGGCTCAGTTTATGGATAAGTTCGGCTATCACCTCTTTACCTGTTCCGCTTTCTCCTGAGATCAGTACGGAAAGATCGGTCGGTGCAACTGTTTCCGCAATAGTTACCACTTCCGCTATCTTTTCCGAATAACCGATTATGTTATATTCCCTGTAATTCGGCCCTAAATCCATCGTCAACTGTCTCATCGTCATTATGATTCCGTAATTTTTCTACTTAAACACAGTGACAATATAAGATAACTTTCGATGTTCATCAAGTAATCAATTTCATTAATTTTAGAGCAAATGCCCGTTTTTGAGATGAGATCCATTTATTAATCAATTTTTGCTATTGATTTTATCAAAAATATGTTTTAATATACTGTCCCCGGGAATATCCGGGGGGAGAGAGGGCGGTTCTGCCGCATAAAAATTGACAAAAAGAAACGCAAATCAGGAGAATCGAATGAAAATCTATGTGGGAAATCTGTCTTACAACACGACCAACGATGACCTCAAAGAAGCTTTTGAGAAGTTCGGAACCGTAGAATCAGCAGTAGTAGTGGTAGACAAGATCGACGGGAGATCCAAAGGGTTTGGTTTTGTGGAAATGTCTTCCGAGTCAGAGGCCAAAGACGCGATTGACGGTATGGACGGTCAGGAGTTGAACGGAAGAGCCCTGAAAGTTAACGAATCGAAACCCAGGCCGGAAGGCGAAAGAGGTTACAGAGGACCAGGCAGAGGCGGTTTCGGCGGCGGTAACAGAGGCGGTTTCAGCGGCGGTAACAGAGGCGGTCATAATGTAAACCGTCCCGGAAGAGGCGGAGACAGGTAAATTCCAGTTTTCAGATAATATTTCCGGATTTTTAGGCGCTTATGCGCCTAATTTTTTTATGAAAGGAACCGAATATGTTAAGATTGAACGGTGTTATCCTTCAGGCTGATCATACGCAGGATGACCTGAAAATATCCGCGGCGCATGTTTTAAAAATACCTGTAAAAGACATAATATCGTTACATATAATTAAGAGAAGTTATGACGCCAGAAGGAAGAACAATATTCTCTTTGTTTATACAGTCGATGTTGAAATATCTGACGAAGAAAAAGCTCTTAAAAAGCTGAAAAAAGTACCAAATGTTAAAAAAGCTCCCGACGAAGTATACAGGTTTAAGGCTGTCTCAGATTCTGTACGAACCGAAAGGCCGGTTATTGTCGGGACCGGACCGTGCGGCCTGTTCTGCGCGCTGATTCTAGCTCAGGCAGGTTTCAGGCCGATAGTTCTTGAACGGGGAAAGCCGGTCAGGGAAAGAAGCGCTGACACCTTCGGTTTCTGGAGGAACGGCACATTTTTAAAAGGATCTAATGTTCAGTTCGGGGAAGGCGGGGCCGGAACATTTTCTGACGGTAAGCTGAACACTCAGATAAAAGATCACGGCAATTACGGCCGCAAAGTTCTTTCGGAGCTGGTTAAAGCGGGAGCTCCGGAAGAAATACTTTTTATAAGTAAACCCCATGTGGGTACTTTCAGACTCGTCAAGGTGGTAGAGAACATAAGAAAACAGATCATATCTTTAGGCGGGGAATTCAGGTTCGGAACTAAGGTTGCAGGTATAATTGTTGAGAACGGATCACTTTCAGGCATAGAAACAGAAGACGGATCAAAAATAAGGTGCAGTCATTCGGTCTTTGCGATAGGGCACAGCGCGAGAGATACTTTTGAAATGCTGATGCAAAACGGGGTAGTTTTGGAACCTAAACCGTTTTCTGTTGGATTCAGGATCGAACATCATCAGGATCTGATTAACAGGATAAGGCTCGGAAGGTACTCTGGTGACGGGCGTTTCGGAGCTGCCGATTACAAACTGGTGCATCATTGTTCGAACGGCAGAAGCGTATACACGTTCTGCATGTGTCCCGGCGGCAGGGTGGTGGCCGCAACCTCGGAGGAAGGCTGCGTAGTTACCAACGGAATGAGCCAGTATTCCAGGAGCGAACAGAATGCCAACAGCGCTATCGTTGTAGGTGTCGGTCCGGAAGATTTTCCCGGAGGACCGCTGGGCGGGATAGAATTCCAGAGAGAGCTTGAGCGAAGAGCGTTCGTTCTGGGAGGATCTGATTATTATGCTCCTGCCCAGCTTGTCGGTGATTTTCTGAAAGGTGTGCCGTCAATTCAAGCGGGAACAGTAAAGCCGTCATATCTGCCGGGCGTAAAATTCACAGATCTTTCAACAGCACTTCCTGTATATGCTGTAAAAGCTATCAAAGAAGCTTTGAACGAGTTCGACAGACAGATGAGAGGTTTTATCACGAACGACGCGGTTCTTACCGGAGTTGAGACAAGAACATCATCGCCTGTCAGGATTTTGAGAGGCGAGGACCTTCAGAGCGCATCAGTCAAGGGCTTGTATCCAGGAGGCGAGGGAGCAGGTTATGCCGGTGGAATAATGTCCGCGGCGATCGACGGAATAAAGATCGCTGAGACAGTATCTGTAAACATTGTAAAAGAAGATGAGAGTTTATGAGCACAAATATCATCAAACCGGACGAGTTCAGGAGGGTGCAGTGGAAGAACGGAAGGGGCATAACAAAAGAACTCGCTGTTCATTTTGTAAAAGGTGAGAGCAGGTATCTATGGAGGATAAGCGTCGCGAGTGTTGACACAGACGGTCCGTTTTCCGATTTCTCGGGTTACGAAAGATCGCTTATCATGCTGGAGGGCAAGGGCATCAGGCTAAAGCATTCCGGGAGGAAAGAAAGTATACTAAAAGACACCTCCGCTGTTGCGGATTTCTCAGGAGACGGGCTAACTTATGCGGAACTGATTGAAGGACCCATTAAAGATTTCAATGTCATGTGCCTGCGTGGAAAATGCAATGCGGTTACATCCGTTCAAAAAGCCGGCAGCAGAGCAGATCTCAGCTGCGCGGATGTCAGCATTTACTCTCCTTACAGAACCTCCGTGTTTTCTGTCTGCGGAAAAGAATATTCGCTTCCGGAAGACCATCTGTTCCGGATCAGTACTGAAATAAAGACGGTCCTGAGTGTGAAAAGGGGAGAAGTAATAGTAGTAAGAATTAATTATTTGTAGCTGATCGGTCAGCCTGTAAAATTTATGATAAACCGTTTGCATTCAGAATAAATAATTCTTATATTTGAACTCCGGGAAACAGAGGCGATAACACCTAAAAACCGGAAAACGGATGCTCAAGATCGAACTTAAACCAGAATTGAAAGAAAATATAGTTAAAAAGAAGACCGCCGGTCTTCTTTTTTTTTGTTACAAAACTAAGAGATTAAATAAATTCGGGAGGCAAAATGCCTAAATTTAAAGGTAAATCCATCGTATCTTTGAAAGACATGGAAAAAAAAGAGATACTGCACCTGATGAAAAAAGCCGGTGAGGTCAAGAGCGGGAAGCTTAAGGATGTTCTAAAAGGAAAAGTGATAGCTTCGCTTTTTTTTGAGCCTTCAACAAGAACCAGGCTGTCTTTCGAGTCGGCGGTGCTCGGCCAGGGCGGAAGGGTGTTCGGATTCGCAGACCCGGGAGCTTCTTCAGCCAAAAAAGGCGAAACTCTGTCTGATACCATAAAGAATGTAATGGGATACTGCGACGCGATCGTGATGCGCCACTACATCGAGGGTGCTGCGAGAAGGGCGACGGAAATATCCGCTGTTCCTGTTGTCAACGGAGGCGACGGAGCTAACCAGCACCCTACCCAGACTTTTCTGGATCTTTTTACCATGATGGAGAAAAAAGGGAGTCTGGACGGTAAAGTGATCGGAATGATGGGTGATCTTAAATACGGCAGAACGATCCATTCTCTTGCGATGGCGCTGACGCATTTTAATGTAAAACTTCATTTTATTGCGCCCAAAGAACTGAACATCCCCGACCATTATTATGATTACCTGAAAGCAAAAAAGATCGAGTATGTGCAGTCGAGTCTTGAGTCATGCGGAAAAGAGCTCGATTTCCTTTACTGTACAAGAATCCAGAAAGAAAGATTTTACGATCCAATGGAGTATGAAAAGGTAGCGGGAAGTTATAAGATTGACAAAGCTGCGCTTGAATATCTTAAATCCGACACGTACATCATGCATCCGCTGCCCAGAGTTGACGAGATCGCGGTTGAAGTCGATCAGGATCCCAGGGCGGTCTATTTTGAGCAGGCTCACAACGGGGTACCGACCAGAGCCGCTTTACTGGGCCTTGTAACAGGAACGATCTAATATTAAAATGAAGGAGATTATAATGCCGGATAAAAGACAATACAAAGTTTTCAAGATTGAGCAGGGGACAGTTATTGACCATATACCCTCGCCCAGAGGCCTCGCAGTTTTCAGGCTGCTTTCTAAAAATAATAATTCTCTGATCTCCATCGGCCTTAATTTTGACTCGAAGACCGTGGGAAAAAAAGACCTAATTAAATTCGAAGGCAAAGCCATCAGCAAAAAAGAAACGGATAAGATCGCTCTGATCGCTCCTGAGGCCACCATTAATATTATCAAAGATTTTGAGGTGATCGAAAAAAGACAGATAGACATTCCGTCGGATATTCACGGGATACTAAAATGCCTGAACCCCAACTGTATAACGAATATTGAGAAAATCGAGACAAAGTTTAAAGTTGTTGAGAAGAAACCTGTAAAGGTAATGTGCAATTACTGTGAAAGAACGGCTGTTGTCATACCTGACATGGTTGATAAGGGAGAATAAAAAAATGCCCGGCTATCCGGGCATTTTCATCAGTATCTGTAGTGTTCAGGTTTGTAAGGCCCCTCAAGAGGTACACCAAGATAGTCGGACTGACCTTTCGTCATTTTGGTGAGTTTTACGCCTATCTTTTCAAGATGTAGCCTTGCGACCTCCTCGTCGGCTTTCTTTGAAAGCCTGTAGACACCGACCTTATATTTTTTCCTGTTTTCCCAGAGATCCAACTGCGCGAGCACCTGGTTGGAAAATGAGTTGCTCATAACAAAGGAGGGGTGTCCTGTCGCGCAGCCCAGATTGACCAGCCTGCCTTCGGCAAGAAGGAATATCTCGTTGCCGTTCTTAAAAGTATATTTGTCCACCTGCGGTTTTATGTTGGTCTTTTTCTTAAGCTCTTTACATTTATCAAGCTTATCCACTTCTATCTCGTTGTCGAAATGACCGATATTGCAGACTATGGCCTGGTCTTTCATTTTCAGCATGTGTTCGATCCTGATAACATCCTTGTTGCCTGTTGTCGTTACATAAATGTCAGCTCTGCCCAGTGTATCTTCGACTGTCGTGACCTCATAGCCTTCCATTGAGGCCTGAAGAGCGCAGATCGGATCTATCTCGGTCACGATTACTCTCGCGCCGTAGTTTCTTAACGATCTGGCCGAGCCTTTGCCGACATCACCGTAGCCGCATACGACAGCCACTTTCCCGGCCAGCATGACATCGGTGGCGCGCTTGATACCGTCTGGCAGCGATTCCCTGCAACCATACAGATTGTCGAACTTTGATTTGGTCACTGAATCGTTCACATTTATCGCGGGGATCAGCAGTTCTCCTTTTTCGAACATCTTGTATAGTCTGTGAACGCCAGTAGTGGTCTCTTCAGACACTCCTTTTAAATCTTTTGAGAATCTGTGCCATTTATTTTTATCCTCTTCATAAATGAGCTTAAGCGACTTTAAAAGCGCTTTTCCGTCGGAGCTGTCAGGCTTTTCGTTAAAGAGTTTATTGTCCTTTTCCGCGTAGTACCCTTTGTGGAACATTAAAGTCGCGTCGCCGCCGTCGTCAACTATAAGCTGCGGGCCTTTCCCGCCCGGAAAAGAGAGTGACTGCGCCGTACACCACCAGAATTCGTCAAGGGTCTCGCCCTTCCACGCAAAGACGGGAATTCCCGCTTTGGCTACAGCGGCGGCGGCATGGTCCTGAGTCGAAAAAATGTTGCAGCTCGACCATCTGACTTCGGCACCCAGATCGGAGAGCGTTTCGATCAGGACCGCCGTCTGGACCGTCATGTGCAGCGATCCAGTGATCCTGACTCCTTTCAGCGGCTTCTTCGGCGCGTATTTGTTTCTTATGGACATCAGTCCCGGCATTTCTTTTTCTGCTATGCCGATCTCTTTTCTGCCGAAATCAGCCAGAGTCAGATCTCTGACCTTATAAGGCATTTTTTCGTCAATGTACTTCTCCATCATATCTCCAAATTTATTTTTTCCCTCTCACCAGCACGACTTCCCTTAAAGGAATGTGGAAAGGCGTCCTGGTCGTAATAAATGTAAAATAAATCTTCTTTTCGGTAAATACTTTTCTGAATTTATTTATGTGTCCGTCATAAAGTGCTTTATACCGGCCTTTCAAGAGCGATGTTTTGACAATAAGGTTATCATCCGTCTCTGAGTCAATCAGGTTAATGTGAGCGCCGATCTCAAGATTATACTCGTCGTCGTCGGCTATCATGAAGACAATGATGTCCTGCTGTCTTTTCTGGAGCGTGAGTATTTTGGCTGTAAGCCTGTCCGGGTCTTCCAGAAGGTCGGATATCATCACGAGTATTCCTGATTTGCTCAGCTTAAGGCTTATCTGGTCGTAAGATCTGAATGTCTCGGAGTCTTTGTACGAACTTTCTTTCTCCAACTCTATGAGTATGTTCTTGAGATGCTGCTTGGACGATCTGGGAGGGATGTATTCCTTCAGGTCTCCTGCGAAGTTCCCGAAACCGACAGCGTCCTTCTGGTTGATCAGTATCGTAGCCGCCGCAGCCGCGAGCTGTTTTCCGTAATCGAGCTTGGAGTACCTGAACTTTCCCGACCTGAAGTTCATCGAGGCCGACCTGTCCAGAAAGATGTTCGCGTAGATGTTCGTTTCGTCTTCGAACTGCTTGATGAAGTATTTTTCGGTCCTGCCGTATATCTTCCAGTCTATGAACCTGGTCGAATCGCCGTCGTTGTACTGTTTGTGCTCCGAGAACTCGGCGGAAAATCCCTTCATCGGGCTTGAATGAATACCCAGCATGTAGCCTTTGAGCACCATTCTCGTAGTCAGGCTGAGGTTTGAGAAGCTCGAAATGAAATCCGGGTCCAGGTATTTTTTATAGTCTTCCGCCATTGCGGTCTAAATTTACGACAAAGAAGGGAAAATCTCAAATGAAATAAATACAGATTTGAGTTGATAATTAATGGGGTTTTAAATATATTGGATTTTTTACTATAGAGAGCATAAAACGGAGTAGTTATGGCGAACGGCGACAGTGTAGGTTTTGAAGAAAAATTGTGGCTTGCTGCGGATAAGATGAGAAATAATCTTGACCCTGCGGAATACAAACATGTGGTTCTCGGACTTATTTTTTTAAAATATATTTCAGATACATTTGAAGAAAAATATGATCAGCTTGCCAAAGAGGGCGAAGGTTTTGAAGAGGACAGGGACGAATACTCTTCAGAAAATATTTTCTGGGTGCCTGTTAAAGCGAGATGGAAGCATCTTCAGGATAACGCGAAGAAGCCTGAAATTGGGATTATTATTGACGAAGCTATGATCGAGATCGAAAAAGAGAACGGTTCACTTAAGGGCGTTCTGAACAAGAACTACGGCAGACCCGATCTTGATAAAAGAAGGCTCGGCGAGCTTGTTGACCTTATGTCAAACATCAAAGTCGGCGATAAGGAAGGCAGAGATAAAGATACACTCGGCAGAGTCTATGAATATTTCCTGGGCAGATTCGCAAGCTCCGAAGGAAAGGGCGGGGGAGAGTTCTACACGCCAAAATGTATCGTAAAAACTTTAGTTGAATTACTTGAGCCGTACAAAGGCAGAATTTACGACCCGTGCTGCGGATCTGGCGGTATGTTCGTTTCGAGCGAGAAATTCGTGGAAGAGCATTCAGGCACTATCGGTGATATTTCGATCTACGGGCAGGAAAGCAATCCCACAACATGGCGGCTTTGCAAGATGAATCTCGCTATAAGAGGGATTGACGGGAATCTAGGTCAGTTCCACGCTGATACTTTTCATAACGACCTTCACAAAACTCTAAAGGCTGACTATATTCTGGCTAATCCGCCGTTCAATATTTCAGACTGGGGCGGCAACAGACTTCTTGATGATTCCCGATGGATTTTCGGTACACCTCCGGCGGGTAACGCGAATTATGCGTGGCTGTCACACATGGTCACACACCTCGCGCCGAACGGAAGCGCAGGCATCGTACTCGCGAACGGAGCTTTATCATCAAATACTTCAAGCGAAGGCGAGATCAGAAAGAATATGCTTAACGGGCATGTTGTTGACTGCATAGTCGCGATGCCTTCACAATTATTCTATACGACAGGTATTCCGGTCTCGCTCTGGATACTCAACAGGAACAAGAAAAATCCCGCATACAGAAGCAGGGAGAACGAAGTTCTTTTCATAGATGCCCGTAAGCTCGGACTGATGGTCACGCGGAAAACAAGAGAGCTTACCGATGACGATATTCAGAAAATATCCGGCACTTACCATAACTGGAGAAATAAAAACGGCAAATACGAAGATATAAAAGGGTTCTGCAGCTCAGCCACGCTCGATGAGATCAAAACCCACGATTACATACTCACGCCGGGCAGATATGTAGGCATCGAAGATGAAATAGACGACGGGATCTCATTCGAAGAAAAAATGGAAGTACTAACGACAGAATTATCCGCACAGTTCAGGCAGTCTAAAGAGCTGGAAGAACGCATCAGAGAGAATTTGAAAAGTATAGGATTTGAGCTTGAAGAATAAAACTACAGGCACAAAAGTGGGGACAGTGTCCCCACAATTCAAGGCTAAAAAAAAGGAACCGGCTATGACAACAGCGAAGATTTCAAAGGAGAAGACTACAAAACCCAAAATTGTAAAAGAAAAGAAATCAGATTTTAAAAGTCTCGTAAAAAATCTTGAAAACATAAATAGAGAATTTTCATTACAGGCTAAAATGGCCGTTAATACAAGTCTGACTTTGAGGAACTGGTTCATTGGCGCATATATTCATGAGTATGAATTGAACGGAAGTGACAGAGCGGCTTATGGGGAAAAAATTTTTTCAGAGCTCGAAAAAGAGCTTAAAAACATGAGCAATTGCATGAGAAGGCAATTATATGAATATTTGAGCTTTTATAAAGCTTATCCGCAAATTGTGCCGACACTGTCCGCACAATTTAAATTGTCTGAATCAGTTGGAAATATAATTCAAAAAGTGCCGACACTGTCCGCACAATCTCTCGTGCCTGCAGAAGTGCTTATTTCAAAACTGTCTTACAGTATGCTAAGACTTTTATTAGAGATAGACGACGAAACTAAGCGGGCATTCTATGAGATCGAAGCCATCAACGGCGGCTGGTCGGTCAGAGAGCTCAAAAGGCAGATCAACAGCCTGTATTATGAAAGATCGGGATTATCGTACGACAAAAAGAAGCTTCAGAAGCTCGCGAACAGGAAGGCATCAAAGGAAAATCACGAAATAGACATCAGAGACCCTTTTATATTTGAGTTTGTAGGCCTAAAATCCAAGGAAGTAATGAGTGAATCCACCCTTGAAGATCAACTCTTAAATAAAGTGCAGGATTTTCTTCTCGAACTCGGGCACGGTTTCTGTTTCGAGGCAAGGCAAAAGAAAATACTGATCGGAAGAAAACATTTTTTCGTTGATCTTGTACTCTATCACAGAATACTAAAATGCCATGTCCTGATCGAATTAAAGCTTGAAGAATTCAGCCACGAAAACATCGGTCAGCTCAACACTTATCTCAGCTGGTACAAAGAAAACATCAAGACAGAAGACGACAATCCGCCCGTAGGCATTCTCCTCTGCACGCACAAGGAAAACGCGCTCGTAAAATTCGCACTCGCAGGAATGGACAACAGCCTGTTCGTGTCAAAATATCAGCTCGAACTGCCAAAGAAGGAAGACATGCAGAAATTCATCAACGAGAGCATTAAAAAAGCAAAGACGGGTAAATAACAGAATGAAAAGTTCACAGAAGGAATTTAAAATACCGCCGGAAATACTCGAAGCGGCAAAAGCCCTGGCAAAACTTCAGGAACAGGCGAAAGCATTGGGATTATTCACCAATGACAGAGAATTGCTCGAATGCCCGGCCTGCGGATTAAAAGAAGATGTCGCATTCAGCGGCCTGCTCATAACCTATTTCGGTGAACCTTCCGGAAATGATACAGGACTCAGATTCAAAGAAACGGAAAACGATAAAATATACATTTGCCCGAACTGCGGAAAAGATGTCGAAGAACCCGAACCGGAGGATATAGGTTTTGAATAGTGAATGGAAAGAATATAAGTTAGGTGATGTAGTTGACTTTCAAACTGGAAAGCTAAATTCGAATGCAGCTGAGGAGAAAGGTATATATCCATTTTTTACATGTGCGCCTGAACCACTATTGATTAATAAATATAAGTTTGATTGTAATGCAATTTTATTAGCCGGGAATAACGCAAATGGAATCTTTCACATTAACAGATACAAAGGTAAATTTAATGCGTACCAAAGAACATATGTATTTACTTGTAATCCGGAAGATTATTCAATAGAATTTGTTTTTTATTCTCTTCAATTATCATTAAATCATTTCAAAGAGATTTCTCAAGGTAGTGCTACAAAATTCCTGACTATGAATATTCTAAGCAATTTGCCGATCAATCTCCCGCCACTCCCCGAACAAAAGCGGATCGCGGAAATTCTTTCTTCGCTTGACGATAAGATCGAGCTTAACAACAAGATGAATAAAAATCTTGAAGAAATGGCTCAGGCTATCTTCAAACAATGGTTCGTGGATTTCGAATTCCCCGATGAAAACGGCAAACCGTACAAAAGCTCCGGCGGAAAAATCATCCAAAGCGAACTCGGAGAGATACCCGAAGGGTGGAGTGTGAAGGAGTTGGGGGAAGTGTGCGATGTTAACACTGGGAAGACACCCTCGACAAAAATCACTGAAAATTACGGTGATAAATATCCGTTTATCACCATACCAGATATGCACAATCAAGTATTTACATTGAAAACTGAAAGATATTTATCAGAGCAAGGGAACCAAGCACAAATTAAAAAACTAATCCCAGCAAAGTCAATTCAAGTATCTTGTATTGCTACCGTTGGTCTTGTATCAATAAATATTGAGCCGTCACATACCAACCAACAGATAAACAGTGTTATAATAAAAAATGATTATGAATTATTTTATTTCTATGAAAGCATAAAAACAAAAATAGATATACTCAAAGCAATCGGTTCATCGGGTAGCACTACTCTCAATGTAAATAAAAGCCAGTTTGAAAAAATAAAATACATATATCCAGTAAAGGATTATATCTTAAAATTCCATAACACAGTAAAGAATTGTTTCAATAAAATATATACAAATCAATTAGAAAATGACTCCTTAATCAATTCAAGAGACCAACTACTACCAAAGCTCATGAGTGGAGAAATAAGGGTATAATTATGAAAACAATTTTAGAGTTATCAAATACTGAAGCTAAAGAGTTCTTATTAAAATCAGAAAATTACTGTGAATTCGAATTGCCTTCATACTTTAACTTTAATAAAATAATCAGTGTAGTTGAAAAGAAACTAAATAATCATAATTTATCCGATTATTATTCCGATTCAAAGCCATATGACCACGAAGGTGTTAACTACAAATTACTGAATAACAAGGATGGTAAGTTTGCCTGGCGTCCATTACAAATAATTCATCCCGCTCTTTTTGTTTCGTTGGTTAACATCATAACAGAAAATCAAAATTGGGGAGTAATCAAAGAAAGATTTAAAAAGTTTAGAAGAAACGATAAAATTGAATGCTTTAGCCTTCCTGTTAGATCTGATAGTATTCAATCCGACAAAGCGGAATCTATCTCAATTTGGGTAGAGAAGGTTGAAAAAAGATCTGTTGAGCTTAGCTTGGATTTTAGGCATATTTTGGATACAGATATTTCAGATTGCTACGGGTCGATTTACACCCATTCGATTTCTTGGGCATTGCACGGAAAAGATAATGCAAAAAAAGAGAAAGAGAATAATAACTTGATTGGTAATAAAATAGATAATCAGTTGAGAAGTATGTCATACGGTCAAACTAATGGCATTCCGCAAGGTAGTAAAATTATGGATTTTATAGCTGAAATTGTACTTGGATATGCGGACATGTTACTGACCGACAAGCTGTCAAAATTAACAGTTAAAGATTATCATATTCTTCGCTACAGAGATGATTATAGAATCTTTGTCAATAATCCTAATGATGCAGATTTGATATTGAAAAATTTGACAGAAGTTTTAATAAGTTTAGGGTTAAGAATAAACAGTAGCAAATGCAAATTTTCAAATGATATTATTGAGAGTTCTTATAAGCCGGATAAGTATTTTTTCAAATGCAATACATACATAAGTAAAAGCTTAGAAGATCAGATTCTTTACATTTATAATATCTCAAAAAAGTATCCTAATTCCGGTACTGTGTCGAAGTTGTTGGACTCATACTTTAAAAGTATAAAAAATGTTAGAAGTACAAAAGAAAATTTATTAGTTATAATCTCAGTATTAACTGAAGTAATTTACAACAATCCCCGAACCTATCCTATCGGTTCTGCAGTTTTAAGTAAACTTATTGATCTGCTACCTGAGACATGCGCCAAATCAGATGTTTTATTAAAAATATTTACAAAATTTAAAAATATAGCTAATATAGGATATTTGGAAATATGGTTACAGCGAGTTTCACTAAAGATAGATAACAAACTTGATTTCAACGAAGGTTTATGCAGGAAAATAAATGATAATGAAATTAGTATATGGAATTCAGAATGGTTGAATAGTAGTATAAAAAAAATTATCAATTCTACATCAATTATAGATTCAAAAATGCTTAACGAAATGAAACCAGTTATTCAAGTTGAGGAAGTGGAATTATTTAAAAGAAGAGAGTCATATTGGTACAATTCTTAAAAACGCAAAAGCCGCCAAATTGCTTTGACGGCTTCGTTACTCCGCTAACGCATGGTCAGTGAGTTACGAGAAAGGTAAACGAAGTTAAGGTTAAAATCAAGAGAAAAGGATAAAAATGCCAATTAAATTTAACAGTATCTATACTAAGGCAGACAAGGCTTTGAGGGAGCATCTGAATAATGATCCTGATGTTGAGTTCGTTCACGGTCTGCTGACGGCTATTCTGTGCAATCCGGTTCTTGTTCCTCCGCCTATTTGGTTGGGGAATCTTCTGAAGGTGGCTGAGGGCAGAGGGAATATTCTGGAATCGGAAAAGGAAGTGAAGATCTTTACCGATGCGATTTTCAATATGTATAACTATGTTAACAATTCGTTGAGGGACGGTTCGTTTGAACCTCTTATTTCACCCGAGGTCGAGATTGTTGATCTCAAAATGACAAAGAAGTGGTGTGAGGGTTTTAACTTCGCTTCAGATTCATGGCCCGTTGATGCTATGAAGAATCCGGTTGTAAATGCTCATTTTATGACGATATTCTATTTTGCCAAACAGGACAGTTTTGATTTAGAGCCAATTGATAAAAAACAGCTTGATAAGCTTGATAAACATGTTATTGATAAGCGGGAGAATATAAAGAATAATGTTTTGGGTATTTATGGGGAAATGGAGACGATGAAATCTGAACCGGAACCTGGTCAGGAACGGTTTGAAGAATTTGTAATGCCTATACGGGTTGAGCCAAAGATAAACAGAAATGAACCGTGCCCGTGCGGAAGCGGAAAGAAATATAAAAAATGCTGCGGGAAGTGAGATATGAAAAATGAATTGAATGAAGAAGGATTCGAAACGATCTACGATGAGATAGAAGCTTTTTTTAAGGAAAAAGAGATTGATGATTTAGATGGTGAATATGTTAACGGATACCTGACTGCGATCGCCTGTTCACCTGTTTATATTAAAGAGGGAGAATGGATAGACAGATTGTTTGCCGACAATCTTGAAGAAATGCCGGAAGGCTGGGAAGTTTCTGAGGACAGGAAGTACATTACCGAAGTTTTGTTTGATGCTTATGATGAGATCGAAGACAGGTTTATTGATCAGACTTACATTCCTTACATAGCTTCTGCAGAAAAAGAGGTTACCCGCGAAATGCTCGCAAGCTGGAGTGAAGGTTTTACTCACGGTTCATGCCTATGGGAAAAAGAATTGAGTGAAGATAACCAGAAGCTGAAACAGCTCCTCGCGCTTATTTTCATTATTGCCGACTCGAATTTGTCTGAGGATTTCAGCGTTGAAGACAAAAGAGAAATGGAAGACATGATAAGACAGGTTGAAAAACAGGGATACAGACTGTATTTGGGCGTAGCGGCCATAAAAGTATATGAAATGAACAGGCTGAATATAGGTTCAAAATATCCTGAGATGCAGGAAATTATGAAAAGTGTTTTGAAAAGCCAGATGACACCTGAATTCGTACATGGATATCTCATGGCTGTATTAAGTGCTCCCGAACTGATAAAACCTTCCAAATGGTTTGAAAGCCTTACGGACGGTCATGAATTTTCATCCCAAGATGAAGCTCTTGAAACTTACGGTCATTTACTCGCCTTTTATACAAAATTAGAGGATGAGTACGATAATTTATGGTTTAACCCTTATTTGACTGAAGGTGCTTCTGACTATATGGAAGCTATAAATAGCTGGGTTTCCGGATTTGTAAAGGGAACAGAATTAATTCATCCGTCATTAATAGAAAGCAAAAAGTATAAACGAGAACTGCTTCCGATCAGATATTATGCCGAGAAAGGTAATGTTACCGAAGAGTTTTTTCAAGGCTATGATGATTGTGAAAATGAAATAAAAGAAGAAACGCCTTTGAGAATAATTAAAAGGTCTGTTAGTGAAATGATGGCCTTGTCGGAAAATATACACAGGGATCCTTTCCCGAAAACTGTAGTTAATGTAAACAAGACAGGCAGAAACGATCCGTGCCCGTGCGGCAGCGGGAAGAAATATAAAAAATGCTGCGGGAAATGAGATATGAAAAAGTGGTATATCAGTTTTTCCGACACACCAGTTCAGTTAGTCGGAATTCCCGACATACTGAATCAGTTGTTTTCATTTTGGAAAACATTAGAAAGCAACTATTCGGAAATTCCGAACAGCTCAAAAAGTGGTGAGTGCAAAATATGCACATACCACTGAAATATGAAAATTAAAGCGGAAAATTAAATGAATTATTTTACGGAAGATGTTTTAGAGCAGTCGTGTATCGAGATATTTAAGTCTTTGGGCTATGAGTACAGGTTCGGGCCGGATATTGCTCCGGACGGGTTGAGTGCGGAGAGGGCGAATTATCTTGATGTTGTGCTTAAAGACAGGCTGTTCGTTAATCTGAATAAAATCAATGCGGGTTTGCCTGTTGAGGCTATTAGTGAGGCTGTGAAGAAAGTTCTTCATCTTGATTCTCCATCCATGCTTATTAACAATAAAACTTTTCATAAATATATTACCGACGGGATTGATGTTTCATTTCGCGAAAACGGTGCTGAAAAGCATAAGAAGATTTATCTGTTCGATACTGCCGATATTGATAATAATGATTTTCTGATAGTTAATCAGTTCACGGTTATCGAAAAGCACGACAGGCGGCCTGATCTTGTGGTTTTTATCAACGGGATCCCGGTTTCGGTGATCGAGCTAAAATCAGCCAGCGATGAAGAGGCTACGATCGAAAAGGCTTATAATCAGATCAAAACATATCAGAATGATATTCCGGCTTTATTTCACTATAACGCGTTCAGTATTATTTCTGACGGGATAAATGCTAAGGCGGGTACCGTTACTTCAAATCAGGAATGGTTCAAGATGTGGAGGACGGATGACGGCGTGAAGATCGCTCCGGTGACGGTTCCGCAGTACGATACGCTAATTAAAGGTATATTTGTCAAAGAAAGGATAATTGACATTCTGAGGAGCTCGATCCTGTTTCAGGCTGATGATAAGGACAGCTATGTTAAGATCATGACAGGCTATCATCAGTATTTCGCGGTGAGGAAGGCGATCGAGAGGACGAAAGAAGCTATAAGCGAAAAGGGAGACAGGAAGATCGGCGTTATCTGGCACACTCAGGGTTCGGGGAAGAGTCTTTTGATGGTTTTTTATGCCGGCGGGCTGATAAGAGAGCTTGATAATCCCACTCTGGTTTTTATTACGGACAGGAACGATCTCGACAGCCAGTTATTCACTACATTCTCAAAGTCGCCTGATATTTTAAGGCAGACTCCGATACAGGCGAATTCAAGGAAAACTCTTAGGGAGATGCTCGACAGGGAAAGCGGGGGAGTGCTTTTTACGACGATTCAGAAGTTCACGCCGGGCGAGGATGAGGATATTATGCCTGTTCTATGCACGAGAAGAAATGTTATTGTCATAGCCGATGAAGCTCACAGAAGCCAGTATGGTTTAAAGAGCGTGACAAAAGATTCGGGCGAGATAAAATACGGCTATGCCAAATATATGCGCGAAGCCCTGCCGAATGCCAGCTTTATAGGTTTTACGGGAACGCCGATCGAATTTGAGGACAAATCAACTCCGGCCGTATTCGGGAATTATATAGATATCTACGATATGACGAGAGCGGTTGAAGATAAAAGCACGGTCAAAATTTATTACGAGAACAGGATAATTAAGCTCAATCTCGATGATTCAATCAGTCTCGACGATCTTGACGATGAAATAGACGAACTTACGGAAGGTCACGAGGAATATACAAGAAACAAGCTGAAATCGAAGTGGGGGAGACTTGAAGCGGTCGTAGGGGCCGAAGCAAGGGTAAAACAGCTCGCTCTAGATATAGTTGATCATTTTGAAACAAGGCAGAAAAGCATGTTCGGTAAAGCAATGATAGTCTGCATGAGCAGAAGAATATGTGTTGATCTATATAACGAAATTACAGCTCTTAATCCCGACTGGCACAGCGAAGATAAGAAAGAGGGAAAGATCAAAATCGTAATGACGGGCAGCGCGTCCGATCCCCAGGAATGGCAGAAGCATGTAGGGAATAAACCAGACAGGGAAGACCTTGCGAAACGGTTCAAAGATGTCAAGGATGAATTAAAGCTCGTAATAGTCCGCGATATGTGGCTGACAGGCTTCGATGTGCCTTCATTGAACGCCATCTATATTGACAAGCCGATGAAAGGTCACAACCTTATGCAGGCGATAGCGCGCGTAAACAGGGTTTTTAAGGATAAAGAAGCCGGACTGGTAGTTGATTACATCGGAATAGCTGAACCTTTAAAGAAAGCGTTAAAAGAATATACCGACAGCGATAAAAAAGAAGTCGGGATAGATACGGCTCAGGCGATCGCTATAATGCTTGAAAAATATGAGATCGTTAAGCAGATGTTCCACGGCTATAACTACATTCAGAAGATCAAGGGAAGCGATAAAGACAGGATCTATGCGATAATCGAAGGAATGAACCATATATTCGGTTCTGAACTGAAAAATCCCGGCATGAAACAGGATTTTATGAAATTCACCATTGAGCTTGCAAAATCTCACGGGTTGTGTTCAGCCACAAAAGAAGGTAAAGAAATAGATTTTGAGGTAAGCTATTTCAAAGCTGTTAAGGCAAGCATAGTCAAACTCGAAACAGATGATCTTACAAAGAAGAAAAAATTAACTTTCGAAGAAATAAACGCAAGAATGAAGCAGATGGTGTCGAATTCCATCGTGTCTGAGGAAGTGATCGACATTCTTGATGGAACAGACTTAGGGCGCCCTGAATTGTCTATCATGTCGGACGAGTTTTTAGAAGAAGTCCGAAATATGAAGTTAAAGAACCTTGCCGTTGAACTGCTAAAGAGGCTCATAGACGGAAAGATAAAGCTTGCGGCAAGAAAAAATCTCGTACAATCCGAAAAGTTTTCGGAAAAGCTCAAGAGAGCTTTATTGCAGTATCAGAATAAAGCGATCACGAACCTTGAAGTCATCGAAGCGCTGATAAAAATGGCCAAGGATTTTGATAAAATGCGCAAAGAAGGCGAAATCTTAGGATTAAATGAAGACGAAAAAGCCTTCTACGACGCGCTCACAAAAGATGTAAGCGTAAAAGATTTCATGTCGGATGAAATATTAAAGCAGATCGCGCACGAACTCACGGAATCAATCAGGAGCAGCATCACGGTTGACTGGCAGGTAAAGGAAAGCTCGCGAGCCAAGATGAGAACAACGATAAAACGACTGTTAAAGAAATATAAATATCCGCCCGATCAGACCAAAGGTGCTGTCGAAACTGTCATCAGACAGGTTGAACTTATGTGTCAAAACGAAGAGTATGAGCCATTCAGGTATAAACCTGTTCCAGAATATTGGAGTCAGGCCGCGGAAGAAAAGAGCGACTATAAATAAAATAATCCAGATGTATCTTATAATGGACGGAAGCAGAGAACTTATTCAATAGAGCTTTTATGAAAGGTGTCTAAATATTTTTTTGTACCAGTTCTTGTTCATGCAGGGTCTTTCAACGAGCAGGAAGAAGATCGAGGATATTGTCAGGATCATCGTAAGTATAATCACGGAATAGATTGTAACATTCATGTATGAGTAATCAGAAAATGTGATGCCGCACACCGCGTTCCCGAAAAGGCTGAGTATTGACGCATGGAGAAGGTAGATTGAATAGCACATTCCGCCGACTGCGGTTATGAAGCAGTTCGAAAGGAACCTGAAAGTTTTGTGAAAAAGGATAAAATAGTAAAAAAAGAAGATTGCTGACAGCTGCACGGTTTCCCACAGAAATCTGTTTAATTCAGATTTTATGTCGCCTTCATCAAAAAGCCAGATCGTTATAAAAAAGATGAAAGTGAATAAAAAATCGTATTTTGTGCCGGAAAGGAATTTTGTGCCTGAAGTATAGAGATCGGCCAGAAGAAAACCGGCGATAAAGTACTGGATATAGTCTATAAGGCTCAGGAACGGGATCGGGTTCAGACCGAGATTGTTCAGGGCAATAAAAAATACAGCCGTCAGGATCAGTATTGCGCGTCTTTTTACATGAGACCTTAAGGAGAAGATATTAGCCATAAGAGGAGCGAGAATATAGAACTGCACCTCTATCTCAAGGCTCCATGCGGCGCCGTTAAGTTCGGGAAGGATATCGGGGAAGATGATATTATGAGCGTAGATAAGTGAAGTGAGATAGCTGATCAAGCCCTTTCCAAGAGGAAGTATCCTAGCAACAAAAACAGCTCCGAAAAGAAGAATGGTCATGGCGATTATATAGGGAGGCTCAAGGCGGGTCAGCCTCCTAATGAAATATTTTTTAAGGCTGACTTTTTCTCCCTTGCCGAAATAGTATCCGGCGAAAGGCATTCCAAGAATGAAACCGCTGATCACGAAGAAGAGAGGTACTCCAAGATGGCCGTGCGAGATGATGTATTTCAGGATAGAGTAATCCGTATTATCGGCGTATACATTTAAGTCCTTGACTGCCAGAAATTCGCTTATATGAAACAGAACCACGCTCAGAATGGCTATAAATCTCAACCCGTCGATCTCAGGTATAAATCTGCCCGAAGAAGTGATCCTTGCAAACGAAAGCTTCATAAATCACTGTTCCCTGTTTAAAACAATAATCTAAAATATTTGGAAAACTAAATCAAGTGTGATTATATTGTAGTATAAAATTATGGAGTAGGTCATGAAAAAACTTGTTGTATTTTATTCGTTCGACGGCAACACGAAGCTGATGGCGGAATCCGTCGCTTCCGCTGTGGGAGCAGACATCCTTGAGCTTAAACCGGTCAAAGAGATCACGCGGAATAATTTTATGAAGATATTCGTCGGCGGAAAGCAGGCTTTCACAAAAGCTGAGCCGGAACTGATGCCGTTCGATGTGAAGCCCGAAGAATACGATCTTATCTTTATAGGAACTCCCGTATGGGCATGGACTTACGCTCCGGCGCTCAGAACTTTCTTTAAAGACCATAAACCGGCCGGGAAAAAGATCGCGCTTTTCTACTGTCACGGGGGCGGTCCTAGGAATTTTCTTGAAAAGTTTGAAGAGGCCGTTGAAGGAAATGAGATCCTCGGCAGTATAGATTTTAAGGATCCGGTGAGGAACGAGAAGGAAAAAGATTATGTCAGGGCAGGGGAGTGGGCGAAGGAAATACTAAGCAAATGTATCTGAAAATAAGTAAATTCGCTGTTTGACTTTAAGCGATTATAAAATTAACTTTCCGGCTGACTTATGATCTTTTCAATAAGGATGGAAAAATGTGCGGAGTAGTAGGAATATTCAATTCAGATGATGCGGCATTCGATGCGATGTTAGGTCTCTTTGCCATACAGAACAGGGGACAGGAGAGCTGCGGGTTAGCCGTGAGCAACGGGAAACAGATAAAGCAGATAAGAGGTCTGGGGCTTGTTAAGGATAACCTGACAGAGACAGTTCTGAAAGATTTTCCGGGGCGTATAGCGGTAGGCCATGTGAGATATCCTACAAGAGGAACGAGCGACGTCAATAATTCCCAACCGCATGTAATTGAAACACTCGAAGGCACAATTTTCGCGCTTGCGAGCAACGGCGATATTACGAACTATAAAACTCTTACAGACGAGCTCAAGGAAGAGAAAGTTAATTTCAACAGCGGCAACGACGGTGAACTCCTGCTGAGATTTATAGTATGGCATCATATAGTCAAAGGAATTCCTGTTGTGGATTGCATTAAGATGGTTATGCAGAAATTTAAGGGCGCTTTTTCGACAGTGCTTATCGGCAGGAACGAGCTCTGGGCTTTCCGCGACCCTTACGGGGTAAGGCCGTTCTCATTCGGCAGGACCGAAACGGGCTATGCTTTTGCCTCGGAGTCAAAAGGGCTCGATATATTGAGGTGCGAAAATATTGAAGAGGTCACTCCCGGCGAGATAATCCATGTATTCGGAGATAATCAGATCGAAAGGTTTAAATTCGGATCGCCTGAAATGCGCAACGGCAGGAAAGGTCACGCGCACTGCGTATTCGAGCCGGTATATTTCTCCATGCCCGACAGCAGACAGTTCGGCATCTGCGTGTACGAGGCAAGAAAGCGCATGGGCCAGGCGCTTGCGGCTTACGATAAAGATCTTGATGTGGACGTGGTCGTTGCGGTTCCGGACTCGTCGAACATTCAGGCGCTGGGTTACGCTCAGGCCAGAAACATTCCGTTCGAGATGTCTCTGATAAGGAATCACTATGTGGGCAGGACTTTCATCAAGCCCGATCAGCGCGGGAGAGACGAGAGTGTAAAGCAGAAGTTCAATCCCGTTGTTTCAACGCTTTCAGGAAAGAGAGTGGTACTTGTGGACGACTCGATCGTTCGAGGAACGACGATGCGCAAGATCGCGGGGATGCTCTGGGGTGCCGGGGTGTCAGAGATACACCTGAGAATAGCTTCTCCGCCGGTAAGATTCCCGTGCTTCTACGGTCTTGACACCAATACAAAGGAAGAGCTGCTGGCCAACAGGATGGAATTTAAGGATATGCCTGAATTTTTAAGAGTAACATCTCTGAAATATCTTAAACAGGAAGATCTTTCTTCCTGTGTATGCAATGCTGACGGAAATTTTTGTTTTGCGTGTTTTGACGGAAAATACCCGATAGAACTGGTGGATGTAAGCTTCTAATATTATATATCCGGAGAAATCATTTGATCCTGAACAAACTCCAAATACTTGAAACAAAAAAAGGTTTTGTTGCTTTTATTTGTATCGTTTCGCTCATTTTTCTTGGTCTTATTGACAGTTTCACAGGTTATGATTTCGGTTTTTTTGTTTTCTATTTTATTCCTGTTCTGATAGCTGGATATTACCTCGGTTTTCTAAATGCGGTTCTCTTTTCTGTTGGCGCCACCGTCTTGTGGTTCGTTGCTGACATTATATCCGAACACAATTATTCATATGAAATATTCAGGTACTGGAACAGTTTTATCAGGCTTGCCACCTTTCTGCTTATCGGCTATGTTATTTCCTATAACAGGCGTATGCTTGAAAAGGAAAAAGAGCTCAATAATAAACTTGAGAACGCGTTAGCAGAAGTTAATCAGCTTTCCGGGCTTTTACCAATCTGCGCTTCCTGCAAGAAGATAAGGAACGACAACGGTTACTGGGAACAGGTGGAAGTATATATAAAGAACCACACCGAAGCAGAATTCAGCCACAGTATCTGTCCGGTCTGTATGGAAAAGCTGTATCCTATGATAGCTGAAAAAAGAAGAATGCGGGAATCGGAAGAAAACAGGCAAGCTGAATGAAAATATTTATACATGTATTAGGGATATTTATCCTGATCTCTGATCTTCTTTCCTCAGGTTTTGAGAATTCTTTCAGATCTTTTAGCGACAGCCTTTACTCAGGCGGGACTTACTCATACAGCGAAAAGGAGGTTGCTTCGGGGTGGAACAAAATATACGATGTATATACCGATATCTATAAATTCAGGCTTCACGCCGATCGTAACAGGGACAAACTTTCGGATAAAATAAAAGAGCTCACAGAAGAGCTGAATAAAAAAAAGGTCAGAGACCTGAACAGTTACGAAAATGATCTGATCGCGGCACTCCTGGACGGAAGCCTGGCATACATAAATTCTGACGAACCCTCTTACTCGATGTTCTCTTCAGTGAAAAAAACAAGAAAATCATTTAACAGACTTAGCAAAAACCACAAAAAAACCGATTCAGAATTCGGAATCGCACTGACCGATATCGCACTTGGTGTATATTTTCATGACAGTTTCTGGATAAGATCGGTTATGGGATACGGAGGCAATATATTCAAAGGGCTTAGAACTCTTGACGAAATAGCTTTTTCAGAAAGTGTGACCTCGGTGGAATCCTGCCTTTTTCTGATTGAGTATTTTTCAGAGATTTTAGGCGATCACAGGAATTCACTAAAATATTCAAGATATCTTCAGGGTGAGTATCCGGACTCAAAATATTTTTCATACCTCTGTGCAAAAGACCTATTTCATACAGGTAAGATTAAAGAAGCCGGCATTCTGTTCAAAAAGATCAATGACGATATAAGCGAAGAAAGTTATTACGGATTTGAATACGAATCTGTGATCTACGAGGCGAAATGTTTTTACCTGCTAGGCAGAGCGGATAAAGGCGCGGAAGTTATTAAATATGCAGAATCGATCCACTCAGGATATATGACAGAGAATTTTAAGGATGAATGGGTATTTTCTGTCAGGATGAGGCAGGAAATAATTTTCAGACCTGAAAACTATGCCGACACCAATACCGGTATCAGTATTGATGAGCTTGAAAGGAGGCATGCTGTCCTGTTCGATCACGGATATTTCAGGGATATATCAAAATATAATATTAAATCTGAAGAAAGAACACCGTACATAGCTCTGATACAGCTTAGAGCCGCTGTTAACATATCAGATTTTAAGAAAGCAGGTGAAATACTGAATTATCTGGAAAACAGCCATTCCGGATTTATTAAAAAACACAAAGACAGACTGCGGATAAAAATCATCAGGAACATTATAATGAATTTTCTGGAGGAAAATTAAAATGAACGATTATGATAAATTAAAAAATCTGCTTAAAGATGTTAGAAAATTAAGGGCGGAGATCGAAGAAAGCACAAAAAAGGCTAACGATCTGTTCGTTATGTTCGACACGATGAACAATGACTGCGATGTGGAGCTTGATGAGATCGATGAGAGAATTGAAGAAATACTCGATGAGAGAGACGAAACTCCTGAAAGTAGAAAACTTGACACGGAAATGAAAAAACTTAAAGAAAAGAGAGTTTTAGTTGAGCAGGCCGTGGATCTTTTAGACGAGATAGGTGTCGAATTCGAAAAAATCGCGCAGTCATGTGAAGATATCTCTGTGGGCTACTGATGAAGATCACAGTCATAATCGACGAACAAAAACTGATATTTGAAAGAAATGAGATCAGGCTTGAATATGCGGTGTCTACATCGAAATATGGTGAAGGATACAAAGAAGGAAGCCTGAAGACCCCGCTCGGCAAATTTGAAGTAAACGAAAAAATAGGCGCCGGGCAGCCTAAGGGTATGATATTTAAGGACAGGGTGCCAACAGGTGAAATATCTTCTGCAGTAACAGGTACTAAAGATGTGATCACATCGAGAATTCTGACACTAAGAGGGCTTCAGAAAAGGAATTCCAATACGCAAGAAAGGTATATCTATATTCACGGAACGGCTGACGAATCCTCGATCGGCGGCAAAGCCTCGATCGGCTGCGTGAGGATGAGGAACGACGACATTATTGAGCTGTTCGGGCTTGTAAAAGAACGCTGCCCTGTAGAGATAAGGAAAAGCTCATGTAGAAAATAAGTTATTACAATTATTCTCTGAACTTCATAACCGAATCTTTAAACATCCTGCCTCTTTCCTCAAAATTTTTGAACATATTGTAGCTTGATGAAGCAGGAGAAAGGAGGCATATGCTTCCCGGAGGCGTGTGCCTGAAGACGAGAGGCACGATCTCATCAAAACCTATACAGAAAAAACAATTTACCCTTATATCTTTCCATTTTGCCATGAAATATCCGTCATATTCCGAACAGTCAAAGCCTGAATTTATCATTTCATCGAATATCATTCTGCCCGTCTCTGGAAGAAAGAAAATGTTCTCGATCCGGCTTTTTTTAATCTCGTCGACTAAAGATCCCCATGTGATCTCGCTGCCTCTGAAATGCCCGCCCAGTATCAGCGACCCTATCCTGTTGTCAAAGGCTCTTATCGCTGCTACGGCAGCCTGGGGTATAGTGGATATGGAATCGTTGTAGAATTCAATATCCCTGTATTTTCCAAAATACTCAAGTCTGTGCTCAAGTCCTTTAAAATCATAAACGGCCCTGATCGCTTCATTCATGGCGCAGTCTGACATTTGTGCGGCTATAAGTGCTGTTCCGATATTATAAAGGTTATGATTACCTTTTATCTCAATGCATTTCTGCGAGAGAACGATCGTGTTGTTGCGGTAATATACTATAACATCGTCTCCGTCGATAATTATCTCAAACGGGACACTGACCGATCTTCTTTCAAGGCCGCTGAATTCTTTTACGGGAAATATGATCCTGTCATTTTCGTCCTGCATTTTAACTATATTCATTTTTGCGGAACGGTACTCGATGAAATTCTTATAAAAATCCAGATGCTCGGGATATACATTAAGTATAGCTGAAATGTGAGGTGCCTTTTTTATATACTGAAGCTGATGAGAGGAAAGTTCCATTACAATAATGCTTGTATCGTCAAGTTCTTCGATTATGTCAAAAAAAGGTATCCCGATATTGCCTGCGAGTATTGCGTTTTTTCCGCACGAGGTCAGTATTGAATTCAAAAGTGTAGCGGTAGTGCTTTTTCCTTTTGTGCCTGTAATGCCGATAGCCTGAAGATGGAACTCTCTTAAAAAAAGATCTGTTTGTGATGAGATTATGTTCTTATATCTCTCAGAAAAATCTTCGCTTAGAGGTACCCCCGGACTTTTGAGTATTATATCGAATTTGTCTTTTATATTGTCAAGATCGCCGGTTATAAATCTGACATTTTTTCCCAGTCTTGTAAGATTTTTATCGTAGACCGTTATTCTGGCATCTTTAAAATGATTGGAAATAAAATCAAGTGAGGAACTGCCTTCTGAACCGAAACCCAGTATCAGTATATTCCTTCCGGAAAAATATTTTTCGAATTTCTCAAATTGCTTCATAAATTTGATTTCAGTATTTCTTCATATTCATGCGGAAGAAGATTTTCGTTAGAGAAGCCGGTCATGAGACTGTCAAATCTTTTCAGATTTGATTCAATATCGCTCTTTTTAATCCGGTCACAATAACATTTAAGAAGGTAAGGAAGACTGTCACCATAGTAATACGATATTCTATTGGAGACGGCAGCATTGATCTCAGATACGGTACCTACGCACTCAAAAGGCTTGATTCCCTTGAGACCGCACAGTTCAAAGAAAATATTTTCAAGTTCTTTGTCATCATACAGGTCTCTTCCGAATATCTTTTCCATTTCATGTTCAGGAATAAACGGCGACAGAATTATATATGTGAACATGCATTTAGGGCATTTCAGGCACCATTTGTTCTCTTTGCTCCCAGCGTTACAGCTTTTAAAAGTTGAAAAATGCTTTTTATATTTTGAGAAGAGTTTTGCTATCGTAAGCTCGTGAAGAGGTCTTAAGAAGCTGAAATAATGCAGATCGGAAGAAATGAATTCTTTAATGTAATCGTGAAGCGAACTTTCCGCTTCGAATGATTTTGAGTACTGATGGTTTATTTCTATGCCTGAAAAGTATGTGTTACCCTCGTTTGCGCTGTTCTCGTTCGACAGAACAATATACTTTTTCTTTGTGATGAGAGCAGCGGCAGCAGATATGAGCGCTAGAAGAGCCGAAAAAGGAGTGTGTCCGTTTAGAAAGCCATTTTTATTCAGCTCGAGAAGGAGAGGATCGATCTGCCTTTCGACTTTAAAATACTTGCTGTATCCGGCAATTCTAATACTTTCAGTTGAGGCTTCTCTCGGGTTCAAAACGAGAGGCAGACCGTTAAATTCAGAAAGTAACTCAAGAGAGACCACTGAATCTTTCCCGCCTCCGACAGGTATGATCAACCCCTCTTTTATATCTGCATATGACGGAGGTACCGTTCTGCCGCTCTGAACGATTAGAGTAAAGAGGCTTTCCTCTGATGTATTTATATGGTTTTTGTATAAGAATTCTCCCAGACCTCTATATATGAGTTTTTCCCAGAAATTCAGTTGAGACCGATTCAGTATCCCGGCCCTTATTATGATACTGGGTGAACAGCAGGCTTTATAATAGCTGACAAGCTCAATCATGCCTATATTGAAGATAGAGGCTTCAAGCTCATTTAAACGATCATCTGTTAATGCGCAATTCCGGAAAACTATTTCAGGACGGAATACAATATCTGCTGACTGGATGAATTTGTAACTTACAAAAAGATCCCCTCTTTCGAACCGGTACGAATAGCTTTCGTATATAAACTCAGGATATTCTTTTCTCAGGTCTGAAAATTGTGAACAGTGCGCCGGCATGTCAGTTTCCGAGTTTCTTATGATCAGCGCCGATTATAACTGTCACATCAATATCTACGAGGTCTTTATTGATCTGCATTATCACATTCTCGTCCTTTACACCAATATTCTTTGAAATGTGACGGGCATATTTCATATCTTCTGACCTGCTTAGAATTACAGTTTTGTTATAATTACCTGAGGCATTGCCCGTTTCTCTTACATCATATCTGAGATTCCTGAGTTTTTCTTTCCACACTCCGGCCAGCCCCGGCTGTCCGCAACCGTTCAGGATACTGACTCTTATTTTTGAGGGATCGATCATCTGTATGCTTTCTGACTGTAAAATATTTTCAGACGCCTTTTTTGATATTTCATCGGCGAATTCGGCGTTAGGGTCCTTTTCAAAATGAGCTTTTATATACTCAAAATTCTTATAGCCCAGAAAAGCTGTCTGCACGAGGAGAAGAAAAATAATGATATAATAATAAAAAAACGATTCTTTTACAGGTTCGGTACTCTCTTTTTTTCTTGTACGGATCCTGGCCATTATCTTTCAACATCCTCATTTAAAAAATCATATTTTTTGAAAGGGTCACTGTTAAAATACATGTCTCCAGACCTGATGTTCCTGAAATCAATTATCATTCTGAATTTTTCATTAGGCCTGTAGTCCAGAGAAGCTGATTTGAGATATATATCAGTCTGATCTTCACCCGGTATACTGAAAGAAGAATACGGAGTGTATGACATTCCGAGATTGAGTTTTAATGTCAGAGGATCAGATATCCGGTATTTCAATCCTGCGACATATTCGTTGTTCATGTATGAATCAGATCCGTAACTGACATAATTCATTGAAAAGGTGTGCGACATTGAAATATTATTCATATCAAATACAGACCCGGAAGATGACGGCGCAAGAAGTTTTGTTCGCGGATCAGGGAAGCCCGCGTCCCTGAACTGACCGAAAACAACAGCGCTTAGTAATAGAATTGCATATAAAGCTGACCTCATCCCTCAGCCTCCTATTGTTTTTGATTTCTTTCTTTCATTATACACTCAGCCGCTTTCAATTGTTCAACAGTGTTTATTCCCTGTATCTCTGTATTGTCAGATATAAAGTGCGTACCTATTTTTTTCCCCTTACTTTTCATAACGCCGATCACATCCGTGAGGTAATATTCTTTGCCCGCGTTGTCTGAAGAGATGTTTTTTAAAGAATCGAAAAGCTCATTCCTGTCAATTATGTAAACTCCCGAATTGATTTCTTTAACTGCTTTTTCTTCTTCAGAAGCATCTTTTTCTTCCACTATCCTTAAAATATTACCCGAACCGTCCTTAATAATCCTACCGTAACCGAAAGGATCATAGAATTCGGTAGTCAGGACGGTAGCTACTGCGCCGGAAGCTGCATGATTATCCCGAAGTTCTTTAATTGTCTGCGGCCTCAAAAGCGGAACATCTCCGCAGAGTATAAGCACATCACCAGTCTTTCCCTCAAGCGCTTTTTCGGCCTGCATGACCGCGTGTCCTGTGCCAAGCTGTTCATTTTGGATCACATAGTTTACTCCGAGTCCTTTCGTAGCATCTTTTACCAGTTCGCCTTTATGGCCGATTACAAGCCATATCTCGTCAGACCCTGCCTCTTTCGCCTGAGATATCACATATTTAACAAGTTCTTTTCCATTAATCTTGTGTATTACTTTGGGCAGGTCTGATCTCATTCTTTTACCAAGGCCGGCCGCGAGTATTACAGTATAGAGTTTTCTCATAACAAATTCCCTCAGTTCAATATCATGTTGTCAATAAGTCTTGTACTTCCTATTCTGACCGCGGTGAGAAGCACATTTTTCTTCTTCAGCGATCCCGTATTTGAAAGATTTCTGCTGTCTCTCAGCTCGATATACTCTATTTGTGCGAGCTTTTCCTCAGAAATTAATGAAGCGGCTTTTTCAATTATTTCTTTTTTTGTTCTGAAGGAAAAGTAATTGTCTTTTATAAATTTTAAAGTTCTGTAAATAACAGGCGCAGCCTTTCTTTCATCTTTATTCAGATAAGCGTTCCTGCTGCTCATGGCAAGACCGTCTTTTTCTCTTACTGTATCAACTCCGATTATCTCAACAGGGATATTCATTTCCGCCACTATCTTTTTTATAATCGTGAACTGCTGGTAGTCTTTCATCCCGAAATAAGCCTGATCGCACCCAATGATGTTAAACAATTTTGTCACGACAGTCGCCACACCTCTAAAATGCCCCGGCCTTGACTTTCCGCAAAGTATATTTCCGATCTTACCGACATCAACATAAGTTGAATAATCAGCCGGATACATAATTCCCTCGTCAGGAATGAATACGGCGTCCACACCAATGGAATCAAGTTTTTCAAGATCGCCTTTGATATCTCTGGGGTATCTGTTCAGGTCTTCTTTCGGTCCGAACTGTATCGGATTTACAAATATTGAATAAATAAGACAGTCACATTCGCGTCTCGCTATTTTTCCCAGCTCCAGATGTCCATTGTGAAGCGCGCCCATGGTCGGAACAAAACCTATCCTTCTGTTGATGAGCGTATAAAGGCTCGTAAAATCTCTTGTTTCTGATATTGTTCTAAGGATTTTTGGCATATTACTCTCTAATATGATTCATTTTCAGAAGGGAATTTTCCCTCCCTGACATCGCGAACATAATTTTCAACAGCGTTTTTAATGATCCCGTTTAGGTCGGCGTATTTTCTTACGAACTTGAAATTAATTCTGTCATCAAACCCCAGCATGTCCGTAACAACAAGTATCTGCCCGTCACATTGGCTGCCTGCCCCTATTCCTATCGTCGGAATGAAAAGAGAATCTGTTATGTCTTTTGCAAGGGATGCGGGGATCTTTTCAAGTACAATACCTGCAGCTCCGGCGTTCTGAAGCAGAAGAGCGTCTTCCTTCAGAGTCGCCGCCTCTTCAATTGATTTTGCCCTCAATCTATAGCTGCCGAAGCTGTTGATCGACTGGGGGGTAAGACCGAGGTGTCCGTAGACCGGGATCCCGGATGCTGTCAGATGTTCAACAACGGGTATTATTCTTTTACCGCCTTCGATCTTAACGGCGTTGCACCCTGTTTCTTTTATAATTCTGAAAGCGTTCCCGACAGCTTTCTCGGTTGAGATCTGAAAACTCCCGAAAGGCATGTCTGCGACTATTACCGGAACGGTGGTAGATTCAACAACAATTTTTGTGTGATAAATTATCTGTTCCATAGTGACAGGTATCGTTGTTCTTTTTCCCTGAAAGACCATACCGAGCGAATCCCCCACAAGTATCATGTCGATCCCGGTACTGTTGATTATTTTTGAACAATAAAAGTCATAAGATGTCAGAGATGTGATCTTTCTTCCCGCAGCTTTGTATTTCGAGAGATCCGTAACAGAAAGTCTTTTATCCATCAGATTACCCCGTTTTAAACTGAAAAATAAGCATAATGTCTGTGTAAAGCAAGGGAGTAATTATTAAAAAGATCAAATGAAAAATCGGAAATGCCATGTTGACAAAACGGTATTGAAGTATTAAATTTCGGCCGTTTCGAACACAGGTTCGGAAAGTGTGTATAAGCTTAAAATAGTCGTGCGAGCGGAAGGAGATAAATGTTCAAGTTGGTGCTAACAGTTGTATTGACCCTGGTAGCTGTTTCTTTCTCACAGGATTGTGACAGATACAAGGGGAAAATTGATTCTCTGATGGTTGAGTTTAACGCGATCAAAGATAAAATGACAGACCCCAATATTTCGAAGGATGAATACGACGATCTGTACAGTATTTATACGGATGCATGGGCTGAAATAGTCGAAACTCAGAAACAGCATAAAAAATGCCTGGAAGGTCAGAAAAAGACCGTAAAGGTAAAAGTAGAGCCGAAAAAGGTCGCGTCGGGTCTTCCTCAGATATTTAATGTTAAGTGGGGCGAGTCAAGACAGTCTGTTAAGGACGGGCTGAGAAATCAGAAAGGCTTGAAGATATCTGAAACTGACGATTCTATCCTGGAATATAAAGGCGGGGACCATCTTGGTTATAAAGTGGAAAAATGGCAGTTCAGTTTTACGAACAAGAAACTCTATGCCTCACAAATAGTTTTTGAAAACATTCCGGATAAGAATCCCCTGAAGCTGTATAATGAGATCAGTGCGGTCCTGATAAAAAAATACGGCGAACCGAGCTACGAGAAAAATAAATTCCCTTCCAGCTACAAGGATGATAAAATAAAGTTGTCCGCAATAAAGAACGGATCAATATCTATTTACAATAAATGGCTTTTTAAGAACGAAGATGTGCTCAGGATAGGCGTAAATGAGAACGGAAACGTAATGATCACATATTTAGTCGAAAGTCTTTATAAAAAAGCGAAATAAATATATCCTATTTGATAATTATTTTGAATTTTCACTTGCATTTAACCCGATAAAATGCTACTTTTACCGCCATGAAATTTACGCATGTGTTAACATATCTGGTGCCGTTAATTTTACTGGCATCCTGCTCAAAGGAAGACAAATTAAAGATGTCATCTTCTTTTGTCGAATTCACGACAGATGTAAAATTGACTCTTTATAATGTTTACGAAAAAGACTCATCGAAAGTCGCGGATGTAATGTCTTCATCAAAAGCCGTTTTTGAATATTTTAATTCAGAAATGAACCCTTATGTTAAAAGCTCATCGATAAACTCTCTTAACAGTCTGGAACCGGGAAAAAGAGCGGAAATCCCGGATGCGCTGAAAGAAATAATGAGGATATCACTGAACCTTTATAGATATACCGACAGATATTTCAATGTGGCAGTACTGCCTGTTGTTGAACTCTGGGGTTTTTATTCAGGCGCATCTCCCAAGAAACCGGATGACAACGATATTAAGGAGCTGCTGAAAATATCGGATATGGACTGTTATGAATTTACACAAGACTCTGTATTAAAAAAAGACGCAAGATGCAGGATAGGGTTAGGAGGGATCGCTAAAGGATATGCCGTGGATTCAGTTGCGGCTCATTTGATATCAAGAGGATTCAACGATTTTATTATTGAAGCCGGCGGCGACCTTATAGTAAGGGCTTCAGAACCGAAAAAAATAGGAATAAAACATCCAAGAGAAGACAACGGAATGATCGACACGCTGTATGTCTCAAACGGGGCAGTTGCGACATCCGGCGATTATGAAAAATATATTGTTGAGGACGGAGTCAGATACTGTCATATCATTAATCCGTACACAGGTTATGGAGTGTCCGACATGTTGAGCGTAACAGTAATATCAGACAAGGCATATATGAGCGACGCGTTCGCGACTGCGGCGTTCGCTATGGGAAGAGAAAAAGCGGAATATATAATCAGGAAGAACGGCCTTTCCGCAATAATCTACTATATTAATGACCAGAACACAATAAGCAGAATAACTGTGAACATGGAAAAATATTTGAGAAAAAACTGAGCAGGAGACGGACTTGAGTGAAAATGATCCAAAATATTTTGAAGTGACAGCGGAAATTACTTCAGTTATTCAGTTGACAGATAATACCGTGTCATGCAGAGTCTTTTCGCCGGAGATAGCGCGGAGCGCTTTACCAGGCCAGTTCGTTAATATTCAGGTGAATCAGAAAAATTCTAATACTCCCGTTCTCAGAAGACCTTTCGCCGTATCATCAGTGATCAAAGACGAGTTCGAATTCATATTCAATATTGTCGGACGGGGTACGTCGATCTTAAAAGATTCACTAAAAAATGCGGGACAAATAAACATACTGGGACCTTTAGGCAACGGTTTCGATATAAATAACGGCTCAAAGGAAAAGCTCCTTATCGCAGGCGGGATAGGCATAGCTCCGCTGAAAAGCCTGGCTGACTGTTTTTATTCTCAAAACATACCCGTTACTCTCTTTTGGGGAAACAGGAAAGCTTCAGACTTCTTCTCGGTTTCGTATTTTGAGAGAAACAATACCCGTCTGCTGACCGCCTCTGACGACGGGTCTGCGGGTTTTAAAGGGAATGTGCTCGAGTTAATTAGACATGAAATAGAAGCCGGGAGAATTTCCGATCTCAAAATGTATGATATCTATGCTGTCGGTCCGGACCCGATGATGAAGGCTGTTGCCGGTTATGTGGAAGGTGCCGGGGCAAGGTGCCAGGTGTCGCTCGAAACTCCTATGGCATGCGGTATGGGTGTGTGCCAGGGCTGCGCCGTAGTGAAAAGATCCGGGGAAGGATATTACCTTGTATGTAAGGAAGGACCAGTTTTCTATTCTGATGAAATCCAATTTTAAACCGAGAGACTGTTGAAAATATATGGAAAATGAAAGAAAAAAAATAATATTAAGCGGGATCAAGCCGACCGGTCAGCTTACGATAGGTAATTATATAGGAGCAATGAAAAATTTTGTAAGGCTCCAGAATGATTATGAAAATCTCTATATGGTCGTTGATCTCCATGCGCTTACAGTACCTCAGGACCCTAAAGAACTCAGGCACAAGACCCTTTCGATCATAGCGCAATACATAGCTGTAGGTCTGGATCCCGAAAAAAACGACCTTTTCATTCAGTCTCATGTGACGGGTCATACGGAGCTCGCGTGGGTGCTGGGCTGCCTGACTGGACTTGGAGAGCTGAGCAGGATGACCCAGTTCAAGGATAAATCTTCAAAACCGGGCGCAAATGTGAATGCCGGTCTCTATACCTATCCTATACTCATGGCTTCAGATATTCTCTTGTACAACGCTGATTTTGTGCCTGTGGGAGAAGACCAGAAACAGCATGTGGAGCTCACAAGGGACATAGCTGTAAAATTCAATTACAGGTACTCCGATACTTTCACAGTCCCTGAACCGATAATACCCAAATCAGGCGCAAGGATAATGGATCTTCAGAACCCCTTATGCAAGATGGGAAAAAGTGATTCGGGTGAGTCGGGGAGAATAGCTCTTATTGACGATCCGTCAGTTGTGGCCAAGAGAATTAAAAGCGCGGTTACTGATTCGGGAATGGAGATAAAGTTCTCGGATTCGGAGGATAAAGCGGGAATAAGAAACCTGCTGACTATCTATTCGTCACTTACAGACAGACCCGTACCTGAAATAGAAGCAATGTATTCGGGAAAGGGATACGGAGACTTCAAGAAAGACCTTGCGGATATAACTGTAGAAAAACTTACGCCGATACGGCAAAAGCATGATGAGCTCATGAAGAACAGGGATTTTCTTGAATCAGTACTTAAAAAGAGTTCAGAAAACGCGCAGAAAAGAGCGTGGAAGATGCTTGGTAAGGTCTATAAAAAGATAGGCCTAGTTCAGTTACCCAGACAATAATAAAAGGGAGCGGAGAATGAACCAGAACATTTTCAGGGAATACGACATCAGAGGGGTGGTAAAAACAGATTTTACTGCGGAAACTGTCATTAAGATAGCCAGAGCATTTTCGACAGGTCTGATCCGGGAAGGTTATAAAAACTGTGCCGTTGGTTTTGACGCAAGGCTGTCCGCGGATTTTCTTTTTTCGACTTTCACCAATACTCTGAGAGACTGCGGGATAGATGTTATATCGATAGGGCAGTGTACTTCTCCGATGCTGTATTTCGCCCAGATAGAATATGATACCGATTCTGCCGTAATGATAACGGGTTCGCATAACCCGTCGGATATGAACGGATTTAAGATGATAACCAGAGATTATGCTCTATACGGCGAAAAAATTCAGGAACTCAAGAATATAATACTGGCTGAGGATTTTATATCACGGAGAAGCGATCAGCCCGCAGGCAGTTTAAGGACCATGCCGGTAAAGGATAAGTATCTGGATTATCTGAAAAACAATATCACAATGGGTAAAAGAAAGCTTAAAATAGTGGTCGACGGCGGCAACGGAACAGGGGGAGAAATAGCTTCGGAGATATTCAGGCATTTCGGTCACGGTGTTACAGAACTTTATACTCAGCCTGACGGTAACTTTCCGAACCATCATCCGGACCCAACCGTACCAAAGTACATGGTAGATCTGATAGCGAAAGTTAAAGAAACAGAAGCGGATCTGGGCATCGGTTATGACGGAGACGCGGACAGGATCGGGGTTGTAACTGAAAAAGGCGACATGCTGTTCGGAGACCATCTAATGCTGATTTTCTCAAAAGAGATACTGTCCAGGAAACCCGGTTCAACGATAGTGGGAGAAGTAAAATGTTCCCAGACGCTTTATGACGGAATAAAAAATATGGGCGGTAACGGCATCATGTGGAAAGCCGGACATTCTCTGATAAAGGCAAAAATGAAAGAGACCAAAGCAGAGCTGGGAGGAGAAGTAAGCGGTCATATTTTCTTCAAGGACAGATTTTTCGGTCACGATGACGCTCTTTATGCTTCTTTAAGGCTTCTTGAGATTCTTTCCGGGACTGTAAGATCAGTTTCAGAACTGCTGTCGGATGTGCCGGAAACAATCATGACTCCGGAGATAAGACTTGACAGCGACGACAATAAGAAATTCGAGATAGTAAGGCTGGTTACCGAATTCTTCAAGAAAGAAGGATACAATGTTGTTGATGTCGACGGGGTGAGGGTGATCTTCTCAGACGGGTTCGGGCTGATAAGGGCTTCCAACACACAGCCCGCACTGGTTCAGAGATACGAGGCCCAGTCACAGGAAAGGCTTGATGAGATAATGAAAATTATGCAGGATAAACTCAAAGAAATTGAAGGATCGATCTGATAGTATGCTCAGCGCGATGAAGAAGATATATTTACTTTTTCTGTTCTATTCTATACTTGCAGCTTCGGAAGAAATGGCATCAGACAGTAATGAAGCAGGTCTCAGGAATATGATAGATCACGCCAATCTTCTTGTAAGGCAGAATAAATTCAGAACGGCTTTTTATATCTACAAAAATATATTTTCTATTATTGACTCGGTCGAGACTTCAGGAACGGATTACCCGGACGATTTTGATTCCCTGAGATATGCGGCAGGAAATCATTACGCAAATCTTGAGGCTCTAGTTCCTTTATTAAAGATAAACTATGAGAAAGATCTGTTCTGTTTCACGCTTGACGATTTTGATCTGAATGATATCGATTCTCAAAAAATCGAGTATGAGCCTTTTCCAGACAAGGAATTGAAATCAGTAAGAAAATGGATCGATAAATACACAAAAAATTCCGGGAAAACATTCCAGATATACCTTAACCGTTCAGGCGAATATATAGAAGAGGTCAGGCGAATATTCAGTTATTTCGGTCTTCCGGAAGAACTGGCCTTTGTTCCAATGACAGAATCGGGATATTCTCCTTTCGCACATTCTTTCGCTAAAGCGGCAGGTCTCTGGCAGTTCATTCCTTCAACCGGAAAGATATTCGGACTAGAGTCCAACTGGTGGGAGGATGACAGGAAGAATGTAATAAAATCAACAATAGCTGCCGCCCGGTTTTACAAATTCCTTTATAAAGAATTCGGTGACTGGAACCTCGTTCTGGCGGCATATAACTGCGGACCGGGGAACGTAAATAAAGCCATTAAAAAGCATAACACGCGGAATTTCTGGTCATTGAGCTCACTTCCGAAAGAGACACGGGAATATGTTCCCAGGCTAAGAGCTCTGGTAACGCTTGCGAAAGATCCTGTTAAATACGGATTCGTAGCTGAGAAACAACAAGCCTACCACGATACTGTTATGCTTGATTCATGCATAAGTCTTAATGTAGTGTCCATCAGTGCGGGAATATCATATGAAATGATCAAACAGCTTAACCCGCATCTTAGGCAGTGGTGCCTGCCTCCGTACGCAAAGAATTACTCTGTTATGATTCCCGCCGGATCGAAGATACTTTTCAGGCAGAAGCTGAACACTTTTACAACAGAACAGAAATATCCTGTTCTGGAATATACGGCCGAGAAGAATGAAAGCGAGATTTCAATAGCTAAAAAATTCAAGGTGGATAAATCAGCAGTAAGAGACCTGAATCCTCCCGGAATCACGATCATTGAAGGCAGCACCGTCAAGATCATGCCCGCGCCGCTTGAAAGCAGATGGTTCACTGACTTCAACAACAGGTATCTCTCATTTTATGACGAGGAAGAGTATTATCTGGACGGTCGTAAAAAAATGAGTTACAGGGTGAAAAAGGGGGACAGCATATGGGCCATATCAAAGAAATTCAATGTGAATTCGAATAAATTAAAATCATGGAATAACATCGGCAAGAACAATGTTATAAAACCCGGTCAGAATCTTGTGATATATCTGTAACAAATATAAATTTTAAAGGAGAAAAGAGTGGAAAAACCAAGAAAGGATTCAAAAAAGCTGACGAAGTTCGAGATCATAAAAAAGGTACACGAGATCACAGGCCTTTCGTACAAAGAAACAGGCAGCGTGATAAACAATATGATCGAGGTTATAAAAGACAGCCTTAAGAACGATTTTGTGATCGAATTGAGAGGTTTCGGTACATTCAAGGTAGCGGAAAGAGCGGCCAGAATAGCCTATAAACCAAAGGGAAGGGAAAGACTTGAGATCCCGGAAAAAAAAGTTCCGGTGTTCAAAGCGGTAAAAAGCCTTAAAGACAAAGTAAATAAGAATAAAAAGTAAATTCAAAGGAGGCAATAATGCCAAGCGGTAAAAAAAGAAAAAAGCACAAGATCAACACTCACAAAAGAAAAAAAAGACTGAGAAGGAACAGGCATAAAAAGAAATAAAAAAAAGGCGGTTTCCGCCTTTTTTTATTTTATGCCTATTTCATTGAAGGAACCTACTATAACATGCCCGAATTTTACAATTTCGGGTGAAGGTTCCAGCAGATCTATGACCTGAACCACATTGATCCCGGCGGAAAAGGCCGATCTAACTCCGTTGTCAGAATCTTCAAAAGCAATGCATCTTCCCGGTTCCGTCCTGAGCATTTCTGCAGCCTTCAGATATATTTCGGGGTCCGGTTTTGAATTTTTTACCATGTCACCGGAGACCACATAATCGAAATATACAGATATTCCGGTCTTTTCGAGTTTTTTCCGTGCAAGCTCATATACTGTTGATGTCGCTACGGAGATCTTTTTGCTGTGTCCTGACAATATCTCAAGAAATTCTTTTACTCCCGGCTTCAGCGGTATGTATCCGTTCTCGACTCTGTTCCTGTATAACATGTTCCATTCGGACTTTACCGAGCCGTAAGGGATCATATCCCTGAATCCTTCTTCCAGTATCAAGTCACCTTCTTCGACTTTTCTTCCTATACAATTTTTATATATCCCGAATTCAGGATTGTAGCCATATTTGCCGCATGCCTCAATGAAACACTCCCAGCATATCCTTTCAGTGTCAATAAGCAGACCGTCCATATCGAAAATGAAAGCGTCATAAAAGGCCGGATCTATATTTAATTTAACTGTCAAAAAATACCTCCCTGTTCAGCAATTAAGCAGAACAGAACCGAATATAAGGATATTTATCGGGATCTGATATAAAAAAGTCGAAAAAAGTATTGTGATAAACTTAAATAAACATTATTATTCCGCAAAAAACAAGGAGGAGCCGATGCTTTTCGATTATATGACTCAGAAAGAATGGAATAAGATCAAAAGCTTTGCCGATAAGCACGAGACACCGTTCCTCGTTGTAGAGCTTGAAAAAATAAAAAAGAAATATGCCCAGCTTCAGAAACTTTTTCCGTACGCAAAGCAGTATTATGCAGTCAAAGCAAATCCCGGTAACGAAGTTATCGAACTGCTGAGGGACCTGGGTTCCTGCTTCGATGTGGCATCTATCTATGAACTTGACAAAGTTCTTGCGCTTGACGTTGAACCTGAAAGAATAAGCTACGGAAATACGATAAAAAAGGCGGATCATGTAAAATACGCCTACAGTAAAGGTATAAGGATGTTCGCTACCGACAGTGAGAGCGATCTTAGGAACATTGCGGTGGTAGCGCCAAAATCAAAAGTATTTTTCAGGATACTTACCGAAAGCTCCGAAACCGCCGACTGGCCTCTCAGCAGGAAGTTCGGCTGCCATCCGGACATGATAATAGACCTTGTCATTCTTGCTTCGCGCCTCGGACTGGAGCCCTACGGGATATCTTTCCATGTCGGCTCCCAGCAGCATGATATCGGAGCCTGGGACTCCGCTATATCAAAAGTTAAGTACATATTCGACTGGCTGAGCGAACATGAGGGCATCGAGCTTAAAATGATCAATATGGGCGGAGGATTCCCCGCCAATTACAGATCAAAGACTAATACGATAGACATTTATGCCCGCGAGATAACAAGATATCTCAAAGAAGACTTCTCTGGTAAGCTTCCCGAGATCATTCTCGAGCCGGGAAGATCGATGGTGGGCGAGGCCGGTGTTCTGGTAAGCGAGGTGGTACTGATCTCAAGAAAAGCCAGGACCGCGCTTGTGAGATGGGTCTATACCGATGTGGGCAAGTTCAGCGGCCTGATCGAAACACTTGACGAGTCGATAAAATACCCTGTTTACTGCGAAAAGAAAGGGGAGACCGAGGAAGTCATTCTGGCGGGGCCGACATGTGACAGCCAGGATATTATGTATGAGAACACAACCTATAAATTTCCGCTCAATCTTGCCATAGGCGACAGGCTCTACTGGCTGACAACAGGAGCTTATACCTCAAGTTACAGCGCTATCGAGTTCAACGGATTCCCGCCGCTTAAAACATATTATGTCAAATAAATGAAACGGATTAAAATAATTACTCTCGGCTGCGACAAAAATCTTGTCGACAGCGAGGTTATTGCCGGCGCTTTGTCGGGCAAGTACGAAATATCACCGGAATTTACTAACGGCGAGGCAGTAATAATAAATACCTGCGGTTTCATCGGGGACGCCAAAAAACAGTCTGTCGAATCCGTACTTCAGGCCTTCGAAGACAAAAAGAACGGCAGGTTCAGAAAAGTTTTCATAACAGGATGCCTTATACAGCGCTATTACAATGAGCTGGTAAAGGAATTTCCTGAAGCTGACGGTTTTTTCAGGCTTGGAGATATAAAGGGAATAACCGACTCTCTTGGGGCTGAGGCACCGGAACGTCCCAACAGATACTGTTCACGGGTAGCTCTGGAAATGGAACATGTGGCTTACATTAAGATATCCGACGGCTGTGACCATAAATGCTCTTACTGCGCTATACCGGGAATAAGAGGAAAATATATTTCCAGAGAACCGGGTTCGGTGCTGGAAGAGGCGGAATACATTCTGTCGGGCGGTAAAGTCAGAGAAATAATCCTGGTAGGGCAGGAGATATCGTCATACGGGAAGGATATCGGCATAAAGGGCGGAATTAACGGTCTTCTCGGAAATCTGTCCTCATTGTGCGGGAAAAACATCTGGATAAGGCTGTTATACACACACCCGCCTGTCGTGACCCGTGATTTTATTGAGACGGTGGCTTCTCATGACAATATCTGCAACTACATAGATTTTCCCGTACAGCATACAGAAACAGAGATATTAAAACTCATGAAAAGAGGGGACAGTACAGAAAAGATATCCTCCAAAATAGGGCAGATGAGGGAAATAATACCTGGTATTGCCATAAGGACATCAATAATTGCAGGTTTTCCAGGTGAAACAAGAAAGATATTCAATTCTATGAAGAAGAATATTGAAAAGCTTGAATTTGACAGGCTGGGTGTTTTTCCTTACTCGAGGGAAGAAGGAACTCCCGCATACAGCATGGAAGGCAGAGTAGGGAACGGGACAGCCGTTAAAAGAGCGTCAGAGATAATCGAAATTCAAAGAAATATATCGTACAATAAAAATATGAAGCTGACAGGAAGAACGGAAAAAGTCCTTATAGACAGTTACGACGGTGAATATTCGGTCGGCAGGACATTCAGGGATGCGCCTGATGTTGATAACGAGGTGCTTGTAAAAGAAAAGCTGAAAATCGGTGAATTTTACAATATTAAGATAACCGGCGCTACCGAATACGATCTTTACGGCGAGAACTTGACAGATAATACTTTACCGTTCTGAACCTTCATAAGAACTCTGTCGCCCTCAAAAAAAAGCTCATGTGAAAGATATTCGTACATCATGCCGTCTTCGGATCTGAGAAGAAGCTTGAAACCCTCCCATGTGATAATTTTTTCCGTCAGTTCTCCGCTGACCTCTCTCGAGCCTTCCTTGTATTCGCCTATCAGCACATTTTTCTGAGCAATGACAGTGGCTATTAAAGTTCTAGTGGACAATTCATCACATTCAGGAAGTGCTTTTTTAGATGATGCGCATGATGCAAAAACCAAAAACAGCGCTGTTAACACAGCGTACGATATTTTCTTTTTCATTTTTGACTCCTGATTTAATAAGATCCGAGTCGGGATGGCGAGATTCGAACTCGCGACCTTTTGCCCCCCAGACAAACACGCTAACCGGGCTGCGCTACATCCCGAACGGAATTTTTTTGAAACGGGTATTTCAAATGTTTCATGTCGGGGTGAGAAGATTCGAACTTCCGACTTTTACGTCCCGAACGTAACGCGCTAACCGGACTGCGCTACACCCCGAATAAAACGGAATGTAATTTAAGCTAAATATTGTTACAATTCAAGTAATAATTTCAAAAGTTTTGCTTATTTGTTTTGCATTTAAGGCTCTGAAATCATATATTTGCAGAAAAATTCGGGTCAGGCAATGTTCGTAGATTATGTAAATATCACTGTCCGCTCCGGTGACGGGGGAAAGGGAAAAGTAGCTTTCAGGCGCGAGAAATTTATACCGAAAGGAACTCCGAACGGCGGAGACGGAGGAAAAGGCGGAGATATTATCTTTATCGGCGACAGCAACATTAATACCCTGCTCGACTTTACGCTTAACAGAAGATTTTTTGCGGAGAACGGACACGACGGCGGGCTGAACGACATGAGCGGAAAGGGCGGAAAGAATGTGGTGATCAAAGTCCCGCTGGGTACGGTTATATCCAACAGCGCAACAGGCGAGACATACTTAGATATTTCCGAAGACAAAAAGGAATATCTTTTCCTTGAAGGCGGGAAAGGCGGATGGGGCAATGCCCGCTTTAAGACAGCCACAAGACAGGCCCCCAGATACGCTCAACCCGGAATAAAAGGAGAAGAAAGAGATCTGGTACTGGAATTGAAAATTCTGGCCGATGTTGGCCTGGTGGGCTTCCCTAACGCAGGCAAATCAACACTTCTCTCAGTAATGTCGAACGCAAGGCCGAAGATAGCCGATTATCCTTTTACAACGCTGTTCCCCAATCTCGGAATAGTAAAATACGGGAACTATAAAAGCTTTGTGATGGCAGATATTCCGGGCCTTATTAAAGGCGCGAGCGAAGGCAAGGGGCTGGGTCTCAGATTCTTGAAGCACATCGAGAGGACAAAAGTTCTGGTATATCTTATTACGGCTGACTCAGAAGATTATAAAAAAGATTTCAATATTCTTAAAAACGAACTTTTCTCCTACAGCGAACTGATGAAAGAGAAACCTTTTCTTATCGTGCTTTCAAAAACCGATCTTCTTGAAAAGAACTACAAGGGTAAATTTTTCGATCATAAAATATCCTCTTTCACAAAAGAAGGTCTTGAGGAACTCAAACTGCTTATAGCTGAAAAAATAAAAAGCATCGACAATCCGGCGCAGGTCTGGGAAAAGTAAAAATAATGAAAATATTTTTTGCAGGGTCATCATTTGACACGCCTCTTTTTTTATTTTACCTGAAAATACAGGAGGGGAAGTGTCGAACGATATTTTTAAAGAGATCCTGAGACTCGAATCAGTCAAATTTCTGAATTCTGCATCAGTTTATAAACTGCTTTCTGAGTACGGAACGGCTGAAAAATGTAAAGATGCCGCTGAAGACGAGCTTAAGGTTCTGGGTTTATCTGAAGCTGCGGTAAAAAGCCTGAAAGAAACAGCTTTCAGCGACCGCGACTATATTGATCAGCTTGAAAAGCTAAACGAGTATCAGGATTACGGCCTGATAACTGTCTTTGAGGAAAATTATCCTTCCAACCTCAAAAATATCTACGATCCGCCCCTGTACCTTTTCTACGAAGGCACGCTTTCTGAAAAGGACGACATATCCGTAGCCTTAGTCGGCTCAAGAGCCGTAAGTACTTCCGGCGCATATGCTATCGGAAGGCTTTCAAGGGAGCTCGCCGAAGCCGGATATGTTATTGTCAGCGGGCTGGCAATGGGGGCGGACTCGGTCGCGCACAGGGGCGCGCTGGACGCGGGAAAGAGGACGGTGGCGGTTCTGGGATCGGGGATAGACTGTGAGGTCAATATCGAAAGCCGCAGCGTGAGAAAGGCTATTATCGAATCGGGAGGTGCGGTATTCTCGCCTTTCCTGATCGGAACTAAACCGACCACCTACACTTTTCCCGCAAGGAACCGCGTGATAAGCGGGATCAGCCTCGGAGTGGTCGTCGGAGAGGCAAAAAAAGATTCAGGATCTCTCATCACGGCTAATTTCGCTTTAGAACAGGGCAGAGAGGTCTTTGCCATACCTAACGAGATATACAGAACAAAGTATGAAGGCGGGAACAATCTTATTAAGACTGGCCAGGCAAAACTTGTTATGTCGGTATCGGATATAACCGACGAGATGCCTGAAAGGGTCAGGAATATGACTTCGGACAAAGCAAGAGCCGTTAAAGAAAAACGGATAACATTTTCAGATGAAACAGAGGAGAATATCTATAATCTGCTTCTGGTAAATTCAAGAAGCATTGACGAGATTTCAGAACAGCTGGGCATAGATACAGGCATACTGATGAGCAGGCTGTTCATGCTTGAAATGAGTAAAATGGTTGTCAGGGAGCAGAATAATGTTTTCAGTATAAGAAAATAAATTCGGATTATACTTGATTTTGTCCTGAATTCTGAATAAATTCATTTAAAAATTCTGGGGCCGTTTATGGAAAAAATGATTACCGCTCTTCTGATCCTTGCGATTTTGTCATTCCGAACTTTAAGCGCAGGAGTTGAGGATGTTCTTTCTTTTGTCTCTGAAGAGAATGTCAAAGGTTATCTGAAACCTTTTGTGACATCACTTGGAGTCTCATTGAATTCAGGAACATATCACAGTGCTGAAGTCGGAGATGATTTTTCTTACGGGTTCTCATTAAAAGGAGTATACCTTTTCGTACCGGATGATCAGAAAATTTTCGATCCTTTTGTGCCGGAAGGATACTCATCAGTTCCCACTGCAACGGTTTACGGCGGGGATCCCGGTTTTGTATACGGTGAGAACGGGTATATTTCTTATCCCGGCGGTTTTAATGTTGATAACCTGGCTTTAGGATTCCCTCAGATCATGTTTGGTTGGAAGGGTACCGAGCTGACCGCAAAATTTATCCCTGTCCTGAAAATTGGTGAAAGTGAGGAAAAATTTTATTTTTATACTTTTTCAGTTAAGCACGAGTTGACAAGATACTTCGAAGATTTACCTTTTAATGGCGCGGTTCAGGCAGGATTTGGTAAAATGAAATTTTCTGACAGACTCGACTTTAACAACATGGCATTCAACCTGATAGCGAGTAAGAATTTCGGTATAAGTACTTTGTACGGCGGTTTATCATATCAGAAAACAGAAGTAAAGGCGAATTACAGCATAACCGGCGATCCTGAAAACGCTGACCCGGGATTGAGAGAGGCCAAGGATGTCAGTATAACTATTGAGGGTGACAACGGATTCGGATTTACAGCCGGCGCGGCGTTTAAATTTGGCTTTTTTGCTTTGAATGCCGATTATACATACAATTCTCAGTCAGTAATAACAACGGGGATGTGTTTTGAATTTTAAAATAAATAAGGGAGAAAAAATGAAAATGGTAAAAATATTAGTTCTTCTGTCGGCAGTTTCAGCCCTGCTTTTTATGACCGGTTGCGATGTTTTGGATGACTTTGCCGTCAATGTTCCGTTCACTGTTCAGTTCACTGACTCGACGACCAACACTGAGACTTTTGACAGCGAAACCTACGATCTGGAAGACAACTCAGTTTATCAGGAATACAGGGAAAAGATTAATGATTTTGAGTTCCTCCAGGCAAGATATTTTGTTCAGGGAACAATACCGGATACTCTAACAGGAAATATGAGATTCACAGTCAAGCAGAACGGGCCGGACGGCACGACGGTGCGCCGCCTCTACGTCGAGCAGGG
>CAZYNH010000007.1:52028-132332 GCA_964648295.1 uncultured Bacteroidia bacterium | reverse complement strand
CAACTTCATTTTTCGCCTCCGGGATTAAGTTCTAACCGGAATATAACCGAACATATCCGCCATATAACGGCGTCGTTAAAAAAAATAATAATATTTGATCAAAATTCTTACTTTTTCAAAAGACTCGTGCATAAACGCCAGTGCAGAAGAACAGTGCCGTCATCACAAATACCAGACTTTTCATATTAAGCTCCAAAGAACTTCACTATTATTTATTTCACCGGAATACTGTCAAGCTTGATCTTCAATTTCTCGGTTAATTTATAAACACCTGTCTTAGCTGATCCTGCAAATACAATCAAATTGTGTTCTTTCAGAACTGCGATATCCCTTTGCAATGTAGCTCTTGACATATTGAATCTGTTCATAAGCTCTTTTAACCCTATCCCGTTTTTCACATATATAGTAACAAGTTCCTTACACAATCTTATTTTTACAGCATCATTTACAGCATCATTTACAGCATCACTTACAGCATCATTTACAGCATCATTTACAGCATCACTTACAGCATCATTTACAGCATCATTTTGCTGTTTTTTCTCTGCAAGTGCTTTAGGACCGTGAAAAGTCAAAGTCACACCTTCAGAAGTTTCTTTCCAAACCGGTTCCTTCAGTCCGGCACTCCGGCACTCTTCTACTAACTTTATTGTACCTCGCCCAAGCTTATCAATGAATCCCCGTAAATAAACTATATGGGCAATATCAGGATTAACAGGATGCGACCTGTGGTTTCTTTTTAAATCTTTTATCTGTATATCGTCAGGGAACTTTCCGCTGTTCGAAATAACAAAAGTATCGGGATATACGCTTATTGCTACTCCGCTTCTCGAGCTGGAATAATCCCGATGTATTAAAGCATTAATCACACCTTCCTGCAAAGCTTTCTTCGGGAAAGAGAAATCAATGCGTTTCCATTGATTCTTGTCAAAAACGCTTCTTGTTCCTAGGCCATTTATATATTTCTCGATATCTTCTCTTATTTTAAAAAGATTACCTTCAAAATACTTGTCTCTAATCAATGCTTTATCTGTTTTGGATTCAGGGTATTCGGTCAGCCTTACTCTGATCTGCGGTAAAAATCTCACCGGATTTTTTGCAAATAGGACTACACAAGCCTTAGTAAAGGCACCATTTTCATACAGTCCATAGTGAGTCAGAAATTTTAAAATATCTTCACCGGTGTAATTAGTTTTATTGTTTTTTTGCGATTCTCTGATTGTATCTGTAATTAATTTAATGTCAAGGTCTTCCAAGCTTACTTCTGTAAATACCTGCCTTTCCCAGTTTTTTTCAGAAATCGATCTGTTGTGGATCAGATCGGAAATTTCTTTTGAAGTTGCTTTCTGTGTAACAGTGCCTATTCTGTAATAAATGCTTCCGTCAAATATATAAGGCTGTTTTGAACCGCCCCAAACTTTTACTAGCAATAATTTTTTACCGTTAATTTTTTCTATAGAAACTGTTACTGGGGCTTCAGGTACAATGGTTGCGACAAGATAATATTCGAGATCAGTTTTATGTTTATCGGCATTTTTCACACCGACAATATTTTTTTTATCATCAATACCAATAAGAACTGTACCGCCTTTAGAATTCAAGAAACTGCAAATGGTTTTAGCAATTGAATCTTTGAGAACATTTGATTTGTATTCAAGCTGTTCACTTTCGCCTTCTGCAATCAAGTTTTGGATTATTTGATTTTTTTTCATTTTCTTGTTCCCTTTATTTTTTCTATCTCATCACGCCTCGATTCGATAGGTTCAAATTGCGTCTTCAAAAAAGTGAATATCTCATCCGTTTTAAAGAAATGATGCACCCAGTTAGATCTTCTCTCTTCAGGCTTCAAATGATTCAATACTGCATCATTGTACATGTGCACGACATCGGCACTATCCAACATAGAAGTTTCTTTAAATTTAAACGATTTATTCAGGGCACCGTCTTTTTTGAACATATACTGGCTGAGAATATTTCTAGCAAACATCACATATTGATGAGCAATAAAGCATCTCGGTTTATCCAATTCGATCGCTTTTATAAACTCACTATGCGTAATACCGGAGCCGTATCGTGGAAATATTATACCCAGAAATAAATCACAATCTTCTACAGCTTTAAGGCAAGACTCTTCATTCGTCTTATTCGCAGGCAGATAAACTGACCCTTCTTTAGACATGATAACTTCGTAACCATAGCCTGTAAGAATAGCGTAAATTTGTTCAAGATCATACTCCCTGCCGTAAACAGTAGAAGACACCATAATTTTCAACTTATCTTTTTTCTTCATTTATTCTGACTCTTTTGTTACTCCATTTTTTAATTTCTGTAGCCTATAATCAATAGTATAAATATCCTTTTCTTTACAATAAGTAGCAATTCCTTTTTCTTTTAATCTCTCCCACATTTTAGTAGCCTCTGGATACCTAATCTCACCGGAAGTACTTTGAAATTCTTTTATACCAGTGCTTGAAATAATATCCGTTTGTAAATAATCCGCGACTCTTGGTAACAAAGAATCTGGAATACCTTTTTTGCAGAATCTGTCATCATTATTACAATCTATCATAACAATTTTGTATGCATCAGGCTCGGTTAATTTTTCTAAATCCAAATAAAAGCGGGGTTCATTATCAATAATTGGCTCAAAAGACGCATAAAATGTTATCTTGTTTTTGCAAATTTCTGTATTCATTGAAAAGATGAAATTTCGTTCAATTCCATCTTTTCCGATACATTTCAAGTCATCAATTCTTACTATACTCAGTTTATTCTCCGTCTGTTATATCCATTCTCTTGTAAGTTCGTCAATTTCTACTTGCAGCTCAATAGTTTCACCGAGAACATCTACTATTCTCATAAAATGCTTAAGATCAGTGTTCGTTAAAGTGTATTCAGCTTTTTTTCTATAGTCTAGCCATTTCTGCAAAACCTGATAGCCACCGATTTCATACTTCCATATTTCTTCAGAAATATTACTGAAACAAACTGAATCGTTAATCCATACCTTGTCATCAATAAATACTGATTTAGTAACTAAAAAGTCTTGACTTGTGCATTCAAATCTGGCAATTTCATTTGTAGGTCTTTCTTTTAACAAATGAATACTTGCAAGCCTTTTACCTAGTTTCTTTAATTTGTTAAATACTTCCATATCATCTGTAAAGGGTATTCTAGGAAAATCCAACCTAAGCAAATCTTCATATTTTTCTCTGTATGTAGGTGAGAATAAAACAGCATAAATATAGTACAGTATTTCTTCCGGGGTATCACTTGAATATTTCATGGCTATGAATTCAGAAAATTTGTCTGTAAAATTAACGATTCTGTTCTCATCTTTCAATAATTCGTCTGGATAAATATACAATGGTGCGCAAGAATTATTGGCATACGCACTTTCAAAGAGACAACTTTCAGACATTTTATCAGTCACGAAAGCGTAATTAAATTTTACTCCATCTTTGAATTGCCGTTTGAATACTATACCAAGATTATCTTGTTTAAAGTTTTTTGAAATGTTATAACTTGGTGTACCTATAAAACCTCTAGATGTACCGGTGTAAAAAGTGTATCTAAAATCAAAAGGTCTATATAAGATTTTTGTATAAAGATTTTTTTGATAATTATTTTGGACATCATCTTTTGCTCGTGTAATTGACCAGTCTCTTGAATCAGCTTTAATAACATATTTTACACGCAATTCATTTAATTCGAGAGTGTTGAAATCATCAATAACGGTTCTTATACTCTCTTCATCAAAGTGTATTGATAAATTGTCTCTTTCTGTTTTAATACCAGTACCAGCATTATCAAAAATATCTTTTATGCCCCAGAATTCTCCATATTTTTTTATGAGATCCATTGATTTACTTGGAGAAAAGAAATTCCATCCATCTCCGAATAGTAATATCTCCTCATGATTGATTTCAACGGTCGTTTTACCCCATTTCGTTGTTGAAAACTCAGAATTAAATTCATTGTAATTCAATTCTTCAAAATCGATATTTTGAATGTCGTTATCATAAAGGTAATTGTACTTATAGTTTTTCTTTCCGTATAGATCAGAATAAAATATTTTTGCTTGCTTATTTTTTGTGTTGTCTTTTTTTATAAAAAACGAAATATTAACTCCGGCATCTCTTATGTTAAATACATTGTCATCGACACTGCCATCGGGGCACATTTCTCCAATATTACCATTACCATGAAGGTTCAATATATAAATTTCGTCAAACATGTTTATCAATTCTTTTCTCATCTTACGATGTGTAATTCCTGATAAGAAAGAGTTGTTAGTTATAATTCCGATTACTCCTTTAGACACTCTCTCCAATTTCCAACATGCAAATCTTATAAACTTAATATAGTCATCATCTAAGTTTAATTTTTTCTCACCCTTAGGTTTATAGATTTGAATTTTTTCGCCTATCCATGTAAAATTGTTCCCATCCTTAGACTTATTTTGTGAATAATTACTATATGGTGGATTACCCATAATTACCATAATATCGGTTTGATTCTTTGCTGTAAAGGCATTATTCGCTTCATCGTCAAATTTCATAAGAAAGTTAGTGTTTGGCGATCTTACATTAGTGAGTGTATTTGTAAGGTATATTCTAGCTCGATCTGTTTGATTGTCTTGATAATCGTAATCATAACTCTCAAGAAACTCGTGAATTCTCAGATGACTGATAATGTATGGTACCATAAGAATTTCGAAACCATAAACATTTTTCAAAATGTGATCCCGAATTTCACTTTTAAATAAATTGCTTCTATGCGACTTCTCTAATTCCAACTTTATATAGTCAATCAAAGTGAGTATAAATGTGCCTGTGCCACACGCAAAATCTAATACTTTTAAGTCGTTTTTTAGAAAACCCTCATTAATAGCAATTTTTTCTTTCAGAATAAAATCTAAATTTCTAATAATAAAAGAAACTACTGATTCAGGAGTATAGTAAACTCCTAGTTTATCCTTTTTTACACGATCATATGTAGTTAAAAATAATTCATAGAAATTCAGAAAGGGATCTTGTAGGTTCAAATCTCTTTTTTTAATAAGAGACATTTTCTTATATGATAAAGCTTCTTTAACAAAATCTCTATCAATACTGTTGATCAAAAAAATAATATCATCTAGAATCCAAAGCACATCACTATCCCATTCGTCAAAATTTGTCATAGGAAAAAAATCTTTTAGCAAAGGAACATATTTCGGTATTTCACTTAGGATATTTCCTTTCGTAATCTTCTCTTCTTTTGACAATCTCAAAAACAAAAGACCTATTCCGATAATCTGTGCATACATATCTGCAAAATCATCTTTCGATAAGTCAGTTATAATTGTGGCCTTAAAAACATTGTAAAATTTCTTAAAAGAATTATCTTTTTCATTTTTATTGTATTCTTCAAGCACCGCTTCTTTCAATATTTTTGTCCTATTTGCAAGCTCAACAGACAAAATACGCGAGTCGGTAATCTGATCAGGTACATGTAAAAAAAACTTTAAAAGCATTTCGAAAAATTGATCTTCCTGGATGAGTCTTGGATTTCGAATATCCAAACTTGAAACGATACAGCAAGTTTCAATCATTTCTTTGTTTTTGAACAGAATAAAATCCTTATAATTGGTAAGTATAATATTATTAGAAATCGAAAGGTATTTTTTCATTTGTCTAGTTTCTGTTTCACTTCTAGAGTTAATATTAATGTTAATATCTTTACATTCGATATAACCAATCACATTATTCGCACGATCAATGATTTTGAAATCCGGAGCACCAAATACATCTCGAACAGGTTCGTGGATAACTGTTAATCTCAGATTTCTTGAATCAATGTAGCTTTTTAGAAGTGTTTCGAGTTGTGTACGATAAGAATGCTCAAGATAATCTCTAGTATCGTAAGTTTCTTTAAGTGACTTAATGTATGTTTTTAGCACAATCTACTCCATTTTTATTATTCATAGCTACAATTCCGGGTAATTATCGATAATACTGTATTGTTCATCGACAAGCTCAGATCTTCTTTTTCCTACTGGTTCATTTTCAAGCTGTTGTTCGATTTGATTGTATTTATCCGCAAATTTGATGAATGTTTCGCTTTGTGTGAATTGTTTTAGCCAGACTGCAAATTCTGTTAGTTCTTCGGGATCATCTGAGTAATTCAGATCAGGCTCGAATGGTTTGAATAGATTTGAAAAATATGCCTGTAATACTTTCTTTTCCGCTGCTTCGATTTTGTTTCTTATTTTTTCTTCATGCTTAGGTGCCATTTTCGATTCTCTTCCTGTTCTTTTAAAGCTTTATCTGACAATCTTTGCCTTTTCAGATCACTGTATTGTCAAAGCATATTCAGCTTCGTTATTGATCATGTTTATTTTTTGTACGAGCCTGACAATATAGCCTTCGAACTGGACATTGTCGTCTCCGTTTGCGAGCTTGAATGAGCTTACTACATTTTTTATTGTCTGTTTCTGCTCAAGGCTGAGTTCGTCTATTACTAAGATGACCCTCAAGTTGTTGTTGAAAGAGTCTTTAAGGAGTTTCTCGATCTTTCTATCTACTGCGTGGTCGTCTATTTCATTATCAATTTCTTTGATCCATTTTATGATCTTGTCCTTTAGCTTTTTATCGCTGTTCGTATAATCAATGATCTTATCGACCCATTGATCCACCGATGTTCGTCTTGTATTCTCATCCGTAATTATGCTGAATGACGAAGCGAACCTCATAAGCTGCGGTATTATTACACTGTTTAAGTATGTTGATTTACTGTTGCCGGTTGTTTTGCCTTCTCCGTAGCATTCATATTCTATCAGATTGATCCTGAACGGGTTCTTGGGCTTCTTGTTAAACTCGATTAAAATTCCGTCAGGTATGGTTCGTATTCCGGTTACATTAGCGCCCTGTTTTTTTATGCCTTTGGTTTTGAAAAGCCTGTTTTCAGGTATTAAAAGCGTATTGTTTTCCGGGAACTGAGGAAATAATGAATAGAAATTATCATTAACGAGCGATTCCAAGCCTCTGATCTTATCAGTTTCATTTGAGAACTGAACAGTTTGAAAGGTGCCCATGATCGAAACTTTTGCGTCGGGTATTTCTTTAACAATTCTCTTTAACACATTGACATCTTCGACCGTTAATTCATCTTCAATCCGGTCATCGGTATTAATATATTTCGGATCTATATCAAAAATATAAGGACTATCTATCCTGTACTTTGAAAATTCTTTATCCAGCATTTCAATCGCCGGCTGGTCGCTTATCGGTTTTGCTCCCTGAATATATTTCATAGACCAGTATTTACCGCCGACTTGGGATATAATTGAAATATCGAACGGAGTGCAGAATTCTAAGTTCTTTGTAGTAAGAACATTCACATAATTTTCTGAATCCGGCCAAGGTTTGTAATCAGTCGGCTCATCTAAATTAAATCTGGCTCCGCATACACTTTTTCTGCCGATTTTCACAACAAGATAAATTAAATCTCCGACTTGAGGTCCCCTGTTCAAAAATCCCGATACTCTCTCATTGATGCAAATGTAATAATTATCCAATGAAGTTGAACAGTGAGAAATCCTTACGCTCATTTAACTCTCTCCTTTTAAACACTAATGATTATAATAGATTTTTAGTTCTTAATCAAGCTTATTTTCCCTAATTTTTTTCTGTTTTTTCTATCAGCTCGGTGCTGCGGTTGAGTTCTTGTATCAGGATATCGTATTTCCTGTATTGCTCCAAAGCTTCGCTCATCTTTCCTCTGAGGCCGTTTAAGTCTTTATAGACTCTGAATTTGTCCCTGTTGAAAATTTTTTTATCGAATGCCGCTCTGTATCCGATGTTCAATAATCTGTACTGCCTTCTGCTCTGGTCTCTTTTTACTATCAGGTCATTTATGCCGCAGCTTTTGTTCGTTCGTTTGATCTGATCTTCGATAAGGGCAAGCTCATCATATTTTGCCTGCAGACTTTCCAATATCTCTCCCGGATCTTTTTGCGGTTTTTCGCCGGGCGGAATAAGGGCGCATGTTTCATATTCTATGATGGCAAGTTCTGCTATTTCTACGCAGATATCATTCTTTATTATCAGAGCTTCGGCTAAATTCATTTCCTGCACCTTTTTATTATAAACGAGGGAGGGAAGGAGAAACTACGCCCGGTAGTATTTTTGATGACAGTCTGTTTATCAGACCATGAAACCGAATTCGTTCCCGAAGGAACTAAAACTGTACGATTGAATTTTAATTACATTGCTTTTCGCCCGCAACACATAGATCCTTACGGATTTTGGCAACTCTTTTCCGCCTTCCCATACCCTATTTCAATGAACCGCTTTTTTTGGCTTTAAACCAGCTCGGTTATCCAGTTTATTGCCTGTATCTTGTTGTCAAGCTCCCTAAACTCCTTTGCAGCCGCGCTGATTTTATTTTTTAGCATCTGCATATCAACGGCAATGACATATTTAACTTCGTTATAGCTCCTCGTATTCGAGAAGGCATGTTTGTAGGCGCTGTCAAACAGTTTGTGGCGGCGTTTGAGCTGCTCTCTTAATGTTATCAGCTCGTCAAGCGTGCGGCCGTCGGGCGTAACTGTTTTGTTGTTTGTTTTATTTATCTTTTGTATGAGCTTGGCCTGCTCGTCAATTAATATCTGCATCTGGTCCGCAAGGGCAATCGGGTCCTCAAAGGGTTTTGTGCCCTCAAGCACTTTTACATTCTCCTGCAGGCTCATGTTAAGATTTGCAAGGGCTGTGTCAATGTCGCGTCTTTTTATCAGGGCTTCGGCTAATTTCATGGTTGTCTCCTTGGTTTAATTTATCAACACCGGTAATATAAATAAAGTACAACGCCAAATAATGGCGGAGTAAGAAAAAAAATTATTTTTCTACAGCAGATCATCAATTTTCACCTCTGCATACTCATTCTGCCCATAAAAGTATCTGTACGACATGATCTTTCCGTGCTGTCCTTTGAGCGTTCCGTTGCTCTTAACAAAATGATCCCTGCAGATCTTAGTAACTTTTTCCAGCCTGATCTCCGGATCTTCGTCAGTGAGTTCGACAGGCAGTTTTATCGTTGTCTCAAAATGAATGCCCACGGCTGATAAGAATCCTGTAGGCCTGACTTCGTTCTCGGGAATTATTTTTATATAGCCGTGAAATCTTTCCCTCAGCCTTACCACTTCATTTTTTATTTTCCTTATCCCGCTGTCGGCCGTTTCTTCGTCAATTTCGAGAATGCGGCATATTTCTCTTACAAGCTCCTCCCCGGTATATTTGAAATCATACCTGCCGTGATCTAAGCACAAGATCCGGTCATTAAATATCTTTCCGATCATTCCGGCTACTTCGATCTGGCTATGACCCGTGTATCCGAGTCCGCCTGCGATATCTTCATTAGAATATCCGGCTGCTTTTTGCCTCTCGTTCATCAGTTTTGTAAGATCAGATCTGAACATACGGCTCCTCCGAGTTTTAATGATCACAGGTAATATAAACAAACTACATCGCCAAATAACGGCGGAGTAAGAAAAAATATTATTTTTGTAATTCTAAGCTTTGATCTTAGCCAGGTCCGAAAGCGAAGTTCTGATCTCACCGCCTTTGAAGGTAGTGATCACCGCGCTGAATTGCATATTGTCCTTATTCTCAAGCATCATTAGCGCCAGTTTTTTAATATGCGCTTTCTCTTTCTTTCCGTAAGAGCCGGTCTGAATGCTCACGGATATGTCTTTGTTTTTTCGCACCCTTATCCAGCCTTTTGAGAAAAGTTCTATAAAGATCTCATCTCGTGCTCTGCCCTCCCATCCGAGCTTCTCCCCGAATTTCGTAAACCTGTTCAGAACTTCATCGCGTGTATATCCAAAGTATTCCGGATGATCCAGGATCCTGTTTATATGCTTTTCAGGCACGCCTGTGATCTCACCTTCAGGGTTTATCCAGTAGGCATCGAACGCGTACATCGGAGTTTCGATATTTTCATTAGACTCGATCATTTTTTTTATTACCCGATCCGAATGACCGCCCCCGTCGTCGTATTCAAATAATTCTTATCCCTGCATAATATGGACAAGAGATCGTCACTGCTTAATCCGCCATACCTCGAGATCGTTTGTTCTATATGGCGATACTCCCCCGCGCTGAACATTTCTTCGTTTTCTCGGCGCACCGGAAGGTATTTTTTATTCTCATATTTGAACTTTCCGGCCTCTAAGCACAATATGAGGTTCTCGTTTATCATCTTTCCAACCAATTCTTTAAAATTTTCAGGATACGGACCGTTGAATGTTTTTAAATATTTAATCCCGGTAAGGTGCTTTCCATATTTGATATAGTAGTCTCTGTCCGTCAGATAAAGAATTGTGCATAAAGCGCTCTCTCCGGATTCGGGAAGTGAAGATATTCTGGATGTGACATGAAGGAATGTTTCAGTGAATTTTGATGTTGTTCCCCCCGGGCTGAAAAGATTATCACCTGGTGCTTTTCCGGCCTCGCCCTGCAGCGTCTTTTTGCGATATTTGGGCTGCGGAACTTTCTCGACCGCAAGATCTTCGAATGGCATATTGAAAATCCCCGACAGTACCTTAAGCTGTTCAATAGTGGCGTCCTTTCCGCCCGATTCGATTTTCATATATGTCTGCCGCGTGATCCGGAGCGCTTCAGCCACATAAGATTGTGAATAACCGCGCTCAACCCTCTGCTTTCTGATGTATTCGCCCATTGCCATAGCGCCACCCTCCCACATTACTTTTTCGGAAATATACGGGTGTTAATATTTTTTGTCAATATTTATGTTAATATTTGTTAACACTCAAAAAAATCTTAAAAGAGATATAGGCAACCGTCACATCAGGTCCCCGCTGTTACAGAATTAAATTCAAATATCTTCCTTCTACTCATGATGCCATCCTGCTGTTTAGGTTTACATGAGCAATATAAGCAAATCATAACGCCACATAACGGCAGACAAGATTTATTTCGCGAATTTCTCCGCCATTTTCTTTATCTCGTCCAGCCACTTTTTCCTAAGCTCCGGAGGCGAAACGATCTCCGCATTGGTCCCGAACGAAAGCACTCTCGAAACAAGCTCCACACCGCCCTTTTCCGGATATTTCAGCCTTATCCGCGCGCAGGTCTTTCCATCCTTGCCCGTAAATGTCTCGGTCCTCTGATCCTTGTGCCAGTCTATTTCAGGCGCGTCCGCCGCGGCCGTTCCGTAAAGATTCACTTCCGCTTCTTTTACATCCTCATCCATATACAGCCCGAACGATTCCGTAAAGCTGAACTCAGGTTCTTCATATAGAGGAAAATATTCCCCGTGAAGCAGTTTCGAACCCTTGATATGCGCCAGTTTATACATTCTGACCTGCCCGCACTCCTCCGAATGCCTCGAAGACCTTATGAGATAGGCTATAAGATACCACTTGCCGTTATAATAGACAAGCTTGAGAGGCTGAACCGTCAATTCGGAACTGAAATATTTGAAGCTGAGGACCACATCCGTCTTCATGCTGTTGAAAATTCTCTCTATAACTTCTTTATAATGATGCATCCTGCGCAGATGGTAGTGCCCGGAAATATAGTATTCCACCCTTTCATAAAGGTTCCTGTCCGGCCGGTCAACAAGCTCATTGAGAAGTTCTAGCACTTTCTCAAAATTCTTAGGTCTTGAAGTAGTTCCGTCGTCCGTACTGAAAGGCGGAAAAAAGTACCGGCTCCTGATCATACTCCGCACAAAAGCGTAAAAAAGCAGAAAATCGTCCTTTAGCGCAAGTTCTTTAAAATCTTCCAGCATCGTGGTCCTTTTCGCATCCCTCGACCTGTCAACCTCATAAAGCCTTTCCCTGTCGTCATACTTTACGGGTATATACATCCTCAGGTCCGCAATGAACCTGTCGAATGTTCTCGTGCTTATCCTGCATTCGTCCATGAACCATTCCTTTTTGATATAGCCGTTCGTAGTCAGCGCGCGCAGTGCAGCGAGTATCCTTTCAGCCTGTCGTTTCTCAACTGCCATTATGGCCTCCTTTTATATTTCTCTTAACTCAGCACTGTCTCTGCCTATGAAGAAGAGATATTTTTTGATATTTTTGTCGGGATAGATCTTGCCCAGAGCCTCGGCGTAGATGTCTACCTGTTTCTTGTATGTTGCTATAAGATCTTCATCTGGGAATTTACGCAGATAAGTCTTATAATCGAGCACGACAACCTCTTCTTTGCACATCAGAACAAGGTCTATGTATCCCTGAATGTTCTTGTCCGCCATAACAATGTTCTTTTCGCACAGGACTTCACCGCATTCCGCATAGTTTTTGAAAAGCTGATCCGCTTTGATGTTCTCTATCATTTTCTTAACTGCCGCAAGGCTGACGGAAGACGGTTCGCTTTCTTTTTTCTTGAAATCCTTAAGCTCTTTTTCGAGGTCGAAATCAGGCGCGAAGATCTGTTTTATCTTTTTACTCATGAAGAGATGAACGAAATTACCGGTATCAATAGCGTCCGTATTGCTCTTTTCATGCGTAACATCATCCTGCTCGTGCGCGATCGCCGTTGCGGATATCAGCCCGTCTTTTTTTACATGACCGGTCAGATCGTATTCCCTCTCAGCCTGATATGTACCTTCCGCCTGTCCCTCCTCAGCAAAGTATTCGCTAAGGTCGAATATGCCTATATCCTTCTGAATGAAACTGAAACCTTCGATCTTTCCTTCGTTGTCATTCCCGAACTGCCTGAGATACTTTGCCCAGCCTTCCTTTTTCTCGCCGTCCCCGCTCCCTGATTCCTCTTTTGTCTGTATGACGACCGTTAGGGAGTTTTTGGCTCTCGTCAGGGCCACATAAAGTAAATTCGCCCTTTCAAGCTCATCGAAATACTTGTTCTTATATTTTATGTATTCGTTAATGAAGAAATTCTTTTTCTCTCCTTCTCCGGGAGTTGAGTATCCGGCCATCGAAAAATCGGTATAACAGCTTCCTTCTCCGCACAAATTGAGATAATTGAAAAGCGATGTGAAATTTCCGCCTCCCTCGTCAACATTGGCTACGATCAGATCATCGAACTCAAGTCCTTTCGCGCTGTGGACGGTCATTATCGTTACCGCATCGGGATCTTTTACCTCGACTCCCGAGGAATTGGCTTTGACATTTTTTTCAAGCACGGTTAAAAATCTTTCCCTGTCGTTATCGGACTTATCGAGAAGCGATACAAGCGTCTCTTTGAGTATATCCACATTGGCAGATCTTGTTCTGTGATCATTAAATGAAGCAAGGTAGTTTTTGTAAATCTTATTGTTCCTGATGCTGAAGATGAGAGAAAGCAGAGGATCGTCCTTTTTTATGCCTGATAAAAGTTCTTTATAAGCCGGTATGAATTCTATTTCCTCGGGCGCTGCGGCGCCTAGTACGGCCTTTAGTATCAGCACGAATTCTTTTACCTCGTCAAGCTCGAAAAGGTCTTTTTTCAGGATCAGCGAGTAAGGGATGCTCTTTTTTCTGAAAGCCTCGGTAATATAGCCGATATGCGTATATTTTCTGATCAGAACCGCCCACGAACCGAATTTTTTACCGTTCTTCGAACTCTCGAGGATCGTATCAGCAACAAAAGCAGCCTCGCACATTTTACTTATCCTGCTCAGCTCACCGGCTTTGATCCCGTCATTTTTATCTTTTGAATCCTTGGTACAGATATTGACGAAATTGACCGTGCGGGAATATCTGTTGTCATTTTTTACCGGTTTCAGGCGTTCGTCATTGTTCCTGATTATGTCGTATCCGTTAGGCGCGTTCTGTTCGAATACTTTATTGCTGAAGTTCACGATATCAGGCACGGATCTGTAGTTTTCAGAGAAATACAGAGTCTTGAATCCGTCGGATTTTTCATATTTCTCGAATATCTGCACATCGCACTGCTGAAAACGGTAGATGGACTGCTTTTTATCGCCCACGAGAAAGAACCGGTTAGCCTGGCCCTTCAGGACCCCGAGTATCTTATCCTGAAGCCAGTTCGTGTCCTGGAACTCATCGACGAGAATATACCTGAACCCGTCCTGAAACTTTTTCTTCAGTTCGCCGTCATTGAGCATTTCGAGGAAGTGCGAGTGAAGATCGCTCTGCTCCAAAAGACCTTTTTCCCGCTTGAATTCGTTAATATGGACATCCAGCGCTTTGACTATAGCGAAAACCGCTTTTTTGATCGCCCATTCTTTTCCGTTCAGGTTAAGATCAACATTCTTTTTATTGAATACTTTATAGCCTTCCGATTCAAAAAACTCTTCGGCCAATCCCAGAATATCGGGATATTTTTTTGCTGCCTGCTTATAGCTGAATCCTTTATAATTCTTAATTTTCTCCCCAAGCGTCAGGAGTTTTTCGTCCGTTTCATTTTCTATGAGACTCAAAATATCTTCTCTGATCCTGAAATAACCGCCAAATTCTGTTTGAATTCGTTCTTCCACCTCTTTCAGATAATCTCCCAGCGGCTTTATCCAATCTTTCTCATTTAATTCTTTTCCGCTCAGCTTCATTTCACCGTAAAGTTTGAGAATATCGGGTATAAATCCGCCTTCGAAATCTCCGGAGAAAATAAGATGCCTTGATCCGAGCCAGCTTTTGAACTCTTCGTACTCCTCGCCATTCATGGCTGAATTCAGGATATTTGCGTAATGAGCATCGAAATTAACCTTAAGGAATTTTACAGCCTCTTCGCTGACCGTAAAATCTTCCGACAGGTCCATCGCTATGTCGTAGGCTTTGAGATTTTCTGAAAAATAGCCGTATTCCGCTATGAATTTATTGCAGAACGAATGAAAGGTCGAGATGAGATTCTTATCGTAAAACTCTTCTTTGATCTTTGACAGCTTTTCTTTCTGTTTTTCATTTATTTTGTACGAATCAGGATCGGCGTCTTTGTAAACGGAGAAGAAATATCCGCTTTCAAGAATGTCTTTCAGCTTTGAGTATATCCTTTTCTGCATCTCGCCCGCGGCCTTTTTTGTAAATGTTATGCAGACTATGTTCTCAAGCCCTGCATCGGAATTGAGAAGCAGGCTGATGTATTTTGACGAGAGCACTTCAGTTTTTCCCGCTCCCGCTCCGGCTGAGATAATGATATTACCGTCATAGGTAAGAGCTTCTTCTTTGTCGCCGTCGAAAATTATGATTTTTTTAGTCCGGGTTTTCGGATCATTCTCTTTCTTTACTTCATTCAGGATAAGTATCTGCTTTTTTGCTTCGGGGTCTTTTTTGAATTCATCGTTATTTTCGAATTTTTTATCTTCGAATTGGGGACATGATTGAGACAGCGCGCAGTATTCGCATTTCGAGCACGCTTCAGGCTTAAATTCGCCGTTCGGATCGAGCCGTTTTTTCAGCTTCAAGATAAATTCATCATAATTCTGATCCCTTACAGACAGCATGAGAGGATCATTCGGCGAATAATAATAAGCCTCGACTTTTGTGTCTTTGCCTAAGTCATCGAAGTAATCGCCCGGCAGTATCGTGCATTTTTCATCCTGAGGTTTATCATCTTCCCTTTCAGGCCTAAAATTCACGCCGGCTTCGCCCCTGATCCGCCTCGATAAAGCCTCGCGGTATAAAAGCAGCTGAACCTTCTGATATTTTTTAATCTCCTCTTCGAACTTATCGAATTTTTTATTGGATTTTATATCTATTATTCTGACCGTGCCTGCATGATCTACAAAAAGGAAATCTATATAGCCTCTTTTTATGCTTATTGGAGGGTCTTCCGATATCGAAAAGTCCGCGAACTTGACCTCAGTCTCGAAAGTCCGCGTGACCGAAGCCGGTGTCGGACCGAGTTCGATCATCAGCCATGCGAGAAATCCGATTATCTCCGACCTCTGTTTTATACGGGCATAATAGGAATAAGGATCGTTCTCCTCCTGCTTTTTAAGCTCTGAATCAATGAAGCTGATTATGTCCGAACTTTTAATTTTTTCAGATAGAATTTCGTAGGCCTCAGCAAATTTTTCGTACTCAACTCCGTACAAAAGGAATTCGGGGAACTCTCCGAATCTGGTTTTTGCTATACTTTCTTTTCCTTTTCCCGCGCTCAGACCCGAAACAACTTTTCCAAAATCTGTTTGATCGAGAAGATCGTTTCCCTTAAAATGCGTTAAGAACTTCTCGACCGTATTGTGATAGAAATTTCCTTTCGTGAAAGGGAACTGCGGTTCGATCGAATCGTATTCGAGATTAAGATCGTGGGCATGAGCGGCGGGGCAGGACATAAAACTTTCGATCTTTGAAGCCGAAACAAGCCTGTTTTCCATTCCGCGCTCTTTAAGACCGATCGAAAACGGGTCTCTTTTCGGTTTCGGTTCTTTTTGCGTTATTGTCAGGCTGCCGAAATCTTTTTCTCCGAGCCTGTCGGCGATCGTGACGCTGAACTTTGCTTCAGGCGGATCTTTTACTTCACGCTTTGATAATACTTCGATCTTAAGAGCCTTTTTCGGTAACAGGCCAGTTATCATGTCCAGCTTCGTCGATGGTATGAACTCCTCGCCCCAGCGGGGTACGAAAAAAGCTGTCCGTACGATCGGGCCTGAAGTGATCATCCGCAGGTTTTCGTAAAGCGCTTCTTCGGGATCAATTCCGTACACGCTTTCATACAGCCTGAAATAATTCTCTTTGCTCACTATCTTTAAAGGATTAGAGGCCTTTAGAAAACGGTCTTCGGTCATGCCTGAGAATATCAGGAACTTTCCGGCCGGGGCAGGCTCGTTCAGCATTATGATCCGCACGCCGTTCATATCCCTGTTCAGTTTTTCGGAATTTGTTTTGGTCGCGATGAGGTATAAATATTCCAGATAATCAGTAAATTTCCTTTCAGTATCGCCGAAGATCCTCTTGACCGTTTCCTCGTAAGTATAAATATCTGTCTCAAGCTCTTTGCCGAGTAATTTAAAAGCAGCCTTCAGGCTTTTCAGCTTTGATTTCATGACTGCAAGAGCTTTTTCGGCGTTCATTATTCTGTCGTCCGTAAGTGAAGCGTTTAAGAAATCTCTTATAAACTTTTTGATATCCCCGGAAGCTTTGAGCCTGTAATCAGACCCTTTTATCTCGAACAGCTTCGCGATAAGGGTTTTGAGATCGTGTTCCGTCAGATCATCGAACAGCAGCGGTTTTTGAGCAATATAGAGGTTAAAAAAATTAAGAATACTCTGAGCGTCGCCTTCCGCGCCGGCTTTGAAAAGCCTCAGTACATCTGTATTTATATCACTCCCCGCATATTTGTATGACGAGTAAACCGGTATATCCTCCGCATAAAGATAGTTGTTAAGTATCCTGAAAGTCTCTTCGTCCGGACAGACCACGGTAAAATCGTTCAGGCTGTACCCGTCTTTTCCCGTTACTGCCTGCAGGATCAGATGCTTTATTCTTTGCGCCTCATCCAAAATCGAGGACGACACGTAAAACTCTACGCTTTCGGGATCTAATACAGCTTCGTTGTCTCCCTTGAAAATTTTTGATAAAGGTGAATATTTGCCTTCCGATTCAAATTTTATTTTTTGTGCACCGAGCGAATTTATGAATTCTTTTTCCGATACAGAAAATTCCCCTTCTGTGAAGCTGATGTAATAAACATTATCCCCAGGCACGGCCTTTTCAACGGCTCCGGAAAATATCTGGCCTTTGAAATAATAGCCTTCCCCATTAATGAACTTTTTTACGCCGTCAAGTACTTCTGGCACAAGCCCGTTCTTTTCAAGATCGTCCGATACCGCTTTATCAAAATTCTCTCCCACTTTCAGATCGAGGAGGTTTAGAAGCTTTAGAAGGCTTTTTTTATAGTTCCTGAAATGCGGTTTTCTGAATTTTTCAAAGAGTCCCTGCGCGGAGCATCTTTCCATGAGGACGAGAAAATCCTCTTCCCTTATCTCCCCTCCTGTACCGATACCTGACAGTTCTCTCGCATGATCGTGCACGGCTTTGATCTCGGGCAGGAATGAGACCGGACTGCCGTTTGCTTTCAGCCACTCCATCATTTCGAGTTTCAGACCGTGGCTCTGGGTGATGTCCTTGACCAGCAGTAGCGACTCTGCTATAATTTCCGGCTGCTTAAATCCCCCGTCAACTTTAAAGAATATTGGTGAAAAATCTATGTTCATAAACTTCTCCGTTTTTCCGGTAATATAAAAGATCTCAACGCCGGATAACGGCGTAGAACTTTCTTTTAATGTATTTAAGTATAAATTATTAAGTTGATTTAATCAATGGATTATTTAAAATATCTCATCCCGTTGCTGTCGGACTCCCAAACCTCTATCATATGGATCTTAAGGCCTTCCGTGTTTATCTTGCCCGAAAGCTCCTCAAAGAGAATTCTCGCTATGTTCTCGGCGGTGGGATTTATGTTATGAAAGCTCGGATGTTCGTTGAGGAATACATGGTCGTATTTATCTATCTCCTCCTTAGCTATCCTCTTGAATTCCTTAAAATCGAGCGATATGCCGATGTTGTTGAGCTCTTCCGCCCTCGCATAGACCTTGACCTTCCAGTTGTGTCCGTGAAGGTTCCTGCACTCGCCGTCGTAGTCTATCAGTTTGTGCGCCGACGAAAAATGATGCCTTACTATTATCTCATACATATCAGCTCCTGAGTTTCTTAAGAAGAGTATATATCTCCGACAGCCTGAGTTCTATCTCATTGATTATCCCGTCCCTGTCAAGCCCGCCGCTTTTTATGTCCTCCGTCACCTTGCCCTCGGTACTGATCTCGTATTTCGCGTAGACCATTGAAAATATCACCCTGACCGTGGTTTTGCCCTTGTTCTGCAGCTCGTAAACATCCATGTTCACAATAGGCGAAAAATCATCCTCGTCTTCGAGCAGTGACTGCATGAAATTTTTAAGCGCGTTGTCCGCGTATGCCTTCCAGCCCAGTATCTCGAAATCTATCTCAGTATCCGTGGAATTCTTTCCGTCTTTGAACTGTTTGTAATCTTCGGTCGGAACAGGTTTGCCCACCGTAAGCGATCTTACCGCGACATCAAGGTTGTATACACTTTTGCACTTTTTAATAAAATGCACCATGAATTTCTTTATTATTTCATGCTCGTTCAGATTCATGCTCAATCCTTGTTCATTCTTAAGAACGCCGGCACTTCATAATCAACATTAAAGGTCTTAGGCATCTTTACGGACTGCTCTCTTTCCGCGACCGCGGATTTTATCTCCTTGGCTCCGAACTGCTTTTCATACTCTGTCCTCTTCTCGACCTTTTTAACGCCTGATTCGAAACCTGTGGCAATCACTGTCACCCTGACTTTGTCGTTCATTTCGTTGTCCGTTACAACCCCGAAGATAACATTTACATCCGTAGTGCCTGTTGCCTGATATATCAGGTCCATGGCCTGCTCGACCTCGAACAGTGAAAGTTCTTCGCTGGCGCAGATGTTGACCAGCAGGCCTTTCGCGCCCTTAATGTCCACATTCTCCAGAAGCGCGCTCTGGATGGCTGTCTGCGCCGCCTCAATACATGCGTGCTCGCCTTCAGACTCGCCTACTCCCATCATGGCGTCGCCCATGCCTTTCATTGTAGTCTTTATATCCGCGAAATCAAGATTAATGTTCCCGCGGTATGTTATAAGGTCGGCTATCCCTCTCACAGCTTTATAAAGCACCTCGTTCACCTGAACAAAGGCTTTTTTGAGAGAAGTGTTCGGATCGGTAGTAGACTGGACGAGCCTCTGGTTGTGAACAATTATCAGCGCGTCGACCATTTCCTTAAGCTTCTGGATCCCCTTATCGGCGTTAGCCATCCTTTTCTGACCCTCGAACTTGAAAGGCTTGGTGACTATCGCGACTGTCAGCGCTCCTATGCCTGATGTAATGTCTGCCAGGACTCCGGCCGCGCCCGTGCCCGTTCCGCCTCCCATACCGGCGGCGATGAATACCATATCGGAATCTGAAAGCATGTTGGTCAACTTTTCCCTGTCCTCCTCCATAGCCAGACGGCCGACTTCAGGGTCAGCCCCCGCGCCGAGACCTTTCGTTGTCTGCGACCCGATCTGTATCTTGGTATTGGCTTTTGACTGCTGCAATGCCTGAGCGTCAGTATTTAAGGCTATGAATTCAACTCCCTTCAAGCCCATGTCTATCATGCTGTCAAGAGCATTGCATCCTCCGCCGCCCACGCCGATCACCTTGATCTTGGCGCTGCCCTTGATCTCGTTATCAAATTCAAATACCATCGCAGACATAATGTCCTCCCGCTATATTATAATTTTTTCAAAACAGATCAGCCACGAACTGCTTTATTCTTCCGATAAAACCGTTTTCGTTCATACCTTCGTTATCGTCCGTAAAGATGTCGTTCACTACCGCGTATTTTACAAGGCCGACGGATGTGTAGAAATCATCAGTTATATTCTCTTTTTCAGACTTCACGCCCATCAGTTTGCCTTTAGTCGTCTTTGAATTATTCATGTCTGAGAACAGCCTGTCGGCCCCTCTCATGCTGCTTCCGGGCCCTGTAAGGATCACAGGTGAATGGATCATTCTCTGATACGAGCCTTTATATATCTCCTTTGTCACGAACTCGTATATCTCTTTCAGCCTCGCTTCCGCTATTTTCGACATATATTCCTCGGTATATTCGGTCTTCTGCGAAGAGGAATTTTCGACCTCGATTTTCTTTTCGGCATCCGCTTCGGGAGAGAATGCCGTAAGGGCGGTTTTTTTCAGCCTGTTCGCAGTGTTGAAATCAGTCTTAAGCAGTATCTTAAGATCTTTTGTAATATTGCTTGAGCCGAAAGGTATTATTTTGGCCATCCTCAATATCCCGTTCAGATATACCGCAAGCTCGGTCGTCTGGTCTCCGACCGAAATAACGATCGTGCCGGCTTCCTTGTCCTCGTCGTCTATTACGGCCTCAGCTGTGGCTAAAGGCGCGAATACTATCCTGTAGTTCTTAATCCCCAGATCGTCGAGAATACTGCAGAGGTTTTCTTTGTGCGATTTCTCCGTCTGGATGACATACACGCTGCTTTTGAGCTTTACACCCGACATGTCCACGGGGTTGAGCGTTGGAGGCTGGTCGTCTATCTGGAATTCCTGAGGTACCGAATGAAGTTCAGCTTTATCATCCTTGTTGTAAGCTGTCATTTTGGCTGCTTTAAGAACATCGCTCACATGCGTGCGCGTGATCTTTACTCTTCTGTCCTCGTTCTCCTGTTTCCAGAGAGGAATGGTCGATGTGCCCGAATATGAATTCACATTTTCGCCCGATACCGAAACAACATAGCTGTCTATGCTTTCCGGATATTCGAGTTTTATCTTCTCGAGCATCTGACTGAAAACTTCTTTAGCCCTGACCAGATCTGTCACAGTTCCCTGCCTGGAAGCTTTATGAGGAAGCTTAATCAGCTTTACTACCGTTATATCGTCGCTCTGAGGGTCCCTTATACAGAGCGCCGCTTTGAGATATTTGCTGCCGATATCAACTCCCAGAATATACATACCTCTTCCCCGTTTTTATTTTTCAGCTATAGAGAACTCTTTTAACACCACCTGCCTGTCAAATCTGAGATCGATGTACTCGATGCGGCTGAATGTAAGATCATTGTACTCATTCTTTAAAAAATTCTCAAGAATGACGATCTTTTTCCTGTAATCGTCTTTTCCTATTATGACAGGAGCTGATGATTTTACAAGATACAATTCGATGCCTCTATCGGTTACGGCGACCTCTGATATATGGTGATATGTGAACATGCTCGTTGAAAGACAATCCTGAATAAATGAGGCTGCCGTGCCGGTGTCGCCCGATACAATGACCGGAAGATCGTATCCTTCGCCGGGCTTGGCTTTGCCCAGTACCGCGCCGTTCCTGTTCACATATCTGAGCGTCCCCGCCGAGTTAAGATATGCAACAGGGTCGTCTTCCCATACGGTAATAACGACAGTGGCGGGATATATCCTTTTTACCGCAGACTTTTTTACATAAGGTGAAGAGCTGACCTTTTTCTCTGCATAAGTAAGGTCAATATCCCCGATCCTTGTCCCTCTTTTTATTTCAGAGAGAGATATAACATCGCCGGGAGTCAGAAGCCTGCAATTCTTTACAATTATTTTTTTAAGGTCGAAGACCCGTGTAGTTCTATAAGCCTGCATAAATAGATATGACCCGTAGACCAGAGCGAAAACCGCGCATCCTGTAAGTACCAGCCTCAGTATCAGCAGTAATTTAATAAAAATCTTTTTAATCATTTTCATTTACATTCCTCCTCTTCAAAACCAAGGAACAGAACTTCCTCTTCAAGAAGTATCCCCTTTTCTGCGTAAACAGTGTTTTTAATGAGCCTGATGAGGCTCATAACATCAGATGCCGTCGCGCCTCCCGTATTCACGATAAACCCCGCGTGAAGATCGGAAACCATGGCGCCGCCTATTCTTTTCCCTTTGAGCCCGCAATCTTCGATCAGCGCTCCGGCGAACCCTTCGGCCGGCCTTTTGAAAACAGAGCCGCAGGACGGCAGGCTTACCGGCTGTTTCGCTTTTCTCATTTCTGAGTATTCGGCCATCTTTCTGATTATTTCTTCTCTCTTGCCTTCAGAAAGCCTGAAGACGGCGGATATTATAACTTTATTTCTCAGCTCGGACCTTCTGTAGCCGAATTCGATCTCTTCTGAAGGTATCTCCCGAACGGACCCGGAGTCCAGTATATTCACCCTGTGTACAAGCTCAGCCGTCTCCCTGCCGTAACAGCCCGCGTTCATTACCAGAGCGCCGCCCACCGTTCCGGGGATACCGGCGAGTTCTTCGAACCCGGCAAGTGAATTTTCGGCCGCGGCTTTAGCGACTTTTGAAATCCTGCATCCCGCTCCCGCGGTGATCAGGATACCTTCCTTTTCGATTCCGTTGAACCCCTCAGACATATCTATTACGCAGCCGTTAAAGCCTCTGTCCGAGACCAGCACGTTGCTTCCGCACCCGAGGATAAAATAAGGTATGTTCTCTTTTACGCAAATATCAAGTACATCAGACAGCTCTTTGCAGTTCTCAGGAACGGCGAAATATCTGGCGGGCCCGCCTATCTTATAATAGGTATGCCCGCTCATTAATTCTTCCGCGGTTACGCGTCCGCATACAGCTTTAAGGATCTCAGTACTATCCATTGCGCATGACCTTTTCTTTAAATTTGTACAGAAGCCTGTTTATCTCTCCGGCACCCATGCTCACGACGATATCTCCCGGAGCCGCGGTTCTTTCCAGCTCCGAATACAGATCCTCAAAATTATCGAAAACTCTTGTTTTAGCTTTATCTGCCTCATTCATGGCGCAGAAAATATCGGAGCTGGCTATCGAAGGGTCATACTTTTCTCTCGCCGCATATATCTGCGATATAAACACAAGGTCGGCGTTCTTAAAACTACCCGCGAAACCGGCCGCGTGGTATTTTGTCCTCGAATAGAGGTGAGGCTGAAATAGAACTATTACTCTTCTTCCGCCGCTGTTCAGTTTTATATTCTCCATCGCCGATCTGATCTCTGAAGGGTGGTGGCCGTAGTCGTCTATGAGTATGTAGTCATCGTTTTTCAGTATTATCTCCATTCTCCTTTTGACGCCTCTGAACCTTTCAGCCATTTCTGATATTTTCGAACTTTCCACGCCGTATTCGGACAGAAGGCTAACCGCAGCGAGCATATTATATACGTTATATTTCCCGGAATATGAATATCTGACATCACAGATCTTCTTTCCGCGTTTTATCAGACCGAATGTCGTGTTAAAATTGTCATATCCGACATTCCCTGCCGTATAATCCGTTTCCCCGGATAAACCGAAACTTACTTTTTTAGCGTTTACACATCCCGATACGGCCCGTACGGCATTCCTGTCGTCGGCATTATATACCAGCACAGACCCGGCCTTCAGCCTCGAGCAGAGTTCTGCGAACGCGGATATTAGATTCTCTATGTCGCCGTAAATGTCCATGTGGTCGTTGTCAATGTTCAGTATTATCAGGTCCGACGGGAACAGCCTCAAAAAGCTTCTGTCATATTCGTCGGCCTCGATTATCATATGCTCGCCCGTGCCCGGATAATAGTTCGAACCCGCGGCGACGGTTTCCGCGCCTACTATCGCCGACGCGCCGAACTCGCTTCCGTTCATCATGTCCGCCAGCATCGCTGTAACGGTACTCTTGCCGTGCGATCCGGAAACGAGGATCGAATGTCTGTCTTTTGAGACGAGCCCGAGAAATTCGGACCGTTTTATTGCCGGTATATTAAGATTCTTTGCCGATATGAGTTCCACATTTTCAACAGGAACGGCGGCGCTGTACACGACGAGCTCGGTATCGGGACTGACCGGACAGTGCCCTTTTACCGGGAATATCCCGGCTTTTTCAAGGATAAGGAAGTTATCGGCATTCAGGTCGGACCCGGTCACCCTGAAGCCTGTCGCCGCCGCGTGTATGGCCAGAGGCAGCATCCCCGCTCCGCCGATGCCCGTAAAATGGACCTTCATATTTTTCTTAAGCTCTGTCATCTTCCGCGCCGTTATCCCTGCTTTTATAAGAAATATTAAGAAGTACACCCATGCTGAACATGGTCATAATAAGAGATGTTCCCCCGTAGCTGACCATCGGCAGAGGAAGTCCGGTGGGCGGAACAAGTCCCAGCGTGATGCACATGTTGAAAATCGAGTAAATAACAATCGTCATCGTGATGCCCGAAGCCAGGATGAACCCGTAGTAATCCGGCGCCCGCGCGGCTATCTTCAGCCCCCTTATCATAATGATAATGTAAGCCGCGACCAGCAGTATCGTGCCTATCAGCCCCAGCTCGTCCCCGATGATCGAGAAAATGAAATCGTTGTGCGGTTCCGGAAGATAAAATTCCTTCTGCCTCGACTCTCCCAGGCCGGCCCCCGTCAGTCCCCCGTTCCCGAACCCGATTAGAGACTGCTCGACCTGCCATCCCTTGCCGCTCACATCCTTTGAGGGATCGAAATATGTCTTTATCCTCGCAAGCCTGTAAGGCTGTATCAGCGCGATAATTATTATGAGCGGTATTATAAGCACCATCGAAGACATCAGATGTTTTAGTTTCATTCCGCTGATATATAGTATGCTGTAGCCTATAAAAAATATCATCATGGAAGTTGAGAAAGCCGGCTGGAGAAGAACAAGTGCAACAACAGATGTTAATATCGCCATGTGATAGACATAACCCCTCAAAAACTGCCTGATCTCTGACCTTTTTTTTGTCAGGCTGAAAGCCAGGTAGAAAACGATCATGTTCTTTGCCATTTCCGAAGGCTGGAACCCGAATATCCATCTCTTTGCGCCTTTTATGCTTTCGCCCTGATTGGAAATAAGAAGATACACAAGCGCGAGCACGGTTACGCCCATTCCTATATACATTATGTATTTGTTGTTATATATTTTATAGTTGAGCATCATTCCTGCCAGAAGAGCGAAAAATGCCATTAGCGCGTGCTTTGTCTGATTCGTAACGAAATAACTGTCGTTGTTGAATTTCTCCGCGGCGATGAACGATCCCGCGCTGATTACCATGATCGATCCGAATACCAGAAGCCCGAAAACGACCATCACAAGAAGAAGGTCATATCTTATGTTTTCCTCTAAAGCGTTCTTCATAATGCCTTGTCCATGAGTCTTTCAAGTTTCATACCGCGCGATCCTTTCACCGCTACATTCTGTCCTTCGGAAGTGATCCGTTCGAATTCTTTTTTCAGTTCCGGAAAATCAGTGAAATGTTTTATTTTACCCGGATATTTTTTTCTCAGGAACGCCTTTTCCATCTCTCCGCCTGTGAGAAGTACCTCTTTGAATCCGAGCGAAGAAGCGGTTTCAATGATCCTTACATGCGACTCGGCGGATGTGGGTCCAAGTTCAAGCATGTCCCCTAAAACCACTACATCGTATGACATGACGGCGGAGATATCTTTGAGAAAATTCTCGGTCGATGTCGGGTTGGCGTTATAACAGTCAAGGAGTACCTTTGAATTGTTATATTCCACCATCTCATATCTTTTATCGGACAGGGTTATTCTTGAAAGCACGGAAGATATAATATCGGGGCCGATACCCAGTTCACCGGCCACCGCGGCCGCTGCCACGGCGTTCTTCACATTCAGTTTTCCGGGAATGTTCATCTTCACGCGCACGCCCCTGTAAACGAATTCGGGGTAACCGTCCGATGCAATATTTATATCGGAGAACTTGTAGTCCGCCTCGCTCTCAAGGCCGAAAGAGACCACATTTCCTCTTTCCCAGTCCTTTAAGAAAGGATCGTCCCTGTTCACCAGTATTTTACCGTTCTTTTTCTCAAGAAGCTCGAACAGCTTTATCTTTTCTTCGTAAACGCCTTTTTTGTCGCCGAACTGCTCGAGGTGCCCTTCGCCTATGTTCGTGATGAGCCCCATGTCGGGATCGGCTATTCTGGAAAGATAATCTATCTCGCCGAAATGGTTCGTTCCGAGCTCGACTATGGCGTATTCCGTATCGTCTTTAATGGAAAGGAGCGTCAGAGGTACGCCTATGTGATTGTTGTAGTTTTTGTATGTCGAGATTATCCTGTACCTGAGAGACAGGAGCCTGCCCAGGATCTCTTTGGTTGTGGTCTTGCCGTTCGTTCCGGTTATGCCTATTATCCGCGCGTTGTGAAGTTTTCTCCACAGGCCCGCGAGTTCGCCGAGAGTCTTTTCTACGCTGTCGGTATAAATGACAGGACAATTCCCGGAATTTACATAGCCTGAATCCACTACCGAGACCGATGCGTTCTTCGCGCATGCCTGGGGAATAAAATCATGGCCGTCAGAATTCTGTCCTTTCAGGGCAAAATAAATGTTTCCCTCGACTATCAGCCTCGAATCAGTATTGCCCCCGGTAACATAAATACTGCCGTCGACATTTTCAGGCTTTCCCGTACGGCATTCCCTAAGCAGTTCAGACAGTCTGACCATTTGACCTTCCTGTTAAATTCATTACTGTTACTTTATCCGAATAAGGATATTTTACGCCCTTTATTTCCTGGTAATTCTCGTGTCCCTTACCCGCTATCAGTACAACATCGCCTTCTTTTGCCGCCGAGAGCGCTTCGCTTATCGCCTCTTTTCTTCCGGCAATTTTCTTCCAGTTGTTTAAAGTTATACCTTTTACTATTTCTTCAGTGATAGTATCAGGATCTTCCATTCTTGGATTATCATCTGTTACGAACACTATATCTGAAAGTTCTGACGCAATTTTACCCATTTTAGGCCGTTTTTCATGATCCCTGTTCCCTCCGCAGCCGAACACGGTAATTATCCTGCCGGTGCAGAACTCCCTGACCGTTGAAAGAGTCCTGAAAAGTGCGTCCGGAGTATGGGCATAGTCCACAAAAACAGAAAAACCGTCCTCATGAATTTTCTCCAGCCTTCCGGGTATAACAAGCGGATATTTCAGTGACCTTATTATATCTTTTACTGGAATACCGATACCTGAAGCACACAGAAAAGCCGCGGCTATGTTCATCGCCTGGAATTTCCCGTTCAGACCCGTTTCTATTGTATAATACATGCCTTTAAATGAGACAAGTATCTCCATTCCCTTTTCAAGATATTTTACATTCTTAACGAACAGATCCGCGCCCTCCGTTTCGAGCGAATAGATCATCATCTTCTGCCCGGACGACTTTGCAATAAGTTCATAGTATTCGTCGTCCGCATTTACAACAGATCTGCCTCCCTTTTTCAAATGGGATGAGAACAGGCCCGCTTTCGCGCCCGCGTATTCATTCATCGTCCCGTGGAAGTCAAGATGGTCCTGCGTCAGGTTCGTAAAGACTGCTGTGTTAAAGAACACATCCTCGACCCTGTTAAGAGAAAGAGCGTGGGACGACACTTCCATTACAGCGTGCTTTAATCCTGCATCAGCCATTTCTTTTAAATATCTCTGAAGAAATACAGCGTCCGGAGTGGTCCTTGACGGGCTGAACTTTCTCTTTCCCAGATCATACTCAGTTGTTCCCAAAAGGCCGCATCTGATCCTGTTATTTTCAAGAATATGCCTGTATATATATGCGGTCGATGTCTTTCCGTTGGTGCCGGTTATCCCTGTCAGGTCAAGTTTTCTTGAAGGTTCCGAATAAACAAGCCCGGCCACTTTCGACTGGATGATCCTGCTGTCAGGCACTTTAATGTATGTTATGTTGGGGAACATCCTCTTTATAGATGTCTCATAAATAACTGCGCAGGCACCGGATTCTATCGCGTCAGAAGCGTAATCCGCGCCGTCTGATGTAAGGCCTTTCACGGCAATGAAAAGGGAATTTCTGAATTTCTCTCTTGAATCAGAAAAAACATGTTCGATCTCATGATCTTTAAATTTCGTGACCTCAAGAGTTTTGATCGAAGATATGATCTTTCCGAGTCTCATAACTGTTTTTTCACATTTTTATTAGTCTTCTTAAGAACGGTGGACGGCAATCTGCAGTAAAGGCTGCACACTCCGCATTCGTACTCTCCCCCGGTGTAAAGCGCCGACTGTCTGTAAACATTACCGCTGCCCACTACCACAGGGTCTATGCCGGAAGAGTAAAGAAGCTTTACCGCCTCCCTGACGGGAAGTCCGGTCACTTCCGGCGTAATATCGAGCCTGAGATCTCCTGAAAACGCGCTTTCCCTCCCCGAAATAATCAGCAGTTCATCTTCGGGTATTACTGAAAACGGCGGTACTGACTGAGCGGCGATGGTGTCTGTTCCTTTTTCTACCTTATATTTTATATTAAGGTCCTTAAGTATTTTCTCGGCTTCCGCTGTCTTTTTTCCCGCAAGATCCGGGACGACGGCCGACCTGATCTCTGTTTTTGCCTGGACGACGGTCTTGGACCTGTCCAGGTCGTATATCCTTTTTACAATATTTTTGAATACGGGCGCAGCTACCGTTCCGCCGTAAATGCACCCTCTCGGCGAATCCAGCATAACAAGGCAGACAATACGCGGATCGTCATACGGAACCATTCCGATGAAGCTGGCGTCATAATTTCTTTTTGAATACTGCCCGTTCTCGACCTTTTGTGATGTACCGGTCTTTCCCGCAACTTTCAATTCCTCGATCTCGGCCCCTGACCCGGTTCCGTTCGTTACCGCGTACCTGAGCATATCCCTAACCCTTTTGGAAGTTTCTCCGCTTATCACCCTTCTGACTTTCACGGTGTCATATTTCTTCACTATCCTGTTATCTTTATCAATGACGCCTTTTACGATAAGCGGCTTGACGAGATGCCCGCCGTTCGCGATCGCGCAGTATGCCGTAATCATCTGCAACGGCGTTACGGAAATCCCCTGACCGAAACTCATAGTGGGCTGGGTAGTCATGCTCCAGTCTCTAACCCTCGGCAGATAACCCTTAACTTCCCCTGTAAGCTCGATCTCCGTTTTATTCCCGAAGCCGAAATCTCTGAGATATTCGAAGTATCTGTTCTTATCTATTTTCGAGACAGCCTGTAGAGTTCCGATGTTGCTCGACTGAGCCAGTACATCTCTGAAGCTCATATACTCATTCGGATTTTCATGCGAATCTTTGATCTTTCTCTTTCCTATCATATATCCTGCGTTACTGCAGAAAAAGACCTCCTCCTCATCGACCTTCTTCTCTTCCAGAACCACAGCTGCGGAGATAGTCTTAAAAGTCGATCCGGGTTCATAAATATCGGTAATAACCTTATTCTTTCTGTTGAACGCATCATATTCTCCGGGCGTGTTCGGGTCAAAATCCGGATAGCTCGACATCGCCAGTATCTCACCGGACCGCGGCTCCATTACGACAACCACGCCTTTCTGGGCTTTCCATTTGATAACCGCTTTTTCAAGTTCTTCCTCAGCAATAGCCTGATAATTTTCATCTATCGTCAGCACCACGCTGTTGCCTGAAACGGGATCTTTTTTATTGATCTCGGAGCCATAGTATTTGTTGAGCCTTCCGTCCTGATGCACGAATTCCCAGCCGTCTTTTCCGTTAAGATACTGCATGAACTCTTTTTCCACGCCGCTAAGGCCTTCGCCGTCAATATCAGTATAGCCGATTATCTGTCCGGCGAGCTTTCTTTTGGGATATATTCTGTTGGCTGTTGATTTGAACGAGGCGGCCGATTTTTCCTCTGCTGTAAGAACGGAATAAATATCTCCCCTCTCTTTCTCGGTAAGCCTGTTGTCCAGCCAGACAAAGCCTTTTTTGGAGTTTAATATCTCAAGATATCTGTCCCTTCCTGTTATCCGGCTTACTCTTTCCGCAAGGTCTTTCTTGTCGGCCGCGACCCTTGTGTTCAGGCCGAACGCATAATTAGTTCCGATATTCTCGGCGAGTTTTGAGTATTTTCTGTCGTAGATATAACCTTTCGGAGCGTAAACCGTTATCTTCTTTTTGGACTGTTCCTTATATCTTTCAGAGTAGTATTCGTGCTTTATGATCTGAGTATGGTAGAGTTTATATACGATTATACCGTATACGGCCAGACTCATGATAAAAAGAAATTTCAACCTGGAGATATTTTTCCTCTCTACAGTACTGCCAACCTTTCTCTCATCATGTCTGGTCTTTGTCATCTCATCACTTTAATTTTCTGTTGATATTTCTTCCTTTCTTAATAATGCCAGGCTGACCTTCGTTTCGAACAGGTCAGGCATTTCATTCGTTCCGGTATTTTTGAACACCTCATGCCTGTCAACAACCGTAAAGCTCTTTACCTTTGAACCTGATTCTTTCATGTCGAGGTTTGAATTTGCGTACTGCTTAAGCTCGGTATAAGTCATCATCTTGTCATAATCCGAGATCAGCCTTTCAAGCTCCTCCGCAAGCAGTTTTTTCTGAATAAAAAGATCTCCTGCCTCCTTCGTCACGGATTTGATCTGCGACTGCATGATCACATACAGGCCCAAAATAAAAGCGAACAGCGCCATTATGAATATCTTATCGAACGCCTGGAACCTTTTTGTTAGTATTTTCGGCCCGTTGCCTCTGGCATATAAATTCTGTTTCATAATATACCCCCCGCTCTTATAATTTTTTAAAGACCCTGAGTTTAGCGCTTCTTGCTCTGGAATTTGACCTGATCTCATCTTCCGACGGTATCACGGCTTTTTTTGTTACAGCGGCCACTACAGGTTTTTTACCGCACACGCATTTAGGGAAATTTTTGGGACAGATGCATCCTTCAGAATTTTCCCTTGTAAAATTTTTTACAGCCCTGTCCTCCAGTGAATGGTAAGAAATAACCGCGCACCTGCCGTTATCTTTGAGTATGTTGAGTGTGAATTTTAAAGCCGTGATCAGTTCATCCGCCTCTCTGTTCACCTCCATTCTGACGGCCTGAAATATCCTCGAAAGCGTCTTGATCCTGAAATTCGGAGGCGTTACGGATGATATAATTTCTGAAAGTTCTTTTGTGGAACTGATCGTTTTCTCTGTTCTTTTAAGTGCGATCTTAGCCGCGATCTGTCTCGATTTTCTCTCCTCGCCGTATCTGAAGAAAATATCCGCCAGTTCTTCCTCGCTGTACTCGTTTATGACCTCGAAAGCCGATATCTCATCATTCCTGTTCATTCTCATATCAAGTTTTGAATCGGACATGTATGAAAAACCTCTTGATCTGTCGTCTATCTGTTTTGATGACAGCCCCAGATCGAATAATATTCCGTCGAATTTCATTCCGAAGACTATCTCGTCGAGTTCACTGATCCTTGAAAAACTCAGATGGCGGATTATAAGGTTCGGATATCCTTTAAGCAGCTTTCCGGCGTATTTGACCGCTTCTTCATCTCTGTCCAGCGCAAGAAGAGAACCTTCCGGATCAATACTGTCAAGGATCGCTTTTGAATGGCCGCCGCCGCCGAGAGTGCAGTCAAGATAACTGCCTTTTCTGTCCGTAACAAGCAGCTCTATCGTCTCTTTGAGCAGTACCGGTATGTGATAGCCTACAGAATTCATATATATTAATTTCCTAAAATGCGAACCGCTACCGAAGTAGCGGAGGAGGTTCTTTATTTTAATGATCTAACTGCGCCTGCTGAACATATCGTCGAAATCCGCTTCAGGCGCAAGCCTGGAGAGACCTTTCAGATATTCCTCGAAATTCTTTCTTGACCATACCTGTATCTTTTCTCCGTCGCCCTGAAGGACCAGATCTTTACCCGCTCCCGCGAATTCCAGGAACTCTTTGGGGAAAGTAAGTCTTTCGGAATTATCCATTGACGCCTCACCACAGTAGCTCGTAAGGAATTTAATTCTCACGGGCGTATCCATTCCCTCGACTTTCTCGTCATAGAATTTTTTCCACGACCTTTCGGTGAATATATAAAAGAAAGGATATCTTCTTTTTGATCCGTAAAGCTCTACCGTCTGTTTCAGAAGATGATAATTGGAATTTTCTTTTTCATCGCCGTGGAGACGCTTCAGAATTTTCTTAAAGTTGATCCTGCCTTTTTCATCCACCGAGTAGCTGTATTTTTCCGAGAAACTGTTCATTTTCCCCATTTTTATACATTTTTATACACCTGATAGTAAAATTATGCTATTTATCATCTTTTGTCAAGACATAAATAATATTTTTTTGAAATAAAAAAGCCGTCGGACGACGGCTTTGATTAATACATATTTCTTAAAATCAGTCTACAATAGACCCTGTCTTTTCTCCGGAAATGAACTTTTTCAGCTCTCCGTGCTTAAGCAGATTGACAACACCTATTTTAAGACTGTTTTCCATGCAGAAACTTATCGCGGTCGTATCAAGCACTCTGAGGTTCTGATTCAAGACATCGATATATGATATTCTTTCAATTTTTTTGGCGGCAGGATTCTTTACCGGATCCGAATCATATATACCGTCGACTTTAGTCGCTTTGATAACAACGTCCGCGCCTATCTCCCCCGCCCTCAGGACAGCCGCAGTATCGGTTGTAAAATACGGGTTCCCGGTTCCCCCTCCGAAGATCACGATCCTGCCTTTTTCCAGATATTTCACCGCTTTTCTTATGACCACCGGCTCCGCGACAGGCTCAGTTGTGATAGGGCTCTGAACGACCGCTTCGATCCCTTCATTCTTAAGAGCGTTCTGTATCGCTATCGAATTTATCACTGTAGCGAGCATACCCATGTGATCCGCGCCGACCCTGTCCATGTTTTTGGCGTGCGACGAAAGCCCTCTGAAGATATTTCCCCCGCCGATAACTATCCCGATCTGCACACCGAGATCATGAATTTCCTTTATCTCGCCTGCGGTATATTTCAGTACTTCCGGATCTATGCCGTATCCCTGGCTTCCGACCATAGCCTCTCCGGAAAGCTTCAGAAGCACCCTCCTATAGACAGTTTTATTCATCATAAATCTCCCGCTGGGTTTCAAATAAAAAAGGCTTCGATCAGCGAAGCCTTAACAGTTTCTTCAGTTGCCGCCTATCTGGAAACGGACGAACCTATCAACCCTGATATCAGTTCCTGCTTCTTTTGCAACCGATGCAATCAGCTCTTTTACCGTCATTTTCTCTTTTACATATTCCTGCTCGAGCAGGCATGATTCGGCAAATATCTTGCCTTTTCTTCCCTCAACTATCTTTTCAATAATATTGTCAGGTTTGTTCGCGTTCTTCGGGTCTTCTTTCAGCTGCGCTTTTATAATTTCGAGTTCGCCTTTGATGAATTCAGGATCAAGGTCATCCGAAGATACCGATCTTGGCGACAGAGATGCGATCTGAAGCGTCAGGTTCTTAGCCAGTTTCTGAACTGCGGGTAAGGAAGATTTTGACTTGTCGCCGAGAGAAAGTTTTATGATCACGCCGACCTTATAATTCATATGTATATAATATGAAACAAGATCGCCTTCCATTCTTTCAAATTCAACTATAGTGATGTTCTCGCCGAGTTTAGCTCTTATTTCTGTAAGCTGATTCACGGTCTCTTCAGACTCGAATTTCGCAAAATCGCCCGAAAAAGCGATCCCGGACATTTTCTCGCCGAAAACATTGAATTCCTGAGTATTTCTGACAGGCTCTGTCTCGCATGTCAGCTTAAGCATGGACACTGTCCTGCTGTCATCAGAAATCTTACAGAATATTTTTCCCTCGTTCGTTTCGTTGCTCAGTCTTTTTGCGGCTTTTGCCATTCCTTTTTCTCTTAATATCTTGACCGCTTCGTCAAAATCGCCGTTAGCTTCGGCCAGGGCTTTTTTACAGTCCATCATGGGAGATCCGGTCGATTTTCTCAGATCAGCTACCATTTTTGCGGATATTTCTGCCATATTTATCTCCGGTGCATGTGATTTATTATTTTTCTGTCTGGGCTTCTTCTGCGGCCTCAGCGCTTTTCTCGGTCTTTCTCAAAGGTCTTTTCGGAACCCTTTTCTTTTCAGCGGCCTGAACATCCTCCTGATGCTCTCTGCCCTCGTCTCCCGCTTTTATATTCGCTACCTGGCTTGCTTCGAGGATCGAGTCGCTGAAAACCTTTGTTATAAGTCCGATCGATTTGAACGCGTCGTCGTTGGCCGGTATGACATAATCTATATCGTCAATATCGGAGTTGGTATCGCATATAGCAAATACCGGTATATTGAGCTTTCTGGCTTCTTTTATAGCAATAGATTCCTTGATAGTGTCTACAACGAAGATCGCGTTGGGAACCACTTTCATGCTTCTGACGCCTTCAAGCACTTTTATCAGCTTGGCCTTATCCTTCTCAATGACGATCTTTTCTTTCTTGTTTATCTTCTGGTAAGTACCGTCCGTTGCCTTTCTCTCAAGCTCCTCAAGAGTCCTTATGGAATTTCTGATGGTCTGGAAGTTGGTTAAAAAACCTCCGAGCCATCTTTCAGTCACATAGTTCATCCCGCATCTCAAAGCTTCTTCTTTTAAAAGGTCTTTAGCCTGGGCTTTTGTTCCCACGAAAAGTATCTTTCCTCTTTTCGCGATTATCTTCATAGCGGCATCACATGCCTCGTCGATCTTCTCTACCGTTTTGTTAAGATCGATCAGATGAATACCTTTCTTCTTTGTGAAAATGTACGGTCTCATCTTCGGGTTCCATCTTTTGGACAGGTGTCCGAAGTGTGACCCGGCCAGTAACAGTTGCTGTACGCTTACTCTCGGCATTTTTTTCTCCTTGTTATTTTGGGGTTGTCCACGCCTATTCAGGCGCATCCGGGACTATCCCGGATTATCCGCACCCTGTTCATCTCCGGTGTTGAAACGGTCTTCAGGCCGCACCCCAACATCCGGATCGCAGGATGCTTATTCGTTCCGTCAAGAGGATTACCTCTTTGAGAACTGGTATCTTTTTCTTGCTTTTGCAAGTCCGTATTTTTTTCTTTCTTTCTGTCTGGAATCCCTTGTCAGCATCCCGGCGGCCCTCAGGGACATTTTCAGGTTCTCGTCAAGATTGACCAGCGCCCTGGCGATGCCGAGCCTTGTTGCTCCGGCCTGTCCCGACAGTCCTCCGCCTCTGACATTGACGAACACATCGAATTTTCCCGTGTTGCCTGTCACTTCCAGCGGCTGCTCAAGATCCATCTGGAGTATCTTTTTCTTGAAGTATTCAAGGCTGTCGGTATTATTAACCAAAATGGTCCCGTTACCGGCCTTTATTCTTACTCTTGCTGTGGCGGTCTTTCTTCTTCCTACCGCTGTGTGAAATCCCTGTGCATTAGCTTTCATTTATCTTAATCCTTAATTTATTTTTTAAATTCTATGATCTCGGGCTGCTGCGCCTGGTGCGGATGCTCGGGTCCTGCGTAGACTTTTAGTCTTGTAAGCCTTCTTGCCCTCATCTTGTTCTTAGGGAGCATTCCGCTTACCGCGAAGCTGATTATACGGTCGGGGTGTTTTTCCCTCATTCTCTGGACTGATGTAAATTTATCTCCTCCCGGATATCCGGAATAGCTGAAATAAGATTTACTCGTCTCTTTTGACCCTGTCAGTTCTACTTTCTCGGCATTCACCACTATGATAAAATCCCCGAGGTCGATGTGGGGGGTATAGAGCGGTTTGTGCTTTCCCATCAATCTGTGGGCTATCTCGGTGGCTATCCTTCCGAGAGTTTTCCCTTCCGCATCAACGATATACCATTTTCTGTCTATATCGGTGTGCTTGGCGCTAATTGTTTTCATCGTTTCTCCTGTTTTCGTCTATTTTAATTTATTGTCGTCACTGTCATTATCTTTTAAGCATTTTTTATGCAAAAAAGAACCGCGTGAATATCATAATTGAACCTGTTCCGTGCCCGGGATCCAACCGTCTTCACACGCGAAACCAAATATAATCCCGCGACCTGCGAAAAGCAAACAAATTATTAAATATTTTCTGTATGATGTTTTTGATTGTTACTGTATGTAATATCCGATCCTTTCCCACCTTACCGACTTCCATATTTTTGTCAGCGGGTATTCCGGGTCAAAAGAAAAATACACCATTATAGGTTTGCCTACGATATAATCGTCAGTTACAAATCCCCAGAAACGGCTGTCATAGCTGTTGTCCCTGTTGTCGCCCATCATAAAATAAGAGCCTTCGGGTACCGTCAGCGGGCCGAAATTATCCCTGTTGCCCATGCCTCTGAAAATACCTCTCTGAATAGCGTTCTTCGGATATACCTGAGGGTCTTCGAACCTGGCTTTAGCCTTCAGATCAATATTGGCTTCATCTGTTTCGAGAGTATCGTAAAATTCGCTGAAAAGTTTACCGTCGACATAGAGATCCTTGTCTATTATCTCGACTGTCTGTCCGGGGAGAGCCACGCACCTTTTAACATAATAGAGCCACTGGTTCATCTGTTCGTCAAAATGCTTGAAAACAACAACATCGCCCTGCTTTACGCTGTTGAAAAGGGGCGTTTTGAACCAGGGTATGTCGAAACCGATCTCGGTAAAAGGTATTCCGATCCAGTCGGGCGTTCTGAACCCGTAGTAAAACTTGTTTACCAGAAGCATGTCGCCTATCCTGAGAGTCCTTTCCATTGAACCGGTCGGGATCCTGTAGGCAGATATTATGAACGACATTATAAGAAAAAGAGTAATTATAAGATATGCCGCTGACCTGAGCATTTTTTTTAAGTCGGGTGATTTCTTCTTTTCTTCCATAGAACCGGTTTCCGTTTAATTTCAAGGTGCGAAAATTATGTTATTTTTCATCAATTGTCAAATCATTTCGTTTAACGGAACAAACGGAGTTTTTGTTCGGTAAAATTCGCAAAAAAAATCTTTTAATAGTGTCATGTTTGTATTAAATTTGTGTCGTTTGTAAAGCAGATATGTTTAACTTAACACGGGAAAACAAATGATCTCAATCAGAAATGTTTCAAAGAACTACGGGCAGATAAACGCCCTGAAGAACTTTTCCGCCGTGATCAGCAGGGGTGAGATCACCGGCATCCTGGGACCGAACGGTGCGGGCAAAACAACTCTGCTCAAGATCATCACATGCTACATGTATCCTACAGAGGGCAACGTGCTCTTCGATGAATACGACATCTGGTCCGACAGCCTTAAGATCAGGGAAATGATAGGCTATCTGCCCGAGAACGCTCCCCTCTATTCGGACCTGACCGTCGCGGATTATCTGAAATTCGTAGCGGACATCAGAAACATTCCAAAAAGTTCAGCCGCCGACAGGATCCGGAAAGTGTGCGATCTCTGCGACATCAGATCAGTTGCCTATAAACGCATTGACGCTCTTTCCAAAGGCTACAGGCAGAGAGTCGGTCTGGCGCAGGCCCTTATACACGACCCGCAGATCCTGATCCTCGATGAACCGACATCGGGGCTTGACCCGAACCAGATACTCGAGATCAGGGATCTGATAAGAGACCTGGGCAGGGAGAAAACCATGCTTTTCTCCAGCCACATCCTGCAGGAAGTGCAGGCGGTCTGCGACAGGGCGATCATCATCAACCGCGGCGAGATCGTCGCCGACGGTTCTCCCGACTCGATGAGCGAGAGCATAGCCAGCCACAGAGAGATAATCCTTACGGTCAGGTCCGGCGCCGATATTAGCGCTCAGCTACGGTCGGTCTATTCGGTGAAAGATGTCAAAACATCTCCCCCGGTCCCCGGCGGGTTCACATACAGCATTTTTACCGATAAGGATGCCGATGTCAGGGACAGGGTATTCGACATATGTGTCGAGAATAAGGCTAAGATCATCGAGATGAGACTTGAAAAAGACTCTCTCGAAAAAGTATTCAGAGAATTAACTTTTTAGGAGGAAAAATGAACGGCGCAATCAAGATCGCGAAGAAAGAGTTCAGGTCATATTTTTCGTCTCCTGCCGCATACATTATAATCATACTTTTTCTTTCGCTGACAGGATGGTTCTTCACCAACACGCTTTTTATTGAGGGCGGGCAGGCTGACCTGAGGTCGAACTTCAATATTATCCCGTTCCTTCTGCTGTTTTTCGTACCCGCTCTTACAATGAAGATGATAGCTGAGGAAAAAAGGTCGGGCACGATCGAACTCCTTGCGACTCTTCCCGTGTCGGAAACTGAAATCATCGCGGGCAAATTTATCGGGTCATTAGGTATCCTTGTTCTGTCGATCCTACTCACCTCACCGAACATTATTACCATAGGCATACTCGGTGATCCTGACTGGGGAGTGCTTTTTTCGGGTTATGCGGGCCTTATTCTTATGAGCGCGGCTTTTACATCTGTCGGAATATATACATCATCGGTCACGGACAATCAGATAATCGCTTTCCTGGTGAGTTTTTTCATCCTGTTCATACTGGTAATGGTTAACAGCCTTCTGATCTTCCTTCCGTTCCCTGAGTTCTTTGAATATCTGGGCGTAAACTCGCACTATTCTAATTTTCTGAAGGGCGTTATAGATTCAAGGGATGTAGTTTATTTCGCCTCAGTAATACTTATCTTCCTTTTCGGGGCCTCAAGGTCTCTCGAAAGAAGAAAATTCTAAGAAACGGAGAGTGTTAAAGATGAAAAAAAAATATTCCGGCAGCGATTTCTTGCTCATATATATCATAGGTACAGCAGTATTTATAAACCTGATATCGTTCTTTGTCTTCTACCGGATCGATCTGACCGAAGGAAAGATATATTCGCTTTCAGACGCGAGCAAAAAGATAGTCGCGGGACTTGAGGATAAGATAATCGTAAAATGCTTTTTTTCCCACGAACTGCCGCCGCAGATGAAATTGATACCTTCGATGGTGAGAGACAACCTTGAAGAATACAAGGCTTATTCGAACGGCAATTTCTATTTCGAGTTCATAGATCCGTCGGACGACGAGTTCTCAAAACAGATCATGAGCTACCAGCTTCCGTCCGCACAGGTTCAGATGCTGGAAAAGGATGAGTTCAAGGTTAAAAAAGTTTTCATGGGTATTGTCATTATATACGAGGACAAAAAGGAGATCATACCTTTCATTCAGGAGGGGGATATTCCCGCTCTGGAGTATGAGATTACGAGCAGGATCAGAAGACTGACCTCGGACATGCTTCCGAGTGTAGGCATCCTCACCGAGCCGGGTACGACAAAACCTGAAGAAATAAGAACGGCTTATCAGATACTGTCCGCCCAGTATGTGGTAAGCCCCGTCAGCGCTAAAAAAGAGGAACTTGACCCGGACAAGCTGGACGCTCTTCTCATTATAGGCGCGAAGGAGAACTTCTCCCGGAGCGCGCTCGAGGCGATCGACAGCTACGTATCACGCGGCGGTAAAGCGGGATTTTTTATAGACAGGACTGAAGTGAATCTTCAGACCCAGAATGTAAAAAGAATAGACACGAATCTGGATTCGCTTATGATTAACTACGGGATAAGCGTCAATCCCGACCTGATCGGCGATAAACAGGCAGGCGTCATAACAATGCGCCAGCAGAAAGGGTTTTTCTCAATAGCCAATCAGATAAGGTACCCTTTCCTGCCTGTGATCACCGCTATAAGCAGAAAAAATCCCGCGACACAGAAAATTGACGCGGTTACTCTCTATTTCGCCAGCTCAATAGACACCACCCGCGCCGCGGATAAAGGACTTGATGTCGAGATCGTAGCAAGAACCTCTCCCGAAACCTTTCTGCAGTCGGGCACGTTCAACATTATCGCGGACAGGGATATAAATGACTACCGGTACACAACAGGTCATGTGCCTGTAATCGCTCTCGTAAAAGGTTCTTTCCTGTCATTTTACAACCCGGGGAAAAAGAGCCCGGATTCCCGGATGATAGTCGCCGGCGATTCCGAATTCTTCGCGGACAGCAAGACAGCGTCCGAAGAGAATATCAACCTGTTCCTCAACCTGGCCGACTGGCTTACGGCCGATGAGACCATGATCTCAATACGCTCGAAAGACATAACCCAAAGGCCTTTGAAAAAAGTCGGGGAAGGCACGAAGTCGGTTATTAAAATTATAAACATGCTGCTTATACCTCTTCTGTTCTCCGCGTTGGGGGTATTCAGATGGTATTCGGTCAGAAAGAGGAAAGATTTCAGTCTGAAATAAAAAAGGGACCAGATTATGAAAAAAAACATTCTATACATTACAATACTTCTAGTACTTGGTGCATCGGCTATATATCTCAAGAATAAACCATCCGGCAACACGGATGAGTTCGAAAGAGAGATGTTCAGGGCAGACACTCTTAGAATGGTGTCGGCCGTATTTGAGAAAGGAAATGAAAAAGCCGTTCTGAAGAAAGGAGTGAACAGCTGGTTCGTTGAGGGACGCAAAAATTTTCCCGCCGATCCCGACGCTGTAAATAATCTGCTGAAATACGCGACAGAAATAAATCTGATCAACATTATCTCAGAGAATCCGGAAAGACATTTCAGGTTCGGCGTGGACAGCACAGGCACGCTTGTCAAATTCAGAATGAATGACAATTCGGAGAAAGAATTTATCATAGGCGCGGACGATCAGGAAAGAAGGCATTCATTCTACAGGAAAAAAGACGGCGCGACTGTTTATCTCGGCACGCTTTTCCCGCGTTACAGGCTTTCTGCCGTGCCTGAGGACTGGCGTGACAGGGCGGTAACTAAAGTTGACAGGAACAGCATAATAAAATTAACTTTGTCGCAGGGAAAAAACATCGTCGAACTTACAAAGGACGGTGATAGCTGGACAGGGACTTACAACGGGAAATCAAAAGATCCTGACCGGGAAAAGATCGAAAAACTTATAGGCATGATCTCCGGTCTGAGATCGGAAAGATTCGAGGATGATATAGAGATTGATTCGACACAGGACCCTCTCACTGTAAAATTTCTTGCAGGAGCTGATATTCATGAACTCATACTGTCAGTGATCGGAGATAAAAACATTGTATTCCACAGAGAAAAAAAACAGGCATACGCAATAAAGCCTGATCTTTACGCCTCGGTTTCTGAATTGATCAAACAATAATATGATTATATTCATTTACTTATAACACACTATTATGTAAATTTATCTTGTAAATTAAAGAAATCCGAGGAGTACGACGATGAAATTCAAACTGACACTTGCAATACTGGCCATGGCAGGCGCGCTCTTTGCCGCTCCGGTTGGAAGACCTGATGCGGAAAAAGCAGCAAGAAACTGGCTTTTAAGCATAAATCCTTCAGGCGGATACGACAAAGTATCGGATCATTCCGAACTGGAAAAAGCCGTACATATTTTCAATTTTGATAAAGGCGGTTTCGTGCTGGTAGCTGCCGATGACGCATCATTCCCGATTCTGGGATATTCAGCGGACGGATATTTTTCCGAAGACCCGGAAAAGCCTAATGTTCATTTCTGGACCGGCATGTATATAAAAGGCATCAGAGAGATCAGGGAAAGGCAGTTGAGCAGTGATATTACCTCAGCGGAATGGAAGGACATACTTGAAGGAAGAATAGAGAAAAAGGACTCAAAGGAAGTGCTGCCTCTTCTTACGACGACATGGAACCAGAGCCCGATATACAATATGTACTGCCCGATGGACGGGGGATCCCGCTCCGTTGTAGGCTGCGTAGCGACCGCGATGGCGCAGATTATGAATTATCACAAATACCCGAAAACAGGCAAAAGCTCAAGTTCATATACCGTTCCGGTCCTAAATACCTATCTCTCCGTTGATTATTATCTGTCAAGGTATAACTACGACCTTATGCCGAACTATCTGACAAGCGGTTCCTCCGCTGAAGCCAAACACGAAGTTGCTCAGCTTTCCTATCACGCCGGTGTGGCTGTAGAAATGATGTACGGCGCGGACGGGTCAGGGGCTTATTCAGAAGATGTGCCATACGCGCTCAAAACTTATTTTAAATATAACAACGCCGTAGTGCATAACTACAGATCAGCTTATAACGCGACGACATGGCGCACAATGCTCCAGGGCCAGCTTGATGCAGGCAGGCCGATTTATTATTCAGGGCAGGGTCCGGACGGAGGACACGCTTTCGTATGCGACGGCTACCAGAATTCAGATTACTACCACTTCAACTGGGGATGGGGCGGCAGCGCAGACGGATATTTTTCGATAGATAATCTGAACCCGGGCGGAATGACTTTCAATGACTGGCAGGCTGTCGTTAAGGATATAATCCCGAAAACTGCTGATCTGATACTTGTTGAACCTATTGAGGACATTCAGACAACGGAAAGTACATATCAGATAGACCTCTCGCAACATTTTTCAAGCGTATCAGGAGATGTTGTCAATTATGCAGTGGACTCCAAAAGCCAGATCAGCGGTCTTCAGCATTCAATATCGGGCGGAATACTTACTTTTACAAAAGTTGCCGACGGTGTATCGAGAATAATAGTAACATGTACAACCAGAAACGACAATAATTTCGAAGAATTCTACTTTCAATTCGGGAGCGGGGCACTTACCGCCGGATTCGGGAAGTCATACAATTTCAATTCCACCGCATACCTTGACGCCGGGAATTCGACAGATATGAACTCTCTTCAGCAGATATCATTCTCCACCTGGGTAAAATTCAATTCCGTTGGAAAGGACCAGGGGATTTTCTCAAAGGCAGCCGGAACAAATTCAGGCTGGTATATGATAATTCAGAGCAATAACCTTTTAAAATTCTCCGTTAAAACTAAAGACGGGATAACAAGAAGGATATACAGCAACGCGGCACTCACCTCCGGAAAATGGTATCATATTGACGCCGTATACGACGGAAAAGACCTGATGATCTACATTGACGGCGAGCTGGACAATATTAAAACGACATACACAGCCCGGTCCGATATTCTCAGTGATGCCGATAAAAATGTTTTTCTCGGTAATTCCTACGGCGTTTTACTGGACGGAATACTTGACGAAACTGTTATCTGGGATAAAGCCGTCAGCCTTGAAGAGATAAGGATAATAATGAGTTCCAGACCTGATCCCGTATCTATGCCCGGAATTGCCGCTTACTGGCCTATAAACGAGGGATTTTTTGACAAAGCATCAGACATGACCGGTATCAATGACGGCACTTTTATCAACAATGACCTTGCCAATTGGACCGAATCCGACGCGCCTCTGTATTTTTTCACGGATAAAGACAGCGTTCTGAATTCATTTCTGCTCGGTGACGAAGACGATTCAAGGACATTTAACATCTCACTTCAGGCTGTTTCCGGAACAGCACAGATAACTGACAGTTCAGCAGGCGCATTTAGTTATACTCCATCAGTCGGTTTCACAGGCATTGACCAGTTCAAATACGCTGTTATATTCGGTGGGAACACAACTCCGTCTAAAACGGTGATAATAAGCGTCAAGGAACCTAGCGGGATAGAGGATTCGGACAATCAGCCTGTAGAATTTGAACTGTTCCAGAACTACCCCAACCCGTTCAACCCTGTAACGCAGATCAGGTTTGCGCTGGCTAAAACTAATGGTATTAAATTAAGCGTATTCAACTCGGCAGGTCAAAAAGTGGCGGAGCTTGCGAACGGATTGAAGAACGCTGGCTATCATACAGTTGATTTTGACGCGTCCGCACTGAACAGCGGAGTTTATTACTACTCGCTCGAAGCTGACGGAAGAGGGATAACAAAAAAGATGCTGCTTATTAAATAAACGAAAAGGGCGGTTCAGAACCGCCCTTTTTCATTTACAGAAAATTTTTCATTTTCATTCTTGATGTGGGTTTAACGAAGGGTGAAACAGATATCTCACCGTCGAGCACTCTTGTTTTCCCCTCTTCGCAGAATGTCAGCTTTGTTCCCGGTTCAAGAAGTGTCTCAGAGATAAGAAACCCTATCGGTTTATTATCAAGCGTCGGGGAAAGGACGCCGGATACCACATGTCCTGTCTTTTTTCCGTCAAGAAAAACATTCCAGCCGTGCATGGCCTTGCTTCTGCCGTTCATTACAAAAGGAAGTGCGTGGCTTTTTATTCCTTCCGCTTTAACTTTGTTCAATGCTGATTTTCCAATGAACTCATGTTCCCACTCGAAAACAAATCCCCACGGAGTGGAAACAGCCGGAATATCCGGATGTATCTCGTGGCCGTGAAGCGGCAGGCCGGCTTCGGTCCTCAGTGAGTCCCTGGCGCCGAGGCCGCACGGTTCTATCCCGTACTTCTCTCCCGCCTCAAGAAGCATGTTCCACAGCTCAACTGCGTATTTAACATCGCAGTATATCTCAAAACCGATCTCTCCGGTATAGCCTGTTCTTGAGAGAAGCACGGGTATGTTCTTCAGCATCACATTGTCCCTGAATCTGAAGAATCCGAATTTCTCCAGAACCTCTTCTCCCGCCAGGTCTTTTATTATTTTTGGAGCGTTCGGTCCCTGAAGGTCAAGCTTAGCTGTGCTGTCGCTTCTGTTAACTACAGTTACACTTTCCGGCGCGTGGGCCTTGAGCCAGTCAAAATCGCCCGGGATGCCTCCCGCGTTGACGACCAAGAACCATTTTCTGTCATTGAATTTGTATATTATGCAGTCGTCTATTACCCCGCCCTTTTCGTTGAGCATGAAATTATACATGGCCTGACCTTCTTCCATTCCCAGAACATCATTTGTAAGAAGCCTCGACATCATCTCCCTGCTTCCTTCGCCGGTAATATCGAACTCGCCCATATGGCAGATATCAAAAAGGCCCGCGGCCTTTCTGGTGGCGTGGTGTTCTGCGCTCTGGCCTTTTTTATACCACAAAGGCATTTCCCAGCCTGCGAAATCCACTATCTTTCCCCCGAGTTTCACATGTTCATCGTATAAAACAGTCCTCATTCTATCACCTTTTTTTTTAGTTTATATCGCGGAGAATTTAAGAATGTAAAACACAAATTGCAATTTAATTTAAAAAAAATTATATTTCATTTTTCTTTAATTATCGGGTAGGAAAATGGCCAGAAAACCAAATACGGACGCAAAGCTCACGGACTTTTTGAACTTCCTGCTCACAGGAGATGATCAGTACTCAGTCGAGATAAAATCCTCAGAGATAATATCGGCTTTCATAGAGGATGATCTTAAGGATTTCAATTACGCCCGCTTTAATGAGGAGAACTTCAGCCCTGAACTAATCACTTCGGCCCTCTACTCTCTTCCGGTCATGGCTGAAAAAAGAGTGGTCGTCATATCCGACATTGACAGAGCCGGCGCCGACCTGCTCGAAGCTGTAACGAGGTTTTTGAATAAAAACATAGACTCAACTGTCCTTATTCTTACTGGTACCAAGCCGGACAGAAGAAAATCCTTCTTTAAAGACCTGATCTCTGACAAAAGGACGCTTTCACTTGAGTTCAAGGAAAAGAACGAGCGAGAGGTCCAGCAGTGGATAAAGAACTACATTACCTCAAAGGGCTTCAATATCACCAACGAAGGGCTGATGCTCTTTACGCTGACCCTGTCTTCTAACCTTTCCCAGGTCGCGGCGGAAGCTGATAAACTTATGGAGTATTGCGCAGGCAAGACCGTTACGGAAGACGATGTTGAAAAAGTTCTCGGTATATCCAAAGAATACAACATATTCAAGCTTCAGACAGCTGTAGCCGCAAGGGATCTGAAAAGATCTTTTTATATTACCGATAACATACTCAAAAACAAAAACAACAGAACCGACCCCATAGCCGTTAACCTTTTTCTTTCAAGGACATTCGTTTCTGCGTTCGAGATAGGTTATCACGCGCTTATAAAGAAGATGCAGCCCGATAAAGCGGCGGCTGACCTCGGGTACAACAATCCGTGGAAAGACGCGGATACGGTCGCATGCGCAAAGAACTATAAGGTCACGGAACTTATCCGCTGCCTTAGATATTTTCTCGAGTGCGATATCAAACTGAAATCTTCCTACCAGGATCAGACTACGGCCGTGATGATACTCCTTGAGAAGCTGATACTTCACGCAGATGATAAGGAATGCGCCTACCTTGACTGGTTCGGTAATCTGAGGAGAACACAAGCGTGAAATGCCCCAAATGCAGCAGGATCGAAAGTAAAGTGATAGACTCCAGGGCGGTTCGCGAGGATACCGCGATCAGGAGAAGAAGGGAGTGTTCCGAGTGCGGATACAGGTTCACGACTTATGAATATGTCGAAAAGATCGAGCTCCTTGTAGCCAAACACGACGGCACGGTGGAGGAATTTGACAGGCAGAAGATCAAGAACGGCATTATGATAGCCTGCAGGAAAAGGCAGATATCACCCGAGCGGATAGAGAACATGGTCAATGAGATCTATAACGATCTGATAGCCGACAGCGACGGCAGCGGCACGATCAGCTCATCCGTAATTGGTGAGCTCGTAATGGACAAGCTGAAAAACACCGACGAGGTCGCTTACATAAGGTTCGCGTCTGTATACAGGAAATTCAAGGATGTCAAAGAGTTCATGTCGGAGCTTCAGAATATAATCAAATGATGACCTTTCTCAAAAAAATACTTGGCTGTGCGGCCGATCTTCTTTTACCGCCCTCCTGCCTTTTATGCGGCGAATATCTTGAAGATGAGATATATGTATGCGGAAAATGTTTAAACGAACTGCCGCTGAACCGTAACGATAAAAGATCTTCCATATCTGTCTTTGATTATGTTGACAGCATAAGAAAACTGATTCACGCGCTCAAATACGACGGCCGCCCCGAGATAGGTATAGTTCTGGGAAAAGAGGCCGGCAGGAGGCTTAACGGACTGATCGATGTTCATTCATCTGTTCTTGTACCGGTCCCACTGCACAAAAAAAGGCTGCGTAAAAGAGGATATAACCAGACGGATATGATCTGCGCAGGGATCAATGAAACCATGAACATTTCCTGCGAAAAACATCTGCTTGTCAGATTGAGGAACAATGTGTCCCAGACCACTCTCAACGCTGAGAAAAGAAGCGGCAATGTTAAGGGGATATTCGGTATCGGGGAACATATTAAAGACAAAGACAGGCTTGTTATTCTTGTAGATGATGTTATAACGACCGGGGCAACAACAAAAGAGGCCGCATCGGTACTTAAAAATTCCGGTTATAATAATATTTTCGCGATAAGTATTGCTACAGTAAAATAGATCAGATCAGAATAAGCATCCACGCCCTGCGGTCTTCCCATGGGATTATCTTTATTTTATAAATACATTTGACCGACTCGCCGCCCTGTTTTTTAAAAACGAACTCCCCTTCACCCATTTCCATAAGGTAAAGCTGCTCTAAAGCTTCGGGATCGGGGAAAGATTTCTCGTTCTCAAGTATTATATTAAGTTTGCTTCCAATCACTTCGCTTCTTTCGTACCCGAAGAAATTAAGCGCGCCGTCGTTGACCTCCATTATTTTGCCCGTATACGGGTCAATAATGAAAACTGAAGCGGTCAGAGCGTGGAAGATCGTTCTGAACTTTGATTCGGACATTGCAAGATCTTTCTCGTATTTTCTTTTCTTCCTGTTCTCTTCGCCTTTCTTAATCGCGCTTTCTATTGAAGGGATCAGTTTATCGAGCTTGGATTTAAAAATATAGTCCACAGCGCCGAATTTCAGAGTATCTATGGCGACATCCTCGTTTATCGTTCCGGAAAGGATGATCGTGGGGATGTCCGGGGTTATCTCCCTGGCGATATAAAGAACGCCGTAACCGTCAATATCCGGCAGATTGAAATCCGCGAGAATAAGATCGAACCTCATGGTCTTTAAGGCGATCTTGAACTCGCTCTTGTTCTGAACATGAAAGAGGCTGTACTTATTTCCTTTCGCGTTCAGAGTTTCCCTGATGAGCTCAACATCGAGATCGTCATCCTCAAGATACAATATTGAAATTTTCTTCACACTTGCCCCCTCAAGAAAAACTTCTCATGTAACGGTCCGTATAACTTTTTTATAAAAGGATCTCAGTACTAATATAACAAAAAAAAATTAAAAAACAAGCTATGTTTTGTTGTATTTTTCGGCGAGGATGCCTACGATCTGCTTAACGGTCGGATCTATTATCTTATAATATATAGTATTCCCTTTCTTTATACCTTCGATTATTTTGCTTTTTCTTAAAACAGCGAGCTGCTGCGAAACGATCGGCTGATCCTCCTCAACACATTCCACCAGTCCTTTCACCATACATTTTTTCATCTCGATGGCGAGAAGAAGTTTTAGTCTTACAATATGCCCGATGGCCTTTATGGCGGCTGCTTCGTCTTCCAGATATTCGTTACAGTGTTTCTCAGACATTTTTTTCTGTTCCGGTGTCATGCAGTTTCTCCTTTAATTTTGTTATCTCCGTCATGATCTTATCTGATATAGCCTTCCATGTTTCCGGAGAATTTTCCATTTCAAAGAATTCGTCAAAGAATATAGGTTCACCAAGTATCACCCTTACCTTTTTACCTATCCTGGGAACATGAGTGCCTACTGGCAGTATGTCCCTCATTCCCTCGTGGTAGCACGGTACGACTTTTACCCTGCTCTCGTAAATCCTTTTACCGACGCCGGCTTTTCCGGGAAGCAGTTCGCCGGTACGGCTTCTTGTCCCTTCGGGAAAAATATGTACGATGTTGCCTTCCTTCAGTTTTTTTGTAACGAGTTTCTGAGAGAACTGGTCAATGCCTTTTCCCCGTTCGACCGGGATGCATTTAACTCTGTCCATATAAAACGACAGCAGCCTGTTTTTGTAGAAATTTCCGTATTCAGGAGTGTGGTAAGGCAGGTCATCATATGAGAACAGTCCCTTTGGAAAGAATATGGCGCAGTCGATAAAACCTGAATCGAACATAGTCGTGTGGTTCGAGGCGAAGACATAAGGTGCTTTCACTTTTTTTATCACCCGCCTGTTATAATACCTCGTGCTGTTAAGAACGAACATTATAAAAAAGACCGATGCCGTAGTAAGTATCGTTAGTATAATTCCGGTTATTTTAAAAAAAGCTGTTTCTTCAGGTATTTTCCAGTGATCGATAACCTTTTTGTTTTCCGTCATTTCCCGCTTTCTGACTCCCTATTAATCGCTAAATAAATTTATTGCTATATATGATTTTAGTCAAGTCAATAATTTAAGTAAAACTTCAGGTTAATTATTAATTGTTTGCTTTAAATGAATTTTAAAGTTAAAATACAGTTCATGAGAGACATCTGCAGAATAATAGCGGTCTTATCCGTTTTTCTTACCCTTTGCACATCAGCGGCGAGAGAAGAGCTGTCCCTGACCGTATACGGAGATAAATTATATCTTACTGACGGCTTTTTTAAAAAGATCACAGTTTATGATAATGAACTTAACGAGGTAAGAACGGTCGGGTTGAAAAATGTCTCAGCGGCCGGTTTTTTTGACTGTTATTCCATATTCGATCCCTACAGGTCATATCTTAACGACGCTGTAAGCGGCATTATTTGGCAGCTTGATGATAAATTCGAGGTTAAGGAAAAGCTTGATGTCTTAAAAAAATTCGGAACGGCCCTGTCGGGCTACATCTACCCGCACATGTACAATTCACTCATAATAGCCACAAGAGAAAAAGATCAGATTTTAATTTTAAGGAACAGCGTACTTACAGAACTTATCTCGTTTCAATCTGCTTTTTCTGATTTCAGATGCTTAAATGACGAAATATTAGTACTGTCGGGCAGCAATGTCCGCGTTTATACGGCCTCGGGCGCTTTAAAGATCGTGATACCTTTTGACAGGGAGTTCGAAAAGATAAGGCCATCTGAAAACATGATCCTGCTTTACGCGAAAGGGGAAGCGATCCTTTTCGACAGGTCGGCCAAAGAAAGCGTGACATACTCTACAGGAGAAGTCACCGATCTTTGTCTTTTTAACAAGAGCCTGATAATGATCCCCGCGGGCGAACGCAAACCTGTCAGGACAGACTTTTGATAAAATCCAGAGTTCTATACGGCAACGGCAACGAATATGCCGTCCTGCACGGAGGAACCGAGGTTACGGCTTTTTTAAAGGGCCGGCTACTGCATACCACAAAAAGATCCCACCACCCTGTCTGCCCCGGAGATTTCGTGAGGCTTGAAAAAGAGGGCGGCGATTTTGTTCTTTCGGAAGTGCTTCCAAGGTCCAACAAGATCTCGAGGCCCGCCAATTACGGAATAAGAAAGGAACAGGTAATAGCGTCGAACATCGACTACCTGTTTCTAGTCACATCGGTATATTCGCCAAGGCTGAACACAGGTTTTCTGGACAGGATACTGGCATACAGCAATATGCAGCAGATAGAAACGAAGATAATCGTGAACAAAACGGACTACGGCATAAGCGATGAGGAATCTGAATATATTGAAGGCTACCGGGCGATCGGATACGAAGTGATAGGGACTTCTGTGAAAACGGGAGTTAACATTGATAAAATATCTGAGATGACATCGGGACATGTTTCCGCTTTTGTCGGGAATTCCGGGGTGGGAAAATCATCTATCCTTAACGCGGTCGACCCGGAGATCAATCAGAAGGTCAACGAAACTTCGGCATATTCTTTGAAGGGTAAGCACACGACAAAGCAGGCAAGGCTTTTCAGGCTCTCCAACGGGGGTTATATACTTGATACGCCGGGAATAAGGGAATTCGGCATGTGGAATATGGATTTTGAGGAGCTCAAGAATTTTTTTCCCGAGATCTACAGGCTCAGCTCAAAATGCAGATACAGGAACTGCCTGCACACCGATGAGCCCGGGTGCGCCGTTGCTGAAGCGGCGGAGAAAGGTGATATACCTTTATTCAGGTATGAGAATTATCTGAAGATATTTGAAACTCTTTACGATAACAGACATCTTTATTTCAAAAAAGACAAATAAAAAAGGTGCCTGTGGCACCTTTTTTATCATTCTTCTTTTTTTGCCTTAGGTTTCTTCTCTGCCGGTTTTTTCTCAACGGGCTTTTTTTCTGCCGCCGGTTTTTTTTCGGCAACTTTTTTCTCGACCGTCTTTTTCTCGACAGGTTTTTTCTCGACAGCTTTCTCTACCTTTTTCTCAACTGCTTTTTTTGTTGAGTCGGGCTGAGCCAGCGGGTTTGCCGGTTTATGTTTCTTCAGCCTCGTATTGCCTGAAGATCCTTTGAATATCTTTCCTTTTCTTGTCCTTTTGTCGCCTCTTCCCATTTCTTTCTCCGTTATTGAAGTTATTTTAAATTCGATGGAATATAAAAAATATTATCGTCGCTTTCCACAAAAAAATCAAATAAACACATCTTTTAACTCATCTTTCTTTTTCCTCTCTTCCCTTTCTTTTTCAATTGGATAAAGGAGTTTGTGATAGAGATACGATGAAAGGATATAGAAGACCATCGTAAAACTGAACGGAAGCATGTAGCCTGTGTGTTCAATAAGGTATCCGCCGATATTCGCGGTTATTCCCCAGGTGAAAAGCCATGCGAGAGATAACAGTCCGCTCGTTATTGACCTGTCGTCGGGATGGACAGATTCCATTGAAAAACTCGACGATATCGGCGCGGACATGTTCATCAGCGCGTTCCTGATCAGGAACGCGGCCACGGCGAGAGGCAGATAATGCGATATACCGAGTATGAAAAGGAACGGCAGTGAAAAGACCTGCGACATTATGACCGACATTATCTTGCCGAACCGCCGGGCGAGGAGCGGAGCGACGAGCGCGCCGCCTATGGTGAAGAGCTGGGCGAGGGCGAAGAGCATGCCTATGTTGTTAGCGCTGAGGTCGAATCTGGTCTTGAAATACAGGTTTAAAAAAGGTATCGTCATACCCGCGCCCAGACCCACTATCATCGGCGGGACAGCCAGATACGCCAGCAGTTTTTTTGGCGTCTTTAAGTTAAGACGGAATCTTTTGTCCCCGCCGCCACCGTCCGAATTAGATATGCCGGCGGCCTTGATCTTCGAATAGAAGAAAAGGGAGACGAGAGCTATTGCGAGATGAACGAATATGGCCGTCTTGTATCCGGCCGCCGCCGAAACATCCATTTTTTCCATAAGGTCGGGAAGGCTTCCCGCGGCAAGATTTCCGGTTATGCCGGAAAGAAGAGCCACGGCATGATTGATGGAAAAAAGGTGCGTACGCTCTGTATCGCCGCTGGACTGCATCAAAAGCGGGCCGCCTATCACGGAGCTGAAAGCTCCCGCCGAACCGGCTATGGCAATACCGGCCATGACCGCCTGAAGAGTTTCCGCCTGAATCGCTACAGAGTATCCCAGGGACATCATGACGGGAACGATTAGAAGAACGGGCTTGATAGAAATACGCTTGACCAGGTACGCGGCCGGGAATATCATCAGAACGGTAGCGTAGGTCCCCACAGAAAGAATGTGGCCGATAGTCCCTTCTCCCCTGCCAGATTCCTTTAAATACAGGTTAAAGAGAAGGGAGAATCCCGTGAACCCGAATCCCGCGAAAAAATTTCCGATAAGGAAATTCCACGCATCCTTCTGAATGATCCTGGTGATCCCGATATATTCGCGCGCAATGTTTCTCATATAGTCATACTAACCTGCGGAGAGACAGGGATTCGAACCCTGGGTACCCGTGAAGGCACAACGGTTTTCGAGACCGCCCCGATCGACCGCTCCGGCATCTCTCCGTCAAAAAACGAGCTGTATAATAAAGTAATATTTTAAGATAATCAATAAAAAATTATCCTGCCGCGTTCCATACGGGAATATTTAAAAAACCTGCGATCGTTTCCGCGTCCCGCTTAACGGATTCGTAATTTCCGTGATCGGTCACATTTATCCTGCGCCCGTCTTTCAGCACCAGATTCAGTTCGTAGCTGGTATATGAGCTTTTGTTGCCGCTCACATATTCCGAGATTAACTGAACGGCATGGATTTCAGTAAGTTTTGTGCAATTCTGATATTCAGGATTTATCATCAGGTTAGGTTCCGTTCTTCCCTTCCAGTAAAACCCGGCTTCCTTGTCGAACACGCGCGGGGAGGAGGATGTCCAGTATATAGCAATGCCGATAAAGACGAACACGAGGCCGAAAAGGCTCATAAAAAGAGCGACAGCAATAGGAAAATCCTTTTGAAAAATACCTGCCCCGCCGGCCATAAGCGCAAAGAACAGACCCATAAGAGAAAAAACCGCCGAAAACGCTTTCATTCCCAGCCCGGCCCTGAACTCATATCTGCTCTGATAGACCTGAACAAGCTTGTGAGTCTTAAAATTCGCTCCGCCCCTGACAAGCGGCGACCACTCTGTCAGCATAGCCACTCTGTCGTTTAGAACGGACGGGTCATATGCGGGCTTGGCTCTTGCCTTGAGTGCATTAACAAGTTTTTCGAACATTAATTTATGCCTTATTCTTATTTTTCAATTTTTCCGCGATCTCAGGATAAAGATCTTTAAGGCAGTCCGGGCAGAGCGAGTGCGAGAATTTAATCTCCGACCTGTCGGAAATATACCTGTCAACTTCCGACCAGTAGCCTTCGTCATCCCTGATCTTCTTGCACGATGCGCAGATAGGCAGAAGTTCCTGAAGGGTCTTGACCTCCTTCCTCAGGCTGTTGATCACCGTTTCGAGCTTGAGAAGCTTTGAAATGTCGCGCAGTTCCTCAATAATGTACAGAAGGTCTCCTTTTTCGTCAAGAATAGGGGTCGCGGTAATTTCCTCAAAAACCTCTTTACCCTCATAAATGTGCTTATGAACCACCCGCGTGAACTGCTTGGTCTCCATACATTCCTTCATAGGACAATCCTCACCGTATTCCCAGCACCGTTTTTCTCTGTTGTGGGTAAGATTATAACATTTCGTCCTTTTACCCCCATCACCTTCAAGGAATTCCGAGGCCTTTTTATTCATGTCAAGAACATTGTAGTTTTTGTCAATAACGATCACAGAAAATGAAAGATTGTCGAAAACAGAGCAACCAATATGATTCCGTTCGCAGGGCATAAGAACTCCTACTTTGTATTATTTGAATAAAATTAAACAATTTGACAGGGATAAAGCAATAAAAAAGGGAAAATATTTCACTGCGGTCTTCTTGCCGACAAAATTATGCACAATATTGCGATTTAAATCAGGAAATTTCTTTCCCTTGAACTTCCCCCGTATTTTGTTTAGATTGCGGTGTCGGACAAAAAAGGGGAGGCTGTGTATGCTGTATTTTAAGAAGATCTCGGGCGAAAAGTGCTATCTGTCGCCTATTAATGTTGAGGATTTTCCGCTTTATACGAAATGGATGAACGACCTTGAGGTGACTTCGAACCTGGGGAATTATACGCACAATTTCAGCCTCGGAACGGAGAGGGAGGTTCTGGAGAAGCTGTCAAAGGAGCACCATTACGCGATCGTTGATAATGTGAAGGACGAAGTGATCGGGAACTGCGGTTTTTTTAAGATAAATCACCACGAACGGAACGCGGAGTGCGGGATCTTTATCGGCAATCGGGAGTATTGGAGCAGGGGTTTCGGGACTGAGGCTCTGTCGCTGCTTTTGTCGTACGGGTTCGACTATCTGAACTTTCGGAATGTGATGCTCAAGGTGTTCTCGTTCAACGAAAGGGCTATCGCTTCGTATAAGAAGATCGGTTTTAAGGAGATCGGCCGCAGAAGGAAGAATGTGGTGGTGAAAGGCGTCGAATATGATGATGTTTATATGGACATCTTGGACGAGGAGTTCAGGGCAAAATTCAAACCCTAAAGCTTTTCTAGCTTATAGCCCTTCTTTTTGAGCAGTTCGACTATGCCGCCGTTCCCGGTTAAATGGCCTGCCCCGACGACTATGAAATATGTTTCTTTTTTATTCTCTTTGAGCCACCCGTCAATTTTACCGGTCATTGTTATGTTCCTCTCGCCGATGAGCTTATCGTAAACGGGCGCGAGCTCTTTATCTTTCTTCAGCTCGTCGTTGATTATTTTGTCCATCCCCTTCGCGTCGCCTTTTTTCCAGGCCGAGACCATTTGATCGAATTTCTGCTTGAAATTTCCCGTCTCTTTAAGCGCGCTCTTTAAAAATCTTACCTGCAGATCCTCTGAAAATCCGCTGATGAGTTCGATCTGGAATTCGGCCGATTCGAGTTCGAGTATTTTCATATTCCTCTTCTTCGCGGCTTTGAGGAAGTGCATGTCTATCCCGTTGTCGAGGCTGTAACCGTATTTCATGATGAGCAGCTGGGGCACCGTTATGGCCGCAAGCCACGGCTTCATGATCTTAACCTGAGAAATGCTTAAAAGTTTCAGGCTGTCGAGCGCGGCCTCCAAAGATCTGTATGTTTCATAATCTAGTACTTTTTCAAGCGAATTGCCATCAAGGTATAGACCTTTCTGCATAGTAAGCATCTGCACCTTCGTCTGATCGAGACTGCTCATATCGGCTTCCACCGCCAGAAGATCGGAACTCTCGAATGCCTTTTCTATCGCGCTGTTCAGAGGATATATGTCGTCCGGTACTATGTGGATCGAGCCTAAAAGAAATGCCGCTGACTCCCCTTTTGTCGCCTTCCATAAAAAATTGCCCTTTTCCGCCGATGTTAAGATCAGGGACAGAATCAGGATCAGAGTCGGAATAATCTTTTTATACATCGTCATTATTAACACCCCGCATACTGTTTTTTTAACATAGTAACCAATTTAACTTTCCAAATCAAGTGATTTTACGTAAATTACGGGTAAGCATCATAAAGAGGGTATATGGCTAAATTCATATTCAGTTGCAGCGGCGGTTACGAAGATCATCTCTCTGACGAACTTTCAGATAAAGGATTCCGTATCCTTGAAATACTTCCCGGATCGGTCATGGCCGTAAAAGATGACGGGAAAACCGGTGAAGTTAAAGATCACTGCTTTCCGCATTTCTGCCTGATCACGCCTCAGATGCTGGAGGGGACTTCGGTGAACGGTCTCGGAAAAGATATAGCCGAAAGGTTCTTCAATATAAATAGGAATAAGAAATTCGGGTACAGCTGGCATTTTTTATCAGCGTCTGACCCGTCTGTGAAGGGATTGGGAAAAAGAGAATCCGCCGTATGCGGCCGTGTGCTTATCGACCTGAAAAAGATCGGCGGTAAAATAGCCAGGCTGTCCCGGTTCGACCTGCCCGCGGAGCGCGGAAGATATGAAGGGCTCTTTCTCTATTTCTCCGGTTTCGGGAAAGTGTGGCTTTCCACGGAGTTCATCTGGTTCGGGCAGAGGCGCGTTTCGGATGATCCGGCGGCGCCGTCGAGATCGTATCTCAAGATCGAGGAGGCGTACCGCGCTTTCGGCTGTGAGCCGGGAACCGGCGAAACGGTATGCGACCTGGGCGCAGCGCCGGGCGGGTGGAGCTACAGCGCGGCAAAGCGCGGGGCAAGGGTTACCGCCGTTGATAACGGCGAACTGAAAGCCGGAGCCCGGAACAACGCGAACATCAGGCGGCTCTCCGTCGATGCGTTCACTTTTGAACCGGACAGAAAATACGACTGGCTGTTCTGCGACATGGTGGAGCATCCGAATATGGTCCTGAAACAAGTAGAAAAGTGGATTATGAACGGGTGGTGCAGAAGATTTATAGTGAACTTAAAATTCGGCCGCGTAAAGCCGCATGAACTTCTTAAAAAACTCAATTCAGGTGAATCTATACTTAATAAAAGATGTCTCAGATCAGATATAAAACACCTCTATCACGACAGAAATGAGATAACAGTTTTCGGAAAACTCGAATAATTTTTTTCTTGTTTTACATCACATTTGCGTGTTATATTTTAATATCGTTCAAATAACGGAGAAAAGTAATGGGACTTTATGATCTGGTAATGCCGTTCGGCATAGTTACCTATGTTCTGATACTTCTTGCTGTACTTACCGGCATAAGGAGAATAAAACTCCATCCGAAATGGCATAAAAGGATAGCCTTTACCGCACTCGTTTTCGCCACTTTGCACGCAGGCATAGTAATTTATTTGAAAACCTAACTTTTATAAGGAGACGAACATGAAAAAACTGACAGCTGTTATTATCTGTATCGCTTTAACCTCAGCGCTCTACTCCCACCCCGTCACCGAGATCAGGGCCAAGTTCAGCCCTTCAGCAAAGAACTTAGCTCTTACTTACCTCCACCCGGTCAAAGACGGTAAGGACCACTACATCTCCGAGGTAAAGATCGAGCTTAACGGGAAAACGGTGATAACCCAGACGCTTTCTCTTCAGGATAACATTGCGTCCGGAGACCTGATGTTCAAGATACCTGAGGCAAAAGACGGCGACAAGATAACGATCAAAACAAAATGCAACAAACTCGGGAACAAGGATCATTCGATAACTGTAGGAAGTAAGGATCAATTGAAAAAGGAAGTTCCCGAAGAGACTAAGGTAAAAGAAGGCGAACCTGTTAAAGACGAAACGCCAATAAAGAAGGATATTAAGGCACCGCAGATACCTGTCAAAACGAAATAATAAAAAAAGCCGCTTCGCGCGGCCTTTTTTATTTATTAATAGATCAGTCTAGTGGCGGTCGTGCCCGCAGCCGCAGTCATGGCCGTGATCGTCCTCTTCGCATTCGCACTCCTCGTCCCCGCATCCGCAGCCGCATTCCTCATAAGGATATTCTATCGCGGCGTGAGCGGCAGCCAGTCTTGCGATCGGCACCCTGTAAGGCGAGCAGCTGACTTCGTCAAGCCCTATCATGTGGCAGAACTCTACCGAATCCGGATCCCCGCCGTGCTCTCCGCAGATACCGATGTGGATCTCAGGATTAGCTTCTTTCGCGGTTATTACGCAGTGCTGCATAAGTTTGCCGACGCCGTCCCTGTCAATCGTCTGGAACGGGTCTTTTTCATAAATATTCATATCAACATATTTTGTTAAGAAGCTTCCGGCGTCGTCTCTTGAGAATCCGCAGGTCATCTGGGTAAGGTCGTTGGTGCCGAAGCTCATGAAATCGCAGTAAGGCGCGAATTCGTCGGCTGTCAGTGCGGCTCTCGGCACTTCTATCATTGTTCCGATCTTATAGTCAACTTTGCCTTTTGCGCCGAGCTCTACGGCAACAGCCTCTATTATATCTTTAACGATAGTGTATTCGTTCAGCTTTCCGGTCAGAGGAACTTCTACCCACGGTTTTGAACCCTGAACCTTTAAAGCGGCTTTGAAAATAGCTCTCGCCTGCATTTTAGCTATCTCGGGATAAACTATCGCGAGCCTGCAGCCTCTGAATCCGAGCATCGGGTTGAATTCGTGGAGGCTTTCTATTGTATGCTTCAGCTGATCAACTGTTACTCCAATTTCTTTCGCCACTCCGGCGATATCCTCTTCCTCTCTCGGAAGGAACTCGTGCAGCGGAGGATCGAGAAGCCTGATAATCATCGGTCTGCCTTCAAGCACCGCGAACATTTCCTCGAAATCCTTCTGCTGGAAAGGCTCTATCTTTGCGAGCGCTTTTTCCCTGTCGGCTGTCGTTTTAGCTACTATCATTTCCCTTACGGCCTTTATCCTTCCGGCTTCAAAGAACATGTGCTCTGTCCTGCAGAGCCCTATTCCTTCCGCGCCGAATTTTACAGCTACTGCCGTGTCGTGAGGAGTGTCGGCATTGGTCTTAATCAGAAGTTCTCTGAATTCGTCCGCCCATTCCATCAGCGTTCCGAAATCACCTGACAGCTCAGGGTCAACTACAGGAATAGCGCCCTCGTAAACGGTGCCCTCGCTTCCGTTCAGGGTGATCACATCGCCTTCTTTAAATGTTTTATCGCCGAAAACAAGCGTCTTCTCATCTTCGTTTATCTTTGCATCAGAGCAGCCGGCCACGCAGCATTTTCCCATTCCCCTTGCTACTACCGCGGCGTGCGAAGTCATTCCTCCTCTCGCGGTAAGGATACCCTGCGACGCGTTCATCCCGATAAGGTCTTCGGGTGATGTCTCGTTCCTTACCAGTATCACTTTTTCGCCTTCCTCGTTCTTTTCGTGGGCGAGATGCGCGTCGAATACTATCTTACCGACAGCCGCTCCCGGCGATGCGGGAAGCCCTTTGGCCAAAGATTTCATTCCTTTTACAACCTTCATGTCGAGCTGCGGATGAAGAAGCTGGTCAAGCTGAGAGGGTTTTACCCTTAGGACTGCCTTTTCCTTGTCTATCAGGCCTTCCCCGCACATATCGACTGCCATTTTGACGGCTGCCGCCGCGGTTCTCTTCCCGTTCCTGGTCTGGAGCATCCAGAGCTTTCCTTCTTCTATAGTGAACTCCATATCCTGCATATCTGAATAGTGTTTTTCCAGTCTGTCCCTGTATGATACAAGTTCTTCGTATACAGCCTTATTCTGATCTTTTAATGTCTCGATCGGCTGGGGCGTTCTGATCCCTGCAACTACATCCTCTCCCTGAGCGTTCATCAGATATTCGCCGTAGAACTTGTTCTCGCCCGTGCTCGGATTTCTTGTGAAACATACGCCCGTGCCGCTTGTTTCGCCTTTATTGCCGAATACCATGACCTGAACATTGACTGCTGTTCCGGCAAGGTTTTTAAGGTCGTTGAGTTTTCTGTACAGGATCGCCCTGTCGTTGTTCCATGACCTGAATACGGCTTCTATCGACATGTGAAGCTGTTCATGCGGGTTCTGCGGGAATTTTTTGCCTTTTGCTTTTTCAACGGCTTTCTCGAACCTTACAATAACTTCTTTTAGGTCGTCGGCGGTAAGGTCGGTGTCAACTTTCGCGCCTTTAGCCTCTTTTACCGCATGGAGTTCTTTTTCAAAAACATCTCCCGGAACTCCCATGACAACATCGCCGAACATCTGGATGAACCTTCTGTATGAATCGTATCCGAACCTTCTGTTCCCTGTTTTTTTGATAAGACCTTCAACAGAAACATCGTTCAGACCCAGGTTGAGAACCGTATCCATCATGCCGGGCATGGATGCAGCCGCACCGGACCTTACTGACAGAAGCAGCGGGTCGTCATTGTCGCCCAGCTTCTTGCCCATCTTGGCCTCAACTGCTTTAAGATGCTCTTTATATTCGGCTATTATCTCATCCGACATCCTGTTCTTCCCGTCTTTGTAATAATCCTGGCAGGCTTCAGTTGAGATCGTAAATCCCGGAGGTACCGGTATGCCGATCTTTGTCATCTCGGCAAGGTTCGCGCCCTTTCCGCCGAGAACTTCCTTCATCGAGGCATCGCCTTCGCTGAAGTCGTAAACGAATTTTTTTGTCATTTTTTCCGCCTTATCTTAATGTTTTCGCTATCGGTTTCAATGCGTGCGGAATTTAAGAATTTTCTCTTTCATAGTCAACAGAAATAATCTTATTATTTTTATTAAAGTTTTTAAATATTTATGTTGCATATTTTATTTTTTTTTGTTATATTTGGAAGTTCGCTGCCGCAGGCACAAACACTTTAAAATAGCTATAAATTTTCCAAAAGGAAGGTAATCGTATTATGATGTATGTAGGATATCGCTCCAACAAATCACTCAACGAATATCTCAAGGAAATCAGCAGGGAAAACCTTCTCACCGCTGAAGAAGAGGTCGAACTGACCAGGATCATGAAAACAAAAGGCATCAAAGCCCAGAAAGCAAAAGAAAAGATGATAAAGTCGAATCTCAGGTTCGTAGTATCTGTCGCCAAGCAGTACAAGAACCAGGGTTTAAGCTTTAATGACCTTATCAACGAGGGGAATCTCGGTCTTATCAAGGCGGCCTCCAGGTTCGATGAAACAAAAGGATACAAGTTCATATCTTATGCGGTATGGTGGATAAGACAGTCAATACTTCAGGCACTGGCCGAACAGTCCAGGGTAGTCAGGCTGCCGTCTAACAAAATATCCGTTCTGAACAAGATACACAAAACAAGATCGGCTCTCCAGAACAAGTTCGAAAGGGAACCGACCATGGAAGAGATAGCGGGCATTATGGACACAACTGAAGACGAGATCTACAACACTTTAAAGATCTCCGGCCAGCATCTTTCCATTGACTCGCCTATTAAGGACGGCGAGGACAACAGACTCATCGACGTTTTAAAAAGCGACCAGTCGCCGCAGCCTGACTCCGAGATCACCGATTTTTCTCTTTCGGTCGAGATCGAAAGAGCTCTCGCAACCCTGTCGCAGAGAGAAAAAGAGGTCATTACGATGTATTTCGGGATAGACCGTTATGAACCGCTTACGCTTGAGGAGATAGGCCAGGAACTTTCTCTGACCAGGGAAAGAATAAGGCAGATCAAGGAGAAAGCTCTTCAGAGATTAAGGCACAAATCGAGGTCGAAGACACTTAAAATGTATCTCGACAGATAGAATTTAAAAACCGGCCTCAGCGCCGGTTTTTTTATTGACTTAGAGGCCTTGTTGTCTTAAATTTACCCCGGTAAAAAGTTACCGCTCCGAGTTCCTATTCCTAAAGGCGCAGACCTATGGAACGGAACCGAAGGGTTGCGCCCGAAAGAGCTCAGCCTCCCGCGTTTGGAAAGGAGAAAATTTCAGCAGATGAATACTCATTCCATTCGCATATAGTTAATAACTAAATGTGAAGGAGAAACAAATGAAAAAAATGATGTCGCTGATACTCGGACTTGTGATGATTGTGTCCGTTACAGCTCAGGAAAAACCCGATCCGGTAAAATTAACACTCTCGACTACAACGAGCACCTACGAGACGGGACTGCTGGATTATATTCTGAAGCCGTTCGAGAAGGAGAACAACTGCATAGTTCACTGCCTCTCCCTCGGGACCGGGAAGGCTATTCAGGTGGCTAAAGACGGAAATGCCGATATAATTCTTGTCCACGCAAGAGCCGACGAGGATAAGTTCGTGGCCGAAGGATGGGGAGTGAACCGCCAGGATGTGATGTATAACGATTTCTTGTTCATGGGCCCGAAAGAAGATCCGGCAAAGATCCGAGGCGTTAAATCGGCGACCGAGGTACTTAAGCTTATAGCTGATACAAAACAGCCTTTCGTTTCGAGAGGGGATGAATCGGGCACTCACAAAAAGGAAAAAGGATTCTGGAAAAAAATAAATATCTCGCCTGTCAGTTCAAAAGACACATGGTATATGGAGTCCGGTCAGGGAATGGCAGCAACTTTGAAAATGGCCGATGAAAAGAACGGGTATGTCCTTGTTGACAGGGCGACTTATAATTTCCAGAAAGACAAAACGAGGCTGGTTCTTCTTATGGATGGTGACGATCAGCTATTGAATCCTTATGGAATAATTGCCGTAAATCCCGAAAAATTTCCGCACGTTAAATATGACCTGACCATGAAACTGATAGAATACTTTACTTCCGAGAGAGGCCAGAAGATGATAGCGGATTATAAGATAAACGGCGAACAGCTTTATTTCCCGAACTTTAAGAATCCGAGGACGGCAAAATAGGATTGGGTTACATTTTCGATGGCATATCTGAAGCTTTCAGGCTGATTTTATCGAGCGACAGTGAATTCTGGAGTATCGTTTTTCTTTCAATAAAATTAAGTGTATTATCGACACTGCTGGCATCTCTTCTCGGGGTGCCCGCGGCTTTTTTTCTCGTTCTAAAGAAGTTCAGGGGCAGGGAGCTCCTTATTACTGTCTCGAACAGCCTGATGTCTGTACCTACTGTAGTAGTGGGGCTTATGGTCTATTCGATCCTTTCGAGAAGGGGGCCTCTCGGCGGTCTCGGCCTTCTGTTTACTCAGACCGCCGTTGTTATCGGCCAGACCTTTCTGATACTGCCCGTAATCATTTCGCTTACGGTTTCAACGATAAAATCTCTTGACAGAAGCGTGCGGGAGACAGCATCGTCACTCGGAGCCGACAGATTCCAGAAGATACTTATATTCGTTTCCGAAGCCCGTTTCGGAGTGGCCGCCTGCGTAATAACGGCATTTTCGAGGGTTTTCGCCGAGGTCGGCGTTTCCATGATGCTCGGAGGCAACATCCGCAATTACACCAGAACGATCACGACAGCTATAGCGCTTGAGACGAGCAAGGGTGAGTTCGGCCTGAGCATAGCTCTCGGACTGGTTCTTCTCGCTGTAGCTTTCGCGATAAACTTCGCCTTCGCAAGATTCACAAGACTGTACAGGAGTGCGGACTGATGCTTTTTTTAGATAACGCGAAAATATCGTTCGGCGCATTCTCCCTCGATTCGGGGCTTCTCAGGTTCGATGAGGGCAGGATCTACTGCCTGACAGGTCCTAACGGATCAGGGAAATCCACTCTGTTGAAGATGGCTGGGCTTCAGCTTGCACCCGAAAGCGGATCTGTCTCCTTTATCGGAAAAAAGATCGATCACAGCGACCCGCGGATGCTTCTTGAAAGCGTAAGAAAGATCAGTTTCATGCTCCAGAACGGAAGGCTTTTTCACGGCACCGTCTTCGACAACGCGGCTTATGCGCTCAAGATCAGAGGCGTTTTGCCTGCCGACATCACAAAACGGGTAAACGAAATTCTTGAGCGGCTCGAGATCGGCCACCTTGCAAAAAGGAGCCTGCACGGCCTCTCCGGCGGCGAATCCCAGCGCGTCCGTCTCGCCCGGAATCTGGTTCTGGACACGCCAGTATACATACTCGACGAACCGTCAGCGGGGCTCGATGCGGAGGGAAGGGAGCTGCTCTCGACGATACTGAACTCGTATAATAAGGAAAAAGGCTCGACTATAATTTTCTGTTCGCACCACAAGGAGGAAGCATACCGCCTCTCTCCCGAGATCATATCCGTTACGGACGGAAAAATATTTCCCGTACCGCGGGAAAATGTATTTACCGGTTTTGCGGAAAAGTGCTCTGAAAAGCTTTATCTGTTTAAAAACGAAAAGATCGATCGCCTTTATTTTTCATCGGACCATGAAGTTGGCGGCAGGATCAGTTTGGCTATTGACCCGGACGAGATAATAGTTTCCCTTAACGAAGTTCACACATCGGCGCGCAACTGCCTACCCGGGACTGTTAAAGCCATAACAGATACCCCTGCATCCCTTCAGCTGACCGTTTCAGCCGGAGAGGATTTCACCGTCCTGATCACAAAGAACTCCCTTGAAGAAATGAAACTCGGCAAGGACAGCCCCGTTTATCTGCTTTTCAAAGCTACAGCCGTAAAAACCGTTATTTAGTTGTGGCAATTCATCCTAAAACTTCTTATTTTCCCTACGGTATAAGGAAGGGAAATGAAACTAAAGAGCCTTATAAATATCTCCGAGAATTATTTCAGGCACAAGAACCGCTTCAGATTCCAGGTATTCATAGTTTTCACCCTGATGTTCTTCCTTCTTTTCTTCATAATCTCTTTCTCGTCAACTTTCCACTCGACAATAAAAAAAATATTCAGCTCGGAAAATAACACCTTTATTACAATAGCCCCGAAAGAAACTGAAATAGGCGTTTTCAAGTTCAACACTCCTTCTATTCTGGGCAAAGGCAGGCTGAGCGATAAGGATATTGACTATTTAAGATCGCTTTCCGGTGTGACCGAAGTAAGCCCGACATATAATCTCGACGCGCCGGCCCACATGAGCGGACAGCTTTTCGACTTCGGGTACGGAACGGATCTGTCCGTTTTCGGCGAGGACAGACCTTTTAAAGGGCTCTGGTACAGCAAAAAGAACACCGATGCGATAAGGGCAATAGCATCATCGAAGCTTTTAGATATCTACAATTCGAGTTTCGCGCCGGCTAACGACCTCCCAAAAATGACGGAAAAGATACTGGTGGGCAGAAAATTCGACCTTACTGCCGGAGCGAGCACGATCAGCGAAGGCACCGGTAAGACACATTCAATGAAGGTGACGATAGTAGGCACCGACAGAGATGTTCATTTTCTGGGACTTACTATTCCGGTGGCTATTCTTATGCAGATAGCGGAAAAAATAGACGCGCCGGTAACGCTTTCGAATGTAAAAATATACTTCGGCACATCCGCCGATATGATAAAAGCCGCCGACATGATCGAGAAAAAAGGCTACCGGATACTGGAGAACGAAAATGACATCTTCAGAACCATAAACAGATATATTTCCAGGCTGGACTACCTGCTTTTTCTTCCAGTGGCGTTCATAATTCTTGTAATAGTCCTTTTCGTACAGAACCAGATCAGATACATGCTTCTTTATCTGAAGCGCGAGATAGGCATCCAGATGGCGATAGGGGCATATGACGGCGAGATCATTATGATCTGGCTGTATCAGTACGCGAAATACATTTTTTACGGCCTGATCGCGGGAGGCGGATCGGCGTTCGTCATGATAAGGCTTTTCATTCTTCTAAACGAAGGTACGGCGTTAACGAGAATGATCGAGACGGACTTTAATTTCTCCGCGTTCCTGATCGTATCTGTCTCACTGACCGCCGGGGGCATTTTATATATTTATTTTAAGATCAGAAATTTTCTCAAGACGGGAAGCATCGTTTCCCTTATGAGCAACGACTAGAACCCCTTTTCCTTTCGAACATGACCAGCGCGGCGGCGACGGAGGCGTTTAAAGATTCAACGCCGTTTTCAAGCTCAATACTGACTATATCGTCGCATTTCTCCTTAACAAGCTGCCTTAAGCCTTTTCCCTCGCTGCCGATCACTATCGCGGACTTTCCGGTAAAATCGTAACCCGCGAAAAGCGGGGTGCCGTTCATGTCCGTCCCGGTCACCCAGAACCCGTTGTCCTTGAGGTGATCTATCGCGTGAGCGATGTTTTTTACACGGCAGACTTTGAGCTTGAAAATATTGCCGGCGGAAGAACTGACCGCCACATCGGTCACCGAGGCGGAATTCCGCTCGGGGATCACCATTACGCCGCAACCCGCCGCCGCCGCGGACCTCGCTATGGCGCCAAGATTGTGCGGGTCTTCGATCCCGTCAAGGATAACCACCGTATCCTCGGCTGAAAGGTCGAGCTGCTCTAGGACGCTGTAACGGAACCCGGATACGAAGGCCGTGATCCCGCTGCCCTCTCCCCTTCCTCTGTCGGGCGAGAAATCGAACCTCACCTTATTTTCTTTGCAGAGCCTTATTATCTCATCGGCCTTGGGACCTTTGAGCCCCCTGTCAAGAACAACCTTCTCGATCCGCGAGGGTTCCGAATTCAGCAGCTCTATCACCGCGTTCTTTGATGTGATCTTCTCAGACATTATTTTAAAAGTTTAAGACCTTTGATTATCCTGTTCATTCCTTCCGCGAACCTTTCGTTCGAGGTAGCGAAAGAGAACCTGATATGTTTATCGCTTCCGAATGCTGAACCTGTTATAGCCGCGACTTTAAGCTCCGAAATAAAGAAATCGCAAAGGTCATCGTTCGTTTTTATTGCTTTACCTTTGAATTTAAGACCGAGATATGCTGAAAAATCAACGAAGAAATAGAAAGCTCCGTCAGGTTTGTAGCAGACAGTGCGGGGAATTTTCTTAATAAGTTTGTATCCTGCGTCGCGCCTCTCCTCAAATATCTTTCTCATTCTCTCTATCTCAGCCTGGTCTCCCAGTATCGCCTCGACAGCGGCTTTCTGCGCTATTGAATTCGGGTTCGATGTCATGTGGCTCTGAATCTTGTGGGCCGCATCGGTTATCGCCTCGTTCGCGACCGCGTAACCGATCCTCCATCCTGTCATCGCGTATGTCTTGCTAACCCCGTTTATGGAGATTATATTGTCTTTGATGTTATCAACGTTCAGCATGCAGAAGTGCTTCTTGGTGTCGAAGATCAGTTTCTCATAGATCTCGTCGAAGATCATGTAAAGGTCGTGTTTCTTTACGAGTCTTCCTATCTCCCTGAGCTCTTTTTCCGTATAGATCGATCCTGTCGGGTTTGAAGGAGAGCAGAGTATTATAAGCTTTGTCTTATCTGTTATCTTCTCTTTCAGCATCGCCGGAGTGACTTTGAAGCCTGTACTCTCGTCAGTGTTTATGTCTACGGGTTTAGCGTCGGCCAGCCTTACAAGCTCGGGATAGGAAACCCATGCGGGCTGCGGAATTATCACTTCGTCGCCTTTTTCGCAAACTGCCAGGATCACATTCGCCAGCGCATGTTTCGCCCCGTTGGAGCATATCACATTCTTGGGTGTTATACTCACCCCGAAATCGTCTTTGTACTTTTTAACGACGGCCTGTTTCAGTTCTATTATTCCGCCTTCAGCGGTATATTTGGTAAAATTGTCGTTTATCGCTTTTATGCCGGCTTTCTTAATGTTGTCCGGAGTCGGGAAATCAGGTTCGCCGACTGTGAGAACCACAATGTCCTCTCCTTTTGCCTTCAGTTCATTAGCCTTCGCGGTCACTGATAAGGTTTTTGACCTGGTCACTTTTGTTGTACGGTTCGCTAATTTTTTCATTTCGTCACCCTGTACTTTAGTTACATTTAATTCTGTTCATTTTAATTACAGTAATGAGCATTTGCAAGTAATATTTTTAGTAAAAAAAAGTGATATTTGCCTTTGTAAATAAGCTTGATCTTTTATATATTTAAAGCGTTCTTGGTAAAGGGTTTATATAAAAAACCGGGGAGGCAGAATGTCAATAAGGACCGAAACGGTAAAAACGGGTATCACTTTCGGAACAGCGCTGGCCATAGCTATATCATGGCACGCCAACACTTCCATACTGTGGGCGATCATCCACGGATTACTTTCATGGATTTATGTAATTTACTATATCATAGTCTACTGATTCGGAGATCGGGTTGACAACTCACCGTTTTAGAATATATTTAGCTTCGGTCATGCTCTTTCTGATCTTTTTTTGCTCCTGCACTCCTGCCGGCTCGGAAGGGATCTCACAGAAGCGTGTATCTGTAAAAGAGAACTCCGGCGATGTGATGTCCCTAATAGCGCAAAAAAAGTATAATGACGCGGAGAAAATACTGGCTGCGCGAGTGGCGGAGGATCCTGAAAATCCTGAACCTAAAAAACTCCTTTCACTTGTTTATTTCAGGACTGAAAATTACACCGCTGCTGAAAAATTCATCAGATCCGTCCTGAAGACAGAACCCGGCCTGTTTTCAATGGTGACAGAAAATATCGGATTCGATCTTTACTACATTTTTTTAACATCCCTGATAAGACAGAACAAACTCAACTCGGCGGCGGAATATTTATATCTCGTGGCGGACAGGGACGGTCTGATCCCTGCCAACAGGCTGAAATTCGACCTGGTAATGATCGAATTCGATTACAGGAACGGGGATACAGAAAGCGCCGGGAACAGGATAAGGGCGGCTCTTTCCGGACACGAACTCACGCAGGACCAGAAACTCAATCTGTTCTATATGCTGTCCTCGGCGGAAATTTCCCTGAACAGACTGGATTCATCGCTTGAGAGCGCGATATTCCTTATCCTGAACGACTATGAGTTCAAATACAGCAGAAAAATTAAAAGGCTACTGGACGGAATAGTGAACAACGCGACAGAGGATCAGCTCAACAGACTTAAACCCAAGATAACAGACGGTTACCGTGAGCTGGCGGCAAGATCAGATGACAATAAAAACCTTAAGGAAAAGATACTAAGAGCAGTCAATACGCTTGAGAATGTTGAAATGACCATTGAGATGAAACAGAACGAAAATAACGGTTCGTTCATTAATTTCATCAAGATATTTCCCGATAAAGATGTTACCACTGTGTATATCAGTTCCAGAGACTCGATAAATTATGAGAACCCTCCCCTTTTTGACGGCAGGACACTGACACTGAAAATACCCGGAAAACAGGTCCTTTCCGCCGAAACATCATCAAAGGCTCCGCCCGGATCAGGCATTGATAACCTTGAATGGAAGTTCAAAAACGACACACTTGAGTTCAAAATCAATCTGCTGTCCAACTACGATATTACTCTCGAGAGATCGTTCGGCGAGGAATTCGAAAAAAGCGATAATCTGAAGGACAAGCACTCACTGAAGGTAAATATATATCTTCCTGAACAGACTTATACCGCGGCTGACGAATTTTCTGCCGAAGAGGTAAAATATACGATCGTTCTTGATCCGGGCCACGGCGGCGACGATCCGGGCGCGATGAGCGTGTTGAGAAATCCTGACGGCAACCGCTACTCAGAAAAGGAAGTGAACCTTATTCTCTGCAGGGGGCTTAAGAAATATCTTGAGGAGAGAGGGTACAGAGTGTTCCTGACAAGGGACGGCGACTACTATCCGAGCCTGCATGAAAGAAACCGAATAGCTCAGAACAGAAATGCGGACATGTTTTTATCTGTCCATCTGAATTCGGCTTCAACAAAAAATAAAAATTTCTGGCAGACTGACAGGTATTTCGGCGCGGAAATGATAGTGAGAAGCTCTCTCGGACAGATGCCCGAGTTCATAAACTTTCAGGCCGGTAACAGAAAAGAGTGGATGAAGCTCAGGGAGAAAGCTCTTGAACAGCACAAGAAACTCTCATCTGTCCTGGCAAAGACCATCCCCGCTTCGCTCAAGAAACCTTTCAACGCAAAAAGAAAGATCAAAACAAAGAACCTTGTTATATTCTCGGGAATGACCATCCCGCATGCTCTTATCGAAGCCGGATTTATTATTAATAACAAAACCCTTGAATATCTTTTATCTGAAAGCGGACAGAACGACTTTTTCGAGGGTGTTTACAGGGGCGTTGAGGAATACAGGAAGGGATCGTATTAAATGAGGAAAACTAAAATTTCATGCAGTATGATAAACATCGGGGACGAGATCCTGTCAGGCCATACCCCGAACACGAACGCTTCCTTTATTTCTTCAAAGCTTTATGACATCGGCATCATGACGGAAAGGATCAGCGTTATCCCAGACGAACCCGGCCGCATAGTCTCGGAAATTGAGAAAGGAATGGATCAATCCGATGTTGTTCTGATAACGGGCGGGCTCGGGCCCACCAGCGATGACCTGACAAAAAAAACAATATGCTCCCTTTTCGGATTCGAGCTTAAATTCAGGCCTGACATCTGGGAACATATACTTCATATCTTCTCAAAACGCGGTATAATTCCGCACGAGATCAACAGAGAACAGGCCGAATTCCCGGATTCTGATAAAGTAGAGTATATAAGGAACGATGAAGGAACCGCGCCCGGAATGCATTTTAAGATAAACGGGAAACAAATCTTCTGCATGCCGGGCGTCCCGAATGAAATGAGGGCGATGTTCTTACGCTCGGTTCTGCCTCAGCTGGGAGGGTCACCCGAAGACCTGTACTACCGCGATATAAACACGACCGGCATACCTGAAAGCAACCTTTACTCCATTCTTTCTGCAGAACCGGATTTCCCTTTCGGGTGCGCCATCGCGTTCCTGCCGCATGGTTACGGAGTGACCGTCAGGATAAAAAGCGCGGGAACGGAGGACGGAGCGCAAAAAGTTGACGCCGCCTTTAAGAAAATATCCGGGCTGGCCGGAGAAAAGGCTTTCGCATACGGGATCATAGATCCGGCGCATGAACTGGTTAAGGTTCTGGCCGATAAAAGACTTACGCTTTCTTCGGCGGAAAGCTGCACCGGCGGCCTTTTTGCGAGCCTGATCACGGATGTGCCAGGATCAAGCGCCGTATTCCGCGAGGGCTATATAACTTATTCGAATGACAGTAAATTCAAAATACTCTCGGTAAATCCTTATACTCTATCAATTCACGGCGCTGTTTCGGAAGAGACGGTCTCCGAGATGCTGGACGGTCTTTTGGCCTTAACGGGATCAGATGTCGTATGCGCGGTGTCCGGAATAGCCGGACCCGACGGGGGAACGGAAACAAAACCCGTCGGAACAGTGTTCTCGGGATTTTGTTTAAGGAAAGACGGGCGCAAAATGATCCGTAAATATATTTTTTCCGGAGACAGAGCGACTGTAAAGAGAAAATCGGCCGAAAAACTGGCTGTCGATATGATTAAGTATATCACTGGAAGGTAAAAATTGGACAGCTCAAAAAAAATATATTTTGTTTCCGACCTTCATCTGAAGCTCGACAGGACCGAAGACACGATAAACGCCAAAAGCAGGTTCATTGACTTTCTTGATATGGCTGAAAAAGACGCGCTCGAAGTAATTCTGGCGGGCGATATATTCGATTTCTGGTATGAATGGATATCCGTGATCCCCTCGTTCCATTTTGACATTTTTTATAAGCTGAGATCGATGATCGAAAAAGGGATAAAGGTTACATATGTTGCCGGAAATCACGATTTTAACCCGGGCAGTTATCTTAAAAATGAGATCGGACTCAACTGTGTCGCGAACGATCATATATTTACACACGACGGGAAGAAATTCTTCGTTTCGCACGGGGACGGACTCGCCGCTTCGGACGGCGGATACAGAATGCTGAAAAAAATACTCCGCTCAAAGCTGAGCAATTTTCTTTTCAGAACATTTATACCGCCCGACCTGGGAATAATGATAGCCCGGCTTACATCTAAAAGCAGCAGGAAATACAGGCATGTCGACAGGTCAAAATGGAAAGACGAGTATTTTGATTTCGCCTGCGGAAAAATAAGTGAAGGCTTTGACTTTGTTATACTCGGCCATCTTCACCTCCCGGAGTTGAGAAGTTCGGCGAGCGGAGTCTATCTTAACGCCGGGGACTGGATAAGATATTTTTCTTACGGTATGTACAGCAACGGAAATTTAACTTTAGAGAGATTCGATGAGAAAAAAACGCGCTAATGATCCGGGCATTTTAAAAATAACCGCAATTCTTGTTCTCACAGTCGCGGCTTCAGCTGTAATTTTTATATCAGCGCTTTATTTTTATATTTCCAGCCTGGCAGACGATCTGCCGCAGTTCGAGAAACTTGAGAAATACGAGCCCAACCTTGTTACAAAGGTTTATTCCTCCGACGGGGTTCTGATAAAGGAATTTTTCTCTGAGAACAGAAGCCAGATAGACCTTGATTCCATCCCGCTTCATGTGATACAGGCGCTCATCTCAACGGAAGACAGGGAGTTTTTCAACCACTGGGGGTTCAACTCAAAAAGGACCGCCACGGCCGCGCTTATGGCTCTGCCGAGAAAACTGACCGGCAGGAATGTTCACGGTGCTTCGACTATAACACAACAGCTGGCAAGAAACCTTTATAACGAGATCGGATTCGAGAAAAATCTTGAAAGGAAAATTAAAGAGCTTCTTACTTCGATACAGCTTGAGCGTATGTATTCAAAGAAAGAGATCCTGGAGATGTATCTCATGCAGTGCCTCTTCGGCGAAGGCACATACGGAATCCAGTCGAGCGCGAAGATGATGTTCCAGAAAAACGCGTCTGATCTGAAAACGGAAGAATCCGCTTTACTTATAGCGCAACTTAAGGCTCCTGCCCACTACAATCCGTTCAAACATCCCGAAAGAGCGATAGAAAGACGGAATCTTGTGCTTTATAATATGATGTCCATGGAATTCATTTCGGCCCGCGAATATGATTCTCTGAAAACTCTCCCTCTGGTTTTAAGGGAGGAAAAAGAGACTTTTGACGGGATCGCCCCATATTTTACGGAGAATGTAAGACAAAAGTTAAGGGACAGCAAAAACGAATGGAAACTTGATTATCTGAAGGACGGACTGACTGTAAACACTACGCTGGACACAAGGATCCAGGCGGTAGCCGATTCGATGGTAAAAAAATATGTCCCGGTCCTTAATAAAGAAACTAAAGACAGATTCGTTAAAGATAAATGGAAGGGGCTGAGAAAATATGTGAGAGCGAATTACGATTCTACGAGATGGGAAACCAAGATGAAAGACACCCTCATGATAGATTCGCTCGCGCACGCAAAACTTGAACCTCAGATAGCGCTAATGGCCATAGAACCCTCCACCGGCAATATACTGGCAATGGTAGGAGGAACGGATTTCAGGGAACATAAGTATAATAACGCTACACAGGCATGGAGACAGCCCGGTTCCATATTCAAGCCCGTCGTTTACCTCACCGCTCTTGATAACGGGTACTCTCCGGCGACAATGCTCATAAACCAGCCAGTAGTTGTAGTTATGCCTGACGGAAGCAGATGGCAGCCCGGGAACTACGACACTGAGAATCTTGGCGGATATATTTCCTTAAGAGAAGCCTTGAGGCATTCTCTTAACCTGATCTCTGTCAGACTTATAATGGAGCTTATCACACCCAAAGAAGTGATATCCTACGCTGAAAAACTGGGCATTAACACAAGGCATATTATTCCTGTAAATTCGATAGCTCTCGGCTCAGGCGCTCTAAGGCCTGTTGATATTCTGACGGGTTATTCGACAATAGCCAACAGAGGAACATACATTAAACCGATAGATATTTTGAAGGTCACAGACAAGAACGAAAACATAGTTGTGCAGAATTTTCCGGAAAAATCTGTCGCGATATCTGAGGAAACCGCATATCTGATCACAAATATGCTGGAGGATGTGATAGATAACGGAACGGGTAAAAGACTGAGGTGGTATAACGATTTCCGTTACCCTGTGGCCGGCAAGACCGGTACGACCAATGATTTCACTGACGCCTGGTTCTGCGGGTTCACTCCCAAGATAGCGGCTGTTGTCTGGGTCGGGCTGAAAGACCCTGCATACAAGCTGGGTCAGGGGGCTACCGGATCCAACACTGCCCTGCCTCTCTGGGGAGACTTTATAACTATGGTTTACAGAAGGCTCAGATGGGGTGCTGAGGATTTTGTCGTGCCGGAGGGAATTACGGAAATAGAAACCTGCCGTGAAAGCATGAAACAGGCAGGGCCTTACTGCCCCAAGACCTACAGGGAAAAATACAATAAAAATTACATCCCGACAGAGAAATGCGAAATTCATTCGGCGAGGAAGATTGATACCAGGAACAAGGGCGGACGGTACTGATTAAAACAGTTTCAAAATAAAAAGCCGCCCTGTATATGGCGGTTTTTTATTTTCTGGTGGAGATGAGGGGAGTCGAACCCCTGTCCGAAAAAGCGTCCGAAAGAACCTCTACATGCTTATTACGCCTTTAGCTTTAACCGTGCCGGCTCCGGGCGCACGCGGCACCTTCACGGCGATCCTGATTAGTCGCGCTTTGAACCCTCAGGCAAGGATCAGAGCAAACCGGTTCAGGATGGCGCCCATCCGCCGGAAGAACCGGAACCCCGGCGGTGAACGAGCTGCCGCTTATTAGGCAGCTAATGCGTAATCGTAATTAGCATTTATTGTTTTCACGAGATCTTTAACGATATACCCGTGGTTATCGGCATGCGATCCAATCCAACGATCAATCCCGTCGAATCCACAAGCACCCCCGTTGGATAAAGTCAAATATAACTGATGTTTTCGCATTTTCCAAGCAAATATTTCGATCGGTTGAAATTTATCTTGCCAATTACGCCATAATGTGGTTAAATTTCCTTCCACTTAGTTGTTTAAGTGGTGTAATTTAATTACCGATCAGGGGTGTTTTATAACGATAGTAACCAGAAACGAAGAAGAAGAGATCACACTTGAACACGGTAAAATCCAAGTAACACCTGCTTGGCGTTTTTTATTGAGATAAATATACTCACTATTTCAGCTCGATCACAGTGACCCCGTAGTCTCCCTCGCCGTACTCGCCGAACTTTTTGCGTTTAATGTACTGACACCTGTCGAGATATTCGTTGACGAGCTTTGAAAGTATCCCCTGACCTTTACCGTGAACTATCTCTGAGTAAGTGATATTATGTAGCATCATATTTTCGATATGCCTTTCGACGAGCATGACGGCCTCGTCTCCTCTTTTCCCGCGAAGGTCGAGCCTCATCGTAACGGGATTATCCTCAGTCGGACTGAACTTGATGTTGACGTTAATGTCCTCTTCCCTTTCAACGGCCCCGATGATATCTGAAGTCTTTATCCTCATCTTGATGCTGCCTAATGTCACTTCAGCGTTCTTCCCCGAGACCGACTCGACTATTCCCGAAGTAGAAAATCCCGCGATCATGACCTCCATGCCGGCTTTGACTTCGCCCTTGTAGGCCTCTTTTTTCTTCTCGGGTTCTTTTGCGATCACATCTATCTTTTTCTTCTCGGTCTCTAATTCCGACCTGACTTCTCTTATGACCGTTTTATCGGCCTTGGACGACCTTATCTCCGCGACGGCGTTCTCGATAGCTTTATTAGAATTCTCAATAATAGCCTGCGCTTTTCTGGCGGCCTCTTTCAGTATCTTTTTTTCGTTTTTGGAAATATCCTCGAACTTTTTATTATACATTTCCTTAAGCTCAGTAAGCTGCTGATTCACCGACTTTGACTGCCTGAGCAGATTGTTGTAGCCGGTGATCTTCCCGTCAAGCTCGGAAATGAGCCCTTCAATGTCCTCCTTTTCACTCGAAAGATGCTTTTTGGCATTATCGATTATATATTGAGGAAGACCGTGCCTTTTTGATATCTCGAACGCGTAGCTCGAACCCGGGATGCCGGCCCTGAATTTATAGGTAGGAGTGATGTTCTTTTTGTCGAACTCCATCGAACCGTTCTCCACTCCCTTAGTCCTGTAGGCGAAAGATTTCAGGATCCCCTGGTGAGTTGTAGCTAAGGTGATATACTTTCTTTTTGTGAACTCGGTCAGAACGGCCATGGAAAGACTTGCACCCTCCGCCGGGTCTGTAGAAGCGCCTATCTCGTCTAAGAGGATGAGCGTATTTTTGCTTTTCGCCTTAAGCACTACGGAGATCTTGCTTATATGTGAACTGAAGGTCGAGAGATCGTTCTCGATAGACTGTCCGTCGCCGATATCGGTATATATCTCGGAAAATATTCCGATGTTCGAGTTGCTTTGAGCCGGAACATGCAGTCCCGCTTTTATCATTATGCAGCACAGCCCGACAGTCTTTAACGCGACTGTTTTTCCTCCCGCGTTGGGTCCGGTAATTACGAGCGTGTTGTACTTCTCGCCTATCTCCAGGTCCAGAGGAACAACGCCTTTCTCGCCGTGCGAATCGAGAAGGAGCGGATGACGCGCGAAATATATGTTCACGATGTTTTTGTTGTTGATCTTAGGATGACTGCAGTGGTATTTTATGCTGAATTTTGCTTTCGCGAATATTATGTCGGTCTCTGTAAGTATCTCGAGATCGCTCATCAGTTCTGATTTTATCTGGAAAACCTGAGTTGACAGAGACCTGATTATCCTTTCTATCTCCTTGCGCTCCTGCCTGACGAGCTTTTCAAGCTCCGCGTTTATCTCGATCGCCTCGTAAGGCTCCACGAACACTGTCCCGCCGGTCGCGCTTTCGTCCCTGACGATACCTTTCACTTTGCTCCGTTTGTCTGCGCGGACAGGTATAACGAACCTGCCGTCCCTGATCGTGATCTCCCCCTCGCGCGTGTAGCCGGCATGAGCGTATGCGTCGAAAATGTCGGCTGTCTTCTTCCTGATCCTGTTCTGAGCGGTCGTTATTGAGCTCCTTATACTTTTAAGCTCCTTCGACGCGCTGTCGAGTACCTGCCCGTCCTCGTCAATCGACCTGATGATGACATCCTCGATATCCTCGAATATCTCAAGTTCTCCGCATATCTCGTAAAGATAAGGATATGTCTCCTTTTTTGAATAGATAAAAGAGAAAATCCTCCTCGCCACACCCATCGTGCCGGCTATATCGTAAAGGTCTGAAGGCTCCATAAGCTGTTCTGGTCCTCTGAGAAAGTTCAGCGGCGTCTCAATATCTCTGATCCCGTGAATTGGCAGGTCGGACTCGCTTAAAAGCTTCTTCATTTCTGATACAAGGTCGAGAGAAGAAAGAATGACCGGCATCTCGTCCGTCAGTTCAAGCTCTTCAATATATTTCTTCGCCTTTTCCGAAGTCGCCATAGCTTTTAACTTTTCTCTTACGGCGTCGAAACCCAGCGTCCGTTCAGTAGATCTGTCGGTCATTTGCGCTACTTTCCCTCTTTTAAATTTAATAGCTTTTCGGTGAATCCTTGGGAAGGATTATGATCACATCCGCTTTATGTTTATATGAGTCTCTGTCCTGCTCGAAATTATCTTCATCGACCACGGTTATAGAAAACATTCTTAGATTTCTGTCAAGCTGCTTCAAATACCACATTATTCCTTCATAATTGTATGAATGATAGCTTCCGTTGAAGTGATAGAACAATCCTTTCTTATCCATGTTCCTTAAGATGAACTGAGCCATTGTGGCGTCTTTTACCGCCTGCGCTTTTGCAAGATTCACAGGGTCGATCTTTGCGTGCCCGCCGCCCATTCCACCCATTCTCTGAATCATCATCTTGTATCCGGGAAGTTCGGGATCGAATTTTACGGGCATGTCGGCTATATAGGACTTAGCCTGCTTTGACAGTTTTTCAAGGGCTTCAAAACCTCCGTAATTGACCATGCTTGCATACCTTCTCGGAATATTTGTAGCTATGAACTTGAGTTTTTTATCCCTCGCGAACTGAAGGATAGGCCTGTAATCCGTCTTATAGTTCGGCCACAGCCTTGCGTCAGCCTCGAACTTCGAATCGTCGAAATATCCGGATAAATATTCGTCAATTATAATCTGATTATCCGTTTCGAACATTTCGGCACCTATCTTCAGCTTATTTCCCTTTGCTGCATACAAATCTTTGGCGAGCTGCAGCTCCATCTCATGCGCGATCCTGCTGTTATGCGTCTCGCCGAAAAAAACAACATCAGCCGCGGCCGCCTTTGTAACCATATCTTTCCATGAAACATCATTCAGGTCAGCGTCCAGCAGCTTGAAACCTCCGTTCTGTGAAAACATCGCCGCACTCCAGATCAGTAATAATATCATTAACCGCTTCATCAGTCATACTCCTTTTTTATACCCGCCGCTTCTCTTACGGCATTAAGAAGATTTGCCGGGTCATCCGTGCCTATTCTCGCAACTTTTCCATTTGAAAGCACTATCCTCACAGCATCAAGGCCGTAAACATTATAAAGAAAGCCCTCGCCGATATATCTGATCCCCCAACCCCACCACCATTTATTCCTGACCTGCTCAGCAGAAACAATATCTTTCGCATTAAACCTTTTTTTGATCATACCTAAACCGTAACTCAACATCACAGCCTCGTAACTCACCGAAACCGTCAGCGATCTGAAATTAAGAAAAACTAATGCAAGGATAGCCCAAAAAACAAATATGCCGGGATAATTTCCGTTAGACGCAAGCGCATAAAAAAGTAAGGCAACAAATAGCAGTAAACCAAAAAGCATATAATTCCCCGTCTGAGTATGCTCATAAAACTTCAAAAAGCCCTCCATTAACTCAAAGCATGCAAAATACGAAAAAAGACACATTAAAGCAATCGGAATAAAGTAGGATACTTTGAACCGATCTATGATTTACATTCCAGCTTGGTGAGATTAAAACTATTTTAAGAATGGTGGGAAAGAGGAAGATATTATTATTTACATTCCAGCTTGGTGAGATTAAAACGAATATTAATGAAGTCAAGACAGCAAGAAATAATCGAATTTACATTCCAGCTTGGTGAGATTAAAACTTGACGGCGGGACAGATCTTCCGGTACTGTATTCACATTTACATTCCAGCTTGGTGAGATTAAAACTGTGACTATAAGTAACCGTTCAATTCTGCCTTACAAATTTACATTCCAGCTTGGTGAGATTAAAACCCGTCGTGCTGTGTTAAAAGCCTCTTAACGAGATACATTTACATTCCAGCTTGGTGAGATTAAAACTCGTATAGCACTCAACAGTTATTTTTTCATTAGATTGATTTACATTCCAGCTTGGTGAGATTAAAACTTGAGTTCCGGTATTTCGCAATCCGCAAAAGCAGAATTTACATTCCAGCTTGGTGAGATTAAAACTATGGGTCAGGAACAACATAAACAAAGCCTCGAAAATTTACATTCCAGCTTGGTGAGATTAAAACTACCGTAAACCTGAGCATCGCCGGAAACCCGAGCATTATTTACATTCCAGCTTGGTGAGATTAAAACCTGAGTGTAGTTTATATCTGCCCTGCTCAATAATGCATTTACATTCCAGCTTGGTGAGATTAAAACAACGGGTCGGAAGTAAGCCAGGAAGTTTTGAGGCTCATTTACATTCCAGCTTGGTGAGATTAAAACTAGCTCCATTTTATTTGAGCTTTCGTCTATTTCGTATTTACATTCCAGCTTGGTGAGATTAAAACGAAATGGGCGGTACTCTTAACCGTCACAATTTCAAATTTACATTCCAGCTTGGTGAGATTAAAACAATATTCCCGGTAACTGAATAAGAACTCCAAGTTATATTTACATTCCAGCTTGGTGAGATTAAAACTTTAATCTACGGACTGCATCCTCTTGTCTGTTTGCGGATTTACATTCCAGCTTGGTGAGATTAAAACTTCAAACTCGTATTTCAGTTGGTATTCTGCCATTAATTTACATTCCAGCTTGGTGAGATTAAAACAGTCGCCTGAATAAAAACATTTCCGAATCCGTCTCGATTTACATTCCAGCTTGGTGAGATTAAAACTTTCAGGGTCGGTATCTTCAGAGTAACCTTTCCCAAATTTACATTCCAGCTTGGTGAGATTAAAACAACCTTTATTTTCAATTTCGATCACTGTCTGAACATATTTACATTCCAGCTTGGTGAGATTAAAACCTGCGGGAACTGACGCTTTTGAAATAGGCGGACATACATTTACATTCCAGCTTGGTGAGATTAAAACAATGGACGCGCCAACGATAAACTTCACGGCGTCCGGATTTACATTCCAGCTTGGTGAGATTAAAACCAGACAGATCACGAAGTCACTGAAGAACTCAAGAACCATTTACATTCCAGCTTGGTGAGATTAAAACGAAGGCTGTCAGTGCTGATAACATTCGTCTTATTCATATTTACATTCCAGCTTGGTGAGATTAAAACTGTTATAAGCAGCTAAGATAAAACCGCGCTCTTCTTATTTACATTCCAGCTTGGTGAGATTAAAACCGATGACCCTGACAATACTTTTCTTGGCGTTTCGGCATTTACATTCCAGCTTGGTGAGATTAAAACTCTATGCTATCGCCGAAAATATCTTAAATCATGCCATTTACATTCCAGCTTGGTGAGATTAAAACTACGGTGAACCTGCGAGACCAGCTGCCGGCATATATAATTTACATTCCAGCTTGGTGAGATTAAAACGCGAAAAATTCAGGCATATCTTTTT
>CAZYNH010000007.1:0-51928 GCA_964648295.1 uncultured Bacteroidia bacterium | reverse complement strand
ATTTACATTCCAGCTTGGTGAGATTAAAACGCGAAAAATTCAGGCATATCTTTTTTGAATTTTTCGCATAAGGAATAATATGAAATTCCGCCGAACATTGATAGTGCTTTTTTTATGAATTATTCGACGGATAATCTATATTATTGTCAATCATCGAGTTACAGAACAAAGATAAGATAGGATCAACTTATTTTTTCTATTTCAAAGACCAATTCCTTCACATCGGCTGAAATTTAAACGAAGTTATCTGTTTTATCATCTTGCAATCCGATCATTTCCTTATCGAGCCATTTTTCATCTCGGCTTTTGAAGAATATTACTGAATCTGTTTTAGCATCAATAATGCTTTCTAATCCTATTTTCAGTTCAAGATATTTACTCTCTGACAAGTCGCCCTCGAAAACTGACTTCTGTACATGATTAAGATACTGCTTACTCAGTTTGAATATTTTTCTCATTCGCCTCTGCCCGGGCTTAGTAATTGTCTGTATGTCATACATTAGAATTGCGTACATTCCTTTACCACCATATTTTAAATCCCTTATATTCTTTTTCTCCGATCAGATGCTTTACAAGCTTATATAATTCAAGTCTGATTAAATGTTGATAAGAAACATTCCTGCCCAATTCTTTGTGCCGGACGGTCGTCTTAAGCCTTTCATCGTATTCTCTGAGTATGGTTTCCTTACCCTTTTTAGTTAAGTAAGTATAATTCAAATCTTTTTCAAAGCTATTAAGAGTAATCTGGTTTTTATTTAGTAAAGAAAAAATCAAACGATCACCGATTAAAGGTTTAAAAATTTCAGATATATCTAAGCTTAAGGAAAAGCGTCTTGTCCCGGGTTCGTGGAGATAACTAATCAATGGATTCAATTGAGTTTTATAAATTTCAGATAACACCGTTGTATAAATCAGAGTGTTAATGAAAGATATTAGGCTGTTTATCATATTGTCCGGAGGATTTTTCACCCTCTTTTCAAACTCAATATCCTGATTGATGATTATCGGAAAAGCGTCATAATAAACTTTACGGATATTGCCTTCAATTCCCATTAGTTCAGGAATGTCAGGCTGATTTTCCAATTCACCTGATAACATCGTAATTGTATCAATATGGTGTTTAAGTTCATTTTTCCCGTTACGCAGATAGTACTTTAAATTATGAAGAATGTTAAATGTAGCTGCTTTTAAGACCGATTTGGCTATAACCAGTCTTTTTGTATTGGAGAGATAAAAAGCTGATTGTTTTACCGTCAACATACCTGAATTTAAGGTCTCTCTGGGGTAAAATGATCCTGTATAAAATCCGTAATAATTAAAGAAATGTAAAATTATTCCGCTTTGGGCTATGAAATTGATAAGCGCAGTATTAAGATTCATTTCACCGAATATGTAGAAATTATCCACATCGTTTACAGGTATATATTTTTTTTCGCCGTCTTCGTTAATAAAAGATAAAGAATTATCTTCGCGTTTAAGAGTGCCGTTATTTAACAGATAGTAATTTCTTTTCATAATCTATATATAACACAATTCATAATAACTGCATTTCTGACAAATTTTGCTATTGATAACAGCCGGTGGCAATTCAAGAAGTTTTATATCCTGAATCTCTTTTAGCATAATATCGATGAATTTGATATCTTCTTCATTCAGTTCGATCCTAACTCTCTGTTTTAATTTGGGGTAATCAAGCGAACCGCTAACTTCCGTAACTCCTTTCAGCTTTAGAAAATAGAGGTAATATTTTAACTGCCAAATATGCGCATCCTCCATACTGTCTGATTTCTTTACTTCGTTGATCACTCCTTTCCCGTCAATAAAATCAATACAGATAGTATTATCAATCATAATTGACTTTTTCTCTCTGCCGTAGCTGGTTTTATCTATAATTTTACCAATCTCAACAAGCTCGCTGTTATGCTCCATCTGAATCTGATTACAGAAATACCAAAGCTTTCGCTTACAGATGAAGAAATAGTTGATCATACAACCGGTGATATGGAGATTATCTCTAGAAACATCTTGCATCGAAATTCTCGTTGTCCGTTCTTATTCTTCTCTCTATTACAATTCCTTCTTCAAATGTATATTCGCAGCTTACGACAGGTATCTCTTCATATTTACTTACAGCTATTCTATTTAACACGGATAATTTTAAAAATTCATCTCTTCTTATGTCAGCAGTAAAATCCCTGAGCTTGTAAATGTTCCTGATCCTTTCTTCTCTATATTCAGCTCTGCTCTCGTTTTCATTCTGTATCCGATTTATCTCAGCTACTAGGCGATCGACAGTTTCTTTATTATCGTTGTAAACGATCTCAGGCATTATTGTTACATTATCGATATTTCTGAACCTATCCCTTACATCAGCTTTGCTCAGATCGTATTCGGGTATGTTCTTTACATACTCAATGTTATCAGTTACTTTTCTGTAGTAATCAGTATTTTTCAGCTTATCAGTAGTATAAATGTTGCCTATGATGGCCAATTTCTCGCTTTCGGTAATTTTTCCGTTTACATTTTTTAAAGCTTCTTTTGAAAGCTCGAATATCTGTTCATCGATATTATAGCCAACTCCGCTACACTGTGCTTTTCCGCCGTTATACACAAAGCAGTTATAGCCTTCTAAACTAAATTCTCTGCTTCGGAAGCAGCGACCCATTCTCTGAAAAAGTCCGTTTGCATCGGACAATTCGGTAAAAAGAAAATCGAAATCAATATCTAGCGAAGCTTCAACAACCTGCGTAGCTACCCAGATGCCTGTATTCTGACTGTTCTTTCTGCCTGTTTCTATAATAGCGGTTTCTTTTTCTCTCCTGTCCTTCTTTATGAATTTTGAGTGAATGAGATTTATTTCAGCACTAGATAATCTTGGATCGCTTCGCAATTCATTGTAAATGCATTGAGCTTTTTTCACCGTGTTACAGATAACAAGAATTCTATTGTTATTATAATTGTCTGCAATATCAGGACTTTTTATTTCTGATTCAACAACTTTTACACTGTGCCTGACAATATCATTGATAAATGGTTTCGGTGGCAGAATAAATTTAATATTTTCTTTACGCAGTAGATCGGTGAATATTTCAGGTAAAGTTGCTGTAAGGACAGCGAATTTTCCGCCAACTCTGTCTATATAATACAGGCCGAGGATCAGATATGCAAGAAGATCTGGCGAATACATCTGCACTTCATCGATAATGATCCTTGAATATGAAAGTGTAGCCAGTTTAGGCTCAAAATCCCTGTACCTGAAAACGAAATCGAATATCTGATCGAGCGTGCAGACTGTCAGTGGTAAAGAAAGCTGTCTGGTTTTGTTGTAATATACTTCCGTATCTGATTCTTCTGATGCATACTCAAGGTACTTGCTATAAGTATCGGAATGCAATAGACCTACTTTCTCTCTATTTTCTATCCCTGCAATATCCTCAGTGATCCTTTTATAGATCGCATTAATAGCTGTTCTGAGCGGTAAAGTAAAGAATCCTTTGTTGTTGCCTATCCAGAGCAGACCTGCTTCGGTTTTTCCCATGCCTGTCTGCGCGACTGCGATAACATTAACGCCGGATTGATCGAGCATAAATTTCTGAAGTTCATTCCATTTGTATTTAAGCCCGTTTAATCCCTGAAGTAAAAAATCGTTCCCGACCTCAACACAGATGTGTGCGCTTGCTGCGTAATCAAGCCTGTTCAGTAATCCTTTTATTTCCACATAGTCCAAAAAATTCTTGCTGTTACCGTAAACTCTGTTATTAGAAAAATACCTCGCGCTGATTGGCTTTATCCTGGTTAAGATTATTTTTGGATATATAAAACCTTCCGCATCTTCTTTTAATGATTCTATCGCATTGTCATCAATGTCGTCGTAATCGCCTCTATCGTGGTGATAGGCAACAGCCTGAGCAAGAAGCGAAATATCTGCGTCAGTAAACAAGTATTTTTCTTTTAAGAATTTTGGATCGATGAACGCAAGACTCAGCATATTATGGGCTATTTCGTCATCAAAAACTTTGATACCTTCGATCTTAGACTGGAATTTTTTATTGATCTTGCCAAGATCGTGATATAGGCAGGCAAACCGTAATAGTTCCCAGTTAACTCTCAGAAAAGGATATAATGATCTCAAAATATCATAACTTTCAAGAAGTCTGTCGGTATGCTCGGCGATCGTTTCTCTGGGATATGATTTTGCCAGATAATTATTCATTATCAATTCCTAAACAGCGAACACAATTTTATTATCCTGATCAACAGATATCGTTCCTTCTTCAGCCGCAATAATGCCCGATGAATAAACGACCTTAACTTTATTCCAATTCCTGAAATATCGGGGATATTTTTCTGTACCCATATTCTGTAGCGTGTAATTCTTATTAAGCATATATACAGTTCCTCGGTTTTCGATTCCGTAAGAAGCACCTCTTAAAATGACATTATAATTATCATGCATTTCAATAGGAATATATGCGGAATAGTCCTCCTGCAACTCAATATCATCTTCAGGAATCTTCTCGAATACTTCCACTATTCTGATATCTTTTAGTATTGCAAGATCTTCACGCCTGCCCAGTGAAGGAAATTCTAAAGGATTATACAATCCGTTAAAGATCGTTTCTGTCAGGATTTGATCTTCAGGTATTACATGGATCAGTAGTTCGACCTCGGAAAGCAATTCTGCTGTGGCTACGCCTCTGCCTATTCCGAATCCCGCAGTTTCGAGCTGATGTCGGCCTGCCTCATATTTCATTTCAGGCTTGAATTCATATCTCGTATAAAGATCATTGACACGGGAATGATATTTGCCCTGAATGCTTATTTTCATCTCTTTGTATTCAGTAAAACCACAGGCGGAGTGGATCATACCCAATACAGTCGAATAAGGCGGTAGCGGATATGTCTCTTTGAGCTGAAAGCTTGTCGGCACTTTGTAATTAACAAGTTCCTGCTCGACAATAAACCTAATTGCTTTCATAATAAGCTTTTACTTTTTCTTTCAACTTTGCGAACATTACAGGCATGCTAACTGCCTGAAGTTTTTCTTTTATCTCTTTATCGTTGCCGAATTTTCCTTCGATCAGACCGCAGACAGTATCCGGTTTTATAGTATCGAAAAGAACTCCTTCTATGGCTGATACAACCACTTTGTTATCACTGATCTCAAGAACATTCTGGAAAACAGGATTTTTTACATCGTAAACACCGCCTATAGCAAAAAGCGGCTTCAGGTCTTCCCTTCTACCTCTTATGTCTCTGTAGAGCATAGAGATCGTGTCTAAAAGCTTCGTGATCCTTCTTGATCTCTCGTTCTTATCGAGTTCGATATTATCGTTCTTGTCTGTGCCTATCTCGTCAAGATCGACCGCTACCGTGTAGCGGTAATGGCTTCTGTGTATCTCTGATTGTGCGATATTCGGATTTTCATTAATTCTGTCTGCTAGACCTTTGTTCGTCAGAAAATCCAGATCTCCCTTAAAAGTCTCCAATGATACAGCATTTGACAATCTTACAACTGCAGGTCTGGTAATACTTCCTTCTCCTTTTTTCGTCTTCATATATCCGAAAAAATCGATCTCCGGATAATCTTTAATTGTAGCTGTAGGAGCGAATTGAACCACTTTCTTGTCACCGCTTCCTTCCGCGATAAGATCAGGTGTAACGACTTTATTCTCATTGAGCTGCTCGATTATGTTGTACCTGATCGCCTGCCTTGAAATATAAGTGTACTGCTCGCCGTTACCTCTTGACATCTTTTTAAGCGAAGCGACATTCCCGATCCCTTCTCCGTAATTTGCGCTTTCAGCTTCGAAGATCATTGACAGAATTAAGCCTTTTGGTTTCATGATTTCTTCCTTATTTAATTATTATTTGTTTTGCGATCCGATCCTTCGATCATACCCGATGTAAATGCGTAACCGATCGTTTTGAAATTCTCGTTAGTGCCTTTTAATGATTCTACGATCAGCATAGGCACTTCCTTTCCTGCATAAAGATAGCAGTTGAGAAGCGTATCCATAAAAGTGCCTCTGTTATTCGTTTTAAGCGCGTTTAGAAGACGGTAAGAGATACCGTTCAGTTTGGATTCGGCATTTTTAGCCTTGTACGCTTCTTTCAGCCAGTATCCTGCGCCTCTGGCCGAATCTACGATGTCTTTCTGTGTGTTTTCCATACATCCGATTCCTTTTAGATATTTATTATTGATTTTCAGAATACTGTTTATGTGAGTGAATCCGTAATGTGCATCACTTGGCCTAGTAATTTTTATTATGAACAGTTTGTGGATCAGAAGGAACAGGTTTTCGTTATTCAGGATCAGTTTCATTACATCTTCATAAATATTAAAGTAAGTTTTGATCTCGTTATAGCCTGCATTTAGAAGACCGTTCAGGTGCTCTTCGCTTTCATGAAGAACATCCAGCATTTTCTTGGAAAGAATGTTGAATTTATACTTCTCTTTACCGTCATCATTTTCGTATCTGACGACCTGTATATCGGCAAGCTCATATTTCGCACTCTGATTTATTGATTCCTTCAAGGCTGTAATGAGAGCTTTATATGTCGTGTTCTTATTCATCTTTTCATCGTTAAGCACTTCAGATTTAATTCTGTTGTTTATTCTCAAAGCATTTTCGATCGAATGATTTTCGTTAATATAAATGCCGTGGCTGTAAACATAACTAAATCCGGCAGGTACGCACGAATATATCAGTTTGCAGATCGGGCAAATTGCTACATCATTTACAAAATTCCATACATGAGAGGGTTTTCTTCCTGTGTCGAAGCCTGTAATATTCATAAAGCTTAGATCATTGTCCAGATTCTTTATTTTTGAAGAACAGGAGAAACACATATATTTGAATTTTGCTTTATTCTCTTTACTATAATTCGTAACTTCTTCAATAAAATATTTTTTGAAGTCCAGATAGAAATCTTTTTCTTTTACCTGGCTGTTCAAAAAAGAAACACCGCTCCAAGCATTCTTGATAATAGTGTAAATAACATTTTTTCCGCATAGATACTTCTTGCTTTTCTGAGAAAGAAAATAATCGGTAATAACCTTAATATTAACCATATTATCTATTATTTCAGACATCCTTTTGGTAATATCTTCACCCTTTTTAATTTTTACCGGTTGGATCTTCTTCTCAATGGCTAAGACATCAAAATTATATCCGATCAACTCATAAGCGGATTTATAGCTGTTACTATTCAACAAGTATTTTAAACTTCCGCTTTTTGATGAACTCCCGATATATTCATTAAGATGTTCGAGACACTTATCATCAAAATTAATGAAATTCTCTGAAATATGCCGGTCTAAGAAGTTTCTTACGCTGACCACTTTATACCATGATAACTTTCTTTCATAAGTGTCAATAAAATAGTTGAAGTATTTTTCCTCGAAGTTAGTTAGGACTTCAGTATCGAATTCAACACTGCACCCTTTCAAAACGACCTTATCTCCTGAATGTTTCATAATATTTACGAAGCCTACCAAACCGGCATTGAAAAGCCAGTCTTTCATCTCTACTGTTATATTTTCAGACACATTTTCGGATTGAGTTTCGATTGGACCAATAAACACCTCTTTCTGTTCTATATCTTTCATTCTACAACCTCCATCATACCGAAACCATATCCGTTTTTTGCGCCTAAACCAACCTGATAGAGCAAATTCAATAATTCGGGCTCGCCCTTTAATTTGAAAATGCCCTGATAGGCTTCTACGAAATGTCCTTTTAGCCTGACTGGAATTTTTTTATAACTGACGGCTTCAAATCCGGTTAGGTTTATAGATTTGTTTAAAAATCGTTCTGCTTTCATCGCGCAATTCTTATTTAGAAGTGTAAAGAATTCCGGTTCGGCTGGTGAATAGAATTTATCGTGATTGGTTTCGAGATCGCTTTCTTTTACGACTATTGGAGAAAGCATTTTAAAGACTGCTTCGTTTTTGAAAATAGTCTTTTCCTGTTTGTTAAGATGGATCGTTTCGATTTTTATTTTGCAGCTATCTTTATACTCAAACGGTTTATTCTTGCCTCCAAGCAGCCCGTTGTAGAGCATAATCCCTGTTTCAAAATCCGGGGTCGAGAAATTTACCGTGAAGCTCTCTGATTCAAGCAATATCTCTTCTTTCTCGAATTTAGGATTTGTTAAATACACTGCAAAAGTAAACGGTCGGAGATCATGGTTCTCTTGTTTGTTGTCATCAAAATAGATTTTTCGCTCAAAATCATTCGCAGCGAATGAACTCTTGAAAAGAGATAACAGCATACTTCGGTAATCTACAGGTAGTTTATTTCTTTCTAATGTTATTAATTTGATACTCAAGCGCATATAACCTCCGATTTTTTTTAATGTACTATTCCATGATTGAGCCTGATGAATTTTGCAGAAGCCTTCTGTATAATCCGAGAAATGCAATACTCGTCATATTTGAATTGTTCAGAAGTCTTCTGAATAATTTGATCTGATTGCCCTTTGGGTTGTAATTTTGCAGAAGCCTTCTGCCAAATTGAGTAAAACTGTCTCATTTGTTGAATGTTTATCCTTATATCCGGAAAAGATATTTTCGTTTTTTTGATGTCCTTCATTCCGCTTCCCGCCTTTGAAAGATACATGTTTTACGGTACTTTTACAAGTGAACTTTAATATAAATAATCACCTCCGCCAAATAACGGCGTTGGTCAAAAAAAAGAGATTTATTTTTATTTTACCCGATATATATTCTCGGCACCCTGTTAGAGATCATTGTGAGTATCTCGTAAGGTATCGTGCCTATTTTTTCGCATAGCTCTTCAAGCCTGAGTTCATCGGCGTCATGCCTGCCGAAAAGAAGAACATCATCCCCGTTAAAGGCGACCCCGTCATGACCCAGATCCGCCATCATCTGGTCCATGCAGATATTGCCGACTACAGGATACCTGCGGCACCTGATAATGACTTCGCCTTTATTGGAAAGAAGCCTGTTGTAGCCGTCTCCGTATCCCACCGGAAGAGTAACTATCCTCGTCTGTCTGTCCGATACAAAAGTATGGTTATAGCTGACTCCCGTTCCGGGAGGAATTACTTTAAAATACGAGACCTTAGTTAAAAGCGTCATTACAGGTTTCAGTTCTCCTTTATATCCTTCAGGAAGTTCCGAGTAGCCGTACAGCATGAGACCCGGACGGACCATATTATAGTGCGAGTTTTTAAAATTTATTATCCCGGCCGAGTTCGCGCAGTGAACATATTTTGTTCTCAACCCCGACCTTTCCATCATTTCCAGTATGTCGTCGAACCTGCTTATCTGCAGCTGAGTGAATTCGTCGTCCTTTCTGCTGTCGGCCATAGCGAAATGACTGAAAACGCCTTCCACGAGTATATTGGGAGAATTAAAAGTCTCTTTGAGAAATCTCTCCGCGTTATACCAGTGAACCCCCAGCCTCTCCATTCCGGTATCGATCTTGATATGGACTTTTGCCGTCTGCCCGAGCTCTTTCGCGGTCCGGCTTACAGCCTTCGTCTTTTCTATGGATGAAGTAGTGATATCGATGTCGTATTTTATAAATTCCGGTATCTGCTCCACATTTATGCCGCCCATGACGAGGACCGGGGTTTTTATACCGTGCTCCCGCAAGAATATTCCTTCTTCCAGAAAAGCCACGCCGAAATAGTCTGCCCCGAGGTCGATAAGCTCATTCGCGACTTCAAGCATACCGTGACCGTACGCATTGGCTTTAATGATGCCCATAACTTTAACGCCGCTGCCAAGGAACGACTTCATTACCTCAAAATTATCCCTAAGGTTAGACATATCTATAACCGCTCTGGTCGGCCTGTTTTTGTATGCCTGTATCTGCTTGTTCATAATCTATTTTCCTATGCAGAATTTGCCGAAGATGTTATTTATAATATCAAGGCTCGTCGTTTCACCTGTCAGCTCGCCGAGTGTGTCGAGAGCCTGCCTTAGATCGAGTATAACTACCTCATTGGTCTGAGATTGGGTTATCGATACTTTTGCCTGTTCGAGCTGAGACGCGGTTTCTTTTAGTATATTCAGATGGCGCAGATTTGATATGTAGTAAGGCTGATAAGTGAGATCTTCGTCTATTACCGACTTGACGATCATCTCCTTCAGTGTTTCTATCCCCTGCCCCGTTTTACAGCTTACATTGATTGTGCCTCTGCCTGCTCTTAACTCTTTCAGGTCGCATTTGTTGTAAACTTTTATGAGGTTCTCAGCTTTAATTTCAGGCACATTTCCCGCCTTCGTTGAGTCTATCACCTGAAGTACGATATCGGCTTCTTCGAGGATCTTTTTCGACCTGCTTATTCCCTCATTTTCTATTATGTCCGAAGTCTCCCTGATGCCGGCTGTGTCGAAAAGCCTTAAAAGATAGCCGTGAACTTCGATCTTTTCCTCTATAGTGTCTCTTGTGGTGCCGGCAATATCGGTCACTATCACGCGGTCGGACTTTAAAAGCCTGTTCATTAACGAGGATTTGCCTACATTTACCTCGCCGGCCAGAGCTACCTTGATGCCGTCTTTGAATATCCTGCCTGTTTTGTAGCCCTGAATGAATTTATCTATCACTTCCAGAGCATAATCAACCTTGCCGGCGATCTCTTCCTTAGGCGTGAATTCGAGATCCTCATCGGCGAAATCGAGCTCCAGTTCCAGGATAGAAATAAGCTCAACGAGCATATCGTTTATCTTTCTGAGTTCGTCAGAAAGCCCGCCCTCAAGCTGCTCCTTTGATGCGATGTGGGACGCTTCGCTTTCGGAGTTGATCAGGTCTATAACGGCTTCGGCCTGAACTAGATCCATTTTCCCGTTCATGAAACGCCTCTGCGTGAACTCGCCCGGTTCAGCCTCTCTTACCCCCTTTACTTCATAAAGCGCTTCGAGTATTTTTCTTACTATCAGAGTCGAACCGTGACAGAATATTTCGGCCGATTCTTCTCCCGTGTAAGAATGGCCTTCTTTGAAAAATACGACCGTGACTTCGTCAATGAACTCGCCCTCGTTCACGAACGGGGAAAAGTACAATCTGTTGTATTTGAATGATTTGCCGGCCTTCTTAGAAGTCAAAAATTTTCGCACAAGCTCAACGCAGCCTTTTCCGGATACTCTTATTACTGATATTCCCGCTTTGCCGGGAGCTGACGCAAGTGCCGCTATGATCATTGTCTACCTTTTCACGAATTCCATTATCTTCTTCCCCGCTTCTTCGATCTCCTCAACAGGCCTTGCTATGTTGAACCTCACCCACTTCTGCCCATTATCTGAAAAGTGAATTCCGGGCACCGTGGCGACTTTCTTTTTATCGTAAAGGTCCATGCAGAATTTAAGGCTGTCGTCAAAACCTTCCGGCAGTTTCGCCCAGATGAAGTAACCCCCCTCTATTTTAGGGATGTCGAACCCGCAGTCTTTCAGTTTTCCGCTCAGGAGCCCGAATGAAGTTCTCATTTTCTTTCGAAGGTCTGTTACATATCTTTTACCGAAGTCGTGCCTGTCGAGATAAAGCGCTATCGCTTCCTGAAGAATAGACGGCGCACAGAGACCGGTATAATCGTGGATCAGCCTTATTTCCGATATGTGTTTCTTTGAGGCCATAAAATATCCTACTCTCCATCCTGTGATCGAAAGGAGTTTTGAAAAGCTGTTCACATAGAAAAAATATTCGCTTTCAAAAAGAGGCTGATACGGCTTTTTATTAAAATATATATCCGAATACACGCAGTCGGTTATAACATAGATCCTGTACTTTTCAGAAATTTCCTTAAGCTTTACAAATTCTTTTTCCGTCCAGATCTTTCCGTACGGGTTTCCCGGTGAATTTACGAAGACGAGTCCGACCTTATTGTCAACTACGGTCTTTTCGAGCTCCTCAAAATCAATACTGAGATCCTCTTTCATCGGAAATGACACATATTTTCTTCCGAAAATGCCGGGTAGCCTCGAATAGCTTTCATATACCGGATCGAAGCCTAAAACGGTCTTGCTCTTCGGCAGAATTCCGTTCAGATATGTAAAAATTAGCGAAATAGCCTCGGTCGCGCCGTTCGTGACCATAATGTTCTCTTCGGTGTAAGGAGCATACTTTTCCTTTAAAAGCCGGACGAGCTTAATATTGCCGTTCCCCGGCGCGTACTGGTGGATGTTGTCCGATGATATCCATCCCAGGATATCTGAAAGTTCTTCGGGCGGAGAAAATCCGGGTATTCCCTGCGCGAGATTGATCCCGCCGTAAGTTTTCACTTTATTGCTCATTATGCTTATGTAAGATATTTTCTCCATTCTCCTCTCCACTTTCTCTCCATATAAGCTAAATATAAGAAATCCGCGCCGATTATCAAAGAGTTTACTGCTTATTTCTCTTTTATTTTCTTTACATATCAGTTATATTTTGATATATTGTCCGCGCGTGCAGCGGTAAACGGCGCAAAACTGTAGAATTATTGAAGGAACGGTGGAAGATTGAACCTTTTCGGCGATGTAATAGGGCAGGAAAAAATAACTTCAAGTTTGTCGGGAGCGATACTTAACAAAAAACTCCACCACGCTTATCTTTTCATCGGTCCTGCGGGGGTCGGCAAGGAAGCTGTCGCGCTCGAGCTTATCAGGATCGTTAACTGTGTGAACAGTAAAGGCACACTGGGGTACTGCGGCGAGTGCACATCATGCAGAAAATACGGTTCTTTCTCTTCAGAAGACCTTCTTTACATATTCCCGTCAATAATAAAAACTTCAGACGCGGACAAGGCGATCAAAGAAAAATCAGACATGATAAATTCCGAGCTTAAGCAGAAAGCCGCGTTGAAAGGATATCACAAATTCAGCTTCAAATCCGGAAGGTATATAACGCTCGCTCAGATAAGCGAGATCAAAGATTTCGCCATGTTCAATTCGATAACCAGATCAAAAAAATTCGTGATAATAACACCTGCCGAGCTTATGAACAAAGAGGCGCAGAATTCGCTTCTGAAGATACTTGAGGAACCCCCGGCCGGCATGTATTTTATACTTATCTCGGAGAATCCTTCCGGCGTTCTTGACACCATAAGATCAAGATGTTTGAACATCGAGTTCCCTGCCCTGTCTGAAAAAGACATAACAGGCTACATCGCAAAATACTTTCCTGATACCGAACCCGGTTCTGTTACCGAACTGGCCGCTAATTCTTTCGGAAGCACCGACACGCTCAGAAAACTTGTATCTGAGGCAGGCAGCGATATTAAACGCCTGCACAAAGAACTTACCGATATCTTCTTAAAAACTCTTCCGCCGGAAACAGTCAGACTTATTGACACATTTTTAGAGGACATAAAGGAGTTCTCGGACACCGAAACGGATTACATCTTCAGAAAAACCCTCGGCAGCCTGATCGCAGAAACATACGGCAGCGAAAAGAAAATATCTTTAAAAAGCAGATCGATTCTTATGACGGATTTCGAGCGTTTCAGCGTGATGTACCGCAGGAACATAAGCCCCAGGCTCCTGCTTATCAATCTATACCTAAATTTCAGAGAGGAATACAAAAAGTGGCAGACGATACAGAAAGAGATGTTACATCAGACATAATTTCCCCAACGACAGACACTTCTGAGCTGACGACTGAGGACAGAAAAGAATTTCTGATAGAAACAAATTTTAAAGGCGTAAGAAAGCACTATTTTCTCAATCCCAAAGCTATTCCGCTTAAAGTCGGCGAGTTCATAATTGTCGAATATGAGGACGGCGAGGATATGGGCAGCGTGAGCGGAATAACCGTTAAACAGCTTAAGAGAGAGAATATTGATATAGCCGGGAACATTATCCGCAAAAGCAACCAGATCGACATGAGAAGGCTCGAAGAGAACAGGCGGATCGAGGACGGTATTCTGATAAACGCCAGAAAGCAGGCTAAAAAACTCGGCCTCGAAATGAAATTCATTGATATTGAGTATAAGTTCGACAGAAAGAAACTTGTGTTCTATTTTACGGCTGACGGCAGGGTCGATTTCAGAGAGCTCGTCAAGGTCTTAGCCGGCGAATACAAGACCAGGATAGAACTGAGGCAGATCGGGGTGAGGGACGAGGCTCAGAAAACAGGCGGCATCGGGATATGCGGAAGAGAACTGTGCTGCTCGCAGTTCCTGACCAACTTCGTTTCGATAAATGTCTCCATGGCAAGAGACCAGAACCTTTTCGTAAAGCCGGAAAAATTTTCCGGCGCCTGCGGCAAACTGCAGTGCTGCCTCAAATACGAGCACGACTTCTACCTGTCGCAAAAGAGCGGCATACCCGATACAGGATCGGTGATAAAGACCGATAAGGGAAAAGCCACAGTTTCGCTGATCGATATCTTCAACGGCACCGTTACTCTGGATTTTGAGAGCGGGGAGACCGTCGTAATGAAAAAGGACGAATTTCTGAAGAACATGGAAAAGTCGTATAAAGTAGTAAAGAACAGCAAAGACGAGCTGTCGCCGAACGGTTGTCAGGGTTGCCCCAAGAGCAATTTTTTAAATTACGACGGGAATGAAGGCAAGGAAAAAATAGTCCAGACAGACAAAAAAAGACAGAACAGATAACGGAGACGCATAATGTCAAAAAAATCCGAGATCCAGAATTATATCAAAATTCGAGGCGAAAAAGATTACGTGAACTCTCTTGTCAAATCAGACAGGATAATTTACGGAGAGTTCATCAACTCCCTGATCTATTTTGAAAGCAACACACTGCTTCCAAAAACAGGAATTCTTGTCCAGGAAGATGACGAGCTTGTTTTCTACGGCGCCAAATCTCTTCTCGAAAAGGAATTCTATTTAAAATTTCCCTATGAGAACATTTATCTGTCTCAGAACAGCGGATTTTCGATCAGTTTTATATATCAGGAGTTCGATAAAAAGAAAGACAAATGTAAATTCAGCATATCGTGGGAAGACTATATCACAAAGAACATCAAACCCGATTTTGTTTACAGGCTGTCGGTAAAAATAAAGGACAGGCTTCTGAAAAAAGCTTCGTCTTTCATAAAGAATAACGACACATCAAGGCAGGCCTATTACTATTACAACAGAGTGCTGAATGAGAAGATCGATGACATTACTTTCATTATCGATTTCATATCTCTGATAAAGTATGAGGCGGAGTCTGAGTGTGAAGGTTTTATTGAGATATATGACAATATTATTGAGAAAAAGATAATCTATCTTTCGGAAATCTATCCGAAACACAAAGACATTATTGCAAAAAGACTGAGACTTAAAAAAGACATCAGCCTGACAAAGCATATACCGAGACAGACGGAGATAGATGTTGACGATCTTGACGAGAAAGACATCAATTTTGAGAAACTCATTTCCGTGAAAGGCGTGCAGAAACTGCTGGATGATAAGATCAGGGAAAGCGTTGAAAAGATCAAAGACCAGCTTCTTGTTGACTATCACGAGAAAGTCGAGGAATTCTCCAACAAACTTGAGCTTGAGAAACAGATATACAGGGAGATTATAAGAGATAACATCAAGCTGGGCGAGATCGAGGGGCTAAAAGCCGGCGATTCAGATAAACTTATAGACAGGATAACGAATTTCTATTACCGCTACAAACTTCTGAACGAAAAACTGCCGGATAATTTTACAATCGAGATGAAAAATCCCGATCAGGGAAAGAACACTCTCCTTATGCTGATCGAGGGAATGAGCGAAAAATACATCAAGATAGTCGATCCGTATTTCTTCCCGTCAGAACTTGAGCTTCTGAAAGGGATACCCGACGATATCGATATTAAGATTATATCCTACGCTCTGATGCTTGACGAATACAGGGACAAACTAGCCGTATTTAAACAGAAGCTTCAGGAATTCAGGGAAAGCAGGTTCGGAAGCGTGCAGGTAAAGCTGATAAAGTTCGCAAGCAGGAGCCAGACGCCGATACACGACAGGGCACTGTTCTCAACCGACTGGGGACTGAGCTTTTCCAATTCGCTGTCGCAGATCGGTTCAAAACACGATATTGTGGTCCGGAGGATATTGTCAAAAGAGAGGGAAACTACTGATTTCGATGATTTCTGGTTCATAGGGAATGAAGCGAAAAGAGGCGGGAAAGTGCTGAAAATAAATGTTATTGAATTATAAACAAAATATAAGGAGAGCCGGTGAAGAGTTCTAAGCAGATCAGAAAAGAATTCATAGATTTTTTTATAAATAAAGACCATTCCAAAGTTCTTGCGGCTCCGGTTGTCCCGTACGACGACCCGACCCTGCTGTTCACCAACGCGGGCATGAACCAGTTCAAGGATATATTTCTCGGTACGGGAAAAAGAAATTACACAAGAGCCGTGAACAGCCAGAAATGCATACGCGCGGGCGGAAAACACAATGATCTTGACGAGGTCGGAAAGGACGGATATCATCATTCATTTTTCGAAATGCTCGGGAACTGGTCTTTCGGGGACTATTATAAAAAAGAAGCTATAAGCTGGGCCTGGGAACTTCTGACAGATGTGTGGAAAATTGACAAATCAAAACTTTATGCTACAGTTTATAAGGATGATGATGAAGCGGAGGAGCTTTGGAAAAAAATTACCGATATAGATCATACTCATATATCCAGGCACGGCGACAAAGATAATTTCTGGCAGATGGGCGAAACAGGACCCTGCGGACCGTGCACCGAGATCCATTACGACAGAGGCGTGGAGTTTTGCGGTAAACAGAATTTGCCCGGGCACAAATGCGAACCGAACGGCGACTGCGAAAGAATATTCGAAATATGGAACCTCGTTTTCATTCAGTTCGACAGGGACGAGACCGGCAAACTGACACCGCTTCCGCACAAACATGTTGATACAGGCATGGGATTCGAAAGGATATGCCAGGTCATTCAGGGACAGAACTCCAATTATCATATTGACCTTTTCAGAGACATCATATCTGAGATCGAGAATATTACGGGCGTAAAATACGATGCCGGGGATAAAGGGGTCCCGCACAGGGTCATCGCAGACCATATAAGGACTCTTCTTTTCGCCATATCCGACGGCGGAATGCCTTCGAACGAAGGCAGAGGCTATGTCCTGAGAAGAATACTCAGAAGAGCCGTCAGATACGGAACAAAACTGGAAATGAAAGAACCTTTTATATACAGAATCGCCGAAAAAGTAGCTGAAGTAATGGGAGACGAATTCCCGGAGATCAGAAAATATCTGGTCCACGCTCAGGGAATAATACAGGCCGAAGAGAAGGCTTTTTTGACAACGCTCCACAAAGGGATAGAACATTTCAGCGGATTCGTGCAGGAAAAGAACAGCGGCGACAGGATAATTGACGGAGAAACAATTTTTAAGCTCTACGACACATTCGGATTCCCGGTCGACCTTACGGCGCAGATGGCTGAAGAGGCGGGATTTAAGATGAATATGACCGGATATGAAATATGCATGAACAGACAGAAAGACCAGTCCCGCCGGCACCAGAAATTCAAAGGCGCTGACGAAGCCGACTGGACGGTCCTCAGTGATATCTCAGCTACAGAGTTCAACGGTTATGACGTGCTTGAAACAGGATCGCGAGCAGTTAAATTCAGAACTGACGATAAATATATCTACCTGGTGCCCGACATTTCAGTCTTCTACGCCGAATCAGGCGGACAGGTCGCGGACAGAGGCACAGTGATACTTGACGGAACGGAGCTTGAAGTGAAAGACGTTCAGAAGGACGGGGACTATTTCGTCATCAAGGCTGTAAAAAAGGACGGCGCGGAACCGAAAAAGGACAGCGTATTGGAACAGGCGGTGAATAAAGAGTTCCGTGACGAGTGCAGGATACATCATTCCGCCACGCATCTTCTTCAGGCTGCCATCAGGCAGGTTTTCGGCGAACATATTGCCCAGTCGGGATCGTTCGTGGCAAATAACATTATGCGCTTCGATTATTCTCATTATGAAAAGATGTCCGACGAGAACATCAGGCGTGTGGAGGACATCGTCAACTCATTTATCAGAATGAACCTTCCTGTTACTACCGAGATCAAATCTTTGGACGAAGCGCGTAAAGAAGGTGTTACCGCCCTTTTCGGTGAAAAGTATGGCGAAATTGTCCGTGTGGTCAGGATGGGCAATATCTCGGCCGAACTCTGCGGCGGGACGCACGCGTACCGCACGGGCGATATCGGTTATTTCCGGATACTCTCCGAATCCAGCATCGCAGCGGGGATCCGCAGGATCGAAGCCGTGGCCGGCAGAAACGCCGTAGCCGCAGCCGCCGATCAGAGAAATATTGTCGAACAGATAATTAAGATGATGTCTGTCAAAGAGCCGGAGATACTTGACAGGCTGCAGAAGTCCGCGCTCGAAAAACGCGAGCTTGAAAAAACTGTGAACGAACTCAATGAAAGACTCGCTCTTTCGCAGATGACGGACCTTATCTCAAAAAAGATCACGGTCGGGAATATTAATATAATTTCTTCTATCGTACAGGTCTCGGACGCCAGGATACTTAAAAACCTGGCTGAGAACTTGAGGAACCAGATGCAGTCCGCCATAATCCTGCTCGGAGCCGATATCGGGGGTAAAGCCTCGCTCGTATGCGCCGTAACGGACGATCTGAAAGCAGCGATCCCTGCAGGCAGGATAGTGGGAGAGGTAGCGAAAATGCTCGGCGGAGGCGGAGGCGGAGCGGCTCATCTGGCTACGGCGGGCGCCAAGGACGTATCAAAGCTGAAGGACGCTCTTGAGTCTGTGAAAAATATGCTGTAACAAAAAGGGCGGTGATCGAACCGCCCTTCTTAATTTATTATATAGGGTCTAATCTTTGACGCAGCGGACGTAGAGCCCGAAATTTGTTATCACCGCAAGGTCCTCGACCTTCACGCTGTCATTGTACATCGCGTACGCCGTAGCCATTGTTGAAGGAAGATAATCGTTTGATATTGTCCACCAGTATCCGCGGGTGTTAAGATCGTAGAAATTCCCCATATTTATTCTCCAGCCGCCTGGATACGCGCTAAATCCGCTTTCGTTGGTCGCTCCCTCGTTCGGCGCGGCCCAGTGGCCGAAACCCGCCTCCTTAAGTTTGACACCCGCGCTGTCGGGTCCTCCCAGCCAGTTTATAAGAGTATCCCATTCATCGTCGGTAGGAACATGCCATCCTTCCGGAGCAAGTTTTCTTGTGTCGGATACAGCATGCCAGTTATACATATAGCCGTATTCGGACGAGACAGAGATATCGTTGTTGTAGCTGCACCTTGCTGCGTATATCGTGCTCTGCCATCCTGAGTTGTCCGATATCTCAGGCACGACCTCACCGTTCCTGAAACGTGCCGCTTTAAGATTCTGCGCCATCCATATCTGGCCGCCGATCCCGATAGTGCTATATACGTTGCCGTCTATATCTGTCACCGTTCCCGTTTCTCCTGTATGGTCGACGAAAGGTTCAGCTTTTACAGGATCGTTTTCGCATCCCCAGAATATAACGGCTGTCATGATACATACTAATAATGCTGCTTTGAACTTGCGCTTTTTCATCTTTCCTCTTTATCTGATTATTTTTTTAGTACCAGACAATACCTAAACCAATACTCAGCATAAAAGGCGTTTCATCTGTTTCAGGTATAATGAACCCGTTTATAGATAAGTGCGCTTCTTTTGCCAGCTTATCGGCAAGAGCCCCGAAAGAACCGAAATCTATCGTCCACTGGAATCCGGTCATGTTGAAAGAAGACTGGGGATCCCCTTCATAATAATTACCGTCGATTTCTGTAGTCGATCTGCTCATTACAAGGTTCGGTTTCCAGAACAGGCCCAGCATGACTCCGTTCCAGTTCTCAGGCGACAAATATCTGCCAAGACCGAATGTGTATCCGACCGTTCCCGATATCTCGTAGGCGAGCATTGTCATATTCATATCTGTAGTTGTGTTTACCCAATAAGATCCGTTCCAATACAAGTAATCCATTTCCATACTTCCGAAAGTCACATTGAACGAGCCTCCCGCTCCAAGAGAGAACGCGCTCCAAGTGTTCTTGCCTTCATCGTAATTGGGCGGCCTCACCCATTTCAGGCTGGCTGAATATGTCATACCGAAACCGTGCATTTCAAATGCTGTGTCCATATTTTCGAATTCCATACTGGTATATGTGTAATTAACAGTATAACCGTAACCGTTCAGCACTCCCCCGTTCTCTATCCAGCTCCTTCTTTTGGAGTCCGATTCGAGTGTCTTATAATATTCCAGGCTGACTTTTCCGGTCTTTCTATCAAGATCGACCTTGGGTTTCTGATATTTATTTTCTTCCCGGATATCTTCTATATGCTTCTGTTTGTCATCAGGGACCGGCTCAGGCTCGGAAACAACTTCAGGATCAGCCTTTTTCTTTTTAAACTGGTCAAGCATGGATCCTCCGCCCGGCGCCGCAGGTTCCGGTGCCGGCACGACCGCGGCAGGAACCGGCTGAACAACAGTTTCTTCCGGAGCGGGTTTATCAAATATGATCTCATGAATGCTGTCCCAGCTTACTATTCTCTTGTTGCCGTTAACATCAATTATTTCGGCATATTTACCAATCTCGTAGCTCTCGATCATACATTCAAGCTCAGTCCCGTTCTTGTAAACAAGCTTTGCTTTCTGTGCGCAGAACAAAGAGGCCGTCAGGACGATCATCACTACCGCTGCCGTCCGAACCCTTACTATACGCATATATCTCTCCTCTATTCCTGAAGGAATAATTATTTTAGAGTATCTTAACTAAAAATCATTGAAATGTCAAGCTGATAAAAAATATCCGTATTACTTCAACATTATCATCTTTCTGCTTTGAATCGATTTTCCGTCAACATCCAGCCTGTAGAGATAACTTCCGCTCGTCAAACCTTCCGCATTGAAACTGACGGAATAACTGCCTTTCGCCTGTCTGCCTGAAACCAATTCCGCTACTTCCCTGCCGGTTATGTCATATACAGAAAGCCTCACATCAGCTTCCGCAGGAAGCGAATACCTGATCGTTGTTACAGGATTGAAAGGATTCGGGTAATTCTGGAAAAGCTCTGCTTTATGCGGAATGATCTCATTATTTTCTATGCCTGTTCCGAAAACAACTACCTCGTTGCTCGGATCGGATTCGCCTGCAGGATTAGTGTACACGGCCGTCACTTTATAAGCGAGATAACTTAATCCCATAGGAACTGAGGCGTCAAAATAGTTCAGCGATGTCGTAGTACCGATAGATACCCCGTTCCTGTATATCTTGTAGTAATCAAGCGGAACAGGAGATTTTACAGTTTCTTTTATCCTGACCGGATTATCCGCAGTATAAGCTACAGCTTTATCAATATCAGAGACCGATCTTACCCATCCGCTGTTTTTGGCTAACGGCTCAGGCATAGATGAGGTTACAAATGCCATGTGGCACCAATCGTAAAAAAGATCTGTATCCCCGTCAATTAGTCCGTAATAGTACGAATCCCCCGAACCCGGATCATAAAGGAAATAAGAGTGGGTTGCACCGCCAGATAGTCCCATTAGTATTGTAGGATCGCTCGTTCCCGAAAGACATTCCACTTCAACATTGAACGGTTCATCAAGAACGATCGGCGTAGTAAGCATGTGTTTTGTTATTTTGCAATGTACAGCCGTACAGATTGGACTTTCGTAGATCACATTATCAAATGATCCTTCCCCGCCCGTCAGAATTCTGAATTTGAAAGTGTTGTTACCGCCCCAATTACCCTCATTTATATCGTAAAAGACCGCAGCTATTGAATCTATCGTGACCGGGTAATAAAAACCGAGATCTTCAGCTTTGAACAATGTTCTTCTTTTCGGCATCTCAATATCACTCAAATAAGTCACTGAATTACATTTTTCCGGAGCAATATACGAATACCACTTTGGCGGATTGTGATAAGGCATGTACCAGTTCAACTCAGCACCGAGCCATTCCTGATAATCAACGGTCAAATAATCCGGTTTAGGGTTCTTGTCAACGGTGACCGATACTCTTTCGCACGGAAGAGACACTCCCGTCGGGTATGTCGCTTTAATGTAGTACTCATTTACTCCGTCAACGAAGAAAAGATCGGGCCAATTTTCGATCTCTGATCCAGTAGAAACAAAATCAGCGACCTTTGTCCCGTTCCTGTATATCTCATATCCTGTGCACTGCTCAATAGTATCGGAAGTTTCCGCGCCTATCGTGATCTTATCGAAAGCGAGTGTATATTGATCGTTTGAATTCACCGGCACTCTAAAACCGACCCGCGCAGTAGTTCCGCCCAGCGAGGCGAGACTGACAGTTTCCTTGTATTCCCAGATATTTTCAGGTGACACACTTCCGTCATACACCGCGTGTTTTGTATAAACGATATTATTCTCCCTGTTCACCTCGTCGAACGCGCCAGAATAACTGACCACTTCGAAATAGGGTCTTTTAGTCACAAGATTTCCTTCATCGTCCGAATATCTGAACCTGTTCCACCAGCTTATATAAGAATCGTCTTTGAAAGTGATATCCGGGGACAAAAGCCACAGAGTCTCGGTCGCGGCGGTTGACATCAGCAGAATCCCGTAGTCTATTCTATTCTGATAATACCAGCCCGAAAGATCATCCTTATTAGCTACAAAAATCCAATTCTCAGGATCGTTCGTCCAGCAGCTTTCCCCCGTCAGAGTTCTAGAAGTTCTGTCAAGCCATCCTGAAGGTATAACAAGGTAGTCAAAATCGGCATACGCATATAATGTGCCCGTAAAAGGCTCAGCCCAGCTCAGGTCTATATTAGTTCTGCCGACTGGAGAAACCGAAAGGCTTCTTATTAACGGATATGTTTGATCCACCGATATTTCGTGCTGTATGAGTTCGAGTTGTGAGATTCTCCGTCCAGATAAACCGTGACGGCATGATAGCTGTATTCGCCTGGGGGAAGGTCATTGTCTGTATATTCAAACTCGGAAGTCTCCGCGATCAATTCCGGAACGCTCTGCTTGTTTTTTGTCCTGTAAAGCTTATATCCCACCGCGCTGTAATTCGGCACCCATGAAAGCACGATATCGTCGCCACCGGAGATTGAGCCGATCAGATCGGTCGGAGGCCAGATTTCGTAAGGGTTCTGCGAAGGAACTATCTTTATACCCTTCTCTTCAGACACATAAAATGCGTAACCGTGAGGCGGATAGAAAAATATTAACTGCCTGCGTAGATACCATCCGTCCATAAAACCTTCCCAGCACCAGTTGAAATGAAAATACTGATCGCTGGTGTAACCGTCAAGGATCATAAAAGATTCTAGAGTTCCGTCTTTGCCGTGCCAGATCCATGGCCTACCGACATCAAGTTCAGACTTTATCTGTTCAAAATACGGATCGTTCCCTATTGTATAAGTTCCCGAAAAATCGTAAATCTCAGATTCTTGAGCTTTCCAGTGGTCAACAAAAGCAGAGGGAACAATATTAATATCTACTACCGTGCCCGGAAAGGAATTTGTGTTAAAGTCAGCATTGACAGACAAAGCCGCATAATAAGTTAGAAGCGATGTTTCCGCTATTTCATCATCAGACCATCCGCAGTCCTCCCAATATTCGGGATAAATGCCAAACTGAACATCGGCTATTTCAGGCATAAGATCATAGTTCCACGCTTTAGTGGTAAAGTCTGCTGAAAGGGTCTGGGCATGCCATTCGTAGCTTGCAGAACCTACTCCTTTGTCAGGCCATCTGTGATATTTCATTATCTGCGCCATAGCCACAGCCGCCATACTGACGCCTGTTCTTTGGCCGTCTATTTTCGGCGTACGCTCATTCCATGGCCAATTCATGCCCCATTGGGTTTTTACCAGTCTGTCAACGACCACGCTTCCTTTTCGACCGGAAAAATCATTATTTTCAATATCCTTCCATAATTTCGCGGATTCATCATTTCTGTATTTTGTCTTTCGCGCATAAATTATCTGTCTGTCATAGTTTTCAAACCATGCTTTAAAATTTTCTCCGCCGCTCTTATCGGATTTAGGGACTTTCCCGTGGTCGGAATAACCGAGGATCGGATACAGCTGATCGTCGGCTGTCACAATTACAAAACCTTTATCGAACTCGAAAGTATAGCGGGTGATCATACCTTCGTACTTGTTCTCCTGAACATTGATGACCGAAGAGCCCTTTGACGCCGCTTCCGGGAAGTAATGTCCGTAGTAGCTCTCCGCTACTATTTTCGCTCTCTCAAGCGGTACGAACGCGGAATAAGCATTCACAAAGAAAATAACTAACAGAGCAATGTAAAACTTCATGCGATCCTCCCGCGAAATTTCAATTATGTCCTCTCATCACCTAATTTAGCGATATTTTGATTTAGAAACAAAAGAAAAATTCTATTTTTTCATGAATTCGCTGAAAGCTTTTATTACTTTGTCTATGTCTTTATTACTTATGTCGAGATGTGTTACGAGCCTGATATTTTTGTGACCTGTTATCAGAATGCCTCTTTCTTTCAAAAATTTCTCGATGTCGTTTTTTACATTTTTCGTAAGTTCGATAAAGACCATGTTCGTTTCAACAGAATTCAGATTTAGCTTTATACCGTCTATTTTGCTCAGACCTTCCGCGAGCATTTGAGCTTTATCGTGATCTTCCGCGAGCCTTTGAACATTGTGTTCGAGCGCGTAAATTCCGCCTGCGGCAATTACGCCTGCCTGCCTCATTCCTCCGCCGAGGACTTTTCTCCATCTGCGTGCCTTTGAAATGGTTTTTTTTGTTGAGCAGAGAAGTGAACCGACCGGCGCACCGAGACCTTTTGACAGGCATATTTGAACAGAATCGAAGTGTTTAGTTATTTCTTTTACATCGATCATCAGCTTCACAGCAGCGTTAAATACACGGGCTCCGTCCAAGTGGAGTTTCAGCTTATTTTTTTTCGCGAATGCTGAAGCTTCCTTAATGTAATCGAGCGGAAGGACTCTTCCCCCGTAAGTATTCTCGAGGCATAGCAGTCTTGTTTTGGCATAGTGAAAATCATCATCGTCTTTAATATATTCTTTAACTTTTTTAAGGTCGAGCCTTCCGAGCTCGTCAGCTTCGAGAGGCTGAGGCTGAATTGAACCGAGAACCGCCGCTCCTCCGCCCTCATACTTGTAAGTGTGCGCATGTTGTCCGACTATATACTCATCTCCCCTCTCGCAGTGTGCCAGAAGCGCTAATAAATTAGCCTGCGTCCCGCTTGAGGCGAAGATCGCGGACTCTGTTCCCAGCATTTCCGCGCCAAGCGCTTCAAGCCTGTTGACCGTCGGGTCGTCTCCGTAAACGTCATCACCGACTTCAGCTTTGTACATCACTTTGCGCATCGCTTCGGATGGTCTTGTTACCGTGTCGCTTCTCAGATCAATTATTTTCATTTATGCCTCCGCCTTTAAAAAATTTCGAAACGAACTGCCTTATATTCGTTCAGTGCAGAATTCTTTCCTGCCGCATTTTTTGCAGTTCGCGCCCATCCAGACGGTATCGAACTGGTCCATTATCTGAGCCACAAGCTTTGGTTCATCCGAGATTATACCGTTCTCGAAATTTCTCCTGTTATCCGATTTCGCCCCCATTCCCGCGCCTGTCAGGTTCGCGCTTCCCGCGTAAGCGAACACCCCGTCAACGACCACGATCTTGAAGTGCACTCTCGGGCAGAGCATTCTTTCCAGCCCTTTGAAAAGCGCAGGATATTTATCGAAATCGTTCCTGAAAGCTTCGCCCGGTTCTTTTGCATGTATGAGCCTGATCTCTACGCCTTTTTTTACCAGATCGCTCAATACCTCCAAAAAAGGCACCATTTTTAAGCCCTTTTTTACATAAAGATCTTTCAGGTCGCTAGTGCCGAGCCACAAAAATTTTCGGGCAAGAGGGATCCTTTCCTGTATCACTTTTTGATATATTTCGCTGTTTGTGATAAATTCAGTTGTCAACATATACTCCATATTTTACGGACCGGTCATAAATTTATATACGACTTCGCCCGTTCTTTTATCTATCCTGATGATACCGTTCATTCCCAGCGACATGCTGTTCGTGACGACTTTCCATTCGGAGCCCTCATCAAAAACACCGGCTTTCGAACTGTCCCATCTCCACTTTTCTTCAATACACACTTTTCTCGCGATCTCAAGAGCCTGATCCTTTGAAATGAATACTCCCTTCCCGATTGTAAAAAAAACAGGTTCTGACATGATAGTGATCTTCTGAACTCTCGCAAGAAACTGGGCGCTTTTCTCCATATCGGATTTCCTTTTCAGCCAGAAGGAATTTTCATAGATCTCCGACCAGTAATCATCAGAAAATGAACCATACCACTGTGATTCCTTTTCCGCAGCGGTCGAATAAACGCACGACACCGAATATTTTCCCTCTTTAAGATCATAGTGCCTCGACAAATCTAATCCGTCCTCCAAAAGATCGGTCTCAGCGCCGGACTTCAATGTAAAAAAAGCGCTTGATGATAAAGGATTAACGACCTTATCAATAGGCTGCATGATAGGAACAGGAACAGAATCATTTCTGACTATATTAAAATACAGATAAGGATACCGGAATTTATGCAGAGAACCGTCCTGCGCATAGACCAGAAGACAGTCATCTGAGCCGCTATTGATCAGTCTGACATTCACAACAACAGGCCGGCCGGATTCATATTCGTTCTGCGCGATCACTTGAATCGAAATACCTTCAGCCTTCCCTATTAGTGAAAAACACGCTGATAATATCAACACTGCGATCAATTTATTCATATTTTTTCACAAGTAGATCATGGTGATCTCAACTTCACTCTTTCCCGGCTTTATAATTACAGCGGCTTCCTCGAACTTGGGCGGCCCGAATTTTACTTTGGGATTTTTCGATATTCCGAATCCTTCTTTAGGCTTTCCGTACCATGTTTTGTCGAGCTTTTCGTTGGAGTTCTCGTCGTGAAGGATCGAAACAGCATAAGTTCCGGGCGGGATCATAAAACTGAATTCAGACTTTTTGTTCTTTATCTCTCCGCTGAGGATTATTTTTGCACGCTCCGGATCTTCGGGAAAGCCTTTTTCGTTCTCATAAACGAGAAGCCTGCAGAATCCTTTATCGCTCTTAAAACCTGATATTTCGACGGTCACTTCGGCTTCGGGAGTCACTGGAACTTCAGCGGACAGAAGTGCGATAAATACAAATATTGCGGTCGCTAAATGCTTCATTACAGGGTAATGCCGTCTTTCTTCATGATGATCTCGGCCGATATCCTGCCGGATTCGTAGATCGTGGGCAGCCCGCTGCCCGGATGTGTTCCGCCGCCGACGAGGAAGCAGTTCTTAAATTCCTCGAATTCGTTATGCGGGCGGAAGTAGAGCATCTGCCCCACATTGTGTGCGAGGTTGAAGGTCGCGCCGAGATAGACCGAATGACTGTTCTCCCAGTCCGTTGGCGTGATTATCTTCTCTTCCTCGATGTTTTCCTTAAGTCCCTCGTAGCCGCCTCTCGTCTCAAGCGCTTCGATCACCCTGTCGCGCAAAGGTTTCTTTTCTTTTTTCCAATCAATTTTACTCTTGTTATTAGGCACGGGGACAAGGACATAGATTGCGCTTTTTCCTTCGGGAGCGAGGGTCTTATCAGTAACGGAAGCATTTTGAACATAGAAGGAGAAATCTTCCGACAGCTTCATTTCTTCCGTTATTTCATCAACATTCTTTTTATAGTCCTTTGCAAAAATTATGCTGTGATGTGCAATGTCCTTATATTCTTTTTTGACGCCGAGATAGAGCATGAAGGTCGAGCATGAATAACCTTTGGAGGCAAGATTCTCGTCCGTCCACTTTTTTCTGTTCTCCTCGGGTACGATCTCTTTCATCGCATAAGCGAAATCTTCATTAATAACGACATAGTCTGCTTTTTCGATTTTACCTGCACCCAGCTCAACTCCGGTTGCCTTTCCATTCTCAACAATGATCTTTTTTACAAACGACGACAGATATATCCTGCCTCCGAGCTGCTTAAACGCTTCAGCCATTCCGTGCGAAAGTTTGTTCAATCCGCCTGTAATGTGATATATCCCGCCCCCGTGCTCGATATAGGATATTATGCTGAAAGTGCCCGGAGCGGTCCACGGGGACATTCCGATATATTTAGCCTGAAAAGTAAAAGCTATCCGCGTGTCGGGGTCGTCGAAATACTTCGAAAGCACTCCGTAAAGGCTTGTGTGCGCGTCAAGATAAGGCAAAGCTTTAATTAAGTGCATTGAAAAGAAATCAGAAAGCTTTCCATACGGTATTGACAGGCACGGCAGAAGTTTATCGTACTTGACTCTTTCTTTTTCAAGGTATTTTAAATAGCCGTCGAAACTGCCCGGACAGAATTTCTCCATTGTTTCTTTCATTTTAGCCTTATCGGGCGAAGGATAAAGCTCTTTTCCGTCTGCGAATTTTAAACGGTACATAGGATCGAGCCTGATCACTTCGACAAAATCTTCAAGCTTCTTGCCTGATTTTGCAAAAACGGCCTCAAGGACATCCTTCATCATGAAAAATGTCGGTCCGATATCGAAAATATAGTTTCCAAGCCTGAAAAAAGAGTTCCTGCCGCCCACCTCGTTCTGCTTTTCGTAAATATCGACTTCATAGCCTTTGGAGGCAAGAAGCATACCGGCAGCAAGACCGCCCGGCCCCGCGCCGACGATTATCACTTTTTTGCCCATGACAGTCTCCTATTTTTTCTTAAATATACCGCAGTAACAGGCGAGGTTCCTTATAAGATGTTTCGGGACATGCCCTTTCGAGAGAGATTTTAAGAACATCAGGCGCGGATATTTCCAAGGCAGAAGTTTTTTATCGAACTTTCTGATATAGTTCGTGGTAAGAACGGCATCGCTATCAAGTTCATCCGGATCTATGGCCCATGCTCCCGGTCCGGCATCAAAGTACTTTTCAGTTGTTTTAAGCAGATTTTGAGCTTTATCCGAAGGTATATCCGCGGAACCGTCCGTCGAAATATCAAAAGTAAGCACAAGGATCCCCCCGGTCTTGAGCAGTCTCGCGAATTCTTTCAGGATCTCTTCGTAGTCTGCAGTGTGTTCGAGAACGGAGATACAGTAGACCGAGTCGTATGTACCGTCTGCCCGGTCAATTCTCCTTATATCCGCATCAAAATATTTAATATCCGCACCAAGTTTTGAATTTACACGGACGAACTGACTTTTTAATTCCGGATCATAGTCGCAGCATTCGATCTTCATGTCGGGATATTTCTCCGACAGATAGTACGGGAAAAAAGTTATTCCTGACCCGGCGTCGAGGACTTTTGACGGTGCCCCGGCGAATCTTTCAAGTGCATAAGCCGCGAACGGATACTCATATTGCCTGCTCCACTGATGAAAGGAATCTTTAACCCATCTTTTTGAGAATTCCGGGAACAGTGCTTTTTGAAGAAGAGTGAACTTATCCGAGCTCTCTTCAAGCTCAGAAAACAACGGACTTTTCAGAGTTTCAAGATAATCGGTTATTTTTATTATACCGGAAGCTCTCATTTAGCCTTCCCCGGCATGAACATAGTCTTTCTGATCAGGTAACTTGAATATACCGCGGCCGCAACAAGAAGCAGAAAGATCATCCTGAAAGTTCCCTTCAGATGTTCTTTTCCGTGGATCAGCATTCCGTCTCCCTTCAGAATCTGAAGAAAAAACCAGTCGTTAGGGCCTGTCTGGACGCCGTATTCTTTTTGTTCGGGCGTGAGAGCGCCAAGAGAAATTCTGATGTTATTCAATAAAAGTGAGCTTGAAAAATCCGTCATCATGCTTTTCCTTGATTCATGAGCCCATGTCATATCCTCCGTACCGTAGATCTGCTTCGACTTATGCTCGAGAGGCATCTGAACGGACTGGTAGTTAACGGCCGAACCCACCAGCTGAAATAATATTGAAACGGCACAAAGTGAATAAAATATCTTCTTTACTGCGGGCTTTTTTGACAATTCCGATCTTACATAAAAGACGGCGCTCAGAAACAGGATCGGATAAACAGGCAGAAGATACCGAACACCCCACGCCGCGCTTCCCGCGTAACTCAAAGGAGCCCTCAATGCGTAAAGAACAAGGTACACCGATATCGTTGTTCCTGCAAGAATGAAAGGTATGCGGAAATTTCTGTAATGTCCCGGTATAGTCATTAGAAGGATCAGGAGAAAAGGCGACAAAAAGAATATTGATCTGTTGGGTGAAAAAAGGATCAGATATATACCGTAAACAAAATTTTGGAACCCGTTGGTGAACAGCGCTGTATTTCTGTCACCGTATTCAGATATCACTTTATCTGTTTCCTCCAGATATTTCTGAAGCGACTGAAACTGCCTGTAATATTTTAATGCTTTTGTGTAATTATCATCCTGAGTATCCTCTCTTTCAATTCTGCTGTAGGCTTCCTGAAATTTCCCGGATACCAATCCCATTTCACTCTCAACAGATTCCTTAACAATATTCCTGTCAAGGGTATAACCGGTTTCCAGGACAGATCCGTATCTGGAAAAATTCCCGAGCGCGAATATTACCGCGAAGATCGAGAAACCCGCTGCGAAAATTAAAGATCTTCTGATAAAAAAAGACCTGTTTGATGTAAAGGATATATACAGCCCGAGAACAAAAAAGATAAATGCGAAAACAGGAGCGTCCGGCCTTGTAAGAAGAGAATAGCCGGCCGTCAGTCCTGAAAGAAAGAAATATATCTCTTTTCCTTTTAAGCTGAATTTCAAAAGAAAATATAAGGACATGGTAATCGCCAGAAGCGTCAGAGGCTCAGGCAGGAGATATTTTGAATGAACAAAAAGCGGAGTTCCAAGCGCAAAAACGGCCGTGTAGAAAAAAGATCTCCGTGAGTTTAAGAATAATTTTAGGGTCAGAAAGATAAACATAACAGCCAGAGCTGAAAAGAACTGGTTGAAAACAAATACAATGAACTGACTCTCGGGGCTTATAAGATCCGAGGTGATAATGAATAACGCTAGAGGAGCTACTATACCTATGCCTTCCTGTGGGTAGAACAGTTTTGTTTTCGGGCTGAAAGCCACACCCGCGGACAGTTTCTCTTCCGATCCGAAATAACCTGACTCTACCCAGTCGGACGCGTAACTCAAAACATCAATATCCATCGAGGTCGTTACACGCTGGTTTGAGAAAATTATATAGATTGACAGAAATAATAAAAATACCGGGATAAATTCATGCTTCTTCATGATCTTCCGGTCAGAAATTTAATTGTTCCGATATAAAACCTCAGTATTTCCCCCGGAGCCGATCTGAAAAGTATCCAGAAATCTTTCTTTGAGGCCGACAGATAGATTAAAAAGAGTATATACAGTCCGGCTATCGCAAGAAGCGCATATTTCATGTATACAGCGACGAGAAAAATTACTGAAATGTGAATAGAATAATACAGAAATGAGTAAGCATTGAAGCGTTTTAGATACTTTCTGCCCCATCTGTAGCCGTTCTCCACTATCTCTCTGTTCGTTTTCACCTTGAGGTCGCCGATGTATTCCACATTTATATCGGTATGCGAAAGTATCCTGTTATTCTGCTCATGAACGATCCTTTTGAGAAAATCCTCATACCCGCAGCTGAGATCAAAGTCATCCCCGGTAACCTTTTCGAAAAGCTCTTTTCCGATGAATAGTAGTGCCCGGTTCTTGCTTACTTTCCTGAAGTTCTTTTTTGTTATCCACAATTCGCTGGAAAATCCGCTCTGCGGAAAATGCGGACTATAAAGCTTGGAATATATAAGATACATGAAAGTATCATGCCCCGACCTGTATTTGTCAATATTCAGCTCTCCGGAAATAAGAGGATTGTAACCGACAGACTCAATACGCTTAAAAATATCTTTTCTGACTATAGTCCTCTGATCTATAAAAAGAAGATTATCATATCTGGCGCTCCTTGCGCCTATACTCATAGCCTCAAAATCTTTAAGTTTTTTGCGTGTGCCCAATACCCTCACATCATAGCTGGTCGCGATCCTGAAAGTTCTGTCTGTAGAAGCGTTATTTACGATCAGAACTTCGAAATCTTCCTTTGGGTAATCAGCGGAAACGATCGCGTCAACGCACCTGTAAAGAGTGTCTTCAGCGTTATATACCGGTATGATTACGGAAAACTGCATGCTGTTTCTCCTTAAACCGCCGTTTTCTGTTCATATATTCTGCGCGCTGTCTCCAGAGCCTCGTAATTTTCCTTTACATCATGGACCCTGAATATTCTTGCTCCCTCAAGGTAAGCGGTAACATTTGAAGCCAGAGTCCCGCTGAGCCTGTCGTGCGGTTCTTTACCCAGTATGGTGCCTATAAAACTTTTTCTGGATGTTCCTATCAGCACCGGGCACCCTATGTTTGTGAATTGTTTCAGGTTCCCGAGCAGTTTAAGATTTCCTTCTGCCGACTTTCCGAACCCGATACCGGGATCTATCATTATTGAAGATCCGGCTATCCCGTAACCCGCCGCTTTGTCATAAGAAGATTCAAGAGAGAAAAATACCTCGCTCACAATATCGTCATATTCGGTCGAATCCTGCATATTTTCGGGGGTTCCCCTGATATGCATAAGACACAGGCCGGATGAATGCCTTAAAACAGTGGAGAGCACTGATTCCTGAACTTGCGTTCCAAAAATGCAGTTCACCATATCAGCCCCTTCAGACAGCGCAGCTTCGGCAACTTCGGATTTGTATGTGTCAACGCTGATGCAGACATTTGAATTTTCTCTGATCTTTCTGATCACCGGGATTATTCTTTCAAGCTCTTCACAGGCTGATATCTTTTTTGACCCCGGCCTGCTTGATTCGCCGCCCACATCAATCATGCCGGCGCCCTCGTCTACCATTTTCAAACATCTTGCCAGGGCTTTTTCCGGATCGTTATACATTCCGCCGTCGGAAAAAGAGTCGGGCGTAACGTTAAGAATGCCCATTACGGCAAACTTATTTTCAAGATCAAAATATTTGTCTTTTGCCCTAAATTCCATTTATAATATCATGCCCGTTTATCTTTGAATTTCCAGCGCTCAATCCCATTATCTCGTCGATCTGCGTGCCTGTCAGCGTCTCCTTTTCCAGAAGCGCGTCTGCTATCTTGTGAAGAGTATCGATATTCTGAGTGAGAACTTCCCTTGTTTTTTCCAGGGCTGTGAATATTATCTTCTGCACTGCGCCGTCTATCTTTTTCCCGATCTCCTCTGATATACTTGTAGTCCTTGTCAGCTCTTTACCGAGGAAAGGGTTGTCGTTCTTCACCCCGTAATGGATAGGGCCTATATCTTCGCTCATACCCCATTCACATACCATTTTTCTGGCTATATCGGTAGCTCTTTCTATGTCATTCGAAGCTCCGGTCGTCACATCGTTGAATATTATCTCTTCAGCGACGCGTCCGCCGAAAAGGTGAAGAAGCTTGCTGAATATATAAGTTTTTGAGTATGAATGTTTCTCCTCTATCGGAAGATAATGGGTAAGTCCCATCGCCCTTCCCCTGGGTATTATCGTAACCTTATGGACAGGATCGCTTCCCTCGGTCATTTTGGCTATAAGCACATGACCGGCCTCATGATAGGCCGTAATTTTTTTCTCGGCCTCGTTTATTACAGCGGACTTCCTTTCCACGCCCATCATCACCTTGTCTTTAGCATCCTCTATATCTGACAGGTCTATTAGTTTTTTACCTTTCCTTGCGGCGAAAAGCGCAGACTCGTTTATTATGCTGGCCAGATCTGCTCCGGAAAGTCCGGGCGTTCCTTTTGCTGTCACAGAAAGATCGATATCTTTGCCGATCTTAACCTTTTTGGCGTGAACCTTAAGTATTTCCTCTCTTGCCCTGACATCCGGATAATCAACAACAACATGCCTGTCGAACCTGCCGGGCCTTAATAGTGCCGGATCCAGGACATCGGGCCTGTTCGTCGCAGCTATGACTATGACATTGTCTTCGGTATCGAACCCGTCCATCTCGACGAGGAGCTGATTTAAAGTCTGCTCCCTTTCGTCGTTCCCTCCGCCGATTCCGGTACCCCTGTGCCTTCCTACCGCGTCAAGCTCGTCAACGAACAGGATACACGGCGAGCTTTTTTTGCTCTGCTCGAAAAGATCTCTAACGCGCGAGGCTCCGACTCCAACGAACATCTCTACAAAATCGGCGCCGCTGATGCTGAAGAACGGAACGCCCGCCTCACCGGCCACAGCCTTTGCGAGAAGAGTCTTTCCGGTACCCGGAGGCCCGGTCAGAAGCACACCCTTTGGAACTTTTGCGCCCATAACGGAAAATTTTTCAGGCTCTTTTAAAAAATCTATCACTTCCTTCAGCTCTTCCTTAGCCTCGTCAGCGCCGGCTACATCCTTGAAAGTTATCTTGTTTTTGGCAGTGTCAACAAGCCTTGCCTTACTCTTACCGAATGTGAAAATGCCTTTGCCGCCGCCCTGGGCTCCCCCCTGCATCCTTCTGAGCAGCCAGAACCAGAGTAAAATGAAAAGTATCCACGGAACTATTGAGATCAGAAAATCTCCGACGCCGTACTGTTCCCTCTTCATTCTGACCTTGATCCCTTTGCCGGCCCATTCGTCAGCGGTTTCCCTCGTGACTGAGGGCACAACGAGAGTGAACCTTGTAAACTTCTGCCCGCTTTTCGATTCTATATCCTGCGGAACGGAGAATTCCCCCGAAATCTCGGCGTTCGTGCCAATATTGGTTATATCAATCTTTTTGATATTGTCAAGATAGCTGACGAATTCATTGTATTCAAGCTCTGCCGTTTTGCTGTCTTTGTCGAATACATTTATAAGCAGAAGCGCGACGGCTATAACGATCATCCATACCATAAAGGTCTTTGAACCCTTCTTCCAGAACATTCCGTCATCGTCCTGTCTTATCCCGCGCTTCCCGTCCGGCCTCTTTTCAGGCGGATTATTCTCTTTTTTGTTGTCTTCTTCCATATAATTTTTCTAAGCTCCGTTATTGCTGAGTTTCAGTATCTTCTTAATATTTCTTCCCCTGCCCGCATAATCCAGCCCGTATCCGATTATGAACTGCTCTCCTATTTCTTTTCCGTATATATCAGGTTCAGGAAAAAAAGAGTTCCTCTTGTAGAAAAGCGAGCAGGTAAGAACTTCCGACGCTCCTTTTGCCCTGAAATGATCACAAAGATATTTTACTGTCCTGCCTGAATCGATAATGTCGTCAACTATAAGGACTGTCCTGCCGTCAACATCCGCAGTAGAATCTAAAATCAGTCTTACCTGTCCTGAAGATGTTATATCATCGCCGTAGCTTGACGCTTTTACATAGTCAACCGTCACATCCGGACCGAGAGAAAAAGCTATCTCATTAAAAAGCGGTATTCCGCCGTTCAGAACACCGATCAGTACAAGATCGTCGGTTCCCGAGACTTTTTTTTGTACACGGTCAACACAGTCACAGACAATTTCCGCCAGTTCTTCTTCAGAATAGAGCTGTGTAAAAAATTTATCTTTTATCCGTAAAATTTCTGTCATTACCTTATCTTCCGGCCTGCTTTATCAGTTCATCTATTATCATATCCGGCGTTACCCCTTCCGCTTCAGCTCTGAAATTGGGTATTATCCTGTGCCTGAGGACCGGCTTGGCGACCCTTTTCACATCTTCATAATCCGGCGTTGTCCTTCCGTTAAGAGCCGCATAGATCTTTGCGCCGGCGATCATGTTCTGTCCAGCTCTTGGGCCTGCACCCCAGCTTACACTGTCTTTTATGAATTTCGTTGATGAAGGATCTTCCGCCCTCGAAGACCTTACAATACCGACTGCGTATTCAGTTAATGCCCTGGCAACAGGTATCTTTCTGATAACATCCCTGAAACCGAGTATTTCTTTTCCGTCAATTATTTTATCCACTTTTTGATCAGGCGAAGAAGCCGTTCTTTCGACTATCTCTATCTCCGACTCAAGATCAGGATAATCAATTATCAGGTTGAAAAGAAATCTGTCCAGCTGAGCCTCAGGAAGCGGATACGTGCCTTCCTGTTCGATCGGGTTCCGGGTGGCCATAACGAAAAAAGGCTCCGAAAGGCTGAATGTGGTGTTACCCACGGAAACTTCCTTTTCCTGCATAGCCTGTAAAAGTGCCGACTGGGTTTTCGGTGGTGTTCTGTTGATCTCATCAGCGAGAATTATATTCGAGAAAACAGGCCCTTTGAGAAATTTTAGTTCTTTTTCTCCTGTTGATCTGTTGGTTTCAAGAATTTCAGAACCGATAATATCCGAAGGCATCAGATCGGGAGTGAACTGGATCCTTTTGAAAGACAGTTCCATAGTCTCTGAAAGTGTAGTTATCATCAGCGTCTTTGCAAGACCGGGAACGCCTGTTAACAGAACATGTCCCCCGGCGAATATAGCGATCAGAAGCTCTTCGACTATATCAGCCTGGCCCACAATCTTCTTTCTGACATTGTCAAGTATCCTCTTTTTAGCATCTCTGAGCTGCTCAAGTCTCTCAAGATCGCTCATATCATTTCTCATCTGTCTTAAAAAGCTCTAATTTCTCAATATCTTTCCCGATATTTTCCATCTCGAATTCCGCGGATACCCTCAAAGGGCTTTCGGGGTATGACGCTATAAATTCCGCATAATTTTTTCTCGCGAGCTCGTCTTCGTTTAGGCTGTTATGGTATGTAAAGGCTATAAGGAATTTCACATCAGGAGCTTTTTCATGATCCGGGTATTCTTTCAGAAATTCTTCGTAAGCTTCAATCGCATGACCGTACATTCCGATAGAGCCGTATTCCTGAGCTTCAAAGAATAGCTCTTCGGCGTTACGCTCATATCTTTTGCCCTTAATATCATGATTTAAAAGCGATACATGTATCTGCTCGCCGTTCTTGTACAGCCTTTCTCTCTTTTTCAAACCGTTCTGATAATATTCTATACCGAGGCCGTTACCGTTCGAGTCAAGCTCCCTGCTGAACGATACGGCTCCGTCCTTGTAGTACTCCCTGCCTTTTCCAACCCTTATTCCGTTTTTCATATTCCATTCGGCCGAAATCTTCCCGTCGGGATAATATTCTTTCTGAAGCCCGTCAAGCAGGCCTTTCTTATAATTGTATTCGCCCTGAACAGTTATGCTGTCCCAGTATGCTTTTACGGTTCCGTCAATATCCTCTCCGAACACCTGTATTTTATCCTTGAAGAACCGGGGATTATCCGGTCTTCCGATCCTTTTTATTTCTGCGCTCAATGACGCTGTGATTATCATAAGAATAATCGTCCATACTGCTCTGCTGTTCATATTCTGGTCCCCTTCTTCGAATTAATAATAGCCTCTAAATATATTCAAATCATCCGTTATAGTCAACATTTTTTATTTTGTTCTGCATTTCAGAAAAGTCTGAATTCGCTCTTGACAAAAGATTTATTTTGACTTAAATTTGACCCGCTGACCCGGAGTCAGTATTTTAAACTCAATTCGGGAGGTCGGATGAACGGATCGAAAATAATTAAGAAAAAAGAGATAGAGCTGAAAAAGCAGATCATTCTTGAAGAAGCGATGAAATTAATTGACAAAGCAGGGTTTAAAAACGCCAAAATGGAGGATATCGCTAAAAATGTAGGGTTTTCAAAGGCATCGCTCTATTCCTATTTCAGAGATAAGGAAGAAATAGCGGCATACATCGCAAAATCCCATCTTCTTAAATTCTATAATAAAATATCTGACCTGCCTGAAAAAACGATGCCTGTTTCAGACAAACTCTCAATTATGAGAGAAGCTCACGCGGAGCTCATAAGACGGTCGAAGAATTTTATGATAATCAAACTGAATTTTAAGATCATGGAAAAAGCCCACAAGGAGTTCATCGAGCTTAAAATAAAGATACTTGGAGTTTTAAAAGCCATTCTCGAAGAGGGTAAAAAGCAGGGTAAGTTCAATAAGGATCTCGATTCGGATTCTGCGGCCAATCTTCTGGAATCTATGTTTACAGGTATAGTTTTCCTCGATTCTCTTGTAAAGAATATAAGTTCTGACATCGTAAGAGATTTCGATCTTGAGAGGATGATAGGTTTCGCAATGGATTTTTTTTATCTTGGAATTACCAACACTAATACGGAGATGTGTAAATGATCCTTGTAAAAACGGCTGTAAAACGACCCATTCTGACCACTGTCACCATCGTGTCTGTCGCGATGCTGGGCTTTCTTTCGTATTTTAACCTTCCGCTCAATACAGTTCCGGATGTAGAGATACCATTCGTAACGGTACAGATAATTTACCCCGGAGCGTCACCCGAGGAGATAGAGGCGAACATCACTAAAAAGATAGAGGATCAGGTGTCAACAGTGGCGGGCATTGACTTTGTGGAATCCTATCTTATGGAGAATGTCAACATCACGGTGTGCAAGTTCGTTACGGGAAAAGACCCCGACATCGCAAGCCAGGAGGTCAAGGATAAGGTCGACGCTCTGCTGAACCAGTTCCCGTCGGATGTGATGAAACCGGTCGTCTTGAAGTTCGACATGAACGCCCAGGCTGTGGCAGATATAGCTTTCGTAACCCCGCTGTCCGACAGGGAGGCTTACGATTACGCCGACAAAGACCTTAAAGACAGGCTTTCGAGAATAAACGGGGTTTCAAAGATCGAGATATCGGGAGGAAGGAAGCGCGAGGTTCACATCAGCCTTAACAACAATACTCTTTCCAAATATATGCTCTCCCCGCTTCAGGTGGTCGGCTTTCTCTCCGCAAACAACTTAAGCATGCCCGGCGGCAATATCAGGAACAACGGATCGGAATATTCCGTAAGGGTGTCGGGCGAGTTTAACAATGTCGAAGAAATAGAGAATATCCGCATTCAGACACCTTTCGGTCTGAGATATTTGAAAGATATCGCGGTCGTTGAAGACACTGTGGAAAAAGAGCAGTTCTTTTCTGATTTCAGCAGGTCCGGTGCCGAGGACGAAAATAACAGGAGAGTCATTAAGCTGTCGGTCTTCAAACAGTCCGACGCCAACACGGTCGATGTGGCCCGGTCCGTGCGTAGCGAGATAACAAACATCGAAAGTTCGCTTCCGGCCGGCTCGTCATTAGTTCTCGTTCAGGATTCCTCGACATTTATCAAAGAAGCCGTCAGCGATACGATGAGTACGATCTATATGGGGATACTTTTGACTGCGCTGGTACTTTTCATTTTTCTTCACAGCTTTAAGATCACGCTCATTATCGCGATCTCGATGCCGGTTACTCTCGTCTGCACTTTCCTCTTAGCCGACTGGTCGGGATTCTCACTTAACGTGCTGACATTAATGGCTCTGTCCGTATCCGTCGGTACTCTCGTGACCAACTCGGTGATAATTATCGAGAACATCATCCGGCACATGAAAAAGGGAGAGAATTCCGCCGGGGCGTCCTACAGGGGCACGATCGAGATAGCCGTGGCCGTCCTAGCATCCACTCTGACCAACATAGTCGTTTTCGTTCCCATAGCGAGTATGGGATCAATGGCCGGGCAGATGTTCAAAGAGTTCGGAATGATGGTGACTTATGCTATGATCTTCTCAATTATCATAGGTTTTACGGTAACTCCAATGCTTGCGACGGTACTATTAAGAAAATACAAGGCCAAAACCGAACATAAAAAGGGTTTCGGGCGCATATTCGACATAGGTTTCGATGCTTTTGCCGGCCTGTATAAAAAGACTCTCGGAGTGATAATTCACAAAAAATCCCTCCGTGCGCTGACAATGATCTTTCCTTTCGCTTTTCTGATATTTACCTTCTATTACATAATCAATATCAAATCCCTCGGCAGCGAGTTCTTCCCTCAGATGTACGCGAGAAAGATACAGGTATCCGTCGAACTGCCGAATTATTATAATATCGACAGAACAAAAAAAGTGATCGAAGATATCAAGAAAATATCTCTGGGGCTCGATGAGGCCGAGAGCGCTCTTACCGAGATAGGAAGACAGGGCGTCAGGCAGGGCGGTAACCTGGGAAGCGTTATGGTTAACCTGTACGAAGACAGATTTACCGAAAGGAATGTAAGAGATGTGGCATCGGACCTGACGGCGATGCTGACCGATATTCCTGACGCCAAGATAAGCGTAAAACCGCGAAATTCTTTTGAAGGGGGAGCGGGAGACAAAGCCCCCGTCGTATTCGAAATATACGGCGACGATCAGGAGATATTGAGCGAACTGACCTATAAAGTGCTCGATATAGTCAAAAGAACGCCCGGAACCGCCAATGTGGATTCCGACATCAGGCCCGGCAAGCCCGAAGTTAAGATCATCCCCGACAGGAAAAAACTGGTCGAATACGGCACGGATGTGGCTTCTATCGCGCAGGTGGTAAGAACGGCCGTGGAGGGTCTTACGCCTACAGTGATTAAAGACCGCGGGGTGGAATACGATATCAGAATAAAGCTCGAGGTCGATGATGTCAACGATCTCGATAAGATCGGCAACCTGCTCGTTCTCACGCGGAACGGGAACATCAAAGTTTCCGAACTCGCCCGCCTTGAATTTTCAGAATCCCCTTCAATGCTGACCAGGAAAAATAAATCGAGGCAGTACAAGATTTCGTCTGACATAGCTTCGAGAACGACCGGCGAGATATACGCGGATGTGTGGAAAGAGATCAATTCGTCCGTTCAGATACCCCCCGGATTTAAAATTGACACGGGATTTAACGAAAAAATACAGCAGGAAATGTCCGCCGAGTTTTTAAAAGCCGCCATGATAGCTATATTACTGACTTTCTTCCTGATAGCGGGAATCCTTGAATCTTTCAGGCAGTCATTTTTGATCATGATATCCTTACCTCTCTCGCTTATCGGAGTAATCTGGTCTATGATCCTGACGAATACGGCTATGAACCTGATGGCGATGATGGCCGGTGTGATGCTTATAGGTATCGTGGTGAACAACGCTATCCTCATTCTCGACTACGCAAACCTGCTCAAAAGGCACGAGGGTTATAATGCGGTCGAGGCGATCGTAGCGGCATCAGGCGAAAAGCTGAAAGCTGTCGCCATGGCGACGCTGGCTTCCGTATTCGGAATGCTCCCTCTGGCGCTGGGGTTGGGCGAGGGCGCGGAAATGAGGCAGGCGATGGGGATCGTTTCGATGTTCGGGCTTATAGTCTCTGCCCTGCTCACGCTTTTCGTAATTCCGGCCTTCTACGCCGCCATGGTCAGCGACAAACACATTGAGAACGAGATCGATCTCGAACCGCAGGTTAACAATAACGGAGATGACGCACTATGAAAAAGACCGCGCTTATTATTATAACTGTCATGCTTATGTCGAATGCGGCATCAGGAGAGGTGTTCACGCTTGATAAAGCGATCAGAACTGCGCTGGAGAATAATGAATCGGTCAAAACCGCCGCTCAGGAACTCGAAAAGTCCGAATATGTATATAACGAGGCTTTCAGCGGCGCGCTTCCAAAGGTGGAGGCGAACCTGACATATCTGAGAAATCTCTATACTTCGAAGATTACTAATATGAGCTACTATCTGACCGGGCTTTCCAACGGACTGGCCGGACTGAACAACACTGTCCTTGACCTTCATCCAGGTTCTGATCTCAGGGAAATGCCTTTCTCGCCTATGCCCGATGCCGAAACAGAAGCCATGATGAACAATACCTTAAAAGCCGAGGTGTCTTTAATACAGCCTATCTGGCTTGGGGGCAAGGTCGGAACGGCTCTCAAAGTGGCCGGAATATACAAGAATATGAATCTTAAAGCCTATGAACTTGCGAAAAATACTGTAGTTACTCAGATAAAGAAGAATTTTTATCAGATCCTGGCTCTGGAGGAATCGAAGAAAGTAATGGAAATGGTCAGGGCTGACGCGTATAATAATCTCGGCAGGATAGAAAAAATGCACGCAGAGGGACTGGTCTCCGAATACGATCTAATACAGGCAAAAGCGAGGGTCAGCTCGGTTGAACCGAAGATAACTTCAATTGAGAATTATCTTGAACTTTCGAAAGAACAGCTAAGGATCAATATGGGATTTTACGGAGAGGACAGGATGCTCATCGACGGCAGCCTTACGGGAACGGTTTCACCGGACACGCTGAACGCGTATCAGCGGGCGGTTGACAACAGGCTTGAGCTGAAACTCCTTGAACACAAAAGGGAACTCCTTCAGGAGAATATATCATTCGAGTATTCGAACCACCTGCCCAACATAATCGGTCTTGCCAACTATACTTTCCAGTCGCAGAACGATGATCTTTCAGACACATTCGAAAAGAACTCAGGGGTCGGCGCGTTCAACATAGGAGTTACGGCCAACTTCCCCGTCTTCAACGGTTTCGGCACAAAAGCGAGGGTGGATCAGGCCAGGGTGGATGAGAAAAAAGCCGTCATTGAGATACAGAACACAAAAAGAATGATAAGGCTTCAGGTCAAGAACGCGTTAAGCATGATCAAGCTTTACGGGGACGAATTAAGGCTAAGGGACAAGGAGATCGCTGAATATAAAAAAGCTCTGGAGATCACTCAGGTCAGGTATGATAACGGATTATGCACGCAGCTGGAGCTTACCGGTGCGCAGACGGCTCTGGAAACCGCGGGGCTGAACAAAGTAAACACGCTGAACAATTACATTACCGCAGTGATAGATCTCGAAGCCGCTGTTGGAATAATATCCGAAAAAGAATTTAATTAATTGAAATAAAGAGGTTCATTATGAAAAGATCAAGTGGGTTTATCGCGGCTTTCGCGCTTCTGACGGCGCTGATAACAGGCTGCTCGGACGGTGAAGCCGTTACCGAAAAAAACGAGTCTGTAGAAACCCTTCAGGCCGAAAGAGGCATTCCCGTAAGAGTGACGGATATATACATCGGAAGGCAGGTGAGATGGGATGAATATTCCGGGATATTGAGCGGATATGACGAGATCAATGTGTTCGGCCTTCTGGGGGATAACTATTCAAAGATAAACATCTCTGTCGGGGATATGGTCAAACAGGGCGACATTTTAGCCGAATTCCCAACCAATAATCCCCAGGCGAACTACAATCAGGCCAGGATCGGTTATGAGACGGTAAAAAAGACCTATGAAAGAATGACGAGGGTTTTTGAATCGGGAGGCATCTCTCAGCAGCAGCTCGATGAGATCGAAGCGCAATACAAAATAGCGGAGCAGAATTTCAACTCCGTAAGCCAGCTTGTCACTGTCATCTCTCCCGCTTCAGGGGTTGTCGCGGATGTATTCTTCAGCCGCGGCGATAAGAACGACCCCGCAAAGCCTTTCTGCAAGATCGTCAGGACAAATAAGCTCAAAACCACAATTTCTATTGAAGAGAATAATATCTCGAGATACAGGCGGGGTCAGAAAACTGAAATATCCTGGGACGGATTGAAGGACAGGGTATTTACGGGCACTATAAATAAGATATCAATGTCATCTAACCCGGCAGCCAGAGGATTCTCGGTCGAGATCATCACCGACAATGAGAAAGAGGAGCTCATGCCGGGCATCTTCGTCTATGTCAGAACGCCGGCATATGAAAAAAACGACGCGATAGCCATACCGAGAGACTCATATTTTACCGAAGGCGGCAGAGACTATGTTTTTGTTGTCAACAGCGGCTTTGCTAAAAAGAAGCAGGTGGTACTCGGCGAGGTCATTGGTGGAAGTAATGTCATAGTCGAATCCGGGCTGAAAGAAGGCGATAAGCTCGTGTATGAAGGGAGAACTCTTCTGTCGGAAGGCGCTAAGATAAGGATTGTGGAATAAAATATAATCCTGCTATGCTGAAAATTCCCGATAAATATCTCTGGGACGGAAAAGAAAATCTGTCCGACGATTTTCTCATCAGACGCATGATAGAGTACGCGGCTTTTCCGGAACTTATAAAAATTCCCGCGCGGCAGGTTTATGACTTCCTCTCAAGAAACGGCTTCGACAGGCTCCGCTGCGACGATGTCAGAAAAAAATATCTTCAATATATAATGCCTTACATTAAAAATACCGACGACTGGCACGAAGCTACGCTTGAGATGATAAAGAGATAAGCACTTTACTTTGATTTGCTTTATAATATTTTTCTCCGTATATTATCAGCTAATTTTGGAATTATTTAGATGGATGAAAAAATAAAATATTGGTTGGAGATGTCAGAGTATGACCTAGTGACTGCGCAAGCGATGCTTGAATCAAAGCGTTATCTTTATGTAGGATTTATGTGTCATCAGTCAATTGAGAAGATATTTAAGGCTTTGTTCGCTGCAAAGAGAAATGAGACTCCGCCCTTTGTTCATAACCTTTCGATGATTTCGCAGAAAGGTGAATTTTATGTAGAATTTTCAGAATCACAAAAAGATTTAATCGATGAGCTTGAGCCTTTAAATATTGAGGCAAGATATCCCACTCATAAAGAAAAAATGTTAAAAATGCTTTCAGAAGATAAATGCATTAGTTTGATAGAAAAAACCAGAGAGCTGCAGGAATGGGTAAAAACGAAGCTATAGAATTGCTGGGACTTTATAAGTCTGTTTTGAGCAAATATATTGATTTTGACAAGTTGTATTTGTATGGATCTTTTGCCAGAGGTACGAACACAGACGACAGCGATATTGATGTAGCTGTGGTCGTGGACAAACTTGAAGAAGATTATTTCAATATAACTCCGCTGCTTTGGAAATTAAGAAGAGATATAGATCTTAGAATTGAGCCTGTTCTTTTAGAAAAGGGAAGAGACGACTCAGGTTTTTTAAAGGGAATTACTGAGCACGGAATCGAGATCTGATATTCTGTTAAGAGTAAAATCAATTAATTTCTGAAAGTTATATTTTATTTATTTGGGCACTAACCTTTAAGGACGGCAGCGACCTGAATTCCGGCATGCCGGGCAATGATGTCGAGAAAGACGGTGGTCCTGTCGCAGGCTGCGGAGTTGAGGCTTTTTAGCATCGAGAGTTCGGCGGGATAGGACGGAGGGTTTTCCGCACCGTAGAGGATGGTTTCAGAAAACGGGATGCCTGAAGAGGTGAGGAAATTTTTGAGCTCGGAGGTAAGCTTTTCCGAATACGCGAAGGTCATGTCGGGAAAACGCGGCCCGACACTTTCGTCGTTCCCGCCGATGAGCGGGTTATCGCCTGTGGCATTGATATGATCGGTTATGATAAAAACACCGTCTTTTACGGCCGGACCGAACTGTACGCAATCGCCGAAGATCAGAAGTTCCTTTAAACCATCCTTCGCAAGCTGTCTTATCTTATTTTTGAGATATTCAATATCTTTACCGTTAGTACATATCTGTTCGTCAGATTTCAAACCTTCTACCCGATCTTCCCATGCCGCGGTATAGAATACAGCCCTCATCCTGCCCTCTATTTATCGTCAGTTATTACTTTCTCTTTCTGGAACGCTTTTATTGACTCAAGCTGGTCCTTCAGGTATGTCTGATATCTTTTTACGAACGAATTTTTGATCTTCTGCAGGTTGTCTATGTCTTTTTTTAGGTCTTTAAGCTGAAGGTATGAGTTCTTGAGCACATCTTTCGACTGCATTTTAGTGTCGAGCTTAAGCTGGTCGCAGAATTTGTTGGTTTCCTTCTTAATTCTCTCGATATCCTGCTTGGCTTTCTGCTGTTCTTTACCAAAATCGTCTTTCTCTTTGGCGAACTTCCCGTATTCAGAAATAATATCGTCATACTTTTTTCTGATCTCATCATTCTCGGCTTTCAGCTTTTCCACTTCTGATCCGATCCATTCGAGGTATACTTCAACTTCGGCCTTATCATAGCCTCTCAGCGAACCCGAAAATCTTTTTGATGTTATCCCCTCTTTTGAAAATTCCATTTTATCTCCGGAGTTTCTGTTATGTTAATTGTGCGTCTATCGTTATTTTCAGCAGGATGATAAGTACCAGCGACACCCAGAAGGAATATTTCCTGTATCCGAACGGAAGCAGCTGCCTTATACGCCTGATCACGGGATCGGAAGCCGCCTCAATGAGCATAGTGAGATTATAGTTCCCTCTTCCTGTCAGATCATTAAAGAATTTTACAGTAAAGATGATGATGAACAGAGTTGCCAGCGAAGACATAGTGGACAGTACCGAATAATAAAGTATAAATAAAGCGGCTCCCCATTCTCCGCCCACAGCCGAGGTTATGAACAGCGGAAGGAATTTTCCCAGCAGGTCGAATAAAACAAGAGCTATCAGCGGAGACCAGTCCACGGGGGAGGGCGGCAGTTTTGACCTGATGGGCTTAAGCACTTTTTCCGAAATATTATACACTATATTGTAGAATGCTCCGTAATTGTAGCCGATATAATGAAATATTACTCTGGTGATTACTACAATGGACAGGAACGAAAAAAAAAGACTTATCATTTTTCCCTGGCTCCGAATATAGCTGTTCCGAGTCTGATTATGTTGGCTCCTTCCTCAATGGCGACTTCGAAATCGTTACTCATACCCATGGAGAGGTATTTTATTGATATATTTCCGCCGTCGTGCTTTTTAGCCACATCAAAAAGTTCCTTCATCATTCTGAATTCATTCCTCGAATCCTCCGGGTCTTCATTGAACGCGCCTATCGACATCAGCCCGGAAATTATCAGGTGGTCATATATTTTAAGTTCCTTTATGAAGAGGTTGAGCTCTCCGGGCATGATGCCGGACTTGCTCTCCTCGCCGCTCGAATTTATCTGAATGAGCACCTTGAGTTTCCTGCCCGCCTGAATGCACGCCTCGTTGAGCTTTTCGGCGAGTTTTGTGCTGTCGAGGCAGTGGAACATGTCGGCGTTCAATACAGCCTGTTTAGCCTTGTTTGACTGGAGGTGGCCTATCATGTGCCATCTGGTTCCGGCCATTCCGTTCAGGTATAAATAAGATTTTTTCCTTACAAGCTCCTGTATCTTGTTCTCACCGAAGTCGAGCTGGCCCGCGTTTATCGCGTCGAGATTGGATGATACCGGAAATGTTTTGCACACGGCTACAAGGATTATATCGTTTCTATTTTTTCCGGTCCTTTTGCAGACCTCAGCTATCTTTCTGTTTACATATTCAAGATTAGTTCTTATCATTTTTTCCGCCGCATGTTCATTTTTAAATATACGCACTGTTTTATGTTAAGGCAAACGATTTCATTAAATAATTTATTTTGATGAACCTGCAAATTTCGTTATATTCTCACTTATGAAGAAAAGTATTAAGAATATCGCGAAGATCTATCCTGTAAGCACAGAGTCGAATGTCGAACTCCCTTTCTACACCGAAAAACTTTCCGCCGGCTTTCCGTCCCCCGCGAACGACTACATGGAAAGATCGATAGACCTTAACGAATATCTCATAAAAAATCCCTCGGCCACTTTTTTCGTTGAGATCACCGGCGATTCAATGATAGGCGCGGGGATACATTCGGGCGATATTATTATTGTTGACCGATCTCTTGAAGCAAGGCACGACAGGATAGTCGTCGCTGTTATAAACGGGGATTTTACCGTAAAACGCCTCGACTGGAAGAACGGGAAGATCAAACTTGTTGCCGAAAACCCTCTGTATAAGCCCATCGAGATCAAAGAAGGTACAGATTTCGAGATCTGGGGAGTTGCGACGACCGTGATACACAGGCTGTAATATGGATAATGTCTTTGCGCTCATAGACTGCAACAGCTTTTACGCATCATGCGAGAGGGTGTTCCGTCCCGACCTTAAGACCGCTCCTGTGGTGATCCTTTCGAACAACGACGGCTGCGTGGTGGCTTTGACGAAAGAGGCGAAAGATATGGGCGTCAGGCGCGGTGACCCTTATTTCAAGCTCGATAAAAAGATCCTCGATCAGCTCTCGGTCTTCTCATCCAACTACACTCTGTACGGAGATATGAGCCGCAGGGTGATGAACATTCTGTCGGAATTTACACCGGAAATGGAAATTTATTCGATAGACGAGGCTTTTCTCGACCTGACCGGAATGGACATCGACAGAACGGAATATGCAAAAACGATCCGTGCAAAAGTGATGAAAGATACCGGAGTTCCTGTTTCGGTCGGCATAGCCGGAACAAAGACGCTCGCAAAGCTGGCTAATAATATTGCGAAGAAATATCCGAAATGCGAAGGCGTGCTGGATCTGAGTTCAGTAAAAGATATTGACGCCTACCTGGAAAAAGTGCCTGTTGAGGATGTCTGGGGTATCGGCCGGCAGAACACTCTCAAATTGAACAGGAAGGGCGTAAAAACAGCGAAAGATCTGAAAAACATGCCTGAAGGGTGGGTGAAAACGAACATGGGCGGGGTGACCGGCCTTCGCACAGTTCTCGAACTGCGCGGGACAGCCTGCATAGATATGGACTCCGCGCCGGAGCCGAAAAAAAGCATAGTAAGCTCACGGTCTTTCGGCGAGCGCGTAGCCGACATTGACGGGCTTAAGCAGGCTGTCACCAGTTATGTTTCGACAACCTCAGCCAAGCTGAGACGCCAGAATTCGCTGGCCTCGGCCCTGTCGGTATTCATCCTGACGGACAGGTTCAAGGACGATCCTCAATACAACGGCGGAATGACCTACAAACTGCCCTATCCCACCTCATCCACGCTCGAACTGACCGAATATGCGCTCAAACTGCTTGAACGGATATATAAAAAGGGCTTCCTGTATAAAAAAGCGGGAGTTCTGCTCGACGGAATAGTACCCGGCGGATCATTCCAGTACAACCTGTTCACGCCTGAAAGGTTCGACCCCGCCGTTGACATGGTGATGGATGCGATAAACGCAAAATACGGCGACAATTCGCTTTTTATCGCAAGCGCGGGAATTCAGAGAAACTGGTCTATGCGCAGGCAGTTCGTCTCTCCGCACTACACTACCGACTGGAAAGAATTACTGAAAATAAAAATATAAAAGGGGAAAACAAAATGGCAAAATCGTTCAAAGTATCCAGCCAGGGCATCGCAAAAGATCTCGGTTCGGCAACCGGGAGCTACGACACTTTAGAGCACGGAGTTCTTGATTCGGACAAACTCTACGAAGCTCTTCAAAAGTTCAAAGCGATAAAAGAGATAGTCCCGCAAGGTAACGAGGACATCTGTCCGCCCAGCCTGTATGTTGATTGCGAAGGAAAGGATTACAGTTTTTACCTGAGCGAAGGCGAGATCATAAACCTTAACACGGAAGCTGAAATGTCGAACGAGGACAGAAGATTCGCTTTCGAATTCTACGATAAAAACGACGGACAGGATGTTTTAAACAAAGCTCAGAATTTACTGACTCAGCAGAATTAGAGTATTATATAAAAAAAAGCCCGGAAATTGCCGGGCTTTTGTTTTTCAGCGGTTAAAGCCGCCCATAGGAAATCCTTCGGTCTTTTTATAACCTGTCAGAGGCTTAAAGAGAGCCTTGTCAACACCCTGTTTTATATTCGTATATTCCATTTTCATGGTATACGGGCCCATTTTCATCTCCATTCCGACCATCATCTTTTTAGCAGGATCGATGTAGATGTAACTTTCTCCCTGCATCTCCTCTTCGTCATCTCCGTCTGAGGTTTCTTCCATGATAACTTTGTACCTGTCGCACTTTACTCCCGCAAAAGTCGCTGACCCGGCCTTTTCGACAAGTTCCTCCTCGCCGATATCGTCCGGTCTGGCCATATCGCCTCCGGGCATGTCGTCCAGAGACATCACAGTATAGGTCTTTGAGCTCTTGTCGTAGCTGTAAACCATATTCTTGCCTTTCTCTTCGATGTACAGGCTGACGGTCTCTTCGGTCTCGGTTCTGCTGTTGCCTTCCCCGTCGGTATATACGGTATAGGGTTTCTGAACCGGCATCATCGGTATGTCCGAGGTTGTTTTTATTGTTGCCGAATATCCTTTTTTAAAATAGTCGGATCCGAGCACGGAGCTCATCTTGATCTTTTCGGCGGCGGTCAGCATTATAATTGCTGATAATAATATTAGCGCGGTTGTTTTCTTCATTTCTCTAACTCCCCTTTTTCATTATGTTAACGTTGGAAATATAATCAAATTCTTCCGGTCCGACAAACAAAATTCTTCTTTGTTTACCGCTGTCATTTTGTTATATTCCGTTTTTGTTAAATTAAATCTGAAGGCAGAAGAAATGAAAAGCTCAAAGCGTGTAGGATTCGACAATGAGAAATACCTCAAGGAACAGACATCCTCAATTCTGGAGAGAGTGGGAAAATTCAACGACAAACTTTACCTTGAGTTCGGCGGAAAGATAATGTTCGACTATCACGCTTCGAGGGTGCTGCCCGGCTTTGACCCTAATGTCAAGATGAGGCTTCTCCAGATGCTTAAGGACAAGACGGACGTAATAATGTGCATTTACGCGGGTGACATTGAGAGAAAGAAGATCAGGGCCGATTTCGGGATAACATACGATCATGACGCCTTAAAGACCATTGACGATTTCAGAGAATGGGGAATAGATATTAAAGCGGTCGTTATCACAAGGTACGAAGATCAGCCTTCAGCAAACGCGTTTAAGAATAAGCTCGAAATGAGAGGCATGAAAGTCTATATACACCGCCCTATCGAAGGATATCCGGAAGATGTTGATCTGATCGTAAGCGACAAAGGCTACGGATCGAACGAATATATTAAGACCGATAAACCCATAGTCGTCGTGACGGGACCCGGGCCTGGCAGCGGCAAGCTTACTACATGTCTGTGCAGCCTTTACCACGAATATAAAAGAGGAGTCAAGGCGGGTTACGCCAAATTCGAGACTTTTCCGATCTGGGATATTCCGCTGAACCATAAAGTGAATGTGGCATACGAGGCGGCTACAATTGACCTCAAGGATGTTAATCTGATAGATTCTCACCATCTGAAAGCTTACGGCAAAGAGGTGGTAAATTATAACAGGGACATAGACGCGTTCCCGCTTCTCAAAAAAATAATTGAAAAGATCACCGGCGGAGAATCCATGTACCTCTCCCCGACCGATATGGGCGTCAACCGCGCGAGCGCGGGTATAACAGACAACGACGCGCTTCAGGCAGCCGGGCATCAGGAAGTCATACGCAGATACTTCAGGTGCGGCGTCGAGTATGCGCTCGGACTGGCCGAAAAAGACTCGCTGGAACATGCGCGGATGATTATGGACAAGGTCGGCGCAAAAGTAGACGACAGAAGCGTGGTACTGCCTGCGAGAGAAGCCGCAGCGCAAGCGGAAAGCACCGGAAAGGGTCACGCGGGGTTTTTCTGCGGGGCGGCTATCGAGCTCGGTGACGGCACGATAATAACAGGCAAGAACTCGCCTCTGATGCACGCTTCGTCAAGCCTGATCATGAACGCGGTCAAACATCTCGCCGGGCTTCCTGACAATATGTTCCTTCTGCCCCAGAGCCTGATAGATTCCGTAACTCATCTTAAAACGGACATACTGAACAGAAAAGTCGCAAGCCTCGATGTTGACGAGATGCTCATAGTCCTAAGCGTCAGCGCCCTTTTCAACCCCGCGGCGCAGATGGCAATGGAGCAACTGAAGAAACTCGCGGGATGCGAAGCCCATCTGACCCACATTCCGACACCCGGCGACGAAGCCGGCTGGAGAAAACTCAAAGTGAACCTGACCTGCGATCCGGAATATTCCAGCAAAAGCCTGTTCATAAGCTGATAAAAATGACACAGAAAAAGAATTTAGTATTCTTCTTACTTTGCATGCTTCTTGTGTCGAACGCAAAGTAACTTATATATCTGAGCCCCGGATTGAGAATAGCATGGAACTTCAGAGGTCATGTTGTCATTTTACCTAAGATCAGCATCGGTGTGCCGTCCGAACACGGGTTCGGGAATATCACATTAGGCGCGAAACAGCCCGGAATGAATGTAGACGCCGGCGTACAGCTGGTCCTTCCTTTCATATACTTCGGAACTCCCGACATATGAGTAATTGATAAAATCATATTTTTCGGTTTGACAAAGCATCTTAAATTAATTAAATATAACTTATAAAAATTTTGAGCAGGAAAATGTACCGCG
>CAZYNH010000006.1:0-136437 GCA_964648295.1 uncultured Bacteroidia bacterium | reverse complement strand
GATATTTGTTCTAACCAAGGCTCAAATAGACCTGTTCAACGCATACCTTTATGCGATGTACGCTTCTTCGGGAAGCACAGTGTTCTACGGAGAGTGCGCAGTTACAGGTTTAAATGCTGACGGTACAAAGAAGGAAGTCACTGTTGATCTTCATCTGCTTCTCAAAGCTAAAGGGACATTATAGAATTTGAACCGGAACGCAAAAAAAGCTGTTGTACTTCTGTCGGGCGGACTGGATTCGACTACATGCCTGGCGATCGCAAAGGACAGAGGGTACGAAATATTCGCTCTGTCATTCGATTACGGGCAGAAGCATTCAATTGAGCTCGAGCTGGCATCTTACAACGCCGGAAAATTCGGCGCGGCGGAACACAAAACAGCGCACCTCGACAGAGAATTCTTCAAGACTTCGTCCCTCACCGATCCTGAACTGAGAGTGAAAAAGGACAGCTTCGATCCGGCAAAAATACCCAACACTTATGTTCCCGCTCGCAATACGATATTTTTAAGCTATGCCCTGGCCTATGCCGAAACCATCGGTGCCGAGGCTGTGTTTGTTGGTGTAAACAGCCTGGATTATTCAGGATATCCTGACTGCAGGCCTGAGTTTATAAAAGCCTATCAGAATATGGCGGATCTCGCTCTTAAAAATTCTGTTGAGGGAAAAATCAGGGTGCTTATCGAGGCTCCGCTGATAAATATGACCAAGGCTCAGATAATCAAAAGAGGAAAAGATCTCGGCGTAGATTACTCGAAAACAGTCTCGTGTTATGAGCCTGTTCTCGGTAAGGCCTGCGGCCACTGCGACAGCTGTATATTGAGAAAAAAAGGGTTCGAGGACTCAGGATTTACAGATGAAACCGTATATGTATAAATAACGAAAGCACAGTATGAAAAGACCATTAATTCTGCTTCTGACACTTATCTTCAGTTTTCTTACGGGACAGGAAAGTGTCAGGTACTCAAAAAGATCTGAGACAATTAAGCCTTTCAGATCAAAATTCAAAGATTATACTGCCGTAATGCTGGTCGACCTGACAGGCGGAAAGATCATGTATGAAGAGAACGCTTTTGAAGTTCACGAAATAGCCTCTCTGACAAAAATGATGTCAATTCTTCTTGCGGCGGAAGAGATACAGAGAAATGAGCTTTCTCTCGATGATACGCTGGAAACCTCCACAGCCGCTTCAAAGATCGGGGGATCACAAATATATTTGAAAGAAAATGAGCAAATGCGAGTAGAAGACCTCCTTAAGGCCGTTATCATCAAGTCGGCAAACGACGCAACCTATGTTTTGGGTGAGAAGATAGGCGGAGAAGGCAAGATGGACCTGTTTATCAATATGATGAACTCCAGGGCTGAACAGCTGGGAATGAACGAGACACGTTATGATTTCGCTCACGGCCTTCCTCCATCAAAAAAAGACAGGGCTAAAAACAGGAAACCCAATACTTCGACCTGTTACGATCTTGTTCTGCTGGCCGAGGAGATGCTCAAACATCCTCTGATCATAAAATACAGTTCTGTATGGCTTGATTATGTCAGGGAAGGAAAAAACAAATTCGAGCTCAGGAACACGAGCAGGCTGATAAAAGATTATCCGTATTTTGACGGGCTCAAGACCGGATTTTACGATAAAGCCGGTTTCTGCATAGTCGCATCGGCTTTAAAAGACAACAACAGGCTTGTTGCGGTCGTTCTTGGAAGCAGAAGCATGAAGGGAAGGGATAAGTTCATCAATGATCTCGTAACATGGGGATTTTCCGAACTTGATGCTGAAAGAGTTCCCGAGCCTGTCGCCGATGAAGTCGGGCATGAAACATCAAAGTGACGATCCCTGATAGCGGCCGCTTCTTTTCATGTATTCGTGCACTTTTGTTTTGAATTCTTCAGCCGTAACTCCCCACTTAGGCGCGATCAGCTGATCCGCATGAGCCCGTGACATGTTCCTTTGAATGACAATATTTGTGTCGAGGTATGAGACAGCTTTAGAAAACAGTTCGATGTATTTATCCGTCTCAAGAGGTTCGTACTTACCGTCGCTATACAGCTTTTCCATACCGGTACCCTTTATCACCTGAAGGTGATGGATCTTGATGTAATCGGGCTTGATCCTGTTCATTTCGCGAAATGTTTCGAAAACCATTTCATCAGTCTCGCCCGGAAGCCCGATTATCAGGTGAACGCCTGCTAGAAAATTCGTTCTATCCCTTATCATTTTAAACGCGTTTAGAAAGCAGGCGTAATCGTGCCCGCGGCCGATGGCTTTGAGCGTTTCGTCGTGAACGGACTGCAGGCCCAGCTCAATCCATACATCCCTGCCTCCGGCAGTTCTGTTCAGCATTTCCAGCAGTTCCGGATAAATGCTGTCCGGCCGCGTGGAAAGCGCAAGAACCCGAATTTCAGGATAACTGAGAGCTTCTCTGAACGATCTTTCAAGATACTCAATGTCGCCGTATGTCGAAGTGTTGTCCTGAAAGTACGCCACGAACTCATCAGTCGGGTACTTGCGCTTCACATAGGGCAGTCCCTGCTCCATCTGCTCCTTCACCGTCACCGCACCTTTAATCGTCTGAGGAATAAAGGAATCCTTGTTGCAGAAAATGCAGGGCGGGTCGTTCGGGCAGGGAATGTGAAGCGTCAGACCTATCTTTCCCAGCTTTTTGCCGTACCTTTCCTTCATAAAAGGCAGGATCTCGGAATAATAATATTTTTCAGTTTTGCTCATCATTTGTAATTTAAACACAGATCGGATAATTTAAAAGGTAAAACTTCTAAACAATTTTCTTGATATTAACGATATAAAATCATAATATTAATAGCTTAAGTAATTACAGGCGGACACATGTTCTACAAACCGGATTACGAAGGCGGTAGCATAGTGAACCTGATGAGCTCGATTTCAAAATGCTTCGGTTTGAAACCGCAGTACAGCGAGCTTATGCTTCTTCCGTGCGAAAAGCTTTCGGGATATAAAAACATTATCAATATCGTGATCGACGGGCTCGGTTACAAATATCTTATGGGCAAAAGGAAGAATTTCCTTAAAGACCATACGGTCGGCAAGATCACCTCGGTTTTCCCTTCCACCACATCGGCGTGCATAACGAGTTTCGCGACGGGGCTTGCGCCAAAGGAGCACGGGGTTACAGGCTGGTTCGTAAGGATAAAAAACGATAATCATGACATTCCGTCAACGATCCTTCTGTTCAGCGACCGGAGTAATGAAGAGTCACTGCTGAAGAAAGGCATTGAGCCTGAGGATGTTTTTATTGAGCACAGGTTGTCCAAGATGATAAAAAACCTTAAAGTCATTCACCCGGCTTCAATTAATGATTCTGTATATACCAAATATCTGCTCTCTGAATCAGACAGGACCGGTTACAAAGGGCTGGAGGACATGTTCACAAAGCTTGCAGAAGCAGTAAGATCGAATAAAGCAGAAAGAAACTATATCTACGCATATCTTCCCGATTTTGACGCGGTACTGCACAAGACGGGTACCGGATCGAAAGATCTTACAAAGCTTTTTTATTCGATCTCGAGACATACAGAAAAATTCATATCGGACATAAACGGCACCAACTCGATCGTAATTGTAACAGCCGATCACGGCCTCATCGACGGGGAAGAGGGTAAGCGTATAAATATGAACGAGCTGAAAGAAATAAATAAAATGCTCGATTTTCCGCTCTGCGGAGAGCCGAGGGCAGCTTACTGCTATGTGAAGAAACGGTACATTAAGGAATTCAAAAAGACTGTGGAAGACAGGATAGGGCATGCGGTAAAGATTTTTTCAAGAGACCAGCTTATTAAAGGCGGTTATTTCGGCCTGTTTGACGCCAATAAAGAACTGAACGGCAGGATAGGTGATTTTGTGCTGGTATGCAAAGAAAATTATGTGATAAAGGATTTTTTGAAGAACGAGGAATTAAAATGGCACGCTGCGGATCACGGCGGTTTAAGCTTTGAAGAGATGTTCGTTCCGCTTATCGTGGCAGAATCGGATCAGAGGAGAAATATATGAGAATGGTGTATATTCCGCTCATAAAAAAAGCGGTCGCAGAAGATATGGGAAAGAACGGCGATATTACAACCGATTCGATCGTCGCTCCGGGTAAAAAAGGAAGAGCGGTTCTCAAAGCTAAATCTGACGGAATATTATGCGGACTTCATGTTTTCGAAGACACTTTTTTTTATATAGACAAAGATCTGAATATAGAAACTTTTTTTTCCGACGGAGACCGGATCGTCAAAGGTGATATAGTGGCTGTGATAAAAGGGAGCCTGAACTCGATTCTAAAAGCCGAGAGAACAGCACTGAACTTCATTCAACGGATGTCGGGAATATCAACTTTTGCAAATCAGTTCGTCAAAGCCGTCGAGGGAACAAAGGTTCAGATACTTGATACAAGAAAAACGCTTCCCGGATTCAGAATGCTCGATAAATACGCTGTTAGAACTGGTGGCGCTTCAAATCACAGGACAGGGCTTTTTGACATGTTTCTGATCAAAGACAATCACATAGCATCGGCGGGAGGAATAACAAAGGCAGTGAAAAAAGCTCTCAGCTACAGAATTAAGAAAGGACTTGATTCAAAGATCGAGGTAGAGGTTAAAAATATAGATGAGTTCAAAGAAGCTCAGAAACTTGATGTGGACTGGATCATGCTCGACAATATGACGACGGCCGAAATAGAAAGATGCGTAAAAATTAATAAAGCCGGAAAGAAGATTGAAGTATCAGGGAATGTAAGCCTGGAGAGAATAAAAGAACTTGCCGGTACAGGCGTAGATTACATATCGGTAGGCGCGCTGACTCACAGCGTAAAGGCGATGGATCTGAGTTTACTTGTCGAACAGGGTAAGTTTTGAAGAAATTTTTAATTTACGCCGTTCCGGTTATTTTTGTTCACATGCTGTTCGTGTCATGCGCGACCGACTATAAGCGCTGGCCTGAAGGCGGGCCGAGTGATAAAGTTAGCCCTACTGTAGGTTATGTGTCAATTCCCGACGGCTCACTAAATGTTGATAATAACGCTGAGATCAGGATAAGGTTCTCTGAATTTATTGACAGGAACACAGCGCGTTCGGCAGTCAGCATATCTCCGCGTTCGGCAATGAAAAAATCAAAGGTTCTCTGGTACGACAAAAGCGCAGGTATTAAGTTCAAAGGTCTTGACTCAAACCAGACAGTAATAATAAGCATAAATCCCTCTTTAAAAGATATGCAGGGAAACCCTCTCGCCGATGCCTTCTCACTGTCGTTCTCCACGGGCAGTACGATAGACAGGAAAATAATAAACGGTAAAATAATCGGAGCTATTGACAGGGTCGATCCGGTCAAACCGAATTTCTCCAGGGTGAAGATAAATATCTACAAAATAACTAATGACAGTATAAATTACTCGTCAGAAGAACCCGAATATACTGCCGGACTTGCTTCAAATTATAATTTTGAACTGAGAAACCTCAGCTCAGGGATCTACAAGCTCGTAGCATACGATGATGTCAACAATAATTCTAAGCCTGATCTCGAATCAGAGATGATCGCTTTTTCGCCTGATCTGTGCGATCTCGATTCCGGAGACAGCCTCAGATATGAACTTGTTCTCGGCTATAATGATACCGATCCTCCATTTATAAAAAATACTACTATTTCCGAGAATGATGTGATCAGGATTGATTTTTCCGAGCCGATCAGGTTTAATCCGGGAGCTGTTGAAAAAGTTGAGATAAACGGGGATGTGGAAGAATTCATGGTCCATCAGGACAAATATGACGAGAAAACAATCTGGCTCAGTACTAAAAAACTGTCAGTGAAAGACTTGGTTACAGTGTTTCTGGGCTCTTTGTCTGACGGTTTCGGGAATGTTATTAACGAAAAACTCAGGGTCAAAGCACATACGGTTAGTGATACCGCGGTCTTCAAACCGTTCCGGATACTTTCTAAACTGCCTTCAAAGATCCCTGCTGACGGCCAGCTGGAATTAAGAACAACATCTTTTTTTAATGACAGTCTTTCACTCTCTCTGACAAGCGTGTCAGACAGCACAGAGTATGAGTTAAAAGAGACAGTTTTAAAAACGCCGTATGTTTATACAGCGTTTTTAAGCGGAACGGGACTGGTCCCGGCTGTGTATGAGCTGTCGATATCTTATTCTGATTCCGTTCTTGTCAAACAGAAGATGGAGATAACTGAAGAGACAGGATTCGGCAGTATATCCGGCAAAATAGAGGGAGGACCGGACACCGGATTCGTTCTTACCTTCAGGCCTGTAACAGACGGCGAAAAAACTGCTGTTCAGGCGGTTTCCGGAGCTTACAAAGTCGAAGTAAGGCCGGGCAGGTATATTTGTGCGGCTTTTGAGGATAAGGAAGGGAAAGCTGTCTTCGGACACGACATATATAAAGGCAAAACTGCCTCCGCGGTCTTTTATGAAGATTCTATCCTTGTAAGAAAAAACTGGGAATCGGCAGAGGTGGATTTCTTATTTGAAAGCAAAAAAAAAGGGAGATAAAATGTACGCACTTATAATGGCGGGCGGGGTCGGAGCCAGGTTCTGGCCTAAAAGCAGGCTTAAGACACCAAAACATCTTTTGTCTATAGTAAATGAGAAGACCATGCTGGAAAATACTGTTCTGAGGCTAGACCATATTATTCCGAGAGAGAACTGTTATATAATCACCAATAAGGAACAGAAAGCCAATGTTCTGAAAAATATAACAGATTTCAGAGAAGAGAATATTATCGCTGAACCGTTCGGAAAAAATACAGCCGCGGCAATTGGTTACGGAGCTGTTAAGCTTATAATGAAAGATCCTGACGCGCTTATGGTGGTCCTTCCCGCCGATCATTTTATTAAAAATGTACCAATGTTCACCGCTGTAATAAACAGCGCGGCCGAATACTGCAGGAAAGACCCTGAAGCACTTATAACAATAGGAATTGAGCCGACCCATCCTGAAACCGGCTACGGATATATTCAGGTGGGAGGCGAGGTGGAAACAGGCGTATACAGCGTAAAATCATTCGCTGAAAAGCCTAATATCGATACGGCTATGAGATTTCTTGAAAGCGGGGATTTCTACTGGAACAGCGGAATGTTCGTCTGGAAAGCTGAAACGATACTGAAGAATATTAAGAAATTCCTGCCTGACCTTTATGATCACCTGACTGAGCTTCGATCAGCCCTGAAAGCCGGAGAAGCAGATGCCGAGATCGAAAGGATATACGGCGAAATGCGTTCAATTTCGATAGATTACGGAGTAATGGAAAGCGCCGACAATGTAAAAGTGCTTCTCGGAAATTTCGGATGGTCGGATGTCGGAAGCTGGTTCGAGATATACAGGCTCAAGGAAAAAGACGAAAAGAGCAATGTTGTGGATTGTGAAAAATTCATAGCCATAGATACAGAAGGTTGCCTGATCTCGACAGAAAATGATGCCAAACTGATAACCTGTATAGGGCTCAGGGACCTGGCCGTGATAGACACGAACGACAGTCTTCTGATAACTCCTCTTTCAAGATCGCAGGATGTTAAAGAGCTTGTCGAACAGATAAAGCTGAATAAGATCAGCGGGGTCCTTTAAAGTATATTCCGGAGGGGTATTATGGATGAAAAAGCAAAAAAAGAATTTCTCAGATCGATATCGCTGTGCAGCGATATGAACGACAATGAGATCTCGAACCTCGCCGAGCACTGTCAGATCAGAAAATTCATAAAGAAGAACATTATTTTTATGGAGCAGGACCCCGGAAATATGTTCTACATAATCTGTTCGGGAAAGATTAAGATAACCAAGCTTAATAATGACGGCGATGAGGTTGTGCTGTCAATTCTTGGTCCGGGGGATTATTTCGGAGAGATGTCGCTGCTGGATCACAATAAAAGGAATGCGAACGCTGTCGCGCTTGACGATATCGAGCTTCTCACGATCCCCAGAAGCGAATTTCTGGATGTACTTCATAAGAATACAGCTTTTACCTTCAATCTTCTAAAAACATTCGCGATAAGGCTTAGAACCACTGATATCAGGGTTAAGAGTTTCTTTTTAGACGACGCCCAGCAGAAAGCCCTTATGATGCTCTATGACCTGAGCGAAAAAATAGGCAAACCGAGAGGGAATGACATGCTCCTGAAAGATATGCCGAATCAGACCGATATAGCGAATCTTACAGGTATTTCCAGGGAAACCCTTTCCCGCATAATAAAGAAATTTGAGCTCAACAGTATAATAGTCCGGGACGGAAAAGACATAATAATCCCTGATTATAAGGATTTCGTGGACAGATTTATAAATGAAGAATAAATTCGCCGATCTTCACATACATTCGCGCTACTCCGACGGTTCGCACAGGCCGGGAGAGATCTTCCGCATAGCGAGAAAGCACAGCTTTAAAGCTCTGAGTATAACCGATCACGACTGCGTGGATGTTTTTACCGAGGCGAGAGAGCTTTCAAGAAATTACGGCATAGAATTTATTCCCGGAACTGAACTTTCGGCCGAGTGGAACGAATATGACATTCATATTCTCGGATATTTCATAGAAGGCTCCGACCCTCATCTGAAGTCAAGACTAAGAGAGTTCAGCGAAAGCAGGATCGAAAGGGCCATAAAAATGATAGAGCTTCTTAACACGGACGGCGTAGACATAACCTATGCGGATGTTGAGAGATTATCGGGCAACGGGACGGTAGCCAGGCCGCACATTGCTCAGGTGCTTATCGACAGGGGTTACTGTTACAGCCTGCAGGACGCTTTCGTGAAATACATAGGCACGGACACAAAATACTATGTTAAAAAATACAAAATGACGCCGCGCGAGGCTATCTCTCTTATTCATTCGAGCGGGGGGCTCGCTGTGCTGGCTCATCCTTTTTATCTGAAACAGGATCCCGGTATGATCGACATGCTTATAAGTGACGGGGTTGACGGGATCGAAACGGTACATTCTTCATATGATGAGGAATTCGCGTCATTCTGCGACAGGCTCGCGGAAGAGAAAAAGCTTCTTAGATCAGGCGGGAGCGACTGCCACGGTAAAAGAAAACTCGGCAAAAAACTGATGGGTCAGTTCTTCGTGCCTTATTCGTTCGTAGAAGCGATGAAAGAAAAACTCGGGAGAAAGATCTGATGAAAATATGCGTACTGGGCGCGGGTCCGTGGGGACTTGCGATAGCCGATCTTCTTGCTAATAAGGGATACGGGGTGACCGTATGGGAATTCGATGAGAGTGTTTGCAGGGTCCTGCAGACGGAAAGAAAGATATGGTCGAAACTTCCGGGCTACAGAATACCGGACGAAGTGAATATAACGAATGATCTTTTAAGTACGGTAATAGCATCTGAAATAGTAGTGAACGCGGTCCCGACGCAGTTCATCAGAAGCTATTTCGACAGGATCAGAAATGTGGATTTTTCAAAAAAAACCGTTGTAAACGTTTCCAAAGGTATGGAAGTCGCTTCGGGAAAAGATATCCGGGAGCTGTTCCTTTCGGAATTTGATACGATCACCGATGACAATTTCGTGATAGTTGCCGGGCCTTCTTTCGCTGTCGAGGTCGCCTTAAATAAAACCCCTACGGCCGTAGTAGCCGCCTGCAGGAATATCGGGACGGCAAACTATATAAGAGACATTTTTTCCAACGAATATTTCAGGGTCTATTCGAACGATGACGTGATAGGCGTTGAGACCGGAGGAAGCGTCAAAAACATACTTGCTATAGCCGCAGGCGTGATCGACGGCCTCGGACTGGGAAATAATACAAAAGCGGCAATGCTTACCAGAGGATTGGCGGAAATGACGAGGTTCGGCGTGGAAATGGGAGCCAAGCGCGAAACATTCTCCGGCCTTTCGGGCATAGGAGACATGATACTTACCTGCAACTCGAGCCTGTCAAGGAACTGGCAGGTCGGAAGCAGGATAGCAAGGGGCGAAAAGATAAGTGATATTATAAAGAACCTGAATATGGTGGCGGAAGGGGTCGAGACATGCAGGGTGGTGAACAGGATCGCTAATGAAAAAAATGTTTCGATGCCTATTGTTTCCATGGTCCACAAGGTGCTGTTCGGCGGGATCGACCCCAAAACGGCCATAACGGAGCTAATGACGAGAGAGAAAAAGGTGGAAGACTGATGGCCGGGAAGCTCTATATAGTTTCTGTGCCGATAGGCAACTACGGTGATATGACCCCGCGCGCGGCCGAAACGCTCAAATGCGTTGATCTGATCGCCTGCGAGGACACAAGGAAGACTGGTGTCCTGCTCAAGCATTTCGGCATCGGGTCAAAGCTTGTAAGCTATCATGATCATAACGAAAATTTTAAAGCCGATATGCTTCTGCAAAAGCTTCTCGCAGGCGAAAATGTCGCCCTCGTCTCCGACGCGGGCACGCCATGCGTCTCCGATCCCGGTTACAGGTTAGTACGGGCCGCGCGGGAGAACGGCATCGCCGTTGAAGGCGTGCCCGGCGCATGCGCCGCCGTCAACGCACTGGTCATTTCCGGCATGCCTACGGACAGCTTCGTGTTCGAAGGCTTTCTTCCGCACAAAAAAGGCAGGCAGACCAGGCTTAAACTGTTAGCGGAAGAAAAAAGGACGGCCGTTCTGTACGAATCCGTTCACAGAATAGAAAAACTTTTAACGGAGCTCGGCGTCCTTATGCCGGAAAGAAAGATCTGCGTTATGCGCGAAATGACGAAGATATACGAACAGCACATCTTCGGCACGCCTTCAGAGGTACTTAAAGAACTTTCTTCGTCTCAGGTCAAAGGCGAGTTCGTCATAGTCATAGAAGGAAAAAAAGATTGAGCACAGGAACGCTTTACATAGTCTCGATACCGATAGGCAACAGATCCGACATCTCCGAACGCGCGCTCGAGACACTCAAAAAAACCGATGTGATCATTACTGAGGAAGCGTCGGCGGTAAAAAGTCTTTTTTCGATACACAATTTTAAAAAGGAATATTTCATTCTAAACGAACACAATGAAGAGAAGGATGCCTCATTCGTTCTGGAATTTCTGCTTAAAGGCGAGAACTGTGCCCTTATTTCTGATTGCGGAACGCCGACATTCGCCGATCCGGGCAGGATTCTTCTAAAGCAGTGCTACGCGCGCAATATAAAAGTCGTTCCGGTACCCGGACCGTCGGCGCTTATGACACTTCTTTCGCTTTCGCCTGTAGATATAAGAAAATTCCTTTTCGCCGGGTTTATTCAGAAAACAAAGCAGGAAAGGGTTTCGGAACTTAAAAAGCTCAAATCCCTGCATGTGCCTGTCATACTAATGGACACTCCTTACAGGCTTCTCGATGTAATGGAGGATGTGGCTGATATTTTCAACGACAAAAGGATACTTTTTTTGTATAAGGCGACAATGCCTGAGGAGATGGTCATGTACGATATGGCTTCAAAAATATTTCAGTTCTGTAAAAAAAATGATCTCAAGGGAGAATTCATGATCCTCGTTGAGAACTGATCTTCGTCATGGAAAGATCCGAAGGTTCAAAATATTACCTGGAGTACAAACCAGACCTTTTCTGGCAGAGCTATATCGAATGTTTCTGGGAATTTCACATAGCGCAGGAGATTATTAGCGAAGCTAATCAGGTATATCTGCCCGACGGAAGCCCGCAGATGATATTCGTTCTTGAAGGAAGCTATCAAAGGACTTTTCCCGACGGAAGGACAGAAAAAGTTTCTAAGCCTGTTCTTATACCTCAGAGAAATTCGGCCGTCAGGATCGGTCACGAGCCCGGCACTAAGCTTTTCGGTATCCGGTTCAAGCCGTACGGGATTAGATGCGTTGTTCACAGACCGATGTCGGAATTTAGCGAAATGAGCGTCCCCATAACTGTTATTTTCGGCACCAAAGACACAAAAGAGCTTCAAACCGCTCTAAATGGAAACAACCTGAATAAAAAGCATCTCGCAGTGCAGAAGATCCTCACGAAACATTTTGAAGCGCTTCCCGTCAATACCAAGATCATAGATATCATTAAATACATTAATATAAATCACGGTACATCTATATCCGAACTCACAAAACGCTTTTCATTAAGCCAGAGCTCCTTAGAAAAACTTTTCAACGCATACATAGGCATATCCGCAAAGAGCTACATGAAGATCATCAGGCTCAACAAATCGGTCAAATACTATAAGAACAGATCGAAATTCTACCCAAGCCTGACAGCCACAGGGGCCGAAGCTGAATTCTACGATCAGTCGCACTTCATAAAGGACTTCAAACAAGTCGCGGGGATCACGCCCGGCCAGTATTTCAGGGAGAATAATTTTTTCAACATATTTGTCATCAGCTCAATAGACGAGAAGACGGACTTATAAGACTTTTACGGTTTTTTACAATTCGGCGGAAGAAATATTCGGTAAATTACGATCAAATTGACAGGAGGCCGAAAATGAAGAAGTTTATACCTGTTATCGTAATTGTGCTGCTGATAATATCATGCGCAGAGAAGCACAAAACCTACAAAAAAGAGATCTCGGACGGAGTCGAATTCATAACGAACGAAAACGTGCCTGCAGATCCGGACTTTAAGCTTGAGCTTAAGGAGGCTGTGGCCATTGACTGCAATGAGATCAGCGACGCCGATACTTCCAACGCTTTACAGCTTAATAATGTCGAGCTGGATCAGGACGGTAACGTGTATATTCTGGACAGCAGAAGATCGAAGATCCACAAATTCGATAAGAACGGAAAAAGGCTTCTGACCTTCGGGGGTATAGGGCAGGGACCTGGCGAGTTCACAGGCACAGGTTTTTTTGTGGTATGGCACGACACTGTTTATGTTCCGTTCGCTCAGGCATTAAAAATAATCAAATTCGACAGGAACGGGAAATATATCACCGATAAAAAATACAGCAGCGCGCTTGATTTTCCGGGTATATTCTGGAAATCGAGGAATTTTGTAAGCGGCATAAGCTTTGAGCCCGTTCAGGATGAGGGTCCCGGCGTTTTTAAAAGGAATCTTAACCTTTTCAACGACAGGTTCGAAAGAATGCATACTTTCTATCAGGATAAGAGAGATTTCCAGAATCCAGTATTCAACCTGAATTTCGTGCAGAATCCAGCTGTGGCAGTTTCCGGTGACAGCCTCGTTTATGTTCCCAGATACAGCACGAACGAATATGTTATAGATGTTTTTGATTTTCAGGGGAATAAAAAACAGATCATAAAAAAGAATTATCAGCGCATCCCGTTTACGGAAAATGAGATCACAAGAGTGAGGAATTTTTTTGCGCGGAACGGAAATAATAATGTGACCGTTGAAGGTAAATTCAAAAACTCGATCGCGCTCATCTCTATGGATAAGTATGACAGGCTCTGGGTAACCCCCGCGAAACCGGAGAAGGACAAAAGAGTTATTTATGATATTTTTGAAAAGGGCGTATATCTCAATACGGTCGAAGTACCGGCGGACACAACGGCTATAGTTGATTTCGTAGAGAACAAACTGGTAGCTTTCGATGCAGTGAACAATAGAATGAAATATTTTGATTACTAAATAAATCCGGAGTAATGTATGAAAACGAGAGAAGAGATAAAAGAAGGACTTAAAAGCCTGCTGGAGAAAGATAAAAAGATCATAGCCGCGTGGGAGGGAGGGTCGGCCGCTACGGGTTTTGAAGACGAGTATTCTGATCTTGACCTTGCGGTAGTCTGCGGGGATGATGCGGTGGAGGAGGTATTTTCGTTGATTGAAAAGCATCTGGAAGCGGTTTACGGGATCGAAAGAAAATACAGGATGCCGGAGCCTGCGTGGCACGGTTTTTCACAGTGTTTTTATAAAACGGGAAATGTGCCTGAATTCTTTTATTTCGATATAGCAGTGATCAAAAATTCTATACCTGATAAGTTCACTGAAAGAGACAGGCACGGAGATTCAATAGTATGGTTCGAGAAAGAAAAAACGATAGATCCCGCTCCGACACCTGAGGAAAAAGTTAAGGAAAAAGGCAGGAAATACTACCGGTTCATAGCCGATTCAGATTTTCTGATGGAGATCGAACTGAAAAAAGCTCTGGCGAGGAAGAATTTTACCGAGTCCTTCCAGTCATATTACAGGCTGATAAACGGCGGCTTGGGAGTGCTTTTGAACCTGAAATACCGGCCGTGCAAAGTTGATTTCGGACTCAGATACGCATATCGGGATTTTCCGAAAAAGGAAGTTGAACTTCTGACCTATTCCTATAAAGTTAATTCGGTCGGCGATATTGAGACTAAAGCTCAGAATGTCCTTAAACGGATAGTCGAGCTGAAAAACGAACTGAAAAATGAATGGAATTAAAATAACGGAGGCAGTATGCTGAAATACGATCTGTCAAAATTCAGGCGCGAGTTTTCCGAATATACGGAACTCCGCGTGCAGGAGAACAGAACAACGAACATCTCGCTCGTGAACGGAAATGTGATGGGCAACTCGACATCTGCAAAAAGCGGAGTGTCGGCGAGAGTGAATAAGAACGGGAACTGGGGGTTCGCTTCGAACCCGGTTGTTTCAGACGAGGCTATCGAGAGGGTTATTCTCGCTGCAACGGAGAACGCAGCTTTTCTGGGCACGAAACAGAGTAAAGGCAAAAAAGAATTTGATTCAAGGCCGGCCCAGGCGGAAAAGAGCTTCTATACGAAGCTTCCTAAGGCAGAGACCAGGGCCAGGATCGCTTTTTTAAAGAAGATCGACGATCATATCGCGGCAAAATTTCCCGACCTTACTTCAAGAACTCTTATTATCAACGGTCTTGAGATGGAAAAAAATGTTCTGACCTCCGACGGTTCGAACTCTTATTCGATGGTCCCGAAATTCCACATTTACGTGATCCTGAATAAAGCTGTTGACGGCGAGAATTACGAAATATTCAAGGCTTTCGGCGACAGAGGCCAGTTCGAAGATGTTTTTAAATCTCCCGAAGAGCTTTTCGGAGGGATAGACGAGGCTTACAGCCATCTTATTGACAAGACTAAAGGAGTCCACGCCAATGCAGGTCTCAGAGATGTAATACTCGACGCCAAACTCGCTGGGATACTGGCGCACGAGGCGATCGGGCACACGACGGAAGCTGATCTGGTCCAGGGCGGTTCCGTAGCGGGAGCGCTCCTCGGAAAAGAGATAGGAAGCCCGCTCGTTAACCTTACCGATTTTGCGCATACATTCAGAGGTGAGACCTGCCCCGTGCCTGTATATATTGACGATGAGGGAACCGAGGCGGAAGATCAGGTCATTATCGAGAACGGAATACTCAAAGGCTATATGCATAACAAGGAATCCGCAAAACACTTCGGGCACGGCCTGACGGGCAACGCCAGGGGATACGATTTTTCCGACGAACCGCTGATCAGGATGAGGAACACGGCGATTATTCCCGGAACAAGCAAACTTTCCGATATGATCGCATCTATTGAAGACGGATACTACCTGATCCAGTCCTCGAACGGCCAGGCGGACGCGACGAGCGAATTCATGTTCGGCATAACTCTCGGCTACGAAATAAAGAACGGCAGGCTGGGAAAAGCGATAAAGGACACTACCATTTCAGGCATAGCGGTGGATGTGTTAAAAAGCGTCACGATGGTCTCCGACGATATGGTTTGGGACTGCACCGGAATGTGCGGGAAAAAACAGCCGATGCCTGTCGGAATGGGCGGACCGGCCTTAAAATGCAAAGTCAACATCGGAGGTAAATAGAATGACCAACAGACAGACAGCGGATAACTGCATAGCGGAATTTAAAAAAGCGGGCATGGACAGATCGAAAGTCATAATAAACGATTCCGAGGTCAGGGAGCTTTATTTTAACAACGGCGATATAAGCATGCTAAGGACTACTTTCAACACGAGCCTTCAGCTTACTGCCATAAAGGACGATAAAAAAGGCGCGACGGTTACTAATAAGACAGACGCTGATTCCGTGGCTAAGGCGATAGCCGACACGATATCTCTGGCCGAATCGTCAAATCCCGAGCCGGCAAACGATATAAGCGAATTCCAGCCCGCTGCGGAGTTCTCCAACGGCCCGATGGAAGCCGATAACGATAAGATCTACGACAGGCTCAGCGAATTTCTTAACCAGGTCAAAGCCTCTTATCCATTAATTCAGCTTAGAGAGGGCGGAGTATCATATCATAAGAACAATATGATATTAAAAAACTCCAACGGAGTTGATTACGCTTCGACTAACGGATATTATCAGTTCATGGTCATGTTCAGCTCCAAAGAAGGCGAAAAAACTTCATCTTTCAACTACACATACAAGCTGATGAAAGACCTGGATGAGCCTCTTATTGAGTCCGTGAACCTCAAACATCTTCTAAAGAACAGCGCGGATGAGGTCAACGCGAGAGCTTTCGATCAGAAGTTTTCCGGCGATATGATCATAACACCTGAGTGCATGGGCGAGATCATAGGTTCGGTCCTGTCCCACCTCGGCGATTTTGCGCATATAACAGGAACTTCGCTTTTCAAAGGTAAGCTGGGGCAGAAAGTGGCGGACGAAAAATTAACGGTCAGATCAGCGCCTTTATCAGATGATTTCGCATACAAAAGCTTCTTTTCCGGAGACGGATATCTGAATGAAAATAAGAGCATAATAGAGAACGGGGTGCTGAAAACCAACCTTCTCAGCCTTTTCGGGTCAAAAAAGACCGGGCTTGAAAGGTCAAAGACAGACGGAGCCTGCCTGTCCGTTGACAGCGGCGACATAAAACTAACCGACATGATAAAAAACATGAAGAAAGGAATAATATTGAGCAGGTTTTCCGGCGGCAGACCCAACGACAACGGCGATTTCTCCGGTATTGCCAAGAACAGCTCTTATGTGGAGAACGGAGAAATAAAATACCCCGTAAAAGAAATCATGGTTACGGGCAATCTTATCGAGCTGATAAACAATATTGTTGAGATATCTGAAGAGGTCACTGATTTCGGCTACACGAAATTCCCGTGGATGAAAGTCGGCGGAATAACGATATCGGGCAAATAAAATATTGATTTGGGGCCATACGATTTCTTATATTGTCGGATAAGATCATTAAAAGGAGAGATCGTATGAGCCTGCTCGAGCTAGTAAAGAAAAACAGAAGCTACAGAAAATTTTATCAGAATGTAAAAGTGCCTAAAGAGACCCTTAGGTCTCTGGTTGAGTTTGCCCGTTACTCCGCATCAGGCGGAAATATGCAGCCTCTCCGTTTTATTTTATCCTGCGATGATGAAAAGAACGAAAAAATATTCTCATGCCTGAAATGGGCGATGTTCCTAAAGGACTGGGCCGGACCTTCCCAGGGAGAGAAACCTTCCGCTTATATCGTCATGATAAAAGATAAAGAGCTTAACACTCCGAACAATCTCGATGCGGGGATCATGGCGCAGAGCATGCTTCTCGGAGCTGTCGAAAAAGGACTGGGCGGCTGTATGTTCGGGGCTGTCAACAAACCTCTTCTGTGCGAACTTCTGGGTATTGATCAAAATAAATGGGAGATAGCTCTCGTTGTGGCTGTCGGGAAACCGAAAGAAGAGGTAGTGATAGATGATATCGGAGAAGGAAACGATACGAAATATTACAGAAAAGGAGATATACATCATGTTCCAAAAATAAAGCTGGATGACCTGATAAAAGGATAAGGAGGGATGTATGAACGAGATATTAAGATGCATTAAGTCGCGCAGAAGCTGCAGAAATTTCAAGCCTGACCCTGTTAATGAATCCGATCTTGACATGATAATAGAAGCCGGGCTCTGGGCTCCCAGCGGGAACAACAGGCAGCCCTGGTATTTTACGGTGATCAGGAACAGGCATACGGTTGAAAAAATTAATATGGGCGCAAAAGAAGCTGCAAAAAAATACCTGACCGATCCGAACCGGCTCGCTGTGGCCAATAAAACAGAATTCGATCTTTTTTACGGTGCTCCCTGTATCGTGGTTGTTTCGGCAGATATGACAAGCGGAACGGCAGTAGCTGACTGCTCCGCAGCTATACAGAATATGCTTTTAATGGCAGAATCTTTAAATATCGGATCGTTATGGAACGGGATAATAAAAAGATTCTGGTTCGAGACGCCGGGTGTTGATAAATTTAAAACTGAGTTCAGGATCCCTGATGAATATTCACCTCTTTATGCAGTAGCTTTCGGGTATTGGGCAAAAGATATTCCTGAAGGTCTAGAAAGAAAGAAAAATATCGTTGATTATTACAATTAAAAAATCAAATTAAATAAGAATCAAATAATATCGTATGTGTTGGTATAATTATACTTTGAACAAATTATTTATATTGCTTTGATTAGAATTCTAACTGCTTTGAATCAGCTTACGGATGTAAGCATATAAAGAGTTTGATTTTTATTACAATTTAAGTTATATTAGGATTTGTAAATCATGAAAAATTATAATAAGGATTATCAGTAATGCCCAAAATACTTGTAATAGACGACGAACCCGAATTGAGGGAGTTCGTGGTAATGAGCCTAGAACTCAACAATTTCGAGACCGTTGAAGCCGAGAACGGGAAAAAAGCTTTATCAATTCTTGAAGATGAAGATTTTGACTGTATCGTTTCCGATGTTGAAATGCCTGAAATGACAGGACCGGAATTTCTGAAGAATTTTAGAGAAATCAATAAAATAATACCGGTTATCATGCTTACCGGAGTAAAAGCCCTCACCACTGTTGTTGATGTTATGAAGGCGGGTGCGCAGGATTATCTCGTAAAACCCATAAATGTCGATGAACTGCTTATATCTGTAAGAAAGTGCATTGAATTTAAAAAGCTCAAAGAGCAGAATATCAGGCTTCAGAAAGAAAACGAAAGGTATCAGCAGCATCTTGAGGACATGGTGGAAAAAAGGTCTGTTCAGCTAAAAGACGCTCTTTTCGGTTCGCTGATCATTATCGCTTCGGCCATCGAGGCTAAAGATGAATATACAAAAGGTCACAGCAACAGGGTGAGGCTCATTAGCCTGGATATAGGCAAGGTGATGAAGCTCGACAATAAACAGCTTCAGATACTTGAATACGGGGCCATGATGCATGATGTAGGGAAGATAGGTGTCAGAGACGCCATTCTGAACAAGAACAAATCGCTGACCGAAGAGGAATTCGATCTCATAATGTCGCATCCCGCGATCGGAGCGAACATCGTGAAAAATATATCTTTCTTTGGACCGATGATCGACTGCATAAAATATCACCATGAGAAATACAACGGAAAAGGTTACCCGGAGGGTTTGAAAGGAAACAAAATACCTCTTCTCTCGAGAATAGTCGCTGTAGCAGACACTTATGATGCCATAACTACAACCAGACCATACAGAAAAGAAAAAACCAGTCTCGAAGCTGTGCAGGTCCTCGTTGAAGGTAAAGGAAGCCAGTTCGATCCCGATGTTGTAGATGTTTTTGTAAGCAGCAGACTGTATGAAAAAGATTATATACAGAAAGACAAGGTGGAAGCGGAATCAGGTAATATTAAACCTTCGACCATAATACTTGATGATGAATCCGTTTTAGAAAGCTTTCAGAAATCCAAGACAGGCGGAGAACCGTACATTTATGATGAAATTTAACCTGATCATATTTGTTCTTTCAGCTCTTGCACTTTCAAAAGATTTCCATATCGGAAGGCTGAAGTATGACGGCGGCGGAGACTGGTACAGCAGCCCTTCGGCCGTTAATAATCTTCTGAAATTCGTCTCGGAGAATACAGGTATGGACTGCGCCGAGATGGAAACGGTCGTTACAGTAAGCGATAATCTGAGTTCCTGCCCTTATCTGTTCCTTACCGGGCACGGTACAATAAATATGACAGAAACCGAGGCTCAGATATTGAGGAAGCACCTGCTGAAAGGAGGTTTTCTCCATGCAGATGACAATTACGGACTTAATGATTCTTTCAGAGAGCTGGTAAAAAAAATATTTCCGGACAAAAAACTGACTCCGGTCCCGTTCGATCATCCGGTTTATAACATCAAATACAAGTTACCTGAAGGCCTGCCGAAGATACATGAGCATGACGGGCTCCCGCCTGAAGGATTGGGAATATTCCACAATAACAGGCTGATACTTTTCTTTTCTTATGAATCTGATCTGGGGAACGGCTGGGAGGATAGAGAAGTCCATAATGACCCTGAAGAAAAGAGGCTTCAGGCTCTGCAAATGGGCTGCAATCTGGTATTATACTATTTGTCGAGCCTGAAATGAAAAAATTGTTCAAGAACCAGATCAAACTGATAAGATCCCTTGAGTACAAAAAAGCAAGAGCGGAAACAGGTCTTTTTGTAGTTGAAGGCGAGAAAACTGTGGCTGAACTTATTAAGTCAGGATATAAAACGGAATTCGTAGCCTGCGACCGCGAATTTGATCATGAAAAATATTTTTCCAAGACAGCATCAGGCGACATTCCGGAGATTTATACCTGCAGAACAGACGAGGTATCGACGCTCTCTTCGAGCGAAGGCATTATTGCCGTGGCTCGTATACCTGATCAGCCGGACCCGGTCAGGTTCTTGTCCGGACGGAAAAGCCTCTTGGGGCTTTTCGGGATAAATGACCCGGGGAATATGGGGACACTTATCCGAACGGCATGCTGGTTCGGTCTTGACGGAATACTTCTGTTCGACGATTGCGCCGACATATATTCTCCAAAAGTCATAAGAGGGAGTATGGGAGCTTTGTTTCACATAGGTGTGATCAAATGCGGAAAATATGAAAGTTTTTCAGATAATCTTGAAGGCTGGACAAAGATAGGAACATTTTTGGACGAAGAGAACAGTTTCAGAATTGAAAAGAAAGGTGAGAAAAATATTCTGTTCCTGGGAAGTGAGGCTTCCGGTCTGAATGAATCTTTAAAAAATTCCATTGAATCTAACTTCAGAATAGGATCGGAAAGCGCGTTTGATTCGCTCAATGTCTCTGTGGCTGGCGGTATTATAATGCGCGAAATATTCAGTAAATCGGGGGAAATAAAATGTTGATAGTGATGAGTGTCGGAGCAACAAAAAAACAGATCCTTGAGATCGTGCAGGGAATAGAAGAGATCGGTTATGAAGCCAAGATTAGTAAGGGAGCTCAGAGATCAGTTATCCTTGTACACGGGAATATCGGTTTTATTGACGAATCATATTTTAAAAAATTCTCGGGAATTCGGAACATTATCCACATATCCAGAAGGCTGAAGCTTGTCTACAAGGAAAATATGGGCGGTGCCGACACAGTAGTCGATCTGGGGAACAATATAAGATTCAATGAGAAGTATTCCCACATAATCGCGGGGCCGTGTTCTGTTGAAAGCAGGGAGATGATTATGGAAACCGCGGATTTTCTGAGTTCGAGAGGCGTCAGGATAATGCGCGGCGGCGCTTTCAAACCAAGAACCTCGCCCTACAGTTTTCAGGGGCTAAAAGAAAAGGCGCTTGGTTATATCGCCGAAGCGGCACAGAAATACAATATGAAGTTCGTTTCTGAGGCCGTCGACGATTATTCTCTCAGCCTTCTTTCTGAGGTAGTCGACATAATTCAGGTCGGTGCAAGGAATATGCAGAATTATTCCCTTTTAAAAAAATGCGGCTCTTTGAATAAACCTGTTCTTCTGAAAAGGGGATTCACAGCCTCCCTTGACGATCTTTTTGTATCGCTCGAATACATACTCGCTGAGGGTAATCAGAACATAATTGTATGTGAAAGGGGCATTCGTATATTCGAGGGCACAAAGCAGAGATCGATAATCGACCTTCTCGGGATTAGCGATTTCAAGGAGGAATGTCATCTTCCCATGATAGTCGATACAAGCCACGCGACAAGGGACAGGAACAAAGTTCCTAATCTTACAAGGGCCGCTATGGCTTACGGCTGCGACGGCCTTATGATAGAAGTACACCCCGATCCTGATAAAGCCCTCTCGGACGGCCCGCAGTCGCTTTCGTTCAACGAGTTCGATCTTCTCCTTCTGGAACTTAAGAAAATGAATCCGCTCGTGTCAAAACCGTTAAAACTGTTTAAGAGTGAGCAATGAAGATAAGGATAGGTTTCCTGCATGAAAAAGATGAGATCATAGTAAGCTTTTCAGGGAAATTTTCCATAAAAGACATGGAAGGTAACTCGATAGGTAGTACAGACAGCGGAGTTAAATATGTGCTGTCTGCGGCCGGTTCTGTGCCTGCGGAATATCAGTGGTATGAAAAAATCCAAACTGTTTCGGATATAACCAAGCTTGAGTCCAACAGAGATAAGTATAAGACCGACGGAAGATCCACAAGGATAATTAAAACTGGGAAAAAAATTGGTAATACAGATAATTTTGAATACTGGCTGCTGAAAACAGCATCGGATATGGACGGCAGGATATATCCTTCGGGCGACTACAGATTTAAGAAGGTAATTAAGAAAGAAGCTGCCGGAGAAATCGGGTTTAACGGAAAAGAGTACAGCGGCAGGATAATATTTGTGCCCGAATCTCCTGATTGCTCCTTCACTGTTTACGGTGTTAGGGTCGGCATCGACTTTCACTGGGATCACACCGAGGATCTTGAGTACGGCGGCGCGCTTGAGGTGATGATCGGGAATTCGGGAAAGCTTACAGCCGTTAATATTGTTGAAATGGAAGAATATATTGCCAGCGTCAATTCCTCTGAAATGAGGAACGACAACAACATTGAGATGCTGAAAGCTCAGACAGTAGCCGCAAGAAGTACTGTGCTGGCCACAATGGGTAAGCACCATTTCAGTGACGGTTTCGATCTGTGCGCCGACGACCATTGCCAGTGTTATCAGGGGAGAAAGAAATTGTCGGAGCTTTCGGTAAAAGTGGCTAAGGAAACTTCAGGAGAGGTGCTGGTTTTTGACTCGAAAGTCGTTGACGCCAGATACTCAAAAATATGCGGAGGAATAACGGAAAGATACTCAGCCTGCTGGGAAGATATGGATTACCCATATCTCGCTTCTGTTATTGACAGCGGCGGCGGACAGGAGATATTTTCTGAAATGACTGAAAAGGAAACAGAAGATTTTATATCAGACAAGCGTTATAGCTGCTTCTGTAACACCTATAAGAATAATCTGCCTGAGTCTCTTTCCTTCTGCAAAGACCTGTTCAGATGGGAGAGATACATTTCAGCTGCAGGAATATCTGAAAACCTTGCCGGTAAATTTAAGACGGATGTCGGAGAAGTTCTGGAATTAAAAGTACTCAGAAGAGGAAGGTCAGGAAGGGTTATAAGCCTTGAAGTGGTCGGAACAGGATCGCGTTGTATCATTGAAAAAGAGCTGAATGTAAGAAAGCTCCTGTCCGATACCCATCTGCCCAGTTCCGCTATAGTGATAAAGCATGCGGCTGACGGGTACAGAATTTCTGGAGCAGGCTGGGGACACGGTGTGGGACTGTGCCAGATAGGCGCTCAGATAATGGGAGAATCGGGTTTCGGCTATGCCGAAATACTGAAACATTATTACAGAGGCTCTGTGCTGAAAGATATTGGAGAATTATGAGAAAACTGGTTGCTAATATAGACCCGGGTATACTGATATCTGTTTCAGTTCTTTCCCTGACCGGAATGTTAGCTATATATTCTGCAGGATACCCGAGAGGAATGGAGGATCTGATATTCAGGCAGGTTCTGTGGTTTGCCGCAGGAATTTCTGTTATGATTACAGCGCAGTATATTCCGGTTAAATCTTTCCTCCCGCTTTCAAATCTTTTTTATGCGCTTCTGATTTTATTACTGCTGCTTGTATTTGTTTTCGGTACATCAAAGATGGGAGCCAAAAGATGGCTTGAATTCGGGCAGTTTCAGTTCCAGCCCTCTGAGATAGGCAAATTCTTTTTAATATGCGTGCTCGCCAGATTTTACAGCGCCGGTAATACGCAGTGGGGAGAAAGAAAAATGTTCTTAACAGGATTCTTTATAACACTTGTCCCGGCATTGTTTATTCTAAGTCAGCCCGATCTGGGCTCTTCAGTTATCTATTTTGTGATCTTTCTTTCCGTAATATATGCCGCAGGCCTGCCTGGATTTCATCTGTTCAATATTTTAGCCCTGGGGTACTTCGTCTTCTCAAGATATTTCGGAATTCAGGTATTTGCCACTTCTCTAATACTCTATACACTGATCCTGGTAAAATGCTCACGCAAAATATATACGGCTGTTATGCTGTTCCTTTCCGCTCTGACGGTATCTTTCGGTTCAGGCGTGGTGTGGGATAATCTAAAAGGATATCAGAAAGCAAGGCTCATGACATTTCTTGATCCTGAAAAATTCACTAAAGACGGCGGATGGCAGATAATTCAGTCAAAGACAGCGGTATACAACGGGAAATTAACAGGCATGGGTTTTATGAACGGCAGTCAGACGCAGTTAAAGTTCCTGCCCGAAGGTCACAATGATTTTATTTTCAGTGTGATCGCCGAGGAATTCGGCCTGATCGGCATACTTCTGCTCCTTGCGGCTTTTTCATATCTGTTCTTCCGCATGATAAAAATTGTAACAAAGACCGGAAGCAGGTATCTTTTTCTGGTCGGATCAGGCATAACCGCGCTTGTGATCTTTCAGACAGTTCTCAACATGGCCATAAGTGTCGGACTTATGCCTGTCACCGGTCTTCCTCTGCCGTTTGTAAGCTATGGGGGTACATCGCTTATCATCAATATGTTCATGGTCGGGATAGTTATATCAGTGGGTAAAAATGAGAAGACAATCTAAATTCTGGAGCTCAGTATGAAAAAAATCGTATTGTTCGAAGACAGCGGGTATAAGGACTTCGGACCGCTTACAAAGACCCGTCCGATCTTCAAGCTCAAAAGCGGAGTGTTCAGCATTAGGGAACGGTTCGAAAGGCTTCTTGAAGGTTATGAGTTCTATTATTTCTACAGGAAGGGGTTCGACCCTATGATGAAGAGGATGAACCTGAGAAGCATGACAGAGCTTGGTGAAGGTGCTCAGTTCATAGCTATTAACGCGCGGCTTCTGCCTGATAAGAATTTCCTTAAGTATTTTGAAGTTCTGGTCGAGAAGAAGAGTAAACTCGCAGCCGACGACAACGGAACTCTGCTTACTGGAATATTCACTTCGAAGACGGAATTTGTTGAATGCGTGAAAAAAGGTGCGAAAACGAACATAAAACCCATGCTTGAGATGCTTAAATATCCATGGAACATAATTAATAGCGTCGGCGACTGGATTAGAGCTGATTTTACAATTCTGAAACAGGAAAAAAAGTGGGCTGCGGTAAAGTCGGCGAATACAGTGATAGAGAACAAAGACAATGTGCTTGTAAGTAAAACAGCCGTTATCGGGGCGGGAGTGATTATTGATGCGTCTAAAGGCCCTGTAATTATCGACGATGAAGCCCAGATAATGCATAACAGCGTTATTATCGGCCCCGCGTATATAGGCAAGAGGTCAGTTATAAAGATCGGCTCGAAGATATATCAGAACACATCGATCGGTGAATTCTGCAAGGTTGGCGGCGAGATCGAAGGGTCCGTTATACACGGTTTCAGCAACAAACAGCATGACGGGTTCCTCGGCCATTCATACATCGGCGAATGGTGCAACCTGGGCGCCGACACGAACAATTCAGATCTCAAGAACAATTATTCTCCGGTCAAAGTAGAACTTAACGGCCAGCTTGTGGATACAGGTTCGCTTTTCGTGGGAATGTTCATGGGAGACCACTCAAAAACAGGAATAAACACGATGATAAACACCGGAACGGTGATAGGTGTCGCCTGCAATGTATACGGCGAGGGGTTTCCGCCCAGATACATCGAGGATTTTCACTGGGGCGGAAAAGAAAAGCTTGTAAAATATCCATTCAACAGGACTGTTGAAACTGTGAAGACAGTTATGGCAAGAAGAGGTGTTGAGCTCGATGCGGGGGATGAAGAGGTTTTAAAAAAGTTGTTTTTGAAATTAAAATAGGTAAAAAAATGTCAGACAAAAAATTCTACATTGTATCGGTGGCGGCACTGATCCTGGCGATAACGCTGAGCTACAGATACGAGAACGGCGACGCTTCGAACGGCAACTCCCTTATGTATTTTCAGAAAATGAATTACATCTTAAGGGTTGTGGATAATGTTTATGTTGATGAACCGGACCTTGATAAAATGATGGAAGGTGCCATTGAGGGAATGCTTAAGAAACTTGATCCGCACTCATCCTATATTCCGGCTGATAAACAGAAGGAAGTGGAAGAGGACTTTAAAGGCGAGTTCGGCGGTATTGGTATTGAATTTGAGATAAAAGATAAATATCTCACTGTTATATCACCTATACCCGACACACCTTCCGAGAGGATGGGACTGATGCCGGGGGACAAAATTATCAGGATCGACGGCAAGACTGCTTATGATATTACCACCGAAGAGGTTTTCAAAAGGCTGAAAGGCAAGATCGGCTCCAGGGTGAAGATCACTGTCGCGAGATCAGGAATGGATGAACCTCTGGAATATGAGATAATCAGAGCCGCGATACCAATACACAGCGTGATTGCGAAATGTATGCTTGATGACAGGATCACGGGTTATATCTCCATAAACAGGTTCGCGTCGAAGACCGCGCAGGAGGTGGAAGAAGCACTCGTTTACCTTGAAAAGAACGGAATGAAAAGGCTTATACTGGATCTGCGGGGTAATCCCGGCGGGCTGATGGACCAGGCAATAGAAGTTGTAGATAAATTCATTGACTCAGGAAAACTCATTGTGTATACAAAAGGAAGGTTCCCCGAATTTGACGAGGAGTTTTACTCTACAAGTTCTGCTACTCACAAGAAGGTCCCGATAATAGTACTCATAGACGCGGGATCGGCATCAGCTTCAGAGATAGTGAGCGGAGCGCTTCAGGATCATGACAGGGCTTTTATTCTGGGAGCGAGATCTTTTGGTAAAGGGCTGGTGCAGAGACCTTTCGAGCTCGGGGACGGATCTGTAGCCAGGATAACGATCTCAAGGTACTATACGCCTACAGGAAGGCTCATACAGAGGCCTTATGACGAAGGAAGCGAGAGTTATTTTCTTGACAGGTACCTTGATCCCGAGTCTATTACAGAAGAAGAAAAAACAAAACAGGATTCAATAAGAGAATCGCAGAAGTATCTTACTTTAAACAAGAAAAGGGTCGTGTACGGCGGAGGCGGTATAACGCCTGATTCGCTGATGACATATGATCCAATCTCCTCGCTGATGACAAATCTTCTGAGGCAGCGTGTGTTTCAGGATCACGCTATAGAATACTTCAACCGTATGAACGGGCAGAAAGTCAGCTGGGCGAATGATTTTGAAAAATTCTACCGTGATTTTACTGTAACGGAAGATATGATTAAAGATTTTCTAAGCATTTCTGAAAAAAATAAGATACACATTCTGGATGTACTGCCGGATAAGGCCGACAGGAAAAAGAATGAGTATTATCACACAAAAGAACAACTGGAAAAGGATATTGAAAAGATCAGAGAGGAAGTAAAGTACAATATCGCAAGGCAGTATTTCAAAGAAAAAACGCAGTATCCGAGAATTAAGGCCATGAACGATAAATTCGTAAAAAAAGCGCTGACCCTTTTCAGCGAAGCTATGAAACTTGCGGACATCTAAACCTGTATGTTTGAAAGTATCTACAGAGATTTTGAAGAGTATTTCCTGATCGATTTTAACAGGATAAAGTGGGATTTTGCCAAGATAAATCCTGAGGAGAGAGCATCTTTGCTTATAGTGGAGGATGAAAGTTCTTTCCGCGAAATGCTTAGGGAATTTTTTCAGATGCAGGAGATATATAAGATCGATACAGCCAGAAACGGCCAGGAAGGGCTGGATAAATATATGAAAAACAGGTATGATGTAATACTTACTGATGTTATGATGGATGTGTTGAACGGGATCGAAATGGCAGAGAAGATAATAAAGATCAATCCTGTACAGAAAATATTCTTTGTCAGCGCATGGTCGAGCAAGAAAATGATGTTCGATAAATTTGAAAAGCAGTTCATGGAGGGATATTTTCAGTTCATTGACAAACCTTTTGACCTGAAAGAATTCCAGAACAGAGTATTTTTGTTCACAAACGAAAAACTATCAGGAATAGTTTTCCATGTTCTTGACAGGAAAGCACTGGAAAGAATACTGGCACGTCTTGAACCTTATCAGATACTCGTACTTCACGGAGAGATCCTTAACCGATGTATCTACCTGGCCCGGGAACTTATGGGAAGAGAGTATACAAGAGAAAGTATATCCGCTTATTTTTTAAAAAACAAGGTCTATATGGAAAGCGTTAAATGTTCCTTCGACGAGGTATACTGCCGGGGTAATTTCTGCGTAAAGATAGAACCAAGATGTATGGTGCAGAAACTAAAAAAACAAATTGAAATAATTGTTGACTTGATCGAAGAAATTTACGATCATTATAAGAGATTTGAATTGAGGAAGAGATTATGAAGAAAATTCTTGTGGTCGGATCGGTAGGTATAGACGACATTGAGACCCCGGCGGGAAAAGTTGAGCGTGTGCCCGGTGGGTCTGCCGTTTATTTCAGCCTCGCGGCTTCAATGTTCGCGAAAGTCAATTTTGTCGGGGTAGCTGGTTCAGATTTCCCAAAAGATATTATCGACCTTATGAATTCGCGTGGTATAGACATAAAAGGATTCGAAATAGCCGATGGTCAGAAGACTTTCAGATGGTCGGGGAGATATCATGAGAACATGGATCAGAGAGATACTCTTCTTACTGAACTGAATGTTTTCGAGACTTTTAAACCCAAACTTCCTGAAGAATATAAGTCCTCAGAGATATTGTTCCTGGCAAATATTAAGCCTGATCTGCAGCTTGAAGTTCTCGATTCGATGGCAAAAAGGCCCGAGCTTGTAATATCCGACACGATGAATTTCTGGATATACAGTGATGCCGTAAAGGTTGCCCAGGTAATAAGAAGATCCGATGTGTTTATCGTAAACGATTCAGAGCTTCTTCTGATGACAGGGGAGAATAATTTTCTTGCCGCGTCAGACAGAATACTCGAGGAATGCTCGCTTTTAAAAGCTCTGGTGGTAAAACTCGGTAAATACGGAATATATGCTACTGACGGAAAAGAAGAATTTTTCCTTCCCGCCTTTCCGTTAAGGCAGGTAGTGGATCCGACAGGGGCAGGGGACAGTTTTGCCGGCGGTTTCGCAGGGCATCTGGCAAAAACAGGTGATTACTCTTTCGGGAACCTGAAAACGGCATGTGTATACGGATCAATTACAGCTTCGTATTCCGTTAACGATTTTTCGATAGACGGTCTGAAAGAATTCGATCTTGACGATATACATGAGGAATTTGAAAAATTTAAAAAATTAACGACTTTCTAAGCCTTTAAGTTCAGAAAGTCTTTTTTCAAGCATATTTAACTCGTTTTTTGTAAGAGTTGTATTTAAAGCTTCCCTTTTATACTTTTCAAATTTTGTGTTTTCATTTCTCTTTAAAGCTATTCTGGCAAGAAAATAATATGAATTGAAAATGTCCTTATTCGAGTAAGTTTCTTCCATTCTTTTCAGCTTGTCAATTATCTGCAGGTAGAGTTTCTCAGCATTCGCCAGATCATTCCGTTCAAAAACCGCTCTGGCCTTAAGAAAAAGGAACAAGTGGCAGCCGGGATATTTCTCAAGGGCGAGGTCGGCCATTTTTTCGGCTTTTTCGTATTTCTCGTAGTCAATATATATCCAGCCTAGAGTAGATATAGCTAGATACCTGCTGAAATATGACTTGTCAAAACTGTCTTTAACTGTCTCGACCGCTTTTTCTCTGCTGTCCCACACCCAGCTCAAGAGCGAACTTTTGTAAAACAGATAGGTCCCGAATAAAAGCATCGCGTCGCCCAGATCGCTGTCGTGCTTAAGACATATCTTTATATATGATATGCCGTCAAAGGTCTTTGTCAGCGCCGAAAATCTTTTTCCGTCCCTGCCCAGAAGATATCCTCTGTTTATTAAAGAAGCGCCTTTATAGAAGTTGAGCCACGGGTCATTTCTGTTAAAGTTAAGATGGAAATCGGCTTTCTTTTCCGCGAGATTATAATTCAGTACTATTTTTGAGTCGAATTTATCGGTCTCATAGAAAGATGCGAGGAAATTATAATAATATCCTATAAAAAAAGGGCCGATCGGATGATCCGGATATGTGTCTCTGATATATGAAAATATCGCCAGGGCGTCTTCAAATTTCTCATTATACATCATATCGACAGCCTCGTTTATAACAGGCATTTCTTTATTTTCTATTTCTGACGGTATGACCTTAAATATCAATATGGCCGCTATGAGTATCGCAATTATATTTTTCATCTCAGGGACCTCTCCATTCAACAATGTTAAAAAACAAAATAATAAAAAAAATACACTATTTCAAGTATTTATCGAGCCAATTGCATATTTCTGAAAGTACATGAAGGTTCGACTCTCTTGATCCGTAGCCGTGGCCTTCATAAGGAAGCATGACCAGCCTCGCGTTCCCGCCGTTCCCTTTTATGGCCGAGTACATTCTTTCGGACTGGATCGGGAACGTTCCCGGATTGTCGTCATCGGCGCCGTGGATAAGAAGGAGCGGGGTCTTTATTTTCTCCGCCTGCGAAAAGGGCGAAGCGGTATGGTAGAACTCTTTTGCCTGCCAGTAAGTCCGCTCTTCCGACTGAAAACCGAACGGAGTGAGCGTTCTGTTATAGGCGCCGCTCTGGGCTATTCCGGCTTTGAACAGGTCGGTATAGGCAAGCAGGTTTGCCGTCATAAACGCACCGTAGCTGTGTCCGCCGACGGCGACACGCGCTCTGTCGGCAATGCCGAGGCTGTCGAGGTGATCTATCGCCGCCTCCGCGTTCATTCTTATCTGTTCCACGAAAGTGTCGTTGCGCTTCTCCCTTCCGCCTACAACAGGCATCGAAGCATTGTCGAGCACTACATAACCGTGGAGAGCAAGGTATTTGACGGAAGCTCCCCAGAACCGCGTAAATGAGTATTTTGAGCCGGAGATCTGAGCGGCCGTGCTGAGATCGGCGTACTCTCTCGGGTATGCCCATATTACAAGCGGATACCGTTTTTCCTGATCGTAGTCGGGAGGAAAGTAGAGTTTTCCGCTTAAAGCTACCGAGTCTTTTCTCATATAAGTTATCAGTTCCGTGCGTACATTTCTTACCTGCGGCGCGTGATCGAAATTATTCGTTATCTTCTTTCTTTCGCCGGTCTTCAAATCGAGCGTAAAATAGTTTCGGGGCTCGTACAGAGTTTCGCGGCTTATGCATATACTGCTTTCGTCACCGCCGGCGAATCCTGTGAAGTTCTCGTAGCTTTCATCCGCGCATCTGAAAAGCACTGCTTTCCCGCCGGTTTTGAGGTCGAATCTTTGCAGGAACGGGAAGTTGCCTTCCGGCGAATAGCCGAGTCCCTGCAGAAAGACAGATCCGTCCTTGACTTTGATAACCTCAAAACCGGCCGGCGTTTTCGTAGTTACGAAATCGCCGGGATGCTCGTATTTCTCTTTTTCGTTTCTGCTGAAAAGGAGCTTGTCGGATCCTTTTCCGGTATGAGTTCCGTAATATGTGCTCATCCATTCGTTATCGCGGTCGTAATCAAGGTAGAAAAGCTTTCCCTTTTCCTCTGAAAAACCGGAAACATAACCTCTGTTTTTCGTTTTCAAAAAAAGTTCTGCTTTTTTGTTGAAAGGTGCGGACAGCTTATAAAATTTATCCCTGAAAGGCACCTTCTTTTTAGGATCTCCGCTATCCTGCGCTTCCGTCCACCACACCGTAGAGTTCTCGGTGGGTATCCATGCTGGATTCCTTATTCCCGTTTCCACTCCTCCTATCGGTATCTCGTCCTGAACAGGCTTCGTAACAAGTTCTTTTATGGTCTTACCTTCCCCGTCAAGGATTAGCACGCTGTATCCGAAGCGCGTGTAGGGGAGAGTGAAGGAATACGGCTTATTCACTCTGCGCACAAGAAAATATTTTCCGTCCGGCGACTGCGAAAACCCTCTAAATATGCCCGGTTCGCCCACAGCCTTTTCTTCCCCAGTAAAAACATCCAGCTTGACGAACTGACTTGTAAAATAATACTCGAACAGCTTGATGTCGAATGCGGTTTCAAGCAGGTTCGAATAAGTGCGCAGCTGTGCGGTCTTTCCGAAACTTTCTTCTGTCTTGGGAGCTATGTCGGCTACGGTCTTTTTCGGAGGTTTCAGGCCGTCTGAAGCTATCCTCGGAATAAAAAGCGATCTCGAATCTACACTCCATTTTATAAGCAGACCGGGCAAAGCCATGTTGACTCGTTTTTCATCTTTGAAGATCAGCTTTCCCGAATCCAGTTCGACCACCCGAATGTATATTCCGTCCTCTTTCTCAGCAAGATACGCCACGAGTTTCCGGTCGGGAGAGACTTCGAATTTCAATATCCGGTCGTCTTCCGGGAGAGAAATATTTTTTCTTTCTTTCGTTTCAAGATCGACAAGTCCGAGGAACAGTCTCGGAAAACTTTCCTTCTCAGAATGCGTCGCAGGCAGTATGACATTTCCCGCGAGTGACAGTTTTTCCTGCGATAGACTTTCCAGACTTTCGTATCTCGAATAAGACCACTCAATTCCATAGCTGGTGTTCTGAATGACCGTCAGAAGTGTATCGGAAGGCGCGTCAAAAACCTTCAATATCTCATCCGGAGGAAGTTTGTAGCTTTCGGCGAATCCGCAGATCGCAACTGCAGTTAAAGATATTATGGTGATCAGTGCTTTCATCATATTCCCTTTAAGAATTTCTTAATGATAAAGAATTTAGCTTTTATAAGCAAGGGTGATTATATAAATGAAAATCGCTTGCCTTTAAGTCCCGATTTCGTTGTTTTTGGTACACGGGGAAAGAATATGAGACATATTACATCATTTAACTCTTGACTTTTCTCTTTTAGTGTATTACATTACTGATACACTAATGCAGTTCGCTGACGGTGGTAATTAAAATAGGGAAGAGTATGGACGACAATAATGAGATAATATTTCAGATACAACCTAGTTCGGGTGTTCCCATATATAAGCAGATCGTTGAGCAGGTCGAGCGTCTCGTGGCGAGCGGAAATCTGTCGCCGGGTGATGAATTGCCGTCTGTCAGGCGTGTAGCAATGTATTTCCAGGTTAATCCGATGACGGTATCTAAAGCTTACAGTATGCTTGAGAACTCGAATATTCTTGAAAGGAGAAGAGGCCTCGGGATGGTCGTTTCTACCGATATCAAATCGAGCAAGACATTAAAAGAAAGAATCGAGATCATAAAACCCGGGCTTGAAGAGATCGCGGATCAGGCAAAGCAGCTTGATCTGTCAAAGGAAAAGGTCATTGAAATGTTATCAAAAATCATGGAGAATAAAGATGGAAAATAGTGATGTAGTGATCAGGCTTGAAAAAGTCAGTAAAAGTTATGGCGATAAACAGGTACTTAAAGATATTGACCTGACGATCCGCAAAGGTACGATCATGGGCCTCGTAGGCAAGAACGGCGCAGGAAAAACCACAATGATAAAGGGCTTATTAGGGCTTTTGAAACTCGATTCGGGAAAAGCAACCATCTTCGGCGCGAATTCATGGGACATTCCCGGCGAAGTAAAGCATAGGATCGGATATGTGCCTCAGAAAACTGATATGTTCAGCGGATGGATGAGAGTAAAGGATCTTCTTGATTATATCGGTGCGTTTTATAAAGTCTGGAATGAAGAAAAAGTACAAAAAATCATAAAAGAATGGGATATAGATCCGAACGCGCGTTTCAGAGAGCTTTCTGAAGGAGAGAAGCAGAAAGTCGCTATAGTGGCAGCTATGGGCCACGATCCCGAACTGTATATTTTCGATGAGCCTGTAGCCAGCCTTGATCCAGTTGCCAGAAGGGATTTTATAAAAGAGCTTATTGATCTTAATCTCGATAGCGGAAGCACGATGCTGTTCTCCACGCATATCACTTCCGACCTTGAAAGGATCGCTGCGGATGTAGCTTTATTGAAAGATAATGAAATTAAATATAAAGGAAGCCTTTCTGACTTGAAGGAACAGTACAGCGAAAAAATGAATCTTGAAGATATATTTATCGAACTTAACAGGTAGGAGTGTGCGATGAGTAAATATTTTAAAATATTCAAATTCAATTATAGGATAATGCCTCCTGCCATGCTTTCTTATTTAGCTATAATATTCTTGACAGTTCTAGTTAAAATATTTGGTTCAGAAACATATGTCCTGTTCGGTAAGATTGATTCAGTTTTTGTGCTTGTTTTCGTTAACCTGTTTGGTATTGCCTGTATATTGAATTATATTATTCTGATTTTATGTTTGAAGTTGTCTTTGAATACTCCGATTTTCCATTCTGTACCCGAGATCAGAAATAAGATAATGAATTATAGCCTTATTCATCTGCTGGTTTATTTTACGTGGTTCGTATTAATAGTAGGGGGCCTGAAGGACCCCAAATTGATTTCATTTCTCTTTTTTCTTAACCTTTATTTCTTGTCGCTGATCACATCAGCATTCTTTTTCGATTCAATATCGGTTTACAGAAGCAGTAAATATTTCATTATAAAGCTGATGTTTTATATAATAGGCATTATAGGAATCTTTGCAATTCCTCAGTTTCAAGAAAAATATCCACTGTCAGCTTCTGCATTTTATGCAGTTTTCGCAGCGGTTATAGTTTATCAGGCTGTTAACTTCCATAGAAATTATATAAATTTCAATCTTAAAGAATCTTCAGATAAAGGATTTGAGAATACGATAAGTTCAATAGAGAAGTACTTTGAAAGTATGCCAGAAAAATCTCTGAGAAAAAGGATCACGCATTCAGAAAAGAGCAGTGATAAATACAGAGAGCTTTTTCAGATCACAATTTTCGGGACATATCATTGGCTAGTTTATTTATGGTATCCATATATTGCATGGATAGTATGGGGATTAATTATCTACCATGAAGATATGAATGTAATTATAAGCGGAATTCCTATTTTTTCAGGCTTTTATCTGTATTCTACTATCGGAAACAAAGATAAAATAACCTTCCTGTATATGACTTCGGGACTTTCGAGAAAAGAATTTGTGAATACTGTATTAAGAACAGTCCTCAGGAAATATTTTATTGCTTTCCTTCCTCTTATGCCATTCATGATCCTATACACTTATATTTATAATGTTTTCTACGGTACAATGGAATATCATGTGCCTGTTATATTATTCACTTTCATACTCGCAGGATGGTTGTTCTTAACATGGATAGTATGGATGGCTACGCTTCAATTTGCAGACTTTGATAAACTTAAAAGCATGAACAGCGAGTCACTTTTCAGCAGAATGAGATTTAGAAAATAAGTATCCTTGGAAAATATCATAAAATAGCGAAAAATATCCTTGGATTTTGTCAATAATATCACTATATTATCCTTGGATATTGACAAAAACGATGCTAAAATGATAAAAAGAGATATTTACAGAACTTTACTTGAATGGAAAAGCGAAGAAAGAAGACAACCTCTGCTGCTAAGAGGGGCAAGGCAGATAGGTAAGACTTACCTTATCGAACAGTTCGGGAAGAGCGAGTTTGAAAACCTTGTAGTATTAAATTTAGAAAAGAATTTAGAATATGAAAAATTCTTTACTTCTCTTGATCCGAAGGATATGATAGAAAAAATTGTTTTTTCTACCCGCGAAAAGATCAAATCCGGTAAGACTCTTCTTTTTATTGACGAGATACAAAACTGCCCTAGAGCGATAGTGGCATTAAGATATTTTTATGAAGAAATGCCGGAACTTCATGTGATCGCAGCCGGATCGCTTCTTGAGTTCGCGCTTACAAGATCAAAGATAAGTATCCCTGTCGGTCGAATTCAATATCTGTTCATGTACCCTTTATCCTTCAAGGAATTTCTTTTAGCATTGGGATATGACGCTCTGCATGATCATCTGTACGTTAAAAAAGTTATTGAAAAGGTTGATGAAGTTATCCATAATAAGCTTATTGAGCTTGTCCGTAAATATTATATGCTTGGAGGAATGCCTAAAGTAGTAGATGAGTATGTTAAGTCGGGCGATGTAAGTAAATGCGAAAAGATCCAGCGTTCGATCCTAGATACTTATGTTGACGATTTTGGAAAGTACGCTCCGGATGAAGACGTCGAACACCTTAAAACAGTTTTTCATTCAGTCCCTTCGATGGTAGGCAGGAAATATGTTTATTCGAAAGTCGATCCAGATACAAGGTCGGCTGATCTGAAAAGAGCTGTTAAGCTGCTTGAGACGGCTGGTGTAATAACAAGAGTTAAGAGGACAAGCGCATCGGTTATACCGCTCGAAGCCGGAGTAAAACACAGTTATTTTAAGCTGATATTTCTCGATATCGGACTGCTTCATTCAATAAGCGGTTTATACCCCAAAACAATGATGGCAAGCGATCTTAACACAGTATATATGGGCGGAGTGTCCGAGCAGTTCGTCGGGCAGGAGCTTTTAGCTTACGGGGATCCTTTCCACAGAGATTCTTTGTACTACTGGCTAAGGGAAAGCAAGAACAGCAGTGCCGAAATTGATTATCTGATACAGCGGGGCGGTAATGTTTATCCGATCGAGGTCAAGTCAGGCTCAACGGGAAGGCTGAAAAGCATGGCGTTATTTATGGAGCAGTTCAAAACCGAAAAAGGATATAAGATCAGTCAGGCACCGTATTCGGAAGGGAAATTAAGGGATGTTCCGTTTTATCTGATTGAGAAACTTTAGAAAGAATTTTGAGATTTGAGAGCTCGTACTTATATTACCATAAATGACAGGAGAGCCATGATGAGAACAATTAATATTGAAATTCTGAATCCTAAAGCTGATAGATTACTTAAAGACCTTGAAGATCAAAATTATGTTAAGATCAATAGACCAACCAAAGTTTGTGAAGAAAGTAATATTGTTTACGGACAAAAGAAATTCGAATATACTGCGATTATCAAGCAGGAAGGGAAATGGTGGATAGGCTGGATCGAAGAAATATCAGGCGTAAACTGCCAGGAAAAGACTTACGAAGAATTATTAGATTCATTAAAAGAAGCTTTGAAAGAAGCTCTTGAATTCAATCGCCATGACGCAATCGCAGCTGCAGGAAAGACATATAAAGAGCATCGGATCGCAATTACTTTATGAAAAAATCTAAGCTTATTAAGCACCTATCTAAAAACGGATGCGAATTATTGAGAGAAGGAAGCAGGCATTCGTGGTGGCAGAATCCGGCACTGAATAGAAGATCAGCTGTACCTAGACATACCGAGATAGACGATCTGCTTGCAAAAAAGATATGTAAAGATTTGGGAATCGAAGCTATTAAATAAACACTATCTCCACCTGACTTCGCCTTTTGCACCGTCTATGTGAGTAACTACAACGATACTGTCTAAGATTTCACATCGGTAATCTTCAGGAAGCTGAACTTTGTAATCTTTGCTTATATATAACATTTTCCCGTATTCAGTTTTCATGCTTATAATTTTCTTAGGATTAGGTTCAGAGTAGTATGCGCTTAAAGTCGCTGCAATAACTCCGGCTGTGTTTATTGCAACTCTTTCCTGAGATGATTTTATGGTATGATCACCCATAGGCACAGGAATAAAAAGTAATGCAAAAATTAATAATCCGAAGCCAATAATTATTTTTCCTATCGGATCCTTATGTTTGAATCGCTTTGTCATTCTTCTTCCTTTATCTTCTTCGCCAGCTCTTCGGTGACGCCTTTGACTTCCATGAGTTCTTCGAGCGAAGCTTCTTTAATACGTTTTAATGAACCGAATTTATTGAACAGTTCTTTTCTTTTGGCGGGGCCGATTCCTTTTATCTCTTCGAGCTCGGTCGAGATCGATTTTCCGCGCAGAGTCTGATGATATGTGATCGCGAACCTGTGGGATTCATCACGCACCTGCTGAAGCAGTTTTAAGGCTGATGATGTGCGCGGTATTATAATAGCTTCGCTTTTGTCCGGAACGAAGACTTCTTCGAGCCGCTTTGCAAGCCCGATGATAGGGATCTGCGATAAATTCAGCTTCGCGAGAATTTCAACCGCAGAAGATAGCTGACCTTTTCCACCGTCAACCATGATGAGGTCAGGATAAACAGGTTCTTCCTCCTCTTTGAGCGAAGTATATCTTCGTTCGATCACTTCACGCATTGATGCGAAGTCGTCAACGCCTTCAACGGTTCTGATCTTGAATTTTCTATAGCCTGATTTGAAGGCTTTCGCGTTCTTGAAAGTGACCATTGAAGCAACTGTTTCCTTGCCTGCAAAATGCGAAATGTCGAAACATTCTATTAAATTCGGTATCTTTGAGAGTTTGAGGTCGTTCATTAGGGCTTTAAGGCTGTTCGGAGTGAAATCTCTTTTCATTTTCTCAAGCTTGAGATCATTGAGCAGTAGTTGTGCGTTCTTCTGCGCGAGGAAAAGAAGCTTTGCTTTATCGCCGATCGAAGCTGACAGAATGTTCACTTTCTGGCCTGAAAGTATGTGAAGCCATTCCTCGATCACAGGATAATCAACGATATCGGTGTTCAGCACGATCTCATTCGGGATATCCTGCCGTGAAAGATCGTAATATAGTTTGATGAATTCTTCAAGAACTTCCTCTTCGGTTTTCTGATAAACTCCCTTTAGAAAGAAATGATTTCGCGCGATCAGTCTTCCGTACCTCAGCTTGAAAACGACGCAGCAGGCATCATTGTCCTCGATCTCGACCCCGAAATAATCACGCGGGGTTGAAACGGCATTCTCAACCTTCTGACGCACAGAAAAATCATCAACGGATTTAAGCGCATCACGAAATTCGGTCGCAAGCTCAAAATTCTTTTCTTTCGCCGCTTCTTTCATTTTCTCTTCAAGAAGTCCGGCAAGATCATTATCCTGCCCTGAAAAATAAGCTATAATATTTTTAACATTTTCTTTATATTGCTCTGCTTCCTTCTCATTTACGCAGTATCCGTCGCATATCCTGATCTGGTAATCAAGGCAGACTCTATGCTTTTTGTCCCTGATGGTCTCAGATGTTATGTTGTGCGTGCAGTTCCTTATCTTGAGAAGTTTTTTCAAAACGCCCATTATAGCTCTTATCGTGCGTACATGAATGAACGGGCCGAGATATTTTGAACCGTCCTGATCAACTTTCCGGGTAACGAAAACCTGCGGAAAAAGTTCTTTCGTGATCTTGATATACGGATATGATTTGTCGTCTTTCAGGTCTATATTGTACTTGGGTTTGTGCTGCTTTATCATATTCGCTTCAAGGATAAGCGCTTCGAGCTCGTTGTCGGTAATAATATACTCTATAGAATCTATTTTTTTAACAAGCACCTCGGTCTTAAACTGCTCGTGTTTGCCGATATTCTGAAAATACGACCTTACCCGGTTTTTAAGGATTTTAGCCTTGCCGATATAAATTATCTTTCCGTCTTTGTTCTTAAAAAAATAAACGCCCGGTGAATTTGGCAGATTCTCAAGAGTATTTTCGAGTTTTTCGTTCATTTTACGATTATACCGCCGCCTATAACAAGGTCATCCTTATAGATCACGCACGATTGTCCCGGAGTTACCGCATAAACGGGTTTTGAGAATTTTAATTCTATTACATTTTCGCTATTCGAGGATATCAGGCATTCTTCAGGCTGAGTATTGTATCTGATCTTCGCGGTATAGACTTCATTTTCATTTAAGCTTGAGATGATATTTATATCAGATATGCGGACGGTATCGGAATATAAGCCGCTTCTGTTCGTAATGCGGATCTCATTTTTTATAGGATCGGTGCTTGAAACATACATAGGTTCGGAATACCCGCCGCCGAGTCCTTTCCGCTGACCGACAGTGTAATATGGATAGCCTTCGTGGGTGTTTGAAGTTTTTACGCCGTCCTCTCTGATAATTTTTCCAGCTTTGATCTTTTTAAATTCATCGTAGTTCTCCGTCAGAAATCTTTTATAATCGTCATCGGGAATGAAGCATATTTCCATGCTTTCTTTTTTCTTAGCCACTTTCAGGTTCAGTTTTTCGGCGATCTCTCTGATCTGCGGTTTTTTCAAGTCAGCGAGAGGGAAGATGGTCTTAGATAAAGAATCCTGCGTAAGTCCCCACAAAAAATAACTCTGGTCTTTCTGTTCGTCGTTGCCTTTTCTGAGTTCGTACCTGCCTGTTTCCGCATTTAAAGAGCATTTTGCGTAATGGCCCGTCGCCAGATAACTACAGCCGAGTTGAAGAGCCTTTTTAAGCAGAAACTCCCATTTAATCTTTGTATTGCAGATCACGCACGGGTTCGGGGTCTTGCCGGCAAGATATTCGTCTTTGAAATTATTTACGACCGCTTCTTCGAATTCTTTCCGCATGTTAAGCACATAATGGGGAATGCCTATTGATTCAGCCACTTTTGCCGCATCAGTGAAAGATTCGATCGAACAGCAGCCTTTTTCGTTCTCTACATTACCGCCGAATTTCTCATACGACCACAGGTTCATGGTCGCGCCGATCACATCGTATCCCTGCTCTTTTAAAAGGTAGGCTGCCACGGAGCTGTCCACACCGCCGCTCATTCCGACAAGTACGCGCGCTTTTGTCAAGCCATCATCTCCCTGAGCCTGTTTACATGCTCAATGACCTTTGCGGCGGCGAATTCTATCTCTTCAGGCGTGTTGAAGCGGCCGACCGAGAAGCGGATCGAGCTCTGCGCCTGTTCGGGCGTAAGCCCGATCGAGAGCAGGACCCTCGAGGGATTGACCTGGCCTGTCGAGCAGGCCGAGCCTGTCGAGACGGCAATGCCGTCAAGGTCCAGGGACAGAAGCAGCGCTTCGCCCTCGACTCCTTCAAAGGTCAGGTTAAGTATGCCGGTGTAACCGTTCTCAAGGTCGCTGTTGACGATAATGCCGTCAAGACCTTTTGAAATGAGCTCGTAAAGCCTGTCGCGGAGCTGCCTGATCCTCGAGATCTCCTCACTCATTTCCGAATTGGATATCTCGGCCGCTTTCGCGAAACCTACTATTCCGGGCAGGTTCTCGGTTCCCGTTCTCATATTGCTTTCCTGATGCCCGCCGTACTGGTTGGGAAGGATCGTAACCTTCTTCCTTATGTAGAGCATACCTGCGCCTTTAGGTCCGTATATCTTGTGCGATGAAGCGGAAAGCAGATCGATATTCATTTCCTTAACATCTATTGGGACTTTAGTGAACGACTGGACCGCATCGGTATGAAAAAGTATATTTTTGCTTCTGCAGAAAGATCCGACGGCCTTAATGTCGTTTATTACACCGATCTCGTTGTTCACATGCATGACAGAAACAAGTTTCGTATTTTCCGTCACGGCCTTTTTAATCTCTTCCAGATCAATGGTATGACTAACTTTTGAAGGTTTCAATGCAGTAAAAGTAAACGGTCCCGGGTAGAATTTTGAGTATATTTTGCATATTTCATATACCGCGCTGTGCTCGAATTCCGATGTCACTATGTGTATGGGCATATTGTGATCAATATAAAGGTCCGCTATTCCTTTCACGGCCCAGTTGTCTGCTTCTGTTCCGCCTGATGTAAAGAATATTTCGCCGACTCCTGAATTTATTACTTTTGCTATCTGTTCGCGTGCGTTATCAAGCGCATATTTCGCTTCCTGTCCGAATGAATGGGCGGAAGACGCGTTGCCGTATTTTTCCGTCATGAATTCATATACTTTTTTCGAGACTCTTTCATCAACCCGGGTGGTTGCACTGTTGTCAAGATAAACTCTATTCATCATAACCTCTTATTTTTCAAATTCCGGCATAAAATCCGGGTCGTTAATATGTTCAAGCTCAAATTTTGCCGAATTATAGAATTCCGAGTCGGGATGTTTTTCTATTATCGTATTAAACAAAGCCGCCGCGGTCTCACGATCATCTTTGAATTCTTTGAAAATATAACCCCGGATAAAGAGTGATTCAGGTCCGTATGGATTTTCCGGATAGTCAGAATCGAGTTTTTCGTACCATCTCAACGCATCGTCAAGCTTTCCGGCGCTGAAGCTGTTTTTCGCGTGAGCGTAAACTTCTTCCATATACAGAAATTCTGAAAAAGAAGCATGCTGATCATTTATCTTGAGTTTTGGCGGGGTACAGCCGGACACAAACAGGAGCAAAACCGCAAATATTATCAGAATTACTTTCATAAGCGGAATATAAGGAAAAACAAGCGGAATTAGAAATGAAAATTATCAGTAATTTTAAAAATATTCAAAGTTGCTTTTAGCGCTCCGAAGACTTATATTCACCTGATTTTAATTAAAAAAGCGGGAAGACTGATGGCCGTTAAAATGATCGTGCTGGCACTTTATACAATAACGATAATCGCCTTTGGTATTATCGGGGCAAAGAAAACAAAGACTTTTTCGGACTTTCTTTTGGGCGGGGGAAAGGTGGGACCGTGGATGAGCGCTTTTTCCTACGGAACAGCCTATTTTTCCGCTGTGATATTTATCGGATTCGCAGGTAAGGTGGGATGGGCATTCGGCTATTCTGGAGTATGGATCGGATTCTTTAACGCGCTTGTAGGCGTTCTGCTTGTATGGAAACTTCTTGCATGGAGAGTAAAACAGGCATCAATGAAATATAATATATCGACTATGAGCGAATTCCTTGAAGCCCGTTACAATTCGAAGAATATAAAGCTGTTCGCCTCGATAGTGATATTCGTGTTCCTAATCCCTTATTCAGCCGCGGTATTCCAGGGGCTTTCATACCTGTTCGAATCATCACTTCCCGGCCTTGAGTACTGGCACGCTGTCGTGTTCATGGGACTTTTTACGGCACTCTACCTCAGTCTGGGCGGTTATAAGACCATGGCATCTCTGGACATGTTCTTCGGGATCGTCATGGTGCTCGGAGTGATAATGATGATCATTTTTACTCTTTCAGGCGCGGACGGTTTCTCAAATATTACCTCAAAACTCAACTCGGTCAATCCGGAACTTACATCGGTTGTAGGGCCGCCGGGATGGTGGCCGCTGTTGTCGCTGGTGTTCCTGACCAGCGTCGCGCCGTTCGCCATGCCTCAGCTTATCCAGAAATTTCTGGCGATAAGGGACGAAGAAGCCGTAAAGACCGGAATGATCGCGTCAACGGCCTTCGCGCTGCTTATAGGCTGCGTGGCGTATTTTGTAGGATCAACGGGCAGGTTTTTCATTAATGCCGGAAATACGCCTCAGGCTTTTTCTGACGGCGCGCCCATTTTTGACAAACTGATGCCGGAACTCTTAATGAGGATAATTCCTGACTACCTTTTTGTGATAATTCTTGTTCTACTGCTTTCGGCATCAATGTCCACACTGGCGTCGCTCGTTCTTATCTCCAGCTCGACATTGTCAAAAGATTTTTACCAGGGATTTATCAATAAAAATGTGAGCGACGCTAAACTTACTCTTATAACAAGGATCGCCAGCATAGTATTTGTGACCCTATCCGTAGTCATGGCGCTTTTCAAGATCGATACCATCGTGGCTATACTCGGCGTATCCTGGGGAGCGATAGGTTCAGCTTTCCTCGGTCCTTTCCTATGGGGAATCTTAGGTACAAAAACCAACAAATACGGCGCTTACGCGTCATTTGCAGCCGGACTGGGCACCACTCTGGCACTCTATCTCTATCACGGCCCGTCGTATTCGCCTCAGGCAGGTACGATTGGCATGATGGTTTCTTTAGCCGTCAATCCGGTTGTCAGTTTGATCATAAATCCAAAGGTATAAAATGAAAGTCCTTCTGTCAGGTTATAATTTCGACGCTGAGATCATAAAAGAGCTTAAAGTGAAAGCGGGCTGGGATAAAGATAATGTCACGCCTGAGACACTGAGCGCGGCCTATGCCAGGATAAGCAGGGACCCGCGTGATATAGAAGAACTCAGGAAAGAGGCCAGGGAAGAGGTTGACAGATCCAGAAAATCGAACGAGACCATAATATTCGGGCTCGGCCACTCGTCGGTTGCGGAACACGCTTATTTTAATTTTGACATAATCGGTCTTTCCAGACTTGCTGTCGAACAGGTTCAGAGATTCAGGATGGCCTCATTTACCGAAAAATCACAGAGATATATTGCTCTGGAAGGAGACTATGTTATTCCCGAAGAGATCAGACAATCGGGATTTGTAAATGAGTTCGCCGCGCTGATCAGAGAGCAGAACACCGTCTATAATAAACTTTACGACACGCTTATCGGGTACCTTTTCGAAAAACATTCCGGGCTTTTAAAGCAAAAGAACGGCAGGAGGACAGTGGAAGGATGGGCGAAGGAGGACGCGAGATATGTGGTATCTCTTGCGACAGAAAGCCAGTTCGGAATGAGCGTGAACGCGAGAAGTCTTGAAAATATATTAAGACAGCTCGGCAATTCTGAATTAAAGGAGTGCAGGGATCTTTCAGAGAAGATGTATGATCTGGTTAAAAGCATGTCGCCGTCGATCATCAAGTATATCGAGCCGACAGAATATGACAGGTCATATATAACAGGATTGAAGGAAACTGCCGGTAACGAAGGCGGCACCGGAAGTAAAATGAATATGCCGGAAGTTGTTGTCGCTGACTATACACCTGATCCTGACAGAAAGATAGCCGCCGCCATAGTCTCGGATGTGTCCGGGAAAGTATATGAGGATGCGCTGAAGACTGTTTACGCCTACAGCGAAGAGAAGCTTAAGGATATCTTTGTCCGCGCGTTCAGGAACAGAACAGTACATGATCCGCTCAAGAGGCATTTTGAGTTCGCGGATGTAACCTTCAGCATCACCCTCAGCGCTACAAATTACGCTCAGTTCAAAAGGCACAGGATGGCATCGCTGTTAACGGGTGATTATGATCTGGACCTGGGTTATACTATTCCGCCGAATATTGAAAGAACAGGAATGAAGGATCTGTTCACAGGAATAATGGATAAGACCGCATCGTTGTATGAGAAGCTTAGAGGTACGATCCCGCATAGCCACGCTCAGTATTGCCTGACGAACGCCCACAGAAGAAGGATAACTGTCAGAATGAATTTCAGGGAGATATACCATTTTATAGCCCTTAGGCTTGATGAACATGCCCAGTGGGACATAAGGACAACAGCAGAAAAAATGCTGAACGAGATAAAGAAGATAGCACCACTGACTACAATGATGTGCTGCGGCAAAAGCGGATTTTCCGATATGCTGACTGAATCAGATAAGATTAATCAATAATTATCGGATTAAGATCACCCGATCTCATCCATGTATCGATCATTTCTGGAATTTTACTATCATCGATATCTTTTACGGTAAGAAGCAGATAAGTTTTATAATCCTCCCCAGCCCTTTCGTTCTCATTCATTTTTCTGAGAGAGATTGCTCTGTTGAAATATAAAGGAGAAGCAAGTTCATCGATATAAATAGCCTTGGAATATTCTTCAACCGCTTTTTCATAAAGGCCGGTTAGAAAATATATCAGCCCTGAATTATAGTAAGGCTCAATGTTCCTGGGATTTTTTTCGGATGATATTGAATAATCAAGAAGAGCCTCGTCATATTTACCGTTCTTTCTGTAAAGGTTGGCGCGGTAAAGGTACGGCAGGTAGTAATCAGGGTCCGTTCTGACAGCCTGAGAATATTTCTCAAAAGCTTCATCGGTCTTCTTGAGGTCGGCAAGAACAGATCCCAGAATGCAATAAGAAAATACAAAATCAGGATATATCGCAATTGACTTCTCAAGTTCTTTTATTGCGGCGGCATACTGCCTGTCCACATAATAGATCTGGCCTCTAACAGCATAAGCTGCTGGGAAATTCAGAGGATCAAGATTTATCAGCCTGTTGAGCATTCCCATCACAAGCGAATTTTGTCCGGCCTTAAGCATTGATTCAGAAAGCTGAATATATGAGGTTTCATACAGTCTGTCCATGTCTACCGCAATAGAGTAATATTCAATTTTGATGCCTTCTTCAGCACTGAGATTTGCCTTATTGGCCCATTCTGTCGCATTCAGTTTTACATAGAGGTCAGAAATGAAATTATCCGGTATTTTACTTGTGGTCAGCTTAAGAAAATTGATGTCTTTTATAGCGGTTCTGAATCTTTCAAGGTCTTTCTGAAGAACATATCTGAATTTATTATCCGTTTTAGCCCTGAACAGAATATCGTTAAGAGCTTTAAGGTTTATTTCTGTGGAAATATCTGAAACATACGAAGGGTAGCCGTCTATGCTCTCCTCACCTTCGCGGTAAACAAGTATGTCCAGCCTGTTGGAAAGAAACATGGCCATCTGGCTTCTTTTAACCTGATATATAAGAAGAGAATCGTTCTTTTCAAAAAAAACGCCTATGTCGTTCAGTGTTTCGTTCATCGCGTCGAATTTGGACAGTAATTTGGCCTGATCTTTTGAGATGCCGGGATCGATGTAGCATATCCCTCTGGATCTTATCTTGACAGACCCTTCTTTTAGTTCGATCTCGCTTTTTGCGGCAAGATCAGTGCCCGCAGTTAAAAACAATGCAACCAGAAAAGCACCAAACAACTTCATAACAGTATCCGAATAAGTTTTACACTAAAATCACTTAGGTATTAAAAGTATATAATATTTTGCATAATTACAAGAAAAATCATCTTAAATTATTTACCGTTTTTCTTCTTCATAAAATGAACCGAAAGTTTGGTCAGGATGAATATTAATACTGAGCTGAATACGATCGTAGCGCCTGAAGGTATGTTCATATAGAACGATATGAAGAGACCTGAGACAGCCGATATGAGTCCCGTCAGTATTGAAAGTATCATTATATTTTTAAATTTTCTGGTCAACAGCAGTGCTGTGTTCTGAGGGATTGTGAGGAGGGATATTATCAGTATTATTCCCGCGATTCTTATATTTATGACTACTACCAGCGCGACGAGAGCAAGCATAAGATAACTTACCGCGGAAGTATTGACATGCTGTATTTTGGCGTATTCCTCATCAAACGCGGTAAAAAGTATCTCTCTGTAGAAAAAAATGACTGTAACGACCGAAAGAACGGTTATCGCGACGGAAAAATAAACTTCCCCGGAGCTTACTGTGAGAATGTTGCCGAAAAGATAAGATGACAGATCGGGGGCGTATCCCGGGGTAAGGTAAATGAGTATTATACCTACGGCCATTCCCAGAGAAAGGAATATCCCGATAGACGAATCTTCTCTAACCCTGGCTCTGCTCGTCATGAACTTTATCCCGAAAGCGCTGAGTACGCCGAAGAACGCGGCGCTAAGAACAGGGTTTATACCAAGAAAATAGCCGAGACCGATACCTCCGAATGACGCGTGAGTGATGCCGTCGGAGATGAACACTATCCTTCTGGCCACAATATAAGTCCCGATTATCCCGCAGGTTATACTTGCCAGCAAAGCTACAAGCAGTGCTCTCTGAAAAAAAGCGTATGATAAGATATCCGTCATTTTTTATCCCTGTGCGTCTTTAGAACTCTGTGAGGTACAGGGCCGTGCGCGATAATCTCTACAGGGCAGGAGTATTTGTCAAGCAGTTCGCTGCTGATCTCATTACCGGAGTGATAATGGAGCGTTCTGTTGACGCAGGCCACATTTTTTACATAGGATGAGATCACCCCAGTATCGTGAGATACCATTATGATAGCTCTCTCCTCGTTCATTTCATTAAGCATCTTGTACAGATTTTTTGAAAAACCTTTGTCTGTGAACGCCGTCGGTTCGTCGAGTATAAGTATCTCGGGGTCTGAAACTATCGCCCTGGACAGAAGGACCCTCTGTATCTGGCCGCCGGAAAGCTCGCCGTAAGGAGTCTGGGAATATTCGGAAAGACCGAATTTATCAATTATTGAATCAGCTTTGAGCATCTGCTCTCTGCTGAATCTTCTAAAAATTTTTTTCTCGATCATCAGTCCGGAAAGTACAACATCTTTAACGCTTATCGGGAATTTAACATCGTTGAGATTGAACTGCGGCAGGTATCCGAAATTTATTTTTTTTGAGTAGGTGATCCTGCCTGAAACAGGTTTTAAAATACCCAGGATAACCTTCATGATCGTTGATTTTCCTCCGCCGTTAGGCCCGATCACGCCAAGAAAATCCTTCTCGAAAATTTCCAGGTTCACATTCTTTACGACTGTTTCTCCGCCGTATCCCGCAGAGATATTATTAAGTTCCAGAAGTTTCTGTGTCATTTTCCCTCGAATTGAAGCGTTCTTGCCACAAGTATTAAATTGTTTATCCAGTCTTCACTTAACGGATCAATCTGAACAACAGCGCCCCCGATCTCTTCCGCTATTGATCCGGCCAGTCTCGTGTCGAACTGTTTCTGTATAAATACAGCCTTGATCCCCTGATCTCTTGCTGTATCTATCACATTCCTTATCTGTGAAGGCGAAGGCTCTTTTCCGTCGATCTCGATAGGTATCTCCTCAAGTCCGTAATCCCTGGCAAAATATCCTAGTGCCGGATGGTAGATTATGAATTTTATGTTCTTGAGATCAGACAGAATAGTTTTGATCTGCATATCAAGCTTATCCAGGTCTTTAAGAAAATCGTCAAGATTATCTTTATAGAACTGCCCGTTAGCCGGGTCGATCTCCGAAACATATCTGCATGTATTTTCAGCTATGATTTTAGCTTCGCGGGCCGACATCCATATATGCGGGTCGACTCCCTCGTGATGGTGGACATGGTCGTGATCCATGCGTTCGTGATGTGCGTGTCGGTCATCATCTTCATCAAATTTTATATAATCGGCACCCGCAGTCGTATTAAAAACTTTCAGATCTTTTCTTACAGACATGAATTTATCCATCCATGCTTTTTCAAATTCGATCTCCCCGAGTATGAGATATGCTTCGGAACCTGCAAGTTTAGTCAAAATTGACGGTGCAGGCTCAAAAGTGTGCGGACTGACACCGGGCGGAAGAAGGACATTGATCTCGAATTTATCTCCGGTTATTCTTTCGGTAAAATACTTTTGGGGAAGAATGCTTACAGATATGACAGGTTTCCGGTCGGAGGGCTTTTCGGCGCAGCCGGACAATAAAATGATAAAGATAAGCGCGACAAACTGGTTCTTCTTCATAAATACTCCAGTAATATTTCAGGCATAATATAGCTTTCAATGCAAGATATCGCAAGAAAATTCAGATCAAATATGAATAATAATTGCATCTGATGTTCCCGTTGAAAAGCTTTCTTTTCTTTACGGCGCGTCCGAATATCTCCTGAAAATTAGGATGCGCTGTTATTATATTAACATTCCATCCGTACTTTTTAGATACTGCTTCCCTTAAAGCAGAGTATACTTCATCAGCGTATTTTCTGTCGCCAAGCCTTTCACCGTAAGGCGGATTCGTTACAACCGTTCCGGGCTGTCCTTTAAGCTTGAATTGTCTTATATCAACAATTTTGAACATAACAGTGTCATCCGCTTCGGCGTTCACGGCATTTTCCGTTGCTTTCTTTATCACATCAGGGTCGTTATCATAACCGTATATCTCCGGTCCGGTTTGGGAAATTATGCCGGCAACGGCTTCTTCGGCGGCCTGTTTCCAGATCATTTTGTCAAGGAAATCCCATTTCATTGATAAAAAATGCCTGTTGAGACCCGGTGGAATATTTTTCCTTATCATCGCCGCCTCGATCGGAATTGTGCCGGATCCGCAGAACGGATCAACAAGAGGCTCGCCGCTTTTCCATCCTGAAAGGAGAACAAGCCCGGCTGCCAGGGTCTCCTTTATCGGAGCGTCGCCCGATCCGGTTCTGTATCCTCTTTTGAAAAGCGCTTCGCCCGATGTGTTGAGCATCAGCCTGCCTTTATTGTTATCCAGCTCTATTTCAACGGGGAAGAGAACACCGTCTTCAAGGATTTCGCTCTTTCCTGTTTTCTGTATAAGTCTGTCGATAATTGCTTTTTTTGTCATGGACTGAGCCACAGGTACCGAATGTAACAGGGAATTTTTGGATCTCCCTTTGACAAGCACTCTTCCCCGGTCATTTATAATATCTTCCCATGCGACAGACCTGACACCTTCAAAAAGTTCATCGAAATCCGCCGAGTCGAATTCGTTAAGAACGATATGGATCCTGTCTGCGGTCCTTAAAAAAATATTAGCTTTTGCTATAAAAGTATCATCGCCTCTGAAATAAACGCGCCCGTTGTCAGAACTGATTTCTCTGCCGCCCAGAGACAGCACCTCTTTTTTCAGAACGGATTCCAGTCCGAAAGCGCATGTGGCCGCGAGCTTATAGGTCATTATATGAAACTGCCCGTCTTGGATTCGATCTTCACCATTATCTCGTGCGTGCACTTCATGGCCTCTAAATGCTCCATCACCTCATCGTGTATATTGGAAGCGTATATTTCCTCATCAGGTTCAAGAGTTATTATTATAAAAATATCCTGTCCGTCTATTCTTATCCTTTCAACATTGCCGTTATCCACAAGGTTCTGACCGTGCTTAGGGTGCATCACATTTTTAAGAATGTTCATGAGGGCTTTTTCTGTTATTACTCTTTTTTCATCTGTGATCCTTCCTATCTTTTTTTCGAACTCCCTTATCGCCGCCTTTATCCCGTTGATGGCAAGAACGCTGCAGTGCATTTTTACAGGAGGCAGACCGCCAAGTTCGTTCGCAGCCTGGGTCGTGCCCATCGTCTTAACTTCGTCTATATGTTTTCCCTTTACCATTTCTGTGGCTATTGAGGCAGTAGCAATATTTGACGCGCATCCGTAGGATTTGAATTTGATGTCTTCGATTATGAGCGTTTCGGGATTGATCTTCAGCGTGTAGTTAACCATATCTCCGCATGCCGGGCTACCTTCTGTCGCCTCGGCGTTCGCGCCTTCCAGGGTTCCCAGATTCCTGGGTTTTGTGAAATGGTCGATCGTTTTCTCGGTGTATTTCAGTGCCATCTTTATTCCTTGTCTGTTTTATCTTTATAATATGTTTTAGCATCCGGGTTAACCAGTTCACTGTGTTCCTCAGGATTGAACGACGACATACTTCTTAGTATCTCAACCACCTCTCTCACATTTTCTACCGTGCTGTCGATCTCTTTTTCGGTATTGTATTTTGAAAGAGTGAACCGGATGGAACCGTGGGCCTGTTCGTGTTTAAGCCCTATAGCTGTAAGAACATGCGAAGGTTCGAGAGTCTTTGAGGAGCAGGCCGATCCCGAAGACACATAAATGCCTCTCAGTGAAAGATGCATAAGGATAGCTTCACCTTCGATATAATGAAAGGTGACATCGGCGTTGTGGGGCAGTCTCCGGCTGATGTTTTGACCTTTAGGCCCGTTAATAGTTATGTGGCCGATGGTACTTAGTCCGTCTATCAAACGGTCCCGTAATCTTATCATTCGGGCATTGTTCTTTTCAATGTCCCTGTACGCGATCTCCGCGGATCTGGCGAACCCCATTATCGCCGGAAGGTTCTCGGTACCGGGCCGCAAATTGAACTCATGGGCTCCGCCCTCCATAAGTTTTTTCAGTTTAACACCTTTTCTTATGTACAGAGCGCCCGTGCCCTTGGGTCCGTGATTTTTGTGCGCATTAATGGTCATCAGGTCAATGTTCTCTCCGTTCACATCGATCTTTATTTTCCCGAAAGCCTGCGCCGCGTCAGTGTGAAAAAGAACGCCCTTTTCCCTGCATATCTTTCCGATCTCGCCGATATTCTGGATCGTTCCGATCTCGTAGTTGGCGTATATAACAGACACGAGTATCGTGGTTACCTTGAACTTGCTTTTCAGATCTTCAATATCTAAAAATCCCTCGCCGTCCACCCTGACCTCGTCAACCTTGTAGCCTTCATTTCTGAGCCTGTGCGCGACGGCTTTAACGGAAGTATGTTCTACTGATGAAATTATTATATGGTTCCCTTTGTTCCGCAAATAGTCGGCGACGCCGTTGATAGCCATATTATTCGATTCTGTCGCGCCTGAGGTAAAAATCAGTTCCTGCGGTTCGGCGCCGATCAGTCCGGCTATGGTTTTCCTGGCCTCGGCAATGTTCTCGTCAGCCTCGATCCCAAGATCATGCAGCGAAGAGGGGTTCCCGTAGGATGTTGTATAAAATTCTGCCATATATTCCAGAACTTCACTGTCCGGCATTGTCGTATCCCCGTTATCCAGATATATAAATTTCTCCTGCATCAGATCACTCCGTCGGATTTATTTCGTACTCTAATTTAAGCATTGATCTATTTAAGGTGTTATGATATGCGACATTCATGAGACCAGTTCTTCCAGAAAATCAAAATAGGCATTTATAATTTTTTCTCCCCAGAGCAGCGATATCATTATTCCGGCGGCAAGGAAAGGTCCGAAAGCGAGTCTCTGCTTAAAAAAAACATATCTGAAAAGAGCTATATTGTATAAGTTCAATGCTGCTGTATAAGTCAGTCCCCGTCCTTTACCGTAGCGGCTTAGAAGTTCCCTTACGCATTCACCACTTTCCCTGAAGAAAAAATCCTTAAAATAAACAAGAGCTGTATCCGACAGGAATCTCTGAACGTTTTCGTCATTTCCTTTTTTTACAGCCGTTTCGATCAGGCCGATGATCTGCTTCTGCTCGGCTGTGTAACCGTTGTACTGAAAATATCTGTTCTGTTTCAGAAGGAACGAGAGCTTTTCTTCATCGTTCTCAAGCCCTTTAAGAGTGTCATATATTTCATCTACGCAATCTGTGTATTTTTCTTCAGCATCGAAGAATTCTTTGTCTGATAAAATATCCTGCAGTCTGTTGAGTCCATTTTTTTTTGAATACTGCCTGAGAAGCTTAAGATTGTCTGTATATGAGTCATATCCGACGAGGTCTTGTCCGAGCGCTTCTTTTATATCGTTTTTAGATAATGAATTCAGCGTCTCAAGTTTCCTGAGTACCGTAACTGAATTATCACAGTCATCTGTAGCTGCGAAGCGGAAAAAGAGCCTTGTTAAAATTGTTGTGCATATTTCATTTTCTTTCAGAAATGACAGGAGTTCTTGCTTTACCTGTTCGAACCTTCCGTCCCTCATGCTGAATAAAAGCTGGAGCTTTATACCCAGAATGTCAGCCTTCTTTTCATTTTCCAACCCGGAAGAATCCAGTCCGTCTTCGGCTTTTTTAAGGTATGATAATGCAGCGCTTTTTCTTTTCATATGATTGTAAACGGAAGGCGCCGCGTATGAGATGACGGCCAGTAATGACCCGAGTATAAAGGCGGTCACTGTCAGTTTCGGACCGAGCATCAGTCCCGCCGATCCCAGCAGGAAAATGTCTCCCATGCCCATTGCATCCTGTTTGTAAACGATCTTGCCTATTTTATGTATTAAGTACAGGAGTCCCAGACCGGTCAATCCGCCTGCAAAGGAACCAAGATAGGAAACAGGCAGGAATTTTGAAATGAAGTGATGCATAAAGACAGCCGAAACCGAGATTATGAAAAAAGTGATATTGAGACCGTGGGGAATACTGAATGTTTTATAGTCGATAACCATAATCGGCAGCAAAGTATACAAAAGAGCGATGTAGATCGCCAGTTCCGGCACCGGACCGGTAAGTAAAAAAAGTCCGGCGGTAAGCAGCCCTGAACCAAGTTCGATTATCGGATATTCAGCCGATATTCCCGCGCCGCAGGATGAACATTTTCCCATGAGAAATATCCAGCTTATAACAGGTATATTCTCATACCATTTGATCAGATGTCCGCATTTTGGACATCTGGACGCGGGTTTCAGAAGAGATATCCCGTCAGGGACCCTGCAGATAACCACATTAAGAAATGACCCGAAGATCATTCCGAAGATCAGGTATGTCTGCCATGCAGAAAAGAATGACCTGTATGTTTCTGCCACCGGTGATCCCCGCTAATTATTTGACACAATGTAAGCAAAAAGAAAATTAAATTCAAACGAAAATTCTTGTTGGAATTGCGATAAAAATTTGTTATTATAATGTGGAACAATAAAAATCATTGGAGATATAGAATGAAATTCGTTTCTTTATTTAAGGTAGTATTCGCCGCAGCTTTAACACTGTCTGCCGTTAACTCCGAAAGCTATTCCCAGGAAAAATATACGATCAAGCATACTCAGTCCGGTGATAACGGAATGTTTTCTGTAACTCAGCAGGGGTCGGTAAGGGCCAAGAAAAAAATATCCGTAAACGAGATCAGCCTTTCAATATCAGGGACCACGGGAAGAACAGTGGATGTTTCGGCGGAGATCACGGTTGAGGAAACACCGGAGGTGCCGAAAACTTTCAGGACCTCGATCAAAAGTTATGCCGATTCCGATTTCGAAAGAAAAGTTGAATACAGAGAGACTGTAACGGAAGACGGCGAGGGATCGGGTTCGTATGAGGAGCATATTGAAGAAATAGCTGAAGAATCCGTTCCTGTCAAACTCTATCTGGAGGTTAATGTCGACGGTGATATTCTTACATACGATTTCTGGGATAAAAGTGATCTGGAATCTGTAGTTTCAGGAATAAACAGCCAGTACGGATCTAATCTTGAGGTGACCGGCGAGGGCAGGGCGGTAAGCGTAAGGAATGCTTCATTTGAAAAAAAGATCGAGGAAAAGACGGTAAATGCCAGATTGCGCGCAACAAAAATGCAGGTGGATCAGGGAAGCATGCAGTCCGTTCTGAAATTTGACGCAATAGAGCTGGCAAATGAACTTATAAAAGATAAGATTATGAATAAGGAAAGAGCCGGAAACTTTACTGTTCTTATCGACACGACTGATATATATGTTAACGGCAACAAGATCGCCGACAAGCTTTTGAGCAAGTACAGGAAGATTTTTAATAATTTTTATTTTGAGTTCGATGAATAAATGAAATAGAAGACGGATATGAGCGACACTTCCAAATATTTGAAAAGCAGAATAATGTTCTGTTGTCAGCTCATATTGTTTTTATTGTTACTGCCGCCGGCACTGTTCTCTGAGCCTCAGAGTGAAAGGCTGGTGATAACGCACAATCTCAGCAACGCGCCCTATAAATTTATCAATGACTCCAGTAAATCAGACGGCATCTTAATTGATATCTGGAAATTGTGGTCTAAAAAGACAATGATCCCGTTGAGATTCGCCGCGTCAGATTTCGATGCCACAGTGACACTGGTGGCGGAAGGTAAGGCTGATATTAATTCAGGTCTTTTCAGTTCACCCGCCCGTGAGAAGATACTGGATTTTTCCGATCCTGTCATGGAGCTTGATTATTTTCTGTTCTGCGAAAGATCGGTTCTCAGATCGGAAAGTTCAAATAATGCCGTTATGCCGTATGTAATCGGAGTTCCGGAAGGATTTACGGCTGAATTCGCAAAAAGGAGATATCCGTTAGAATCTGTCAGGATATTCCCTGATTACCCCAGTATATACAAATCCTGCGAAAGGGGAGAGCTGAAAGTATTTATTTCACCCAAAGAAAATCTTAAGTATTATCTTGAAACGAACCAGAAGAGTAATATTTTCACGCTTTTAAACAAAGAGCCGGTCTACAGCGAAAAATACAGGGGCGCAGTAAAAAAAGGCAACACTGAACTGCTGAAAAAGATCAATGACGGGCTAAGCCAGATAAGTGATCAGGAGATTGAGAATATAAAAAGATCCTGGTTCGAGAAGGTCAAAAAAACATATTCGTTCGAATCGAACGGACACCCTGTGTTTGACGCGGAGGAAATCGAATATATTTCAGGATCAGGGCTGATAGCGATATCCGGTGATCCGGACTGGCCTCCGCATTCGGTCTATGATACCGCCGGGAATTACACGGGAATAATTCCCGATTTGTGGGAGATCATAGAAAGAAAGTCAGGCCTGAGACTGAATAGAATAAGGTCCGATAACTGGGCGAATACAATCGAAATGATGAAAGAAGGGAAGATCAGACTGATCGACTGCATTTCCAAAACTGAATCCCGAACCGCGTTCATGGAGTTTTCAGATATCATATTTACATCCAACATTGTTATGATAGGAAGAGAGGAAAGCGATTATGTAAACGGTCTCAGTGACATAGGAGGAAAATCGCTTGCTGTGCAGGAAGGAACATCTGAGATAGAGTTTTTGCACCGAGACCACCCTGACCTGAAACTGATCTACTATTCGGATCCGGATATTGCCTATAGAGACCTTTCTGCAGGCAAGATCGACCTTTTTCTCAGGCATCAGGCGGATTTTTCATACAAGAAGAAGAAAAATATTCTCTCGAACTTAAAGATTGCAGGTCCGACAGAATATCAGAGAGATTATTCGGTTGGTGTCGCAAAAGGCGAGGATGTTCTTCTCAGGATCATTAATAAATCTCTTGCCTCGATAACACAGGAGGAGAAGAACAAAATATTCGAAAAATGGATCGGATCGGAAAAATCCGTGATCGATTATGACCTTGTCTGGAAAACGGGAATTGTTTCCTTATTCATAATACTCCTCATAATTTACTGGAACAGAAGGCTGTCAAATGAGGTCGAGCTGAGAAAGAAGGCGCAGACAGAACTTGAAATAGCTATGGAAAAAGCGGAAACGGCTACAAGAGCCAAGAGCAGGTTCCTTGCCAATATGAGCCATGAGATCAGAACGCCTATGAACGCGATCCTGGGATTCTCTGACCTTCTGAAGAAAACACCTCTGAGCGTTACTCAGGAAACATATCTGAACACGATCAGGTCGGGAGGAGAGACACTTTTGCACATAATAAATGATATACTTGACCTTTCCAAGATCGAAGCGAATAAGATGGAGATCAATTATTCGTATTTCGACCTGCATTCCATGATATACGAACTTAAGCAGTTCTTCTACGAGTCTGTGAAGGCAAAGAACCTTGATTTTATTGTTGAGAATGAAAATGAACTTCCAAGGTCGGTGTTCCTTGACGAACTGCGTATCAGGCAGATATTTTTCAATCTTCTCAGCAACGCAGTAAAATTTACAAACAGGGGTTATATCAAGATTGTATCATCATTTATTAAAAAAACATCAGGCACGATAGATCTGAGGATCGTTGTTGAAGACTCAGGACCGGGCATAAGAAAAGAGGATCACGAAAAAATATTCGGAGCCTTTGAACAGGCCGGCACCACAGAAAGATCAAAGAAATTCCAGGGCACCGGGCTTGGACTTGCGATAACTCAGAGGCTTGTTGAGCTGATGAACGGAAAAATAAGAGTTGAAAGCGAACCCGATAAAGGTTCAAGATTCATCGTGGAGTTCTTTGATGTAACAGCAGATGTTAATTCTTCTCAAATTTCCGGGCAAACTGAAAAGAAAAAAGTGAAAGAAAGATTTTTAAGATCGAAGGTACTTATTGCTGATGATATAGAGTCGAACAGACTTCTTCTTTCAGAAATATGCAGAGGTCTGGGATTCGAGGTGCTTGAGGCTGTGAACGGGCTGGAAGCCGTTGAATCGGCAAAACTGAATGTTCCCGACCTTATACTCATGGATGTGCGTATGCCTGAAATGGACGGTTACGAGGCTGTTGAGGTTTTAAAAAAGGATCCCAGTTTATGCAGAATACCCGTTCTTGCCGTTACTGCTTCGGTAATGACCTCCGACAGAGACAAGATCAGTCAATACGGGTTTGACGGTTATATAAGAAAACCTGTAGAAATATCAGAGCTTGTCGAAAACCTAAAGAGATTTATCCCTTACGAAACATCGGAGGATACGGTCGAGGAACAGGCAGATTATGAGGATAATATTAAAGATAAAGAAGCACTCATCGAAGCGTTAAAGACAAAAATAAAAAATGAAGTGAAAACCGCCCGTGAAAAACATAATTTTTCGCAGATTAGAGAACTGTCTCAGAAGATGAAAGAGCTTTCCATAAGGCACAATTCAGCTGTGCTGATGAATTATTCCGGAAGGATGTTCTCTTCAGTGATGAAGTATGATATTGATGAGATCAAATCAGTATTGGGCGGTTTCGATGATATTGTTGAGAATATAATTAAACAGGATGGAGGCGAAAATGACAACCGCAACCCATAAAATACTGATAATTGACGATTCTCCGAAAAATATTCAGGTAGTGGCGAATTTTCTTCAGAACGAGGGATATGACCTGTCTTTTGCTTCCGACGGGGTTGAAGCGCTGCAGATATTGGCGAAAGAAAAATTCGATCTGATACTTCTGGATGTAATAATGCCTGAAATAGACGGTTTTGAGGTATGCAGGAAATTAAGTACAGATCCGGAATATAAAGATATACCGATACTTTTCCTTACTGTCAAGACCGATCCCGAAAGTATCGTTAAAGGCTTTGAAAGCGGAGGTGTCGACTATATCACAAAACCTTTTAACCCATATGAGCTTCTTGCCAGAATAAAAACGCATCTGAGGCTCAGATCTATACAGAATCAGCTGAAGAACAACAATGATAAACTTATAGAGGAAATGGCTCTGAGGCACAAAACTGAAAGACAGCTGAAGAACCTGAACGCGGAACTTGAATATAAGGTGAGCGAAAGAACGAAGCACATTTATAAACTGGCCAATATTATAGACCAGCTTTATGAGGATATAATAATTACAAACAGGCACGGCGTGATCGAATATGTCAACAAATCCTTTGAAAGAAATTCCGGGTTTTCAGCTTCTGAGGTAATAGGGGATATTCCAAGATTTATGGAAAAGGGAAAATATTCAGAAGGATTTTACGACGATCTGTGGAAAACAATAAAAAGCGGCCACACGTGGAGAAGCACTTTTAAAAATGTTAGAAAAGACGGAACACCTTATCAGGAAGAGATCACAGTTGTGCCTATAATGAACCAGAGTATCGAACCTGAGGGATATTTTTCTATCAAAAGGAATATATCGGATCAGAAAAATACCTAAATCCGGCAAAAATAATTTATTTGACTTTGACGGCATTTTTAGTTAACTATCGGCCTGAGCGAATTCGGTAAAAACTCAATGACACTTACTGCGGAAATAAAAAAAGGCGATTTTGTTGTACATAAGGGTTCTGTGATGAAAGTTACAAACCTTATTGCTGATATTAATGATACATCATTCAGTTTTTTCGATTTTACTACCGGATCGGAGATTACCGAGTCGATATCTGCGGATCATATATTCAATAAGGCTGAACTCGAGTCTGTTGAGTATAAACTCGTAAAAAGAAATGACGAGACTTTCGTTTTTTATAATGAAGCGCTTTCGGAATATATTGATATAGCCGTCTCGATACTTGGCGAGAATGTCAAATTTCTTAGGGATGAAGCACTGGTAAATATAAGGTACTGCAACGGGCTGGTGGCTTCGGTGGAACTGCCGAAAATTGTCATTCAGGAGATCGAAATAACTGAAGATATAGAAAAGGATTCCACCAACACGGAATTCGTGAAGGAAGCAAGGCTTGTCAACGGAAAGACTATCCTGGTGCCGGCTTTTATAAAGAACGGCGACAGGGTTAAGATAGATATTGACACAGGCGAATACATAAGCAGGGAATAAAAAATTATAAATAAAAAAGGGATAATTTATGGAAAAGATGCTTCTACTTGGCGATGAAGCCCTGGCACAGGGCGCCATAGACGCCGGTATGTCCGGAATGTACGCGTATCCGGGGACTCCTTCTACCGAAATAATGGAATATGTGCAGAGATCAAAGACCGCCGCTGAGAGGAATATTCACAGAAAATGGTCGGCGAATGAAAAGACCGCCGCGGAATCCGCTCTCGGAATGTCTTACGCGGGCAAAAGGTCAATGTGCGCAATGAAGCATGTCGGGCTCAATGTAGCCGCCGACTGTTTCATGAATTCCGCAATCACGGGAGCGAACGGAGGCACCATCGTTACTGTGGCTGACGATCCTTCAATGCATTCCTCACAGAACGAGCAGGACAGCAGGAATTTCGGAAAATTCGCGTTAATGCCGATGCTGGAACCTTCCAATCAGCAGGAATGTTACGATATGGCCTTCTACGGTTTAGAAATGAGCGAAAAATATCAGATACCCGTTCTCCTCAGGCTTACCACCAGGCTGTCACATTCCAGAAGCGGCGTCGTTACAAGACCCGCCATGCCCGAGAACGCGCTGAAGCTTCCCGAAGATAAAAGGCAGTTCGTGCTTTTACCGGCGATAGCGAGAAAAAGATATAAAATGCTTCTGGAAAATCAGGCAAGGTTCGAGACTGAAAGCGAAAATTCGCCTTTTAATTCTTATAATGAAAGACCGGATAAAAGCATAGGGATAATCGCATGCGGCATAGCCTACAACTATCTGATGGAGAACTATATCAATTCTCCCTGTCCTTATCCCGTGCTCAAGATCAGCCAGTATCCGCTGCCCAGGAAACAGATCGAGAAGATCGCGGCTGAATGCAAAAAAATAATTGTACTTGAAGAAGGTTCGCCGATGGTCGAGGAAATGCTTAAGGGTTACCTTGGCAACTGCCTTAAAGTAAGCGGAAGGCTCGACGGAACACTGCCGAGGGACGGCGAGCTCAACCCGAATCTTGTGCTCAAAGCTGTTACCGGAAAGGATTTCAGCGTTGAGCCTGTACCGGCGATCGTCGCCGCGCGGCCGCCGAAATTCTGCAACGGCTGCGGACATATTGACGCATATAATGCTCTTATCGAGGTTTTGAAAGAATACGGCGACGGCCATGTGCTTTCGGACATCGGTTGTTATACACTGGCCGCTCTTCCGCCTTTTAACGCCATAAATTCCTGCGTTGATATGGGCGCATCCATAACCATGGCAAAAGGCGCCGCGGACGCCGGACTATTCCCCGCCGTCGCAGTTATCGGAGATTCCACCTTCACGCACTCGGGAATGACCGGGCTTCTGGATGCTGTCATTGAGAACACGAACATGGTCGTGATGATACTCGACAACTCGACAACGGGCATGACAGGCGGGCAGGACTCCCACGCTCTTGACAGGCTGGTTTCAATCTGCGAAGGCCTCGGAGTTCACAAAGATCATATAATCAGAGTGGTGCCGCTCAAGAAGAACCACGAGGAAATGGTCAGGATAATCAGGCAGGAGATAAATTACAAAGGCGTATCGGTCATAATACCGACCAGAGAATGTATGCAGACGCTGAAAAGAAAGACAAAAGCCAACAAATAAGGACAAAATATATGAAAAAAGATATTATTTTAAGCGGAGTGGGCGGTCAGGGAATACTTTCTATAGCCACCGTCATAGGTTACGCCGCGATCGATTCAGGACTTTATATGAAACAGGCTGAAGTGCACGGGATGAGCCAGAGAGGGGGAGATGTGCAGTCTCATCTCAGGATATCTGACAAAGAAGTCTGTTCTGACCTGATACCCTTTGGCGGAGCGGATATGATCCTCTCAATAGAACCGATGGAATCTTTAAGGTACCTGCCCTATCTTTCCTCCGGAGGATGGCTGATAACCAACAGCACGCCGTTCGACAATATCTCTAATTATCCCGACATAAACGATGTGAAAAAAGAGATAGCCAGGGTAAAGAACCACATACTCATAGACGCTGACGACATAGCCGGAAACATCGGGTCTCCGCTGTCCATGAACATGGTCATGATAGGAGCCGCGTCAGATTATCTGGGACTTGATTTCAGCAGGCTTGAAAAAGGCATAAGATTCATTTTCGGCAAAAAAGGCGAGGAAGTCGTTAAAAAGAATCTTGAAGCTTTAAACGCGGGAAAAGAATTCGCCGGGAATTTTATCAGAAAATGATATTTTATAAACTCCACGGCGCAGGAAATGATTTTGTTTTCTTTACGGGGAATAAAACAATACCCGGACCTGTAATTCAGAAGATATGCAACAGGCATTACGGAATAGGCGCGGACGGGGTGATAGTTATTAAAAAATGCCGTCATTCTTTTGATTTCGAAATGAGGTATTTTAATTCCGACGGAAGTGAGGCCTCTTTCTGCGCGAATGGTGGAAGATGCGCTGTTCTGCTGGCATCCAGACTGGGTTACTTTGAAACAGATAAGTGCACATTAAAAGCCGGCGACGGTATTCATTCCGCAAAGTTATTGAAAGACGGTAACATTATGCTTGAAATGAAAAAGCCCGAAGTATTTTCTTCGGGCTTAAAATTTAATGGATTCAAAGAAGGATTCTATTTCCTCAACACGGGCGTTGAGCATACGGTCGGATTTTTTGATAATATCGAAGATATAGATGTCCATTCAGCGGGGAAAATGATCAGGAATGATCCGCTTTTCCCGAAAGGCACCAATGTGGATTTCGTCCGCCGTATAAAAAAAGGCACTCTGTCAGTCAGAACTTACGAGAGGGGAGTTGAGGCGGAAACAAAGGCGTGCGGAACGGGGATAACGGCTGCCGGGTGGCTCGACATGATGCTTACCAAAGATCTCAAAGAAAGAAAGGTCGTGACAAGGGAAGGCTTTGCACTAAAAGTATCGCTTGAGAAAGGAAAACTCTTTCTTTCGGGCCCGGCCGAATTCGTTTTTAAAGGTAATATATGCGTATAGAGCTTCAGCCTGATATTTCGCCGTTATATTTCTGCATTTCATCTGATTTCGCTTGATAAAAGAACCTTTCTAAATTATCTTTCGTCTGTTTTGGGTAATTAAAATAGAAAGAGATTAATTAAAGTAAACGGGAACAAAATGAGAAGTACCTGGATGATTTATCTGCTGATGGTCCTGGGCATATCCGCATTTACGCAGGATATCGCTGTCACGGATCCGGAAGAGGAACGACTCTGCAGAGAGGTCGCTGAAGACATTATCGCGATATACGATAACTGGAGTCCCCGGAGAGATTTCGACATCCTTTATCCCAGAATAAAGGATTTTGTAGATGATTTCTACGGTGATTATCCTGACTTCGGCCTCCATTTTCTTGTAAAAAGTATAATTCTCGAGGTTTACTCCGAGAAACTTGGGGAGATAGACAGATTAAGCACTGACTATCCGGGGTGGACTGAAAAGCTCGAGACTGAATTCCCGGGCGTGTCCGTAATTACCGTAATAGCGGATATTAAAAAGACGCGAGGTCTGACCGACTACGAAAAAAGGGCTCTGGTAGCTTTTAAAGGAATGAAAGACGAGAAAGTGTTCGAGGAGATATCAAGGTTCATTACAACAAAGGATTTTTACTGGGGGTATATAAGCGAAGAACTGGAAAACAGTATCAGTTCTGCCGCCCAGAAACTGAAGGACCACACAAATTCCAGAAAAGATATTCTTCTTGCAGAGCATAATGAATTCGTAGCATCGCTGCTTGAGGAGTACAGAAGTTACGACAGGATATTGGATTCTTTAAAGAATGTGACGGATGAGAAGATAGTTGACGATCTGCTGAACGACGAAACATACAACAGCGAAATGTTAAATCTGGAATTCAGGATAGATTCACTCAGGAGCAGAGTTGAGGCGAATGCGGTTCTTCAGCAGATGTATAAAGACAAAGATCTCAGCATAATTAAATATATTAAAAACAAGCGGTCTGAACTTATTGATAACGCAAGGATGGAAAGGATCTTTGCCCGGGAGTACTGGGTGGAACAGAAAAGACAGACTCTTTTCGATCTTGTTGAAATGGAGAACGCAAGGTTAAGCGATATGGTCACCGGCTATATCGGTCCAATGGAGGAGGAAAGGAACATAGTATCCTTTGATGTAACCCCTGATTTCATTGAGAGGATACACAGGAATGCTGACGGGATAGAGGATGAATTTAAACTTCAGATAAAGCATAAGTTCTACAGCGGGCTTATCGGCGAGTTCGGCTCTGCAGTTATTTATGATAAAAAACCTGTTTTCAGAACTTTCAGGACAAATGTACTGATAGGTACTTTTCTTTTTATGATCCTGTTCTTCTATATTTTCGTTAAAGTCAAAAAGAAAAGGGAAAGCCTTTTTATAAGAAGGATCCCCGGTCTTGACGCCATTGACGACGCGGTCGGGCGTGCGACCGAGATGGGCAAACCTGTAGTTTATGACTGCGGTATAGGATATTATACCCAGATCGATACTATAGCCAGCATGCTTATCTTAAGAAGCGTGGCCAAAAAAGTCGCTGAATTCAAAGCCGAGATATATGTTCCCACCTGCGACCCGATAATTATGCAGATTTCTGAGGAAATGGTCGCTTCGGGATTTCTTGACGCAGGTTATCCTGAAGATCATAAGAAAGATAATATTTTCTTTCTTGCGGCCGACCAGTTCGCTTTTGCCGCGGGCGTGGCAGGGATACTTTCAAGAAAGAAACCCGCCACGGCTTTCCACTTCGGTTACTACGCCGCCGAATCGCTTCTGATCTCTGAAGCGGGATTCGCGGCCGGCGCTATTCAGGTGGCCGGAACGACCGCCGTTGCGCAGCTGCCTTTCTTCATTACGGCCTGCGATTATACGCTTATAGGAGAGGAGCTTTATGCGGCAGCCGCCTATATCTCAAGGGATGCTCAGATCATGACGAACCTGAAACTTTCTGACTTCGCCAAGATCACAATAGGTTTCATATTCATCGCCGGAACGGTTCTTCTCACTATCAACTCCGAGTGGACCTTCCTTCAGGACCTGTTATTCACAAGATAAATGAAAAAATTAAGGAATAAAGAATGAAAAAGGAATTGCCGATCTTAATAGGTTTTTTTGCCACCATAGGATGGTATCTGGAATTTTTCTTCGCCGGAAGATTTTTCGAGAACTGGAAAATGTTCTTCACCACAGGTTTCAGGAGCGTTGCGATAGTCGGGCTTATCGTCGGCATTTTCAATGTGCTCAGAGTTAACTATAAGAAGATAAAATATAATAACGACAGGTGGTTTTCCGTCTATCAGATGAGCATTATAGTCCTTATGGTTATATTCGCTTTTCTCAGGGGTACAGCGCCGGGAACGCCGTTCGACGCCATGTTCTACTTCGGATTCATCCCGCTTGACGCGACAGTATTCTCTCTGCTTGCGTTCTATGTTGCTTCCGCTTCTTACAGGTCGTTTAAGATCAAATCGGTCGAGTCGGCTTTCCTTCTGGTAGCAGCCATACTGATAATGCTTTCTAAAATGCCTCTCGGCGAAGCAATGTGGAGTAAGATACCTGCGATCGGCGAGTGGATAATGGACGGCCCGACAAGCGCCGGAAAAAGAGCCATTCTCTTCGGGGCGTTCCTGGGAGGTCTTACAATGATGATAAGAATAGCTTTCGGCCTTGAAAGATCACATTTATCTGAATAACTGATTAAATTAGGGATATATTATGGAAAAACTTATTTATACACTAAAAAGGCTCGACAGGAGATGGATATACCTTCTTATTTTCCTGGCCTGTATAATTCCGTTCTGGGCGCCGGCGCTTTTCGATCAGAAATTCTCAACATCGAAAGAAACCCAGAGAGTTTATGATATTCTTAACGGACTTAAAGAAGACGATGCCGTATTTATTGACTGGGCTTTCAACCCGACTCTTCAGGCTGAGCTTTTACCTATGGCTGAGCAGGTTATTAAGCAGTGTTTCGACAAAAAGGTCAGAGTGTTCATTTATTATCCCGACATATCGGCGATAAGCCTCGGGGAAAACCTGATTGTCCAGATCAAGAAAGAAGAAAAATATTCCTATATAGAAAGCGGTGTACACTATATCCATCTCGGATATCTCCCGATAGGGGTTGACATGATGCTATTCTCAATGTATTCCGATTTCAAATCGACCTTCGGGAAAGAGGGGAAAATATTTAAAGGCATAAAAACTTTCGCAGATATAAAATACCTGATGTCATTCGCAGGTTCCGCGCATCCTGAATACTATATATTACTTCAGAGAAGATTCGGTTTTAAGATGGGTGCGGGCGTGACAGCAGTAATAGGCCCGGACTTTGTGCCCTATCTTCAGACAGGACAGCTTGACGGAATGCTTTTCGGGCTCAAAGGCGCTGCCGAGTTCGAGAATCTGAGGGTCGAAGCGGGAGCCGACAAAAAACTCAACCAGAAGGCGAACGCAGGTATGGCTTCGCTTAATCTTTCACATCTGATCATGTTCCTTTTCATCGGGATTGGAAACCTGGTCTATTTTTATGAGCGGAAATTTAAAAAAGCGGCAAGGGGTTAGTCATGGAATTTATTAATACGATAATAGACAACACTATACTTAACCATACTGTTCAGATGTGGGTCTCTGTTCTTTTCACTCTGATGATGCTTTCATTCCTCTTCAGAGACAATCCGCTGTATAAATTAGGGGAGAACACATTTTTGGGAATATCGCTCGGTTACGGATGGGTCAAATTATGGCAGCTTGCCGTAGAGCCTTTCCTTATCAGACCGATAAAAGACGCTTATCTTGATTTCCAGCCTTATGACCTGACACTTATATTCTGGCTTTTGATGGGCTGTACCATGTTCTTCAGGTTCTCGCACACAAAAGCCTGGGTAGCCAATTACTATTTCGCTTTCGTATTCGCCTATGTTGCGGGATACGAGATACCTGTACAGGTGCAGCAGCTTTTCATTCAGGGATCGAACATGATGAAACCGATACTGGAACAACCCACATTCTTTGAGGTTACTAAGTGGTTCGTGGTCATATTCGGTACTTTCTCCGCTCTGATGTATTTCTTCTTCTCAAAGCCGCACAAAGGGCTTCTCGGAAAGACCGCCAGGGTCGGTATCCTTATTCTGATGATCAACTTCGGAGCTTCATTCGGGGCTACTGTAATGGGCAGGATAGCTCTTTTCATAGGAAGGGCGCAGGTGCTTGCGGCAAATGTTCAGGCTTCTATCGTTCTTTCATTAGCCATTATTCTGTTCCTGTTCATATATTTCAGGTTCCTGCATAAAGAACCCGGTCTGGACGACGAGCAGATGCACTAAAAATTTAAGGGCTGAAATTCAGCCCTTTTTTATTCGTTTATTTTTGAGTTTATGTAATTTATTATATCGTCTTCAGCAACCTCTGACCTCGTGCCGAATTTATTGTCGTAGAGCCAGTAAACATTATCGTCAACAAGCGCCGGGTCCACCGCCACATAGAAAGGCACACCCAGTTCGTTGAAATCAGATATTCTCATTTCAAGCGTGCCCTTTTCCTCGAGTACGGTCGTAAAATGTTTGTTGAAAAGCGTGAGTATCCTTTCAGCTGTAATCCTTGTCTTCTTATCAACTATACTCAGCGGGAAAACGGCGCATTTTATCGGCGCGAGCTGGGGCGACAGCTTTAATGTTGTAACTATCGATGTCCTGACCCTTTCCTGGTGGTAATTATTTAAGAGGATCGCCAGTATGAGCTTGTTCACATCTATTATCACCTGTATCACATGGGGAAAATAATCAATGTTCCTGAGTTCGTCATGTACAAAGCATTTCGATTTTTTGTCGTCAGGGAATTTCTTCTCGTAATTCTCGAAGTCAAAATCTATCTTATTGTTGACGGAAGCGAAACCTTCCACTCCGAAGTGATATATGTTCTTGATCGAGAACCTTTCAAAAAAATAGTGCTCGGCGTCCGGGTCATGCTCAAGAGTTTCATACCCGATCTCCAGATCGTCCCTGTCGATTGAAATCTTATTTAAAAAATCTACGGTGAAATCCAGCCATGAGATCAGCATTCCGTTGGATGTGGATGGGGCAACGGCGTATTCCAGTATCAGCCTTTTATTGTATTTGTCATTAAAAAGGAATTTGTCGGTTGAGAATCCCAGCTCGGGTTCTTCGATTATTCTTGAGAATCCGAAAGGTATGTTCAGATTGTTCCTGTCGAACATCTCAATAAAATATTCAGCTCCAGATTTCTGAGTTATCTCCGTAATATATCTGATATTGCCGAGTTTTTTCGATGTGCTGTTCTCCCAGCAGGTCGCAAGATTTTTCAGCATCTGGATCCCCAGCCTGCCGAATCTCCAGCTGATCCTGTTTTTATTGTCGTAATCCGATATTTTTTCAAGAAAGCCCTTTGATATCAGAAAGTCGAGGGAAAGCTCAAGCGGATCTTCTTTTTCCCTCTGCTCGACCATTTTTTCCAGATATTTTATGCCGCGGCTTTCGTATTTATCTTTTTTTCGGGAAAGCATCTATATCTCCATGGTCATTGTTCTGCTTATCACTAAAGGCGTTCCCAGGTGGTATCCGGTGTATTTTGTATACATATCGCAGAACTCGTGAAATTCTTTTTCTGTAATATAATCCAATTTAGCCGCATCCGCAAATTTTACTTCCGAGAATTCACGAAGTTTCATGTAGAGGCCGGACGATATCCTGTAGCCGTCAGCGCTGCCGACTGACGGAGATGATATTATTGTGCCGTCTGAGTACCTGAAATATTTGTTCCCGCCTTCCGCCGTCCCGATAAAAGTGAATGATATTCCAAGGCACCAGGCGAGCTGGTAATAAAAATAGGCCGTAAGGGTCAGAAAATCGCTTTCTTTTTTGCACAGGGTCTCCATGTATCTCTGAAAAAGAATAAAGATCAGGCTGTAATCCCTTATCTCGTAGATGTTCAACTTTATCACCGAGCTTGCGAGTTCGGACGCGCAGACGGTCTTCCTGTAATCTTTTTTAAGCTCCGCGTAATCGTTCTCAAGAACACATTCTTTTACGGTTCCGCCGTTCTTCTTCATCCCGATATACAGATCCGTGAGATTCAATATCTGCAGAGCGGACCTGCAGTCGTTCTTTTTTGAATTGTATCCGAATTTCGTACACTCTATAATGCCGAGGTCCGGGGTCAGAACGGTTATTGAGGCCGATGTGTCTTTCAGACGGGAATTTTTAAGTATGATACCTTTTGTATTTACAAACTCGGTCTTTATCACTTTTTTATTCTTATGATACTTCCCGGAATGACTGATTTATAATGCTTTATCAAAACGATCTGGTTGGGTTTTGTCCTCTGCACAGGATCGCCAGCCGCGTTTTTTATCCCGTCGGAACAGACAGTGATTGTTCGCTTTCCGGGAATAACGATCTCAAGCTCATCACCGGGATGGAACGCGCTTTTAACCTCGACCACAAGATGTTTTCTGCCGATGATCTCTTTTACTATCCCCGCAATGTCGTGAGTACTTTCCGCTTTGCCTGAGAAATAATTCTGGTCGGCAGGCACGGAAGGATCGCTGAACCTGAAGGTCGTGTAGCCCCTGTTCGAGACCTTGGCGAGTTCTTTTATCCAGCCCGGATCGGCCTTATAGTTTTTCTTGTCCTTATAGTAAAGATCGATAGCTTCCCTGTATTTCCCGACTACCGCGGAAAGGTAACCCTGCGTCTTCATCCTGCCCTCGATCTTGACCGATGCGATCCCGCTCTCAACAATTTCCGGGATGTGTTCTATCAGGCACAGGTCTTTCGAGTTGAAGAAATATGTTCCCTTCTTTGCTTCCTCCTCGATGTAGAAGCCTTCGGGTATATCTGCGGACGCTATGTCGTACTTGAACCGGCAGGTCTGGTTGCATTCGCCCCTGTTGGGGTCGCGCGCTTTGGTGTGGAAGCTGAGCATGCACCTGCCGGAGTAGGCCATGCACATCGCGCCGTGGACGAACATCTCAAGCTCCGCTTTGGTATTCTTCCTGATCCCGGCTATCTCGGCTATCGAAAGTTCTCTGGGAAGTATTATCCTTTTAGCCCCAAGACCCGAAAGGAAATTTATTGTATTTGAGTTCATGGCCGAGAACTGGGTCGAGATGTGCAGCGGGAGCTTCGGGAATTTTTTGCGCGCCAGATCAATTACGCCAAGGTCGGAGACTATGACCGCGTCAGCCTTGATCTCGTTCAGAAATGCGAGATGTTTTTCAATGCCGGACATATCTTTGTCGTGCGCGATGATATTTACCGTCACATACATCTTGATCTTGTTCGAGGCGCAGAATTCTTTTGCCGGAACGAGTTCTTCATCAGTAAAATTGCCCGCATAGGCCCTCATACCGAACTGCGTTCCGGACAGATATACCGCGTCCGCGCCGTAAAGAACAGCGGTCTTAAGTTTCTCAAAATTGCCCGCAGGGGCTAAGAGTTCAATTTTTTTCATGTTATTAGTACACCATAGAGGGCTCGAACCTCTGACCTACGGATTAGAAATCCGTTGCTCTATCCAACTGAGCTAATGGTGCAAAGCTATTTCAAAAACAGACCAAATATACTCAAAACTGCAGGTATTGTCAACTGTTTTACCCGGAATTTACACGGCCAATGTAATTGACAACATAGATGAATAATCTTATATTCTAACTGTTAAATATAAAGTAGCAGTAAAAACGGAGAATACTCAGAGCTTATGTGCATTCAGTCGAAAGCGACTTTAGAGAAAAAACTCATCGAGCAGCTGCAAATTCAGGGCTATGAAAAGATCATTCTGCACGATGAGAAAGATCTTATATCTAATTTTAAAACGCAGTTGGAAAAGCACAACAAGACGGTTTTTTCAAAGACGGAATTCAGCAAGATACTTAATCACCTTGACGGCGGAACGATATTCGATAAATCGAAAAAGCTGCGCAATAAGTTCGAGCTTTATAAAGATGACGATACCCTTTCCTACATTGAATTTTTCAACACAGAAGAATGGTGCAAGAACGAATTTCAGGTCTCAAGCCAGATAAACATGGCGGAAAGGTACAGGAACCGCTACGATGTGACGATCCTGATAAACGGGCTTCCGCTCGTTCAGATCGAACTTAAAAGGCGCGGGATAGAGCTTAAAGAGGCGTTCAATCAGATATGTCGCTACAAAGATCATTCGTTCAGAGGCCTGTTCTTATACCTCCAGCTTTTCATCATCTCCAACGGGGTCAACACGAGATATTTCGCGAACAACAGGACGCTTAATTTCAAGCAGAGCTTCTGCTGGACGGATGAAAAGAACGAAAAATTCAACAGGCTGAACGAATTCGCGGATGTTTTTCTGGAAAAATGCCATCTCGCCAAGATAATTTCGAAATTTATCGTGCTGAACGAATCCGATAAATTTTTAATGGTGCTGAGACCATATCAATATTTCGCGGCTGAAAAGATAATCAAGCGCGTGGCAGGAAAAGTTGACCGCAACGGCTATATCTGGCACACGACCGGATCAGGCAAAACGCTCACTTCATTCAAGGCGAGCCAGATCCTGACAGCCGACAAGGATGTGGACAAGGTCGTTTTCGTCGTTGACAGGAAGGACCTCGACTTCCAGACGATGAAGGAGTTCAACAAATTTTCGAAAGGCTCTGTCGATGCCACTGACGACACGAACATGCTCGTCAGGCAGCTCGCGGATGAAAAGACGAAGCTTATCATCACTACTATACAGAAGCTCAACAACGCGGTCGGCAGGTCAAAATTCAGCTACAGGCTCGGCAATGTCGAAAATAAGCGCATAATTTTTATTTTCGATGAATGTCACAGGAGCCAGTTCGGCGAAACCCACAAAAGGATAAAGGATTATTTTAAGAACAGGCTTTTCTTCGGCTTTACGGGCACTCCGATATTCGAGGAGAACAGCGTGGGCTTTACGACTACGAAAGATCTTTTCGGGTCATGCCTGCACAAATATATCATAAAGGACGCGATAGACGACGACAACGTGCTCGGTTTCTCGGTAGAGTATTATTCGACATTCAGATCGAAGCAATTGAAGCAGGAGAACGGCGACGACATGGATGTCGATGAGATCGACCAGGTAGCCGGGATTAATAAGGACGAAGTGTTCTCGTCCGGTGAAAGGCTGTCGAACATAGTTGATTTTATTATTAAGAATCACGACAGGAAGACATATAACAGGGAATACAACGCGATATTCGCGGTAAGCTCGATCGATACGCTTTTGAAATATTATGAACTTTTCAGGAAGAAAAAGCACAACCTTAACATAGCGACCATCTTTTCATATCAGGCGAACGAGGAGCTTGAGGATCAGTACGGGAACTATAAGCAGAGAGAATTTATGAGCATGGTAGCGGAAGAACCCGTGCCTTACGGCGATAAGCAGGTCCACACGAGAGAAAAACTCGACCTGATCGTGAACGATTACAACAAAACATTCAAAACGAACTTCGACCTGAACAAGGATAACGGCTTCAACGCATATTTTGTGGATGTTTCCAAAAAGGTGAAGGAAAAGAAGATAGACATTCTGCTTGTGGTCAACATGTTCTTAACAGGATTCGACAGCGTTTACACCAATACTCTGTATGTGGATAAGAACCTTCGTTATCACGGGCTTATTCAGGCATTTTCGAGGACGAACAGGGTGCTTGGGGAAAAGAAGAAATACGGCAACATCGTATGTTTCAGGAACCTGAAGAGGAGAACTGACGAAGCCATAGCTTTATTCTCGAATCCCGAGGCTATTGAAACCGTTCTGATGAAAGCCTACGCGGAGTATGCGGAAGATTTCAACAAAGCGCTCGAAGAATTAAAAAACATCACACCGACAATAGATTCAGTTGACAAGCTCGAAGGCGAAGAGCAGAAAGCGCTTTTCGTCAAAGCTTTCAGGAACCTCTTACGGATCATGAACAGGCTTGTGACTTTCACCGAATTTAAATATGACGATCTAGGTATTTCAAGGCAGGAATTCGAGGACTACAGGAGCAAGTATTTAGACATCCGCGACGAAACAGATAAAAAGGATAAGGAATCTATCCTGAACGATCTCGATTTTGAAGTCGAACTCGTGCGCAGGGACGATATCAATGTGGATTATATCTTAAAGCTGTTAAAAGACCTCGACATGAACGATTCCGGATTTGTTAAAGATGTGGAATTTATCTTAAAGACCATGGAAGGCTCGGACGAACTCAGAAGCAAGCGAGAACTGATAGAAAGGTTCATAAGGGAGAACCTGCCCGAAATAGGCACCGACGCGAATGTGGAGGACGAATTCGACAGATTCATCTCGGCCGAAAAGGAAAAAGAGATAGGGGAGATGATAGAGCATGAAAAACTGAACAAAGAGCTCGTTTACGCGGTGGTCGAGGAATTCGAGTTCTCAAGCAAATTCAGCCGCGACAAGATCAAATCGGCCCTAATAGGCCAGCTTAAGCTTTCCGAAAGGAAAAGGAAGATAGAGCATCTCGAGAGCAGGATAGAAGGCATAGTGAATAAATATAAATGGTAGGCTTCAATGACAAAGCAGAAACTTGAACAGAAATTATGGGACATAGCGAACACTTTACGCGGAAATATGGGTGCGGATGAATTCCGCGATTATATTCTCGGCTTTATTTTTTATAAATTCCTGTCTGAAAAGATCGAAAAATTCGTTTCGGACGAGCTTAGATCGGACAATAAAAGCTTTGAAGAGGCCATGAAGGATAAAGAGCTGTCGCATGACCTGAAAGAGGAATGTATCGAGGATATGGGCTTTTTCATAGAGCCGTCCAATCTTTTCAGCAGGATAGCGGAAAGGGCAAAGAACAGGGAGTTTATCATTGAAGATCTCGGCCGTGCTTTAAAATCGGTGGAGGAAGCCACCATCGGGCATAAGAGCGAGGAGGATTTCGCGGGTCTTTTCGAGGATGTGGATCTTACTTCGACAAAGCTCGGAAGGACTGTGGAGCAGAAGAACAAGCTCATTTCGGAAGTCATAAAGCATATAGCGGAAGTGGATTTCAAATTAGAAGAGACAGAGGCGGACGTTCTGGGCGACGCTTATGAATATCTGATCTCGCAGTTCGCAAGCGGAGCGGGAAAGAAGGCTGGAGAGTTCTATACTCCTCAGCAGGTATCGAAGATACTCGCGAAGATCGTCACTACGGGCAAAACAAGGCTAAAATCTGCATACGACCCGACATGCGGATCGGGATCGCTTCTGTTAAGGGTCGCGAAAGAAAAGAAAGTGTCCGACTTCTACGGTCAGGAGCTCAACACCACCACTTTCAACCTGGCGAGAATGAACATGATCCTGCACTCGGTAAAATACAACGATTTCCACATAACGCAGGGAGACACTTTAGAAGAACCCCACGACCTCGACAAACGCTTCGAGGCTGTAGTAGCAAATCCTCCGTTCTCCGCGCACTGGTCGGCAAATCAGACATTCCTGTCCGACGAAAGGTTCAGCCCCTACGGAAAACTCGCGCCTAAAACAAAGGCGGACTTCGCGTTCGTTCAGCACATGCTCTATCAGCTTGACGAGAACGGAACAATGGCGATAGTTTTACCCCACGGAGTACTCTTCAGAGGAGCGGCGGAAGGCGAAATAAGAAAATACATCATAGAGGAAAAGAACTGGCTCGACGCCGTCATCGGACTACCCGCGAACATCTTTTACGGAACATCCATCCCGACAGTCATCCTCGTATTCAAAAAATGCAGAAGAGAAACCGACAGCATACTCTTCATAGACGCAAGCTCAGGCTACGAAAAAGCGAAAAACCAGAACTACCTGCGCGACGGGGACGTCGAAAAAATAGTAAACACATACAGGAACAGAGCAGAGGAAGAAAAATACTCGCACTCAGCCTCAATAGAACAGATCAGGCAGAACGACTACAACCTCAACATTCCCAGATATGTGGACACATTCGAAGAGGAAGAACAGATTGACCTTGACAAGATCGCAGCCGAACTCAAAAGCATCGAAGCCGACATAAAGCTCACAGACAAAAAGATCATCGCGCAGTGCAAAGAACTCGGAATCACCCCGCCCGTATTCGGAGACAGCAATGAATAAACAAAAAGTGCCAAAGCTCCGCTTCCCCGGCTTCACAGGAGAGTGGCAGAAAAAAAGATTGGGGGATGTGGCTACTTTCTCAAAAGGTAAGAATATTTCCAAAGCTGACATTTCCGAAACCGGAACGGAATGTATAAGATACGGTGAGCTTTATACGCATTACAGAGAAACCATAGATAAAGTAATTTCAAGAACAAATATAGATAAAAAAGACCTCGTTCTGAGTGATAAGAATGATCTGATAATACCAGCCTCAGGCGAAACTGCGATTGATATATCTACAGCCTGCTGTATATTAAAACAAGGAATTGCAATCGGTGGAGATATAAATATAATAAAATCAAAGCAAAACGGCATTTTCATGGCTTATTACTTAAGCAACGGGAAAAAGCTGGACATAGCTAATCTTGCGCAAGGAATTTCAGTAATACATTTATACTCAAAGCAACTCGCTACGCTTGAGCTATACTTACCCACGCTTCCCGAACAAAAAAGAATCGCAGAATTTCTTTCCGACATAGACACAAAAATCGAAAAACTTACCCGTAAAAAAGAATTCACTGAGCAGTACAAAAAAGGAGCAATGCAAAAAATCTTCTCGCAGAAAATCCGCTTCAAAGACGACAAAGGAAGAAATTATCCTGATTGGGAAGAAAAGAGGCTTGGGGATGTGTTCGATCACAGAAGCGAAAGAGGAGATGAAAGTTTTGAATTATTGTCTGTAACAATGAATGACGGTGTAAAAAAGAGAACGGATATAGAAAGTAAAGACAACTCAAATCCAGATAAAAGTAACTATAAGATTGTATGTAAAAATGATATAGTATATAATTCTATGAGAATGTGGCAAGGAGCTAGCGGTGTTTCTCCTTACAAAGGTATAGTTAGTCCCGCATATACAGTTTTATCACCGAGAGTAAATGCAGATTCTGTTTTCTTCGGTTATTTTTTTAAGACTGAACCTGTAATACAAGTGTTTCAAAATAATTCTCAAGGATTAACTTCAGATACATGGAATTTAAAATATCCTCAACTTTCAAAAATTAAGTTTAAAATTCCATGCGTATCAGAACAAAAAAAGATAGCTGAATTCTTGACGGATTTTGATAAAAAAATTGAGCATATTGACAGAGAATTAGCCAGGCTAAAAGAATATAAAAAAGGATTGCTGCAAGGAATGTTTGTATGAGGTGAAAAATGGAAAGATTAGAATTGAATGAAAATGAAATTATTGAGGCCTTGGTTCGTTCAGGTTATTTGTTGGAATCAGAGATATCTAAATATTTGAGTAATAATAGGTTTTTTATAGAAACTAATATTGTTCTAAAAGATGAATTTACTGGAAAAACAAGAGAAATAGACTTAGTAGCAGAATATTTCAATCGTGATCATAAAAAAAATTATATGAAATGTAGCTCTAAAATTAATTTTGTTTTCGAAATAAAAAACAATATTTCCCCATTAGTACTACTTACTGAATTTGAATTCTCGCCAAGAGTGACAGATTGGGGAGGTATAAAAGAATTTGTTACAATACCTGAAGGCATAAATTACAATTCGTCAGATACTTTCTATGAAAAAATAACACGGACTAATAATACAAGAAGTAAAATATTTACACAATATTGCTCTTTTCAAGGAAAAAAGAACAAGAATGAGATTATGGCATATCATCCAGATAATTTATACGAAGGGTTGAAGAAAGTAACACAATATTGTGAAGATCAAGTAAGATTAGATGATGAGTATGATGAAATAGGATATGTTGCAGAAAAAACTGAAGGTTATTTTAGACATCATATTTATCTGCCTATCTTACTTATAGCAGATGATTTATTCGAATGTGAAATGACTGATGACAGAAGTCCAATTTTAAAGAAAGTGGAGAGATCTTTATTGATTTTCAATTACCATTACAACAACGAACCGAAAATGGCTTTTGTATATGTAGTTACAAAAAAAGGCTTTCCTGAATTCATTGAGTCGATGATCCAGGTACAGAATGAAGTCGAAGATGAGATGATCCAGTTAAGGAGTAAAAGTAAAATAGAGCAGGATGGTAAATAATGAAGATACATTTTTTAAATGTTGGTCATGGTGATTGTACTTTAATAGAATTTGAGTCTAGAAGTACTACGATGGTTGATATTAACATTGAGAAATCTATGGATGAAGAAACATTGAAAGAAATATCAAAAGAATATATTTTGGTAGAGGGGACTTTATTCGCTTACGCATTGCATAATAAAAATGGATTAAATTACCTTATTGAAAAAGGATATAATATCAAATTACAGAATCCGTATGATTATTTGAAAAAAATCAAGAAAGAAAGTCTATTTAGATTTATTTGTACCCATCCTCATGAAGATCATTTCTCTGGAATTAGTAAACTGAATAAGGAATACCCCATAACAAATTTATGGCTATCTAAAGAATTGTTTTTATCTGAGTTTAATACGGAGGATAATATATTCTATAAAGATCAATTTAATTCAAAATCAAAATTGCCAACGGTATTAAAATTAATGGAAAATGATTCTGGAAAGTTTTGGAGTGATGATGGCATTCAGATTCTTTCTCCTAACAAAGAGTTAATTGAATTAGCCAGAAAAAACAAAAATCCTAATCAACTAAGTCTAGTATTATTGATCACTTATGGGGAGATAAAAATAATATTAGGTGGAGATGCCGAAAAAGAGAATTGGGAATATATTTTGGAGAATTACGAAGATGAAATCAAAGATATAACAATATTGAAAGCTTCTCATCACGGGAGAGATAGCGGTTTTTATCAAGATGCTGTAAAGGTAATGAAACCTAAATATACTATTGTTTCTGTCGGAAAAAAACCTGAGACGGATTCAACTAATAAGTATCGAAAATACTGTAACAATGTATGGTCAACTCGGTGGAAAGGAAATATTGTATTTGATTGTGATAAAAATGGCACTGTGGAACCGAAGACAGAATATGAAAGATAATCAACTAAAAATAGGAATAGCTTTATCTGGTGGTGGTGTAAGAGCTGCAGTATTTCACTTAGGCGTCTTAGCAAGACTAGCAGATGAGGATATGCTTTGTAACATTTCTATGCTCTCAACAGTGTCTGGTGGTACTTTAATCACAGGCCTTATTTATAAAACCAACAATTACAAATGGCCGACCAGTCAAGAATTTTCAAGTATTTGCGTACCGGCGATTAGATTGATTTTAACAAAAAAAAATATACAGTTAGATGCTATTCTTAGACATTTATATAATCCATGGCTACTCACAAAGGGGAGAGCCAAAATATTATCAGGTAGTATTCAAAAATGTTGGCGAATAAATGAAAAAATAAGTGTCATACCTGATTACCCAAGATGGACAATCAATGCAACAACAGTGGAAACAGGTAAGAACTTCCGCTTTATCCCACAGAAAAGAATGGGTGACTATATTGTTAATTATGTAGAAAATCCTGATATCTCTCTTGCAGATGCAATGTGTTCATCAGCTTCTGTTCCTTTGTTAATTGGTTGTTTGAGGATGGATACTGATAATTATGAGTGGTTTAAATATGACAAGCCTGAAGATGGTCAAGCAAAAAGAAAATACAAACCTGAATTTAAGAAATTGCACATCTGGGATGGAGGGGTTTATGACAATTTAGGAGTCGAGTCATTGATTGATACTACTAATAATGATTTTTCTTTTAGAAAAGATACAAATTTTGTAATTGTAAGTGATGCGTCAGCTCCATTACATACAAAATCAAGGAATACATATTTTCAAAAAAATATAATAGATGTGGCAACTGACCAAGTAAGATCTTTGAGATGCAGAATGATTTTGGATCATTTTAAAAAAAATCTAAATTCAGGCGTATACATAAAAATTGGTAACTCAGTTGAAAAAATTTTAAACAATAGGTATGTTTTATGTGATGATAATATAAAGAAAAATCTTCTTAAGGCAGAACATTTGAATGAGATAGAATTGACGAGAGCAAAAGAATACAAAACAACTTTATGGAAAATGAAAACAAAAGACTTTGATATTCTTTTACAGCATGGACGGGAAGCGGCAAATGCAACTCTTTTAGCGAATTCGCCTGAATTATTTAAGTATTATAATAGAGGTTAGACGATCATGGATGATAAAAGAAAAAACACAAGGTTCAGAGCATATCAGATTGGTGAAGCGGGATCATCATTTTCTTATTTTGATGGGAATGAATTTACATTGATTGAGGCAAGATTAAATGAAACGAATGCTAAGTCAGTTAAAGAGGAGTTAAAGGAATGCTGCAAAACTGAAATTGATATTTTACATATAACTAGCTGGGATCAAGATCATTGTTGTAGCAAAGATTTAGAAGCTATTTTAAAATATCTTATGCCAAAAATAATTGAGTGCCCAGGGTACCCTATTGATAAGAGTAAACAGAATCAAGTTGATTGTGTAAAATTAATATACGATTATACTATGAAACACAATGTAGAATGCAGGGTATTTGACGTACAATTTTGCAAATCTTTACCTCAATGCAAACAATGGTCAACCGAAAACATAGTGTTCAATCCAAAATTAGCAGGTATAAATTTAACTTCAGCAAACGACAACTCATCGATCAAATTTTTCAGATCGGGTCATTTTTCAGTTCTAAGTCTAGGTGATCATGAAAGTGAGGAAGTGAGTATGTGGTTAGGTGGTTTTGATATTGTACAAAACGAAGTAGATATTTTGATTTTAGCGCACCACGGATCAGACAATGGATTCACGACAAATGAATTTTTGAAAGCTGTAAAACCAAAATTTGCAATTTGTACTGTAAATCGTGCAAATCAATATTCACATCCTGATCAAGCAATCAGAGATAGGTTAAAGAATAACAATATAAAAATAAAAACAACAAAAGATGGTGATGTAATAATTGATTACTATGACGAAAAAAATTATAGAGTAAGGAATTATATTTCAGGCACTACTAGATTAGGTGAAAATCAAGAAATTCGTACAACAAAAAGGAACGATAAGTCCAGCAATGATTTGCGATTAGCAATTGAAAACTATATGGATACATTGAAAAGAATGAATAGCATATGAACCATAATGACTTACTTATAAAATCAATTCTCTCAAGCGGAGGGGAAGATATTCTTCCGGATATGGGAGAGATTACTCTCGAGGCTGTGGCTAAGAGTGATATTGTTGATAAGATTCCTGAAATTGGCTGGATAAAAAATCTTTATTCTATCGGTAGCGGTATTGAGAATAGTTTTTTTATTAAGAAATTATTATTGTTTATAAACATAAAAGAATTAATATTACCGCTTAGGGCAAAGTGATGATAGAAACTGAAATTGAATATAATCTTTCTTCTTATGTTTCACGAATAGAGAAGGATATTGAACTTGGAAACTATCGGACGACCAAGACAGAAGACTTCTTTCTTCGGGTTCTAAGTGTTGCATACAATTTGATAAACCTTGAAAATTTAGCCTACGATAAGATCAATACAAAAGCCATTGACCTTATTGATAGAGAGAAAAGTATAGGTATTCAAGTTACTGCTCAGAAATCACATGAAAAGAACAAAATTGATGATACCATAACAGGTACGATTTCAGAATGGAAAAACAAAGGTATAAGCACTCTTTGGATTCTATTCATTTCTGAAACGAATTACATCAAAAAGAATATTGACACTACTCAGTTATACACTGAAAAAGACGGGCTTAAAGTTTATATAAAAACTATAAAAAGACTTATTGGAGACATCAATAAACGCCCGTTTGAAGTAAGAATAAAAATAGATGAGCTATTAAAACAAGAAACATCATCTGAATACAGTGGCCTAACAAAACTTTCAGCTTTCAAGATTCTCGAAAAGGGCGAAAAGATTGTAAATGATAGATTTTTTAATTTTAAAGAGACAATTTATTATAGTAAGAAAGAGCTGAATACAATAAGATTTATCGCAAACAAATTTAGCACTGGGCAGTTCAAGGAGTACTGTATTTTGGGTAACCCTTGTAGCGGAAAGACAACATTCGCATATTCGATTATTCAAAAAATTCAAAACAGAAAAGTTTTCTATTTAGAACTTTCTAATCCCTCAATTTCTGACAGTCAAGTAATCGAAGAACTCATTCAGATTTCTCACCATTATTCATTTGTTGTAATTGACAATATTCATGACAACATTGAATTGTTCCAAAAAATCCGTGAACGAATTTCAAAACTTAAATGGATTAACACTCTTTATCTATCTCGATATTATAAAACAGTTGATCTTCTGGAGAATGATAGCATCTATAATAAAATTGAGGGTATGGATTACTATTGGATTAATTCAAATGAATCTTTTGAAGAAAAGGTATCTGGCATCATTTGGAAGAAGACTAAGTTATTAAAAGATAATGGAAGTAAATTAACATGGCTCAAAGGGGATTTTCAAAAAATTCTTAACAACACAAATAGGAATCTTTTAAAGCTGAATATAGCACTTCGAATGTGGGAATTAAAAAACTCACTGGAAAATCCAATTACTTTTGATCTAATCGACTCTAATAAAATATTACATCAGTTTTTTAAGGAGCACAATTTAGGCAAGATAAAAAGTGATGCATTATTTACATACTGCCTACTATTCAAAAATGATATACCTTTTATTCCGATAAGAAGTGCCTACGATGAAAATTTAATGCTTAGGGAAAAGGGAATTATACTTCAATATTTTCAAAGTGATTTCTGTTTTTTCCCACACAAAGAATATGCTCAAATAATATTTGATTCTTTCAACTATATGGAAAATACATTTAGCTCAGATAAAAAATTTTCATTGTTACAAAATTACATCCACAATTATGACATCACAGAAAACAAAATTAGACTAAGGTTTCTTCTTTCAAAACTTCATTATTCGTCGGATAAAGAAATCCTCGGGCAACTCTTAAATGATGGGAAAATTGCTGATTTGCTTCAAAATGAAATCAAGGAACCTGAAATTAAATTCTCACAAGTTACTACGACCTTGGATATTATTTTTATACATTCTGATAAAATTGATAAAGTGCGTTTGGGGGAATACTATGATACTTATTTATCCTATTTCAAATCACATAAGCTAAGCCTGTTTATCGAACAACATTATTTGGCGTTCACAAGATTGATTCAAATCAGTAATATTTTAAATATTGAATTAAAGGAAGAAGATGTTGCTGTTGTGCTAAGAAAAAATGAAAGAGCTGATACAAACTCTATTATCGAACTGACCTTAAGAATAAGTAGAAAGTGCAGAGAATCAGAAACAATACTCCGGATTCTTCATTCATTCACATTTCCCGATTGGTTAAAAATGATACTAGATTTGCCAAGATTATCAAATATAACAAATTCGCTTTCGGAGCTAAACACTTCATTAGATTCAAAGAAGTTATTGGACGGTCTTTTTAGGAATATAGATTGGGAAAAACAATATGAAAATGCAAAGAAATTAAAAATCGATCAATTCGTTAAATCTCTGAGAGAAATAAATAGCATAGATATTTCAATAGGCAGCAATGTTTCAAGATTTTTATACCATAAAGCTAGAAAAGATTTTCTTTTTGAAGCAAAACTAAAAGTTGCAAATCTCTCAGAATACTCTAAATCTCTTTCTGATCTTTCAAAAATGGATAAAGATTTTGTCAAGCTTCAGTTAACTAAAGACTTAAGAGAAAATATTATTTTCAATAAATTTGCAAATGAGCCTAGCTTGTCAAATTTTACTGCGAGAGTCATGGAATTAAGGAAGCATTTTGAAGACTCTAAAGCATATTATAAAGTCATCAATGAAATCGTATTTTCAGAAACATTTATTAAAAAACTACAAAGTGAAACTAATCTAAATTATTTATTGATATTCACTGAGTTTGCTGAAAAATATTTGAACATTGAAGGTACTGTTTTGGAAGAGGAAACTTCAAAAGCAATCACAAAAATTATTGCTAATCTGCCTAACAAATTACATGCTTTAAGTAATCCGAAATTCTTGAATGTTGATAATTTGAATTCCGATTTTATAGATTCAATAACTTCTAAAGAAATTGAGGAATATTTGGAATCTAACAAAATATCGTATGCTGAAGATTTATTCCGTGTGCTATCGTCAATTGACAAAGACAGGACGATTGAAAAATTTAAAAAAATTAGTAATACTGCTTTAATTCGTGCATTTTTAAATCCTGTTTTAAATTTTAGTCAAGCACAAGAAATCATGCATAGGCTAAAAAATAAGGTTTACAAGAATCCAGCATTTAATTGTAATCCCAAAATTGTAACAATATTAGATGGATACCTTGCCATATATACCAAAGATTATAGACATTATAATCGTATCGGGATAAGTGACTTTTTTAAGGGTTATTATTTTGGTCTTTGCATTGATCAAAATATTATTGAAAAACACTGCAAATCTGATTTTTTTAAAAAACTATCATCAAGTAATCATAACAATCTTGAGATTGCCTCATTATTCCAATTTTTAAGACGAATTTCTGAAATAACCAATAATACTTATGATAACGAACTTAAAAAATTTTTAGAGTTAAATACAAATAATTTTATTGAATCTATTAAAAATGAAGATATTACTAGAACTTTATCAGGTCTTAGTGAATTAGCATTGACTAAGTTTGATATGTTTGGAGATAACTTGCTGTTTAAAGCAAAAAAAATAATCCTAAAAAAGGTGCTTCAAAGAAAAAAAGATGATATCTATAAAACCAAACTTTTGCCTGACCTTGAGAAAATAGCTAAGGATAAAGGTAAAATTGTGATTACAGAACTGAAAAAATAAAAAAACGGCCAAACTCGTCGAGTGCTCTACATGCCAATAAAGATGTCGCCTGTCAAAAATCCGAATAACCTTGACATTCCTCGTTTAATTCTTTAATTTTTCATCTTAGTAACTCACCGGATTGATTTAAATTGAGGGTAATCTTTGGGATGGCGAATATTGATGTTAAGCTGGTAGCAGGGAAGAGTAAAATTGGTTCGTTCTATATTGCGGCTGTTTTTCTTCTGCTCAGTCTTTCGGCGTGTGTTACGGTTCCGGTCAGCTATTTCGATATTGCCACTTATGCTAATCTGACGGGTCTTAAGGCGGAAATGACTTTGCTGGTCGAAAGTTTTGATCACAGGTCTTATGAGGATAATGCGGGAAGGATCGAAGATGCGGTGCTTAATTTCAGAAAGGCTTATGAATTCGAGAAAGGTAAGGGTGCGGATAACAGCGATACGGTAAAGCAGTTCGATAAGATTTTCGGTTTGTTTGCCGATGATGTGAAGGATTATAGGGAAAGCGGGCCGGGTGCGTTCGGGGCGGTGTATTTTCAGGAGGCAGCGAAGGTTCTGGGTGAGGCATTTGATATTGCGATCTCGACCGAGTATTTGAAAAATAATGGCAGGCGATAGGAGGGTGCTTTGAGTAAATTTTCCGATTATATAGGCGGTCTGGCTGATGAGGGCAAGGTTCTTTTGAAGGATGAGCTTATAAAGCTTGTGTCTGATGCGAAGGACGATAAGGCGGAATTTGTTCGTAAGCAGGCCGGGAAGCTCGAAGGGTGGATTGAGATGCTCGCCGATGGTGACCTGACGGGCGCGGGTTTCAAGAAGCTTGTGGCGAAAATGGAAGTTCTGGCCGACCTTGAAGAGCTCAAGCTGAGCGTGCGGGCAAAAGCAAGTGCGCAGAGGCTCGCCGACGGCATCCGCGAGCTGGTTGTTGAGGGATTATTTAAGCTGGTTTGAGCCGTAGTGTTAGATATTTCCAGCGTTCTGAAGCATAGCTACATATTGTCCGCCGGACATGGGGCAGTTGAAGAAGTCTTCAGCGGAATTTTGGTCGGGAAATTTGAGTTGATTTTTGATCAGATTCATTAGGTTCTTGTCGTATTCCTGTTTTCCGTGGCTGATGTATGTGAAAATGCTCTGTTTTTTGCCGTTTATGTGAAGATAATAGAATTTATGGTCATTTTTGTCGGGATTGAGGATGAATCCTTTTTTCTTTAATACTTTCTGGATGTCTTTTACTTTTCTTACTCTCATTACTGCGTGATTTTCTTTATGATAGACTTGAGTTTATTTTTTAATTCGATAGCTTTGTCCGAAAGGTTCTCGTCTTTTTCTAACGCATAGTTTTTGTATAATGCGTCAAAGGTAAAGGCGAAAGCTTCGAGAGCTTTGTCGCGGGTCTGACCCCAAGCTGTAATGTCAAATTCATCGTTTCTTACTATAAAATTATTATCTTCGTAGGTGACTTCTGAAATTATTTTTCTGCTCAATACATAGATGCGGTCGTCGTACAGGATCAAATCCGTATTATAAGGAGATGTATCTATATGAAGTTCCTTATGATTCTGTAATATTCTTGAGCACTTTTAAAAGAGTTTCTGCTTTTGCTGCATGCATAAAATTATCCAAAGGCTCAATGTTGATCCTGAAAGACAACTTTCGTATAGCTGAAGTTAATACTTTCCCCATGTTTGAAAATTATCCTAATTTATCAGAAATGTCAAATAAAAAAGCAGGGAAATTAAGGAGTTGAAATCATTGACTTTAGGGATATAATTATCTTGTAAATGAGCGATTTAATGAGTAAATTTCAAGTATGTTCTACAGAAGAAAAATAATACTGGCTTTGTTGCAAAATTTTAATGATGAACTGGATAAGATCCACTTCCAGAAGCTTTTGTTTTTATTTACCCGGAAGCAGGTAAAACCGGTATATGATTTTGTGCCTTACAACTACGGATGTTTTTCCTATTCCGCTTATGCAGATGTTAACGCAATGGTGAAAAGGGAGTTTTTGTCTGAAACGGATACGAAAATAATTAAGAAAGATATGAATGATTATATCGGACAGCTCAATAGGGAAGATGAAGAAATTTTAAGACAGATCAAATCCGAATATGGAAATAAGAGTGTGAGTTCGGTTATGAAACATACTTATATTGAATTTCCTTACTATGCGATAAAAAGTAAAGTGGCAGAAGAAAGGCTCAGTCATAACGAATTCGAAAAAGTAAAAGAAGCGATTCCTTTAGGAAACAGAACGATCCTGTTTACGCTTGGATATGAGGGTATTTCGATTGAGGAATATTTGAACAGACTTATAAAGAATGATATAAAGCTTTTGGTTGATGTCAGAAAAAATGCTCAGAGTATGAAGTATGGATTTACTAAGTCGAGACTAAAAAAATATTGTGAGAGTGTCGGAATTGATTACCTGCATATTCCCGAAGTCGGGATTGAAACGGATAAAAGAGAAAAATTAGAGACTTTTGAGGATTACCGGAATTTGTTTGAAGAGTATAAACAGAATAATCTTTTAAATACAGTTGAATTACAGAAAACGATATTAAATCTGTTGAATAAATATGAAAGAATCGCACTGACCTGTTTTGAAGCTGATCCCGATTATTGTCACCGTAAGCATCTTGCGGAAGCCATATCCCGGCTCAAAGGTTTTAATTACGAAGTAGAGCATATATAAGAATATGAAACAAAGTTTTGTTAAAGTATCAGGCATAAGGACAAAAATAACGGAATGGGGAAATGCAAATAATCCGGTAGTTTTATGCCTGCATGGATTAGGTAGTACGCAATTGAGTTTTATAGAGGTGGCGGAAGCATTAAAAAATGATTTTTACTTTATCAGTATTGATTTGTCGGCTCATGGTAAGACAGCTCCGTTTGAGTCTGAGGATGAATATAGGATCGATAGGATTGCCGAATGGGTAAATGATCTTTGTATAGGGCGGTCAGATTGCAATGTTTTATTATAGCAAACACTTTGAGAATGTAAAAAAAATGTTACTTATAGACGGCGGTTACCATATTCCTTCTTTTGTTGACAGTTATAATCTGGCTAACGGGACAGGAAAAACGATCGTTTGTATTTGATATGTCAAGTAAAATGCACGAAAAACTTGACATTTTGAAAGTAAAGTATTAAATTACTGGTAATAGAGTGTGGAAGAAAAATGACAACAGCAGCAGTAATATCTAAAAGAATAAACAGCATGAACCCCGGAAAGTTATTCGGATATAAGGATCTTGATCTTAACAGTACCGAATTCATTGCGGCTGCAAAGGCTATTCAGAGATTGAAAAATAAAGGTGTAATCAAAAGTCTGTCACCAGGTTTCTTCTATATACCTAAAAATACTGTTTTTGGGGAATTGGCTCCAGGCGGAAGCGAAATTGTTTATAAATATTTATTTGAAGGTGGAGATAGGATAGGATATATTACAGGAATGGGTTTGTATAATGAATTGAAATTCACAACCCAGGTATCAAAAATATATAGAATTGCATATTTCAACAGGAAAATATCAACAACAATTGGCAATGCAATAATAAAATCAGCAAGGAGTTATGTTCCTGTTACTGAAAACAACTATAGATCACTTCAGTTACTGGATGTTATCAAAGATTTTAATAAAATTCCGGATATGAATAGAAAAGGCGGTCTGTTACTTTTGACAGACTATATAAAAAAGGCAGAAAAATCTCAATTGATGGAATTATCTAAAAAATATCCGCCGAGAGTCAGAGCTTTTCTGGGAGCTATACTTGAGAATATCGGTTATAACAAAAATGAATTGATAGATTTGAAAAACACGATAAATCCATTATCTTCTTTTGATTACGGGTATAAGATTGATTCACTGATCCCGACAAAAAACTGGAATATAAAATGAAATTACATAAAGATACAGAATTGTTCAAAGATGCAGTTAAAGCTGCTGAACAAATGTTCAACATAAAAGATGTTTATATTGAAAAAGATTATTGGGTAACATTCGCTTTGAAAGAAATATTTACATCCCGAGTTGGAGAGCAGGCTGTCTTCAAAGGCGGTACTTCAATCTCAAAATGCTATAATCTGATAGATCGTTTTTCTGAAGATATTGATATAGCTGTATTGAAAAATGAAGGAGAAAGCGAAGCGCTTGTATCTCGAAAAGTAAGAGCGATCAGCAAATCAGTCATTGAATATTTACCTGAAATAAATATAAAAGGAATTACGAGTAAGCACGGTAAGCTTAGAAAGACTGCTCATGAATATACAAGAATGTTTGCTGGGGAATTAGGAGAGGTAAAAGATTCTATAATTCTGGAAGTAACTTCATTTGGTAATGCTGAGCCATTTACCGTAAGAAATGTAAATTGTTATATAGCTGAAATGATGAAGATTAATAAACAGAATGATCTGATTGAAAAATATGGATTGCAGCCGTTTAAAGTTCAAGTTTTAGCACTTGAAAGAACTTTTTGTGAAAAAATAATGAGTCTAGTAAGATTTTCAAGACAGGCGGGTACATTTTACGACCTATCGAATAAGATAAGACATGTTTATGATCTTCATATGTTAATGCAAGATCCCGATATAAGAACTTTTATTAGCAACGAAGGCTTTGATATAATGCTGCATAATATCGGCAGGGAAGACATTATAAGTTTTAATAATAACAATGAATGGCTAAAAGAGCATCCTTCAAAGGCTATTATTTTTGCTGAACCGGAAAAAACATGGGAAAGAATTAAAACTGCATATTACGGATCGTTTGCAGGTCTCGTTACGGGTAAGTTGCCGGAAGGTGAAAAACTGATATCAACGCTGAAAGATATTCATTCAAGATTATTGAAGATTTCATGGAATATAAATTAATTGTTAAGTCAAAATAAAATATGAAACAGAGTTTTGTTGGAGTATCAGGCACATGGACAAGGATAGCCGAATGGGGAAATGTAAATAATCCCGTAGTTTTATGCCTGCATGGATTAGGTAGTACGCAATTGAGTTTTATAGAGGTGGCGGAGGCATTAAAAAATGATTTTTACTTTATCAGTATTGATTTGCCGGCTCATGGTAAGACAGCTCCGTTTGAGTCTGAGGATGATTATAAGATCGATAGGATTGTCGAATGGGTAAATGATCTTTGTATTGTGTTAGATATTAAGGATTTTTATTTGCTTGCGCACTCGTGGGGCGGTCAGATTGCAATGTTTTATTATAGCAAATACTTTGAGAATGTAAAAAAAATGTTACTTATAGACGGCGGTTACCATATACCTTCTTTTGTTGACAGTTATAATCTGGCTAACGGGACAGGATTGACTTCTCTTGAAGAAAATCTGGAATTTTATCGGAGAGATTTTGACGGCTATGTTTTTGATACGATGGAAAGTTTTATCGGGGCAGAAAAAATAAATTATCCGCGCTGGTCTGAATTATTAAATGCCGCTACTATGGATTTAGCTATAATTAAAGATAACAAATATTGTTGGCATGTGCCGGGGAATATTGCTGAAAAATGCCTGACCGGTATTTATGAGTGCCCGCCGGATCTTATATATGCTAAGATTAAATCTTCTAAAGCAGGGAATAATATTCTTCTATTGCAGGCTGCCATTCCTGAAAATCTTTTGTATAGGGATATTTTGGCGGAAAAGTTTCGATCGGAAACAGGCGGTGTTGTAAAAAAAATGCCTCTTACTCACATAATGCATTGGGAGAATCCTGAACTTGTTATTAGTCAAGTTAGGGGTTGGTTTAAGTAGATAGTTTTACGAAATAATCCTTGACTTTTGTTAACTTATAGGTTAACTTTGGGTATGAAAAAGAATTCGAAAAATACATACAAGGAGATTGAGGACTTCTTTTTAGAAGCCCCCGACGCAGAAGAAAAAGCATGGGGTATGATCCTCGATTTCTATCATCTCATACTTACTGAGATGGAGATCAAAAAAATAAAGCGTGCTGATATAGCCAGAAAGCTGGATATTTCAGCTGCGGCTGTTTCCAAACTGTTGAACAAAACTCCGAATATTTCTCTTAAAAAAATGGTGGAGCTTGCAGATAGTGTTGGTTTAGATTTGGAGATCGTGCCTGTCAAAAAAGATATTTATAAAACAAAACCGAAAAGTATGATGGTCGCTGAGGATAAAGCTAAATACGGGAAAGAATGATGTATAAAGACATTGAGAAAATTCTCGAAAATTTTAGAATGATAGAGGAACAGGCTATAGATATATATTCGAAAACCGTTCAGGATATTATCGTATCTAAGTCAGAAGATAAAAAATTGATAGAACACATTTTTGACGGAATGCTGGGTTTTTGCTACGATGAAGACATGTTAAAATTGTTTAAGAAACTCTGCCGGTACTATTATAATGTTGATCCTCATGCAACGGCGGATTATATAAATATCTATAGAGAAATGTGGGACAGTGAAGATGAAGAAAAATCTCATAAATGTCAGGCACATAATGAGCCTAAAAAACTCTAATTATGCAAGTCTGGCTTGCACAATTGTGCGTAAACAAGGCTGTAAGATAGTTGAAATAAATTGAATCTGCGCATGAAAATTATTTGTTTTAAGAAGGAATATTTTGTATATTGCAGTTTAAATGCGGAGTTGCGAAATGCTTTGCGATGTTATCAAAGCTGAATATATTGAGGGTTATAAGCTTAGAGTTTTCTTTGAAAACGGAGAATCAGGCATAGTGGATTTTTCACATTACTCTGCGAAAGGCGGTGTTTTCTCAAAGTTTAAAGATTTGTCATATTTTAAAAATTTCATTGTTTCCGAAGAACTTGGAACTATTGTCTGGGACGGTGAAGTGGACATCGCACCTGAAACTTTGTATAATAAATGCGAACCCGAAGTTTTGGCAATAAGCGAATAAACTATTCTATCCCCGATCAAGAATAACCGAATGGGGCAGTAAAGACAATCCAAAGTTGTATTGTAATTAAAAGAGTAAAAAGTTGCGAAAGGTATTGAAAAATGATACTTTATGCATTATATTACTTTCGTTATGAAAAATGATAAACAAGTCAATATCGAAATTTGGGTAGAATTAAAACTTTCTGAAGGCAAATATTCATTTTCTCTTTCAGAAGTAAAAAGCTGTTACCCCAATAAATCGGAAGATGCAATAAAACTTGCTCTCAACAGGTTATCTAAAAGGGGTAAGATACTATCAATTCATAAAGGCTATTATACAATTATACCTCCACAGTATCTTAATATGGGATTTCTTCCGGTACCGTCATTCATTGACCAGTTTATGAGTTATTTGGGAAGGAAATATTATGTTTCATTGTTAAGTGCAGCGGCATTACACGGTTCTTCGCATCAGCAGCCTCAAGAATATTTTGTTACTACAACTCAACCGGCACTTCGTCCGACTAAAAAAAAGGATTTTAAAATAAATTTTACCGGTATTAAGAAATATCCTGATCAAATGATAGTTAAAATTAAAACTGAGTCAGGCTATATAAATGTATCAAATCCTGTTTTGACTGCAGTTGACCTTGTGCATTTTGTAAATAAGATCGGTGGTTTGAACAGAGTCGGTACTGTTATTAATGAGTTGTGTGATGCAATAAAACCTATAGACTTTAATTCTGAAATAATGAATTATGCTTCAGTAGCAAGTTTACAGAAACTTGGTTATTTTTTTGATTTCGTATGCGACAGAATATATCTTGCAGATGCTCTTTATGAAAATGCATTAAGGCGATCATTAAAATTTTATAGAATTCCATTAAATCCAAAAAAAGATACGAAAAGAAATGAGCCTAATAACAGATGGATGGTTATTGTTAATACAGATATCGAGATAGACGAATGATACCTCAGGGATATATAAGAGAATGGAATAAATACTCACCTTGGAAAACAAATGAACAGATAGAACAGGATCTTATTATCTGTCGATCATTAATTGAATTGTTTTCTGATGACCTACTTTCAGAAAGGCTCGCATTCAGGGGAGGTACGGCTTTACATAAGCTGTATTTAGAGCCACAGCCCAGATATTCGGAAGACATTGATCTTGTTCAAATTATTGAAGAGCCTTTTGGTCCTATTATTGATCGGATAAGAGAGAGAATGATTTTTTTAGGTGAACCTAAAATAAAACAAAAAGCGAGTAACAATACTCTCGTATATACTTTTGAATCTGAATTTCCTCCAGTGCGAAAGTTGAATCTGAAAATTGAAACAAACTGCAGAGAGCATTTTACTGTTTCGGGCTTTGTAAAATATCCTTTTGAGGTAAGATCTTCGTGGTTCAACGGTAAATGTAATATCACAACTTACTGCGTTGAAGAATTGCTGGGCACAAAACTTAGGGCATTGTATCAGAGGAAAAAGGGAAGGGATCTGTATGATCTTTATCTTGCGCTAACAAGATTAAAAGACTTAGATGTCGCTAAAGTATTGAAAAGTTACAAGAAATATATGGCTTTTTCAGTTGAAAGACCTCCCTCAAAAAAAGATTTTTTGAAAAATATTGAAGATAAAATGAAGGATAAAGATTTTCTTGGAGATATTACTGCTTTGATCTACAGCGAATCAGCGTATGATATTGACAAAGCTTATGAACTTGTCAGAGCGGAAATACTTGAAAAGATTTGATTTCTTCATTATTATATGTTATATTGTATATTGCGTTTAACAGGTTTGTGCTGATAAAATGACTATAAAACATAAGTTAATATCCACAAAATCGAATGAGTTGCTTACTTTTTTGAATTCACGGGAAATTTTGTGCTTTGATTTCGATCTTGCAAAAAAAGCTTTGCCTGATTCTAAAGACAGTGCGTTGAGAGAACTTTTGACGGATATGACGCGGAGAGGCCTTTTGATGAGGGTGAAGAGAGGGCTTTATCATGTTATACCCTACGAAAGGGATCCTGATTCTTTTATGCCTGACTGCCATTTACTTACGGAATATCTTGTAGAGGACGGGGATTATTATATAGGTTATTATTCAGCCTTGCAGATCCATAATTTGATCACACAGCCTTCTTTGCAGGAACAGATAGTTGTTTCTAAGCAGCAGCGCCCTTCAGTTTTAAAAATTAAGAATATCCCGTTTCAGTTTATATTTCACAATGAAAATCATTTCTTCGGCAAAAAGAAAATATGGATAGACGATTATAATAAGGTTTTCTGCTCTGATCTGGAAAAAACGATCGTTGATTGCCTGTTTAAGCCTGACTATGCGGGAGGTATTGTTGAAGTTGCAAGGGCGATTTACATTTCCCGGGAAAAGATCAGGTTCGATTTACTTCTGGAATACATTATTAAATTTAATTCTCAGGCAGTTATAAAACGGCTCGGTTTTCTTCTGGAATTATTAGAAATTAAAACGGTCATAACCGCAGAATTAGAGAAGTTAAAAACAAGCTCAGTCGTATTATTAGATACGGAATTACCAAAGGGCGGAAAAATAAAAACAAAGTGGGGCATCATGCAGAATATTGAGACTGAAACAATTAAGGCGGCGATTTATGTTTGAGAAGTTTTAAGGCACTTTAGAAATTTAAAGTAGAAAATCGGGAAAATTAGTCGGTCTGCATTTTAATTGATTTAAGAGGGAGTATTTTGATGATTGATAAGAAAACCAAACTATTGATTTTTGTACCTGCAGCTTTCGCCTGCTTAATTGATCTATTGGTAACAGCTGTAAACCAAAAACCTGAATACTGGCAATATTATCTGCATGAAGCTGTTGAAGGGAATCCGATTCTGAACTGGGCTATGCAAAACCATGTACTGGGCTTGTTTATTGTGACTATGATATGGCTGATAATCATATCAGTTATCTGCATGTTTACACCGGTCAAAATCGGTAAAATTATCTGTCTCGCTATTGTTATTGGTAATTCATGGGGAGCCGGAACATGGATAAGTCGTTATTATGGTTTCTGGGCGGTTATAGTAATGGTAGTTGTTAATTCGGTCATTTATAGCACATTTGACGGAATTCAGAATCGGAAAACACAGTTCAAAATCGTTCCATGATTTATCTTGTAAATGAGCGTTAAAATGAGTAAATTCGGACTTATGTCAAATTATTGGAGGATATTATGGCTTCACTTGATAAAGGCTCATCAAATGTTCTAACGATGGGGCAGATAGAAGCAAAGATCGCAGAGCTTCGTCCGAAGGCTGAGGAATTTCTGTTTGTTCCGCCTGCCGGATGGAGCGGGAATATCTGCACGGGGAGTTCAATCGTTTCGGTACAGCCGGAATCCGCAAAGCAGGGGAGCGAAGCTCTTATTGACGGTAACGGTTATGCTGCATGGGATGCTCCTTTGAAAGACGGTGCTCCGGAAGCTATAATAGATCTTGGAAGTATCGTATCATTCGACCGTATCGTTGTATTCGCGCGTCATACGGATAACCGGGGTACGGGCGGAGGAAATAACGCAGTGCGCAGGATCGGATTGGCGGTAAGTGAATTTTATGAAGGCCCGTGGCAGGAAGTCGAGACGGGTGAAGTTGAAGGACCGGCACCTACTTGTTTCAAGACAACTGAGGGTCAGGTATGCACTTTTATTGATAGAGCTGAACCCACAATATTTGAGATAAGTCCGGTTCTGGCAAGATTTGTAAGGTTAAGTCTGCTTGAAGCGCACTGGGGATCGTATGCCAGAGACGAATGGAAAACCTCTGTTTCCATTTCCGGGTTCATGCTGTTCGATAGCGGAAGCGTGAAAGACAAAAATTAATATAAAAAGCTGTTCGGGTTCACGAAGATGGATAATTCAGGATTAAGGCTGCTGGACAGAATTAAATGAACAATTATGAAATTACCGGGAAATTTTGTATATTGCTTAAAAAAGACGGAGGTCATTATGGACATAAACACACTCAGAGAATTCTTTTTGTGGGGAACCGTTATTGGTTTCGGCCTGTTGGTTTTCATTACGCTTGCATGGAGAGTGTTTCCGGAGTTTGTAGTAAAAAGTCAGAAAATTTTCTTTCCTGAGCTGAATAGAGAGCAGATAAGTCTTGTTATGTACGGGTTTTTAGGATTATTTAAAATAATGATAATCGTTTTCTTCGCTATTCCGTACTTGACATTGCTGATCATAAGTTGAGATGGAGTATTTAAGTCATCATTTGACAATCCGGCGTACATTGGACTGGCTCAAAGCACACCTGAGCAGTTTGAAATCCAGGAAAAATAAGGAGGGAATAAAATGTCACTGGGAATCGTTATAAAATCGCCGGAAGGTTTAGTCTTAGCAGCCGAAAGCCGTGTTACGCTAGAAGTCCATAAAAGCGGATCTGCCAACGCGATCTTCAATAATTTCGATAACGCAACTAAGCTCTTTACATTCAGCCTGCCTCATAATCATATAGGCGTGGTTACTTACGGACAAGCCGCCATCGGACAGAGAACGGCTCACTCATTTGTACCTGAGTTTGAGAGTACATTATCAGGTAAACTTACCGGTGTTCTCGATTATGCAAATTCAATTTCCTCGTTTTTTCTTAAACAATGGAAGAAGATAATGCCTAATAATTACAAAGGCCCGGATATGACTTTTATAGTCGGCGGCTTCAATGACGGAGAGCCGCACGGCAGAGTATATTTAATTAACCTGCCGTCAAATCCGACTCCTGTTGAGCAAAATCCCGGTACGGGTTCGTTCGGGATAACCTGGGGAGGCCAGAGAGAGATCGTTGACAGATTATTAATGGGTTATGACTCACAGATATTGAATACGATATTTTCAGAACTTAAGCCGGAACCGGATAAAGCCGCAAAAGTACAAACGCTTTTACAGCAGAAGCATCAGCTGCAAATTCCGTTAGATGTAATGGCATTGCAGGATTGTATCTCTTTAGCCCGGCTGTTTATATCGACTACGATTAATTCTCAGGAGTTAACTATAGGATTGCGAGGCTGCGGAGGCCCGATCGATATTGCCGCTATTAAAAGAGGGATGCCTTTGCAATTTATTCAAAGAAAGGAGATTAGATAAGTAAATTCAGAAGCTTTTTATAATTCAGGGATCTTCAGTAAATGGAAACTTCAGATTTATTAAGGCATATAATACACTATTCACTTCACCTGATTTTTCCTTTCGGGATCGCGTATTCTTTCTTTAGAAAGAATTGGAAAAGTGCGGGAATAATTATGGTTTATACTATTTTGATAGATGTTGATCATCTTTTGGCCGACCCGGTATTCGACCCCGGCCGCTGCAGTATAGGCTTTCATCCGTTACATACTTTCTGGGCTTTGATCGTTTACTGTTTGATGCTTCTTATCCCGTCGTGGAAATGGCGCGCGGCAGCTGTCGGGTGTATTCTTCATATCGGGACGGATGCGCTCGATTGTATTCTTGGAGGCACATGGTGATAAAGAACGCTAAATATGAGGGACGGTCTGAATATGAAAATTAAAAGGATCTTAACAAGTTCTGCGATAGGGTTCGTGAGCGCACTAATCGCGAACATCGTGGTTACTTATCTCTGGAGTTTAATGTTCGATGAAACGGCAAAAATAGACTGGGAGACTTCTTTCAGGTTCGCTGTAATGTTTTGTTTTCTTATGCCGGTTATCCAATCAAGGTATAATAAGCGGGAAGGTAAGTAATTTATGCCTGCCGCGGTTTTTCATAAAGATCATAAAGGGAGTCTAAATGCCATTCTTTGAAAATGTCTATATCAAAGTGCCTGTAGAGATAAATGCCCCGCCGGAAAAGGTCTTTGAATATCTCACCGGGATTGTTGACGATGCAGGTTTTAAAAAGCTAAATTCCGACAACATCAGTTTCAGATGGCTTAAGGGGGAACCGTGGTGTGTAGGTTCAATTGCCTGCGCAAAAAAAAATCTGCACGGTAAACCGCACAGTTTTAAATTCGTAGTTACGAAAATAGTGACTGACAGGCATATTGAATATGTCCCGGTCTCAAAAATAACGAGGATATTTTTCTCCAACAAGGAATTTCTGATCGAAAGGACCGATAACGGCTGTTTACTAACATCATCGGCGAATTTCAGGACAGGCTGGATCGGAAAGAAGATTTTCGGAAAATCTATCCGTGAAGGACTGACCCGATTCGAAGAATATCTGAAGGAAGAGGGAAAAAACCTCAAAAATATACTGGAAAAAGGGCAAAATAATGGACAAGAGTAAAATAATTAAAAGGCTTCATGAGCCGGGTATTGAGGAATTGAAGAAGGTCGTTTCTCTTAATGAACTAAAAGGGGATTATATCAACCTTGAGTGCAGGTTGCCGAACGGCAGTATCGGGAAAATTCTCGATGATAATAAGATATATCTCGGAACTCAGGTCGAGATTGTGGGCTGTGAGAAATGCTACGGGATAGCTGCCGATGACGATCAGATCGCCGTTTTCAAATATGGCTGCAACGGGAGTGATGCGGAACTGGTATTGTGGATGAAAAACAGTTAAACTCTAGATTATTAAAAGCCCGGCCTCAAAAAGCTCGTCCCAGATCTCGTTGCACAAAAACTGCATGAATGTTATTCCGTATCCGTTCGGGAATTTCTGCATAGCTTCGGTAAGCCTGACAGTGTTCTGATTCTTTATATCGGCCGAGTCTAGAAGTTCTTTTAGCCATTTTGAAATTTCCTGCGGCAGTTCGTATTCCAGTTCTCCGTTTAGCCCGTTTATTACGATATTCGATCCCCTTAGATCCGAGCCCTTTCCCAGCCAGACTATCCTTTTATTCAATGACGGCGGTGCGGTCGGCGAATTGAGTATTTTTTTTACGAAATCTTTTTTGATCTTGGGCTCGGGAACGGTGAAACTGAACCATGATCTTATGTTTTTGTCAGTGCCCGCGCCGTGCATCCAGTTGTAAACGGCTTTTTTCAGGCCATCACCGAATCTGTCGGGATCGTTCCCGCTCAGGTCTTCGTAAGAAGTATCGTTATTCGCGAAGGGATTGTCCTGCTTGCCGGTCACTTTCACACCGTGTTTATCAGGCTGAGCGAATACAGCGCTGTGGACAGTGAGAGCAAAGCGGTGGTAATATGCCGACTGCACAATTCCCGAAGCGAACATCTGCCTCAAGACCTCCAGCGACTCGATAATATCATTATCGCTTTCTTTCGGGAACGCGTAGATCATGTAGGCGTGAACGAGTATGCCCGCGGAAGAAAAATTACCGGCGGCTTTCACGGCCTCTTCGACCGTTATGCCCTTGTTCATCCGTTTAAGAGTCCTGCCGCAGGCGGATTCAAGACCGCCCACAGCGGCAATGCAGCCGGCTTCTTTCAGAAGCCTGCAGACATCGCCTGTGAAAGCCGGATCGAAGCGGAAATTGCCCCACCACTTTATCTTTGTGTTCTCGCGCAGTAGTGCGAGGGAAAGATTTATGGCAAGGGCCGGAGGTATAGCCTCGTCAACAAAATGGAAGATGTCGAGGCCGGTTTGAGCGGTCATTTTTTTTATGTCCGAGATCAGCTCTTCCGTACCGTCCGCCGAATAGTTCCGGATGTAGGGGAGAATTGTATCGCAGAAAGCGCATTTGTGCCAGTAGCAGCCCCTAGCCAGCCTGAGTTTGAGAGTATCATTTTCCGACCAGAGCTTCATCATCGGGTTTAAAGTCTCTATAACCGGGATGTAATCGCTAAGATCTATATCGGAGTAATCGGGCGTTCCTCTTTTTATGCTCTGGTCAGCTTCGGATCCATCGCGGAAGACCACCCTGCCGTTCTCAAGATAAAATGTGCGCAGAAGACTATCTTGTCCGGATTTGCCTTCGATATGCGATACCAGCCTGACCAGCGGAGCCTCGCCGTCGTCAAGGCAGATGTAGTCGGCGAATTCAAATATCCGCGGATCTTTCAGGCTTCTGAGTTCTGTATTCACATAACCGCCGCCAAGCACAATTGTTTTCCCCGGAAAATTCTTTCTGATATTTTTCGCGGCTTTCAATGCTCCGGCGAGAGTGCCCGGAAAAGGGACCGTCAAAGCGATCAGCCCGTAAGGAGCGATATCGAAAGACTCAAGTTCATCGTTTATGAACCGCGAGATCAGATCGTCAGTTTCAACGGCCCTGCGCACAGGATCGAAAACGGCAGGACTGACCGACAGGCTTTCCGCGTATCTTGAAAGGCCGTAATCAGGACAGGCGGCCTTATAAAAAAGAAAAATATCCTCAAGGTAAAGCGAGGTGAGATAACGGGCGTATTCCGTGCTTGAGATGTTTCTTTTTTCAACGGCCGAAAGAGACATTTTATAGCGCGGAAGAGATCTTTTGTCCAGGACTGCATCCTCGAACGCCGGATTGACTCCCTTTAAAAAAGTTACCGCCTTATCAACAGAATTTATATACTCATCTGCATGAGAAAGAAAAAAATCCGCGTCAGCGTTTTTTCCGATACCATTCAGATCAGCTTTCAGTTTTATTAGCCCTTCTCCCGAGAACAGCCTGTTGGCGACTTTGATCCCGAGGTCAAGACAGCGGCATTCGATACTGTTGGCCCCGAGCGTTCCCTTTAGGTACGGAAGCGACGAATAAGGCGAATTAAGCTGAATGAAAGGAGGCGATATTAAAAGTACTTTCATTATTGTCCGTTTTTTTAATCTGCAAAATAACTTTACCGGGCATAATAAGCAAGTATAATCTGTAGTCGGAATACTGCAAATTCTGTTGACTAAAGCTCTAAGATTTCTTATATTATTTAGCGTTTTTACTAAATAGTAAATTGATTTAAATAGAAGGAGACGCGAAGATGTACGATCTGATAATAATCGGCGGAGGGCCGGCGGGGCTGACGGCGGGAATATACGCCGCAAGGGCCAAAATGAATGTGGTGATGCTTGAGAAGATGATGCCGGGCGGGAATGTATCGATCACCGCCGAGGTAGAGAATTATCCCGGAACGCCGGGTATCAGCGGCCCGGAGCTTATTGTCAACATGGAAAAGCAGGCCAGGGATTTCGGGCTTGAGATTAGAAGCGAAGAGGTTGTTTCTATAGATGTCGGAGCCGGGATTTCAGGCCACACTGTTAGATCGGATTCCGGCGAATACCTGACAAAGTCCGTGCTTATAGCCACCGGATCGTCGCCGAGAAGGCTGGGCTGCCCGGGAGAAGAGGAGCATATTGGCAGGGGAGTTTCATACTGCGCAACATGCGACGGCGCGTTCTTCAGGGATAAGAATGTGGCTGTGGTCGGCGGGGGAGACTCTGCGGTTGAAGAAGGTCTTTTTCTGACAAGATTCGCGAAAAAAGTTACTGTTATCCACAGGCGGGACAGGCTCAGGGCTACTAAGATAATACAGGAAAAGGCGATGAGACATCCGAAAATGGATTTTATATGGGACACTGTGGTCGAAGAAATTGAAGGAACTCCCGTTGTGAACAACCTTAAACTAAGAAATATCAAGACTGGAGAGACAGGAGACCTTTCGGTTGACGGCATTTTTATCTTCGTCGGCTACATACCGGGAACATCATTTGTGCCGGGAATAATTGATAAGGATCAGTCAGGTTATATTATTACGGACATCGGAATGAGAACGAACATAAACGGTATTTTTGCCGCCGGTGACATTATAGCAAAAAAACAGAGGCAGATAGTGACAGCCTGCGGTGACGCGGCCACAGCCATAAAATCTATTGAACATTATAACGAATGGTTCTTTGAGGAAGAGCAGTACCTGTAGTAAAAAAGGGCTGAAGTTTCAGCCCTTTTTTTATTTTACAAGAAGATCGATCAGATAAAAGAAATAGCTGAACCTGTTTATGTTCAGGTCAAAGAAATACAGCCAGAGAAGCCCGAGCGAAAAGAAAATAATAAAATTCAGCCAGAGGATTTTCCGTAAAGATGTCTTGAATGAAACGGACATTATAAGGAAAAGCCTGATGATGAACCAGATCGCCATGGTAGAGTATACTATCAATACCATCTGGACTACGGCGGGGCTGAATATCCTTAAGAATACTGCTGAGACGGGCACAAGAGGAAGAAAAACTATTGAGTTCCACAGAACCATCGAAAGGGCTATCGAAAAAGAGTACCTGTGATTGAAGAAAACAGAGACGGATTTTATGAATGCGGCGATGATAAGATTAAAGGCAAGAATGAGTAGTGTGGATGAAACAATGAAAATGATAGGTTCCCATGAGCAGAAAGTCAGGAACTTCTTTAACAGATCATGCCTGATGAAATAAGTGAGAAAAAAATCGAACCTCTCGTTCTGCCTGAACGAATAGAAGATCGTGGAAAATACCGAAGATATCCCGTAAGCCGAAAGAGTGCCTATGAAAAACGCCTGAAGAAGCTGAGTGATCCTTCTGTCCCTTATGTCAATAAAGAAAGCGTCGGGGTTTTTTATGCTCCTTACGCTGTTTATGAAAAGATAATGTTCTCTTTTTATCATATAAAGGTACAATACTGTCAGCAGAAGACCGAGAATAAAATAAATGTTGACTTCCGGCGCGGTATATTCCCCCTGAGCCAGCGTAGGAGTCTTCCTTGACTTGAAAAGAGCGTCCAGAAACCTGTAGGACAGCCTTTCGTTACCCTCATAATCTATCAGCCCGTTCCTGATGATGTGCAGATCATCCCCGGGTTTGTTGGTCAATAACGACACTTCGCTTCTTCTGTCCCTGAATGACTCGATTATGATCCCGGCAATGTTCTTGTCCTCCGAGAGCGTCATATACGATTCCAGAAGCTGTTTTGCCTGTGCCGGCTCGCTGTACGGATCGGCGAACCCGTTCTGATTCTTGGGATATACACGCGTGAGCCTGTTGTTCACAATCACAGGTTTCGTGGCCGCTTTTCTGCTAATATTAGCCACCGCGGACTTATAATCGCTGTCCAGAGTGTTGCCCGTGAGGCTGATCAGGTTGAAGTCCGTCAGCTTATAGTACTCCTCGTATTCAGTAAATTCCGAAGTTATGAAAGTAAAAAGCTCGTCATCGAATTCTCTGGATTTATCGGAAAGGTCTTTTATGAAATCTACTGTCTGAAGGTCATATACATTGTAGCCGAAACCCAGCCCGACAGCGAAAAGGCTCGGCCTGTTCCTGTCCCTGAAAACGGTCTCTCTAAGAATATGGGTAGCTTTATTGATAAAATCCCTGTCTCTCAAAGACGCGGCCGGTGCTGAGTTTATGGGTATCTCCTGCAGAACGAAGATGCCGAATTTGTCGCAGAGGTCCATGAGATAGGGGTGAGGCGCGTAGGCGTTGCAGTAGAGCATATTCGCGCCCAGGTTCTTTACTTTCTCGATCTCCTTTTTCATCATGGGGTATGTTACTGAACTCCCCATGCCTTTAACATCTTCGTAACGGGATACGCCCTTTATGAAGAACTTCCTGCCGTTTAAATAAAACTCGTTCCCGGATATTTTCAGTTCCCTGAAGCCGAAGGTTATGTCGTACCGGTGAAAATCTGTTTCTCTGCCGTCGCTCCCCGTTTTTCCCAGGTAGACCGATACCATGTAGAGATTAGGATCGTCGGGCGACCACAGTCTGGGGTCAGACATCTCGAAATTGAACTTGATCTCGTCGTTCTTGTACCGCTTAATGGTGATATTCTTCTTTTCTGATGTGTGAACTATTGTTTTCGATCCGATGTCCGTGATCTCAAAATAAGAATAGATCGTGTTCTCGTAGTTTACGGTCTCATCGTCCGTTACGCTGATAAAATTATTATCCGTTATCTGTGATATAATCTCGGCGTTGACCTTTGAGTAATCGGAGTTGAAATAATACTTGATCTCGGTATCGGAAATATATACCTGGGAATTGATAATAAGATAAATTTCCCTGAATATGCCCCCGTAGTTCCTCCATCCGTCGACCTGCATCTGTGAAGGGATCGTGTTTGAGGACAGCTTATTGCTTACCTCTATAAGAAGAGTGTTGGTTTCGGAAAAATTAAGGTCGTCTTTGCTCAGATTGATCTCGAACCAGTTGGGAGATGAATGGTTCTCAATGAATACATCGTTCACTTTGACATTGCATTTGTAGTTTATCCCGTAGAAAACGAGCTTATAACTTCTTTCGGATGATTTTTTACCGCCGATAAAAAAATTTGTCCTGAAATATATGTTCTTTCCCGGTTCATAATTGTCGAACGACGACGGTACATATATGTCATTCCACTCATCATCTCCCTCCAGCCTGAACTGCCAGTTGGAGTTAAGAGGTATCTTTTTAGTGAATTTATTCTCCGGATACAGCCCTGTGCCGACATAGGCGGTCAGGTCTTCGGGGTTCGAGTAGAAAACAACAGCTTCCGCCAGGGCGGAACAGAGAAATAACAGCGTTAATACCGCTTTTACAAAAATTCCGCGTTCCATATTATTCCGCCTGCCCGATCGGTTTTATGAACCTTTCTTTCTTTAGAAGGTCGTTCACTGTTTTTGCCGGGCAGAAAGTTTCCAGCGGTATTTCCACGAACGCGGTGAGCCAGTCTGCCATCGCGCCGTTCCACAGGCCCGGAAGTTCAAGCGCTTTGATCTCTTTTCCCTCAAAAGTCTTGCGCGATATGAAATAGGAATTCCTGTCCACGAATTTTGAAAGATCGAACTTCTCGTTCCTGTAATCTTTAAGCGAACAGACCATAATTACCGGGTTAAAGTGGGTAGAACTTTCGAAAACCGCTTTCTTATCAGGATCGTTTAAGTCTATCTGTGACGATTCGACTATCTGAAGAGTGATCCCTTTACTGCTTCTGACAAAAAACGGTCCTCCGCCCGGTTCGCCCGTATTCTTTATCATGCCGCAGACGCGTATCGGCCGGTTAAGAAAATTGAAAAGAAAATCATTCTTCTGATGATTGTCCAGATACCCCATCTGCTTTTCAAGGTCTGTAAAGAAATATTTCTTTGAAAGGAATTTTATCTCTTCTATAGAATCCTGCGAAAGAATGTCGATGCCGGTTAAGAATGATTTGATCTTGTCCTCAATACTGATCAGGTGTCCGAAAAGGAGTTTTGTGTATTCTTCCGATTCGGCGCGGTATTCTCTGTTGACCACATTGTCAATATTTTTGATAAGCACAAGGTCGGCGTCCGTATCGTTCAGATTCTCGATCAGTGCTCCGTGGCCCCCCGGCCTGAAAACCAGTTCGCCTTTTTCATTCTTTACAGGTGTTCTGTCGGATACATATACTGCTAAGGTATCGGTTGATGGTTTCTGATCCGAAAAACTCACGTCGAGAATTATACCTCTAAGGTTCTCTTTGAAATCAGCCATCATTTCGTTCACGGCCGGAATATATTTTTCAGATAATGTAAAATGTATCTTTATTAAATTGTCTTTATCTGTGCACAGGCTGATCGCCTCGTATATCTGCTCTTCTATCGCCGTTCTGCTGTAGCCGTCGTATTGCGTGAACTTGATCAGCGCCTTGGGTTTGTCGGCGTAATTCAGCCCGTTCTCAAAGAGAATATACTCAATTATTTCTTTCCATTCCCTGTTCTCAATAAGACCGTCTATGTCCAGATTCCTGAAGAGAAAGAGCTTTTCCAAATCTTCATAAAATGCAAAGTGCCTGATGTTCTCGAGCGTATTAAGAGCACCCGGATTCATTTCGCCGTTATATGCCTTTATTAGATCATTGAACATCCTTGTAGCGGCGCCCGAAGCCGGAACGAATTTTGATATCCTCGAATCCATTCTGGCTTTTTTATACAGGTCCGTGTATGCCGGTTTTTCATCTTCAGTGATAACGGTGATCCCGTTACCGATAACGGCAGGAGCGATAATATCGGCGTAGGGCGCGCCTTCAGAAAGTACCGCGAGCTGTTCGCAGGCGGCGTATTCGCTTATCCCTCTGTTGCTGATCTGTTCAAGTTCAGTATCGCTGAATCTGTACATTTTTCGCCCCTCTTCAGTTTAAATAAAAGATCTCAGCCTGCGGCTCTTCATCCTCATTTATATTCAGGATCATATATGAATTTTTGTCAGTGTACCTGTTCATTGTCAGGCTTCCCGGATTAAGTATCAGCCTGCCGTTATATTTCTCTATCTGCGGGTGATGACTGTGACCGTGAATTATAATATCCTTATCATGATATTTCATGTGGATGGTCTGGGGGCTGATAATATGCCCGTGTGTCAGCGCGGCGGAAAATCTTCCGATATTGAAACTTTTCTCAGCGGGCAGAATGTCGTGCAGAAGGCGGTCATTATTCCCTCTTACTGCGATCAGTTTTCCGGTAGAGTTCAGGAACCGGTAAAATTCGATCCCTGTAAAATCGCCGCAATGTATTATCATGTCCGATTCAGCGATATGCTCCAGCACGGAATTGTCGAGTGAGAAACTGCTTCTGAAATGAGTGTCGGACATAATAAGCACTTTCATTCGGCAGGTCTCCTGCCGGCTGATTTTAAGAACTCTTTTCCCTCCAAAATATCATTCTTCACGGCAGAGCTGAGTTCGTCTGTTGTTCTAAAAGCTGTCTCTTCCCGTAATTTCTTTATAAAAGCAACTGTAATATACTTTCCGTACAGGCCGGGACAGATATCAAAAATATGCGTCTCCATATGAAGGCTGCCTCCGTCAGTAGTCGGGTTGCATCCTATATTTGAAACCCCGTAATGAAGTTCGCCGTCAAAAGCTGCGGATGTCAGGTACACTCCGGATGCCGGGATCACCTTTTCAGTTCCCAGTATATCCATATTCGCCGTAGCGAATCCAAGCCTGGAACCCAGACCTTTTCCTTTTATTACCTTTCCGGTAACTGAATAATCGTAGCCGAGCATTGCCGAGGCGTCCTCCACCATTCCTTCCGCAAGAGCTTTCCTGATCCTGGTGCTCGAAATAGTCCTGCCTGCGTATTCAAGCGGCGGGATCGATGTCAGTTCCGCTCCGAATTCCGCGCAGAGACCGGAAAGAAGAGAATTGTTGCCGGCCCTGTCTCTGCCGAACATGTGATTAGTGCCTGCAATAATGTTTTTAACTTTCAGGTTGCCGAAAATATACTCTCTGTAGAAATCTCCGTAACCGATGCCTGAAAATTGCTTAGTGAAGTTGATGAAGTGTAACAAGTCAATTCCGTATGACCGGATTATCGCTGTTTTTTCCTCTTTTGTGTTAAGAAGCCTCATGTCGTATCCTTCGTCAACTACTTTCCTGGGATGCGGGTCAAAGGAAATCACAAGCGAACGGGTTTTTCTTTCGGCGGACGATCTTTTCAGTTCTTTTAAAAGTTCCGCGTGACCAGAATGGAGGCCGTCATAGGATCCGAGCGTAAAGGACACGGGAATGTCTCTGATATCTGAAAGTTTCAATATCTCTTTCATAGGATCAGTTGCCTATCTCTTTCATAAGATATTCCGCTTCAGCTTTTGTGGACATATCCTTCAGGGCTTCTTTCAGGTGGATCCGCGCGTCTTTTATCATTTCCATTTTTATTAACGCCTTGGCTTTTTCGACATGAGCGAGCCCGAACGGCTGGATCTTTGATTTCTGTAATGCAATATCCGCATGTTTGAGCGCGCTTGAGGCTTTTCCTATAAGATTGTATACCTGACTCAACCTGGCGTTAAGGACATCAGTGTTTTTATAATTGTATTTATCTGCATTTTTATATGCTTTTTCAAGATAACTTAACGCGAGGTTGTAATTCGACGACTTTTCCTGTCCCACCATCGGCCTGAGTTCAAGATAAGCGGCCCCGACTGCCTCAAGCGTCTTCGGGTCGTTCGGATCGATCTCTAATGACCTTCTGAGATACTTAATCGAGCTCGCGAAATCTGAAAGTTTCTCGGCGTACAGAATGCCTATATAATAGTAGGCGAGTTCGGGTTTGTAGGTGTCTGACATCTTTTCGAAATATCTGATCGCTTTCCCGGGATATTTATCCTTAACCATGAGCGCTCTTCTGTAATAGAGTTTTCCCTTTTTCTCGCCGTCTGAAATTTTGTCAATATAGTCTCTGATAGAATTGTCGTCCTCAAGCGTTATCAGGATCGTGACTATCTGGAAATACCCCTCATCAAAGTCCTCTTTAATTTCCACGGCTTCGATCAGCAGCTCGAGAGCCATGTCGTATTCCTCTTCTTTTTTGAGAGCGAGAGCGTCATTGTAGAGAGCGACATGTTTGTTCTTTGAGAAAGTCTCGCACTTTGAGTGCTCTTTCTTCAGTTCTCCGATCTCGGTCCAGGCTTTCATGTATTGTTCATACAACCGATTATATTCTTCCCGGGATATCTGCCCGGTCATGTTTTTTCTGATCTTTTCAAATCTTTCAGTAGCGGCGTCAAGTTTTTTCTTTATCGGGGCGCAGCCGTCCTCTTCAACGGCTTTTTCCTCATGAGCTATGATCACGGTCTCTTTCTCGATCATTTTCTGGGCTTCTTCAGCCGGTGTCGCCTGCAATATTGATGACGCCGCCTCGAATCTCCCTTTTCTGAAATTCTCGAGGGCCAGGCTCAGTGTATTTGCTTTCTCCATATTTTTATCTATATCTGAGAACGATCTCTTCATGGAATTTTCCAGTCTGGCGATCTCGTTACCTATTTCCTCATCGAGTTTTTTAAGATTAGTGAGCTGCGCTTCAAGCCTTTCGATTTCCTGCGCTCTTTTCCTTGTTTCCTCGTCTTCGGTAGCGAGTTTTTCCGATCTTAACTGCTTTATCCTTTCTCCAAGTATGTTTTTCTGGGCGATAAGTCTGAACCTGTCGGTTGTCGCCTTTTCTATCTCCGAACCGGTCGATCTTATGAAAGATTCCATTTCGCTGATCATAATGTTGATCTGTGAAAGTTCTTTATCGAACTGAACTTTCCTTTTATTGTATTCGGCGAGGAAATATTCTCTGGCTCCGGTATCTTCTATTTTTACCCAGCCGTTCCTGTACTCCTGAAAAATACTGTTGTATATAAGAACGTAATAGAAATCACCCACCTGGCGCTTGGCTTCTAACTTCAGACCAAAATAAATCTCATATTTATAATCAGAGTTATGTGAAGGCTCGTAATAGAGCTTGGCCACATCTTTTGTGACCCAGACTATCTTGTCGATCGCGGCTTCTTTTACCTTATTGTCAATTTTTTCCTTTACTTCGAAAGGCTCGCCGTAATAAAATGTCAGTATGTCGTTCTTATTCTCAACATTGAATTTGGTCAACCATCCGTCGACGGGCTGACCTGTTCCGTCGTTGAACCTTACAAGAATATTTCTCCCGTCCCTGTCAAGAAACTGAACGAAAGACTTGTTTGGCAGGGTCAGGATCGGCTCGATCATATTGTTCTCTTTATAGAGGAGTACTTTGGCCCCTCTCACCCTTACAAATTCCACCATCTTTTCGTCCATTTTAAAAGTATGGCATATCTTTCCGTTATCGTCGGTTATTTCTTTTGACCAGACAGCTGTCAGAGCTGTAAAGATCATTATCGCTGCAAATGTTTTTAGGATCGTGTAATTTCTCATCTTAATTCTAAAGCTTTTAGCTTTACTCCTTTATTTGTTTTGCGGTGTGTGGTAAATATAGTACTCAAAACTGCATTAAGCAAATTGAAAATTACTCAGTAACCGTATTCTTTTATCAGGCTTATTATTTTTTTCATGTCGTCAGGAAGGTCACATTCAAAACTCATTCTTTTTTTGAGTACCGGATGAAAGAATTCAAGCTTTCTGGCATGTAGTGCCTGCCTGGGAAGTATGTTAAGCATTTCATTTATCCGGTTCACCTGGTTTTTTGGAAGGTTTATCAGTTTAAGATTGTCTCCGCCATAGGTTTTATCGCCGAAAAGAGGATGGCCTATGTGTTTTAAATGAACCCTTATCTGGTGCGTTCTGCCGGTCTCCAGAACGAATTTTGCGAGCGTGAACTTATTGAACTGCTCGATCGTCTCGTAATTCGTGACGGCGCGTTTTCCGTCGAATTTCGACACAACAACGATCCTTCTGTCTTTCTGCCACCGTTTGAGAAAAGTTTCTATTCTGCCCGAACAAGGTTTAAGTTTTCCTATGCATATTCCGATATATTCGCGCATTGCAGATTTTTCCGCGAATTGTTCTGAAAGAGGACTGTGGACCAGATCGTTCTTGGCCACCACCATCAGCCCGGTAGTGTCTTTGTCAAGTCTGTGGACTATTCCCGGTCTCAGATCCCCGTTTATTGATGAAAGTTCGTCGCCGAAATGGTACATCAGGGCGTTCACTAATGTCCCGTCAAGCGCTGAGTATGTGGGATGGACTACCAGACCGGCCTGTTTGTTGATCACGGCAAGATATTCATCCTGATAGACAAAATCCAGGTCTATTTTTTCAGGCAGGATATCTTTTTTCTCCGGACTGGGAAGGTTAATGATGATCTTATCTCCCGCCGCAACGGTATAATTCGATTTTACAACTGTCGAATTGACTGTCACATATCCTTGGTCTATCAGCTGCTGTATCTTGTTCCTGCTGATATTTTTCAAGAAAGAACAGATGTATTTGTCTATCCTCTGTTTAGTTTTTACCTGAGGGACAGAAAGTTCTATCTTTTCAAGCGCGCCGTATTTTTCAATATCCAAGTCCATCCGTTCCCGCCGCAGTTTATAAACAGCCGAAAATATAACGAATTATAGCGCGAATTGTAAGCTTTATTTTTTCTTGACTTAAACTCATAATCTGACTATATTCCCCCGAAAATTGATAATTAAAATAGGGAACGAGAAATGAAGAAAGTATTATTCGCAATGTTAGTTTTCACCTTCGCCGCCCTGATCCTGCAGAGCTGTGCGCCTACGAACCCGCATCTCACAGAAGCTAAGATCAGTATGAACAGGGACGACCTCCAAAAAGCTCAGAAAGAGCTCGACATAGTTTTAGAGACCGATCCCGACAACATCGAAGCGGCCTACCTCAGGGGATATATTAATTTCAAGCAGGAAGCATGGAATAAAATGTATGAAAACTTCGAAAAAGTGAAAAGCATAAACCCTCAGTATGAGAAGGACAATATCCTCAATATGTCGATCAAAGCTTTCGGCACACTGAGAGGAAGCGGCATCAACGATAAATTCAATATTGCCGTTCAGGCTATGTCAGGCGATCCGGAAAAAGCCGAAAAACTGTTTCATTCGGCCTTGAACGATCTTGATCTTGCTGATAAACTTAAAAACGACGACTTTATTACAAAATATATTATAGGAACAATTCACCTGCAGCTGGGCGATAAGGACAAAGCGGAAAATATGTTCCTGTCAGCAGTCCGGGTCGCTGATCCTGCCGCAGACGGGAAGAACCTTGTTTCCGCATATATAAATCTGTCGAATATATACACTGAAAAAGAGGAGTCTGACAAAGTTGTGGAAATGCTGAACAAGATACTAGAATTCGATCCGGCAAACCATGACGCGCTTCTGCAAATGGCAAAATATTTTGAATCGAAAGAAGAATACGACAAAGCACTGCCGATGTATGATAAAATGCTTGAGTCCGATCCTGAAAATGTTGACATTCTTTTCAACCAGGGTATAATGTATAAAAAGATTGACAGGACAGATGACGCGATAAATAATTTTGAAAAAATAGTTACCATTAAACCTGAGGACGGCGAAGCTGTTTATTTCCTGTCAGAATTTTACGGTCAGAAGGAAAATTTCGAGAAAGTAGTTGAACTGCTCGAACCCAGATACGCAAGCATGGACGGGGAATGGCAGGATAAAGTCAGGGACAATATTCAGATAGCGCTTGTTAAGCTCGGCAGGGCAAAAGAAGCTCAGAAATACATGAAAAAATAGCTTCTGTATTAAGGAAGGTTTAAAAGCAGGCAATTCGCCTGCTTTTTTTTTAAAACATTTTCAGAATTGCAGAGTTGAATAAAGTTGTTTGAATGTGATTTTTTTTTGTTTAAATTTGAACAGGTAAGAACATTAGGGAAAAAAATGAACGCACTTAAAGAAATGGCTGAAGAAATATTAAAGAACGGGAATGTTCCTTCCCACATAGCAGTTATTATGGACGGGAACGGACGATGGGCAAAAAAACAGGGTATGGACAGGGTCAACGGCCATTTTGAGGGGGTAAATTCGGCGAGGGATACTATTGAAGCATGCGTTGACCTCGGAGTAAGATACCTGACCCTCTATGTGTTTTCAAAAGAGAACTGGAACAGACCGGAGTTCGAAGTTAACTGCCTGATGTCGCTTCTCGTGGAGACTATATATAAGGAAATAAACTCGCTGATGGAAAAAGATGTGAAAGTTTTTCCTATCGGTGAAATTGGCAGTCTTCCCGAACACGCGAGAAGATCGCTTGATGATGTAGTTGAAAGAACATCTGCGAACAGGGGAATGACGCTTATGCTTGCGATCAGTTATTCGGGAAGGGAAGAGATAGTGATGGCTGTCAATTCGCTCATCAGGTCAGGCGCGAAAGAGGTAACTCAGGATTCGATAAGGGCGCATCTCTATAATCCTGAAGCTCCCGACCCCGAACTTATGATCAGGACGGGAGGGGAAATGAGGATCAGCAATTTTCTTCTCTGGCAATGCGCATACACGGAGATATATATAACTCCCAAGCTCTGGCCTGACTTTAGGAAAGAAGATTTTTTCGATGCTGTCGCTGATTACCAGAAGAGAGAAAGAAGGTTCGGTAAAACATCTGAACAAATAAAAGGAGCCCGGATTGAGTAGAAGAAAGTCGGTACTTTGTCTTCTAATTGTAACCTTATGCCTTCATTCTGCAAATTTCAGATCGGGCAGGAGCGGTATCGAGCTGACCGACGACGCCGGCAGCAGTGTCAGGATAAAAAACATAGAGATCGGGGGCGATAATTATAAAGAGTTAGTTCTTCCCGGCGAATACTCTCCTGCCGGCTGGTATCCCTCAACCCAGATCTACGAGCGTGTTTTCACATTCGCTGTTCCTGAAGATGCCGTTCCACATCTGACCTTCAGCACATCAGGCATAAGAAAATTCACAGCATCCGAACTTATACCGGCAAAGACATTCTCAAAAGATCCTGCCGGAATAATTTCTGAGGTATATACGATCCCCGGTGAAAGGATCGAAACCGATGCGGAACACGCTGAACTGATAAGACTCGGTAATTCCGGCACCATGGAGCTATACAGGCTGATAGTAAGACCCCTTTCAGTATACGGGGAAACCGCAAATCTGGCGGAAAAGATATATGTGAAAATTTCTTTTTCCAAACCTTTCCGCAATGAGGCAATAAAAACAGACGGCGCGGATTTTAAGACTGATAAAGATATACTGAATTATGAATACGCGGTATCAAATCCGGTTGTCAGAAAGAGAAAATCCGAGCCTGTTTTTCTTGACAGACAGACAAAATGGGTGAGACTTCAAATAAAAGACGAAGGCATATATAAAATAACCGGAGCGTCACTGGCATCTCTGGGGATCGACCTTTCGCCCGTTCTGTGCGACAGGATAAAAGTCTATTCAAGTGCCGGGAAGGATCTTGATCAGAGCCCTGTTTCTCTGCCTTACCACGGAGCGCAGGAAATTACGAGGATTATTACGGATGTCAATAATGACGGATTTTTCAACAGCACCGACCAAATCGTTTTCTATGCTGCCGGACCAGTTGCCAGGGATCTGCAGTCGTACACGTATTACTTCAATAAATATTCAGATTTCACTTATTACTGGATAGACACAGGTATCGGAAGTTCTGAGAACGGCAAGAAGATGGAGGAACTCAGTGTACCGGGAGGATTTGTTCAGGAGCGGAATGTATTTAAAAAACATATCTTTTCCGAATCAAGGACATCATATTATTCATCAGCTGAATCTTTTCTCTGGTACAACAGAGCTATAGACCCCTATTCTTCACATTCGGTCTCTTTTCAGATGACCGGTATTTATGCTCCCGATTCAGTTCTGGTAACGATCAGGCACTCGAACGAGGTGACCAATACATCAAGGATGAATTATGTTATCAACAATAACCCTCTGACTGAAACTGTATCACTGCTTACAACTTTTCAGAAGAAATTCGGCTCAGAGTATTTTATACCTAATTCACTCAATACGGTAAAAATGTCAAATACGGGACTCCAGTATACAAAATATTATAACGGTTTCGAGATAATCTACTCGGATTCTGTGAAAGCTGGGCTTTCTGACGAGTATTTTTATTCCGAGGCCTCGGCAGGGCTCAACTGCAGGCTTAAAATTGGAAATTCGGCCGGAAAAAAACTTTTTGACATAACTGATCCGTTAAATGTAAAAATGTCTGTTCTGAACGATAATAATTGCATAGTAAACCCTGCGGATAGGAACGCATATCTGCTCTTTGCAGGCATATTCAGAACACCGGTATCAGTCAGCTTATATGACAACACATTCTCAAGATCCGCTCATTCCAGAAATACAAATGCGGATATGGTGATCATAACTCCAAGGGAATTCAACCGATACTTCAGGACAGGGACAGGGCTTGAATATATAATGACCCACATCAGTTATGACAATGATGTAAGATCGGTCGCCGTGGTGTCTATGGATACATTGTCGAATGAATTCGGAAGAGGGTACCAGGAACCCGCAGCCACACGGAATTTCATAAGATATGCGCATGAGAACTGGGGAACAGAATATTTCCTTCTTGCGGGCGACGGTACTTATTTTATCAGGAACGGGCAGTCACAAAATGACAGAAACCACATCTATCCGTCGGACCCTAATTTCAGTGGTAATCTGGGATCGGGATCAGACGACTTCTACGCCAATTTATCTTCTACATCACCCTTCCAGAATATCTCTATAGGCAGGTTCCCTGCGGCGAATACTACCGACCTTGACAATATCGTCAGAAAAACGCTCGCGTTCATGAAAAATTCAGGCGTCGACAACCAGAGGGCCAAGGTACTTCTGGTCGCAGACGATGAGAGAAGCCTTAACAGCGGAGGTACATGGGAAGAGAGGATGCACATCAGGAACACCGAGAGTCTCATTTCTCCATCTATACCAAAATATTACTATACAGACAAGCTGTATATGACTGAATATCCTTTTGAATACTCCGCAGCCACCGGTCTCTATCTCAAACCGAGAGCGGAGCAGGATCTGATAAGAAAGCTGAACGGAGGAGTGAATTTCTTATGCTATGTCGGGCACGGTGCGCCGATGCAGCTTGCTCACGAAAAAATCTTCACGCCGGCCTCATTCAGAAGTGTGAATAATTTCGACCGTTATTTTTTTATGTTCGGCGCCACCTGTTCATTCGGCGTTTTTATTGATCCCCAGACTGTATATCTGGCCGAACAGATGCTCATTAACCCCGTCAGCGGAAGCGTGGGTCTGATAAACAGTGTTACCGCGGTATACACTACATCCAATGAGTATCTTGTGAAGGCATTCCTTGACTCCGCTTTTACTGACGATGACAGGAAGCTGACTATCGGAAAAGCACTGAAGCTGGCCAAAAACGCCGAACCCAGATCAGGCAACAGCTCAAAGTTCATGCTTTTAGGTGATCCGGCACTGAATCTTTTCAGTGACACAAAAGCAGTTGTATCGGACACTTCGGTAGAACTTTTCACACTGAGGCCCGACTCGATCTCTTCAAGGCTGATGAAGGACTCCGTCGTTATGTATGACAGATCAGGTGTCTTAAATACTCTGATCGTAGATTCTGAAGTCAAAAGGGCCTATTTTAATTCAGAACAATGGGACAGCCCGACAGATACGCTCAGATATGTGCTGCCCGGCAAGATCATCCTTTCTGCTAAATCAGCGATAAACGAAGGCCGGGCTGTTACAAGGTTCATTCTCCCGAAGGACCTTAACTACGGCGAAAACAAAGGAAAGATCATATTTTACGGCCGTGACAAGGAAGGAAAGGAATATACAGGTTCGATAGACAGCGTTTCAATAAAAGGAGATTCCGGGATATTCACAACCGACTCCATCCCGCCGGTTATTAACTTATTTTACAACAGCCTTAATTATCTTACGGGCGACCCGATAGGGGAGAATCCCTTTATATTTATAAGGATAGAGGATGACAACGGCATAAATACATCCGGCGGAATAGGTCACAAGATAATTATGGAAATCGACGGAACCGCGATAGATGTAACGCCCTATTTCAGTTATGATATTGACAGCTATCAGAAAGGCGTGGCGTCGTACCAGCTGGTCGGCCTGGCGCCAGGAACACATAACATAAAAGTTTCGGCGTGGGATAATTTTAATAATTATAACGAAAAGTCTGAAAGTTTTACAGTATTGGGCAGCGATTCGAAAAACGATAAGTGGATAGGGAATCTCCTTAATTACCCTAATCCTGTAAAAAGGAAAGGCACGACATTCGGTTTCACAGTAAACATGCAGTCTGAGTTGAGCTCATATTCGATAACTCTCTACACGATAAACGGGAGAAAGGTTAAAACTGTCGAAAATTCAAATGTTGACTATTCAGATCAGTTCCAGTCAGTTTACTGGGACGGGAAAGATGCTGACGGTGACATTCCCGCCAACGGTGTTTATATATATGTCCTGAGGGCAAAATTCAGCGACGGAAAAACAATAAGTAAAAAAGGCAAGCTCATTTTTGCGAGATGATATATACAAAAATATCAAAAATTTCATTTTATCTCTGGAAGGTTACACAAAAGACATCAGAATAGGAGTGTCTTACAGCGGCGGAGCTGATTCCGGCGTTCTTTTACACATCCTTAAAAATCTCAGCGAAGAAGGATGTATATCAAAACCTGAAGTTATATATTTTAACCATAATCTGAGAGGTGAAGAGTCCTTAAAAGAGGCTGAGTTCGTAAAAAGAACATGCGCCGGTCTGAGATATAAACTGATCTGTATCGGACTGGAGGTTAAAGATCATGCAGGAATGACCAGTCAGACCCTGGAGACCGCGGCAAGGGAACTCAGATACATGGAATATAAAAAACTTAACTGCAACTATGACTATATCGCTCAGGGACATCACGCAGACGACAATGCCGAGACGGTTTTCTTTAATATTTTGAGAGGAAGCGGGCTTGACGGAGCGGCGGGTATAAAAAAGGTCCGGGACAGGTTTATAAGGCCGCTTCTGGGATACACAAAAGCTGATATTCTCGAATTCGCCAGAAGCAATAATATCGAATTTGTTGAGGACTCTTCCAATAAAAGTAATGACTTTTCAAGGAACAGGATCAGAAATGTAATATTCCCCATAATAAAAAAAGAGCTCAACAGGGATTTTATTTCAACTCTTAACAGCTTTGCAAATTCAATTCATGAAGCCGGCGAATACATATACGGCGCAGCTGAAAGAAAATTTAAAAAGCTTGTCAGGGTCACCGGCGGTATTGTCATAATATGCAAAAATAGATTTCTTTTACTTGAGCCGGCTTTGAGGACTGCGGTATTGCACAAAGCTGTCCGTGCCGCTTCAGAAAGCGGATATAATATTGACAGCGTCAAGACAGGAGTGATCTTTGCGAACATGAAAAAAATTACCGGTAAAATTTTCGGGACCGACGAACTTAGCATATCGGTACACGGGAACAATATAATCATCATCAATAGAAAGAAATTTGATAATAAGGCAAAGATCAGTATATCAGACAGTTTGCGCAGCGAATATTTCATAGATGCTTCAAAAGCCAAAGGGAAAATTATGACCTCGAGGATCATGCCGGGGGATAATTTCGTGCCTTTCGGTAAAAAGAATGAAGAGAGAATAAATAAAGTTCTAAGCGACAAAAAGATACCTCTTGAAATGAGAAAGCATTTGATCTGCCTCCGGGACGATAGGGGATTGATATTCGTTCAGGGCGCCGGAATATCGGAGAGGGTAAAAACGGATGACTTTACGACAGCTCTAAAATATGTAAAGATAAAGAACGATATTTTAAAGAAACTTTTTTTTTAATGAAAGAGATAATATCATTGTGCAGTCGCGCCGGGATAAAAGACCCTGAGATCATCAGGCTGAAGGGAGATATGTCTGAAAGAAAGATCTACAGGGTAAAACATTTAAGCGGAACGGTGATCGCTGTTTGCGGCGAAAATATACCCGAGAACGAAGCTTTCTTAAGTTTCAGAGAAACTTTTGAGAATAACGGATATCGTGTTCCGTCTCTATTGGCGGTTTCAGGCTCAAGAAAAACATATCTTATACAGGACCTTGGAAATACTACGGTTCGGTCTTACTGCGAGAACATGAAGAGATCGGGCAGAACAGATGAGATCAAAAATATTTATTCAAGGATAATCAGAATCCTTCCGGGGATACAGACCAAACTTTTTGATAAAATTGACTTTTCAAAGTGTTATCAGGGCGAATTCTTTGACAAAAACGCAATGAACAGGGATATCGGAAGGTTCGAAGAATACTTTTTAAATAGATATCATAAGAATTACAGCAGCTCTGCATTTCTTAAATTTAAAGAAGTGATCATATCTGCGGCAGATGCTCAGAGCAGCGAGTATTTTATGTACAGGGATTTCCAGACCAGGAACATGATGCTTATGGACGATAAATTATATTTTATTGATTTCCAGTCCGGAAGGAAAGGGTCTTTTTATTATGATCTTGCCTCCTTCATCTACAGCAGCGGTACTGAATCATTCAAAGGATCGGAAGAATTTCTTTCCGGTATTTATTATTCATCGTCTGACCATATCAAACAGGGAAAAGATGAATTTCTCGGACTGATTAAATCATTCGGCTGCCTAAGAATTATGCAGGCACTGGGGAATTACGCATACTTTTACTGTGAAAGGGGAGACCTTTCTGTTGAGAAGAAAATGAAATCAGGAGTCTCAGCTCTGAACACGATCTGTCTTCAGCTGGGACTTGAATGCGGGATCAGACAGGGTACTTACCGGTAATATAATCTTTTAAAAGTACATTCTCTTTGTTTGCCGCGTCAAGAAATGTTTTGACTATATCGCCGATAGATATTATCCCTGCCACTTTTCCGTTCTCAATTACAGGAATGTGCCTTATCCTTTTTTCCGTCATTGTCTCCATTAGATGTTCGAGCGTATCATCTTTTGTGCAGGTGAGCATAACTTCTGCCTTCGTCATGAAATCCTTTACAGTCAGTTCCTTTGGCCCCTTGGCGGAGATGTGGCAGATCTTCAGAATGTCTTTTTGAGATATTATCCCTTCCATTTTATCGCCGTCCATGACAAGCAGGGCGGTAACATTATAATCGAGCATCTTGTCCATCGTTTCGCAAAGACTGGTATCGCGTCTGACAGAATAAACATCTTTTTTCTTTCCTTCAAGAATTTGAGCTACTTTCATTTTTCACCCCGCATTTTTGTATGTATTATCGGTCTAATATGAAGTATACAAAAAAATATCGGGGAAATCAAATAATTATTAAAAAAAGACTTGACTTCGGATGTTTTATTTGTTAAATTTGTAACAGTTAAAAAACAACATGAACAAATAACAATGGGAGGTCATCATGAAAAAAAGAAAAGCGCTCATAATCGACGACGGGATCGATTTCATAACGGCTTATAAGGCTGTACTTGAGGCGAATGACATCAGTGTCGTATCGGCCCTGACGGGTAAAGAGGGGATGGAGAAACTGAAAAACGAAAACCCGGATGTAGTTATCCTCGATGTTATGATGGAATCACCCGATTCAGGGTTTGAATTCCTGAATACAATGAAAGCTGAAGGGATAGATACTCCCGTAATTCTCTGCTCATCTATCGCAAAGGCCAGCCAGATGAATTTCGACCTTAACGAACTCGGAGCTAAAGTGGTTATGCAGAAACCTGTAGATCTCGATAAGCTTGTTGAAAACGTAAAAAGATACGCCAGGTAGAAAGAAATTCAAAAAAGCGGGAAGGGAAAATGAACAGGATCAAGAGTTTTAATGAACTTCAGAAGATCAGCGGCGAACTGAAAACCGGATCTGCCCTTCGGGACAGAGAAAAGGTTGTTATAAGAGTAGCCATGGCTACCTGCAGTATAGCCTCAGGTTCGAAAGCCGTTCTGGATTATCTGTGTGAGGAAATGCCTAAACAGCCTGTACCTTATTCAGTCGTATCGACCGGATGCATGGGGCTTTGCCACTCTGAGCCGACAGTTGAAGTATCAGTACCGGGAAAGGAACCTGTTGTGTTCGGAAAAGTCGATTTGAAGAAAGCTACGGAGATAATTGAGGATTACATTAAAGCAGGTAAAACGCCCGAAGGCGTAATAGAAGGAATATAGTATGGGAAATAAACAGATCAAGATAGTTTTAAGGAACTGCGGAAAAATTGACCCCGAGAATATAGCGGACTATATAGCTAACGACGGTTATATGGCTCTGGGCAGATGTCTTGAGGGAAAAGACAGGAAAGCGGTAACTGAAATAATAAAGAGATCCGGTCTGAGAGGAAGAGGCGGCGGCGGGTTCCCGACAGGGAAGAAGTGGGAACTGGCGGCAGCGGAAACTTCAGACAAGAAATATGTTATCTGCAACGCAGATGAGGGTGATCCCGGCGCTTTTATGGACAGATCGGTGCTTGAGGGCGATCCGCACTCCGTGCTCGAAGCTATGGCCATCTGCGGTTATGCTATAGGAGCGGACGAAGGCTATATTTATATCAGAGCCGAGTACCCGCTGGCAATAAAAAGGCTGAAGATCGCGATAGAGCAGGCTGAAGAAGCCGGAGTTCTGGGTGCCGATATTCTCGGGACAGGATTCAATTTCAAGATCGGTCTAAAGTACGGCGCCGGCGCTTTTGTCTGCGGAGAGGAGACCGCGCTTATCAAATCTATGGAAGGGAACAGAGGCGAGCCTGTAATGAAACCGCCTTACCCGGCTGAAAGAGGGTATAGAAATAAACCGACCAATGTTAACAATGTAGAGACTTTCGCAAATATCCCGGCCATTATTAACAGGGGAGCCGAATGGTTCTCTTCTATCGGAACGGAAGGTTCAAAAGGCACAAAGGTCTTCGCGCTTGCCGGGAAGGTAAATAATGTGGGGCTTGTCGAGGTTCCGATGGGAACAACATTAAAAGAACTGATCTTTGATATCGGAGGCGGGATCGTCGGAGAGAAAAAGTTTAAAGCGGTTCAGACCGGCGGACCTTCAGGCGGCTGTCTTACTGAAAAGCATCTGGATACCGCGATAGATTACGAAAGCCTCAAAGCCGCCGGATCGATGATGGGTTCCGGAGGAATGGTTGTGATGGACGAGGATGACTGCATGGTGGCTATAGCCCAGTTCTACCTTGATTTCACGGTCGAGGAAAGCTGCGGAAAATGCGTTCCCTGCAGAGAAGGCAACAAAGTGCTTTATCAGATACTGAACAGGATCACTCATGGAAAAGGTGATCTGGCGGACCTTGAGAAGCTCAAGAATTTTTCTGAAGTTATTAAGGCGACATCTTTATGCGGTCTCGGCCAGACTTCGCCGAATCCGGTTCTGTCGACTCTGTCGAACTTCTATGACGAGTATTATGAACATGTGACATCAAAGAAGTGCAAAGCTAAACAGTGCAGGGCTCTGATAGAATACAGGATCATAGAGGCAAATTGCGTAGGATGCGGAGCATGTAAGAGAGTGTGTCCGTCTGAGGCGATTTCAGGCGAGTTGAGGCAGAAACATCTTATCGATCAGGAAAAGTGTATTAAATGCGGCGCATGTATCAAGAAATGCAAATTCAAAGCTATAATTATCGAGTAAACGGAGAAAATTATGTCCTGCTGCGAAAGAGAAAAAATTATCGGGAAAATTAAAGAGATCTGCGAAGAATTTAATAATGACCCCATTGATCTGATAGCTATTCTGCATAAAGCACAGAGCCATTTCGGGTTCCTGCCCGTTCCGGTTCAGGAGGCTGTCGCCGAAACGCTGGGAATACCATGCTCAAAAGTTTACGGCACTGTAACATTTTATTCGTATTTTACTATGGAACCAAAGGGAAAACACCCCATCTCGATATGTATGGGCACGGCCTGCTATGTCAAAGGTGCCGATAAAGTGTTGAAGGAATTCGAGAAAAAACTCAGTATAAAGAACGGGCAGACAACAGAGGACGGCAGATTCTCGCTTAATACGCTCAGATGCATCGGGGCCTGCGGACTTGCTCCCGTCATAATGATTGGAGACAAAGTATTCGGTAGCGTTAAACCTGAAGAGGTTCAGAAAATAATAAAAGAATATGAATAATGGATGAGCTGAGATACCATACCGGCAAGCAGGTCAGGAAAGTCAGAAGATATTTCAGAAAGAAATTTATTAATTTCCCGACTAAGATCAGGCTTTTTTTACCTATTTTGCTCATAATAATAATTTCTATAGCCGTAACTACATACGCTTCGATCCAGCTTTCGAGGGAAACCCTGTACGAATCTATCCGTAATAATCTCGATTCTGAAGTAGAATCGCTTATGAAAATGTTCGAAAGGGAATATGAGCTCAAAATGGAGAACGCCAAGAAAGACCTGCGGGTGTCGAATGAGCTCTTCTACAGAAAAGGTTTCTATATTCCCGGAGAAAAAACCCTTATGGAGCTTGCTGATTCTTCAGGTACGGCAGAAGTGAATAAATGGTATCTGAATAATAAAGAGCTTCATAATAATTTCGATTTTGTTGACACTCTAAAAAGTATTCTGGGCTGTAAGGCCACGATCTTTCAGAAGACCGAAAAAGGATATATCAGGATATCGACAAATGTATTAGACGATAAAGACAACAGGGCTGTGGGAACAATTATCGGTTTTGAATCCCCTATAATAAAAACCATTGAGAAAGGCGAAAGTTATTTCGGCAGGGCATTCGTGGTTAACGACTGGTACATCACCGGTTATGAACCGATCAGATACAAAGGCCAGACTGTCGGAATGCTGTTCGTGGGATCAAAAGAAAAAGACCTGCCTGTTCTGTCCAAAAAATTCAATGAACTCAGGATAGGAAAATCCGGATATCCGTTCGTTTTTGATAAAAACGCGCAGATGATAATCAATCCGCATGCCGACGGCAGCGACTGGAGCAGACTTTCGATAATTCAAACTATACTTAAGGATCAGAAAGGCGTTGAAAGTTTTGTTTCCGAGATCGACGGCAAGAAAAAAATAATAGCTTTTGATTATTTTCCCAGTTTTGAATATTATGTTTGTGCCAGTGTAAACGAGGAGGAAGAGACCGGGCAGTTGATAAAACACCTCCTGTCAGCTTCACTGATAGTATCGATCCTGATATTATTGGGAGTTTCACTTCTGGTTTATTTTATGACCATTGAAAAGCTCCACAGCATGCTTGAGAATCTTGAGAACAAGAACAGCGAGCTTGCGAATATGAAGGAAGCGCTCAAACATTCCGAGAAACTCGCCACTATGGGGCAACTGTCTGCCGGGATCGCGCATGAGGTGAACAACCCGCTCGGGGTCGTTCTTATGTACAGCCATATTCTAATGGAGGAATGCGACAAAAACTCGGAGATCTATCAGGATCTGGAAACGATAGCTACTCAGGCCAACAGGTGCAAAACAATACTTTCAGGTCTTTTGAATTTCGCCAGGAAAAACGAGGTTAATCTGTCTCCTGTGAAGATAAGTGAATTTTTCGGATCGGTAATCCGGTCGGTGATCCTGCCGAAGAACGTTCAGATATCCGTCAAGCATTCCGATCCGGACTTAGAGGTCAGTCTGGACGAGAATCAGATGCTTCAGGTTTACTCGAACCTTATAAACAATTCCGTTGATGCTTTAAAGTCGAACGGTTCTATTCTGATAACGACTTTTGCCGATAAACAGAACGCTTTTCTCATCCTTGAGGACGACGGCCCGGGCATTACCGAAGAGAACAGGAAAAGGCTGTTCGAACCCTTCTTTTCCACAAAGCAGATGGGCAAAGGTACAGGGCTCGGCCTTGCGGTCGTTTACGGAATAATAAAAATGCACAGGGGAAAGATAATTGTGGAATCCAACAGTGATCCTTTAAAAGGTAAAACATTCGCAAGGTTCGTAATTACTATTCCCAAGAATGCGGGTTAAGGAGAAAATATGGAAAAACTGCACATACTCGTTATTGATGATGAACCGGGAGTAAGGGAGTCGATCAGAAGGGCTCTGAGAAATTTCAAGATAAGCCTGAGCTATATTGAAAGTGAGTACGAGTTCGAGACCGAAACGGCCGAAACGGCGGAGATCGGGCTTGATATGATGAACAAAAAGCCGTACGATATACTTCTTCTTGACAATCAGCTGCCGGGTATGAACGGCGTGGATCTGCTCAAACTTATGCACGATTCTCAAAAAGAGATACTAACAATAATGATAACAGCCTTCGCTTCGATCGAAACTGCTGTAACTGCCACGAAGAACGGCGCCTACGATTTTCTAACCAAGCCTTTTACGCCGCAGGAACTTAAGGAGGCAATCCTCAAAGCTTCAAAACATTATATCCTTACCCAGTCGGCAAGGAAGTTCAACGAGGAAAAAAAGAAGATAAGGTTTCAGTTCATTTCAGTGTTGTCCCATGAGCTGAAATCCCCTATCGCGGCTGTAAGCAATTACCTTAAGCTGATGGAGAAAAAGATAGCCGGCAATGACATATCAGCCTACTCGGAATTCATTAACCGTTCGCAGATCAGGATAAAAGACATGGAAAAACTCATTTTTGACCTTCTCGATCTGACAAGAATAGAGTCGGGAGAGAAAAAGCGCGATCTTTCAAAAGTAAATTTCGATTCGGTAATAGAGAAAATACTCGGCAATCATGCCGAAGATATTAAAAACAGAGGCATCACTGTTGAAAAGAATATTGCTCAGGCTGATCTGACCGCGGACAGAACAGAACTTGAGATAATCGCCAACAACCTGATCTCGAACGCGGTTAAATACAATACTGAGGGCGGAAAAATAAAAGTGCAGCTTTCAAAAAAAGAAGGAAGCGTGTGTTTTTCCGTAGCCGATACAGGTATCGGTATTGAAGAAAAAGACATAGACAGGCTGTTCAAAGAATTTTCGCGGATAAAGAACGAAAAGACCCAGAGCATTTCCGGAAGCGGCATCGGTCTTTCCACTGTAAAAAAGATCGTTTCATTATATAACGGATCTGTCTCGGTCAGTTCAAAGGTGAATGAAGGTTCAGAATTTTCAATAATTCTTAAAGAAACGGAAGGGGATCATGGAAGCGATAAATGAAAAGACAATAGAGAGATTATGCGTATACCGGAGACTATTGAGAAAACTCGCGGTAGAAAATAAAACATATTTCTATTCTCACGATCTGGCTCAGATGGCTCATGTAACTTCCGTTCAGGTCAGGCGCGATCTTATGAATATTGGGTATACGGGCAATAACCGCAAGGGATATGAAATAAAGGGTATACTCGAGAGTATAGGGGAGATACTCGACTGCAACGGCGGGATGAAGATTTGCATAGCCGGTGTCGGAAATCTTGGAAGGGCTCTCATAAATTTTTTTGCTGATAAAAGCGAGAAGCTGACTATAACAGCCCTGTTCGATATAGATCCCAAGATAGTCGGCAAAACATATATCGGTATTCCATGCTACCATGTAAACTCTTTAAAGGATATCGTGGAAAAGAATAACATCGCAATAGGAATCATCTCTTCATCAAGCTCAAGTGCCGTTCAGATAGCAAATGAAATGGTATCAGCCGGGATCACATCTGTTATAAATTTTACACCGACACCGCTTGATATGCCTGAAAACACATTTCTTGAAGAGATGGATATAACGACCTCAATAGAGAAAGCCTCGTATTTCGCAAAAATGATCCGTAAGCAAAACAACGGGTCTAAAAATCAGAAAACTGTCCTTATTATCGACGACGACATAGATATAGTAAACGCCTACACGGTCGTGCTGACCGCGAACGGATTCAAGCCTGTTCACGCATTGAACTGCGCTGAAGGGTTCTCCATGATTAAAAAACATAAACCCGATCTTATAATCCTCGATATTATGATGGAGAAACCGGATTCGGGTTTTCTCTTTTTAAACGAACTGAAAGAAAAAAATATAACCACACCTGTCATTCTCAGTTCATCTATAGCTAAAGCCACAGCCAACATTCTTGATGTCAGCCAGCTGAAAATAAAGACGATCCTTCAGAAACCGGTTGACATTGACGAACTGATACAGAATATTAAAAAATTTATCTGAGGCATAAAATGAATAAAAAAATCCTGATAATCGATGACGACCCGGATATCACGGCCGCTTACGGAGCTTTTTTTACAAGCAGGGGGTTCTCTGTCAGAACCGCCTACAACTCAACTAAAGGCAGACTGGAGATTAACACATTCCAGCCGGACATGATAATTCTCGATGTTATGATGGAACAGCCGGACGAGGGTTTCGTTTTCGCTCAGCAGCTCCTTGACGAAAAGGTAAAGATCCCTGTGATAATTACTTCATCTATAGCCAGCGCGGGACAGGAAATTTTCGATATTGATATCCCGAATGTAAAGTATGTACTGCAGAAACCCGTCGATCTTGAAAATTTATCTTCACTTGTGGAAAAATTATTGGTAAATTAGGTTTATGGATGAAAAAAAGAAATATACCGAGAACCAGATAAAACAGGCTCTGACCTATATCGAGATATTTAATAAAGAGGACGAGATCAACTGCAAAGGATGCGGTTACGATACCTGCCGTGAATTTGCCGCCGCCATGCTTGACGGGAAAGTCAGGCCGTCCCAGTGCGTTGTCCTGTCAAAGAAAATAATAGAGAAGCTCAAGAAAAAGGAAAAAGAGATAAGAGAAACTCTTTTCCTGCATCAGGAGCTTTTAGACGCCGTTCCGGCCCCGGTTCTTTATGAAGATATAACCGGCAGAGCGATAGGCTGCAACAGGGCATACGAAGCACTCTCGGGAGTACAAAGAAATGAACTCAAGGGCAGATCACTTCCCGAATATTCAGGGAATGAGGAATATGACAGGCTCAACTCACTGCTGAACGAAAGTCTGTTAAAAAACCCCGTAAAACAGGTTGTGGAAACTGTTGTTAAAGCTCCGGACGGCAATAAAATAAATATCGAGCTTCACAAAGCTGTCTTTTATGACAGATACGGAACTCCTGCCGGCTTCGTGAGCGTCATTTTCGATATAACCGCAAGAGTAAAGCAGGCTGTTGATCTCTCATTAGCGAAAGATACCGCGGAACTCTCGGTCGGGCTCTTAAAGAAAATGCCCTCCGGGTTCGTCATTGTTGACAGCGGGCTTAATATTATCGACTCAAATCATGCTTTCGCGTCTCTCATGGGCGAAGAGATAGAGGGTATAAGCCGGGTTAATCCGGGATTGAAAGGCGCTGATCTTAAAAGCCTGTTCCCTGCCCACAGTCTGTTCTCGGGGCTTATAAAAAGCGGCGAAGAGGTTTATTCAAAAGATATTGAGCACAACGGGAAAAAGCTAAAAGTGACAATTTTCACAATAGAGAAAAATAAGTCCGCGGGCGCAGTGATTTCCGATCTGTCCGCTCCGGATATTAAATTCTCAGAGGCAAAAGAAAGGGCTAAAGAGGTTATAAGGGAGAATCTTGAAACTGTGCAGAAGATAGCCTATCTACTCGGCGAGAACGCCTCAAAAACTGAGAACATGCTCAGTTCGGTAATAAAGCTGTTGTCAGAAAATGAAAAGTGATCTTTTCGCGGATATCGCTCACTTCCAGAAACAGAAGAACGGCCAGAATTCTTACGGTGACGCCGTTCTGAAAAAAAATATCAGGGAAGAGAACAGGAAGATAGCCGTGCTTTCTGACGGAATGGGCAGCGGGATAAAGGCTAATGTTCTGGCAAACCTGACCGCGTCCATGGCGGTAAATTTTATAGCTGAACACAAGGATATTTCCGAAGCTTCCGAGCTTATAATGAATATTCTACCCGAGTGCAGCGAAAGAAAGGTAAGCTATTCTACTTTCTCGATAATGGATATAATAGGATCGGAAAGCGTGAATCTGATCGTTTACGACAGCCCTCAGCCTGTTATTTATCGTGGCGGAACAGAATTCGACCCCGGCTGGGATAATATTGAACTTACCAGCGAAAAACATAAGGGAAAAAAGATATACAAAACCTCTTTTACTCCGCAGCAGGGCGACAGAATTATAGCTTTTACTGACGGCATATCGCAATCCGGGCTCGGTTTTGGCGGGGAATGGGAGAGGGAAGGAGCTGTAAATTATCTGATTAGAACTCTTGATTCCGAGCCCGAAATATCAGCCTTGGACCTGTGCCAAAAACTCGTGAACAAGGCTGAATTGAACGATAAGCTGTCGCTAATAGACGACGCGAGCGTGCTCGCGGCGCATTTCAGGGAGCCGAGGGAACTGCTGATCTGTTCCGGCGCGCCGGTCTCAAAGGAAAGAGATTTTGCCTTTGCGCAGGAGTTTAAGCAGTTCGCAGGCAAAAAGATCATTGCGGGAGGCACTACTTCCGAGATCATCGCAAGGGAGCTCGGCCTCAGATTTAAAGACACTATGTTCAGCTTGAACGACGGCCTTCCGCCCATAAGCATTCTGGAAAATGTAGAACTCGTTACCGAAGGCGTCATGACGCTTTCCAAAGCTGAAAGGATCTTGAGGGACGGTCTCTACGATCCTGCAAAGGACGGAGCTGCGGAAAGGATAGTCAGGCTGATCATTAATTCGGATTCGATAAAATTTCTTTTAGGCGCCTCATCGAACGAATATCACTTTGATCTTCAGTACAAAATGAGGATCCAGCTTATAAAAGACATTGCCGGGCTTCTCGAGCGTAAATATCTGAAGGATACGGAGATCAAATATTTTTAAGCTACAATGAAAGAAAGAAACGCTTCAATAATATCCGTAATTTTCGACTGGGGCGGGGTACTGATAAACAACCCCTCGGAAGATCTTATAAAGTTCTGCGCCTTCAGGCTTGGGGTCATGCCGGATGACCTCAAACATGTTTTTTCAAAGTTCGCGGATGATTTTCAAACGGGCACGATAGGGGAGAGCGGTCTGTGGCGGAAAGTGTGCGGAGAATTATCGGTAGATGAGCCTGTATCAGTTTCTCTCTGGAAAGATGCCGTTAAGGACGTATTCAACGAAAAGCCTGAAGTATTTGAGCTGGCACAGAGACTTAGAAAAGAAGGTTTTAAGGTCGGATTTTTATCCAATACCGAAAAACCGGCCATGGAATATTTTTTCGAAAAAAGTTATGATGAATGTTTCGACGCTGTTACTTTCTCATGCGCTGAGGGTGTTGCTAAACCGGATGCTCAGATCTATATTATCGCGGCACAAAAGCTTGGTGTAAAACCTAATGAAGCCGTCTTTATCGACGACAGGTCCGATTATATTGCCGGGGCGGTCAAAGCAGGCATGAAAGGGATAGTTTTTGAGAACTACGGTCTTTTGATAAATGAGCTGAAAAGACTGTCGGTGATCAGATGATTTTCTTTTGAATAATGATAAAGTATCGCGCAGGCTCTCGCATCGGAAAGCGCGTCGTGGTGATTTAATTCTATGCCTAAAATGTCGCAGCAGTTCCTCAACCCCGCCTGCCTGAATCCTTTTTTCCTATATATCTTTACCGTACATTCCCATCTGTCGCTGATGTTCAGATCGGAGTAATCAATGCGGTAAAATTTCATCGTCCGCTTGAGCGCGTTCCTGTCGAACGATTCGTTATGAGCCACGATCTTTTTGCCTGACAGGCGCTTCCGGATCTCCGGATACACTTCATCAAAATCAGGCTCATTTTCTGTCATTTCCGCAGAGATCCCGTGTATTTTCGTATTATACCAGTTATAATAATTTCCGGGAGGTTTTATCAGTGCGTGAAACTCGTCAACGATAATCCCGTTCCCGACAGTCACAATACCCACCGAGCAGATCGAAGTCCAGTTCGGGTTCGCGGTCTCAAAATCTATTGCCGCAAAGGTGTTCATAACTTCTTTAATATCTTCGCTTTTATGATTCATTTCGTTTTTACCTGTGTCAAAGCCTCGAATTTGTCCAAAGTTGTCCCATAATATCACAATTTAGGAAATATTGCAAGATTTATTACGGAATTCAGTACGCTTTATTCTGTATCTTTCTTCACGACTACATCTAGACTTAGTCCAATTAAATCAAACTGAATAACAAATCTTTCTCGCCAGTATTCTGAGATCATCCTGAGCGTCAGGATCCGGACTGATCTCGCAGCTGATCAACTTGAAACCTGCACTTTTAAACTCTTTAACAATATCTTCAGGTAATCCAATATATCTGCCTGCGACACCATCTCTTATCATGCATCTTGAAACAGGATCGAATAACTTCTGAACTTCCGGGTCTCTTATTTCTCCGCACATCGTTTCGGAGAAGAATATTCCGCCCGGTTTAAGAACACGAAGCGCTTCGGAAAGAAACTTTTTTCTGTCTTTACCGATTATGCAGTGCAGGCAGTGACCGTCCAGAATATAATCAAAGTAATTGTTAGGGAAAACGCTGAGATCAAGCACGCTGCCGACCCTGAAATCAGCTTTCAAATTCCTTTCTGACACTTTTTCTTTTGCCCATTCTATAGCAGTCGGTGAAATATCGATCCCGTATGTTTCATAACCCTTTGAAGCCAAAACTAAAGTCATATCTCCTGCACCGCAGCCAAGCTCCAAGACTCTTCCGCCCTCGGGAACGCAAGCTGTCCTCAGGCTTTCTCCGATTACTTTTCCAAATTTCATGTTATCCTCTTCGGATGCCCAGCCTGTTTTACCTTTAGCTTTAAGGTTTCTGTATGCATTATCGTGGCCGATATAGTGCGTTTTGATCTCTTTTGTCATTTAATAACTCCTCTTTCAACGATTTCCTCAACCATACTTTGTACATATGCCCAGAGTTCTACAGAACCGTCTTTAATGATAACATTCTTCTCGAGTACCATTTCAGAAGTGATCTTATTTTTTACCCAGTCTTTTCCGTCATTATAATAATTCTGCATTATAGGTTCAAGCCTGTCAACAACTCTTGCAAATTTGGCTTCCGGGGTGATTCTCTTTTCAAATTCTTCCCATAGAGTAAAGAATTCCTTTGCCTGATCTTCGGGTAGTAATCCGAATATCTTATCAGCACCTTCGCGTTCTTTTTGCTCTTTCTCAGCCTGTTTTTCAGTGTAGAAAATATAATCCCCGGCATGAATCTCACAAAGGTCATGTACAAGAAGCATCTTAAGTACCTTCAGCATATCGAGATCTTTCCTGTTTGAATATTCTATCAGTACCAGTGCCATAATACAAATATGCCATGAATGCTCGGCATCATTCTCATAGGTTTTAAGATCAAAGCGGGGCGTCTTACGGATGATGTCTTTTATCTTATCTATTTCCCGGATAAATTCTAATTGTTGTTTAAAACGGTTTTTCATTAGGTTATTCCTTTGTTCTGATATCTTCCATTAATTTGCAATTTATCTCCAAAAAAGTGTTGATACGACATGATTTTATCTCCAGAAAAGTGTAATGACAGGCATAAATATCGCGAATTTCCAAATGTTATTATCACTTTCTCGCTTTTATACATAAAGTGTAGTTCATTTCAAGCTCCCAATTCTTCTTGCCGGTTTCGATGGCTTTTACCCGATTTTCATAGCGTTTTTTGACAAAAGATTTTAATTTTTCAATTTTATTATCGAATTTATTTTCAGGCAATTTGTTTTCGATTAATTCAATATAGCCCAGCTCTTCCTTAGCTTTGAGTTCAACGATTTTCAGTTTTTGTTCAAGCGCCAAGCTGTCATCATCCCATATTATCGGGAGCGATATTGTGTCAATCACTACACCTGTGAATCCGGTTTGTTCAAGTTTTTCAGGTATCAGAAAAGGGTCGAAACTACGCTTTTCCTCAGGCTCGTTTATGACTTTATAAAGTTCATCGTAGATAAGCTCTTCATCAGGGAAATACGGCACTTTAATGATCTTTGAAGGCGGGAAACATGTCATAACACCGATAACACCGCCGCTTTTTGTGATCCTGTATTGTTCTTTCAAAAATTTCATAATGTGAACATGCTCAATTAATGTGTAAGATAGTGCAATGTCAAAGCTGTTAGATTCGAACGGGCTTATCAGTGCATCACCGGCAAGGAATTCTGAGTTGATAATGTTTTTCGTTTTTGCATGCCTGATGAAATTTACATCCCTGTCTATGCCGGTAAGATAGATTTCTCCATTAAAATACTCTGAAATAGCTTTGATTAAAACTCCGGTTCCGCAGCCTGAATCCAAAAGCTTTATATCGGGTCTAATATCGAAAAAACCTATAATTTTTTTGATATTTCTATTATTAAATCTGAGCGTACGATGATTGTCCAGGGTGCTTATAGTTTGTTGAGTTTCCGACCAATATCTGCTATAGTCCATCTAATTTTACCTTATGAAATATTCTTCTCTTTCAGCCATTCCATTTTTTTAATATCAAATATATGATCTCCGATAGTCGTTTTTACAGGCCCTGCGATTATCTGCTCTTTGCTGTCGAGAATTACTCTCAGGAATGATTGATGCATAATTTCTTTATCTCTTTTGACTATATTCATCGGATCAAAACCTGTCATCTGTACGCCTGAATTTACCACTATTTTATCAGGTTTATTTTCAAAGTCTGAAAATATTTTATCCCTTTGTTTTTTCCAATCTTGTAAGCAGGCATCAACTTCATTGTAAAGTGATAAAGTTTCTTCTGACACTTCAATTTCAATTTTTAACTCATTTAGAATAAAATCGCTCAGGTATAGATCGCTTTTCTGATATTTCTGTTTCCAGTTAGGCAACAGATCGTCGGCTATCATGCATAGAATCATTCCCTGATTATATGAACTCCGCCTGATGGCAAAATTATCGATATTAATTTCACTAAAGCTGCCTAAATATTCTTTTAGTAATTCTAAGCGACCTTTCTCCGGTGTTAATTGATTCAAAGCCTGAAACTCAACAAATACTGCTGTTCCTTCGAATGATTCAATGCCTTTTTCATAGTCAATAACATTTCCAATAAGCTTTTCTCTTTTGTTTCTTATGCCGAAATATTTTGATACTAATCTCAATTTCTTACTTATATTTTCTTCATAAACAGCATCATATAAATATTGCCTTTCAAGTGACCGTAAAGCTATATTTTCTTTCTCGATAGGATATTCAATTCCCAATATCTCGTTGCCATGCCTTTTTTCGCCGTACGAAGCCTGAAAACAATGAAACATTTCATGTATTATGACCGAAGTTAGAGATTCATTCTTGTAATTATCTGAGATTGTCCGCATGTCCCATATCGCGACATATTCATTATCGATCTTTATTGCAGTATTTCCCATAAACCTTTCGTCGGTTACTCCAATTTTGCCATCAAGACAGAAATTCTTTTCATCATAAAGTGCGTACTTCGTCTTGGAAAATCCATCCCAAAGCTGATCAAAATCTATTGAGTTGATGAGTTTGTCCAGTGCTTCTATTCTTTTTTGCATATAATTTCCAGTTTGTTTTGTACTTATCACTTCCTGCCTTCAATTGTGCAATTACCGGCCAATTACCGGCCAATTAGATTATAGAATGTGCAATTAATGTGCAATTAATGTGCAATTAATGTGCAATTGATCCCAATACATAATATGATCCGGCTCCCTTTATTTCGCTATGTTTTAGTAATTCCATACCAACTAAATATAATAAATCCTTGGATGCAGTATTTCTTGAACATTCGTTTATTTTCTGATATTCTCCGTTTGTTATTTTTCCATGCTCCTTCACATATTCTATCGCTTTCAGCATTCTGTCGTTAAGCTTAGTTTCATTTATTACCGCGATCTGCTTTTGCGCTTTTTGAAGTATGCTGACAAAGCCGCCCTGTTCTTCCTTTAAAACTGGTTCAGGCAGATTATTTTCTTTGCAGGCATCAATTATTTTGATCGTGCCGCGACCCCAGGAGTCAATATATCCGCCAAGAAAACATGCGAATGCTATCAGGCTGTTCCTCGGCTTAGACATGTGAGTTATTCTCAGATCTTCTTCAGATATACCATCAGGTAAACCGCCGTCATTCCAGATTCTTATGGAATTATCATAAACTCTGATCTGTGTCGGAGCTCCGGCATAATTTCTGTGTATCAGAGCGTTCAGAATAATTTCTCTTATAGCCTGAACCGGATATTCGTCGTGCTCTATTCTCTGAAAACCAACAAATTCTATAGGATGAATTAAAAACTTTGCGTTCAGAATTTCTTCAATGCGCTCTTTCATGTATATAAGATTACCTTCGATCACCTCATGAAATCTCAGATCGGCATCAGAATCTCCAAATCTTCCGATTTTAACTGCAAGATTGATAAAATACTTACCGGGATCTTTTCCGAAAAGTACCAAAGCCGCTTTTTTTAGCTTTGAGCCCTTTCTCAACCTTAATTTGTCAAGCAACTGCGGAACAGTAATATTATCCTCAATACTTATTCTCTTAGCCTTTGCGCAATCCTTGATGAATTGTTTTATGGCAGTTTCGTCAATATCGTCAATAATGGCATCTGATTCAGGTACTTCATCCCATGTAAGACCGGATTTTTTTAACAGAAATTCATTGAGTGATGCACCTGTGAGCTCCTGCTTAACACTTCCGCTTCTGTAATAATATCTGCCTCTAAGAGAAATCGGGACCGAATATTGCGGCACTGAAATTTCAATAATATATTTATTCTTTTCTTCGATCAGATTAACTTCTGCAATTATCCCCATAAGATTCTTTATCTTATTAGGTATATCTTCAAGCAATTCTTTATGTTTATCAACACCGACATACTTCTCATTGTCGTCAATGCCTATGAATATTTTTCCACCCTGTGCGTTTGCAAATCCGCATACCCATTTCAGATAGTCATCATGCCAGCTTTGTTTATATTCAATGTTATGTTTTTCAGTCATAATTATTTCCTCACTCAATTTCCCCTGTCAGCTTTACGAATTTAGATTTCCCGAACTGAATGATCTTAGGCTCAGACAAGTCTAATTCCATTTTTATATCCGTGACGGCTTCGCCGTTGATCTTTATACCTTTACCTTCAATAACTCTTTTGGCCTCACCGTTCGTTGATGCGAATCCGGCAAGCTTTAAAGCTTCCACGATAGTTATTTTCTTATCTTTAAGTACCTCTTTGTCAATTATTTTTTCAACAACATTATCGGGAATACCACCCTTCGCGACCTCAAAATACCTTTTTAATGCCTGATCTATATCCGACTCATTGTGGTACATTCTGATAATTTCTTTACCGTATTCAATATGAGCTTCCCTTATATCCTTATTTATCAGATTCTCAAAATCCTGAACTGCAATATCTGTAGTCAACAGAAAATAATGATGAAGCAGATTGTCGGGGATTTTCATAGTTTTCTCAAACATTATTGCCGGAGGTTCATCAAGGCCTATGTAGTTGTCGAGAGATTTACTCATTTTTTCTACGCCGTCCAGTCCTAAAAGCAAAGGGAATGTTATAACTTCCTGCTGCTTCTGATTGTAATTTTTCTGGAGTTCTCTTCCTACCAGTAAATTGAAAGTCTGATCTGTCCCGCCGATCTCGATATCTGCCTCCAAAGCGACTGAATCGAAACCCTGCATAAGCGGATACATAAGTTCATGCATTCCGATCGGCTGATTATTATCGTATCTGTTTTTGAAGTCGTCTCTCGTGAGAATCTGAGCTATAGTATATTTGCTAGTAAGCTTCAATACCTCTTCAAAAGTTAATTTCGACAGCCATTTTGAATTATATTCGATCCTTGTTTTATCTTTGTCTAATATCTTTGTAGCCTGTTCGAAATATGTTTCACCCGCTTTTCGCGTCTGTTCAAATGTAAGCGCCGGTCTTGTTTTGCTCTTGCCGGACGGGTCGCCGATCATAGCGGTGTAGTCACCGACAACGAAGATCACTTCATGCCCCATTTTCTGAAATATTCTAAGTACTCTAAGCACAACCGAATGCCCTAGATGTAAGTCCGGTCTGCTCGGATCAGCTCCAAGTTTGATCTTTAGAGTCTTGCCACTGTTAAGTCTTTCTATAAGACTTTCTTTTGAAAATATCTGTACCGCTTTGCGCAGGATCAGATCAATATCTTTGCTCATGATAGTTTATCCTCAATAATTAAATTTGTTTGTATTTATTTCTCTCCCTAAAACTTAAGCTCGATGATTAATGCTATTTTAATCATTTTAAAGTTATTTCTTATAAAACTTTTCAATTAATTCTTTTTTTATCCAGTTAAACGCTTTTTTCTGATCATAATCTACACCCGGCCTTAATATTGCTTCTATATCCCCTCTGAAATGCAAAGATTTTTCTTTTTCTTCCAGATTGGATATAAATTCTTTTTTGGATGGTACATTTCCGGTTGAAAAATTCATATATCTGGTAAAACATTGGATAATTTTCTCATGATCCAGATTATAATTCAGGCTAGAATGATACAGATCAAAAAGGTCCCTTCCTTTACTGCGCTGAAACAAAGCCCTTAATTTGGTTCCTAATAATTCGTTAATATTATATGTTCTTATTTTAGAAGTGCCAGTAAACCAGTTGCTTTCAACTTCGAAAGGAATTTCTTCCCAATCGAGCACATTGAAATGTTCTTTACAATTTATCTCTAATTTCAGCCTGAGTTTTATTTGTTCGTATTCTGAATAAAATCTGTACAGGGCTTTCGCGCCGTGAAGACCTATCTTAGTGTTCCTTTTTTCATCAAAGAAAGTAACAACTTTTTCAATATGCTCTAATATCGGTTTAACAGGACCGGGTTTAATCTGAACAAGATCAATATCCTCAGAATATCTGGAAGCAGGATTGAGATATAATTTATGAAGTGCTGTTCCGCCTCTGAAAGCTAAATGTTCATTCAGGAAATCATTCGAAAATATTTCCACCAAAATCCGGCTGATAATCAGATCCTGCTCTATCTGATAAAACTCTCTCCAAGGGCTATTGTCTTTCCACTTGGCTATGAAAGGTTTCGGGATCAAAGATCGCTCTCCGGTTCAATATTCACATCTACTTTCCAGCGGTTATTTACGGCTCCTGCTTTCTTTCCTTTCTCCGGGCTGAGAAGAACCGGATAAAAGCCTTTTGAGCTTATATGGTCAAACACTATTTTCAGAATTTCCTGATCTGATTTTACCTGTTCAAGAATGAAACCCAGCCTTTGCAGATTGCTGACATTGGGATACCATGACAGCAGTTCCTTAAGATCAGAAAGTATTATTTCCTCAGAAAGCTCTTCAATTACGGTAAATATTCTATTAATTCCACCAATTTTCAACTGGTTGTTTATCAAATCGGCCGCTGTAAGTGCGGGACTTGATATTTTAAAAATTCCCGCATCTGATCTTTTATCAAGAACATTCTTTTCAGGCCAGACAGACACCGTATGGAATTCTAATTTTGTGTTTTTCTTACTAATATCCAATAAAGCCGGTGGTGATGAAAGGATATAATCTTTCTGAACCTGCTGATGAGCAGAACCGTGGTATTTGGCTGCTGAAAATAAACCGATATAATAATCTTTTTTTAGAAATTTAAAAAGTTTATCAGCATAAAGAACCAAAGGTAAACGGCCAAGAGCAGAGTACCGTGGAGGAATTATAAGATAAAAATCACGCCTCAGATTGATTATCTCATTTTTTGTAGAGAGTCTGAAGAGCTCTCTTTTTAATGCAATATCAGATTTATCTGAATAATTCTTGAGTTCACTCCATGAAAAAGAATATTCTTCGAATGAAAGAAGTTCTTTGATATAGTTTTTCACACTCATCTTAGTTTCCAATTTAGATAACCACCTTAATATGGTGTTTATGTCGAAAATTTACTAAAATAATTAAAATTTGTCAAGAATAATTTCAAAATTGTGCATCACTCTCCCTTAAACTTGAGCTCGACGACCCTGTTGAGTTCTTTGCTGAGGCTGGAAGAAACGGGGCAGGTGTCCACAACATGCTGGAGTGCGCGTTTTTGTCTGTCGGTGTAATCGTTATGCGGGAAAGTTATTGAGATCCTGATCTCGGCTACGCGCCTGGGATTTGCGGCCATAATTTTTTCGGTTTCAGCTACGGCTCCATCGATGTTGAAGCCCTGAGTTTGTGCGGCCATGCCCATGATCGTAAGTATGCAGGCGGGCAGTGAAAC